>NZ_JBIMKU010000003.1:0-506642 GCF_051860965.1 Microbacterium sp.
GGCTACGAGCAGGTCCGCTCCGTGACGGCGTGGCTCGCGGGCGACATGGTCTCCGCGTCGAAGGTGGATCTCGTGCTTCCCGCGACGGGTGTGTGCTCCACCGACAGCGGTAGCGGAGGCGGATGCTGCTCGTGACGACGGTGCGTTCCATGCAGGCGTCGGACTGGCCCGACGTCGAGCGGATCTACGCGGAGGGCATCGCCGACGGCGAAGCGACCTTCGAGACCCACACGCCCGACTGGGGCGTGTTCGATGCCGGCAAGCTCGACGTCGGGCGGCTGGTCGCCGTCGACGAACTTGGGCACATCATCGGGTGGATCGCGGCATCGGCCGTCTCTTCACGACCCGTCTACGTCGGTGTCGTGGAGCACTCCGTCTACATCTCGCGGTCCGGCCGCGGGCGAGGCGTTGGAAAGCTCC
Organism: Microbacterium sp.; assembly: GCF_051860965.1. Classification (GTDB taxonomy): domain Bacteria; phylum Actinomycetota; class Actinomycetes; order Actinomycetales; family Microbacteriaceae; genus Microbacterium. The sequence continues at coordinate 421 of NZ_JBIMKU010000003.1, forward strand.
TCCTCGCCGCGTTCGTGACCGCGTGCGAGGCCGCCGGTGTCTGGACCATCCAGTCCAGCATCTTCCCCGAGAACGCCGCCAGTGCCCGGCTTCACGAGGCCGCCGGATTCCGAGTTGTGGGACGTCGCGAACGCATCGCCCGTGCGGGTGTGGGGCCTCATGCGGGCGCCTGGCGGGACACCTTGCTGATTGAACGACGAAGCGCCATCACCGGAGCGGACTGAGATGGAGTACGCCGTCATCCGTCGGCACCTCTCGGCAAGTCGCGTCGCGATGCTCGAGCTAGTGCAGGAATCGCACCCCGCGAGCCGAGACGAGATTCTGTCCGCCTGGACACATGTACTCGGGGGTATCGGCCGTGGCGCGGACTGGAATGCGCGAGCGGTCGACCAACTCCTCTGGCAGTTGGAGAACCTCGAATGGATCGCCGGTCGAGATGGCGAATTCGAAGTCACCGGCGTCGGGCAGCGGGCGCTCGAGGTTGCCGATCGCCGGGGTGTCGCCCTTCGCCGATAGACTGAGGTCTATGAATCGCGCCGCTGATGTCGGGCTCACGGCCCTCGGCGATCCCACGCGCGCGCGCATCTTGCGCCTCATCCGCGAGTCCGAAGACGGCCGTGCGCTGGTCGGCAACCTCGCCACCGTTCTCGAGCTGCGCCAACCCACGGTGAGCCACCACATGAAGGCGCTGCACGATGAGGGCATCGTCGTCCGCGAGCCGGACGGTCGGCGAGTTTGGTACTCGATCGCGCCGGAGCATGCCGAGCGCGTGGACGCGCTCCTCGGTGACAGCCCCGGCTCGGCCTCACCTCCGGATCTGCAACGCATCTCCGACGATCTCGCCTTGCGGTTCCGGGGCGTCTTCAGTGCCGAGACTGTCCGCGCGACCGTCGACGACAGCTACACGCTTCTCGCGCGTGCGGGCACCTCGACCACCCTCGGCAGCCGCGTCGCCACCTTCGCGTCAACCCGGCTGGAAGCGCTCGCGCGTGCGGAAGGATCACCGCACGGCATCCCCAGCGTGCTCTTCGTCTGCGTGCAGAACGCCGGCAGGTCACAACTCGCCGCAGGGATTCTGCGGCAGCTCGCCGGCGACCGGCTCGTCGTTCGCACCGCGGGCTCAGCGCCCGCAGGGGATGTGCGGCAGTCGATCGCGACGGCGCTGGAAGAGATCGGGATCCCCCTCGCCGGAGAGTTCCCCAAACCCCTCACCGATGAGGCTGTCCGCGCCGCCGACGTCGTCGTCACGATGGGCTGCGGCGACGCGTGTCCCATCTACCCCGGCCGCCGGTATCTCGATTGGGACCTCGAGGACCCTGTCGGCAAACCGCTCGAGCAGGTCCGAGTGATCCGCAAACACATCGAAGCTCGCGTGCGGGAACTTCTTGCCGACCTGATTCCAGAACACGCGGTCGCTGGAAAATAGATAGATGGTGGTCTATGCTTTCTCGTGAGAGAAAGTGAGTCCGTCATGAGCTCTAAGCCAACAGTCCTCTTCGTGTGCGTCCACAACGCCGGCCGCTCCCAGATGGCGGCGGGCTACCTTCGCGCGCTCGGCGGCGATGCAATCGAGGTCCTCTCCGCGGGCTCGGCACCCAAGGACACCATCAACCCCGTCGCGATCGACGCGATGGCCGAAGAGGGCATCGACATCGCGGATAACACCCCGAAAATCCTCACCGTCGACGCGGTACGTGAGTCCGACGTCGTGATCACGATGGGCTGCGGCGACGCGTGCCCAATCTTCCCCGGAAAGCGCTACGAGGACTGGGAGCTCGACGACCCGGCAGGTCAGGGGATCGAGGCGGTGCGCCCGATCCGCGACGAGATCCGCTCCCGCGTCGAGGTCCTTCTGTCCGAGCTGCTGCCCACAAGAGACGCGGCATGAGCACCCGCACGACCGGCCTCCGCGCCCGGTCATCACTTCAGCGACGTCGGGCGACCATGGGCGGGAGTGCGCTCGTTCTCTCGGCAGCATTCGCCCTGACTGGCTGCGTCGCAGGCAACGCAGTGGAGGAGGGCGCGCTCGAAGGCACGATTCTGACGGATGGGTCGTCCACCGTCGCGCCGCTCACGGACGCCGCCCGCGACCTGTTCGCGGCCACCCAGCCGGACGTCGAGATCAAAGTGTCCATCACCGGCACGACCGCCGGCTTCCGCGCCTTCTGCGACGGCACCACCGAGATCGCCAACGCCTCCCGCGCCATCACCGACGACGAAATCGCGGCGTGTGAGGAGAGCGGCATCGAGTACACGGAGATCGTCGTCGCCAACGACGGCATCAGCGTGATCCTCAACCCGGCGAACGACTGGGCGACCGACCTCACCGTCGAACAACTGGCCACCATCTGGTCGCCGGAGTCCGAGGGCGAGGTAACCACGTGGAGTCAGATCGATCCGTCGTTCCCAGACGAGCCGCTCACCCTGTTCGGGCCGGGCGTCGACTCGGGCACTCTCGACTTCTTCACGGCCGCCATCACGGGCGAGGAAGACGCGATCCGAGGAGACTACAGCGCTTCCGAAGATGACAACAGCACCGTCGAAGGCGTGAGCAAGAATCTCGGTGCGACCGGATTCCTCGGCTTGAGCTACGTCGAAGAGAATGAGGGCGCCATCGTCGCGGCATCCATCGACGGAGTCGCTCCGACCTCTGACACCGTGCAGGACGGCAGCTACTCGCCCCTCAGCCGTCCGCTCTTCATCTACGTCAGAAACTCCGCCTACGCCGCCCGGCCGGAGGTCCGCGCCTTCGTCGACTTCTACGTCGACAACGCGCTCGACATCGCCGATCGCGCCTTGTTCGTTCCGCTCACGAACGACCAGGTCGATCTCGCTCAGGAAGAGCTCGCGACCCTGCACTGAACCGTCCGCTCCACTCAGAGCGCCGACACCGACTCGCCTGCCACCGACCGAGACAGGAAATCCCACCATGCACATCGTCGCCATCGGCGGCAGCGACGCGGGCATCTCCGCCGCGCTGCGCGCCCGCGAACTCGACCCAACGGTCGACGTGACCGTCGTCGTCGCCGACGCCTACCCGAACTACTCGATCTGCGGCATCCCGTACTACTTCTCCGGGGACGTCCAGCCGTGGCAATCCCTCGCACATCGCACCCACGCCGACCTCGAAGCGACGGGGATGAGGCTGCGACTCAACACTCTCGCCGCGCGCATCGACCCGCAGGCACGCCGTCTTGCGGTCCGCGACGAGCGCGGCGAGTCCGAGATCAGCTATGACGAGCTGATCGTCGGCACCGGAGCGCTTCCCTCATACGCAGGCATCGCCGGCCTCGAAGCGCTCGGACCCGACGACGGCGTGCACGTGATCCACTCCATGGGTGACACCTTCGCACTCGACGCACACCTCACGCGCCGCCACCCCCGCACAGCGATCATCATCGGCGCCGGCTACGTCGGCCTGGAGATGGCCGAGGGCTTCCGAGCCCGCGGGATGCGCGTCACCCAGCTTCAGCGCGGACCCGAGGTGCTCTCCACGCTCGACCCCGACCTCGCCTCGATCGTGCACGACGAACTCGTCGAGCACGGCGTCGACGTGCGCACGCACACGGTCGTGAAGGGCGTCGAGAAGTCGAGCAACGGCCTCGTGGTCCACGCGGAGCACCACGGCGAGCCGGTCGCTCACACCGCCGATCTGGTCCTCGCCGTCGTCGGCGTGCGTCCCAACACGTCCCTGCTCGAGACCGCCGGCGCGCAGCTCGGAGCGGGTCGCGCGGTCGTCGTCGACGAGCAGATGCGTACCGGCATCCCGCATGTCTTCGCAGCAGGCGACGGCATCGTCACTCACCATCGCCTCCTGGGAGTGACGTATCTGCCGCTCGGGACGACCGCGCACAAGCAGGGCCGGATCGCGGGGGAGAACGCCCTCGGAGGAGCAGCGCGCTTCGCGGGCTCTGTCGGCACGCAGGTCGTGAAGGTCTTCGACGTCGTCGCCGCCCGCACGGGACTGCGCGAGCACGAAGCGCGGGCAGCAGGCCACGACCCCTTGACGACGCAGACCGTCGCCGACGACCACAAGCGGTACTACCCGGGAGCCCAATCCATCAGCATTCGCATCACCGGCGACCGTCAGAACGGCCTGCTGCTCGGCGCGCAGCTCGTCGGACGACTTGGCACGGAGACCGCGAAGCGCGTCGATACCTACGCCGCCGCCCTCTTCGCCGGTCTCACCGTCGAGCAGATCAGCGACCTGGATCTCTCGTACACCCCACCGCTCGGGTCGCCATGGGACGCCGTTCAGACGGCAGCGCAGACCTGGACCCGCACGCACCGAACCACTGGAGTGACCGCATGACCACGCCACCCACCGTCCTGTTCATCTGTCAGCACAACGCAGGCCGCTCGCAGATGGGCGCGCATCTACTCGATCTGGTCGCCCCTGGGGCGTTCCTGAGCACGAGCGCCGGCCTCAACCCCGCTGACGAGATCAACCCGATCGTCGCGCAGGCCCTCGAGGAAGTCGGCGCCGACGCGACGGCTGCGAAGCCTCGACAGGTGACCATCGGAGACCTGTCGGCGGCTGATGTGGTGGTGACGATGAAGCCGGGACTTCAGCTGCCCGGACCCGTCGTCGGCCGACGGATCGAGTGGGAGTTCCCGAACCCGGAACAGTGGGATCTGGTCGGTGTGCGCTCGATGCGCGACGCGATCGCGGCGCAGATTCGCACACTCCTCGATGAGCTGAAGGTGCCGGCGGTGTAGCTGTCGCGCCCGCGTTCCGCTCAGGCGACCGACCGCTCCGGGCGGTAGTCGCAGACGGCGCACGTGCCATCGACAGATTGTCCGGGTTAGACGCTCTGAGACGTCCCGACGCTCGATCAGGGGCTGAGCAGAATGCCCGCAAACGGCGCGAAACCTTCGATTTTCAACCTCGAAAAGGGTTGTCAATGAAGGTCAACTGTGCAACGGAGAAAAATCAGGTTGCGATCCCTTGAAAACACTGGGATCGGGGTGGCGGAGGATAGGGGATTCGAACTCTCATTTTCCCACCTGCGAATGCCCGTTTTTGCCGCGGAATTACGCGGTGTTCGCGGACTCGCTGTCGTGGCACACCAGCATCCCCCTGCCTGAAGATGCAAGTAAATACGCGGGTGGATTTCCGTAACTGTGCCTTAACTGTGCCACGGGCGAACCGGGCGTTCATTAGCGACTCGAGGCGCGTGGCCGTACTAGACGCTCATTAGACGTTCTGTCCTGTGACGGGGCAACGTCGTTCGTTGAGTCGAGACGGCGCACCCTCCTGTCATCACTTGGCACAGTGTGTGAAAGTGAACTCGGAGGACAGGGAATGCGGCAACCGATTCGCGACCAGCTCGGTGAGGCTGGTCAAAGCGCCGTGCAGCTGTTCTTCAACGATCTCGGATGGGGGCCTCTGCCGACCGGAAAACACGACCTGGGTACCGATCTGTTCGTTCAAGTCAGGGACGCCGACCTCACCGATCTTGGAATGCTGCTCGGCGTTCAGGTCAAGACCGGCGATAGCTGGTTCCGCGAGGTGACGACCCAGGATGGTCGACCCGGGTGGTGGTTCCGTGAATCGGCTCTGGGCCATGAGAGCTACTGGGTGAACCATCACATTCCGCACATCCTGGTGATGCAGGATCAGTCGAGGACGCGGCAGGTATGGGCTCGCCTAAACCGAGCATCGGTGAAACGCACCGCCCAAGGGCTACGTGTTTTTGTGCCAGCGGATCAGACAGTGAATGCAGGCGTCGCCCCATTGTGGGCGACGATCGCAGCCGAAGCTCGAGAAGGACACTCGTTTGAGGGCGCGCGATGGAGCTTCGAGATCTCTGACGTTGATCAGGACGAATGGCCGCGATATGCGCTCTTGGCATCTCGGATCGTGGCGCCGCATCCGAACCGCGGAGTGGGCGACCGGCTCGATTGGCCACAGGCCGTCGCGCTGTGCGTTCAAGCAAACCCAATGGCCTGGGCGGAGGTCGCGGAGAACCGCCCAGAGATTCCGACGGTAGCGGACGCTCGCGTCTCGGAGGATCCCGGTTGGCGGTTCGCTGCCGCGATCCACGCTTGGGTTTCCGGATCGACCTCGGAGTTGGAGAAGCTCAACGAATCGACTCTCCCCAAGCCCTTGCAGGTCGCGACCGCCGTTTGCGTCGCGGCTATCCTCGCAGACCGTGACGATTGGCCAGCCGCGACTGATGTGCTCCGTCAGGTTCGTCGCGAGAACGAATCCTCAGCCGACCAAGCGTGGGTCGCTGTCCAGCTGGGATGGGCTCTTTTCGAGCAAGGGCGAATCGATGACGCGCGTGTTCAGTTTGAGGCCAGTTTGGCAATGCACGGAGCCTTCTCATCCAGCCTCACTAACTCGGCCATTCGATCGGCGGGTATTCTTTGGCTTTTTGACATGGCGCCGGCCTTCACCGGCGACCTGGCGTCTGCCGCTCAGGCATCCGACACGACACTGAGTTGGTGGAACACGCAGCAGGTGGAGGACGCACTGAATGACTATCTGCGCCGCGCGTTCAAACGCTGGGCCCACGACGCATCGATATCCATCGGCGCTTCCGATTCGACGCACAATAATCTCTTCAGCGCCGACCTTGCATCGCGACTTGCAGGCAACCGACGGGCAAGTCGGTACGCACGTTACCTCCGGGCCATGGCCGGACTCTCACTGCCGGGTGCGCACGCCGGGCCGGAGGATCAACTCGAATTGCTGAGGCGATCGGGCTACCCCGATCAACTGAAACTTGCTCTCCGACATTTCCGCGATGTCGGTCCGCTGAGCATCGTCGTCCGGTACATGACCGAGGTGACCCTCCGTAATGCGACGACAACATCGCTGCGAGCCGATCTGAAGTCGTTGTCCATCGCTGGGTCGTACTCCAGCGAAGATTCCGCCCGTGCGTGGATCGACTATCTCCTAGGTGTGCTCTATGAGTCGACAGAGTTCACCTCAAGGTTCAACATTGAGAGCGCGATCGATTGGGATGTGCTCGATGCTCTGAGCGGCCTTCGACTGCACATGGGCGAACCGCACATTAGTCAGGTGCTTGATTACGCTCTCAGCCTCGATGAGGACTCAACTCAGCTACTCGAGAGGCCCCTGCACCGACTGCTCGGCACACCCGAGACCAGAGGCTCCGCGGCTGTTCGCGATCGCACGAGTGAGATCGTGCGTCGAGGTATGAACGTGTCGCCGACCAGTTGGATTCGAACACTATTGCTCAACATCGCGGCCGATCACGACGGAGGTGCGCGGGAGGATGTGTCGCAGCGAATTCTGCGCGGCGATCTGACGGGTCTACCCTCCGGTTTTCGAATTGAGTCGATGAGTTCGGAGGAGGCGCGGTCCGTTGTGGTGGCGTGCAGTGAACGCATCCTCGCCTACACCGGTGAAACGAACAGGATCACGGTAGGTGAGTTGGATTCCTATCTCCTTCTCGCTCAGGTAGCCGTGTTTGGTCCTGCAGAGGTCGCGGCAACCGCGTGGGAGCCTCTAATCGCGGGCATCGCGGAGCACGACGCCATACACAATAGGAAGACAGATGCGATCGACTTCCTGGCCGCGCACAACGCAGAGATTCCTCGCGGGTGCTTGCCCACGCTGCTCGCGGCCTCGAAAGAAATCAGCGATGCGCCGGCGAGCGATCTGACGCTGCTGTTCGCCCGTCACCTTCAACCGGTGGGTCCCGCGTTTGCTCGATTGCGGCTTGCGCTCTCTGATGCAACTGGGGCTGAGTGGTGGGACGTTGAAGTGGCGCGCTTGCTGTCGGGATCCTCGGACGAACGTTGCGCCGCAGTCAAGGTCATATCGGACCGCGGTGGCCATGCGCTGCTGCTGCTCGCACTCACCCGAGACGCTGACTCGGATGTGTCCGGCCTCGCGGTATCGGCGCTTGCAACTCTGTCTGCGAAGGACGAGCGCGTGGCCGAAACGACGGTGCCCGAACTTCTGAAACTGATGGAGAACGGAGGCGAGGATGTCGCACTGCACATCGGCGGGGGTTTGCTTGGGGTGAAGGGGGCGGTGGATCAGGTGCAGTCTCTGATAGATGGCCTTCGAGGGCACGAGTCGCTTCGAATCCGTAGTTTGACCAACGTCTTCGACGGGTGACGATGCAGGCTAAGGGTGACGCTCGCTGCTCAGACCGCTCCAGTCGATGATGCCATTCGCTTTGATAGAGCCTGACGACTCAGACCAGTGCGCGTGGCCAGAGAGGACCACGAGACTTCTTGCTTCCTTAGGTGTGCCACCAACATGTCTCGCTCGCGGAGGAGCGCTGCCTCGTCGCGGTGGAGCTTGGAAAGTGACTTCGATATCTCGCTGAGCCGTTTCAGCTCCGATATCTGCGCCTTCTTCTTTTCCCATGGTGTTGACGCAGTCTTGGTCACTTGTCGAGGTAGCCGTGCGGCCACCGCGGCATCCGGGCGAAGAGGTGTCTCGCTCGAGATCGAGCTTCGGAACGAACTGCCGTCCATCCTGCTGCTGGTCCCACTAACTGGCGCTGGCGTGACATGTGCGTTGACAATCCGGACTGTCTCAGGGCTATTGCGATCGACGTTCGCGAGGGCGGCAGCCGCGCGACCTCCCACCAATTTTCGCTGTTTATAGCGTCCTCGAGCCATGTAACCAGGTTGACACGCGATCGCAGTCGAGACAAGGGATCCGAGCGCGGTCACTTTTAGTGCCTGCGTGCATTGCTGTCTTCATTGCTGTTTTCGTTTTTGGGTGTCGGGCCCGCCGGGCGAATTGGCATTGACTGCGGCGCCCGGCGGACCAGAGTCATTTCTTCGCGGTGGGCTCTCTTCGTACTTTGATGAGTGCTCCCGCCGCGAGGAAGACGAGAGCCGCGACCGGCTGGACGATGGTCCAGACGATGCCTTCGAAGGGGAAAGGGAGGACCGGGTTCCAGAGCACGGCGATAGCGAGGAACACCGGCGGCCACCACCATTGCTTGGCCTGGATGGCGAACCATCCGACGATGACGGCGAGGATCGAGACGAGGAACAGGACGAGCATGTCCCAGTCGCCACCGAGGATCGCCGGCGCGAGGAACAGCGTGGCCGCGGCGACGAGACTGGGCGCGAGGGCGTTCCGCTGGTACGGGGATGCTACGCGCTTGGGTTTGGTCATCGGTCGATAGCCTCCGCCTGTGTCTCATGTGGTGCCGACCCACGACCTATCAACGCCGAGTTTCGTCGACGCGCGAAGGTCGCGATCAGCAGCATGACGATACCCACACCGAGAGCGACGTCGGCGAGGTTCCCGATGAACAGGTCACCGTAAGCGAGGAAGTCCACGACGTGACCGCGACCGAACGCGGGCGGCGCGAAGAGCCGATCGATGAGGTTGCCGATCGCGCCTCCGAGGATGAGGCCCAGCGCAAGCGCAGTCGTGACAGAGCGCGTCCGTGTCGCGGCGAAGATGATCAGTGCGACCGCTGCCACGCCCACGAGCGTCAGCAGCCACGTGACACCGGACCCGAGGGACAGTATTGCGCCCGGGTTGAATGCGAGCTGGAAGCCGAGCAGGTCTCCGATGAGGGGGATGCGCTCGGTTTCGCTGAGCTTCTCGAGCGCGAGCGCCTTGCTGCCCTGGTCGATCACGACGGCGACGGCCGCGACGATGCAGGCCAGGGCGAATCGGCGCACCGTTCCGCTACTCGCCATCATCCTGCATCTCCTGCTCGAGTCGATCGCGACGACGACGTTCACGCGCCACCATCAGAATCACAATGACCGCACCACCGAGGATGAGCGCACCGGTGACGGCGGCGAGCGTCGGCAGCAGCGCGCCCCCTCCGGTCGGCTCGCCGTGGCCTGCCGCTCCCGTGTCGTTGTTTGAGGAGGTCGTGGGTTCTGGTGTGGGCGTCTCGGATGCGGTCGGTTCGGCTGTCGCGGTCGGTGTGATCGTCGCAGCGACGGTGTACGAGTACTCACCGCTGATCGGATGGCCGTCGCTGGAGACGACCTTCCAGCGCACGGTGAAGAGCCCGTTCGGTGCGGTGTCCGCGAGATGCTGCATCACGAAGACGTCGTCCTGCGCGGAGGGCGGGTCCTCGGCGTAGTTCTCGCCGTCGGAGCCGATCACCTCGATCACCATCGACGCAGGGTCCGGGTTCAGCGCCGCGTTGAAGGTGAGCGTGATCTCTGCGGGCGAGGCATCGACGGTGCTGTCGGCAATGGGAAATGTCGACACGAGCTGGTCGTGTGCTGCGGCCGGGGCGGCGACCGCGAGCGAGACGGATGCGCCGAGGAGGAGTGCGGTGAGGGCGACGACAGTGCGTCGGAGAGTTCTAGCCATGAGTGGTGTGTTCTCCTGGGTGGGATGCGGGTTCGAGCTGGAAAGTGGAATGTTCGACACTGACCGGGAAGTGGTCGGCGACACACTCCTGCAGTGACCGGAGCAGCTGTGCTGAGTCCTCGGCAGTGAGCCCGTCGTCGACGACGACGTGAGCCGTGAGCGTCGGAAGATCCGTGGACACTTGCGAGGCATGCAGATCATGGAGCGCGACGACATGTGGCAGGGCGAGGATGTGCTTGCGTACGTCGGCGAGATCGAGTCCGGGCGGTGTGCTCTCGAGGAGGACGCTCCCCGATGCGCGCAGCAGGATGAGTGTGCGGGGGATGATCAGCAGGGCGATGAGGATGCCGGCGATGGCGTCTGCCTGGTACCAGCCGAGAGTGGCGATCAGGATGGCGCTCACGATGACGGCGACGGAGCCGAGCGCGTCATTCATCACCTCGAGGAATGCAGCGCGCATGTTGAGGTTCTGCTTGCGCCCGCCCATCAGCACGATCAACGAGATGACGTTGGCGACAAGACCGACGATGCCGAAGAACAACAGGCTTCCGGACGCGATCTCCGGAGGTTCGAAGACTCGACGAATACCTTCGACGAGCGCGAAGATTCCCACGGCGAGCAGGAGAGCGGCCTGCGCGAGCGCGCCCAGAACCTCGGCGCGGCGCAGTCCCCAGGTGTGCCGGTCCGATGGAGGCCGGTTCATTAGATGCGCGGCTGTCACGGCGAGGGCGAGCCCGATGACATCGGTGAGCATGTGGGTCGCATCGACGAGCAGCGCGAGGCTGCCCGTGATGATCGCCCCGAACACCTCGACGACGAACACCGACGCGGTGATCGAGAATGCGATGATCAGGCGGTTGCGCGGGGTCGCCTCGCCGCTCGACGCGTGGCTGTGATCGGCTCCCATGAGCTGCTCCTTTAGGGGCGGTTAATGACGTGGTGGGCGATGGCGGAGGCGTCACGGCTGACGCCCGCGATAGTTCCGGACCCTCGTCGCCCGAATGAGGGCATCCCGCAGACGAACAGGCCGGCGATGTCGGTGAGAGTCGGGCGTCTGCGCCGATCCGCTACTGCCGTCGGCAGCCACTCGTCCGCCGGCAGGAAGCCGGTCGCGAAGATGACCGAATGCGGCGACAGCTGGCTCCCGTCAGCGAGTTCGACTTGAGCTCCGTTTGCCCCGGTGACCGCAGGCACGACGGTGACGCCCGCCCTGCTCAGGTCGGCGGCAGAGTCACCGAACAGCGGCTCGAGGCGAGCGGGGCTCGATCGGATGGGTGGCCGGCCACCTGCCGATCGCGGGTATCGTCCGATCGAGCGCCGCGCGCGGTTCGACCGCACCGCGAGCGTGACAGAATGCGACTCGCACAGCTCCCGGGCGAGCTGTGCGCCGCTGTTTCCGCCGCCGACGATGAGGACCTCGCCGTCGGGGATCTGGCGTGGGTAGAGGTACTCGGCGCTGTGGAGCCGAACACCGGGGACGGTCAGATTCGTCGCCCAGCTTGGGATCTGGGGACGGCTTGCGGCGCCAGTCGCGCAGATGACGTTGCGCGTTTGTACGCTGCCTTCGGCTGTCGTGAGCGAGAGCGTCGCGCCCGTGCCGTGCCGCTCGACTCCTGTTGCGGGGATGCCCCACCGCGTCTCGATCCCGAGGCGGGCTTCAAGGCCAGCGAGGTAGTCGTTCATCTCGTCGGCGCGTAGTCGGCGCCGCTGGTCTCCTGCGTGCGGGAAGGACGCGAGTGCGCTGTGCCGCGCGTCGCTGAGAAGGAGCATGGAGTGCCATCGCGTGCTCCAGCTTCGTTCAGTCGGTCGGGCGGCATCCATCACCACGAAGTCCTGCTGAGGGCGCAATCCTTCCGCCATCAAGGCTGCGGCGACCGCCAGTCCCGATTGGCCGGCGCCGACTATGATCGCGCGCCGATGCGATAATCCCGTCGTCATCGCTCTGATCCGCTCACAGCCTGCTCGATCGCATTGGGGAGGTCGTCCCAGCTTTCGATCGTGAGCTGCTTCCCGTCGACGAAGAACGTGGGTGTGCTGCTGACTCCGAGAGCGCTTCCCTCGTTGAAGTCCATCTGTACGCGGGCGAGCGTCACCGGATCGGCGACTGCGGTGTCGTAGGCCTCCATGTCGAGACCGAGCTCTTCGGCGAACCCGCGGAAGACGTCGGCGCGGGATTCGCGCGCTTCTCCCCACTCGGTCTGCGTCTCGAAGAGACGATGGTACATGTCCTCGAATCGGCCCTGTTGCGCGGCGGCTTCGGCGGCGAGTGCCGCGTTCGTGGAGTTGGTGTGACCGGGGAGGGGGAAGTAGCGGACGATGTACGTGATCTGGCCGGCGTACTGTTCGCGGATGTCTTCGACGAGCGGATAGAAGGCACCGCACGCTTCGCACTCGAAGTCGAGGAATTCCACGACGGTGACGGCACCTTCACCGCCGTCGTCGAGGACGTGGGAACTGGCGCGGACGACTTGAGGTTCTTCGCCGTCCGTCTTCGGCGGTGCGGTGAGACTTTGATTCACCAGGAAAAGGACGAGTGCAGCGAGCAGAAGCAGGGCGAGAACGGAACCGGTGACGATGGTCACCTTGACAGGGGTTTTCAACGGGTATCTCCATGGGCGCAGATGGACAGGTCAATGCCCGGAGCAATCGCCGGGCGTGGGGCCGTCGCAAAAGACGGCCCACCTGTCTCAGGTGCGGGAGACGGAGAGTTGAGCGAGGGTAAGGGGCTGACGAGCAGGAGCGATCCGAACGACGTAAGCCGAGATCGCCCGGGCGACCACGCCCAGGAAGGGAGAATGCCCTCGCAGGACGAAGAACCGGAGGAACGCGACGAGCAGGATCGTGCAGAAGATGCCGAGCAGGCAACCGACCGCCCCCACCAGGAGTGTCGATTCATCCGCCCAGGCGGATGCAGGAATCGTCGAGCCGCCGAGTCCCGGGAGCGCTTCTGCATCTCCGGTGGCCGTGCTCACCAAGGCGACATCCAAGGGCGAAGCCGTCGAGGCCGCCGCGGTTACCGTTCCATCCACTTCGGAATGAACGGCCGACCAGGCGCCGATCACGAGAAGGAGCGCGAGCCCTAGGCACGTAATGATCTTCGTTATCAGAAGTCGCTCGTTGAGGATCCTCAGCGGTCGGGAGCGCGCCGAGGAGAGCATGTCAGGGTCAGAATACCTAATCATCTTGACCGTTTCCGCACGGTGAGCGCGCATTACGTGACCCAGCACGCTTTCACGGTGCCCGTCGTGGCTTCGGCCACTGTCGGGATGGTCTCGGTGAACGTTCGTGTGACGAGCTCGGAAGACGGATACTCGACGACCCGCCAGCCCACGACGCCGAAGTCTTCGTCGAGCGCCTGGATGGCGCACGCGACGCTCGCGCCCGTGGGCGGTGTGACTTGGAACGACACCGTGACGGTTCGCTCATCAACCAGGCGGAACCCCATCTCGTCGAAACCGACGTCGTCGGTCGCGTTCGAGATCGTGAGCCACGCCAGGGCGGCGATGGATGTCGCAGCGACGAGAGCGACCGCGATCCAGAATGCGCGTCGACGATGCGGGCGAGGTCGGCGGCCGTAGCGTTCGGCGAGCTGCTGAGGGGTGGTCAACGTCTGGATGCCTCAGCCGGCGTTCACTTGGAGCCAGGCGAGCGAGTCGACCGCCCGTCCGTCGAGGTAGACCTCGAAGTGAAGATGATTGGCAGTGGAGCGGCCGGTGCTGCCCACGAGGCCGAGGAGCTGGCCGGCAGAGACCGTCTGGCCGCTTGAGACCTGACGGCTGCCTGTCTGCATGTGTGGGTAGACCGTGCTCACTCGCTGACCGTTCAGCACGGATTCGAGAACGACGGTCACGCCGTAGGCGCCATAGCTGTCCTGTGAGATTCTCACCACGCCATCGACTGATGCGTAGACGGGTGTGCCACCCGCGGCGAGCATGTCCGTACCCATGTGTGCTCCGCCACGCGCTCCGAACCCGTCACCCACTCTGAAGGGTCCACCGACGGGCCAGCGCACGAGACCGCTGCCCGGCGACACCATGCTGTAGTCGAAGGGGATCGCGGCGCTGCGAGCTGACGCACGGGCGCGGGCGGCGGCGGCTTCGGCGGCCTTCTTCTGGTCGATCTCCTCCTGCGTGGTCGCCGCATACCCTTCGCGGGTGAACGGCGTCGCAGATGCGTCCGAGGCGATCACGAGGGACTGTGCGTCATCGAAAGCGACCTGATGCAGAGTGCTGGTTGGTTCGTCCGCAGCCTGCCACGCCCCGTAGGCCGGCAGAGCGACGGTCGCGATGAGGCCGCTCACCATCGCGAACACGGCCACGGTCCGGACCACGCGTGGGCGCGGAGAGTGAGTCTGCCGTGGCACCTGGGCAGCCACGTCATCCGCGGTGTCGGTGACAAGCTGTGGGCGCACGGCCGTCTGGTTTCGGCGCGCGCGCCGTGTGAGAGGTGCGGGGTGTAGATCGTCTTCGGGAGTGGTGATCTCGTCGACCATGAGGTCCTCCTTCATGTCGGGTCAGATGGCAACGCCGCGGGCGGCGAGGAAGTCGATCGGGTTGACGGGTCGGCCGTTGAGGTACGTCTCGAAGTGCAGGTTGCATCCGAACGAGTTGCCGGTGCTTCCTTCGCTGGCGATGAGGTCGCCGGCGTTCACCCGCTGGCCGTATCTGACGTGGAATCCGCCGTCACGGATGTGCGCGTAGCCGGTCCCCACCCCGCCGCCGTGGTCGATTTTGATGTAGTTGCCATACCCGCCGTTGGGCCCGGCGTAGACGACCGTGCCCCCGGCTGCCGCGTAGATCGCCGCGCCGCAGCCAGCACTGAGATCGACGCCGTAGTGGTAGCTGGTCGAGCAGTAGCCATTGCCGCATTGGGAGCTGCGCGGACCGAACGCGGAAGTGCGGCGTCCGCGGGTAGGTCGTGACCACCCGGACGCGCTGACGCCACCACCAGCTGCGGCGAGGCGTTCGGCTTCCGCCCGCTCCGCCGCTCGACGTCGCTCTTCGGCCAGTCGCGCAGCCTCGACACCGGCCTGGTAGCTGGCGACGGTCTTGGCGGTGGTGTCCTGGAGGGCGGCGAGTTGGGCCTCCAGTTCACCGCGACGCAGCGTCTGAGTTTCCAGTGCCACCTCGGCCTCCTCTGCGGCCCGCTGCGCCTCCGCCATTCTCTGCTCGGCGACCTGTTGCAGCCGGTCACGTTCGTCGCGGGCGACGGCAGATTGATCGCTCAGGTTCTGGGCGGCGTTGCGCGCGGTGAGCGCCGTCGCATAGACGTCCTGGTTTCGTTCGAGGAGTCTGTCCAGCGTGGACAGGCGGGTGAGCAGGTCATCCGCGTCGGTGGCCGATTCGGAGAGAAACAGTTCCAGGGACGCTGTGTCGCCGCCGTCGCGGTAGAGGTGTGCGGCGATGCGTCCCGCGCGGTCCGACGCGGTGGCCGCGATCGCCGCCTGCTGATCCGCTTGGGCTTGCAGGGTGTCCGCGCGTTCAGCCGCGGCGAAGTAGTCCTGCTGAGCTACGTAGAACGCGTCCGCCGTCTGCTGAGCGATGGCGCGTGTGCGCTCGACTTCTGAGGTCAGGCCACGGATCAGTTCCGTGATCCGTTCGACCTGCGCAGCCTTTGCGGCCTCATTCGCTTTCGCTGCTTGCACGTCGTCCCAGGACGGATAGGAGGCGGCAAACGCAGGGCGAAGGGACAGCCCGGCGAGAGGGATGGCTGCCACGACTCCGAGCGCCCCGAGTCCCAGCGCAGTGCGCCGTGTGACGGTCTTGTGTGCGGGATCGGCGCGGGCGGCGATCTGGCGGTCTTCCGGCCGGCGACCCGTCGGCTTCGTTTGGATCAAGGCGGTCGTCTTCTCAGGGAGGTGAGTCTGATCCATCAGGCACCCTTTCGGCGCAGGCTGTCGAGGTAGTCGTTGTAGGCGTCGAGCTCGGGGTCGCCGTGCGCGTCGGCGTACCGGGCGTCGGCGGCGTCGCGCGCAGTGTCGTCGCGAAACCAGCGGTGCATGACGAACATCAGCATCAGGAGCGTGGGCGCTTCGCCGTACGACCACGCGAGCCCGCCTGCGAGCCGCTGGTCCTCGATCGGATCTATCCCCATCGCGATCGTCGTCGCGGCGAACTGATCGACGAGGAGGCCAGATGCCATCATCAGGAAGACGCCGAAGAACGCGTGCAGTGCTGCTTCGGCGAAGACATCGAGTGCTCGACCACCGTGGCTGAGGCGTACCGGGAGAGGATCGGCGGAGAGCACCGGAATGGTGAACAGGATCCCGGTCACGAGAAATGCGAGCTCGAGCGCCGCGTGACCTCCGGGTAGGGCCAGGATGCCGTCGGCGAGGTTCGCGAGGTAGAGGCCGTAGAACGTGAACAGATAGAGCGGCAATGCGACCCAGGGGCTCAGCATCCAGCGGGCTACCCTGCTGCGCAGACTCCTGTGGGCGATCCGGAGAATCCCACCTCCGGCGCCGTGATGCGGGGTCGCGCGCAGAAGTAACGTTCCGGGGGAGCCGAGCACCAGCAGCGGGGGGATCGCCATCATCAGGGTGAGCTGCTGGAACATGAACACCGACAGCAGTGCGTAGCCGTACGCTTCGACCGCCAACCCGGTGGCCGCGGCCAACAGGGCGCACCCGAGGAGGAAGCTGACCGTCCGCCACACCGGCCATCTCCGTCCTCGCATCCACAGCCGTAGCGCACCGGTGAGGTACGCGCCACCGAGCGCGAGAGCTAACAGGGGAAGGAGCGGAAATGACAGCGGCCCTGGTCCGACGAAGTCCAGTAGCGTCGGCGGCACGTCGGGGGTCCAGCCGTTCATCGTGGCTCTCCTTCGCCCAGGGACCCGCGGTACTTCTCGGCGTGACGCGAGGCGAAGTCGGCGACGGCTCGCGCGAGCGTGGGGTCCTCGCCACGAGCGAGCCCCGCATACTCGACGTGGACGCCGTCTCCATTGGGCCGCGCTCTGACCCAGACTCGTCGGCGTGGCACCAGCAGTCCGGCGAAGAGGCCCGCAGTGGCGAGCATCGAGAAGGCGAGCACCCAACCGCTGCTGGGATCGTTCTGGATCTGCAACGACGCGAACCGCTTGACGGGTTCGGCATCGCCGGCACTCTCCCACGTGATCGTTCCCCAGCCGTTCGGGAGGTCGACGGTCTCTCCCAGAGTGAGTTCAAGGGAGTCGGACCCCGTGTCGCCCCCGGTGCGCTGTGTGAGACCGGCGACGTCCAGCGTGTATACCGACCGAGGAGTGCCGTCGTCGATTCCGAGGTCGCCGCTGAAGACATTGAAGGTGAGGATCGGGTCGACGACGTCGGGGTAGATCGATGTGAACGCACCAGAGGGCAGCACGCCCTTCGTCGGATAGAAGAATCCGACGAGACCGAGTTGCTCCGGCATCCCATCAGGGATCTTGATGATCCCGAGCGAGGTCATGTTGGAGTCCTGTGGCAGGAACGGCTGAGACTCGTTGTAGACGATCTCGCCGCTTGCGTCGCGCACGGTGAGCGTCGGCGCGTAGCCATTGCCGAGCAGGTAGATGCGGTCGCCTTCGACCGTGATCGGATAGTTCACAACGACGCTGGCCGCCAGATCGTCCGTTCCGGGCCGGCGGACGGTGACGTCCGCGGCGAAGTCACCGGCCTGTCCGGCACCCGGCGCGCCAGGCAGTTGGTAGGAGAC
This sequence comes from Microbacterium sp., assembly GCF_051860965.1. Lineage (GTDB taxonomy): Bacteria > Actinomycetota > Actinomycetes > Actinomycetales > Microbacteriaceae > Microbacterium. The sequence continues at coordinate 18,379 of NZ_JBIMKU010000003.1, forward strand.
GCGGAAGTCATCCAGGCTCAGTGAGTACGGGGCGAGCTTGGTGCCGTCGATGAACCGCCCGGCGTCGAAAGAGGAGTAGTCGCTGAGCGCGTTCACGAACGTCGTGCCCTCCACGACAACGCGCTGGCCGGTGTACGCGAACGACCCTCCGATGGCGACGGATCCGAGGACGCCGATCAATGCGACGTGGAAGATGAGGTTGCCGGTCTCACGAAGGTATCCTCGCTCGGCTGAGACCGATGACGAATCGCGACCGTCGTAGCGCTGCACGCGATATCCACCGGCGCGGAGCAGACTCTCGGCGAGATCGATCGACTCCGCGGCGGAGTTCGTTGTGTTGCCAGGGAGCCTCGCTTCCCGGTAGTCAGCTAGGCGCGAAAGACGGGCAGGAGTGCGCGGGGGGAGCGCACGAAGAGCCTTGTAGTGGTGGCGGGCGCGCGGGATGACACAGCCGATAAGCGAAGCGAACAGGAGCAGGTAGATCGCCGAGAACCACGGCGAGGCGTAGACGTCGAACAGGCCGACCGCATCCGCGAGGGGAAAGGCCTCGGGGTTGGTGCGCTCCCACTGGATCACACCATTGGGGTCGGCGCCGCGCTGCGGAAACAACGACCCAGGGACGGCCGCGATCGCGAGGAGGAGGAGCAGGAGCAGCGCAGAGCGCATGCTGGTCAGCTGCCGCCACGCCCACCGCATCCACCCGACCGCTCCCAGCACGGGCGGGCTCACATCGGCCGGGCGGCCATCAGCGTCGGCGTGGTCGCTCGGACGCAGCGGGTCGAACTGCGTGTCGGCCTCAGAGCGGGAGGGGGACATTGATCACCACCTGCTGCAGAGCCGACATCAGAGCGGTCCAGATGCCCGTCGCCATGAGCAGTCCGAGGGCGATGAGGAGCGCGCCGCCGATGATGTTGAGCAGTCTGATGTGGCGTCGCAGGAACCCGACGGAGTGCGCGGCCCATCCCCAACCGAGCGCGAGGAGGAGGAACGGGATGCCGAGTCCCAGCGAGTAAGCCAACCCGAGCAGTCCGGCACGGACCGGATCACCCAGATTCCAGGAGATGGACAAGATCGCGGCGAGGGTCGGGCCGATGCATGGCGTCCATCCGACGCCGAGCGCAAAGCCGAGAAGCGGGGCGCCGATCAGACCTGCCCGACCTTGAATGCGAGGGCGCAGCGTGCGTTGAGCGATTCCGAAGAGCCCCACGAACACGAGCCCGAGCAGGATGATCACGACGCCGAAGACGCGCGTCAGCACGTTCGCGTACTCCAGCAGAAGCAGTCCGAAAGCTCCGCCGAGGACGGTCACCGCGACGAACACCACGGTGAACCCGAAGATGAACAGAGTCACGCCGAGCATGAGCCGCGCCCGCTCCGCACGTGCCTCGTCGTTCCCACCGGTCGAAGGGCGCTCGCGGCTGGTTGTTGATGCGCCGCCGAGATAGCCCAGATATCCGGGCACCAAGGGCAGCACGCAGGGGGAGAGGAACGAGACGAACCCGGCGAGCAGGGCGAGCGGCAGCCCAACCCAGAGCGCGCCGTCGATGACCGCGGCTCCCGAGGTCATGGCGACTCGCCCAAGGTGTCCGCGACCAGCGTGGACAGGATGGATGCGCTGGCGAGTTGGCCGATGATCCGCGCGGCCACACGACCTTCGCGGTCCAGTACCAGAGTCGTCGGCGTCGCCTGAATGGGTGTGACTTCCGCGAATGCGAGCTTGACCTTGCCGTTGTTGACGTCGATCACACTGGGGTAGGTGATGTTGTTGTCGCGCGCGAACGAGAGGGCGGTAGCCGGCTGGTCGTAGGTGTTCACGCCGAGGAACTCGACGTCCTCGCCTTGATAGTCCTGCCAAACCTCTTCGAGGAGCGGCGCCTCGACGATGCAGGGACCGCACGCGGCATACCAGAAGTTGACAACCAGGATGCCGCCCCGGAAGCCGTCGCTCGTGACGCGCTCGCCCGTCTCGGTCGTACCGTCGAAGGTGACTGGCTCACCCCGATCGGCTTCCGCGATCTCGACGACCTGGAAGTCGCCGGATATGTATCCCTTGGCGTTGCCGTCGCGGTACTGCTCCGCGAGGTTGTCGTTGCTGCTACATCCCACCAGGACGGCAGCGAAAATCGGCAGCGCGGCGACGAACGTGCGGCGCCGGGTGCGGGAGGAAAGTCGATTGGCGCGCGCGGGTGCGCCGCGGGCGACGTCGTCGGACGTCGCCTTCTCGGAGGCGTTCAATGGGTACCCCAAACACAGAACTGGCAATGGTCAGATCCCGGCGAGCGGGAAGGTGTCCCCGCCCGTCGGGCGGCGTGCCAGTGTCAGGTTCGGGAGATACCCAGTTCAGTGGGGGTGAAGCTGACGACGCGAGGAAGAGCGAGCAGCATCGGAACGGGGCGCTGCAGCGGTGCAGTCGCTACAGGAGCCGGCTGTGGTCGGCGGTGCCACAAGATGCGCACGAGTGCGAAGAGTGCGAGCCCGCACAGAACTCCGAGGAGGCAGAGCGCTGTACCGACCAGGACGTCGGATTCCAGCACACCCTCCACGGCTGCCGAAACGGGCGCGTTGTCGACGGAATGACTGGGTGCGACGGTCGTGCTGACCGCCGCGGCTACCGGAGCCGATTCTTCCCCTTCGAAGTGACCCGCCATGGCGATTCCCACTAGGAGAAGCAACGCCAAACCGATGCTGGTCATGAGTCGCATCGCGAGGAGGCGCTCATTCAGCATTGCGGGTCGCTGAATCCGAACCGAAGGGAGCATCCCCGTCAGAGTACCTTGCGTTTGCTTTGGCATCCTGTGTGGTTCGCGACAGCGCGACCGTCTGGCCTAGCGTGCGTCGAGCAGCTCGTTGGCATTGATAGTTGCGGACCTTCCGGAGACTGCAGCGGGTCGGCGGGCCGCGCGTACCCCATTGAGGATGACGATGAGCTCCGCGACCTCGTGCACGAGAACGACGCCGGCGAGACCGAGCACTCCGAACAGGGCGAGCGGGAACAAGATGACGATGATCGCGAGTGCGAGGCCAATGTTGACGGTCATGATGCGACGCGCGCGGCGCGCGTGCGCGATGGCCGCGGGGAGCAGGCGCAGGTCGTGCCCCGTGAAGGCGATGTCGGCTGACTCTACGGCGGCAGCAGATCCCTTGACACCCATCGCGATGCCGACCGTCGCGGTGGCCAGGGCAGGGGCGTCGTTGATGCCATCGCCGACCATCGCGGTCGGTCGTATTGCGACGAGTTCGTCGATGGCGGTGGCTTTGTCAGTGGGGAGCTGGTCGGCGCGGACTTCCGCGATCCCGGCTTCCTGGGCGATCGCGCGGGCGGTGCGGGCGTTGTCGCCCGTCAGCATGACGGTGTCGATGCCCTGCGCCTCGAGCATCCGGATGGTCTCTGCCGCTTCGGGTCGCAGCTCGTCACGGACACCGATGACGCCGACGATCTCGCCGTCGGCTTCGACGACGACGACCGTCATGCCGTCCGATGCCATCGCATCCGCGGCCTCGCGGAGCGCATTCGGGTCGAGCCACCGATCGTTGCCGACCCGTACGGTTTTGCCGTTGATGCGTCCGATGATGCCGCGCCCGGCTTCCTCGACCACCTCCGACGCGATAGTGCGGGTTGGCGCGGCGAATGTGATCGCTGCGGCCAGTGGGTGGGTGCTGGATGCTTCGAGCGCGGCCGCCCAACTGAGCACCTCGTCGCGGGAGACGCCGGCGGCGGTGCTGACATCGACGACCGTCGGCTCATTGCGAGTGAGCGTGCCGGTCTTGTCGAGTGCGACCGTTCGGATGGTTCCGAACTTTTCGAAGGCCTCGCCGGACTTGATCACGACGCCGAACTTGGATGCCGATCCAATCGCGCTGATCACGGTGACCGGCACCGCGATCGCCAAGGCGCACGGGGAGGCCGCGACCAGGACGACGAGCGCACGCTCGATCCACGTCGAGGGGTCGCCGATCAGGAGTCCGGAGAGCGCGACGAGAGCCGCGGCGATCAGAACGATGGGGACGAGCGGGCGAGCGATCCGGTCGGCGAGTCGTGCTCGCTCGCCCTTGCGTGCGTGCGCCTGTTCCACGAGCGCGACGATCTGCGTCAGCGAGTTGTCTCGGCCGTCAGCGGTGGCCTCGATCCGTAGCGTCGCGGACCCGTTCACCGAGCCGGCGGCGACAGCATCGCCGGGACCGGCCTCGATCGGGATGGATTCGCCCGTGATCGCGGAGGTATCCACGCTCGAGCGGCCTTCGACGACGACGCCGTCGGTGGCGACGCGTTCGCCTGCACCGACGACGAGAATGTCGAGTTCGCGCACATCTGCTGCGGGGATCGTGACGTCACCGGACAGCCGAGAGATGCGAACCGTCTCCGGGATCAGCGACAGCAGTGCGCGCAGGCCCTCCTTTGCGCGGTCCATCGCCCGGTCTTCGAGAGCTTCTGCGAGCGAGAACAGGAACGCGAGCGTCGCCGCCTCGCCGACATGCCCAAGCAGTACGGCCCCGATCGCGGCGATCGTCATCAGCAGCCCGACGCCGAGACGTCCCCGGATCAGGCGTCGGATCGCGCCCGGTACGAACGTGTAGGCGCCGGTGACCAACGCCAGACCTTGGAGGACGACGGCAGGGATCGGCAGACCGGTCCACTCGAGGATGTAACCGGCTAGGAGGAGGACGCCCGCGATCCCTGACGGCAGCAGCGCAGGATCACGCCACCACGCCGGACGAACCTCGATCTCGACAGGCCCGTCGGTCGAGACGATGTCGTGGCCGCAGCACGCGTCGCTCTCGACGCGACTCGTCGAGGAGGTCGTACCCTCCGGCGCCCAGCATACGTCGGCAGACGGCTGGACGCGAGACAGTTCGATCCGGCGGACGGCAGAGGTCATGCGCGGCTCGTCGGGACCGCAGCACTCCTCGCTCATGCGCAGCACTCGCACGCGTCATCGACGCAGGGCGCGCCTTCGTCGACCGCGACGACCGCCTCGAGCAGCTGCCGCATTCCCTGCGTGAGATGCGGATCCGCGATCTCGTAACGGGTGCGTCGCCCCTCCACCGCAGCGACGATCAGCCCGCATCCCCGAAGGCAGGCGAGGTGATTCGACACGTTCGTACGCGTCAACTCGAGGTCATGCGCGAGCTCCGCCGGATAACCCGGCCCGTCCAGCAGGGCCAGGAGGATCCGCGACCGCGTCGGATCCGCCATCGCGCGTCCGAGGCGGTTCATGACGTCGAGACGAGAAGCAATAGTCAGCACACAATGACTATACAGTGATGGCTGATCAATCATCGGCTCGGGTTCGACTCAATGGGCGATCAAATGCCGCAAAGGCTACCGGTCAGTCTGGACCGGGAAGGTAGGGTCGGGGAGCCGTTTCGTCGAATGGACCATCGTGTCGCCACATCAACCCGAGGGCCGACAGCCCTGGACCTCGCTTCAGTTCGCCTATCTCGCACTCGCCCTCAATGGGATTGGGGTTGCTGTCTTGATCGCAAATCTGCTCACGGGTGGCGGCTCGACCGCGATTGCGGTGCCGATCGCGGTCCTCTGTCTTCTGCTGGGTCTCGCGACCGGTTTCCAGACCAGGCGACTGCGGCTTCGCGAACGGGATCGATCGCGTCCCTGAGTGGCGGGCCTAACGTTGAGGCCCCTACCGACCAAGTCGGCAATCGGCGAGTTCTCTACGCAACCGAACGCTCAGGGCGGTAATCGCAGACGGCGCACGTCCCGTCGACGACGAGCTTGTGGCCGTCGATCGTGCAGTCCCAGCCGAGACCGGGAATGGTGCTCTGGCGCGCCGCAAGGGCGACTCTGGCGCGTGCGCAGGCTCCGCAGGGCTCCGTAGTGCCTTCGGGATGCTTACGGCAGAACGGGGAGTCCGCGTTACGCGTGACGTTGCGCGACGCGTAGGCGCTCTTCTCTCTGGTCTCGTTGAAGGAGCCTGAGCCTACGTCCGGCGTCATCTCACGCGTTGCGTTACGCATAACGTCGCCGGTGACGATGGACGGGTCCGCAGCCGACGTGGCAGCGCCTCGCTGTCGATCGCGATAGCGCTTCTGACGTTGGCGAGAGCCCTCGCGGTATTCCGCGACCTGGGCCGCGGTGGACTGACGAAGGTCGGTCGACCAGCCGTCCATGACGTAGCCGTCGTGGGTCCGAGTCCAGATTCCTGCGCGCTCGATCTCCGCGAACGCGGCCGGATCGTCGCCGTCAGGATGGAGATACTTCGTGTATCGCGCGGGGATGGAGCCGTCGGTTCCCTGCCCGTTGCACCACATCAGGGCGCCGGCGAGGATGCGGAAGGCGCGGTCGCTGAGGTTGTCGATGCGGATGCTTCCGAGCCACTCGGCCGGGAGGCGTGCGTCGACCACGATGGATTCCGCGGGGTGCGATCAGGACTCGACGCCGAAGACGCGCAGCAATGCCGCGCGGGGAATCATCCTTCGCGGCCCGAGCTGCACCGTGGGGATGGTGCCGCGCTCGACGCCCAGCTTGATCGTGCGGTACTCGACGCCGACGAGATCCGCGGCATCTTTGTACGTGAGTGCGAGTGAGGTCTGCGAGCGGTTCATTGCCTTCTCCTTCGTGAGCCACCTTTGTCAGCGCATGTGCACACGGTAGCACTTGATGAGCCAGATGTGTCAGGATTGCGTCATGACACTGCTGGTGCCCGCGAATCCACTCCTGAAACAATCAAGTGCATGGTGAGCTTTGAGACGCGGGACGTGAGCGATGCACGAGTATTCGTCGGCGATGGAGTGAGCGTCCCCGAGTCCTGGGTGGTCGTTCTTCGAGAAGAACCGGGCGTGCCCGGAGAAGTGTCAGTGCGAGCCGAATACGACGCTGAACTCAGACGCACCGTCGCAACGGAGGTCAGGGTGCTTCGTGCCGACCGGGGCGATGAGGTGACCAGCCTGACGCTGCGGGAGGTACGAGTCCAGTGGGCACTGCAGGTTAGCGGTCTCTCGGTCTCCAGGATCGCGGAGCCGGATCAGCCACTCGCTGCTGGCAGTCAGTACATCCAGCGCATGCGGGACCGCAGCGACCGCAACCACTGGCAGAGCCTCGTCGATGCCACCCGGCTGTACCAGCTCGCGGCCGCCATCAACCTTCCGCCGCTGCGCGCCGTCTCGGACGGACTGAGTATCAGCCAGAGCACCGCGACGCGACTGATGAATCGCGCCCGCCAAGAGGGGCTCGCGGGCGGCGTGAACCTGCCGGAGCCCCGCGCGACGCAACCTCCGCGGCGTGAGCATGCGACGGGCCCGGTCGTCGGGCCGCCTACGTCCGGCGGACCATCGATCGGCTGAGGGGAGCGCAAGGATGCAACGCAGATCGAACCTCGATGGAACGGTGTCTTCATACAGGTCGAAGGAAGGCGAGACCTTCTATCGGATCGCCTACTGGGTGGAGCGAGCAGACGGCGATACCGTCAGGCGCTTCAAGCGCGGGTTCGAGACCGAGAAGCAGGCGCTCGACGCTCTCATCGAGGTGCAGGTCGATATTCGGCGTGGCGACCACATCGAAGAGACGCGGCAGACGCTCAACAGCTACGCGGAGAAGTACTTCGATTCGCTCCGGGTGCGGGCGACGACGCTCGCCGGCTATCGCAAGCATTATCGGGTGCATGTGCTGCCGTCGAGCGTGGGCCGTTCGCCGCTCTCCGATATCTCGAAGGATCAGCTGAACCGCTTCTATCGGCAGCTCGAGCGGGACGGCCGGAAGGATCGAGCCCACGTCGGCGAGCCGCTCGGTGCCGCCACGGTTCGGCACATCCACGTGTTGATCTCGCAGGTGCTGCAGCACGCGCTTGAGGACGGACTCCTCCGATTCAATCCGGCGAAGCGCGCGTCACCTCCCACCAAGCTCGAGGCGGCTCCACCCGAGATGTCTACCTGGTCGGCAGAGGACGCACGACTCTTCCTGGAGTGGTCGGAGTCGACAGGGGACTACCTCTGGCTGGCATGGCTGACACTGCTGGGTACCGGGATGCGGCGCGGCGAGATTCTCGGACTGCGGTGGAAGGATCTCGACCTCGAGAACAACGTCATCACGATCGCCCGAGCGATGTCCTACGTGAAGGAGGCCGGCAAGAAGCCGATCATCGAGTTCAAGGCAACCAAGAGCGGACGGGTACGCAATGTCGACATCGATCTGAGGCTTGCGGGCGCGTTCCGATCCAAGCGCGACATGCTGCGAGCGGTGTCACCGGATGTAGCGCGTGGTGAGCATCTGATCTTCTGCAACCGCTACGGGCAGCCGCACAACCCCACGCAGTTCTCACGCCAATGGCGCGAGCGGGTGCTCAAGGCAGTCGCGGCGCATCCTGATCTCGATGAGCTGCACCTGCATGAGCTTCGTCACACGCATGCGACCCTGCTTCTGCGCGCCGGCGTTCACCCCAAGATCGTGTCCGAGCGCCTTGGCCACGCCGATATTCAGACGACGCTCAACACGTACTCGCACGCGGTCAGGACGCTGCAGCGCGGCGCGGCTGACCTAGTCGGTCGGTTGCTCGCGCCGGTTCCAGATGAGCCCGCAGTTCCAGCGGCTGTCCGGTGATCACGTCCGTCGCTCACACACTCTTCCCAAACCTCCTACGCTCTCTCCGGCCGCGCCTCAGAAAATGACACGCCTCGGACCGGCCTCGAACTCCCCCTTCGCTCCGACATTCGGCTGATTGCGGGGAGGGCACGACAGAGTGCCCAAGCGAGCGGTTGCTAAGCGGAGCTCGAAGCGCAGCGGAGAGCGCAGTCTGCAAAGAGCGAACGACAGGCACGGAGTCGTTTCCTCTCCGCAACAATTTCGCCGGCGGAGGGAGGGCAACAAGCGCTTGCCGGCTCACGGGTCCACCGCCAGACGTCGGAATCGGGCCCGGCTTCTCTCGGGATGGGATGTCCAGGACAACAACCGCAGGTCTGTGGAGGTAGATCGCGAGAGGAATCTCAGGCACCTGGGCGGAAGGTGAGGACACCCGTTGCAGGTGTCCCTCACGATGGCGCGTTACAGCTGTGCGAGCAGATCCTGCATGGTGGCGATCTCGGCGGTCTGCGTGTCGATGATTGTCTGCGCCATCTTGATCGCTCCCGCGTTCTGGCCGTTGTCGACCTCGTCCTGCGCCATGGTGATGGCGCCCTCGTGGTGCATCGTCATCTGCTCGAGGAACAGGCGGGACGCCTCGGTGCCGGTGGCGGCGTCGAGGGTTTGCATGTCCTCGTCGCTCATCATCCCGTCACCGTGATCCATGCCGCCCATGCCGCCCATGTCACTGTCGGCGCCCCACTCTTCCAGCCATCCCTGCAGCTGCTCGATCTCGGGCTGCTGGGCGGCTTTGATCTGCTCCGCCAGTGTGATCACTCCGGCGTCGATGCCGTCTTTGGCGAGGATCATGTCGGCCATCTCGACGGCCTGCTGGTGGTGCGGGATCATCATCTGCGCGAACATCACATCCGCGTCGTTGAACTCCGCCATCACCACGGACGGTGGAGCGCTGCTGCTGCCGCCGTGGTCCATGCCCGGCATTGAGCCGGAACCGGCAGTGTTACCTGCGCAGCCGGCAAGGGTGAGGACGGTGGCCAGGGCCAGTGCGGCGGTTGCCGCAGTGCGAATTCTCATCAGGGTTCTCCAAAAAGGGTACGTGAAAGGTGCGCCTGGTCAGGGAGACCCGGCGTGGGACAGGGGGAGCCTGCGGCAGGGGTGTGCCGAGGCTCGGACGCGTCACGTACGACTGATGCAGAGAGCGGTGAGAGAGGGAGGATGAGAACGGCCCGGGATGCCGGGCGATGAGACCGTAGCGGGTCCCGGTCGGGGTAGAAGTGCGAGGCCCTGGTGGCCGCCGGCGGGGCGGGCGAGCAGCAGTACCGTGGCGAGTAGCGCGAGGACGCACGCCATGGCGAACATGCTCGAGTGGTCGGACCCGCAGTCAATGCACGCCTCTTCGACCGCGGTGGTCGCCGCAGCGTGAGAGTCGGTGCTCATCCCGGAAGGGTCGGCTGCCATGGTGGCGTGGTGGCCGGTTTCCGCCGTGGTGTGGGTGTTGAGGGAGTGCATGGCCAGCAGGCCTACGATGACCGCCCCGATGACAGCGATCAGCAGCAGTAGTGTGCGGGCCATCGAGTGGCCGGCACGCAGGTGTTCTGTCAGTGCGATCAGCGACATGTCACCTCCGTCGCGTTCCACGGTACGACACCCGGGTTCAGCGGTGGCCGATAACGGCGTCCGGGCTGAGATCCAGGCGCCGCAACAACTGGGCGTTCAACGCGACCACGATCGTGGACAGCGACATCAGGATCGCTCCCACGGACATCGGCAACACGAACCCGATCGGCGCAAGCACTCCCGCGGCCAACGGCACCGAGAGCAGGTTGTATCCGGCTGCCCACCAGAGGTTCTGGGTCATCTTCCGGTAGCTGGCCCGGGACAGTTCGATCACCGAGACCACCGACCGTGGGTCGTCGCTGGCAAGGATCACCCCGGCGGAGGCGATCGCGACATCGGTGCCGGCGCCGATCGCGATACCGACGTCGGCCTGGGCGAGGGCGGGGGCATCGTTCACCCCGTCGCCAACCATTGCGACCTTTCGTCCTTCGCTCTGCAGTTGCTTCACCTTGGAGGCTTTGTCTTCGGGGCGGACCCCGGCGAAGTACCGGTCGATACGCAACTCGGTCGCGACGGACGCAGCAACGGCTTCCGCGTCGCCGGTGATCATGACCACCTGCACGCCACGCCCCTGCAACGCGGTCACGGCCTCTCGGGATTCGGGGCGGATCTCATCCGCAAGCCGCAACGCACCCGCCACGACCCCGTTGATCAGGACATGCAGGATGATCGCGCCTTCTTCGCGCCACTCGTCGGCGACGGGCAGCTGGCTCGCCCCTTCTTGCTTGAGGAGGTACGGGCCACCGACCTGTACGGTGCGCCCCTCCACCATCGCGCGGACGCCGACCGCAGGTGAGGACGCGAAGTCACTGGAGCGTGGGATGGTGAGCTGGCGCTCTTTCGCCGTGTTCACGATCGCGCGGGCCAGGGGGTGCTCGGAGTCCGTCTCGGCCGCGGCCGCCAGGGAGAGGAGCTCGTCGGCACTGATGCCGCCAGCGGGGTCGATGGCGGTGACGGCGGGCGTGCCCTTGGTGAGGGTGCCGGTCTTGTCGAACAGCACCGTATTCACGGTGCGCATGCTCTCCAACGCCAGCCGGTCCTTGACCAGCACACCGGCCTTGGCTGCGCGTTCGGTGGCGATGGACACCACCAGCGGGATCGCCAACCCGAGGGCGTGGGGGCAGGCGATCACCAGCACCGTGATGGTGCGAACGACAGCATCATCGGGGAACCCCAGCAGCGTCCAGGCGATCGCGGTGATCGCGGCAGCGCCGAGCGCGAACCAGAACAGCCACCCTGCGGCACGGTCGGCGAGTCGCTGCGCCCGGGAGGAAGAGTTCTGCGCTTCGGTGACGAGATTCTGGATGCCGGCGAGGGCGGTGTCCGCACCGACCGCGGTGATCTCCACCCGCACCCCGGAGTCGGTGGCCACGGTCCCGGCGATCACCGAGTCCCCGTCGCTGCGGCGCACCGGGCGGGACTCGCCGGTGATCATCGACTCGTCCATGCTGGCCGAGCCCTGCACGATCCGCCCATCTGCCGGCACTCGCCCGCCCGGGCGGACCACGACGACGTCACCGACGAGCAGGTCAGCGGGAGCAACGGTCACGGTGGTGTCGCCGTCGACCTTCTCGGCCTCGTCCGGGAGAAGTGCGGCGAGGGAGTCGAGGGCGGAGGTGGTTTGGGCGAGGGAGCGCATCTCGATCCAGTGGCCCAGCAGCATTATGACGATGAGCAGCGCCAGCTCCCACCAGAAGTCCAGCTCATGATCCAACACCCCGAGGCTGGCGCCCCAGGAGGCCACGAACGCGACCGTGATCGCGAGGGCGATCAGCAGCATCATCCCGGGCTTCCGGGCGCGGAGCTCACTGACGGCGCCGGTGAGGAACGGGGCACCACCCCACACGTACATCACCGTGCCCAGCACCGGGGACACCCACCCGACCCATGCGGCGTTCGGGAGCTGGTAGCCGACCAGCATCGAGAACATCATTGAGAACCCGACGACCGGGACGGCGAGGATCAGCATGATCCAGAACAGTCGCCGGAACCTGGCCACATGGTCGCCGTGACCCGCGTGGCCGCCGTGGCCGGCAGGCCCGTGATCGGAGTGCCCGGCTTGCGGCGCCCGGCCGTCGTCGTGACCGGTGTGGTCCATCGCCGCATGATCGTGCGCGGTGGCAGTCGAGGCTGCGTGCCCGCTGTGGCCCGCGGGGTGGGGGGAGCGATCGTGCTGGCTCATCAGAGCTTCCTTCGTTGCGTTGCGTCGAAGTATTAGACCGAGGTGTCGGCCAGGGCGTAGCCAGCCTCTTCCACGGCTGCTTTCACCGCAGAGCTGCTGATCGGGGTCGAGCTGTTGATCGTGACGCGTGATGCGCCGCCGGGGTGTGGGCCGACGGTGACGTTCTGCACGCCCTCGATGCTTGTCAGTTCCTGGGTGACGCTGGACACGCAGTGCGCGCACGTCATCCCCGACACCAGCACCTCCTCCGTCACGGCCGACGCCGCGGCGACAGGGATATCGGCAGCGGATGCCGGTACCGCACAGCAGGCGCAGCCTGCACTGCTGGTGTCTTCGAGGCCGAGCTCGATGCGGTCAGTCATGGTGTGTTCTCCGATACGTGGTGGGGCTGTCTAGGAAGGGACCACCGGGCAATCATGGCGGCCATGGTCGCCCAGCAAGAGCAGGCGCGATTCTCGAATGGTACCCCCCTAGGGTATGCAAGTGGTGCCCATGGACTGGTATTCCGCATTCAGAGAACGAGGTCGGCAACGGTGGCGGCGATGTAGTATCTGCGTATGAGCGTAGATAAGCAGTCATGCGGGTACCGACCGGATAGCTCGTATGTTGAGCTCGCAGTAGAGGTGTTCGGGATGTTGGCCGACGCCACCCGGGTGCGGATCATCCTCGCGCTGCAGGACGCGCAGGAGCTGTCGGTGAACAGCATCGCGGAGGCGGTCGACAAGTCGCCGGCGGCGGTGTCACAGCATCTCGCCAAGCTTCGTCTTGCTCGGATCGTCGCGACCCGGCAGGAGGGACAGAAGGTGTTTTACCGCCTCGAGAACGAGCACGCATCCCGGCTGGTCGCCGACGCCATCTTCCAGGCCGAACACTCACTTGGGGGCACCCCCCGCCACCACCATTCGGATCGAGTCGGCGGATGACGAGCCGTCACGAGCACGACGACACCCACCCGCACCACGAGCATGACCACGGGGGTCACGACCACTCGCACGGCAGGGACCACAGTCATCCGAGCGGATTCAAGGGATTCGTGTACGGCCTGTTCGTGCCGCACTCGCATGATGCAGCGGACTCGATCGACGACGCGATGGAGGCAAACAGTTCCGGCATCCGGGCGTTGAAGATCAGCCTGCTGATCTTGCTGGTAACGACGGCTCTGCAGGCGGTGGTCGTCTTCTTCAGCGGCTCCGTCGCTCTCCTCGCCGACACCATCCACAACTTCTCCGACGCGCTCACCGCCGTTCCCCTCTGGGTGGCGTTCATCCTCGGCCGCCGAGCCGCATCCCGCCGCTACACCTATGGGCTCGGCCGCGCCGAAGACCTCGCCGGGTTGTTCATCGTGTTCGTCGTCGCGCTGTCCGCGATCGTCGCCGCCTGGCAATCCATCGATCGCATCATTCACCCGCAGCCGCTCACCAACATCGGCTGGGTTATTACCGCCGGAATCATCGGGTTCCTCGGCAACGAGATCGTCGCCGTCTACCGGATCCGCGTCGGACAGCGCATCGGCTCCGCCGCGTTGGTCGCCGATGGCATCCACGCCCGAACGGACGGATTCACCTCCCTCGCCGTCGTCGCCGGTGGGATCGGCGTGCTGCTCGGCTTCCCTTTGGCAGACCCGATCGTCGGGTTGATCATCTCCGCCGCGATCTTCATCCTGCTCATCGGCACCGTGCGCAGCGTCGGACGTCGCCTCCTCGACGGCGTGGAACCTGAACTGGTCGACCGGGTCGCGCATGCGCTGGGCCACGTCGACGGCGTCAAAGTCGACCGAGTTCGGCTGCGTTGGAACGGGCACCGCCTCGAAGGAGACGCAGTTCTCGCCGTGGATCGGACAGCATCACGCGCTCAGCTCGAATCGATCACGGCAGAGGCGAACCGCACTGTCCGCGCCCACCTTCCCAATGTTGACGAGTTCATGGTCAGCACGTACAGCGCCCGAGAGGGGCGCGCAACGAACTGATCTGCGGGAAATGCGGCCTCCGTGCGCCTGTGGCTGTTGAGAGTCTGGCATCGGAGCCCGTGCGACCTGCGCCTGGTGGAACGCTGCACGGCGGCGGAAGCCGGAACGAGGCGTCGTCGAACGCTGCACTCGCGCAGGCAGATCCGCGCTTCTCTGCTCGGACGATCTGTGCGAAGCGAGCCGCGGAGCTCTCTGTCGGCGCTGTCGAGGCTGAGCACAACGCACAGCGCCGACGAGCGAAACCTTCAACTTTCAACCCAAAAAAGGGCTGTTAATGAACGTTAACTGTGCCACCAACTGTGCCACGGGGAAAAAATCAGGTTGCGATCCCTTGTAAACACTGGGATCGCGGGCGCGGAGGATAGGGGATTCGAACCCCTGAGAGCTTTCACTCAACACGCTTTCCAAGCGTGCGCCATAGGCCACTAGGCGAATCCTCCAGGGCCCCGGAGGGCCACAGGACATCCTACCTTGCGCGCACGCGCGCTCCTGCACCGCCGGCGTAGACGCTCCCCGGACGGATGATGAGCGACCGGGGCGCGATGACGGCGAGCACGCGGCGCGCCGGGGGAGCGGTGCGCATGAGCTCCGCGCGCACGGCGGCCGCGGCATCCGCGACGTCATTGCCGTGCCAGTACCCGGCGACCGCCGACGACGCGTAGCTCGCGCGCTCGATCGCGCGCACGAGCACGCCGAGTTCGCTCGCCGGCGCGCTGTGGTCGGCGACGAGGCGTGCCGCGAACACGCGTGGGGATTCGTGTGCGGGCACGGGGATGCCGACGTCGATCGCGGCATCCTGGACCGTCAGCCACGCCGCTGCGGAGTCGCCGTTCTCGGCGGCGGTCGCGAGCTGGCGGCGTCGGACCTCGCGCACGAGCGCGGGGACCCCGAGCAGAAGGAGGATCGCCAGCACGGCGCCGAGCGTCGGGAGGGGGTTGACCATGCGCACGGCGTCGCCGGCCGTCTCTCCGGCGCGCGGGTCCTCGGTGTCGAGCGGGCCGCCCGTCGGGTTCGCCGACGGCGAGGCGGTGGGCTGCGGGTCGGTCTCGCCCGGATTGCCGATCTGTCCCGGGGCGACCGATGCGGGGAGGAACGATGTCGGGCTGCCGAGGCCGTTGGTCGGCTCGAACCCGACCCAGCCGATGCCCTGGAAGTGCACTTCGGGCCACGCGTGCAGCAGCGAGCTCGGCACGCTGTAGACCGTCTCGTCGTCGATGCGCTCGGCGGTGGGGATGCCGGGGAGATAGCCGACGACGATCCTCGTGGGCATTCCGAGGCTGCGCGCCATGAGCGCGAAGGCCGAGGCGAAGTGGATGCAGTACCCCTCTTTGACCTCGAGGAACGACGCGACGGCTTCGGCTCCCGATCCGTCGAATCCCTCCTCGACGGGTGCGCTCAGCGAGTAGCGGAAGTCGCTGCCGCGGAACCACCGCTGCAGCGCGATGAGGGCGTCGTAGTCGGACTCCGCGCCCGCCGTCTTCTCGGCCGCGAGCTGCGCGATGATCGGCGGGAGGTCTTCGGGCAGCGCGGTGAGCTCTTCGCGCATCTCGTCGCTGTCGGCCGTGGTGGCGCGGATCTGCTCCAGCGTGGGCCTCGGAGTCACCGAGTCGACCTCGTACTGCTGACCCTGCGCGGTCCCCGCCTGCGACACGACCGTGCGGTTGTAGGGCACCGCGACCCATCCGCCCTGCAGTCCGGTCACCGAGACGGCGGGGTAGGGGATCGGAGCCCAGATGGATGCGAGGTTGACGACGTCCACCGTCGTCGTCGATTCGACCAGTCGCACGTCGTCGTCGATCTCGAGCGCGCCCAGATCACCGTTGCGCTCGAGGGGCACCGTGCGCACGCGGTCCGGTTCCCACACCGCGCCGTCGAAGCGCGAGAGCGTCGTCGCGCGCAGATACGGCGCGTCGGATCCCGAGGTGCGCACGCGCATGACCTCGATCTCGATGGGCCGACGGAGGTCGTCGCCGAGCTGCAGGCTCGCGTCGATGCCGGGTCCGTTGCCGACGCCCGCACCGGTGCGCGGGATCGGCGCCGGAAGGAGCGGAGTCGCGACGAGCGCCACGATCACCGCGACGGCGCCGATGCCGATCGCCGTCGCGGGCACTCCCGCCGAACGCTCGACCGCACGTGCGAGCGGGGGGACGCGCGAGCTCGTCTCGGCGCGGATGAGGAAGAGGATGGATGCCGCGAGCAGCACGAACGCCATGACGTCGAGATCTCCGGGCACGGCGATCGACGGGATGAGCGAGACCGCGATGATCCCGACCGAGGCCAGGAGCGGCATGCGCGCCGTGAGGACGACGTGGTCGACGATGATCGCGAGGAGTCCCATCGCGCCCACGATCATGATCGAGAGCGACGGCGACACGTCGAGCGGCGCGGATCCGTTGGCGATCTCGATGACGGCGCGGTCGACGAGGGCCGGCACGGCGGCGAACGTGTCGAGGGTGGGGATGACCCACAGGATCGCCGTCGTGTTGAGGAACACGCCGGTCAGGAACATGACCCACAGGGCCGCCTCGATGAGGCTCACGCCGACGGCGGGGATGCGGCGACGTCGGGCGAGGTAACCCGCCGCGAGGATGAGCCCCGCCAGCGCGATGGCGCCCAGCATCCATCCCCCCGGCCGCACGACGGGGAGCACCGGCAGCAATGCCGAGACGAGCGCGGCGAAGAGGCCGATCGTGACGGCGAGGTCGCGTCGCGGAGTCGCCCGCTCCTCGACGGGCCCCGGACGCTGCGCGTACGAGGGCGAGGGGCGCGGGTCGGCCTGCGGGCGCGCCCGGACGTCAGACGACATCGTGCACCCCCCGACCGACGCCCGAGCTCCAGGCGAAGGCGAGATCGCCGTCGGGCTCGAGCGCGTGCGCGCGCCAGCCGGCATCGGCGGCACGGTCGAGCGCGTCGCCGACGGGCGACGTCGAGAACAGCAGGGGGAGCGTGCTGTGGTGGGGGACGGCCGCGATGGCGTCGGCGTCGGCGGGATCGAAGCGCCCGACGATCAGGACGAGCGGACCCGTGTTGACGCCCGCGAAGAGGCGCGACAGCTTGCCGAGATGGTCGTCGCGACGCGCGGTCAGGGTCGCGAAGTGGGTCAGCAGGGTCTCGACGTCGTCCATGTCGCCGCCGTCGATGCGTTCGGCGAGCAGAGTGCCGTCGCTGTCGAGCACCTCGACGGCGTACCCGTCGTGCACGAGCCGCGCGACGGCCGAGACGCACATCGACACGGCGGTCTCGAAGCCCGGGTCGGCCCCCGGCGCGCTCAGCGCCTCGGACGACCACCGCAGGACGCCCCGGTCGAGGACGACGCTCGCCTCGGGAGTGGACTCCTGCTCCTCCTGGCGCACCATCAGCTCATCGCGGTGGGCGGTCGCGCGCCAGTGGATGCGGCGCATCGAGTCGCCGGGCACGTAGGGCCGCGCGACGAGGTTGTCGGCGCCCTGGCCGAGCTGGTTCGTCGTGGTGTGCAGGGTCCCGCCCGCCTCGCCCGCGTAGTCGACCAGGGGCGAGAGATCCACGATCGCCGGCGCGACGGTGACGGGCGTGCGATCGCCCAGCATGATGCTGCGCCGCGCGAGGCCGAACGGGTCGGTGAAGCGCACGGCGAGTCGTCCGAGCGCGTGGACCCCACGGCGCACGCCCGTGACCGAGTAGGTGAGATCGACGCTGCGGGCACCGGCGCGCGAGCCGCCCCGCAGCCCTGACCCGAGGGCCGGGAACGTGCCCTGCGCCTTGCCGCGCAGCGCCTTCGGGATGCCGTCCGTCCACGTTCCGGCCGGCGTCGGGAACGCCGAGCGCACCCCGACGCGCACGTCGACGAGCGTCTCGCGGCCGACGGTCGAGATGTCGGGATGCAGCGATCGCACGACTGCATCCGTCGGCCGCGCCAGGTAGAGGGCGGCGAGGGATGCCGCGAGCAGAGCGACCAGGAGAACGCCGAAGTACAGCAGCTCGATGATGCCCGCTTCGTTCGCGATGATGAAGCACGCGAGGGCGAGCACGAGCGCGCCCGTGCCACGGACGGTCAGTGGCCACACGCGTCTCATGACGGTCAGACGTTCACTGGCGCGAGGCGATCGGCACGCGCACGCTCGAGGCGATGCGCTCGAGGATCGTCGTCACGGCGTCGGCGCCGCCGCGCGAGCGGGCGCCGCCGGCCGACCGGGTGGGGATGAGCCGGTGCGCGAACACCGGCACGAGGAGAGCGGTGACGTCGTCGGGGATGACGAAGTCGCGACCGTCGAGGGCGGCCCACACCTTCGCTGCGCGCACGAGCTGCAGCGTCGCGCGCGGGCTGGCGCCGAGACGCAGATCGGCGTGCGAGCGCGTCGCGGCGGAGAGCGCCACGGCGTAGTCCTCGAGCGCGGGGGCGACGTGGACGGCCCGCGCGAACGCGACGAGCGCCGACACCTGGCGGCCCGTGGCGACCGGCACCAGCGCGTCGAGCGGGTTCACCGCGTCGCGCTGGCGCAGCATGAGCGCTTCGGACCGCGGATCGGGGTAGCCCATCGAGATGCGCATCATGAAGCGGTCTCGCTGCGCCTCGGGCAGGGCGTAGGTGCCCTCCATCTCGAGCGGATTCTGCGTCGCGACGACGAGGAACGGCTGGGGGAGCGGATGCGTCCGCCCGTCGACCGTGACCTGCCCCTCTTCCATGGCCTCGAGCAGCGCCGACTGGGTCTTGGGAGAGGACCGGTTGATCTCGTCGGCGATCACGATGTTCGCGAAGATCGCGCCGGGCTTGAACTCGAACTCCCGGTCGACGGGATTGAAGACGCTGACGCCCGTCACGTCGCCGGGAAGCAGATCGGGCGTGAACTGGATGCGACGCACCGTCGCATCCACCGAGGCCGCGAGTGCGCGCGCGAGCATCGTCTTGCCGACGCCGGGAACGTCCTCGATGAGCAGGTGCCCCTCGGCGAGGAAGCACACGAGCGCCGAGCGCACAGCATCCGGCTTGCCGTCGATCACGGTGCCGACGGATGCCAGGATGCCGTCGGTCGCGCGGGCGAACCCCTCGGCCGTCATCGCCTCGGCGGCTGCCGTCGTAGCGGTGTCCGTCACTGCGACCTCCTCGGGTCCGCCGGTCGGCGGTGAGTACAGGGGGGCGTCGTCGCCCTCCGTCGATCGTAACCCGGTTGCCGGACGCGGGGCTCTGGGAGAACCCTGACCGTCACGTCGCCGGCTCTGCGGTTAGACTGGTCTCAGCTCTCCGCGAGGCGGCATCCAGGCCAACTCCCCCAGGACGGAAACGTAGCAAGGGTAACCAGGCTCTGCCGGGTTCGCGGAGAGTCTTACTTTTCCCCGGGGGCTCCGGGGCGCAGCGGCCCGTCGAGCACGGCCCACTGCAGCAGCATGATGGTCTTGGCGTCCTGGATGCGGCCGTCACGCACCATCGCGAGCGCGTCGTCGATGACGAGCTCGAGCAGCTCGATGTGCTCGCCCTCCTCCTCCAGTCCGCCGCGGTCGCTCGAACGGGTGGCGGAGTCGTAGGGCGCCGCGTAGAAGTGGAGACGCTCGGTCACCGATCCGGGACTCATGTACACGTCCCAGACGTGCTCGAGTTCGCCGATCTCGACCCCGGTCTCCTCGGCGGCCTCGCGCCGGATCGCGTCCTCGGGGTTGTCGTCGTCGAGGAGTCCGGCCGCCGTCTCGATCAGCATGCCGTCGGGGTGGTCGTTGACGTAGACGGGGTAGCGGAACTGCCGGGTCAGCAGCACCGTCCGCCGCGCCGGGTCGTAGAGCAGCACCGTCGCACCGTTGCCGCGATCGTACGTCTCGCGCTGCTGCGTCTCCCACGCGCCCGAGGGCGTGCGGTACTCGAGGGTCGTGCGTCGCAGCACGTGCCACGCCGATGCGAGGACGTCGACCTCGGTCACCCGCACATCGGGATTGCGATCCAGGTCGAGCCCCGTGCGATCGAGCCCGATCCGGCCGCGGTGATCGGGCACATCGATGCCGGGTCGGTCGGTCATGCTCGGAGCTTAGTCATCGCAACGTCACAGCGACCGCCTGGCCGTGGCATCCACCCCGCCCGTAGTGTTGACGGGTGGCGCAGAGCATCTTCATCACGTCGGCCGAAGGCCATTCGGGCAAGTCGACCATCGCGCTCGGGGTGCTCGACACGCTCAGCCGCGCGACGCCGCGCGTCGGGGTCTTCCGTGCGATCGCCCGCTCGACGACGGAGCGCGACTACGTGCTCGAGATGCTCCTCGACCACGACGGCGTCGACCTCGCGTACGAGGACTGCATCGGCGTGACGTACGACGACGTGCGGCGGGATCCGGATGCCGCGCTGGCCGTCATCGTCGAGCGGTTCAAGGCGGTCGAGGCGCAGTCCGATGCCGTCGTGATCGTCGGAAGCGACTACACGGATGTCGGCAGCCCGGCAGAGCTCGGCTACAACGCGCGCATCGCAGCGAACCTCGGGGCACCGGTGCTGCTGGTGCTCAGCGGCCGATCGGGCCAGGACCAGACGCAGCCCGAACAGCTCGGCTCGTCGTTTCCGCGCACGCCCGAACAGACGGGTCAGATCGCCGACCTCGCCCTCGCCGAGCTCGTGCACGGCCGGGCCGATCTCTTCGCCGTCGTCGTCAATCGCGTCGAGCCGGACTTCGCCGAGCCCGCGATCGCCGCGATCGAGAAGTCCGTCGTCGCGGCCCTGGGAGCGGATCACGCGCCGGTGCCCGTGTGGGCGATCCCCGAGGACCGCTACCTCGTCGCCCCGTCCATCCGGGGCATCATGCGAGCCGTCGACGGAGAGCTGCTGTCGGGAGACCCCGACCTGCTGACCCGCGAAGCCCTCGGCGTCGTCGTCGCGGGCATGTCGATGGTCAACGTGCTCCCGCGCCTCATCGACGGGGGCGTCGTCGTCATCCCCGCCGACCGGTCCGAAGTGCTGCTCGCGACGCTGCTGGCCAACGCGTCGGGAACGTTCCCCTCGATCTCGGGCATCGTCCTCAACGGGGGATTCGAGCTGCCCGAGCCCATCACGCGGCTGATCGACGGCCTCGGCTCGAGCGTGCCGATCATCACGACGGGGCTGGGCACCTACGAGACCGCCGCGCGGATCATGCGCACGCGCGGGCGTCTCGCGGCGGACTCGCAGCGGCGCTACGACACGGCTCTCGCCCAGTTCGAGCGGAGCGTCGACGCCGACGAGCTGCTGCGGGCGATCGGCGTCGCGGCGCCCACGGTCGTGACGCCGCTGATGTTCGAGTACGGGCTCATCGAGCGGGCGCGCACGCAGCGCAAGCGCATCGTGCTCCCCGAGGGCGACGACGACCGCGTGCTGCGCGCCGCGGCCACGGTGCTCTCGCGCGGCATCGCCGACCTCACGATCCTCGGCGAGGAGATCGAGGTCCGCAGCCGCGCGATCGAGCTCGGCATCGACATCCGGGGTGCCGAGGTCCTCTCGCCGTTCGACGCCGTGCACGTCGAGAAGTTCGCCCGGGAGTACGAGAAGCTCCGCGCCCACAAGGGCGTCACGTACGCGCAGGCGGCGGACACGGTGACGGATGTCTCGTACTTCGGCACGCTCATGGTGCATCTCGGGCTCGCCGACGGCATGGTCTCGGGTGCCGCGCACACGACGGCGCACACGATCCGTCCTGCGTTCGAGATCATCAAGACCAGGCCCGGTGTCTCGGTCGTGTCGTCCGTCTTCCTCATGGCGCTCGCCGATCGGGTGCTCGTCTACGGCGATTGCGCCGTCATCCCGGATCCGACAGCCGAGCAGCTCGCCGACATCGCGATCTCGTCGGCCGCGACGGCCGCGCAGTTCGGGATCGAGCCGCGCGTCGCGATGCTGTCGTACTCGACGGGGGAGTCAGGGTCCGGCGCCGACGTCGAGAAGGTGCGCGCAGCGACGGCTCTCGTGCGCGACCGCGCTCCGGAGCTGCTCGTGGAGGGTCCGATCCAGTACGACGCGGCGGCGGATGCCGCGGTCGCCGCGGCGAAGATGCCGGGCTCCGAGGTGGCCGGGCGGGCGACGGTGTTCATCTTCCCCGACCTCAACACGGGCAACAACACCTACAAGGCGGTGCAGCGCTCCGCCGGCGCGATCGCCATCGGTCCCGTGCTGCAGGGCCTCAACAAGCCCATCAACGACCTCTCCCGGGGCGCCCTCGTGGAAGACATCGTCAACACGATCGCCATCACCGCGATCCAGGCGCAGGGCGAGTGACGATGAGCGTCGTCCTCGTCGTCAACTCCGGCTCGTCCTCGTTCAAGTACCAGCTGCTGGACATGGCGGCCGAGCGCGTGCTCGCGTCGGGACTCGTCGAGCGGATCGGCGAGTCGATCGGGCGTACCGTCCACAAGGTGTTCTTCCACGCCGACGGGCCCGTCGTCGCCGCCTCCGACGCGGCGTACGAGCAGGAGCTGCCGATCCCCGATCACATCGCGGGATTCCAGGTCATGCTCGATGCGTTCGCCGCGCACGGTCCGTCGCTCGCGGAGAATCCTCCCGTCGCCTTCGGCCACCGCGTCGTCCACGGAGGAGCGCGATTCTTCGAGCCCACCCTGGTCACGGGATCCGTGGAGTACGCCATCGATGAGCTCTCGGTGCTCGCGCCCCTGCACAACCCTGGCGCACTTCAGGGCATCCGAGCGGCGAAGGCGGCATTCCCGGACCTGCCGCACGTCGCCGTCTTCGACACGGCGTTCCACCAGACGCTCGCACCCGAGGCCTACACCTACGCCATCGACGCAGCGCTCGCCGAGAAGCACCGCATCCGCCGCTACGGCTTCCACGGCACCTCGCACAAGTTCGTCTCCGAGGCCGCCGCCGCGTTCCTCGGCCGCCCGCTGGAAGACCTGAAGCAGATCGTCTTCCACCTCGGCAACGGCGCGTCGGTCACGGCGATCGACGGCGGACGCTCGGTCGAGACGTCGATGGGCTTCACCCCCCTCGAGGGACTCGTCATGGGCACCCGCTCGGGCGACATCGACCCCGCGGTGCTGTTCCATCTCGCACGCCGCGAGGGCATGAGCATCGACGACCTCGACGACCTGCTCAACAAGCGGAGCGGACTCGTGGGCCTGGCGGGCATGTCCGATCAGCGCGACCTCAAGGCGGCGATCGAGGCGGGCGACGAATCCGCGCTCCTCGCCTACGAGGTGTACGTCCACCGCCTGCGGGCGTACGCCGGCGCGTATCTCGCGCAGCTCGGCGGAGTGGACGTCATCTCGTTCACGGCGGGGGTGGGCGAGAACGCGCCGCTCGTGAGGGCCCATGCGCTCGAGACGCTGGGCTTCGCGGGGGTCGAGATCGATCCGGAGCGCAACACGGCCGCGGCCCGCGGCATCCGGATCATCTCGACCGACGCGTCGCGCGTGACCGTGCTCGTCGTGCCCACCGACGAAGAGCTCGAGATCGCCCGTCAGACACTGACGGTTGTCGACGAGTGAGCTCCGCCGACTACGCTGGACGGACGGTGCGAAGGCGGGCCGTACCCGCTTGCCGATCTCACGCGAAGGGGCCTCGTGACCACCGCTGACAAGCCCGATCTAACCGCGTACGACGCCGTCCTGTTCGATCTGGACGGCGTGCTCACGCCGACCGCCGAAGTGCACATGCACGCGTGGCGGACGATGTTCGAAGAGCTCTTCGCCGCGTGGGACATCGCGCCGCCGTATACCGACGAGGACTACTTCGCCTCGCTCGACGGCAAGAAGCGCTACGACGGCGTCGCGAGCCTGCTGCGCAGCCGAGACGTCGAGATCCCGTGGGGCGATCCCTCGGACCCGCCCGAGGCCGACACGATCTGCGGCATCGGCAACCGCAAGAACGTCGTGTTCGAGCGCGTGCTGCGCGCCGACGGCATCGCGCCGTATCCGGGGTCCGTCGCGCTCCTGGACGTCCTCCAGGCCGCCGGCACGCCCATCGCGGTCGTCTCGAGCTCGAAGAACGCCGAAGAGGTGCTGCGCGTCGCAGGCCTGCGCGAGCGCTTCCCCGTCGTGATGGACGGCGTCATCGCCGAGCGCGACCACCTCGCCTCGAAGCCCGCGCCCGACGTCTTCGTCGAGGGTGCCCGGATGCTGGGGGTCGATCCCGCTCGATCCGTCGCGATCGAGGACGCCATCAGCGGCGTCCAATCCGCCGCCGCCGGAGGCTTCGGACTCGTGATCGGGGTCGATCGCGGGACCGGTGCGTCCTCTCTCACCGACGCCGGGGCGCACCTCGTCGTCGACGACCTTCAGGAGCTCGTCCCATGATGGATCGCGACCGCTTCCCCGTCGACCCCTGGCGCCTGGTCGAGAAGCACTTCTCGGGCGACGACGCGGGCGTCACCGAGACGCTCTTCACCGTCGCGAACGGCTATCTGGGTCTGCGCGGCAACCACCCCGAGGGGCGCCACGCCCACGAGGACGGCACGTTCATCAACGGCTTCCACGAGGTGTTCCCGATCCGGCACGCGGAGCAGGCCTACGGCTTCGCCGAGGTCGGGCAGACGATCGTCAACGCCCCGGATGCCAAGGTCATGCGCGTCTACGTCGACGACGAGCCGCTCTCGCTCGACGTGGCCGACGTCCGCGAGTACGAGCGCTCCCTCGACATGCGCGACGGCGTGCTGCGCCGTCGCATCCACTGGGTGACGCCGTCGGGCAAGGAGGTGCTCATCGAGGACGAGCGGCTCGTGTCGTTCGAGGAGAAGCACCTCGCGGTGCTGTGCCTCACCGTCACGGTGCTCAACGCCGACGCGCCCGTCACGATCAGCTGCCAGATGATCAACCGTCAGGACGGCGAGAACGTCTACGGCGGCACTCCCAACGCGACGAAGAAGGCGGGCTTCGATCCGCGCAAGGCGGAGCGCATCGAAGAGCGCGTCCTGCAGCCGCAGGAGTACTGGCAGGACGGCGATCGCTCGGCGCTGTCGTATCGGGTGACCGAGTCGGGCATGACGCTCGCCGTGATCGCCGACCACGTCATCGAGACCGAGAACGAGCACACCGATCGCCGTCTCATCGAGCCCGACATCGCCAAGAACGTGTTCCGCGTGCAGGCGAAGGCGGGCGTACCGACGAAGGTCACCAAGCTCGTGAGCTACCACACGTCGCGGGGCGTGCCGGCGCGCGAGCTCGTCGACCGCTGCCGTCGCACGCTCGATCGCGCAGCCGGTGAGGGCGTCGCGCGCCAGTTCGAGCGCCAGCGCCAGTGGTTCGACGCGTTCTGGGAGCGCTCGGACGTGCAGATCGGCGGCCACGACGATCTGCAGCAGGCGACGCGGTGGTGCCTCTTCCAGCTCGCGCAGGCGGCCGCCCGCGCCGACGGCCAGGGTGTGCCGGCGAAGGGCCTCTCGGGCTCGGGCTACAGCGGTCACTACTTCTGGGACACCGAGATCTACGTGCTGCCCTTCCTCGCCTACACGACCCCCCTTTGGGCGCGCAACGCGCTGCGGATGCGGTACCTCATGCTGCCCGCGGCCCGCAAGCGCGCCTACCAGCTGAACGAGGCGGGCGCCCTCTTCCCATGGCGCACGATCAACGGCGAAGAGGCGTCCGCCTACTACGCCGCGGGCACGGCGCAGTACCACATCAACGCCGACGTGAGCTTCGCGCTCGCGAAGTACGTGCGCGCGACGGGGGACGTCGAGTTCCTGTACCGCGAAGGCGTCGACATCGCCGTCGAGACGGCGCGGCTGTGGTCGACGCTGGGATTCTGGCGCTCGAGCGACGGCGACGTCGAGGTCGAGTCGTTCCACATCCACGGTGTGACCGGCCCCGACGAGTACACGACGGTCGTGAACGACAACCTCTTCACGAACGTCATGGCGCGCTTCAATCTGCGGTTCGCGGCGCGGACCGTCCGCGAGATGGCCGAGGACGCCCCCGACGCCTACCGCGACATGGTCGAGCGCCTCGGCCTCGATCCCGCTGAGGCCGAAGGATGGGATCGGGCCGCCGAGGCGATGGACATCCCGTTCAGCCCGGCACTCGGCATCCATCCTCAGGATCACGTCTTCCTCGAGCGTGAGATCTGGGACCTCGAGCACACGCCGCCCGAGAAGCGACCGCTGCTGCTGCACTACCACCCGCTCGTGATCTACCGGTATCAGGTGCTCAAGCAGGCCGACGTCGTGCTCGCGCTGTTCCTGCAGGGCAACCACTTCTCCGCCGAGGACAAACTGGCCGACTTCGAGTACTACGACCCGCTGACGACGGGCGACTCGACGCTGTCGGCGGTCGTGCAGGCGATCCTCGCGGCCGAGGTCGGGTATCAGGACCTCGCGCTGGAGTACTTCCAGCAGTCGATCTTCGTCGACCTCGCCGATCTGCACCACAACGCCTCCGACGGCGTGCACGTCGCATCGGCGGGCGGTGTGTGGACCGCGCTCGTCGCGGGATTCGGTGGCATGCGCGACCACTTCGGCGAACTCTCGTTCGACCCCCGACTGCCGGCGGACTGGCCCTCGCTGTCGTACGTGCTGCACTGGCACGGCACGCGTCTGCAGGTGACGGTGACGAAAGATGCCCTGACGGTGGCTGCGAGCGGGGGAGAGCCCGTCGTGTTCAGCGTGCGCGGCGCGGCCTTCGCGATCGGCGACGGGGAAGAGGTCGTCGTGCCGCTCGCGGATCAGGGGCCGGTCATCGCCGGTCGCCCGTCGCTGCGGCACCTGGCCGATTCGCGCCGCGAGGACGGCACGCTGCTGTCGGCCTCGGTGCCGACGGTGACGTCGTCGATCCCGATCGTCGGCTTCGACGACGACGTCGAGCAGGGAGTGGATGCCTGACGGTCGTGACGGGATCCACGCGCCTGCCGAAGTGTCGTGACCACCGCCTAGGCTGGTCGACGTGACCACCGCTCTCTATCGCCGCTACCGGCCCGAATCCTTCGGCGAGATGATCGGGCAGGCGCAGGTCACCGATCCGCTCATGACCGCGCTGCGCGGCGACCGCGTCGGCCACGCCTACCTCTTCTCCGGGCCGCGCGGCTGCGGCAAGACGACGTCGGCGCGCATCCTCGCGCGCTGCCTCAACTGCGCTGCAGGCCCCACCGACACCCCGTGCGGCACGTGCGACAGCTGCGTCGAGCTCGGGCGCGGCGGCGGCGGTTCGCTCGACGTGGTCGAGATCGACGCGGCATCCCACAACGGCGTCGACGACGCCCGCGACCTGCGCGAGCGCGCCATCTTCGCGCCCGCGCGCGACCGGTTCAAGATCTTCATCCTCGACGAGGCCCACATGGTCACGCCGCAGGGCTTCAACGCCCTGCTCAAGCTCGTCGAAGAGCCGCCCGACCACGTCAAGTTCATCTTCGCCACGACCGAGCCCGAGAAGGTCATCGGCACGATCCGCTCGCGCACGCACCACTATCCGTTCCGGCTCGTGCCCCCTGCGGCGATGCTCGAGTACGTGCAGGAGCTCTGCAAGACCGAGGGCGTCGAGGTCGAGGCCGGTGTGCTGCCGCTCGTCGTGCGGGCCGGCGGCGGTTCGCCGCGCGACACCCTCTCGCTCCTCGACCAGCTCATCGCAGGCTCCGAGACGTCGAAGGTCGAGTACGCCCGCGCGGTCTCGCTCCTCGGCTACACCCACGCCGAACTGCTCGACGAGGTGGTCGACGCATTCGCGGCCGGCGACGCGGCCGGAGCCTTCGCCGCGGTCGACCGCGTCGTGCAGACGGGTCAGGACCCGCGTCGGTTCGTCGACGATCTGCTCGAGCGTCTGCGCGACCTGATCGTCATCGCGGCCACGGGCGACGGCGCTGCCGCGGTGCTGCGCGGCATCTCGTCCGACGATCTCGCGCGCATGACCCGTCAGGCCGGCGCGTTCGGCGCCGCGCGCCTCTCGCGCACGGCCGACGTCGTCATCTCGGCCCTCGACGAGATGACGGGTGCCACCTCTCCACGTCTGCAGCTCGAGCTCATGATCGCCCGCGTGCTGGCGAAGGGGATGGATGCCACGGCCCCTGCTGCCGCGGCGGCCCCCGCGACCGTGCCCGCGGCAGATGCCGTGCCGCCTGCCGCGACATCGGGCACCGCCGCCCAGGCGGCGCCCGCAGCCGCAGCTCCCGTCGCTGCCGCCGCCCCGGCGCCCGACACCGCCCCTTCGCCCGAGGCGGACGCCGCTCCGGTCGCGGAGCCCGCGCCCGAGTCCGCCGACCCGATCGCCGCACCTTCGGCATCGGGCCCGGTCACGGCGCAGCGCATGCGCGACGCGTGGCCCGAGGTCCTCGGTCGGCTCGAGAGCATCAGCCGCTCGTCCTGGCTGATCGCCTCGGCGACCCGCGTCGTCGACCTCGACGGCGACCCCGAGAGCCCGAACGTCTCGCTCGCGTTCCAGAGCCCGGCCGACATCGAGAAGTTCAAGCCGCGCACGCACGGCGGCACCGACGCGTACGTCGACGTCCGCCAGGCGATCGCCGAAGTCCTCGGCGTTCAGGTGAAGTTCCGCCCCCGCCTCGACGGTCCCGCCGATGGCGCGAGCGGTCGCGGCGGCGAGACGCCGCCCGCCGCGGACGGCGCCCCTCCGGCCGACGAACCTCCACCTGCCGACGACGACGCGCCGCCTCCACCCGCCGACCCCGGTCCGGCGCCGCGCTCCCAGGCGTCCCCTCGCCCGCGATCCGAGGCGGCGCCGCCCCGCACACCGGCGTCCCGTCCTCCGACATCGGCCTCGGCGGCGCCCGTGACCGAGTGGGCGGTCGCCCGCATCCCGACGACGACGATCGACGACGCACCGGCATCCGCTCGCGTGCCCGTCGCGCTCGCGGTCGACGACGAGCCCGAGGATGCGGCATCCCTCCCCGTCCGCACCGCACCCGCGGTCCGCGAGGGTGAGGTGCTTCCTCCCACCGAGGTCGAGCCGTCCATCGAGCCCGACGACGACGAGGCCGAGGCCGAGGCGATCGCCGACGCTCCTCAGAACGTGCCGCCCGTCGTCGCGCCTCGCGTCACGACGACGGTGCGCAACGACGGCGTGCAGCGCTACGGCGAGGCCGTGGTGCGTCAGGTGCTCGGCGCCACGTTCGTGCGTGAGGAGCCCTACGAGCCGCCCACGAGGTTCAGCTAGCCATGTACGACGGCATCGTCCAAGATCTGATCGACGAGTTCGGCCGGCTCCCCGGCATCGGGCCCAAGTCGGCGCAGCGCATCACGTTCCACATCCTGCAGACGCCGACGTTCGACGTCGCGCGGCTGTCGGAGCTCCTCGCCGAGGTGCGCGAGCGCGTGCGCTTCTGCGAAGTGTGCGGCAACGTCTCCGAGCAGGATCGGTGCAGCATCTGCCGCGATCCGCGTCGCAACGCGAGCGTCATCTGCGTCGTCGAGGACGCGAAGGATGTCGCGGCCATCGAGCGCACGCGCGAGTTCCGCGGGCTGTACCACGTGCTCGGCGGCGCCATCAGCCCGATCGCGGGCATCGGCCCCGACGATCTGCGCATCACGCAGCTCATGCAGCGACTCGCCGACGGCACCGTGCAGGAGGTCATCCTCGCGACCAACCCCAACCTCGAGGGCGAGGCGACCGCCACGTACCTCAGCCGCCTCCTGCGCACCCTCGAGATCGCCGTGACGAGACTCGCGTCGGGGCTCCCGGTCGGGGGCGACCTCGAGTACGCCGATGAAGTGACCCTCGGGCGAGCGTTCGAAGGGCGCCGGTCGGTCTGATGACGACCGCCACCACAGGGCGGTTCACGACCCGCGCGTGGATCCTGTTCGCCGCGATGGCGATCATCTGGGGTCTGCCGTACCTCTTCATCAAGCAGGCCGTCGACTCGTACTCGCCGGCATCCATCGTCGCCGGACGCACTCTCATCGGCGCGCTGCTCCTCCTGCCGTTCGCGCTGCGGGCGAAGGCGCTGCGCCCCGCGTGGCGCAAGATCGGCTGGGTGCTCGCGTTCGGGGCGATCGAGATCGCAGGACCGTTCCTGCTGCTGGGGCACGCCGAGCAGACGCTGCCGTCGGGGCTGACCGGACTGCTCGTGGCGACCGTGCCGCTGTTCGCCGCCATCATCGCGTTCACGCGCGGCGACCGTTCGGTGCTGCGCCCGTCGCGCGCGATCGGGCTCGCGATCGGCTTCGGGGGAGTCGCCGTCATCGTCGCAGGCCCCGGACTCGCCGTCGGCGGGCCGGGCGCCCCGCTCGCGATCGGGGAGCTGCTGCTCGTCGCGATCTGCTACGCGATCGCGCCGTTCATCATCGCGACCAAGCTCAAGGACGTCCCGGCGCTCGGATCGATCACCCTCGCTCTCGCCGCCGTCGGAGTCTTCTACCTGCCCATCGCGCTGCTGACGCAGCACGAGGTGCCGACGGTGCCGAGCACCGTCTCGCTCGTGCTGCTCGGCGTCATCTGCACGGCCGTCGCGTTCATCGTCTTCTTCGCGCTGATCGACACCGTGGGCCCCGCGCGCGCACCGCTGTTCACGTACGTCAACCCCGTCGTCGCGATCGCGCTCGGTGCGATCGTCCTCGGCGAGCAGATCACCCCGGGGCTCCTCATCGGCTTCCCGCTCGTCATCCTGGGTTGCTGGCTCGCAGCGACCGGTGGCACGTTCCGCACCCGCAAGCCGCCGGGCGCACTCCCGCCCATCGCCGCGCCGTAGCGCCGCCCGCGCCTCGTCGCCCTGCGCGCTCGGCTGCGGCATACCGCGCTCTCTTCGAACCCGAGCGAAACCGTCGAGACCGAGTCCCGCGAGCCGTGGTTCGACGGGATCGGTCGGGTTGGGCGTCCGCAGATCCGGGGCGGGTGGCGCCTCAGCGCAGGACTTCGACCAGGGCGACCCACGACACGACGAGCGCGGCGATGATGGCCAGGAGGGCCGCCGCCGCCGCGACGTACAGCGCGGCCGGCAACCCACCGACCGCGAGGACGCCGGCGACGAGATAGAGCACGGCCGGCACGAAGCCGAGCGCCGCTTTGGCCCAATTGGCTCTGCTGCGAGGGTCTCTGTTCCTGATCACCGCGCGCGTGATGCCGAGCTGGAAGACGACGGCGACGACGGCGATGACGAGCACGATCCAGCCGTACCAGGTCTCGTCGATCGCGGGCATCAGCGCCGTCGCCGACACGACGAGCGCGACGACGAGCATCACGATGCCCGAGCCCAGGCGCGCTGTGAGCGAGCGGGACTTCACGATGTCGCCGATGTTGACGCTCGCCGCGACGATCACCAGGCCGCCGAGGGCCGCGGTCGCGCCGACGATGGCGACGTTGAAGTCCTTCCATTCGGCCAGCAGCTCGCTCATGCGTGCACTCTAGCGAAGGCGTCACATGGCCCGTGGGTCATACGGCGATCCGTAAGATGATCCGATGGGCGCGGCATCCGGCGTCCGCAGTTCGGGGAGTTCCAACGTGGCGTTGATCGTGCAGAAGTACGGCGGTTCGTCGGTGGCCGATGCCGAGAGCATCAAGCGGGTCGCGAAGCGCATCGTCGACACCCGTCGTGCCGGTCACGACGTCGTCGTCGCGGTGAGCGCCATGGGCGACACGACCGACGAGCTGCTCGATCTCGCGGGCCAGGTCGCGCCGATCCCGGCGCCGCGCGAGCTCGACATGCTCCTCTCGAGCGGCGAGCGCATCTCGATGGCGCTGCTCGCGATGGCGATCCACTCGATGGGCTTCGAGGCGCGCTCGTTCACCGGCAGCCAGGCGGGCATGATCACGGATGCCACGCACGGCGCCGCCCGGATCGTCGACGTCACTCCGATCCGGCTGAGGGAGGCGCTCGACGAGGGCGCGATCGTCATCGTCGCCGGCTTCCAGGGATTCAACCGCGACACGCGCGATATCACGACACTCGGTCGCGGCGGATCCGACACGACCGCCGTCGCGCTGGCGGCGGCGCTCGACGCCGATGTGTGCGAGATCTACAGCGACGTCGACGGCATCTACACGGCCGACCCGCGGGTCGTCCCCAAGGCCCGCAAGCTCTCCGTCGTCACGAGCGAGGAGATGCTCGAGCTCTCGGCGAACGGCGCCAAGGTGCTGTACATCCGCGCGGTGGAGTACGCACGTCGCCACGGCGTGCTGATCCAGGCGCGCTCGACGTTCTCGTCGAGCGTCGGAACCTATGTGCTCGGCCCGGGGATGACCCTCCCCGACGGCGAAGGAGAAGAGATGGAAGAGCCGATCGTCGCGGGTGTCGCGACCGACCTCACGCAGGCCAAGATCACGGTCATCGGCGTGCCCGACGTGCCCGGCAAGGCGGCCGAGATCTTCAAGGTCGTGGCGAAGTCCGGCGCCAACGTCGACATGATCGTCCAGAACGTGTCGATCGCGGCGACGGGCCGCGCGGACATCTCGTTCACCCTCCCCAAGACCGATGCCTCCGCGGCGCTCAAGGCGCTTGCGGGCGATCAGTCCGACATCGGGTTCGAGAGCCTCGTGCACGACGACCAGATCGGCAAGCTCTCGGTCGTCGGAGCAGGCATGCGCACGCACTCGGGCGTCTCGGCGACGCTGTTCGAGGCGCTGAGCGTCTCGGGCATCAACATCGAGATGATCTCGACCTCGGAGATCCGCATCTCGGTCGTCCTCCGCGGCGACGACCTCGCGGAAGCCGCGCGTCTCGTCCACACGGCCTACGGTCTTGACGGCACGAGCGACGCCGTCGTCCACGCCGGAACCGGCCGATAGTATCGAGCATCCCGCTCACACAGGACCGCGCCTCCCGCGCACTATGACGAGGACAGTCACGACATGACCCGCATCTCCGATTCCGGACTCTCCGTCGCCGTCGTCGGCGCCACCGGCCAGGTCGGCACCGTCATGCGCGACATCCTCGCCGAGCGCGGGTTCCCGCTGCGCGAGCTTCGCCTCTTCGCGACCGCGCGTTCCGCGGGCGCCGCCATCGGCTTCGGCGGCGAGACGATCATCGTCGAGGACGTCGCGACCGCCGACCCGACGGGCATCGACATCGCGCTCTTCTCCGCCGGCGCGACCGGCAGCCGCGCCCACGCCCCGCGCTTCGCCGAGGCCGGCGCCGTGGTCATCGACAACTCCAGCGCGTGGCGCATGGACCCCGACGTGCCGCTCATCGTGAGCGAGGTCAATCCGCATGCGATCGCCGAAGCACGCAAGGGCATCATCGCCAACCCGAACTGCACGACGATGGCCGCCATGCCGGTGCTGAAGGTGCTGGATGCCGCGGCCGGCCTCGAGCGTCTCATCGTCAGCACGTACCAGGCCGTGTCGGGCTCCGGCATCGCCGGGGCGGAAGAGCTGCTCGGCCAGGTCGAGGGCGTGCTCGCGCAGGGCGACACGCTCCGTCTGGTGCACGACGGGTCGTCCATCGACTTCCCCCAGCCCGAGAAGTACGTCGCCCCCATCGCGTTCGACGTCATCCCGTTCGCGGGCAACCTCGTGGACGACGGCTGGAACGAGACCGACGAAGAGAAGAAGCTCCGCAACGAGAGCCGCAAGATCCTCGAGCTGCCCGACCTCCGCGTCGCCGGCACGTGCGTGCGCGTGCCGGTCTTCACGGGCCACTCGCTCAGCATCCACGCCGAGTTCCGCGACGACATCACGCCGGATCGCGCGCGCGAGATCCTCGGCTCGGCCCCGGGCGTCGTGCTCGAAGAGGTGCCGACGCCGCTGCAGGCGGCCGGCAAGGACCCGAGCTTCGTCGGCCGCATCCGCGCCGATCAGTCCGCCCCCGAGGGCAAGGGACTCGTGCTGTTCATCAGCAACGACAACCTGCGAA
The DNA here is from genome assembly GCF_051860965.1 of Microbacterium sp. Lineage (GTDB taxonomy): Bacteria > Actinomycetota > Actinomycetes > Actinomycetales > Microbacteriaceae > Microbacterium. Next base: position 52,322 of record NZ_JBIMKU010000003.1, read on the forward strand.
AGGGCGCGGCTCTCAACGCCGTGCAGATCGCCGAGGTCGTCGCCGCATCCCTCGGCGCGAACGCCTGACCCGAGGCATCCGTGGTCGACTCGTCCGTCGTCCGCAAGTGGGTGCTCGACGCCAACGACGGCATCATCTCGACGACGGGCATCGTCCAGGGCTTCGCAGGCGCCGGCGCGAACGACGAGACGGTGCTGTTCGCCGCCATGACCCTCATGATCACGGGCGGGCTGTCGCTGGCCGGTGCGGCCTACGCCGAGGCGGCGCAGGACCGCGCGGCCGAGCTCGCGATCATCGAGGAGGAGCAGCGACAGCTCGCGCTGAGCCCTGCCGAGGAGCGCGCCGAGGTGCGCGACCACTACGTGCGCCGCGGCCTGGATCCCGACCTCGCCGATCAGGTGGCCGACCAGCTCATGCGCAGCGACCCGCTCGGCGCCTCGCTCGAGGTGGAGTACGGGATGCTGGAGGGCGCCGCGCCCGCGACCAGACCGTGGGGGGTCGCGTCCCGCGGCTTCTTCGCGTTCGTCTCCGGCGCCTTCCCCCTCACCGCCGCCGTCGTCTTCCTGCCCGATGACTGGCGACTGCCGATCTCGCTGCTCGTCGTCATCGTGTCGCTCACCGTCACGGGGCTGGTGTCGGCACGGGCCGGGACGGGGCATCCCGTGCGTGCCGTCATCCGCTCGATCACGATCGGCCTCTTCATCGCCCTGCTCGCGTTCCTCGCCGGAAACGTCTTCGAGGTGCTCGACCAGTTCATCCCGCAGATCGACGTCGACGGCGACGGCTGAGCGTGGAATCCGGACCTCGCCGAGAAGCCTAGGATTGTATCGTGAGTGAACCCGTCGACGTCGTGCTCATCGGCGGTGGCATCATGAGCGCCACCCTGGGCACCCTCCTTTCCGAACTCCAGCCCGACTGGAAGATCGTCGTGTACGAGCGCCTCCACGATGTCGCGCTCGAGAGCTCGAACGCGTGGAACAACGCGGGCACCGGCCACGCGGCACTGTGCGAGCTGAACTACATGCCCGAGGGCAAGGACGGCTCGGTCGATCCCGCCAAGGCGATCTCGATCAACGAGCAGTTCCAGCAGAGCCGCCAGCTCTGGTCCTCCCTCATCGATGAGGGCGTCCTCGATGCCCCGTCGACCTTCATCAACTCCGCTCCCCACATGACGTTCGTGCAGGGGGAGAAGGACGTCGCGTACCTCAAGAAGCGCTACGAGGCCCTCAAGAAGGAGCCCCTGTTCGCCGGCATCGAGTACTCCGAGGACTCCCGCGTCATCAACCAGTGGGCGCCCCTGCTGATGCAGAAGCGGCGTGCCGGCGTGCCGTTCGCAGCCACCCGGGTGCCGGCCGGAACCGACGTCGACTTCGGCGCGCTGACCCACCAGCTGTTCGCCAATCTGCAGACCAAGGGCGTCGAGGTGGTTACGAACCGCGAGGTGCGCAGCATCCGTCGCCGCAAGGACGGCACCTGGCGCCTCAACTGGCGCAACACGATCGGGCGCACACCCGGTCACACCGACGCGAAGTTCGTGTTCGTCGGCGCGGGCGGGTGGGCTCTCAAGCTCCTGCAGTCCTCGCGCATCCCCGAGATCTCCGGCTATGGCGTGTTCCCGATCGGCGGGCAGTGGCTCAAGACCTCGAACCCGGCGCTCGTCGCGCAGCATAAGGCCAAGGTCTACTCCCAGGCGTCGGTGGGCGCCCCGCCCATGTCGGTGCCGCACCTCGACACCCGCATCGTCGACGGCGAGGCGTCCCTCCTCTTCGGACCGTTCGCGACGTTCAGCCCCAAGTTCCTCAAGAACGGGTCGGTGTTCGACATCGTCTCGCAGGTGCGCCCCGGCAACATCGGCCCGATGCTCAAGGTGGCGATCGACAACCCGTCGCTCATCTCCTACCTGGTGGGCGAGCTGCTGAAGAACCACGCGAAGAAGGTCGACAGCCTCCGCACGTTCATGCCCACCGCGAAGGACGAGGACTGGGAGCTCCTGCAGGCAGGCCAGCGCGCGCAGGTCATGAAGAAGGACCCGGAGAAGGGCGGCGTCCTGCAGTTCGGCACCGAGGTCGTCACGAGCGCCGACGGCTCGATCGCCGGGCTCCTCGGCGCCTCGCCGGGTGCCTCGACCGCCGTGTCCATCATGCTCGGGCTGCTGAAGACGTGCTTCCCCGAGCAGATCGACGGATGGCAGCCGCGGCTGCGCGAGCTCATCCCGAGCTACGGCCAGACGCTCAACACGCGTCCCGAGGTCGCTCAGGAATCGCTCGCCGAGACCGCCGAGACGCTGGCCCTCACGGCCTGACGCCGCCCGCCCCTAGGGTGTACGCATGGGGCGATGGATGCGGGGGCTGCTCGCCGCGTTCGCGGTGGCGTTCGTCCTCGTGCTCACGGCGGCTCCGGCATCCGCCGACGTCGACGACTTCTCGTACGACTCGTTCGATGCCGACCACTGGCTGATCCGCGACGCGGGCGGCCGGAGCGCGCTCTACACGACCGAGACGCTCGTCGCCCGCTTCCCCGCCTTCGATCAGAACCGCGGCATCGTGCGCTGGCTGCCCCGCTCCGACTCGGGCATCGACCTGCAGACCACCGTCATGAGCGTCACCGGCGAGGGCGGAGCATCCATCCCCTGGTGGACGGAATCCGACGACGAGTGGATCTACGTCCTCACCGGCAACGACGACTACGTCCGCGGCGTGCAGACCTATGTCATCTCGTACACGATGCAGGATGTCGTGCTGCGCTACGACGACACCGATGCCGACGAGTTCTTCTGGGACACCGTCGGCACGGATCACGCGCAGCCGTTCGCGAGCGCGACCTCGCGAGTGCACATCGCGGGCGCTGCAGCGGGCGGGCTCCTCGACGATCGGGCGTACTGCTACCGGGGCGAGGCCGGCTCGACCGACCGGTGCGAGATCTCGTCCCCGGAGCCGGGCGGCCCGTGGCCCGACGACGTGAGCGCGTGGGCGTCGTCGAAGGGAGCGATGGATGCCGCGAGCGACGCGGTCGTGATCACCGCCGACGGGGGAGCGGTCGGCCCCTACGAGGGCGTCACCCTCTCGATCGGATTCGCGCAGGGCACCTTCGCGGCCCCGAGCCCGCCTCCTCCTCCGCCGTACCCGTGGTGGGAGTGGATCGTGCCGGTGCTGGCGATCCTGTCGGGCATCGGCGGGCTGGTCTTCGTGCTGGTGATGAAGGCCGTCCTGCGCCGGAACCCCGACCACTCGCCGGTCATCGTGCAGTACTCGCCACCCGAGGACGAGTCGCTCACGCTCTCAGCCGGTGTGCTCGACGTGCCCGAGCGTGCGCTCGCGGCGCACGTCGTCGACCTCGCCGTGCGCGACCGGGTCGAGATCACGGCCTCGGGCGGGCGCGACGATCCCGGGGACTTCGCCCTGGTCCTGACCGACCGCGCCGACCTCGAGCACGACGACCGCCGGGTGATCGATGCTCTCTTCGGCAAGAACGCGAAGCCGGGGGTGAAAGTCGGACTCGGCTCGTTCGCGCACAGTCCTCCGGGTCGCGCGGTCACCTACGTCCGGCGCATCGACGAGTTCACCCTGCAGCGCGGATACCGGGGCAAGCGTCCGGGGTGGATCGACGGCGTGCGGGGGCTTGTGCAGTTCGGCGGTCTCGGCCTCGGATTCGCCCTGTTCTTCTTCTCGAGCGAGGCCTTCTCGGTGCTGGACGACCTCGGTGAGCTCGGCACGGCGCTGTACTTCCTGGCGATCGGCAGCGGACTGTTCGCCGGCTTCATCCTGCCCCTGTTCCGCCTGCCGACGACCGTGCTGACGCTCGCGGGTGGGATGCATCGCACCGACCTCGACGGCATCCGCGAGTACCTGCGTCTCGCCGAGGAGGATCGCCTGCGCGCCGCGCAGTCGCCGCGGACGGCCGATCTCGTGTCGTCCGGCCGCCGGGCGTACGGCGACGAGCCGAACGCGCCGGGCTCGGACGTGGTGAACCTGTACGAGCGGCTGCTGCCCTACGCCGTGCTGTTCGGCATGGAGCGGCAGTGGGTCGAGGTGATCCGTGCCGCGGCGCCCGCGGCCGTCGTCGCCGCGCGCGTGTCGCTCTTCGACGTCGTCGTGTCGGACTCGCTGTCGGATGCCTCGGGGTCGATCGGCCGGCTCGCCGCGACGCCCGTCTCGCGCGGCTCCTCGAGCTCGGGCGGGTCGTCCTCGAGCTCGGGCTGGTCGTTCTCGGGCGGTTCGTCGGGCGGGGGCTTCTCGGGAGGCGGAGGCGGTGGCGGCGGCTTCGGCGGACGCTGACTCACCGGCTAATCTCGACAGGTGGCCAAACTGTACTTCCGCTACGGGGCGATGAACTCGGGCAAGTCGACATCGCTCCTGCAGGCCGCGTACAACTACGAGGAGCGCGGCCAGCGCGTGCTCCTGGCCAAGCCCGAGATCGATACGAAGGAAGCCGACAAGGTCTCGAGTCGGCTCGGGATGTCGCGGCCCGTCGACTTCCTGATCCGTCCCGGCGACGACGTGCGCGACCTCTTCGCCGCGCACCGATCGCGCCTCAAGCACGAGGCGATCGAGGCGCTCGTGCCCTCCGAGACGGGGCGCGCGGCCGACGTCGCGTGCCTGCTCATCGACGAAGCCCAGTTCCTCACCCGCGAGCAGGTCGACGACCTGCTGCGCATCGTCGTGCTCGACGGCATCCCGGTCCTCGCCTACGGCATCCGCACCGACTTCCGCACCGATGCGTTCCCGGGGTCACGGCGACTGATGGAACTCGCCCACAGCCTCGAGGAGCTCAAGACGATCTGCCGCTGCGGGCGCAAGGCGCTGTTCAATGCGCGTCTGGTCGGCGGTCGGTTCGTGTTCGACGGCGACCAGGTCGCGATCGACGAGCTGTCGGCGGATCGCGTCACGTACGAATCCATGTGCGCCGAGTGCTACCTGCGCGAGTCGGGCGGTCGGCTCGGCCAATAAGCTCGAGCCATGCGTGTTCTGCTCGCCGGCGGTGCCGGCTACGTCGGTGCCCACACGGCGGTCGCCCTGCTCGACGCCGGTCACGAGGTCGTCCTTCTCGACGACCTCTCGAACACGTCGGCCGTCGCCGCCGAGCGCATCGAGACGATCACCGGCAAGCCCGCCCCGCTCCTCGTCGGCGATGCCTCCGACGACGCCGTCGTCGCGCGCGCTTTCGACGAGCACGGGCCCATCGACGCCGTCGTGCACCTCGCGGCGTTCAAGGCCGTGGGGGAGTCGACGCAGAAGCCCCTGGAGTACTACTCGAACAACCTCGACACGACGTTCGCGCTCGTGCGTGCGGGGCTCGAGCACGGCATCCGGTCGTTCGTGTTCTCCAGCACGGGAACCGTCTACTCGGACCCTGCTGATCTGCCCTTCACCGAGGAGTCGACGACGAGCGTCGACCTGTCGAACCCGTACAGCAAGTCCAAGCGCATGAACGAGGTCGTGCTCGAGGACGTCGCGCGCGTGCATCCCGAGCTGAACATCACGATCCTGCGGTACTTCAATCCCGTCGGCGCGCACGAGTCCGGCTTGATCGGCGAGGATCCCGCGGGCATCCCGAACAATCTGATGCCCTATGTGCAGCGTGTGGCCGTCGGCTCGCTCGAGCGCGTCGGCATCTTCGGCGACGACTACGACACCCCCGACGGCACGGGCCTGCGCGACTACATCCACGTCGTCGACCTGGCTCTCGGCCACGTCGCGGCCCTCGAGAAGGCGCAGCCCGGCTTCATGGTCTACAACCTCGGCACGGGCCGACCCGTCAGCGTGCTCGAGCTCGTCGCGGCCTTCGAGCGCGCGGTCGGACGAGAGCTGCCCAAGACCGTGCTCGGGCGCCGGGCGGGCGATGTGGACGCGACGTACTGCGACCCCTCGAAGGCTGCGCGCGAGCTCGACTGGGTCGCGACGCGCACGATCGACGACGCGACGCGGGATGCCTGGAACTGGCAGTCCCGCAATCCGGACGGCTTCGCGACCGCCTGAACTACGCCGGTTCGGGCGTCGGAGCCTTCGCTCCCTTTCCGGTCTTCTTCTTCGCCCCGGACTTCGCCTTCGCCCGCCGCGGCGGCAGCGGCACGAGCATCGACGTCGTGCGCTTGTACTCGGCGTACGCGGGGTACTTCGACGATGAGATCCCCTCGGTGAAGATCGTCGAGCCGATGAACAGGATCGTCAGCAGGATCGCTCCGACGATGGTCCAGTTGATCGCACCGCCCCAGAATCCGAGCCCGGATGCCACGGCGGCGGTCGCCCCGATCGCGTAGAACACCCACCACTGCGCCTGCTCGAAGAAGAAGTTGGGGTGGCGGCTCCACGAGAAGAGCCCGCCCGTCAGGAAGCCCTCGGCACGGCCCGCGCGCTTGGCCTGGTGGAAGTCCCACTGCTGCTGGTCGGCCACGAACTCGCCGACGAGGAACGCCGCGAACACCACGGCGAAGATCGCGTCCCACACGCCGAAGGGAGCGGGGTTCTGCCACGCGATGAAGGCGGGCAGCGCGATGAGCACGAGCAGCGCGTTCTGGTACAGCACGATGAAGAGCAGGTTGAACACCTGGAACTGCCACGGCTTCATGCGGCCGCGCAGGATCGCCCAGCGGTAGTCCTCCATGCCCGTGTAGCCGCCCTTGCGGGCGAAGTTGAAGGTCAGTCGTGCAGCCCATGCCGTGACGAGGACCGCCATGACGATCAGGCGCGCGGCATCCTGCCCGTCGACGATGCCGGCGATCGCGAAGATCCAGACGTAGACAGCCGGCACGATCGACCAGATGCGGTCGACCCACGAGGTGTCCTTCGTGATGAGCGATGCGATCCAGCAGAACGCGCAGGTCGCGGCGAAGACCAGGAGCACGAGGAGGAGGGGGTCCATGGGTACAGGGTATGGGGATCTCTGCCCATCAGAGCACGCTGACCGGGCGGTTAGGATGAATGAGTTCTTACGCACTGCGCCGGTCTGCGCGCGGCTGCGGTGCAGGCGCGAGGCCCGGGGGGAGACCAGCGATGAAGGCTTTGTCGTGGATCCGCGCGCGCCCGAAGACGCTCGCGTCCGTGGCCGGAGTCACCGTCGGCGTCGTCGCGCTCACCACGATGGCCCTCACCTACGAGGGATACCCGACCACGAAGGTCGACCTCAACGACGGCGGCGTCTGGATCACGAAGACGTCGAGCCTGCTGGTCGGACACTTCAACCACGAGTCGACCGTGCTGGACGGCGGGCTTCGCACGATCGGCGAGAACTACGACATCCTGCAGGACGCCGCGAACGTGCTGGTCGTCGACGAGGGCAGCTCGACCCTCGCAGCGGTGGACCCCGCGCGCGTGTCGATGGGCGACTCCGCGAGCATGCCGGGGGGCGCGAAGGTCGCGCTGGGTGCGCAGACCGCGGCGATCCTCGACCCCGAGTCGGGCAAGCTGTGGGTCGAGCCCATGGGCGGACTCGCGTCGTTCGAGATCGAGGGCGCTGATCCGGTCGCCGATCTCGGCGAGGGAGCCGATGTCGCCGTCGCGCAGGACGGCACCGTGTTCGCGCTGTCGGTCGCACGCGGCGAGGTCGTCACGATCGCCGTCGACGGCGAGGGGGAGCCCCTCGAGTCCTCGACGGCATCGCTCGGCGAGCTCGACGAGGCCGGCACGGCGACGATCACCGTCGTCGGCCGCATGCCCGTCGTGCTCGACGCGGCGGCGGGAGTCGTCATGTCTCCCGGCGGGTTCCGCACCGAGATCCCCGACGCCGGCGACGCGGTGCTCCAGCAGGCGTCCGCCGAGGCGGACGCCGTCACGATCGCGACCGCGTCGGCGCTCGTCCGCGTCCCGTTCGACGGTGGCGAGCCCGAGACGACGGATGCGGGAGGCACCGGTTCGCCCGCCGTCCCGGTCTGGCTGCGCGGGTGCGCCTACGGAGCCTGGGGAGGCTCGGGGGCGTTCGTGCGCGACTGCGCCGGCGAGGCGGACGACGTCTCCGCCGACATCGAGGAGGCGAAGGACTCCACGAGCCTGGTGTTCCGTGTGAACCGCGATGTGATCATCCTGAACGACGCGGTCGGCGGCGCCGCCTGGCTGGCGAACGAGAGCCTGCAGCGCGTCGACAACTGGAACGACATCACCCCTCCCGAGGGCGAGACCGAGAACGAGGAGGACTCGACCCAGGAGACGGTCGAGACGACCCTCCCCGAGCGCAGCGAGGTCAACACTCCGCCCGTCGCCGAGGACGACGCGTTCGGCGTGCGCCCCGGCGCCTCGGCGCTCCTGCCGGTGGTCGACAACGACAACGACCCCGACGGTGACGTCCTCGTCGCCTCGATGGCGTCGGAGCAGCCGTCGATCGGTGTCGTCCAGCCCATCTTCAACGGCGGATCGCTGCAGATCGCCGTCTCCGAGGACGCCACCGGCACAGCGACGTTCCAGTACGAGGTGGACGACGGACGCGGGGGCAAGGACACCGCGACCGTGACGCTGTCCGTGCACGACGAGAGCGTCAACGGGCCGCCGACGCCCAAGCGAAAGACCGCGCTGACCGTCGAGACCGGCGGAACGGTGTCGTACAACATCCTCCCGGACTGGATCGACCCGGACGGCGACGACATCTACCTCAAGGAGGTGGTCGCCGCTCCCGGCGACGAGGTCGACTTCAGCACCGACGGTCAGCTCACCTACAAGGCGACCGCGAGCCTGCAGGGACGCAAGGACGTGCAGGTCACCGTCGCCGACGGCCTCGGCGAGATGACGACGAGCACCATCACGCTCGACGTGCGGCCCCAGGGCTCGACGAAGCCGAAGACGAACGCCGATCACGTGGTCACGCGCGTGGGCGAGCAGATCACCGTCGCGCCGCTCGCGAACGACACGAGTTCGGGTCGCGAGCCCCTGCGGCTCGGCCGCGTGGACGAGGTCGCCGGTGCGACCATCGTTCCCGACTTCACCAACAAGACCTTCTCGTTCACGTCCCCCACCGTCGGCGTCTACTACGTGCAGTACCTCGCCACGGCCGGTCCCGAGAACGGCGAGGGGCTCGTCCGCATCGATGTGACCGAGGCCGCCGAGGTCGATCTGCCTCCGGTCGCCGTGCGCGACGTCGCCCTGCTTCCCGCGGGCGGCGACGCGCTCATCGGCGTGCTCGACAACGACACCGATCCGGCCGGCGGCATCCTCGTCGTGCAGTCGGTGACCGTCGAGCCGAGCTCCGGGATCTCCGTCTCGGTCCTCAACCACGAGACGCTGCGCATCACCGACCAGGGCACGCTCGAGGAGCAGGTGCGCATCAAGTACCGCATCTCCAACGGCAAGCAGTCCGCCGAGGGCGAGGTCGTCGTCGTGCCGATCCCCGCGCCCGAGGAGATCCTCCAGCCGGTGACCGCACCCGACACCGCCTACGTGCGCGTCGGGGATGTCGTGACGATCCCCGTGCTCGGCAACGACACGCATCCCAGCGACGATGCCCTCCACGTCGCGCCCGAGCTCATCGAGCCGTTCGTCGATCCCGAGGACGGCGAGGCGTTCGTCTCGCAGGACGCTGTGCGATTCAAGGCGGGCGACGAGGCGAAGACCGTCTACCTGACCTACGAAGCCGTCGACTCGCGTCAGCAGAAGGCGGCCGGCTACGTCACGATCCAGATCCTCCCGATCGACGAGGAGACCAACGCGGCGCCGCGTCCGCGCGATCTCGTGGCCCGGGCGCTGTCGGGAACCCAGATCGACATCGCCGTGCCGCTCGACGGCATCGACAGCGACGGCGACTCCGTCGAGCTCCTCGACATCACGTCGAGCCCGACGAAGGGACGCGTCGTCGAGGTCGCTCAGGACTACCTCACCTACGAGGCGTTCGACGGCTCGACGGGCGTGGACGTCTTCAAGTACCGCGTGCGCGACCGCCTCGGCAAGGAGGGGACGGCGACCATCCGCGTCGGCATCGCTCCGGCGGAGCAGATCAACCAGGCGCCGTACGCGGTGAAGGATGCCGTCGTGGTGCGCCCGGGTCGCGAGATCGCCGTGCCCGTCATGCTCAACGACTCCGACCCCGAGGGCGACAAGGTCTCACTCGTCAAGGACGGCCTCGAGGTCCCCGACGGCGAGGGCCTCTCGGCGCGGGTGTCGGGCGACCGGGTGCTCGTCCAGGCGCCGAACTCCGCTGTCGAGACCTCGCTCCAGTACACGATCGCTGACGCCCGCGGCGCCACGGCGACGGCAGCGCTCCAGATCACCGTCGACGAGGATGTGCCCCTGCAGGCACCCGTCGCGCGCGATGATCGGCTGCGTCCCGTCGACCTCGAGGACGGCAGCCTCACGGCCGACCTCGACATCCTCGACAACGACGAGGACCCCGACGGAACGACCGATCGCCTCGACGTGGAGGTCGGACCGGGCGCGACCCTGCTCGACAACGGCAAGGTCCGCGTGACGGTCACCGACGAGCTCCAGCTGATCCGCTACACCCTCACCGATCAGGACGACCTGCAGTCCTCGGCGTTCATCTTCGTCCCCTCGGAGGACGGGCTGCGACCGACGCTCACGTCGACCACTCCACTCGAGGTCATGAGCGGCGAGACGAAGGAAGTGCCGCTCTCGGAGTACGTCACGGTCGCGGGCGGCGGCGACGTCGTCATCACGGAGCACGCGAAGGTCAGCGCGATCAACTCCAACGGCGCCGACCTCGTGAAGGACGAGCGCACGCTCGTCTACACGTCGGCCGACGGCTACTTCGGCCAGGATGCCCTCACGTTCGAGGTCACGGACGGCACGAGTCCCGAGGACCCCGACGGCCGCAAGGCGACGCTCAGCATCCCGATCAACGTCCTGCCGCCCGACAACCAGCCGCCGACGTTCGTGGGCGCCCGGATGAACGTCGCCCCGGGCGAGGACGCCACCGTGCTCGATCTGGCGGCGCTGACCAGCGACCCCGACCCCGAGGACGCCGGCCGGCACAGCTACACGCTCGTGAGCGGCGAAGGCGACGGCATCAGTGCGGAGATCGCCGGCGACCAGCTGCGGGTGCAGGCGGCCGCCAACGCCAGGAAGGGCGCCGCGACGACGCTCACCCTGCGGATCACCGACGGCGAGACCGAACCGGTCGAGGGCTCGGTGCTCGTGCAGGTCTCGGCGTCGACGCGTGCCATGCCCGCCGCCAACACCGACACCATCCCGCAGGCGGATCAGGGCAAGACCCTCACGGTGCCGGTGCTCGCCAACGACTTCAACCCCTTCCCGGAGACGCCGCTGAAGCTCCTGTCCGCGAACGTCGAGACCGGATCCGGGCAGGCCCGTGCCGAGGGCGACAACGTCGTGGTCACCCCATCGGCGGACTTCGTGGGCACGCTGGTCGTGCGCTACCGGATCCAGGATGCGACCGGTGATCCGGATCGCGAGGTGACGGGTCAGGTCGTGCTCACGGTGCAGGGTGTCCCCGACGCACCGGGAACGCCGACCGTGACGAGCGTGCAGGACCGCACGGTCGTCGTGTCGTTCGGCGCTCCGTCGAACAACGGCGCCGAGATCACGAAGTACACGGTGCGCTCGGTGCAGGGCAGCAGCTACTCCAAGGAGTGCGCGTCGACGACCTGCACCCTGGACGGCCTGACCAACAACGTCGAGTACACGTTCCAGGTCACCGCGACCAACCGCGTGGGCGAGTCGGAGCCGTCGGGTTCATCGGCGGTCGCGCGCCCCGATGCACGCCCCGACACGCCGAACCCCCCGACCCTGAAGTTCGGCGACAAGTCCCTGGATGTCGCGTGGACGACCCCCACGACCCCCGGTTCGCCGGTCGAGCGGTTCACGCTCGAGATCTCTCCTGCGCCGCCGTCGGGCATCACGCAGAAGGAGGTCACCGGCAACTCCGTCACGTGGGACGGGCTCGAGAACGGCGCGAACTATCAGGTGCGCGTCCAGGCGCACAACCGCGCCCCGGAGCCGTCGAGCTGGAGCAACTGGTCGGCGTCCGAGATCCCCGCCGGCCCCCCGCTCGCGGGCGGCGCGCCGACGACCACCGAGCTGCAGCCCGTCGGAAACCAGGCGCAGATGCAGGTGAGCTGGCAGACTCCGCCCGCCAACGGCGACGCGATCGACGCCTACGAGCTGCAGGTGTGGGAGGGCGCGACGCTCCAGCGCACCTTGACCCCGGGCGCGGCGTCGAACAGCCAGGCGGTGGTCGTCCCGACGTCCGAGAGCCCGTACACGTACCGCATCCGCGGCCACAACAAGGCCGGCTGGGGTGAGTGGAGCGCGATGTCGGCGCCCCGCCGCGGAGTCGTCCCACCCGGAGCCCCGCAGATCACCGGCGTCGCAGCCGGTGACCGGCAGCTCACGGTGAGCTACACGCCGGGCGCGCGGAACGGCGCGACGACGAGTGAGATCTCATTCCAGTACCGCCTGAACGGCGGCGGCTGGGCAGGATTCCCCGGCAACGGCGTGATCGGCGGCCTCGCGAACGGCACCCCGTACACCGTCGAGATGCGCGCCGTGGCGACCGTGAGCGGCCAGACCTACGCGGGCGCCGTCTCGAACGGAGTGCGGGAGACGCCGTACGGCACGCCCCGCGCCCCCGACGCCGGTGCGCGCAACCTGGGCACGAGCGTCGAGGTCTCGTGGAACTCGAGCGGGTCGAACAACGGCCGGCCGATCCAGACGACCCAGATCCGCATCGACGGCGGCGGGTGGCAGGACGTCGGCGCGAACGGATCTCGCACGGTCGGCAACGGATACCAGGAGACGCACAGCATCGACGTCCGGGCGCAGGATTCGCTCGGCAACTGGTCGCCCGTCGCCTCGGCGTCCGCTCGCACGAACGATCCGCCGGCACCGCAGGTCTGGGTCACGCAGGGCGACGCGGCGGGCAGCTGCGTCAATGGATGCCGCCGGTACGTCGTGCACTGGGAGAACCTCAACATCGGCAACCGCACGGTCGAGTGCTACTCGAGCAACGACGGTCAGATCGGCAACTTCCAGTACACGATCAACTTCAACGGCAGCGGCAGCCAGCAGCTCGGCTGCTTCGTCGGCCGCGACGGCCAGGACGTGTGGGTCGACATCCTCGGCTGGGGCGACGGAGTGGACACCGAGAAGAGATTCTGGGCGCGACCATAGCCGGGCCCACGACGAGAAACGTACGAGAGAGAGCACAGCAGACATGAGCATGACCCCCGAGCAGGCCGCCTGGTTCCAGGGAACCTTCCAGCGGCTCGTGAGCAACGTCGACAAAGCCGTCCAGGGCAAGCGCGAGGTCGTCGGCCTCGTGATCGCGTCGATGCTCGCCGAGGGCCACGTGCTCCTCGAGGACGCCCCGGGCACCGGCAAGACGAGCCTCGCGAAGGCGCTCGCGGCGACGGTGCAGGGGACGAGCGCGCGCATCCAGTTCACTCCCGACCTGCTGCCGTCGGACGTGACCGGCGTCACGATCTACGACCAGCAGTCGCACCGCTTCGAGTTCCACAAGGGGCCGATCTTCGCATCCATCGTCCTGGCCGATGAGATCAACCGAGCGTCGCCGAAAACGCAGTCCGCACTCCTCGAGGTCATGGAGGAGTCCCGCGTCACCGTCGACGGCGTCACGCACGAGACGGGCCGGCCGTTCCTCGTGATCGCGACGCAGAACCCGATCGAGCAGGCGGGCACGTACAAGCTCCCCGAGGCTCAGCTCGACCGCTTCCTCATCAAGACGTCGATCGGATACCCCGACCTCGAGGTGACCGAGAGCATCCTCGCGGGAGCCTCCGACCGCAACCCGTCCGCGGGTCTGCCGGCCATCATCACGACGGGCGCTGTGGCCGACATGGCCGATCTCGGGGCATCCGTCCACGTCGCCCCCGCCGTCCTGCGCTATGTCGCGGAGCTCGCGCAGGCGACGCGCCACGACCCTGCCACGCGCCTGGGCGTATCGGTGCGCGGCGCCATCGCCATGATCCGCATCGCGAAGGTGTGGGCGGCAGCCCACGGTCGACACTTCGTGCTCCCCGACGACGTGAAGACGCTCGCGCGTCCCGTGTGGCAGCACCGGCTGCTGCTCGACGCCGAGGCCGAGTTCGCCGGCACGACGAGCCTGTCGGTCATCGATCGGGTGCTCGACGGGATCGCGGCGCCGCAGGCGCGATCGGCGGCCTGATGGCGGCGGAGGCATTCTCGGCGCCGCCGGCGCAGACGGACCGCGACGCCGGCTGGCGTGACGTCGCGGCCGTCGTCGGCGCGCGCCTGCTGGCGCGCCTCCGCCTCATCGGCTCCGCTGTCCGCCCGCTGGCGTGGGTGCTCATCGCGATGGCGGCCGGCTCGTGGATCGTCGGGCAGCTCGCAGGCTGGACGGAGCTCATCGTGGCGGCGATCGTCATCGCGATCATCGTCGCGCTGTGCGCCGTCTTCCTGATCGGTCGCACGGCATACGACGTGTCCCTCGACCTCGCACGCACGCGCGTCGTCGTGGGCGAGCGTGCCGTGGGCGCACTCACGCTCGCCAACAACGGCACGCGTGCCATCCTCCCCTCGCGCATCGTCCTTCCCGTCGGAGCCGGACGCGGCGAGTTCGGGATCCAGCGTCTGGCTCCGGGGGAGCGGGCGGAGGAGCTCTTCGCCATCCCGACCCAGCGACGGGGCGTGGTGAAGGTCGGCCCGGTGAGCGTCGTGCGCGGCGATCCGCTCGGACTCTTCGAGAGGGCGCACCAGAGGGATGCCCCGGTGGACCTCTTCGTGCATCCGCGCACCGTGCTCTTCGACGGCCAGTCGCTCGGCTACCTGCGCGATCTCGAGGGACTCCCGGCAGCCGACCTGTCCCGCGACGACGTGTCGTTCCACGCGCTCCTCGAGTACCAGCCGGGCGATGATCTGCGCCACGTGCACTGGCGCTCGACGGCGCGCACGGGGACGATGATGGTCCGGCAGTTCGAAGAGACCCGCAGATCCCACTTCGTCATCGGACTCTCCTGCTCCAGCGCCGACTACGCCACGGCCGACGACTTCGAGCTCGCCGTCTCGGCGGCGGGGTCGATCGGCCTGCGCGCGCTGCGCGACTCGCAGCGGGTGGATGTGCGTGTGCAGGGCCGCGAGCTGCCGGCCGGAACCGGCAAGCAGCTGCTCGACTCGCTCTCGGCCGTCGAGAACAGCAGACCGCGGGAGGGCGGCATCGATCGCCTCGCCGGGGTCATCTCCGCCAGCATGCCCCTCGCCAGCGTCGTCGTGCTGGTGTGCGGCTCGAAAGTGTCGTCCGACGACCTCCGGGTCGCCTGCGCACGGCTGCCGTTCGGTGCGCGCGCGCTCGCCGTCGTCGCCGATACCGCCGCACACGCACCTGCCCTGCGCCGCATCGGCGACGCGGACGTCATCACGATCGGCGCGCTGGAGCAGATCCCCCTCGCCCTGCAGAAGGTCCTCGCATGAGCGCGCCGGCCGCGGCATCCGCGATGATCTCGACCCGCCGCTGGGTCCTCGACCTGACGGCGTCCGCTCTTCTCGTCGCGGTCGCCCTCGTCGGATTCTGGCCGACCTTCGGGGGCGCGTCGTTCGTTCCCGCAGCCCTCGGCGGCATCGTCCTCGGCCTCGCGATCGCGGCGGTCGCCACCTGGCGTCGCTGGGGCATCCTCGTCGTCACCGGACTCGTCGTGGGCGCGTATTTCGTCTTCGGCGGCGCCCTCGCTCTTCCGCAGACGGCGATCCTCGGCTTCGTGCCCACCCTCGAGACGCTGCAGACGCTGGCGCTGGGCACGGTGACGGCCTGGAAGCAGATGCTCACGACGGTCGCGCCGGTCGCCGCCGCCGACGGGCACCTCGTGGTCCCGTTCCTGCTCGCGCTCGTGTTCACGACGGTGACGGCATCCCTCGCTCTGCGGCTGTCCCATGTCGCCTGGGCGCTCGTGCCTCCGGGCGCGCTCCTCATGCTGGTCATCGCGCTCGGCACTCCCGAGCCGGCGTTCCCGATCGCGCAGGGCCTCGTCTTCGCCGTCGTCAGTGTCGCGTGGCTCGCGCTGCGGCAGATCTGGGCTCCTCAGAACGCCGCCGTCTCGGTCGGCGAGGTCGACCCCGCACGCGCGTCCCACATGCGCCTGCGTCGTCTGCTCGCGGGCGTCGCCGTCCTGGCCGTGGCGGGCGTCGCCGGCGTGGCGACGAGCGCGATCGCCGCGCCGTCCCAGCCCCGGCACGTGTTCCGCGACGCGATCATCCCCCCGTTCGACATCCGCGACTACGCCAGCCCCCTGCAGTCGTTCCGCAAGAACGTGCGCGACGCGGCGAGCGACACGCTCTTCAC
Source organism: Microbacterium sp. (assembly GCF_051860965.1). Classification (GTDB taxonomy): domain Bacteria; phylum Actinomycetota; class Actinomycetes; order Actinomycetales; family Microbacteriaceae; genus Microbacterium. Next base: position 68,528 of record NZ_JBIMKU010000003.1, read on the forward strand.
GGTGCAGGGGCTGCCCGAGGACGCCCGCATCCGGACGGCGGTCATGGACCAGTTCAACGGCATGGTGTACAACGTGACCGATGGCGGCCCGACGTCGTCGAGTGCGTTCACTCCGCTGCGCTCCGACATCTCGCCCGACGCCGAAGGCATGCCGGTCACACTGCGGATCGCGATCGACGACTACGCGCAGGTCTGGGTTCCGACGGCGGGCCAGCTGAGCGAGATCCGGTTCGAGGGCGACCGTGCCGAAGAGCTGCGCCGCAACACCTATGTCAACCCCGCCACCGGCACCGCTGTCGCGACGCCGAAGCTGCGCGCCGGCGACGAGTACACGGTGGATGCCGTCATCCCGACCATGCCGGACGACGTCCAGCTCGCGGACGTCGACTTCGGCGCGGTCGCGCTGCCGAAGCAGAGCAATGTCCCCGAGGAGCTGACCGCGCTCGCTGCCGAGACCGTCGCGAACGCGGAATCGCCCATCGAGCAGGTGCGAGCGCTCGAGAGCTTCCTCTCGGAGGGCGGCTTCTTCAGTCACGGGCTCGAGGGCGAGGTGCTGTCGCGTGCCGGGCACACGTCGGAGCGCATGACGACGCTGTTCGGCGGCGACCAGATGATCGGCGACGACGAGCAGTACGCCGTCGCGATGGCGCTCCTCGCAGGCGAGCTCGGTATCCCGGTCCGCGTCGTCATGGGCTACTACCCCGACGAGGAGGAGGCAGGGGATGCCGTCTTCGCCGCGACCGGCGACGATGTCCATGCCTGGACCGAGGTGAACTTCGACGGAGTCGGATGGCTGCCCTTCGACCCGACGCCCCCCGAGGACCAGGTCCCCAACGACCAGAACACGAAGCCGCGGGTCGACCCGAAGCCGCAGGTGCTTCAGCCGCCGCCCCCGCCGCAGGAGCCGGTCGATCTGCCGCCGACACTGCCGGACGACCGCGAGTCCGAGGAGGAGACGCTCAACCTCGCGGGCATCATCGGAGCGATCCTGCTCATCGGCGGGATCTCGCTCGGCATCCTCGCGATCCTCATGAGCCCGTTCATCGTCATCGGCGCCTGGAAGGCCGCGAAGCGCCGTTCGCGGCGCACGGCGGACCGGACGGCCGACCGCATCAGCGGCGGCTGGGACGAGCTCACCGACCGCGCCGTCGACTACGGCGCGCGTCTGACACCCGGTGGAACCCGGCCGGAGGAAGCGGCGGCCGTCGTGGCGACGCTGGCCGAACCCCGCGTCACGGCCCTCGCGGATCGCGCCGACGTCGATGTGTTCGGGCCGACCGATCCCACGCAGGACGACGTCGACGCCTTCTGGAGCGAAGTGGACGCGATCGTCGGCGGCCTCGGAAAGGATGCCGGCTTCTGGAAGCGCACGAAGGCGCGACTGAGCGTGCGCTCGCTTCTCGGTGGCACGAAGCTCTCGAGCGGACTGCAGGGTCTTCGCGAGGCGGCGACCGCGCGCGTGCGCCGCGAATCGGGCACGATCGAGAGCAGCAGCATGAGCACACCCCCCGCATCCGAGAGCGAGACCCCATGACGCAGCCCGCGTCCGCACCGATCGCGCCGATCCCGCGTCGCGCGGTCGGCTACCTCATCGACGCGTTCATCGCGGCGGCGCTCGCGATCGTGCTCTTCGGCGCCCTCGTCGTCGCGACGACGCTCGCCGGTGGGGATGGATGGCGGTCGGTGCTGCTCATCGGTCTCCCGCTCGTCCTTCTGCTGCAGCTCGGATGGTTCGTCGTCTACACCCTCATGCAGGCCGGCGGAGGCTCGATCGGCATGCGCGCTCAGGGACTCCGCCTCGTCGGCGCGCAGGACGAGACTCCGCTCGGCTTCGGTCGCGCGCTCGTGCGGAACATCGTCTTCGGCCTCGCCTGCTCGATCGTCGTGGGCTACTTCACGCCGCTCTTCGACGGCTCGGGCAGGTTCCAGGGGTGGCACGACAAGGTCGTCGGCTCGCTCATGCTCAGTACGCGTGGGGCGGTGGCCACGGCATCCGTCCCCTCGTCTCCTTCCGCGGACTCCGCCGCGTCGGCGCCGTCGCCCCCTTCGGCGACGCCCCTGATGTCGGGCGCAGCGCAGCCGCCCGCCCCTCCGGCTGCCGTCCCTGCCGCTCCTCAGCCCCCCGCGGCACCCGTCGCGGCGCCGCGGCCGGCGCCGGTCGTGCCCGACGACGGATCCCTCATCGCCTTCGTGCCCGGCATCACGCAGGATGCGGCGCCCCCGCGCGCGACACCCATCGCCGACGACCTCGATGCGACCGTGCAGGGCCGCGCCGAGGTGCCCCCGGCGGTCTCCCCGCCTGCTCCGCCCGCGCCCGTCGCGCCGGCCACGCCGGTTGCATCCACACGTGCGAGCGCTCCGTCAGCACCGCAGGCGGCCTCCGACATCGAGGACACGAGGATCAGCATCCCCGGTCACCGGCTCGTCTTCACGTGGGACGACGGCACGCGCGTCTCGGTGTCACGCCGCACGGTGTTCGGCCGGAATCCGGCACCCGAGGAGGGTGCCGTGATCGTGTCGGTGCGCGATGAGACGCTCTCGCTCTCCAAGACGCACTTCGAAGCCGCGGCCGAGGCGGCCGGAGGCTGGGTCCTCGATCGCTTCTCGACCAACGGCATGACCCTCGTCCGCGATGGTCAGCGGATCGCGTGCCCTGCCGGCCAGCGTGTTCCGGTGCGACTCGGCGACGCGATCGAGATCGGCGATCGCGTCGTGACGATCGGGGGCTACGCGTGAGGCCGTCCCTCATCGTCGCCACGGGGTCCGCGACGCATCCCGGTCTCCGACGCACCCTCAATGAGGACGCCCATCTCGCGCTCGCTCCCGTGTTCGTCGTCGCGGACGGCATGGGCGGGCACGAAGCAGGCGACCGCGCGAGCGCCGCCGTGATCGCGGAGTTCTCGGGATGCGTCGGGCGCCCGTCGCTCGAGCTCGAGGACGTCTCGCGTGCGCTCGCCCGCGCGCGCGAGGCCGTCGAAGAGCTGTCGACGTCGGGGGATGTGCGCGCCGGCACGACGCTGAGCGGTGTCGTCGTCGCAGCGGTCGACGGCATGGGGTACTGGCTCGCCGTCAACATCGGCGACTCGCGGACCTACCGGCTCGCGGACGGCGAGCTCGAGCAGATCAGCGTCGACCACTCCGTCGTCCAGGAGCTGATCGAGTCCGGTGAGCTGACGGTGGAGGAGGCGATGGCCGATCGGCGTCGCAACATCATCACGCGGGCGATCGGCGCGAGCAGCACGGGGGACGCCGACTACTGGCTCTTCCCGGCGGAGCTCGGCGACCGCATCCTGGTGTGCTCCGACGGTCTCACCTCGGAGGTGCCCGACGCCCGCATCCGCGAGATCCTGATGACGGTGACGGATCCCCAGACGGCGTCCGAGCTGCTGGTCGATGAGGCGGTCGCCGCGGGGGGACGGGACAACATCACGGTCATCGTCGTCGACGCGGTCTCGGTCGCGTCGCGACCGGGCACCCTGCTCGCGACGGACTCGGACATCGACATGGACACGCGTCCGCGCGAGGCCGCGGCGGGAGGGGTGCGCTGATGCAGACGACCTACCGATCCGGGCAGTGGTACGTGATCGTCCTGCCCGGTGCGCTCGTCGCGCTGCCGCCGGGTACATCGAGCGATGTCGTGATGAGCCTGTGGGAGCGGATGCCTCAGCACCGCACGCTCGCGACCGTCGTCGACGTGATCGCCGCGCAGGCGGGCGGCGCCTTCGGCTCGATGCCGTCGTTCGTCGCCGCCGTGAGCGAGGGAGCCGACCTGCGGATGGCGCTGCGAGGCGCCGTCTCGGCGCGGGTGACCGCCGCGGCCGGCGAGCAGGAGTTCTCCGGCTCGGACGTGACGACGTGGAGCGAGCGATTCGTCGCCGGCGCCTCGCGCATCGAGATCACCGTCGAGGCGACCGATGCGTCCGACGACCTCCCCGTGCACAGCGGCGTCGTCAGGGCGGGTGTCGTCAGCGCCCGGTTCGAGCCCGCCGACGCGACCGCAGGCGAGCCCGAACCACAGGCATCCGCCGCGCCCGTGCCCGAGCCCGAGGCACCTGCCGCGCCCGTGTCTGCGCCCACCGCCCCCGAGCCCATGTCGCCCGCCCCGCTCGCAGCGCCGCCCGCCGATCGCGAGCCCGCTCCGGCTCCCGTCGTCGACGACGTCGTGACACCCGACGAGGCGACGCTCGCGCACGGCGCGGTCGTCGACGACGGGATGACGCCCAACGAGGCGACTCTCGCTCCTGCCATCGAGGACTTCGATCAGCTGTGGGGTGCCACGGTCCACTCCGCACCGGCCGAGCCCGCCCCGATCCCTCCCGCGCCTCCCGTGCCCGACCTGGGCGATCACGACGGCGAGACGATCTCGGCCGCGGCGCTGCGCGCCCTCCGTCACGAGCCCCCGCTCGAGGCGCCGGCGCCGCCACCGACTCCTCCCGCTCCGGGGGCGACCGGTCGGATCCGCGTCTCGACGGGTCAGGTCGTGACGCTCGACCGCACGGTGATCATCGGCCGGAGGCCGCGCTCCACGCGCGCCAGCGGCGCGAACCTTCCGCATCTCATCGCCGTCGACAGCCCGCAGCAGGACATCTCGCGCAGCCACCTCGAGATCCGCCCCGAGGGCGACACCGTCGTGGTGATCGACCTGCACACGACGAACGGCTCGACCCTCCTGCGCCCCGGCGCCGATCCCATGAGGCTCCACCCGGGGGAGCAGACCCTCGTGCTCTCGGGCGACGTCGTGGATCTCGGCGACGGTGTCGAGGTCGCGTTCGAGGACCTCCCGTGACACGGCCTCCGTCCCCACCACCGGAGCTTCCCGGCTTCCAGTTCGTCCAGCCCCTCGGCACGGGCGGCTTCGCGGACGTCTTCCTGTACGAGCAGGAGATGCCTCGCCGCCAGGTCGCGGTGAAGGTCCTGCTGGCGGATCGCCTGTCGAGCGGTGCCGCGCAGGAGTTCGCCGATGAGGCGAACGTCATGGCGATGCTGTCGACGCATCCTGCCATCGTCACGATCTACCAGGCGGGCGTCGCGGGCGACGGGCGCCCCTACATCGTCATGGAGTACTGCCCGCGTCCCAACCTGCAGGTGCGGGCGCGGAGGGAGACGTTCTCGATCGCCGAGGCGCTGCGCGTCGGCATCCAGGTGGCGGGCGCGGTCGAGACGGCGCACCGCGCCGGCGTGCTGCACCGCGACATCAAGCCCGCGAACATCCTCGTGACGGCATACAACCGGCCCGCGCTGACCGACTTCGGCATCGCGTCGACGACGGGGGCGACCGGCGAGGCGTCGGGCATGTCGATCCCGTGGTCCCCGCCCGAGTCGTTCGCCGATCCGCCCCGGAGCGGACCTCGGACCGACGTCTGGGCCCTGGGCGCGACGATCTACACCCTCATCGCCGGCCGCTCGCCGTTCGAGCGGCCCGGAGAGCGCAACACGAGCGCCGATCTGATCGAGCGGATCGAGCGCGCCGCTCTGACGTCGTTGAACCGACCCGACGCGCCCGAGAGCCTCCAGCGTGCGCTCGAGCGTGCGATGGCGAAGAACCCCGACGATCGGTACCCCAGCGCGGTCGCATTCGCCCGCGCGCTGCAGAAGGTGCAGATCGAGCTGTCGCACTCCGTGACGCCGATCGACATCGTCGACGACCATGCGCCGCCGGAGGAGCGCGACGACGACGGCGACGGGCTCACGCGCGTGCGGGAGGTCGTCAGCATCGATCCGGATGCCGCGGACTTCACACGGCCGTCCGCAACCACCCAGCGCAAGACGTCGCTCCCCTCGCCGGCCGTGCCCAGCTTCGACGCCCCGCAGCGCGGGGATGCCGTCGACGAGGCGACGCAGCTGCGTGCGCCCGCGGCATCCGCACCCCCCGTCGACGACGCCCCCACGATCATGCGGCCGCCGACGGTGGTCGCGCCGCAGACGCCGGCTCCCGTCGTGGAGGCGGCACCTGCCGTGGCCGAGTCGCCGACCGGTGCTCCGCGGCGCTCGCGGAAGGGGCTGTGGATCGGGCTCTCGGTCGCCGCCGGCCTCGTGCTCGTCGTCGGTGGGATCGTCGGATTGAACGTGCTCGTCGCGGGCCTCGACACCGCACCGGAGGAGACCCCTTCGGCCGAGCCGCAGGAGGTCGTGACCGACTTCGTCCCTCGCGTCGCGGAACTCGACGGAACGCTCCAGGGGGATCAGATCGTGTTCAGCTGGGTCAACAAGGACCCGCAGGAGGGCGACCTGTTCATCTGGAGCGTCGTCCAAGTCTCGGGAGAAGTGGATCCCCAGCAGACCGAGACGGCGATCGCGCAGGTGCCCGCCACGCCCGGGACGGTCTGCATCGACGTCATGCTGCGGCGCGAGGACGGACGGGTCTCCGAGCCCGCGCGAGGGTGCGTCGACGGATGATCTGGGAAGTCGACGAACAGAAGCCGGTGATCGAGGGCCTGGATGCCGAAGGGCGTCCGGATCCCGCGTACGCAGCGGCACTGGGGCTCGTGCGCGCGCCCTTCGGCCGCCGTGCCCTCGCGCTGACGGTGGATGCCGCGATCTGGGTCGTCCTGTCGCTCCCGTTCTGGATCGGGGCCGTGCCCTTGATCCTCAAGCTCGCGACCGGATCGATCTCGCCCTACGGCTTCCTGAACCATCCCGACTTCGTGCTGGCCGTCGTCACGGCCGCGGTGTCGACGGTGCTGGGCCTGGTGCTCCTGATCGTGCAGCTGGTCCTGCACGGGAGGAAGGGCAAGACGATCGGCAAGGCGGTCGCAGGCATCCGCAGCGTCAACGTCAAGACCCTCGCCCGCCCCGGCGTCGGGGCCGTCGTGGTGCGCTTCGCCATCGTGGTCGCGGCCGGGATCGTGCCCGTGCTCGGGCCGGCGCTCATCCTCGCCTCGCCGACCTTCGATCCGGACGGCAGAGGTCGCGGACTCCACGACAAGGCCGCCGGATTCTGGCTCGTCGACGTGCGCAAGGGACTCGACCCCTACGACGAGAAGCGGATGCGCATCGCCCGCAAGACGGTGAAGGCCGAGCCGGTCGCGGCGCGCGTGGCACTGCCGTCGCTCGCGACGTCCGCCGATCCGGCGGCGCAGCCGGAGTACCGACCAGCCAGTCGGGGCAGTGCGGGCGTGCTCGGGGTGGCGCGCACCCACGAGCTCCGCGACCGTCCCGTCGCCGAGCAGGCACCGCCCCCGTCGGCAGCCCCGGAGTCGCCGACGCCCGTCGTCGACGCGCCGCGTCCCCCCGTGGCCATGGCACCGCCCGCGCCGGCCCCGGCGTCCGTCCCGGCCGCCGCACGCCTCGCTCTCCGCTTCGACTCGGGCGAGAGCATCCCCGTCGACGGGCCCGTGCTGCTGGGACGCAATCCCGAGGACCCGGGCAATCCGGGCGCACGCGCTGTCGCGCTCGCCGACGACAGCAGGTCGCTCTCGAAGACCCATGCCCTCGTGACCCCCGTCGCCGGTGGGCTCGAGGTCGCCGACAAGCACTCCACGAACGGCTCCGCGCTCATCCGAGGCGACGTCGAGAACCGCATCGATCCCGCGGCGCCGGTCCTGGCGGTCGACGGCGACCGGATCCGACTCGGCGACCGCATCGCCGCGGTGGTCCGCGTATGACACGAGACGAGGGAAGCACGATGTCCGCCTACCAGTGCAGCGAATCCGGGGGAGCGTCGTGAGGCTCAAGCTGACCCTGCAGCGTCAGACGGGTGATCCGGTCGACATCGTCATCACGACCGACTCGACGGCCACCGCGGGCGATGTCGCGCGCCACGTGGCCGCAGCCGATCCGACGAGGTCGACGCCGTTCGTCGACGGGGATGTCCTCACTCTCGCGGTCGCGCCGCCCGCGGGCGAGCGGATGATCCCGCTGCAGCCCGACGTGCCGATCGGCGAGGCGCCGATCGGGTCGGGGTTCACGGCATCCATCCTCAACTACGGCCGGGATCACGCGGTCGCGGACCGACGCGACGTCGCCGGAGTCCTGGTCGCGACGGCCGGCCCCCTGGCGGGCCAGGAGTTCCCGATCTCGTCCGGACACGTGTTCCTCGGGCGCGATGCCGGCAACGACGTCGTGCTCGCCGACCCGATGGCCTCGAAACGCCACGCGCGGCTGGAGGTCGGCACGCAGATCGAGGTCGTCGACCTCAACTCCGCCAACGGTGTCCTCGTCGACGGCGTCGCGGTGCAGCGCGTCCGCATCGAGGAGGGAGAGCCCTTCGTGATCGGCGGGACGACCCTCGTGCTGCGGCTCGCGCGCTCGTTCGACGGCTCGGGCGCCGCCGAGCCCATCATCGAGCGCGGCGGTGGTCTGCTGTTCAACCGCAGCCCGCGCGTCGAGGTGCGCTACCCGGGGACGCTCTTCAAGATCCCGCGCCTGCCGACCGAGAAGATCGGCCGTATGTTCCCCTGGCCGATCCTGATCGCGCCGATCCTGATGGGCATGGCGCTCTACGCGCTCAACGGCAATCCCCGCTCGCTCCTGATCATCGTCATGACGCCCCTCATGGCCTTCGGCAACATCTTCAACCAGGCGATGCAGAGCAAGAAGGGCGAGAACCACGAGATCCTGCTCTTCGATCGCCAGTACGAGCAGCTCGAGGAGGACTTCTTCCACGGCAAGCCCGAAGAGGAGCTCGCGCGCAACGCCGAGGCCCCGCCCGTCGCCGAGATCTTCGATCAGGCGATGCGCCTCGGCCCCATGCTGTGGACGAGGCGACCGGAGCACTGGAACTTCCTCGCTCTGCGTCTGGGCAGCTGCCGCCTCCCGGCGCGCAACCGCATCGATGACGCCGAGTCGCCCGAGGGTCTGCCCGACTTCATCGATCGGGTGGATCGGCTGCGCGAGCGCTACGAGTTCGTCGACGACGTGCCGGTGTTCGAGACGTTCGCCGACGCCGGGTCCATCGGCATCGCCGGTCCGCAGGGCCACGTCGCCGACACGATGCGCGGCGTCGCGGTGCAGCTGTTCGGTCTGCACGCTCCGAACGACATCGTGGCGGTCGCCTTCGCGGATTCCGCCTGGACCCCGGAGCTTGACTGGCTGAAATGGATGCCGCACACCTCCAGCGACCGCAGCCCCTTCCGGGACAACGCGCTCGCAGACTCGGCGCCGACCGGCTCCGCACTGCTCAGCGCCCTCGAGGAGTACGTGCAGCGCGCCGAGGCGGCCGGTGCCGGCGGGGAGCCCCGCGGGCCCTTCAAGGAGGACTGGAATCCGCTCCTGTACGGCACCGATGTCTCGCGCGCAGCCGCCGAGCACAAGAAGACGCCGCCGCTGTCGGTGATCGTCTTCGTGTCGGGCGACGCCCCGGTGGATCGCGGGCGCCTCACCGACGTGCTCGAGCGCGGTGCCGATCACGGCGTCCACGCCGTCTTCGTCTCGCCGACGGTCGAGGCCCTCCCGGCGGTCTGCCGCAGCTACATCGATGTCAGCGCGGGTCTCGATGCGGCGGTGGTGGGCCTCGTGCGCAACGGCGAGACCTTCCAGGGCGTCAAGGTCGAAGGAGTCTCCAACGCCTACATGGAGATGCTCGCCCGACGGCTCGCTCCCGTCGCGGACGCCAGCACCGGTGTGCAGGACTCGTCCGACATCCCCACGTCCGTCATGTTCCTGCAGCTCGTCGATCCCGCCATCGCGGAGGACCCCCAGGTCGTCATCGAGCGCTGGCGGCAGAACAACACGATCGTGGACCGATCCCCGGCTCCCCGGCCGCGCCTCAAGAAGGCCGGCACGCTGCGCGCCATCATCGGCCAGGGATCGAGCAACGCCATGGTGCTCGACCTCCGGACGCAGGGGCCTCACGCGCTCGTGGGCGGCACGACCGGCGCCGGCAAGTCGGAGTTCCTCCAGGCCTGGGTGCTCGGCATGGCCGCCGCCCACAGCCCGGATCGCGTGACGTTCCTCTTCGTGGACTACAAAGGCGGCTCCGCGTTCGCTGACTGCGTCGAGCTGCCGCACTGCGTGGGGCTCGTGACCGACCTCAGTCCGCACCTCGTGCGCCGGGCGCTGACCAGCCTCCGGGCCGAGCTGCAGACGCGTGAGCATCTGCTCAACCGCAAGAAGGCGAAGGATCTGCTCGAGCTCGAGAAGCGGCAGGATCCCGAGTGCCCTCCGGCGCTCGTCCTCGTGATCGACGAGTTCGCAGCGCTCGCGTCCGAGATGCCCGACTTCGTCGACGGCGTCGTCGACATCGCACAGCGCGGTCGTTCACTCGGCATCCACCTCATCATGGCGACGCAGCGCCCCGCGGGCGTCATCAAGGACAACCTGCGCGCCAACACGAACCTGCGCATCGCGCTGCGGATGGCGGATGAGGCGGACTCGCGCGACGTCGTGGACGACCCCGTGGCCGCGACGTTCCCCGCCACACTGCCGGGCCGCGCGATCGCCAAGACGGGTCCGGGTCGCCTGGTGCCCTTCCAGTCGGCGTACGCGGGCGGATGGACGACCGAGGAGGACTCCGCCACCGCCGAGGTGCGGGTCGCGGAGCTCCGCTTCGGCGCCCGCGGCGAGTGGGAGCCCGATCGGCCGGCCGATGCCGACTCCCATCTGGAGGACCTCGGTCCCAACGATCAGAAGCGGATCGTCTCGACGCTCATCCGCGCGAGCTCGCGGGCGGCCCTGCCGCGTCCTCGTCGACCGTGGCTCGACGATCTGGCACCCGTGGTCGACCTGCAGGACCTTCCGAACGAGGGGGACACCCGCATCCCGCTCGCCCTCATGGACGTGCCCGAGAAGCAGCTGCAGCAGGCCGCCGTGTTCTCTCCCGACCGCGACGGCTCCCTCGTGATCTACGGCACCTCGGGGTCGGGCAAGTCGACGCTGCTCAAGACGATCGGCACGGCCGCCGGAATGCGGCCCGATCTCGGGCGCGTGCAGGTCTACTGCCTCGACTTCGCCTCCGGCGCGCTGGGCGCCCTCGCGTCCCTGCCGCACGTCGGCTCCGTCGTCGACAGCTCCGACGTCGAACGCATCCAGCGGCTTCTGCGCACGCTCGACGGTGAGATGGACCGCCGCGCGGCGGCGTTCTCGGCCGCCAGCGCGGCGTCGGTCCAGGAGTACCGCGAGCTGCGGGATCCGCGGATGCCCCGCATCCTCCTGCTCATCGACAACTACCCCGAGTTCAAGAAGGACTGGGAGGTGGCGCCCGGCCGCGGGCCGTTCTACCGCATCTTCATGCGCATCCTCGGCGAAGGACGCACGCTCGGCCTCCACACCGTCATCACCGCCGACCGCGGCAACGCCGTGCCGAGCGCTGTGGCCGCGAACATCTCGCGCCGCGTCGTGCTGCGCATGGGCGATCCGAGCCAGTACATGCTGCTGAACGCGCCGCGCGACGTCCTCGACGAGCAGTCGGCTCCCGGGCGCGCCGTGATCGACGGCCACGAGGCGCAGATCGCGGTTCTCGGCGGCACGGCGAACGTCGTCGAGCAGACCAAGGCGCTCATCGCCCTCGGCGACCGGCTCCGGGAGGCCGGCGTGCGCGACCTCCCCGAGATCGGGGCGCTGCCGACGATGATCGGGGCGGACGAGATGCCGGCGCAGGCGAACGGGATGCCGGTGTTCGGTGTCGCCGACGACACGCTCGCTCCGCACGGTTTCGAGCCCATCGGCTCCTTCGTCGTCTCCGGCCCCCCGTCGTCCGGCCGGACGAACGCCCTCAAGGCGCTCATCGTCGCGATGGAGCGGTTCGATCCGCAGGTCAGGCTCTACCACCTCGGCAGCCGGCGCGCGGAGCTCAAGGACTTCCGGCCGTGGGTGCGCAGCGCGACGCGACCGGAGGACGAGAAGGAGCTTGCGACGGAACTCGCCGAGCTCGTCGTCAGCGAGTCCTCGAACGGGCGCATCATGATCGTCGTCGAGGACATGCCCCACCTCGCCGACGGCGCGGCGGACCGTCCGATGCGCGCCCTCCTGCAGGCGATGAACGACAGCGATCACCTTCTCGTCGGCGAGGCCGAGATCTCCCGCGCGAGCGGGAGCATCGGCGTGCTGGGCGAGTGGAAGACCGGTCGCCAGGGCATCGTGCTCAAACCCGACACCTACGACGGCGAGGCGATCTTCAAGACGCCGTTCGGTCGGGTGAAGCGGTCGGACTTCCCGGTCGGTCGCGGGATCTTCGTCCAGGCGGGACGGGCCGTGACGATGCAGATGCCGTTCGTGCCGGACGGCGCGTCGCATGGGGAGGGCTGACATGGGTACCACTCCCCGTGTGCGGATGAGGCTTCATTGGCTAGCCTCGATGACAGAGGGGCCGCAGGGCCTGAACACGAAGAACGCGGGAGGCGGTTCTCATGGCCGGACATGATTTCGGGGCGACATACAGCGAGATGGAGAGCGCAGCGGCGCGTCTCCGCGACGGACGCAGCGCCGTCACCGACACCCTGAAGGAGCTCCAGGGCGTCATCGACGACCTGGTCCAGGACGGGTTCAAGACCGAGAACGCCTCCGAGGCATACTCGACGGCGTACTCCGAGCTCACGTCGTCCCTCGACGACGCCGCCGAGGCCGTCAACGACATGGCCCAGGCGCTCGACCGCATGGCGGACTCGATCCGCGACAAGGATGCCGAGCTCGCTGGCGGCTGAGTTTTGCGCATCCTCGGAGGTCGTGGTGTCTGGTCCTCGGACCGGGCGCCACGACCTTCCGTCTGTCGTGGCGCATGACGGATCATAGAATCGGAACGGTGAGCGGAGTGCAGAGCAGATGAGCGGTGGACAGCCCTACTGGTACAACCTGACGACGCAGTCGGTCGTGCGTGCTGATGAGCGGCCCTCCGAGGACTCGATGGGTCCGTTCGGCTCCGCGGCGGAGGCGGAGGATTCCCCCGCGGTCCTGCTGGAGCACGCGCGCGCGTGGCTCGAGAGCGAAGACAGCGAGCTCTTCCGCGAGATGGCCGAAGGCGACGACGGCGCCGACCTCGTCTGACGCCCGCCGTATGAGAAGGTCACGCCGCCTCGCGGTGCCGCTCGCCATCGCGGCGGTCGTGGGTCTCACCGCGTGCGCGCCGGCGCTGCCGGCATCGGTCGTCCCCGGCTCGACGATCACCGTCGGGTGGACGCAGGAGCTCACCTCGACGAACGCGATCGGCGCGCCGACGCCGTGGAACCTCGAGATCGCCGCCGCGACGCGATCGGGTTTCGGCGAGGTGGTCGCCGGCGAATTCGTCCCCGACCCGGGATTCGGCACCGTCACGATCGAGGACGACGACCCTTTCACGGTGCGCTACGACCTCGCCGAGCCGTCCTGGTCGGATGGCATCCCACTCGATGCGGCCGACCTGCTGCTGGGCTGGGCGGCGGCATCCGGACTCCTCGATCCCGCCGGCGATGTCGACGCGGAGGAGGCGGACCCCGTCATCCCGGAGGTCGACGAGTTCGCACGCGCGATCCAGGTGACCTACCCTCGCCCGGTCGACGACTGGCAGCAGCGGATCGGGGTCGCGGTGCCGGCGCACGTCGTCGCCCGCGGCGCGTTCGGCGTCGAGGATCCCATGGAGGCCAAGCAGGCGCTCATCACGGCGATCCTCGAGAACGACACGGCGGCGCTCGGCTCGGTCGCCGAGTTCTGGAACGACGGCTTCGCGCTGCCCGACGAGGGCGCGATCCCGGCGGATCTCCTGCTGTCGAGCGGTCCCTTCCGCGTCGACGCCGTGACGCGCGACGCGGACGGGCAGTCCGTGGCGCTCGTGCCGAACGCCGACTACCGCGGAACGGTGACCCCGAAGGTCGCCGAGATCGCGCTCGTGCCCGCCGGCGATGATCCGCTCAGCGCCCTCGGCGACCGACTCGACATCGTGTCGCTCGCGCCCGTCGCCGCCGACCGTGATCCGATTCAAGCCCTCGAGCGCAGAGACTTCACGAGCGGCGCATCGCACGACGGCACCCTGTGGGCGCTGCAGCTGAATCCGGCGGGCGTCTTCGCTCGTCCCGAGGCGCGTGCCGCGTTCCTCCGGGCGATTCCCGCGAACGACGTCGTCGAGCGCGGCGGCGGCGCGTGGGCATCCGTCTACGCCCCGACGACGTCGCCGCTGTCGGCGCCGGGAACCCGTGCGTACGACATCGCGACCTCCGACGCGGGCTTCTCGGCCGCGCTCACCGGAGCCGACGACCCGGCGTCGGAGCGCGCTGCCGCCGGCGTCGCGGCCGGCGCACCGGTGTGCGTCCTCTTCGATCGGGCCGACGAGTTCGCCACCGGCGCGTTCGCCGCTGTGCAGGCCGCCGCACAGGAGGCGGGCTGGAATGCCGTCGACTGCGCGGCGGATGACCTCGACGGCGCGCTGACGCAGGGTGGATGGGATGCCGTGATCTCGCGCATCCCCCTCCCGCAGACGGCGGCTGACATCTCGGTCCGATGGGGGAGCGGGCCGCAGGCCTCGGGCCTGTCATACGCCGATCCCGCGCGTGATGAGCTGATCGCGCAGCTCGCCCAGACGACGGACGTGTACGCCGCCCGAGACCTCCGGGCGCAGATCGAGGCATCCATCGTGAGCGCGGCGGCCGTGCTGCCGATCGCGATGAACCCGCGCGTGACGGTCGTGGACAAGGACGTCATCGGCGTGGCATCGCGCGACGGTGCGGTGGCGCCCCTGTTGTCGGGCGCCGTGCAGTGGGCGGTCGTGCCGTGAGCGCGGAGCTGTCATGGGGTGTTCTCCCCATCGCACGGATTCGACGGCTCCTCGTAGAGTCGAGTGTGGAGGTGTGGCCGTGGGGATGATGTTGCCGAACGAGCTCGTCTGGGTGATGGAGAAGCTCGGGTTCGAGTGGCCGGACATCGACGAAGACGAGCTTCGTCGCGGAGCGGGCATGGTGCGCGTGTTCCGCGACGACCTCGAGAACAAGCTCCAGGTGATGGACCGCAAGGTGAACGGCGACCTCGCCGCGGCCATGCGCGGTCAGGCCGGCCCCGCATACGTCGCGGCGTGGAACTCCAACCGCTCCCAGAACCTCGAGAAGCTGCTCGACATCCTCGGTCCCGTGCCGACCGGTGTCGACATCGCGGCGGACGCCGTCTTCGCCCTGAAGATGAAGGTCATCGTCGACGTGACGACGACGCTGATCGCGCTCGTGGGCATGCTGACGAACCCGATCACGGCCCTCGGCGCCGGCCCGATGCTCCTCATCAAGAAGAAGCTCCTCAACGCGGCCGTCGACATCGCGATCGAGCAGGTGCTGAACCAGGTCCTGCCGATGGTCATCGAGCCGCTCGCGCAGGAGCTTCCCGTCATCATCATGGCCGCCCTCGACTCTCCCATCGTGGAGTCGGTCGTCGGCGACACGGACGAGTTCTACGCCGACCTGCAGGCGCTCGAGCAGGCGCAGGGCGAGATGGAGCAGCACGCTGCGGACGTCGAGACCATCACCGAGCGTCTGATGTCGGATCTTGCGAGCCTCAACATCGGAGGGGATTGACGATGAGTATCGGGAAGGCCGTCATCCGGCCGCTCAAGGACGCCCTCGACGACATGCCCGTGCACGTGCGCCAGCTGTCGGAGATGTTCCGCAGGCACGGGCAGAAGCAGAACCGCAACACGAGCGGTGTGAGCGACCTGGACGCCACCGACGTGCCGTCGCCGCTGCAGAACGGCTGGAAGCCCGACGGCTGGACGCCGAACGACGTCCTCGGAGCAGGGAAGGGCGGCCGACCGGATCCGGGCGACTACCTCGACGGCGACTACGTCCGCGACCACCTGGACCAGTTCGCCGAGGGCGCCACGCGCTTCTATCGCAAGGGGAGCCTCGACGACTGGGGGCCGGGCAACAACGGGACGACGTACGTGTTCCCGACCGACCAGCTGCAGAACGTCATCGACCGTTCCGCGACCCCGCAGGACCTCGCGAACACGCTGGGCCTTCCGGAGAACTTCTTCGACGGCGCAGACGTCGAACTGCGTGACTTCGCCCCGCACGAGCTCGACGGTCTGCGGATGCCGTCCGGCAACGAGGGTGGCACGGACGTCGACAAGTGGATTCCGGGCGGCTATCTGCCGAGCGGCATCCCGGAGGCTGTGATCGACATCCCCGAGACGTCCACGGGCCTCAAGAACGGCGAGTTCCGCCCGACCAACTGGCCCGGCAGTCCGCGCGACTTCACATTCGGAGCGCGCTGATCCATGGAACTCGACCGGGACGTGCACCGGGACGCGGCATCCGCGTTCGGCCCCGCATCCGCGACGGCAGGCGCCCTCCTCCCGTTCGAGGGTCGCTCATCCCTCATCCAACCGGGTGGTCCGCCCGCAGGGGCGGTGGAGGCCCGCACGGACGGCTGGGCGGCGCCGGAGCTTCCGGTGCTCGTGCGCGGAGAGGCGAGGATCCTCCCGCTCGGATGGCTCGGCGACCTTGACAGCGCCGAGCGCGGCGTCACAGCCGAGGAGATCGCGGCCTTCGCGTCGCAGGTCCAGGATGCCGGGATGCACTGGGCCGGCCCGTGGCGAGTGCTCTCGCTCGCCGAGGAGCGGGCCGACAGTATCGGCTCGTACATAGCGGCGCTTCGCGACGCGGGGGCGACGGATGTCGACTGCTGGACGCTCTCGGACGCGATGGGTCTCGCACTCGTGCGAGCCGGGGCGGAGGACGAGGGCACGAGGTCGCTCGCGCTGCACATCGTGCCCGCCGGGTGGGTCTCGGAGCCCCGGGCCGGTAAGCCCGTGCGCGGGATCGACGTCGGCTGGTCGTGGGCCGACGTGATCGCGCTCCGCGCGGCTGACTAGTCTGGAAAGACACTGAGGAGAGGGTCGGGATCCATGACGGATGTCTTCGGGGATGCAGCGGCGAGCGTGGTCCCACGGATCTATGGCGCGAGCGAGCTCGGAGTCCTCTCGCTGACCGCTCCGGGAGACATCCATCCCCGCGTCGAGTACATCGGCGGTGAGATCTTCGTGGGCCTCGACGCAGACGGGCTCGCGATCACCCGCGCACAGGCCGAGACGGCGGGTCGTCCCTTCGATGAGCTCGTGGCCGAATCCGTCGCGTCGGTCGACGACCTGCCCGATCCTGTCGACGGCGCGGTCATCGTCGAGCAGGAGGCGCTTGCGGCCGCGCTGCTCGTCGATCCCTCGCGCATCGCGGCGGTGGGCCTCACGGGAGATCGCGTCGTCTTCGCTCTGTCGCGGGACACGCTCGTGATCGTCGGCGCGGATGACGAGGCAGCATTCGGACGCGTCCTCGACCTCGCCGAGACGCTGTACGACGCGGGCGGACCGCTCGTGAGCGCGCACCCCATTGTTCTGGCCGACGGTGCGTGGGCACCCTTCCCTTGGAGAGAGCGCTTCACCGCGCTCCAGCTGCGCATCGAGCGCGTGCTGCGGCTCTTCAGCGTGCGTGCCTACGAGGCACAGGGCGTCGTTCTCGCGCGACCCGACGTCCACATCGCCGACCCGAAGATCCACGTGCGCGAGGACGGCGTCACGCTGACCTTCGCCGCGTGGCCGCAGGGGACGGCGACGCTCCTGCCCGTCGTCGACAACGTCATGATCGCGAATCCCGCGGGCACTCTGAGCGTGACGACGATGGATGAGTTCCTCGACGCCGCCGGCGATGCGGTCGTGCGGACGGGGCTCTCGCCGTTGCGCTACTTCGTTCCCGGCGAGCCGCCGCGCTGAGTCGCCCCACGTACGACGTGATCGTCCTCCCCTGGGAAGTGCTACCCATGGTCGGTTCGCGCCGCGCTCCGTAGATTCGAGCCAGGAGGTGGAGCCGTGGGGATGATGTTGCCGAACGAGCTCGTCTGGGTGATGGAGAAGCTCGGGTTCGAGTGGCCGGACATCGACGAGGACGAGGTCACCAAGGGCGCCGTCCTGGTGCGCAACCTCGGGACGGACCTGGAGAACGCGATCCAGGCCGTCGACCGCAAGATGAACGGAGACATCGCGGCGGCGATGCGCGGCCAGACGGGCCCTGCGACTCTGGGCGCGTGGAACACCAACCGGTCGCAGAACCTGCAGAAGCTGGTCGACCTCATGCCGCCTGCGGCGATCGCGATGGATGTCGGGGCCGGCGCGATCCTCGCGCTGAAGATGAAGGTCATCGTCGATGTCACCACGACGCTGATCGCGCTCGTGGGCATGCTGACGAACCCGATCACGGCCGTCGGCGCCGGCCCGATGCTCATCATCAAGAAGAAGCTCCTCAACGCGGCGGTCGACATCGCCGTCGAGCAGCTGCTGAACCAGCTGCTCCCCATGGCGATCGAGCCGATGTCGCAGCAGCTGCCCGCGATCATCGACGCGATCCTCGACGCTCCGATGGTGGAGGCGGGCGTGGGCGACTCGGACGAGTTCTACGCGGATCTGCAGGCGCTGGAAGACGCGCAGTCGACGATGAAGCAGCATGGGGCCGACATCCAGAGCGTGACCTCGACGTTCTTCGCCGAGTTCTCGGCACTCGACTTCGGAGGCGACGACTGATGTCGTCGATCAAGCCGGTCATCCGGGAGCTCCGTGAGGCGGTGCTCGACGGCATGGCGCACGGCAAGGAGAGGCTCCACCAGCTCACCGACAACATGAACGACCACTTCGACGACGTGGTCCGTCAGGTGCGCGACAAGGACAAGTTCGACGAGACGGTGACGACGCGAGGTCGGAACGAGAAGGTCACCACGTGGGACCCCGAGACCGGCCGGCCCGTCTCGGAGCGCGGTCAGATCAACGAGGACTTCGGCGGATCGGACCGCGGAGACAACGCGACCGCGGTCGGCAACATGGGCGAGGCGACGGATGACGGCGGCCACCTCGGCGCCCATCGCTTCTACGGCGACACGCCTGACGAGGGCATCGTGCCCCAGGCATCCAACCTCAACCGCGGCGCCTGGAAGCGGATGGAGAACGAGTGGGCGGACTGGGTGGACGCGGGCTATCGCGTGGACTACACCGTCGACGTCTACCCGCCCGGCGCGGTTCGCCCTGATAGCTTCGAAGTCGAGTACACGGTGTCGAATCCGGAGACCGGTCAGGTCGCGTATCGCAACTGGCCGAGCTTCTGGAACGAAGCCGGCGAGACCTTCGACCGCGTCTCACGCGGCGACATGCCGAGTCTGTGAATCCCACCAGAAGGAGCTCCATGTCCCAGGACGCCACCGCCGATCTGATCCGCGCGCTGATCGAGAACATGCGGGGAGCGGGTGAGGGCTGGGCCTCGTTCGCGATGGTCATCGACCTTGCCGGCGGCCGCATCAGCGGCACGCACGGCTATGCGTACGCGCCCGACGGCACGAGTGCGGCAGTGGCGTCGCGGCCGTCCGGCGTCAAGCCCGCGCTCGACGCCTACCTCGAGAGCACGTATCGGCCCGAGCAGGAGCCGCCGATCAAGATCCTCGTGCAGTTCGAGCGCGCTTCGGGCACGTACGAGGTGACGTTCGAGGATGACGACTCCGCGCGCTGGAAGGTGACACCGGCGAACATCGACCGCATGGCCGAGGAGCTGCGCCCCGCGTTCGGTTGAGCCGTGCTCCGGCATCCTCCTGGCAGAATGGCGCCGAGGGGGAGTACACGTGACCGATGTGAATGAGGATGCGGGAATCGAGCGCGGAGTCGCCGAGGAGGCGACGAGGGTCGCACCGCTGAGGTTGGAGTTCGCCGGAGAATGGCACGATCTGCCGACGGATCGACCGTTCATCATCGGGCGCGAGGGTGACCTCGAGATCGACGACAACCCGTACCTGCATCGGCACTTCCTCGAGCTCCAGCATCGTGACGGGCTGTGGTGGCTGGCCAACGTCGGCGTCCTGCTCGCCGCGACCATCTCGAGCGCCGGCGGTGCGGTCCAGTCCTGGCTCTCACCCGGTGCGCGCATGCCGCTCGTGTTCGAGAGGAGCGTCATCGTCTTCACTGCGGGGCCGGTCACCTACGAGCTGAGCCTCCACACGGAGGAGGCGCCCTACGAGGTGTCCCGTCAGGTGCAGGAGTCGATGAGCGGAGAGACCACCGTCATGCCGGCGAGCTTCACGCCGCTGCAGAAGCAGCTCATGGTCGCCCTCGCCGAGCCGATGCTGCGACGCGAGGGTGTGAGCATGAACGAGCTGCCCTCCTCGAGCGCGGCCGCCCAGCGGCTCGGATGGACCATGAGCAAGTTCAACCGCAAGCTGGACAACGTCTGCGACAAGCTCGATCGCATGGGCGTCCAGGGACTGCGCGGGGGAGCCGGCAAGCTCGCGACCAACCGCCGCGCGCGACTGGTCGAGTACGCCGTGACGTCCCACGTCGTGACCCGCGCCGACCTGCCGCTCCTCGACGACGCGACGCTGCGCAATCAGGTGGACTCGGACGCCGACTGACAGCCTGTCATCACGCCTTGCGTGGTCAGACCACAGTGGATAATGTGGTCTGACCACAAAGGAGTCGCGTGAGCGAAGCAACCCGCGCCTGGCGCACCGTGCTCGAGAGCATCGAGGCCGATCTGCTCGACGGCCGTCTCGGCCCGGGCGATCGCCTGCCCTCCGAACGCGACCTGTCGGCGTCGCTCGGCGTCGGTCGTTCGAGCGTGCGCGAGGCTCTGCGGGTCCTCGAGGTCATGGGCCTCATCCGCACCGGCACGGGCTCGGGGCCCAACGCCGGGGCCATCATCACCGCCACGCCCCAAGGCGGGCTGTCGGCGGTCCTGCGGCTCCAGGTCGCCGCGCACGGCTTCCCGCTCGACGACGTGGTCGCGACGCGACTCGTGCTCGAGACGGCCGTCGTCGCGGCCGTGGCGCAGGCGTCCGATCCCGCGACCCGCGATGCGCGGGTCGTGCTCGAAGCCATGGAGCAGACCGACCTCACCCCCGCCGAATTCCTGGCCCTCGATGCGCAGCTGCACCTCGCGCTGGCCGAGGCATCCGGCAATCAGGTCATCGCCGCGACGATGACCGGCCTGCGCACGGCCATCGAGTCCTACGTGCAGCAGGGCGCCGAGAAGATCCCGGACTGGGATGCCACGGCCGCTCGCCTCCGCGCGGAGCACCGCGCGCTGCTCGATGCCGTCGACGCCCGCGACGCGGCGCTCGCGCGCACCCTCGTCCACGCCCACATCACCGGCTACTACGCCGAAGCGGGCCTCGCCCGCACCGCCGTCTGAGAAGGAAGAACCATGGTCCAGCGCCAACTCCCCAAGGTCTCGGAGCTCCTCGAGCTCATGCAGTTCAAGAAGCCCGAGCTCGACGGCCGCAAGCGACGGCTCGACGGCGCTCTGACGATCTACGACCTCCGCACGATCGCCAAGCGCCGCACACCGAAGGCCGCCTTCGACTACACCGACGGCGCCGCCGAGGGCGAGCTGTCGCTCTCGCGGGCGCGTCAGGCCTTCGAGGACATCGAGTTCCACCCCGACATCCTCCGACCCGCGGCCGAGGTCGACATGTCGACGGAGATCCTCGGCGGCCCGTCGGCGCTGCCCTTCGGCATCGCGCCGACGGGGTTCACGCGTCTGATGCAGACCGAAGGCGAGACGGCGGGGGCAGGAGCAGCGGGTGCCGCCGGCATCCCGTTCACGCTCTCCACGCTGGGCACGACCTCGATCGAGGACGTCAAGAGGGCCAACCCCCACGGGCGAAACTGGTTCCAGCTCTACGTCATGCGCGACCGCGACATCTCGTACGGACTCGTCAAGCGCGCCGCCGCGGCGGGCTTCGACACCCTGCAGTTCACCGTCGACACGCCGGTCGCCGGCGCCCGCCTGCGCGACAAGCGCAACGGGTTCGCGATCCCGCCGCAGCTCACCGTCGGCACGATCGTCAACGCCATCCCGCGGCCGTGGTGGTGGATCGACTTCCTCACGACCCCCAAGCTCGAGTTCGCGTCCCTCTCGACGACGGGCGGCACGGTGGGCGAGCTTCTCAACGCCGCGATGGACCCGACGATCAGCTTCGACGACCTCGAGATCATCCGCGAGCTCTGGCCCGGCAACATCGTCGTGAAGGGCGTGCAGAACGTCGAGGACTCCAAGAAGCTCGTCGACCTCGGCGTCGACGGCATCATCCTGTCCAACCACGGCGGGCGTCAACTCGACCGCGCGCCGATCCCGTTCCACCTGCTGCCGAAGGTCGTGCGCGAAGTGGGGAAGGATGCCACGGTCATGATCGACACGGGCATCATGAACGGTGCCGACATCGTGGCATCCATCGCCCTCGGCGCGAAGTTCACGCTCATCGGCCGCGCGTACCTCTACGGCCTCATGGCGGGGGGGCGCCAGGGCGTCGACCGCACGATCGACATCCTGCGCACCGAGATCGAGCGCACGATGAAGCTGCTGGGCGTCTCGTCGCTCGCCGAGCTCGAGCCGCGCCACGTGACGCAGCTCTCGCGGCTCATGCCGGTGGGTCAGACCGCTCCGGCGCGCGCGCCGCGAGCTCGCGCCGCCGCGAAGAGCTAGGAGCGCGCGGGGAGGGTGGGGATGAGCGCCTCGAGGAACTCCGCGGTCTCCTCCCACCCCTCGACGGCATGGCACTCGACGCCCATGGCGAGCACGGGATAGTCGTTGCCATCGGGATCGAGGCGATCGCCGACGAAGAGCATGTCATCGAGCGGGATGCCGGTCTGCTCGGCGAGCTTGTTCATGCCGTACGCCTTGTCGATGCCGCGGTGGGTGATGTCGACCGAGGTCGACCCGCCGGAGCGCACCTCGAGATCCGGGATCCGCTCGGCGACGGCGGCGCGCAGCGCGCTCTTCTTCGCGCCCGTCGGGTCCCATGCGACCTTCGCCTCGAGCGGGGCACGCTGACCGAGCGCCGAGAACGTGATCTGGGAGCCGCGGTCCTCGAGGATGTCGCCCCACGTCTCGGACTCCCACAGGCCGAGGCGCTGGGCTTCCTGCTCGACGGCCGCGAGAACGCGGGCCTTCTCGTCGTCGGTGAGCGACAGGGCGTAGACCGTCTCGATCCCCTCGGCGCCGATGCGGTAGTACTGGGTGCCGCACGTGGGCATGAGGTGGAAGCGCGCGGAGACGGATGCCGCGGCATCCGGCAGCCTGTCGACGACCTGTGTCGTGAACTGCGCGAGCTGCCCACCCGAGATGATCGCGACCTCGACTCGGCGTGCGAGCTCGACGAGCAGGTCGCCGATGCGGGGATCGATCGCGCTCTTGGAGGGAGCGAGGGTGTCGTCCAAGTCGAACGCGACGAGACGGGGAGTGGTCAAGGGGCTGCTCCTCTCTGCGCGAAAGGCCCCACCTCGCGGTGGAGCCTCTCTTGAGTCGGGGTGACAGGATTTGAACCTGCGGCCTCTTCGTCCCGAACGAAGCGCGCTACCAAGCTGCGCCACACCCCGTCGCCGTTCTCACGGCAACCCCACGAGTCTACCCGATCCGTGCGGTCTGTCCGTCCATGGGCAGGAGTGTGAGGAAGGATGCCTCGGGCCGGCAGGCGAAGCGGACCGGCGCGTAGATGGAGTGTCCGAGCCCTGCGCTGACGTTGAGCGGCACCGTCCGGCCGGCGTGCGTCCACTCGCTGAGGCCGCGAGCCTGGGGGAGCGGGATGTCGCAGTTCGCGACAAGTGCACCGTAGCCGGGGAGGCGCACCTGACCGCCGTGCGTGTGGCCGGCGAAGATCGCGTCGGCACCCAGGTCGACGAAGGAGTCCAGGACGCGGCGGTAGGGGGCGTGGCTGACGCCGATCGTCAGCTGTGCCTCGCCCGTCGTGCGCAGGCGCTCCAGGGGGCCGGGAAGCGCCTCGAGGCGATCCCAGTGGCGGTGCGCGTCGCTCACACCGAAGGCATCCACGCGGCGGCCGCCGACGTCGAGCGATCCGACGGCGTTGTTGAGATCGAGCCACCCGAGTTCTTCGCGCAAGTATGCATCGAGCGCGTCGGTGTCGAGCGGCTCCTCGGCCGAATGCGACTTCGACGGGCCGGTGAAGTACTTGACGGGATTGCGCGGGGCGGGGGCCGCATGGTCGTTCGAGCCGTGCACGAAGACGCCGGGCACGCCGCGCAGCGGATCGAAAGCGCGGCGGAGCCCGTCGAGGCCGTCGAGGTGCCCCATGTTGTCGCCCGTGTTGACGACGAGATCGGGCTGCAGCTCTGCGAGCGCCGCGATCCACCGCTGCTTGCGCCGCTGCCACGGCGCCATGTGGGCGTCGGAGAGATGCAGCACCGTCATGCGCGGCGAGCCGGGGGGCAGGACCTTGATCTCGTGGGTGCGCAGGGTGAAGAGGTAGCGCTCGATGCCGATGCCCCAGACGGCGGCGCCGACGCCGACCGCCCCCACCGCTGCGACAGCGGTGAGGGCGGCTCGTCGACCAGAGGTCATCCGCACTCGCGCGCGGAGTAGTTCACCGAGATCTGGGCGTTCCGGTTGGTGACGGTGCCCGCGGCGGGATCGGTGCCCGTGACCTTCTCCGTGCCGGGATCGAGCTTCTCGTCCTTCGTGCAGGTGCCCTTCGCGACCTTGCCGAATCCGGCGGCGTTGAGGGTGCTGCGGGCGCTGTCGTAGGTGCCGGACACCGCCGGTACCGCCAAGCCCTCGCCGTTGCTCGGGGAGATCGTGATCGGTGATCCGCCGCCCACCTTGCCCGCGCCCGGGTTCTGCACGGCGATGATCCCGGGGGCCTCGGTCGAGTCGACGGGCGCGCCGACCGTGACCTCGAACCCGAGATCGGTGAGGATCTTCGTCCCCTCCTCGACGCTCTTGCCGACGACCGAGGGGAGATCGGTCAGCACCTGGCGGATGAGCTGGGAATCAGGGCCGGGGAAGTTGTCGCCGCCGAAGAGGCTGTTCGCGGCGCCCTGGACCTCACGCGCGAGCGTGTAGCGGATGTTGTTGAGTCCGCGGCTGAAGAGGTTCGTCTCGCCGATCGACTGGCCGACCCAGACGGCCGTGGCGACCCTGGTGCTCGACTCGACGAGCCACGTCTGCAGCTGCTCGTGCGTACCAGTCTTGCCGAGCACCGGCGCGTTGCGCGCGTTGCCGGCCGTACCGGTTCCGCCGGTCATCACGCCTTCGAGGGCGTAAGCCGCAGTGGCCGCGACCTTCGGGTCGAGGACCGGGGTGCACGTGCGTTCGGGCTTGGCGATCTCGTTGCCTTCGCTGTCGGTCACCTTGTCGATGGCCGTGGGCTGGCAGTAGGTGCCGCCGTTGGCGACCGTCGCGTACGCCGACGCCATGGCCATGGGCGAAACCGCATCCGAGCCGATGACCTCGTTGATCTTGTCCATCGGGATCTCTTTCCCGTTGCCCATCGTCACGCCCATCTTCTTGACGACCTTCGCGATGTCGCAGAGGTCGAGCTGAAGCGCCATGGCGACGTACCCCGAGTTGAGCGACGTCCGGGTGAAGTCCATCGGGGTGCTCACGCGGCCGTTGCCCTGTCCGAAGTTGTTCGGCTTCCAGTTGGAGTCGTTGACCCAGTCGCCCGAGCAGCTGTTGGTCGCCTTCTTGGGCGGACGCACGGTGCCGTTGATGACCTCGTTGAGCGAGTGCCCCTGCTCGAGCCACGTCACCAGCGTGAAGAGCTTGAACGTCGATCCGACGGAGAAGCCCTGCGATCCGCCGAACTTCGAGTCACCCGCGTACACGATGCTCGAATAGGCGGGATCGCCCGTGTCCGCGCCGTCGCGGAAGATCGTGTTCTGCGTGATCTGCAGGATGCGGCCGGTGGATGCCTCGAGGCTGACGGTCGCGGCGCCGAACCTCATGTCCACGACGGCGGGCTCGGTGTTGATCGCCATGGAGTCCGTGGCGGCGCGCTGCAGGTTCCAGTCGAGCGTCGTGTAGATGTTGAGGCCGCCGCGACGCAGGGTCTCGCTGCGCTCCTCGGCCGTCTCGCCGAAGGCCGGGTCGTTCTCGACGACGCTGCGCACGTACTGGCAGAAGTACTCGGCACCGACGGCTGCCGCGCAGCCGGTCTTGGCCGGGGTGATCACGGGAGCGATGGGCGCGATGACGGCCTCGACGTACTGATCGTGGGTGATCTTGCCGTCGGCCTGCATGCGGCTGAGCACGTAGAGCTGGCGGCCCTTCGTCGAGCTGTAGGGGTCGGCCGCCGCGAGGTACTGCTCCTCGGTGATCGTGCCGTCGTTCAGGAGCTCCTTCAGCGGGCCGAACATCGACTCGTTGATGTCGGAGATGTCACCGTCGGCAGCCTTGTTGTACATGACGGTGCCGTCGGAGTTGGAGAACGATCCGCCCGCCTTGTCGATGCGGTACGTGTTCGGGTTCTGGACCATGCCCGCCAGCGTGGCGGCCTGCGCGATGGTGAGGTCCGCCGACGAGACGCCGAAGTAGTACTTGGCCGCTGCGTCGATGCCGTAGGTCTGGCCGCCGAAGTTGGCGATGTTGAGGTAGCCGAGCAGGATGTCGTTCTTCGAGTACTTCTGCTCGAGCGAGATCGCGTAGCGCATCTCCTGGAGCTTGCGCTGGATGCCCTCCGTGCCGGTCGAGTTCGTCGCGTCGTTCCAGCACGCGGCGTTGATCTTCTCGCGCTCTGCGACGAGCTCGTCGCCCGTCGGTGCGACGACCGGCTGGCCCGTCTCCTCGGCCGCCTTCTCGGCCGCGGCGGTGAGCGTCTCGCGTGCCTTGTCGTCGGCGGTCGCCTCGCACTTCTGCACGAGGATGTTCTTGACGTACTGCTGGCTGATCGACGAGCCGCCCTGCGTCTCGCCGCCGCCGCGCAGGTTCGACAGGATGGCGCGAGTGGTGCCGATGAGGTCGACGCCGCCGTGCTGGTAGTACCGGGGGTCCTCCGACGAGAGGATGGCGTCGAACATGACCGGCGAGATCTCGTCGAATTCGACGGGGGAGCGGTTCTGGTCGTACCACTGGGTGAGGGGCTGATACTCGCCGGAGGCGGGGTCCACCGCCCAGGCGGTCGTGGGGAGCATGAGCTGCTCGGGGTCGAGCGCGCTCGGCAGATTGTCGAACATCGTGATGGCGCTCGAGGCCGCATAGCCGGACACGGCGATGGCCGGAGTGACGGTCGCGGTGATGAGGACGCCGGCGACTGCGCTCAGACCGACGAGGCCGGCGAGACCGCCGAGCACACCGCTGGTCGTTCGTTTCGTATCAGGCATAGGCTAGATCGTAAGGGAGATACCTGGGCGAAACCCCGATGCGACGCCGCCCTGGCAGCTGTTTCCCGGTCTCACCAGGACTCGATTCGCCTCGGGTCCGCGCCCTCCGAGGAGTCCGAATGACGACGTGGGAGTACCTCACGACGCCCCTGCTCATCCACAACACCGCAGCGATCCTCAACAACTGGGGCAAGCAGGGGTGGGAGCTCGTCCAGGTCGTACCCGGGCCCGAGGGCGGCCTCGTCGCCTATTTCAAGCGCCCGTCCGGCGGCGGTTCCGCGAATGCGGGACTGGATGCCGCGGCCGTCGCCGCACGTCAGTTCGGGGAGTGAGCAGATGACCGTCTCCGAGCGTCTCGCCGAACTCGGCATCGAGCTTCCGTCGGTCGTGCCGCCGGTCGCCGCATACGTCCCGGCGAAGGTCCACGGCGACCTCGTCTACACCGCGGGCCAGCTGCCCATGGTCGACGGCTCCCTGCCCGCGACGGGCAAGGTCGGCGACGGCGAAGGGCTCGTCCCCGCCGCCGACGCCACCGCGTACGCCCGCCAGTGCGCGCTCAATGCGATCGCCGCCGCTGCGGCCGCCGCCGGTGGCGTGGACCGCCTGACCGGCGTGCTGAAGGTCACCGGGTTCGTGGCATCCATCCCCGAATTCACCGGCCAGCCGGGCGTCGTCAACGGTGCGAGCGAGCTGCTCGGCGAGGTCTTCGGCGAGTCCGGCAGGCACGCGCGCTCCGCCGTGGGCGTGCCCGTGCTCCCGCTCGACTCGCCCGTCGAGGTCGAGGTCGTCTTCACCCACGCGTGACGAGGATGGATGCCGCGGGGGCGCGGCATCCATCGTCCCGCTATCTCACCTGCGCGCTGATGACGGACATGACAGCCGTGTCGGCGAGAGTCGTCGTGTCGCCGACCTCGCGGCCCTCCGCGACATCCCGCAGCAGGCGCCGCATGATCTTGCCCGAGCGGGTCTTGGGGAGCTCCTCGACGATGTAGACGTCGCGCGGACGCGCGATCGGGCCGATCTGCTCGCCGACCCACGCGCGGAGCGTCTGCGCGAGGCCGTCGGGGGAGTTCGCCGCGAGGTAGCTCTGCTTGATGATGACGAAGGCGGCGACGGCCTGCCCCGTCGTCTCGTCGGAGGCGCCGACCACCGCCGCCTCGGCGACCGCCTCGTTCGCGACGAGGGCGGACTCGATCTCGGTCGTCGACAGGCGGTGGCCCGAGACGTTCATGACGTCGTCGACGCGGCCGAGGAACCAGACGTCCCCGTCGTCGTCGAGGCGCGCACCGTCGCCCGCGAAGTAGAAGCCCTGCTTCTGGAACTTCTCCCAGTACGTCTCGACGAACCGCTCGGGGTCGCCCCAGATGCCGCGGAGCATGCTGGGCCACGGCTTCGTGATGACGAGGAGACCGCCGTTGCCGTTTCCGACGTGCGTGCCGTCCTCGTCGACGACGTCGATCGCGATGCCCGGGAGCGGCACCTGCGCGGAGCCGGGCTTCGTCTCGGTCACGCCCGGAAGGGCGGAGATCATCATCGCGCCCGTCTCGGTCTGCCACCACGTGTCGACGATCGGGGTCGTCGTGCCGCCGATGATCTGGCGGTACCACATCCACGCCTCGGGGTTGATGGGTTCCCCCACCGAGCCCAGCAGCCGCAGCGACGAGAGGTCGAACCTGGCGGGGATCGCACGTCCGAGCTTCATGAAGGAGCGGATGGCCGTGGGCGCCGTGTAGAGGATCGTCACGCCGTACTTCTCCACGAGCTCCCACCACCGGCCGGGGTGCGGGGTGTCGGGCGTGCCCTCGTACAGCACCTGCGTCGTGCCGTTCGCGAGCGGACCGTACGTCACGTAGCTGTGGCCCGTGACCCAGCCGATGTCGGCCGTGCACCAGAAGACGTCCGTCTCGGGGTGGATGTCGTGCACGACCCTGTGGGTGAACGCCGCCTGCGTGAGGTAGCCGCCCGACGTGTGCAGGATGCCTTTGGGCTTACCGGTCGTGCCCGATGTGTAGAGGATGAAGAGCGGGTTCTCGGCGGGGAAGGGCTGCGCCTCGTGGTCGCCGGATGCCTGCGGCACGACGTCGTGCCACCACACGTCGCGCCCCTCGGTCCAGTCGACATCGTTGTTCCCGCGCTGTACGACCAGGACGTGCTCGACCGTCTCCTGCACGCCCGAGCCGTTGCGGTCGGCGAGCGCCATGTCCACGGCGGGCTTGAGCGGGGACACCTTGCCCTTGCGGTATCCGCCGTCGGCCGTGATGACGAGCTTCGCGCCGGCGTCGTCGATGCGCGAGCGCAGGCTGTCGGCCGAGAAGCCGCCGAAGACGACGGAGTGGATGGCGCCGATGCGCGCGACGGCGAGCATGGCCGCGATGGCCTCGGGGATCATCGGCATGTAGATCGCGACGCGGTCGCCGTGGCCGATCCCGAGGTCGCCCAGCACGTTCGACAGGCGCTTGACCTCGTCGGTGAGCTCGGCGTAGGTGACCCTGCGCTCGTCTCCGGGTTCGCCCTCCCACAGGAGCGCGACGCGGTCGCCGTTGCCGGCCTCGACGTGGCGGTCGAGGCAGTTGTACGCGACGTTGAGCTCGCCGTCGTCGAACCACTTCGCGAAGGGCGGCGTCGACCAGTCGAGCACTTCGGTGAAGGGCTTGTGCCAGTGCAGGGCGCGCGCCTGATCGGCCCAGAACGCCTCTCGATCGGTCTCGGCCTCGGCGTACAGCTCCTTCGTCGCGACGGCGGCGGCGGCGAACTCGTCGGAGGGTGCGAAGCGGCGGTCCTCGGTGAACAGGTGGTCGATCTGGCTGCTCGTGGTGTCGGTCACGATGCGCGCTCCTTTGCGGCGTGGGAAGGATGCCGGAGTCCGGCGAGCTTGCGTGAAATCTACTGAGCGGTCCCTCGGCGGACTACCTCCGATAGTGGGTGGAGCGCGTTGTTGAACTCAGGCTGATATATCAGTTCAGAGTGTGCCGAGTTTGTTTGGACGGCCACCCCTTCTCGCATATGCTGTCCCTCGGCCGAACATTTCGATTCTGGCATTGCGACACCCCGACTCACCCCCCCGAACCGTGGTGTTGCGCGTGGCGGCATCCCATTCCCCCCATGGGATGCCGCCCCTCTTTGTTCCGGGCCGCTTTCCCGGGTCCTCGTGCGCTCCTCCCCAGGCGCTTCCGTCGCGAGGTCGTCCACGGCTGACCGCTCTTGCCTCCGGTGCACGCGGGAGCGCGCCTAGCGTCGAGGGATGCCGCCCGCCTTCGTCGTCCAGCCGCGAACAGCCGCGGCGCACCCCGCCGATGCGCCGGTGCGTCCGAGGGTCGCTCGGGCGTGGCATCCGGCACTCGCATCGCTCGCCGAGTATCTCGACGATCCCGACGTCACCGATGTCTTCATCAACGGCGAGCGCGGGCTCTTCGTCGATCGGGGAGCGGGGGCGATCGCGGTGCCGCACTGGCGCGCGAGCGCCGATGACGTCCGCGATCTCGCCGTGCAGCTCATCGGGGCGGGTGGGCGCCACATCGACGACGCGGCTCCCGCCGTCGACGTGCGGCTCGACGGCGGGCTGCGCGTGCATGCGGTCCTCCCGCCGATCGCGACCGAGGGGACGGCGATCTCGATCCGCGTCCCACGGTTCGAGCACGCGACGCTCGACGATCTGCAGGGGCGCGGCATGTTCGACGCCGAGACCCGGGCGCGGCTCGACGACGTGGTCGTGCGACGCGCGAACATCCTCGTCACGGGCGCTGCGGGAGCGGGGAAGACGACGCTGCTGGCCGCTCTGCTCGCCTCCGCGGAGCCGAGTCAGCGCATCGTCACGATCGAAGACGTCGCCGAGCTGCGGATCGCGCACCCGCACCATGTGCGGCTCGAGGCACGGCAGGCGAACCTCGAGGGCGCGGGCGGACTCGATCTCGCGCGGCTCGTGCGCGAAGCGCTGCGCATGCGCCCCGATCGACTCGTCGTGGGGGAGTGCCGCGGCGCCGAGCTGCGAGAGCTCCTCTCAGCACTCAACACCGGTCACGACGGCGGCGCCGGCACACTGCACGCGAACGGTCTCGCCGACGTGCCCGCACGGCTCGAGGCGCTGGGCGCGCTCGCCGACCTCTCTCCGCACGCCCTCGCGCGTCAGGTCTGCAGCGCGATCGGCGTCATCGCGCACGTCGAACGATCGGCCGACGGCGTGCGAAGGCTCGCGGGGATGGGGCGGCCGCTGCTCGCCTCCGACGGACGACTCGCGATCGAGGAGTGCGCATGAGAGGGTTTCGTCCGAGGATGCACCGGGACGCCGCACCCGAGCTCGCGGTGGTGGCCGAGACCCTGCTCCAGCTCGCCGTCCTGCTGCAGGCGGGGCTCGCCCCGGCGCGGGCGTGGACCCACCTCGCCGACACCGGCGATCCCGTCGCCCAGAGCGTGCGCAGCGGGCTCGACGAGGGCATCCCCCTGTCCGACGCGATCGGGCGCGCGTCGCCGCCGCCGGGCCCGTGGCACGAGGTGGCGGCGGCATGGCGGGTCGCGACGACGGTCGGCGCTCCGCTGGCCGACGCCCTCCGGTCCCTCGCCGAGGCGCTGCGCGATGCCCAGCGGACGAGGGATGACGTGCGGATCGCCCTCGCAGAGCCGGCGGGCACGGCGCGACTGCTCGCGTGGCTGCCGCTCGTCGCGGTCGGGCTCGGTGCGCTGCTCGGCTTCGACACCCTCGCCGTGCTGGTGGCGAGTCCGATGGGCATCGCGTGCCTGGTCGCGGGAGCCGTGCTCATCCTGGCCGCACGCCGCTGGACCGGCGCGCTGGTCCAGCGCGCACGGGCGCAGGACGCCGTTCCCGGTCTCGATGCCGACGTCCTCGCGATCGCACTCAGCGGCGGTGCCTCGATCGACCGCGCGCGCACCCTCGTGACGGCGGCGACCGGCGCGCCGGTCGATCCATCGACGGACTCCGTGCTCGCTCTCTCGCGCTCCGCCGGTGTCCCGGCCGTGGAACTCCTCCGTGCGGCCGCCTCGCTCGCACGTCATCGCGCGCGGGTCGACGGACGACTCCGCGCCGCGCGCCTCTCGTCCCGGCTCCTCCTGCCGCTCGGCGTGTGCACGCTGCCCGCCTTCCTCCTCCTCGGCGTCGCGCCGATGCTCCTCAGCGTCGTTTCGACCGTGCCGCTGAGCCTCTGACCGTGCCCATCCTCCCTTCACACAGAACGGTGCTCTTCATGTTCGATCTCGGTATCACCCCGCTCCCGACCCCGTCGCTGCGCGGCCCGCTCCTCGCCCGCGTGCTCGCGGGCGCGTCCGCACCCACGACCGGCCCGAACCGTCTGCCGCCGCTCACCCGCGGTCGCGCGCTCCGGCTCTTCGCACCCGTGAGCAGGCGCCGCAGTGCCTCCCTCCTCGACGACACCGGAGCCGCGACGGCCGAGTACGCGATCGCCACCATGGCGGCGGTCGCCTTCGCGGGACTCCTCGTCGTGATCATGAAGTCCGACGAGGTGCGCGGCATCCTGACCGATCTCGTCCGCCGCGCGCTCACGGTCGCGTGAGCGCGCGCCGCCGCCTGGGCGACCGCGGATCGGTCGTCGCCGAGTTCGCCGTGGCGCTGCCTGCGGTCGTCCTGGTGCTGCTGCTCGGCGCCGGCGCGCTCGGCGTGGCCTCACGGCACGTTCGACTGCAGGATGCCGCGGCCGACGCCGCTCGCCTGGCGGCGCGCGGCGAGCCCGATGCCCGGGTGCACGACGCGGTCGCAGCCGCTGCGGCCGGCGCGGTCGCGGGGATCGAGTATCGCGGTGATCTCGTCTGCGTCACGGCGTCGGCGAACGCGGTGCTCCCCGTGCGGGTCTCGGCGACGAGCTGTGCGCTCGCGGGAGGCTGGTGATGCCCGGCTCGATGCTCTCGGTCGGCGTCGCCGCCGCCGCAGCGGTCCTCGCCGTCGGGCTCACCGCGGTCGGCGCGGCCGCTGTGTTCGGACAGCGGCTCGCGGGAGCGGCCGATGCCGCGGCGCTGGCCGCGGCGGATGCCGCGTCCGGAGCGGTCTCGGGGGTGCCGTGCGAGCGCGCCGCCGAGGTGGCGGCGGCGTCGGGAGCTTCCTTGCAGACGTGCGACGTCGTCGACCTCATCGCCACGGTGACCGTCGGCGGGGCGTTCGGCGTCCTTCCCGCGCAGGCATCGGCACGAGCGGGACCGCCCTCGTGAACCGCTCGAGCGCCCGCTGACCGCACGGTGCTCACAGCGCCGGACCGGATCACGGCGTGTATGGTGTGCGTCGGAGAAAGGACGGCCCCCGTTGGCAGAAGGCAAGAAGCTCGTCATCGTCGAGTCCCCGACCAAGATGCGGTCGATTCAGGGCTACCTCGGCGACGGCTACGAGGTGCTGAGCTCGGTCGGTCACATCCGTGACCTCGCCGACCGCAAGTCCATCCCCGCCGAGCTCAAGAAGACGTCGGTCGGAAAGTACTCGATCGACATCGAGAACGGATTCACCCCTTTCTATGTGGAGTCAGAGCGCGGCAAGAAGACCGTGACCGAACTCAAGCGCGCGCTGAAGAACGCCGACGAGCTCCTGCTCGCCACTGATGAGGACCGCGAAGGCGAAGCCATCGCATGGCACCTGCTCGAGGCGCTCAAGCCCAAGGTGCCCGTCAAGCGCATGGTCTTCCACGAGATCACGAAGGACGCCATCCAAGCTGCCGTGCAGAACACGCGCGAGCTCGATCTCGCGCTCGTCGACGCGCAGGAGACCCGCCGCATCCTCGATCGGCTCTACGGCTGGGACGTCTCGGACGTCACGCGTCGCAAGGTCGGCCAGGGCACGTCCGCCGGGCGGGTGCAGTCCGCCGCCACGCGCATGGTCGTCGAGCGCGAACGCGAGCGCATGGCCTTCATCTCGGCCTCGTACTGGGACCTCGAAGCGCTCGCCGTCAAGAGCGACCAGGGCTTCACGACGCGCCTCGTGCGCGTCGAGGGCGCTCCGATCGCGCGCGGTACCGACTACGACGACCGCGGCCAGCTCAAGAAGGCCGTCGTCGTGCTCGACGAGGCGCGCGCCACGGCGCTCGCCCAGGCGATCGCGGCGGTGGGCGAGGCATCCGTCTCGAATCTCGAGTCCAAGCCGGGCACGCGCAGCCCCAAGCCGCCGTTCACGACCTCGACGATGCAGCAGGAGGCCGGTCGCAAGCTCTCGATGAGCGCGAAGCACGCCATGGGCGTCGCGCAGCGTCTCTACGAGAAGGGCTTCATCACCTATATGCGCACCGACTCGACCGCGCTCAGCACGCAGGCCGTGCAGGCGGCGCGTGCACAGGCGGTGGCGCTCTACGGCGACAAGGCGGTGCCGGCCAACCCGCGCACGTACCGCAACAACGCCAAGAACGCGCAGGAGGCGCACGAGGCGATCCGGCCCTCCGGCGAGGAGTTCCGCACGCCGGCATCCGTCTCGAAGGAGCTGGATCGCGACGAGCAGCGCCTCTACGACCTGATCTGGAAGCGCACGATCGCGAGCCAGATGTCCGACGCGAAGTACGAGACCACGACCGTCACCCTCGCGCTCTCGGCGGACGGCGAGAAGGTCGAGTTCACGGCATCCGGAACCGTGTACACCTTCAAGGGCTTCCTCGAGGCGTATGAAGAGGGCCGCGACGAGAAGCGCGCCGACGCCGACAAGGCCGACGACCAGTCGCTGCCGATCATGGCGGTCGGCGACGTGCTGCGTCTCAAGGATGTCGAGCCGAAGGGCCACGCGACCAGCCCCAAGCCCCGCTTCACCGAGGCCTCGCTCGTCAAGGCCCTCGAGGAGAAGGGCATCGGCCGCCCGTCGACGTTCGCGAGCATCATCGACGTGATCCTCGACCGCGGGTACGTCACGAAGCGCGGCCAGGCGCTCGTGCCGAGCTGGCTCGCGTTCTCCATCGTGCGCCTGCTCGAAGAGCACTTCGCCGATCTCGTCGACTACGACTTCACGGCCGCGCTCGAAGACGACCTCGATGCGATCGCCCGCGGCGAGCAGAAGCGCGCCGAGTGGCTGAACGAGTTCTACTTCGGCTCGGACTCCCACGTGGGGCTGCGCAACATCGTCGACAATCTGGGCGAGATCGACGCGCGCGAGCTCAACGCGACGAAGATCTCGGATGTCGCGACGCTGCGCTTCGGGCGGTACGGGCCGTACCTCGACGTCGTCGACCCGACGAACCCCGAGGCGGAGCCCCGACGGGTGAACATCCCCGACGACCTCGCGCCCGACGAACTCACCGCCGAGAAGGCGCAGGAGATCATCGACGCCCCCGTCGCGGGCAACCGTGTGCTGGGGGAGAATCCTGAGAACGGTCGGCTCATCGTCGTCAAGGACGGGCGGTTCGGTCCGTATCTCGAGGAGGAGATCCCCGAGGAGCCCCTCGGCGTCGACCCCGTGACGGGCGAGGTCATCGACGCCCCGAAGAAGCGGTCGACGAAGAAGGACGCCGCACCCAAGCCGCGCCGCGCGTCGCTGTTCAAGACCATGTCGCCCGACACGATCGACTACGACACGGCGATGCAGCTCCTCGCGCTTCCGCGCGTCGTGGGCACCGACCCCGAGTCGGGCACGGTCATCACGGCGCAGAACGGTCCCTACGGTCCGTACATCAAGAAGGGCACCGACTCGCGCACGATCGACAGCGAGCAGCTGATCTTCGACATCACGCTCGAGCAGGCGCTCGCGATCTACGCGCAGCCGAAGTACGGCGCGAACAGGCCGTCGTCGGCGCTCAAGGAGTTCGAGAACGACCCCGTGAGCGAGAAGCCGATCCGGATCAAGGACGGCCGCTTCGGCGCGTACGTCACCGACGGCACGACCAACGTCACCATCCCGCGCGGCCAGACGCCCGACGACATCACGTTCGAGATCGCCGTCCAGATGCTCGCCGACAAGCGCGCCAAGGGTCCGGCGCCCAAGCGCACCGCCGCGCGTCGCACGACGACGCGCAAGGCGCCGGCGAAGAAGTGACGCAGCCCGGTCTCTTCATCACGCTCGAGGGAGGCGACGGCGTCGGGAAGACGACGCAGTCCACCCTGCTGGAGGAGTGGCTGCGTGCGCGCGGCCGCACCGTCGTGCGCACGCGCGAGCCGGGCGGCACCGAGGTCGGCGTGCTCATCCGCGACATCGTGCTGCACCACCGGGGCGAGATCGCCGCGCGCGCCGAGGCACTCCTCTACGCGGCGGACCGCGCCCATCACATCGAGACGGTCGTGCGTCCCGCGATCGCGCGGGGCGACGTCGTCGTCCAGGACCGCTACCTCGACTCCTCGGTCGCCTATCAGGGAGCGGGTCGCGTCCTCGGGCGCGACGAGGTGCGAGACCTCTCCCTGTGGGCGACGGCGGGCCTGCTCCCCGACGTCACGGTGCTGCTCGACCTGGATCCCGCATCGGCGCGCGCGCGGCTGGATGCCGATGACAAGCCGTTCGACCGGCTCGAGGCCGAGCAGAGCGACTTCCACGCGCGGGTGCGGGCGGAGTTCCTCGCGCTCGCCGCGGCCGAGCCCGCGCGCTTCCTGGTCCTGGACGCCTCGCTGCCCGCCGCCGAGATCGCCGCGGCGATCCGCGAGCGCGTGGCCGGGCTCCTCGGCGGCGGTGACGTCGTCGGTCGCGATTAGGCTGAACGAATGGATGCCGAGGCCCTCGCCGAACGCACGCTCCCGGAGCCTTCGGGAACGCTGCCGTGGGGTGCGGTGTGGGGGCAGAGCGACGCCGTCGAGGCGCTGCGCTCCGCCGCATCCGATCCCGCAGATCTCACGCACGCCTGGCTGATCACCGGCCCTCCCGGGTCGGGTCGATCGACCCTCGCGTACGCGTTCGCCGCGGCCCTCATCGCCGAACCGGGCGACGAGCCGGCCATGCGCCAGGTGCTCGCCGGCTCGCATCCCGATCTCTCGGCGCTGCGCACCGAGGGCGTCATCATCTCCATCAAGGACGCCCGCGCCCTCGTCGAACGGTCGTACTTCTCGCCCTCGCTCGGCCGCTACCGCGTGATCGTGATGGAGGACGCCGATCGCATGTCCGAGCGCACCTCCAACGTGCTGCTCAAAGCCCTCGAAGAGCCGCCCGAGCGCACGGTCTGGGTGCTGTGCGCCCCGAGCGACGCCGACCTGCTCCCCACGATCCGCTCCCGAGTGCGCACTCTGCGCCTGCGCGACCCCGAGGTCGACGACGTCGCGCGCCTCATCGTGGAGCGCACGGGCGTCGACCCCGAGACCGCCGAGCGCTCCGCGCGGCATGCGCAGCGGCATATCGGCATGGCGCAGCGACTGGCCACGGATGCCGCCGCCCGTGAGCGTCGCGACGAGACGCTGCGCGCCGTCCTCGGCGTGCGCGGCGTCAACGGCGCGGTCGAAGTCGCCGGCCGCATCGTTCAGGTCGCGACGGATGACGCCAAGGCCCTCACCGCCGAGCGCGACGATGCCGAGCGCTCCGGTCTGCTGCGCACGCTCGGGATCGCCGAGGGCGCTGCCGTCCCACCGGCGGTGCGCGCGCAGCTGAGCGCGCTCGAAGACGAGCAGAAGCGTCGCGCGACGCGCAGCCTGCGCGACGGCATCGACCGCGTCCTCACCGATCTGCAGTCCCTCTTCCGCGACGTCCTCATGCTGCAGTTCGGGCGCGACGACGTCCTCATCAACCGTGAGCTCGACGGAGACCTCCGGGCGATCGCCTCTGCATGGTCCGTCGAGCGGACGCTCGTCGTCGTGGACCGCATCGCCGAGACCAGGCGCAACCTGGAGCAGAACGTCGCCCCCACTCTCGCCCTCGAAAGCATGCTCGTGACCGTCGCGAGCGGAAGGACCCCGTGAGCACCACCCTTTCCGCGCGTCTGCGTCGCGCCGCCGCCGTCGTGGCGGGGCTCGTCGCGGGATCCCTCGTCCTCAGCGGATGCCTCTACTCCCTCATCCCCGACGGCGGCGCGCGGCCCACATCGAGCGTCGCGCCCGACACCGAGGGCGTCGCCGAGGATCTGCTGCCGTTCTACGAGCAGGAGCTCGCATGGACCGACTGCGGCAGCGGATTCGACTGCACCACGGTGCGGGCCCCTCTCGACTGGGCGAGCCCCGATGCGGGAGAGATCGAGCTCTCGGTGGTCCGTCACCGCGCGACGGGCGGGGATGTCGTCGGCTCGCTGCTGACCAACCCCGGGGGTCCGGGGGCGAGCGGAGTCTCTCTCATCCGGGACTCGATCGACTTCGCCGTCGGCGACGCGCTCCAGGAGCGCTACGACGTCATCGGGTTCGACCCGCGCGGCGTGGGGGAGTCCACCTCCGTCACGTGTCTCGACGATGCCGAGATGGATGCCTATCTCTTCGACCTCGTGCCGGGGGCGCGGGGCTCCGACGAATGGAACGACGCGCTCCTGGCGAAGCACCGGGCGTTCGCCGACGCGTGCGACGCGAACAGCGACGGCATCCTCGCGTTCATCACGACGGACCAGGCCGCACGCGACATGGATCTTCTTCGCGGCGTCCTGGGCGACAAGAAGCTCAACTACCTCGGCTACTCCTACGGCACCTTCCTCGGCGCGACCTACGCGAAGCTCTTCCCCGAGCGCGTCGGGCGGCTGGTGCTGGATGGCGCGATCGACCCGTCGGTGTCGGGCCTCGACGTCAACGTGGTGCAGGGCATCGGCTTCGAGTCGGCGTTGCGGGCTTACATGAGCGACTGCCTGACGACGAGCGAGTGCCCGTTCCGCGGCACCGTCGACGAGGCGATGGCCGACCTCGGAGCGCTGCTCGCGAGCGTCGAGCAGCGGCCGCTCGAGGCCTCCGACGGACGGATGCTCGGCGCTGACGCCCTGCTGCAGGCGATCATCACGGCGCTCTACACGCAGGACAACTGGCCGTACCTCACGCAAGCGCTGACCGATGTGCTCAAGGGCGACCCCGAGTTCGCCTGGGTGCTCGTGGACTTCTACTACGACCGCGTCGACGGGGTCTACCAGGACAACTCGTCCGAGGCCTTCCGCGCCTACAACTGCATGGACTATCCCGTCGACACCGACGACGCCGACCTCGCGGCAGCTCAGGCGCGCCTCGCCGCCGAGGCGCCGACCGTCGCTCCGTACTGGTTCGGCCCCGACTCGTGCTCGGTGTGGCCGTACCCGGCGACGGGGGTGCGCGAGCCGATCGCGGCCGAGGGCGCCGCTCCGATCCTCGTGGTCGGCACGACGAACGACCCGGCGACACCGTACGAGTGGTCTGTGGCGCTCGCCGAGCAGCTGGACGCGGGTGTGCTCATCACGCGTGTGGGCGAGGGGCACACGGGCTTCAACAAGGGCAACGCGTGCGTCGACGACGCCGTGGAGTCCTACCTGCTCGACGGCACGGTTCCCGAGGGCGACGTGCGCTGCGAGTAGGGACGGGATGCCGCGGGCTCGTGTTCGCGAGCATCCCTCCCAGCCTGTAAGATGGTGGATCGTGCATCGCGGATGCGACGTACGCCGCCTTAGCTCAGCTGGCAGAGCGATTCACTCGTAATGAATAGGTCGTGGGTTCGATTCCCACAGGTGGCTCAGACGCAGAGGCCCGGTCTTCCGGGCCTTTGCCGTATCCCCGAGCCGCGAGGAGCGAAGTGCCCGATCACGCGATCGACGCGATCTTCGAGATCTTCACGTGGGTGGGGCTCGGAGCAGGAGCGTTCGTCGCGATCGTCGCCGTGATCGCGAAGCTCGCCGACGGCACATGGGTGCCCGCGCAGGCGGTCATCGCGGATGACCCCGACGGCCGCGTCGCGCGCTGGTTCGGTCACGAGGGTCGGGTGGGCTCGGCGAGACTCACGCACGAGCAGCACAAGGAGCTCGCCGGCCGCGAGACGGCCGACGTCTACGTGCGGCTGGGGCGCGACGACCGGATGCGGCTGACCAAGGGATCACCGCTGGTCAGGCTGCTGATGTGGCTCGCGATCGGCCTCGGTGCCGTCGGCGCGCTCGCGGCCGTGGGGTCGATCGTCATGCTCTTCGTGCGCTGACGGGCCCGGCGCTCACGCCAATCCGAGCATGCCGCCCGCGAGCCACTGCACGCCCGGCTCTCACGCCAGTCCGAGCATGCCGCCCGCGACGAGCGCGAGCGCGAGCCCGAGCCACTGAACGCGCGCGACGCGCTCGCGGAGCACGACGGCGGCGAGCAGGATCGTGCCGGCGGGGTACAGGGCCGTGAGCGCCGAGACGATCGACAGATCGCCGAGACGCAGCGCGACGAGCATGAGCGCGTTGGCCGCGGCATCCAGCACTCCGCAGACGACAGCGAACCAGAGCGCTCTCATCCGCGTGATGGCCAGCGGCACCGACACGGTCTCGATGTGCTCGAGATCGGCCCGACCCGACGGCGTGGCACCGAGGGGAGCTCCCGCGACATCCCAGACGGACGTCGCGCCACGACCGCGGCGCAGCGCGACGATCATGAGCGTGCCGACGATGAGCGTCGTCACGACGGTGCTGGTGGCGCGGCTCATCAGCAGCGGGACGATCCCGCTCTCCGCGGAGGTGTTGTCCATCACGATGAGGAACGCGCCGATCGCGAGTCCCGCGCCTACTCCCATGAGCACACCCCGAGCCTGTGGTCGGACGACCTTCTCGCCGGGGACGAAGCCCACGAGCACGACGGCGACGAGCGCGACGGCGAGCCCTGCGTAGCCGAGGGGGCGCAGGGTCTCGCCGCCGATCGTGAGTCCCCAGACTATGGGGGCGACCGCCGAGACCACGGCCGTGAGGGGCGACAGGATGCTCATCGGTCCGATCGCGAGGCATGCGTAGAGCAGCGCGATGGCGATGATGCCGAAGCCGCCGGCGAGGATGCCCCACAGAACGTCCTCGGTCGACCACACGCCGCCCATGAGGGGGAGGGCGATCGCCAGCGCCACGAGGCCCGCGAACGCCGACAGCGCCGTCACGACGATCGAGCGCAGGCGGCGCGCGGCGAGGCCGCCGAAGAAGTCGGCGGAGCCGTAGACGACGGCGCCGACCAGAGCGATCGCGGCGGAGAGCATGAGCCCAGCCTAGGGAGGGTTGGATGTCGAGAGATCGCTAGATAAGCTAGCGAAATGGCTCACCCCCACCACGTGTCGAAGGCGCCCACCCGCTGGCTGCGGATCGGCATCCCGGTCTTCCTCGTGCTGCTCTGGTTCGTCGGCGGCTCGATCGGCGGACCCTTCTTCGGCAAGGTCGACGAGGTCTCGACGAACGACCGCTCCTCGTTCCTGCCGCAGAGCGCCGACGCGACGCAGGTGTCGGAGCGACTGCCCGACTTCCTCGGCTCCGACAGCATCCCCGCCGTCGTGGTCGTCACGGGCGAGCAGAAGCTCACCGATGACGACCTCGCCGACGTCCAAGCGGTGGCCGACGACATCGCCGGTCTCGACGGAGTGCAGGACGGCGTCTCGCCGCCGATCGTGTCGGACGACGGACTCGCCGCCCAGATCTTCGTCCCGATCGACTCGTCGGGCGAGGTCGCCCAGACGGTCGACGACATCCGCGGCCTCCTCGTCGACGAACTGCCCGCGGGCCTCGAGTCGTGGGTCACGGGCCCCGCCGGCTTCACCGCCGACCTCGTGGCCGGGTTCCTCGGCATCGACGGGCTGCTTCTGGCCGTGGCGCTCATCGCCGTGTTCGTCATCCTGGTGATCGTCTACCGCTCGCCGCTTCTGCCGGTCCTCGTCCTGCTGACATCCGTCTTCGCGCTGTGCGTCGCCCTGCTCACGGTGTGGTGGCTCGCCTTCGCGGGAATCGTCGTGCTCAACGGGCAAGTGCAGGGCATCCTCTTCATCCTCGTGATCGGCGCGGCGACCGACTACGCGCTGCTGTACGTCGCCAGGTTCCGCGAGGCGGTGGCGACGGGCGCCCGCAGGTGGGACGCCACGGTCCAGGCATGGCGCGGAGCCTTCGAGCCGATCCTCGCGTCCGGCGGCACGGTCATCGCGGGTCTGCTCTGCCTTCTGCTCTCCGACCTGGCGACCAACCGCGCACTCGGGCCCATCGCTTCGATCGGCATCGCGTTCTCGGTGCTGTCGGCGCTCACGTTCCTGCCCGCGCTCCTCGCGCTCGTCGGGCGAGCGGCGTTCTGGCCGTTCATCCCGAAGCACGAGCTCGCGACGATCCCCGACGATCTGACGCAGCCCGTCAAGGGCCTCTGGCCGCGCCAGGCGCGCTTCGTCGCGCGCCACGC
This sequence comes from Microbacterium sp., assembly GCF_051860965.1. Lineage (GTDB taxonomy): Bacteria > Actinomycetota > Actinomycetes > Actinomycetales > Microbacteriaceae > Microbacterium. The sequence goes on from NZ_JBIMKU010000003.1 coordinate 110,640, forward strand.
CCGCGTCGTGTGGATCGTCTGCACCGTCGTGCTGCTGGCGGGCGCGGTCGGCGTCACGCAGCTCAAGGCCGACGGCGTGCCGTCGAGCGATCTCGTGCTCGGCGCCTCCCAGGCGCGCGACGGCCAGGCCGTGCTCGCGGAGCACTTCCCCGCCGGCTCCGGCAGCCCCGTGTACGTCATCGTGCCGCAGGACGAGCTCGTCGACGCCGTGACGGTGCTCGACGACAGCGACGGCATCGAGTCGGTGGCGGTGGCGTCCGAGGACGCCCCGTCCGGTCAGGCGACCGTCACGATCGAAGACGGCGAGCCCGTGTTCGCCGCGCAGGGTCCGCCCGGCGCCCCTGCTCCCGAGCCCACGGTCTCCGACGGCGATGTGCTGGTCGTCGGCACGCTGACGGATGCCGCGGACTCCCTCGCCGCGGAGGACACGGTGCGCGAGCTTCGCACAGACCTCGCCTCGACCGACGCGGTCGTCGGGGGCGAGACGGCGACCGACATCGACTCGAACGACACGTCGATCCGCGATCGGACGCTCATCATCCCGGTGATCCTCCTCGTGATCCTCGTGATCCTCATGCTGCTCCTGCGATCGCTCGTGGCGCCCCTCCTGCTCATCGGCACCGTCATCCTGTCGTATCTCACGGCGCTGGGGGTGAGCGCGCTCGTCTTCGACGGACTCTTCCAGTTCCCCGGAGCCGACCCGGCCGTGCCGCTCTACGGCTTCGTCTTCCTCGTGGCGCTGGGCGTCGACTACAACATCTTCCTGATGTCGCGCGTGCGCGAGGAGTCCCTCGTCCACGGGACGCGACGAGGCATCCTCCGGGGCCTCGTCGCGACGGGAGGCGTCATCACGTCGGCCGGGCTCGTGCTGGCGGCGACGTTCGCGGCGCTCGGCGTCATCCCGATCCTGTTCCTCGCGCAGATCGCGTTCATCGTCGCCTTCGGCGTGCTGCTGGACACGTTCGTGGTGCGGTCGCTGCTCGTGCCGGCTCTGTCGTACGACATCGGGCGGGCGATCTGGTGGCCCTCGAAGCTCTGGAAACACGACGCCGGTGCAGCGCCGGTCGATGCACCCAGGTCGACCGAGCTGGTCGCCGAGGACGGGCATCCGCTGACGCGCGAGGAGTACCGGCGTACGCTCGAACCATGAGCAAGGCGCTGTTCATCGTCGACGTCCAGAACGACTTCACCGAGGGCGGAGCCCTCGGCGTGCAGGGCGGGGATGCCGTCGCGGCGGCGATCACGCGGCACCTCGAGGCGCATGCCGACGAGTACGCCGTGATCGTGGCATCCCGCGACTGGCACGACGCGCACAACGACAACGGCGGGCACTTCCACCACGAGCCGGACTTCGTCGACACGTGGCCCGTGCACTGCGTGAGCGGCACGGAGGGCGCCGAGTACGACCCGGCGCTGTCGACGGATGCCGTCACCCATCACGTCAAGAAAGGCCAGGGCGAGCCCGCGTACTCGCTGTTCGAGGGGATCACCGACGACGGCGAATCGGTCGCGCACCTGCTCGAGGAGGAGGGCGTCGTGGACGTGGATGTCGTCGGCCTCGCCACCGATCACTGCGTGCGCGCGTCGGCCCTCGACGCGATCGCGCACGGGCGCCACGTGCGGATCCTCACCGACCTCGTCGCGGGGGTCGCTCCGGAGTCGAGCGAAGCCGCGCTGGCCGAGCTCGCACACGCGGGCGCCGAACTCGTCGAGTCCGGTGCCTGAGGCGGTCGGGCCGACCGTTCGGCGCATCCGCGCGGACGAAGCGCGTGCGATCAGGAGGCTGCGCCTGGACGCCCTGCTCGACCCGGCGGCCGATGTCGCGTTCCTCGAGACCCGAGCGCAGGCCGAACAACGCGACGACGCCTTCTGGGTGGATCGCGCCGTCAGCGGGTCGGGCAGCGCGGCGGTCGCGCAGTTCGTCGCCGACGCGGGGGACCGGCTCGTCGGAACCGTGACGGTGCTGCGTCCCGATCCCGGCGCCCGGGACTATTTCGGACGGCCCAACCCCGACGGGCGCGCGCAGATGGTGGCCGTCTTCGTCACAGAGGACCACCGCGGCGCGGGTCTGCTCGGGGAGCTGTTCGCCGCCGGCGAGGAATGGGCCGCCGGTCTCGGCTCGCACGAGTTCTCGCTCGACACCCACGTGCGCAACATGCGCGCGCAGCAGGCGTATCGCAAGCTCGCCTACGAGCCGACCGGTCGTACGATCCACGGGCCGATCGGGCTCGAGATCGAGATGCTGAAGAGGATGGATGCCTCGCACAGTAGCCTGGCCACGTGACCCGGATCTCCGCCCTGACCGACGCCGACCGCGACGAGTGGCTGCCCCTGTGGCTGGCCTACCTCGAGTTCTACGAGTCCTCTCTCACGCCCGAGCAGACGGCGCTCACGTTCGAGCGGATCACGGATCCCGATCACCCGATCCACGGTGCGATCGCACGGGATGACGCGGGCCGCGCCGTCGGGTTCGTGCACTGGTTCCCGCATCCCGCCACCTGGAGCGCGGGACCGTACGTCTACCTCGAGGACCTCTTCGTGAGTCAGGATGTGCGAGGAGGGGGAGTGGGACGGGCGCTGATCGCCACCGTGACCGACTGGGCGCGGGCGGCCGCGGCATCCAAGGTCTACTGGCTCACGCAGTCCCACAACGCGACCGCGCGCACGCTCTACGACAAAGTCGCCACCGACACGGGCTTCGTGCACTACGAGATCGAACTGGACTGACTGCAACAGGAAGAGACGGCGCCCGCAAGGTGCGCCGTCTCTCGTGTGGGCCCCGTGGGGCTCGAACCCACGACCCGCGGATTAAAAGTCCGATGCTCTGCCGACTGAGCTAGAGGCCCGCGTCATCCAGCCTAATGCTGGACGCCGCGGGCCTCTGCCTGCAATCCGGTCCCGCCCCCCGGAGGGCCCGGTCGCATGCCGCTTACATCGGGGGCATGAGCACCGTGTCGATGAGGTAGACGGTCGCGTTGGCGGTCTGCACGCCACCGCAGATGACGGTCGACTCGCCGTTGATCATGATGTTGTCGCCCGAGCCGGTGACCTCGAGGTCGGCTCCGTTGACGGTCGTGTGCGTGCCGTCGATGTCATCGGGCGCGATCTGGCCGGGGATGACGTGGTACGTCAGGATCGACGAGAGCAGGGCGCTGTCGGTCTTGAGCGTCTCGATCGTGGCGGGGTCGATCTTGGCGAACGCGTCGTCGACCGGTGCGAAGACCGTGAACTCGCTGCCGTTGAGCGTGTCGACCAGGTCGACCTCGGGGTTGAGCTGGCCGCTGACGGCTGCCGTGAGCGTCGTGAGGAGCGGGTTGTTGGATGCCGCGGTCGCGACCGGGTCGAGAGCCATGCCCGCGACCGAACCGGCGCCGTCCGGCACTGCCTCGGCGTAGGCCGCGCAACCGGAGCCGACGAGGTTGGCCGCCGGGTCCATCGTCTCGGCCTCAGGGGTCTCTTCGGTCATCGGCGCTGACGACGAGTCCGACGGTGCGGCCGAGCCGCCCATGGAACAGCCGGCGAGAGCGATCATGGCTCCGATGGCGAGGGCGAGACCTGCGGACACTTTCTTCTTGCTGCTGAGCATGATTCCTCCGTGTGTAGAGAGCCCCGGGGGGTTCGCTGTGTCATCCGCCTGTGTGCGGCTTACAACAGAGGTTCGAGGCCCCGCGTAGATCGGATTGCATGGATCTGAGAAATCGTCCGCCGACGCGTGGACCGACGTCCTGCAGAAAGAGGAGTCGCGCGCGTGTGGCGGGAGCATACTCAACAGCGCGAATCGGCACGAGCCCCGGTGCGCGAAACGGGGGATTCGAGGGGAGTAGGGCATGCTTGAGGCATGGTCATCGACGGTCTTGACGTGCCCGAAGACGGCACGGAACCCGTCGATCATGCGGGTGACCTGCTCCAGCGCATCGCGGACGGCGATCAGAAGGCTTTCGCGCGGCTGTACGACCTCCTGTCGGCGCGTGTCTTCGGCCTCATCCTGCGGGTCCTCGTCGACCGGTCGCAGAGCGAAGAAGTGCTGCAGGAGGTCTTCCTCGAGATCTGGCAATCCGCCGCGCGGTTCACTCCGAATAGAGGTCAAGGGAGATCGTGGGTGTTCACGATCGCTCACCGCCGCGCGGTGGATCGTGTGAGGTCTTCGCAGGCGAGCAGCGATCGCGATGTGCGCGTCGGCTTCCGAGACCTCGATGTCGCACATGACGGCGTCGCGGAGCAGGTGGAACTGAAGATGGAGGGGAAGAAGGTCCACACGGCCCTTTCGACCCTGCCCGAGGTGCAGCGCGAAGCGCTCACTCTCGCGTATTTCGGCGGATACTCTCAAAGCGAGATCGCCGCTCTCGTGGGGGCGCCGTTGGGCACGATCAAGACCAGGATGCGGGACGGACTGTCCCGCCTTCGAGCAGAGATGGGGGTGACGACATGAACTTGGACGAGTTCGCCGAGCTCTCGGCGGGCCACGCGCTGGGCGCGCTGTCGCCCGCCGACCGTGCCGCCTTCGAGGCTGCCCGCGCGGAGCATCCCGAGTGGTCCGACATCGTCACGATGGATGCCGCGACCGTCGCGTCACTCGCAGACTCCGTCGCTCTCGTCGCGCCGCCTCTCACGATGCGCGGCACGCTGCTGTCGCAGTTGGCCTTCACTCCGCAGGATGCCGCCGAGGCTCCGGTCGCACCGATCGTCCCTCCGCTTCCTCCGCTCCCGCGAGATGTCGTGCTCGTCGAGACGCAGCCGATCGAGACGGTCGGCGACGCCGATCTCCTCGCGCCGCCGGCCGACGAGCCGCCGCACGAGCAGGGGGCGAACGTCGAGCCCGCACCGAACACCGCGATGATCCAGGCCGTATCGCGCAGCAACTGGACGCGTGGACTGCTCGGTCTCGCGGCATCCCTCGTGCTCCTCGTCACCATCGGCTTCGGCGCGGCGTCGCTCGGTCAGTGGCTCTCCCGTCCGCCGGCGGTGATCGCGCTGCAGGAGATCGAGGCGGCACCCGATGCGCTCAGCGCGTCGGCCGAGGTGACTGGCGGCGGCACCGCGACCGCGCACTGGTCCGAGTCGCTCGGCAAGGCCGTCATCGTCACGGATGGGCTTCCGTCGATCGCGACGGACAAGACCTTCGAGATGTGGTTCGTCCGCGCCGACGGAACCCCTGTGTCCGCGGGTACGTTCGACGCGCGCAGCGCGACGACCGAGCTCGACGGCGCGCTCCAGGAGGGCGACGCGATCGCGATCACGGTCGAGCCCGCGGGCGGGTCCACGAGCGGCAAGCCGTCGACCGAGCCGATCGTCGCGATCCCCACCGCCTGACCTCGTCGTCGCGCGCGTCGCGAGTAGCGTGGGAGCGTGGCATCCGGTCCCCAGTCCCCGCAGACGCTCGTGCACCTGCGACGTGCGCGCGATCTCATGGACCGCGACTACGCCGAGCCCCTCGACGTGCCGACGATGGCGGCGAAGGCGCTCATGTCGCCCGCGCACTTCTCGCGGGAGTTCAAGACCGCCTACGGCGAGACGCCCTACTCGTACCTCATGACCCGGCGCATCGAACGTGCGATGGCGCTCCTGCGCGCGGGGTCGAGTGTGACGGATGCCTGCACGGCCGTCGGCGCCACGTCGCTCGGCTCATTCAGCTCGACCTTCACCGAGATCGTGGGCGAGACGCCCAGCGCCTACCGGGCGCGCGAGCACGACGCCGCCGAGGCGATGCCCCTGTGCATCGCGAAGATCCTGACGCGTCCCACCAGGTACGTCCTGTCGCCGCGGCCGAGCGATTGAGCAGGATCCGAGAAGCGCGGATGCCGCGCCCCTCGTAGCGTGGAGGCATGTCGAACATCAGCCTCGCCTTCTGCCCCATCACGGTCGACGACGTCGACGCCGCCATCCCGTTCTACCGCGACGGCCTCGGCCTCGCGATCGTCAACGACGTCGCCTACGACGGCCACCGCTGGGTGAGCTTCGGCCTGCCCGGCCAGACCGGCGCCGCGCTCGTCATCTCGGATCCCGGCGCGGGGCGCTCGCCCGAGGACGGCGAGGCGCTCACGCGGCTCGTCGTGAAGGGTGTCGGTCCCGGTCCGTACGTCTTCTCGACCGACGACCTCGACGCGACGTTCGAGCGTCTGCGCGCGTCGGGCGCCGAGGTGCTGCAGGAGCCCATCGAGCAGGACTGGGGGCCTCGGGATGCCGCGTTCCGCGACCCGGCCGGCAACCACGTGCGCATCAACCAGGCGTAGCCTGGATCGGTGAGCGACGCGCGAAGGGACTACCACAAGCCCGTCCGCAGACCCGCGGAGGTCTTCGACCGGTTCTACGCGGGGGACGACCCCGCCGAGGTATCGCGCGTCGCGCATTCGACGGCGCAGGCCCTCCTGGCACGGGCCCGGCACGACGCGTCGGGCGCGGTCGTGGATCGACTCGTCTCGTTCACCGACGTCCACGGCATGGACGACATCGCCGAGCTCTGGTCGCGGTCTCCCGCCGTCTCGCTCCCCGGCGCGCTGTGGCGCCTCTATCTGCTGCAGCGCATGATCCATGACGACCCGCAGACCGCCGCCCTGCTGTACGAGAACGGGCGTGTGCACCTCGATTCGGTCGACCCCGTGGTCGCCGGTGCGCCCGCGCCCGCGGGTCCTGACGAGCTCGTCTCGCTGATCGACACGATCCTGCGCGGCGTGTTCGACGGCGACTTCGCGATCGCGCTCGAGCGCGCCGCCGCGTTCTGCCGGGTCGAGGCATCCGGTGCCACCCACCTCGCCGACGACTACGACCCGACGGAGCCCGAGCGCGCGTCGGCGCTGACGACACGCGCTCTGCGACTGGCGACCTACGCACGCGATCTCACGGCGTGCGCGGGCCTGTGGCGACGCGACGGGCTGACCTGAGACGCCCCGGGAAGAGAAAGTGCCGGGCCGCAGAACGCCGCGATGCTGTTGCCGGCTGCGCCGGGAGAGGCGCTCTGCGCCCCCGGAAAAGAAAGTGCCGGGCCGCAGAACGCCTCTCGGCGCGGAGCCGCTCGGAGCGGCAGAAGATGGAGCCCGGGGTTACTGCGGCCCGGCTGAACAATACTAACCGAGGCGAGCGGCGGGGCATTCCCGGATCTAGGCTCGTGTCATGACCTGGCGATTCGCGCTCGTGATCCATCCCGCCGACATCGACGATGATCGCCGCGACTTCTCGGAGACCTTCCGTACGATCGATCCGGCCGAACCGGCGCTCAGCGTAGGCGAACTCAGCACCCAGCGCGGCGACGGCATCTTCGAGTCGATCGGCGTCGTCGACGGCCACCCGCAGGAGGTCGAGGCCCACCTGGACCGGCTCGCGCACTCGGCCGAGATCTGCGACCTGCCGGCGCCGAACCGCGAGCAGTGGAGGCAGGCCGTCGCGCAGGCGTCCCAGCACGGGCAGCAGCGCGGCGAAGGCGTGATCAAGCTGATCCTGAGTCGAGGCGTCGAGCACGGCCCCGCGCCGACGGCCTGGGTGACGGCATCCGCCGCCGCCGACTTCACCCGCCCGCGGACCGAAGGCGTCCGTGTCGTGACCCTCGATCGCGGCTACGCGAGCGATGTGCCCGATCGGGCCCCGTGGCTGCTGATGGGCGCGAAGACGCTGTCCTACGCGGTGAACATGGCCGCGATCCGCGAGGCGAAGGCGCGGGGGGCGGACGACGCGATCTTCGTGACCTCCGACGGCTTCGTGCTCGAGGCGCCGACGGCATCCCTCATCTTGAGACTCGGCGACCGTTTCGTGACCCCCGCGCCCACCGGCGGCATCCTCCGCGGGACGACGCAGCAGAGCCTCTTCGATCATCTGCGCGAGGAGGGGCACGAGACCGCCGAGGAGCTCATCCCCGTCGACGTGCTCGCCCGGGCCGATGCCGCATGGCTCGTGTCCAGCGTGCGTCTGGCCGCTCCCATCACGAGGATCGACGACGCGGTCATCCCGCTCGACAGCGGGCTGACGCAGGCGTTCAACCGCTATCTGCTCACCCCGCGCGACTGACCTCAGCCGCGCGTGACGCCTGAGAGGTCGCGGCGCGAACGGTCGATCATGCGCCGCACCAGGAGCGGCAGCAGGGAGCGCAGCGGCCACGACCACGCTCGGCCGCCCTTGATGCGGCCCGTCGTCACGACGCGCACGAGTGCGCGGTCCTCGTCGACCCCGACGCCGACGCGGAGGTCGAGGCGCCGCCCGTCGAGCGTGATGAGCGCTTCGTCGCCCTCGACGCGGCCCAGGCGGAAGCGGTCGCATCGGGCGGATCTGCCCGCCGTGCGCAGCGCCACCCCGTGCACGTAGAGCAGCGCCGCGAGCCAGCGGGGGAGTGCGTCGCGCGAGAGCAGCGCGCGCGCCCATGCTGCGGGGTCGGCGGTCGCGTGCGCGGGGAGGACCCCGATCGCGACGTGCGTGAAGTCGGGATCCGTGATCTCGGCCAGGGCGAGCGACCAGAATGCGGGCTGCCGCATCGCCACCTCCTCGTGAGCTCGATCGTTTACGTACGCCGCCGTACGGTGGCGCGGAAGAGACTATACGGTAGCGTACGGACATGGCAAGACTCACGCGCGAGGACTGGGTGGATGCCGCGTACCGCCGCTTCAGCGACGACGGCATCGCCGCCGTCGCGGTCGAGCCGGTCGCGCGCTCGCTCGGCGCGACGAAGGGCTCGTTCTACTGGCACTTCGACGACCGGCGCGCTCTGGTCGACGCCGTGCTCGATCGGTGGCGGCAGCTCGAGACCGAGCAGCTCATCGACGAGGTGGACGGCATCGCCGATCCGGGGGCGAGGCTCGCGAAGCTCTTCGAGATCATCGGACACCGCTCGACGCAGCGCAGCGGCGAACGGACGCTGTACGCCGACTCCGCGGCGGTCGAGGTGCGCGAGCCCGTCTCGGCCGTGACGGAGCGTCGCGTCCAGTACCTGGGCGACCTCCTGCGCGAGTGCGGCGTGCCTCGCGCGGAGGCCGGGCGGCGTGCCGTGCTGCTCGTCTCGGCGATCGTCGGCTTCCAGCAGCTCCTGGCGAGCGGATGGCTGCCGGCGGAGCATCCCCGCTCCCTCGTCGACACCCTCTACGGCGTCGCGATGATCCCCGAAGGCGTGACCCGACCCGACCGCGCCTGAACGACGGAAGCCCCCGCGATCGCGGGGGCCTGTCGTCGCGTGCGGTTATCCGAAGCGACCCGAGACGTAGTCCTCGGTGGCCTGCACGGACGGCGTCGTGAAGATCGACTTCGTGTCGTCGTACTCGATGAGCTTGCCGGGCTTGCCGGTGCCGGCGATGTTGAAGAAGGCGGTCTTGTCGCTGACGCGCGACGCCTGCTGCATGTTGTGGGTGACGATCACGACCGTGTACTCGTTCTTGAGCTCGCCGATCAGCTCCTCGATCGCATACGTCGAGATGGGGTCCAGCGCCGAGCACGGCTCGTCCATCAGGATCACCTGGGGCGAGACGGCGATGGCGCGCGCGATGCAGAGGCGTTGCTGCTGGCCACCCGAGAGCCCCGAACCGGGCTTGTCGAGGCGATCCTTGACCTCGTTCCACAGGTTCGCGCCCTGCAGCGACTTCTCGACGAGCGCGTCGGCGTCGGACTTCGAGATGCGCTTGTTGTTGAGCTTGACGCCCGCGAGCACGTTCTCCTTGATCGACATGGTCGGGAACGGGTTCGGACGCTGGAAGACCATGCCGACCTGGCGGCGCACCAGTACGGGGTCGACGGCCGCGCCGTACAGGTCGTCGCCGTCGAGCAGCACGCTGCCCTCGACGCGCGCACCGGGGATGACCTCGTGCATGCGGTTGAGCGTGCGCAGGAAGGTGGACTTGCCGCAGCCGGACGGGCCGATGAAGGCCGTCACGCTGCGCGGCTCGATGCTCAGCGAGACGCCCTCGACGGCCAGGAAGTCGCCGTAGTAGACGTTCAGGTCGTTGACTTCGATGCTCTTGGACACGATTCCTCTGGTTCTTCTTCGGGTGAAAGCGGTGGGTGCCGGGTCAGCGGCCGAGCTTGGGCGCGAACACCTTGGCGATGAGCCGCGCGATCAGGTTGAGCAGCATGACGATGACGATGAGCGTCAGGGCGGCGGCCCATGCGCGGTCGACGTACGCCTGCGCGGGGATGCCCTGGTTCATGTACTGCGTGTAGGCGAACACGGGAAGTGTCATCATGCGGCCCTCGAAGAGGTTGTAGTTCATCGAGGTCGTGACTCCTGCGGTCAGGAGCAGAGGAGCGGTCTCGCCGATGACGCGCGAGATCGAGAGCATGACGCCCGTCGTGATGCCGGCGATGGATGTGGGCAGCACGACCTTCGCGATCGTGAGCCACTTCGGCACGCCGAGAGCGTACGACGCTTCGCGCAGCTCGTTCGGCACGAGTCGCAGCATCTCCTCCGTCGAGCGGACGACGACGGGGATCATGAGCACGGCGAGGGCGACCGAGCCCATGATGCCCATGCGGATGCCGGGCCCGAAGAAGACGACGAAGAGCGCGTAGGCGAAGAGTCCGGCGACGATCGAGGGGATGCCCGTCATGACGTCGACGAGGAACGTGATGCCTTGTGCGAGGCGCTTCCCGGCCCCGTACTCGACGAGGTAGATCGCCGTGAAGATGCCGATCGGGATCGAGATGACGGCGGCGGCGAGCGTGATCAGCAGCGTGCCCACGATCGCGTGCAGCGCTCCTCCGCCCTCGCCGACGACGTTGCGCATGGAGCTCGTGAAGAACTCGGCCGAGATGCCGGCGACACCGTTGACGATGACCGTCCAGGCGACCGAGACCAGCGGCACCATGGCGATGAGGAAGGCTGTGGCGACGATTCCCGTCACGAGCCGGTCGACGCCCTTGCGACGGCCCTCGACCATGCTCGAGATGATCGCGATCAGCACGAGGTAGCCCAGAGCGGTCACGACGAGCCAGCCGGCGACGTTGAACTCGCCACCCCCCGCGACAGCGGTGAGCGCGAAGAGGATGCCCGAGACGACGAGGGCGAGTCCGAGGACGCCCCACGTGCCCCACTTGGGCAGGTGGCCGCTCGTGAGGCGAGCCGATGGGGTCGTGAGGGACGACGGGGTCTGCGGAGGAGCTGTCGTGGTCATGTCAGTTGGCTCCCGAGAATTCCTTGCGACGGTTGACGATCCAGCGCGCACCGGCGTTGACGGCGAAGGTGACGATGAAGAGGATGAGGCCGGTCGCGATGAGGACGTTGATGTTGAGTCCGTAGGCCTCGGGGAAGCTCAGGGCGATGTTCGCGGGGATCGTGCCGGGGTTCTCGGAGGTGAACAGCTGGAACGTGATCCGTCCCGAGATCGAAAGCACCATGGCGACGGCCATCGTCTCGCCGAGGGCGCGGCCGAGGCCGAGCATCGACGCCGACACGATGCCGCTGCGCGCGAAGGGGAAGACGGCCATGCGCACCATCTCCCAGCGCGTCGCGCCGAGGGCGAGCGCGGCCTCTTCGTGGAGGACGGGGGTCTGCAGGAAGATCTCGCGGCAGATCGCTGTGATGATGGGCACGACCATGACCGCCAGGACGATCGCGGCCGTGAAGATCGTGCGGCCCGTGCTCGAGACGGTCCCTCCGAAGAGCGGGAACCAGCCCATGTAGGTGGTGAGCCACGCGTAGACCGGCTGCACAGCCGGTGCGAGGACGAGGATGCCCCACAGGCCGAAGACGACGGACGGCACGGCGGCGAGGAGGTCGACGATGTAGCCGAGACCCTGCGCGAGGCGGCGCGGCGCATAGTGCGAGATGAAGAGTGCCACGGCGATCGCGAGCGGCACCGCCATGATGAGGGCGAGGATGGATGCCCAGACCGTGCCGAACGCCAGGGGACCGACGTAGGCCCAGAAGTTCTCGGCGCTGCTGAGGATCGACGCCGTCTCACCGGTGGCCGAGAGGCCGGGGATCGACTGGACGATGAGGAAGATCGCGACGGCGGCGAGCGTCACCAGGATCATCGAGCCGGCGGCGAGCGCCGTCCCGGAGAACCAGCGGTCGCCAGCCCGGGTCTTGACCTTCGGGGTGGTCGGGGCGGTTGTCGTCGTCATGGTTCCGTTCCGCGGATGCTGGGGCTGTTCAGGAGGATGCCCGGCCCGGCGGAGTCCGCCGGGCCGGGCATCAGAGGATTACTCCGTGACGATGAGGTCGATCGCGGCGTTGACCTGCTCGCGCAGCGAGTCCGAGATCGGGGCGTTGCCGGCGGCGGCGGCCGCGGCATCCTGACCCTCGGCGCTCGCGAGGTACTGCAGGTAGCCCTTGACCACGGGGGCGACCGCAGCGTCGGCGTACTCCTTGCACGCGATCATGTAGCTCACCAGGACGATGGGGTAGACGCCCGCGGCCTCGGAGGTGCGGTCGAGCGAGATAGCGAGGTCGCCCTCTTCCCGGCCCTCTTCGAACGGCGACTCGTCGACGATCGCGGCAGCGGCCTCGGGCGAGTAAGAGACGAACTCGTCGCCGACCTGGACGGCGGCGGCCGAGAGGCCCTCCTCAGCGGCGCGCGACGCGTCGGCGTAGCCGATCGTGCCGTTGCCACCCGAGACCGAGGACACGACACCCGAGGTGCCGTTGGCGGCCTCGCCGCTCGAGAGCGGCCACACGCCGTCGGGCTCCGAGGTCCACACGTCGGGTGCGGCCTGGAACAGATAGTCGGTGAAGTTCTCGGTCGTGCCCGAGTCGTCCTGGCGGTGCACCGGCGTGACGGCGAGGTCGGGCAGCTCGACGCCCTCGTTGAGAGCCGCGATGGCCGGGTCGTTCCAGTTGGTGATGGTGCCGGCGAACAGACCCGCGATCGTGGCGGCGTCGAGGTTGAGCTCGTCGACCCCGTCGATGTTGAAGATGACCGCGATGGGCGAGATGTAGGTCGGGAGCTCGATGATGCCCGAGCCGTCGACGCACGCGTCCCAGGGCCCCGCCTCGATCTCGTCGAGCTTGAAGGCGCGGTCCGAGCCCGCGAACGAGAACGCGCCGGCCTGGAACGACTCGCGGCCCGCGCCGGAGCCGGCGGGGTCGTACGTGATCGTGACGTCGGGGTTCGCCGTCTGGAAGCCGGCGGTCCAGGCCTGGACCGCGACCTCCTGCGACGAGGCGCCGCCACCGGCGATCTCGCCGGAGAGGTCCGAGACGGGAGCGTCGGTCGAACCGCCGGTGCCGCCTTCGTTCGAGGCGCAGCCGGCGAGTGCGAGGGCCGCGATAGCGGCGACAGCGCCCACCTGGGCGATGCGGGAGATCTTCACTGTGTGAATCCTTCACGTGTCAGGGAATGAGGCACGGGTGAGCCTCGTGAGATGAGCCCGGTGCGGGGCTCGCTCTGAAACGTAGGCGTGGACTCTTAAGAGAGTGCGCTCGGATGGTGAACGGGAGGTGAACGGCACAGGGTGGATTCGCGCGCATGGAACGCGCGGATCTACACCTTGGTCGCGTGCGTCTCGATCGCGACGATGCCCGAACCCGGATTGTCGACCGAGAGATGGACGACCGAGAAGGCCGCCGGCTCGAGGGCGGAGGCGCTTCCGAGGTAGGAGCCGCGCAGAGTGCCCGTCGCGAGCGCGATCTCGCTCAGGATGTCGGGGAGCACCGGCCCATGGCTGCACACGACGGCGGGCTTGCGCGATCGCACGCGCTGCCCGACGAGGGTGCGGGCGTCGGACTTCCCTTCTTCCCAGGCGTCCTGGCTGATGAGGTCGGTCCTGTCGATCTTGCGGCCGAGCGCGAGCGCGAGCGGCTTGACCGTCTTGACGCATCGCACGGCGGGGCTCGTGACGATCTTCCGCGCGCCGAAGGCCAGGAGCGGACCGACGATCGCGTCGGCCTGACGCCGGCCGCGCGGGCTGAGCGGGCGGGCTGAGTCATCCGCTCCGTCCCACTCCTCGCGGGGGAGCGCCTTGGCATGCCGTAGCGCGATGACGGGGAACGTGCGCAGGATGCCGTCGCCGACGAGCCGGGCGAAGTTCTCGACGATCTCGACGTCGACGGGGTAGCTCAGGCGCTTGGCGGCCTTCGACAGCGCCACCCATTCGATGGCCGCGATCTCCTTGTTGGGGACGAACGCCGACGCGCGGATCGCGGGCTCGGTCGCCTCGGCGGCCCAGTAGTGAACGATCTTGGTGCGCTTGCTCGGCAGGCGGTAGCGCGAGACGCCGACGGGCACGCCGAGGGCCACCCGGATGCCGGTCTCCTCGAAGATCTCGCGCGCCGCCGTCTCGGCGAGCATCTCGCCCGGATCGACCTTGCCCTTGGGCAGCGTGACGTCGCGGTACCGCGTGCGGTGGATCAGCAGCACCATGATCTTCTCGTCGACGAGTCGCCACACGACGCCCCCCGCCGCGTAGACGGCGGTCTCGGTCATCGCACCGCTCTCGCTCGCCGGCGTCGCTGCACGCTGCTCATCGTGCGATCCTGCAGGTCGGCGAGGTGCTTGCCGTCGTCGCCGAGGTGGTGACGCGTCCACACCCCATCGGGACCGAGGTGCCACGAGCTGGTCGAGTCGCTCATCGCGAAGTCGAAGAGCGCGGTGAGCTCCTTCAGGTGCGCCGGGGCGACGACGCGCACGAGCGCCTCGACGCGGCGGTCGAGGTTGCGGTGCATCATGTCGGCGCTGCCGATGTAGATCTGCAGATCGCCGTCGTTGTGGAAGGAGAAGATCCGCGAGTGCTCGAGGTAGCGGCCCAGGATGCTGCGCACCGTGATGTTCTCGCTGAGCCCCTCGACGCCGGGCTTGAGCGAGCAGATGCCGCGCACCCACACCTCGACCTTCACGCCGGCCTGGCTCGCGCGGTAGAGCGCGTCGATGATCTGCTCGTCGACCATCGAGTTGACCTTGATCCGCACCGCGGCCGGCTTGCCGGCGAGGGCGTTGCGACGCTCCTTGTCGATCTGTCGCAGGAGTCCCTTGCGAAGGTGGAGGGGCGCCACGAGGAGCCGCTTGAACTTCTTCTCGATCGCGTAGCCCGAGAGCTCGTTGAACAGTCGGGTGAGGTCGCGGCCCACCTGCTCGTCGGTCGTGAAGAGGCCGAAGTCCTCGTAGATCCTGCTCGTCTTGGGGTTGTAGTTGCCTGTGCCGATGTGCGAATAGCTCCGCAGCTTGCCGTCCTCCTCGCGGATGACGAGCGCGAGCTTGCAGTGGGTCTTGAGGCCCACGAGGCCGTAGACGACGTGCACCCCGGCCTTCTCGAGCTTGCGCGCCCAGACGATGTTGGCCGCTTCGTCGAAGCGCGCCTTGACCTCGACGAGCGCGAGCACCTGCTTGCCGGATTCCGCCGCATCGATGAGGGCCTGCACGATGGGGCTGTCGCCCGACGTGCGGTAGAGGGTCTGCTTGATCGCGAGCACGTGCGGGTCGCGCGCCGCCTGCTCGAGGAACGCCTGCACGCTCGTCGCGAAGGACTCGTAGGGGTGATGTACGAGCACGTCACCCTTGCGGATCGCCGCGAAGAGATCGGCTCGGCCGTTCTGCTCCGCCGGCTGGAACGCCACCGCGGTCGTGGGCACGTGGGGCGGGAAGCGCAGCTCGGGGCGGTCGAGCTTGCCGAGGTCGAACAGTGCTCGCAGGTCGAGCAGGCCCGGGAGACGGTAGACCTCCTGCTCGGTGACGTCGAGCTCGTCGATCAGCAGGTCGAGCGTGAGGTCGTCCATGTCGTCGGTGACCTCGAGGCGGATCGGCGGGCCGAATCGGCGCCGCAGCAGCTCGGCCTCGAGCGCCTGGATGAGGTTCTCGGTCTCGTCCTCCTCGATCACGACGTCCTCGTTGCGCGTGAGCCGGAACGTGTGGTGGTCGAGGATCTCCATGCCGGGGAAGAGGTCCGCGAGGTGATGCGCGATGAGCTCCTCGAGCGGCAGGTAGCGCACCCGATCGCCCTCGCGCGACACCTCGACGAAGCGGGGGAGCATGGGCGGCACCTTGAGACGGGCGAACTCCTGCCGGCCGGTGCGGGCGTTGCGGATGCGGATCGCGAGATTGAGCGAGAGGCCTGAGATGTAGGGGAAGGGATGCGCGGGGTCGACCGCGAGAGGCATCAGGACGGGGAACACCTGCGCCTGGAAGTAGTCGTACAGGCGGTCGCGCTCCTCCTCGTCGAGCGCGTCGTGACCGACGATCTCGATGCCGGCCTCGGCGAGTCCCGGCTGGACGAGCGAGGTCCAGGCGGCGGCGTGCCGCAGCTGGAGGGCGTGCGCATCGGCGGAGATGTCGGCGAGCACGTCGGCCGGTGCGCGCCCGACGTTGGTGGGCACCGCGAGCCCCGTGATGATGCGGCGCTTGAGACCGGCCACCCGCACCATGAAGAACTCGTCGAGGTTGCTCGCGAAGATCGCGAGGAAGTTCGCGCGCTCGAGCAGGGGCACCGACGGATCCTCGCCGAGTTCGAGCACGCGCTGGTTGAACGCGAGCCAGCTCAGTTCACGGTCGAGATAGCGGCCGTCCGGCAGCTGTGCATCGAAGTCCTCCGACACGTCGAAGTCGTCGTCATCCGCGTCGCCCAGTCCGGCGTCGAGCACATCGTGTCCGATCATCCCCTCATCATTGCAGGGTCGCGTGACGCAGAGGTGAACGAGTGCTAGGCGTCCGTGCGCTGGCGCGGCGCGGGCAGCTGATCGTCCTCGTAGACGTTGAAGCGGTAGCCGACGTTGCGGACCGTTCCGATGAGCTGCTCGAGGTCGCCGAGCTTCGCGCGCAGGCGCCGCACGTGCACGTCGACCGTGCGCGTGCCGCCGAAGTAGTCGTAGCCCCAGACTTCGCTGAGCAGCTGCTCGCGCGTGAAGACCCGCGAGGGATGCGTCGCGAAGAAGTGCAGGAGCTGGAACTCCTTGTACGTGAGGTCGAGCGGCTTGCCGTGCACCTTCGCGGAGTACGAGGACTCGTCGATCGAGATGCCGGATGTCTGGATGCGGGTCGACACCTGCTCGGCGGTCTGGCGCCCGATCGCGAGCCGGATGCGGGCATCCACTTCGGCGGGGCCCGCCGTCACGAGGATGACGTCGTCCACACCCCAGTCCGTCGACACGGCCGTGAGGCCGCCTTCCGTCACGACGAGGACGAGCGGGGCGTCGAGGCCGGTCGTGTTGAGGATCTTGCACAGGGACTTCGCGCCCACGAGGTCGACGCGCGCATCGACGAAGATGACGTCGGCGCTCGGCGCGTTCACGAGCGATGCCGGCTCAGCGGGGATCTGGCGCACGCGGTGGCTCAGAAGCTCGAGCGAGGGCAGGACGGGGCCGCCCCCCTGCGTGGAGCTCAGAACCAGAAGCTGTGCCAAGACGCCGTCCTCACCGGCGCACCGTCCTGCGCCGTGCACCCCAGTGTAGGCCGTGGCGGCGGGTGTACCGGTCGCGGGCCGCATGCGCGAGAATGAGTGCGTGGCCACTCCCCAACTCGCCCCCCGTCGCACGATCGGCGGGCTCGTGATCGTCTGGGTCGCCGCGGCCGTCATCGGTGTGGCGGTCGGAATCCTCGTGTCGCCCGCGGGGCGCGCAGCGTGGCTCACGGTCGGGATGGGGGTCTGCGTGATCCTCTCGTTCGCCGTGCAGCTGTGGTCGGGCCGGTCGCAGGGCTTCACCCGCCGGGTCGCGGCGAGTTCCCTCGGCGCCCTGTTCGTGCTCGGCGTCATCAGCCTCGGCTTCGGCCTGGCATCCCTCGCCCCCGCCTGAGCGAGGCCCCGGGACCGCTAAAGTGGAGCGCATGGATCTCGTCGCGCTCGAACTCTTCTTCGTGGGTCTGCTGGCGCTCGCCTCGCTCGCGATCGTCTTCGTGTCGGTGGTCGTGCTGAAGAACCTCTACCGCGGCCAGCGCTGAGGCGTCCCGCCGTGTTCGATCTGCCGACCGACCTGCCCGCTGATCTCGCGCCGCTCTCGTGGCTCGTCGGCGTATGGGAGGGGACCGGCGTCATCGACTACGAGGCGGGTGACCACCGGTATCAGGGCGAGTTCACGCACCGCGTCAGCTTCAGTCACGACGGCGGCTCGTACCTCAACTACTCCGCGAACGCGTGGCTGCACGGCGAGCAGGACGACGAGCGCACGCCCCTCGTGGCCGAGATCGGCTACTGGCGGCTCTCGCGGCAGGCCACCGACGCCGACGTCGGTCCGGGACTGCTCCCCGCCGGCGCACCCGCCGTCACGCGCACGGCCGACGAC
Source organism: Microbacterium sp. (assembly GCF_051860965.1). Lineage (GTDB taxonomy): Bacteria > Actinomycetota > Actinomycetes > Actinomycetales > Microbacteriaceae > Microbacterium. The sequence goes on from NZ_JBIMKU010000003.1 coordinate 128,752, forward strand.
ATCGAGGCCCTGCGCAATGCCGACGGCGGCTTCGACATCGAGGTCTCGCTCGTGCACTCCGACGGCGTGAGCGAGCTCTACCTCGGCCAGATCAAGGGCCCGAGGATCGACATCGCGACCGACGCCGTCGTGCGTCCGGCCGGCGCCAAGACGTATGCCGCGGCATCCCGCATGTACGGTCTCGTCGACGGACATCTCCTCTGGGCGTGGGACATCGCGGCACTGGGCTCCGAGCTCGGCGCGCACGCGTCGGCCCGGCTCGCGCGGGCGGAGTGATGACCTCGGCGTTCGCGGGCGTTCCCGGCGCCGTCGTCGACGACGGCGTGCTGCGGCACCTCGGCAACCCTCTCGGCGAGCAGCGGATGCTGGCAGACGGTCGTGCCGTCGCTCCGCTCGGAGATCGATCGGTCATCGCCGTGCCCGGCGAGGACCGCCTGTCGTGGCTCGACTCGCTCACCTCGCAGGCGGTCGCTCGACTCGCGCCCGGCCAGAGCACGGAGCTTCTCGTGCTCGACCCGCAGGGCCGTGTCGAGCACGTCGCGGGTGTGCTCGACGACGGCGAGACGACGTGGCTGCTCGTCGACCGCGACGATGCCGAGGGGCTCCTCGCGTGGCTGCGGCGCATGAGGTTCCGCCTGCGCGTGGATCCTCGCGACGCGTCGGACGAGGTCGCGGTCGTCGGCGGCACGGCGGCAGCCGTCGCCGCTCTCGGGTCGGCCCTCGTGTGGACCGACCCGTGGCCGTCCGTCGCGCCGGGTGGCTGGGGCTATGCGGCCGTCGATCCGCATCCCGGCGCGGATCGCGACTGGGCCGAGGCTCTCCTCCCGCCCGCAGACCTGGACCGACTGGCCGAGGCCGCCGTCGCGGGCCGGCTCGCCCTCGCCGGCACCGACGCCGCCGACGCGCTGCGCGTCGCCGCGTGGCGACCCCGTCGCGGTGACGTCGACGAGCGCACGATCCCGCACGAGCTGGACTGGCTGCGCACCGCGGTGCACTTGAGCAAGGGGTGCTACCGCGGGCAGGAGACCGTCGCCAAGGTGCACAACCTCGGGCATCCTCCCCGTCGGCTCGTGGCGCTGCAGCTCGACGGCAGCGGGAGCGTGCTCCCCGCACGGGGCGCGGTCGTGCGCGTCGGCGACGAGCACGTGGGCGAGGTGCGCTCCGCGGCGCTCCACTTCGAAGAGGGGCCGATCGCCCTCGCCATCGTGCGCCGTTCGACACCGGTGGATGCCGCACTCACGGTCGACGGGCCCGACGGGCCGATCGCCGCCGCGCAGGAGACCGTCGTCCCGCCCGAAGCGGGCGCCACCGCCGGTGTGCCGCGTCTGCCGCGACTCGGCCGACGCAAGGCCGCGACGCCCCCGGCCTGAGCTGCGCACGTGACCGATCCCCCCTCGACGACCGCGATCCCGACCGGGTGGCGGCGCCGGATCGACCCGAGGCCCGCGCTGCGGCGCGTGCGCGAATCGGGTATCGCGATCGTGCAGATCGTCGTAGCCGCGACGGGGGCGTACGCTTTCGCGGCGTTCGTCCTGGGGCATCCCGCGCCGCTCCTCGCGGCCACCGTGACGGTGTCGAGTCTCGGGCTCGTGCGCGACGCGCGGCCGCGGCGAGTGCTCGAGACGGTGGTCGGGATGCTGGTGGGCATCCTCGTCGCGGAGCTCCTCCTCCTGGTCGCGGGCCAAGGGTGGTGGCAGCTCGCGCTGGCGCTGGGCGTGACGCTCACCGTCGCGCGCTTCCTGTCGGCGCAGGCGAGTTTCGCGATCGCCGCGGGCATCCAGGCGCTCATCGTCATGATCATCCCGGCCACCGCGCCCTTCATCCGGCTCGTCGACGGCGTCATCGGCGGCATCGCAGCTCTCCTCGTGACGGCCCTCATCCCACGCAACCCGCACCGGGCGGCGCTGCGCGACGCTCGGGCCGTGTTCGCGGCGCTCGATTCCGCCGCCGCGGCGCTCGTGCAGGCGCTGCGGCGCGGTGATCGGCTCCGGGCCGAGCGGGGGCTCGAGAAGGCGCGGGCGATCCAGCCGCTCATCGACGACTGGCGGTCGTCGGTCGAGTCGGGGATCGCCGTCGCCCGGATCTCGCCGTTCCTGCGCCGCCGACGCTTCGAGCTCGCGCGCCAGGAGCGCATGCGCGCGGCGGTCGAGCTCGCCTATCGCAACCTCCGCGTCGTGGCGCGGCGGGTGGTCTATCTGTGCGACGACGGCCATGCGCGGCCGGTCTCGGCCGATCTGCTCGCCGAGGTCTTCCGAGCTGCGGATGCCCTCGCCGACTCGCTCGACGATCTCGCGCTGGAGCCGCAGGCACGTGCCACCCTGCTCGCCGTCGCGGGACATCTCGATCCCGAGAAGCTCCTGCCCGGCGCGCCGCTCGGCGACCTCAACCTGATCGGCGCGATGCGCCCGCTCGTGGTGGATCTGCTCGTCGCGACCGGGATGACGGCGGCGGATGCCCGGGCCGCCGTGCCGCGGATCTGAGGCCCTCAGTCGCTCGGCGCGACCGCGACCCACGGAACGGTGAGCTCGCCGAGTCGCCACCGCGCGCGCTCGCGCAGCGGCCAGCCCGCGGCATCCATCGCCCGCAGCGCCGTCTGCCAGCGGTGCACGGGGCCGAACGGCGCGACCGCCGACGCGCGCTCCCATTCGGCGTCGAGCGTGGCGAGGAGACCATGGATGCGCTCGCCGGGCACATTGCGGTGGATGAGCGCCTTCGGCAGGCGCTCGGCCGCGATCGACGGGCGCTCGAGGTCGGCGAGGCGGAGCGAGAGCGTGAGCGTCTGCGGCGTGCCCGCAGCGTCGAGGGCGATCCACGTGCAGACGCGCCCGATCTCGTCGCAGGTCCCCTCGACGAGCAGGCCGCCCGACTGCAGCCGGCCGGCCATCGACGCCCAGGCGGCGGCGACGTCGGCTTCGTCGTACTGCCGCAGCACGTTGAACGCCCGGATGACGGCGGGTCGCCGGCCCGCGGGAACGGGCACCTCGAAGCCGCCGACCGCGAACGAGACCGCGGCGTCCGAGGCGAACGACGTCTCTCCGGCCCGCACCTCGGCGAGCTGCGCGTTCGCCCGAGCGACGCGCGCAGGGTCGATCTCGAGTCCGAGCACCTCGACATCCGGGCGCTGGCGTGCGAGGCGTGACTGCAGCTCGAACGCGGTCACGCCGCTCGCGCCGTAGCCGAGGTCGACGACGAGCGGATCGGCCGCGCGGCGGAGGACGGGATGCCGTGCGATCCAGCGATCGATCCGGCGCAGGCGATTCGTGCCGGTCGTGCCGCGCGTAGCTCGGCCGAGCGGTCCGCGGCGGGGCGTCATCCCCTCATCATCGCAGGGCTCCGCTCGCTAGGCTGGGGGCCATGACGTACACGCTGATCCTCCTCCGCCACGGCCAGAGCGAGTGGAACGAGCTCAACCTCTTCACGGGGTGGGTCGACGTCCGCCTCACCGAGCAGGGCAAGGCCGAGGCCCGCCGCGGCGGCGAGCTGCTGGCGGAGGCCGGTATCCTCCCCGACGTCCTGCACACCTCGGTGCTCAGCCGTGCCATCCAGACGGCGAACATCGCGCTCGACGCGGCCGACCGCCTGTGGATCCCGGTCAAGCGCACGTGGCGCCTCAACGAGCGCCACTACGGCGCGCTGCAGGGCAAGGACAAGGCGCAGACGCTCGAGGAGTTCGGTCAGGAGCAGTTCATGCTGTGGCGCCGGTCGTTCGACGTTCCGCCGCCGCCCCTCGACGACGACAGCGAGTGGAGCCAGGTCGGAGATCCCCGCTACGTCGGCATCGACGGCGAGGTGCCGCGCACCGAGTCGCTCAAGATCGTGATCGACCGCTTCCTGCCGTACTGGGAGAGCGACATCGTGCCCGACCTGAAGGCAGGCAAGACGGTGCTCGTGACGGCGCACGGCAACTCGCTCCGCGGACTCGTGAAGCACCTCGACGGCATCAGCGACGCCGACATCTCCGAGCTCAACATCCCCACCGGCATCCCGCTGGTCTACCGGCTCGACGAGGACCTGAAGCCCCTCGGTGCAGCCGAGTACCTCGATCCCGAGGCCGCCGCGGCCGGAGCCGCCGCCGTCGCCTCGCAGGGCAAGAAGTAGCGCGGGCCGTCCTGAGCAGACGAGAAGACCGGATGCCTCCCCCGGGAGGGCATCCGGTCTTCTCGCGTCGCGGTGTCAGTTCGCGATGATGACGTCGATCGTGTCGGTCGACGTCGTCCAGTCGCCCGTCGAGAGGTACGCGACCTTCTTCGCGACCGAGACCGCGTGGTCGGCGAAGCGCTCGTGGTAGCGGCTCGCGAGCGTCGCGTCGATGGTGGCGGATGCCTCGCCCTGCCAGCTGTCGCTGAGCACCTTCTCGAACACCGACACATGCAGGTCGTCCAGCACGTCGTCGGCGTTGCGGATCTCCTCGATGAGCGCGAGGTCCTCGGTGCGCAGGAGCTCGGTGAGCTTGCGCGACACCTCGACGTCGAGCTCGCCCATCTTGAGGAACGTCGACTTGAGGCCCTTGGGGATCGCGCGCTCGGGGAAGCGCATGCGCGTCAGCTGCGCGATGTGCTCGGCGATGTCGCCCATGCGCTCGAGCGACGCGCTGATGCGCAGGGCGCTCACGACGATGCGCAGGTCGCGGGCGACCGGCTGCTGACGCGCGAGGATCTCGATCGCGAGCTCGTCGAGAGCGATCGCCTTGTCGTCGATGACGGAGTCGTCCTCGATGACCTCTTCGGCAAGCGCCACGTCGCTCGTGCCGAACGCCCTCGTGGCCTTGTCGATCGCGACCGTGACGAGTTCGGCGATCTCGACGAGGCGCCCTTGGACGTCCTCCAGAGACTGGTGGAACACTTCGCGCATGGACAGCACCTTCCTGTAGTCGGGGCAGGCTGTTCGCCGGACAACGGCCCGCAACCCTTCGCGATTGTCGTCAGCGAAGGTTAACGAACGGTGCCGCCGCGGTGAATAGTACCCGGCGATGCCCCGTGGGGCGGGGCCTGCGCCCTTCTGCCGTGTGACCCACACCCTACGCTGGACACATGGACACGATGCAGCTCGCGCTGCTCGCGCTTCTCGCGGGAGTCGTCGTCGGCGGCTCGATCGCAGCCGTCATGGTCGCCGCGCTGCGCGCCCGCGATCGCGCCAGGATCGAGACGTCGGTCGCGATCCCCGACGGCGTGCGCGAGGTGCTGCACGGGATGGATGACGCGGCGGTCGTGGTCGATGCATCCGCCACCGTCCTCGCGGCGTCGGGCCCGGCGGGGCCCTTCCATCTCAGCGAGGGGGGCGTGCTGCCCTCCGACGAGCTCAAGATGCTCATGCGGCGCGCGCGCGAGACCGACCTGCCGCAGGCCGAGACGCTCCGCCTCCGTCGCGGTGCTCCGCCGGCGGAGCCGCGCCTGGTCGCCGTCCGCGCGACCCGCGTGTCGCCCCGCCTGACGCTCCTCGTGCTGCGCGACATCACTGAGCGCGAGCGCGTCGAGCAGATGCGCCGCGACTTCGTGGCCAACACCAGTCACGAGCTGAAGACGCCCGTCGGCGCCGTGAGCCTGCTCGCGGAGGCGATCGAATCGGCCGCCGACGACCCCGATCAGGTGCGGAACTTCGCCGGTCGGCTCATCGCCGAGGCATCCCGTCTCACCGTCCTCACCTCGCGCATCATGAGCCTGTCGAAGCTGCAGTCCTCGGACGAGCTGAGCGAGGATCGCGTCGTGTCGGTCGACGAGATCGTCGCGTCGGCGGTCGACGCCCACCTGATCCAGTCCGAGTCGGCCGGGGTCAAGATGACGCGGGGCGGCACGCGGGGGCTCCACGTCCGCGGTGATGTGCAGGTGCTCGGCGAGGCGGTCGGAAACCTCGTCGCCAACGCGATCGCCTACTCGCCGCGCGGATCGAGCGTCGGCATCGGGGTGTCGCACGACGCCGACGTCGTGGCGATCGCGGTGACAGACCGCGGGATCGGCATCCCGGAAGGCGACCAGGAGCGGATCTTCGAGCGCTTCTACCGCGCCGACCCGGCCCGCGCCCGACGCACGGGCGGCACGGGCCTGGGGCTGTCGATCGTGAAGCACGCCGTGCAGCGCCACGGCGGCGACGTCAGCGTGTGGTCCAAGCCCGGGCGCGGCTCGACCTTCACCATCCGCCTCCCGCTCGCCGCGGCACCCGACGACCTGCCCACGGGCAAGAAGCCCCGCAAGAAGAAGCCCAAGCGTGCGGCCCCCAAGAAGACCGCACCATCGCGCAAGGCCCCCCAGATCGGAGATCCCGCATGACCCGCGTCCTGATCGTCGAGGATGAACCGGACCTCGCCGACCCGCTCGCCTACCTCCTCCGCCGTGAGGGCTACGAGGTCGAGATCGCCGAGGACGGCCCGGCAGCGCTCGCGGCATTCCGCGACCGTGGAGCGGACATCGTGCTGCTCGACCTCATGCTTCCCGGGATGCCGGGTACCGAGGTGTGCCGTCAGATCCGCACGTCGTCGGCGGTGCCGATCATCATGCTGACGGCCAAGGACTCCGAAGTCGACATCGTCGTGGGCCTCGAGCTCGGAGCAGACGACTACGTCACCAAGCCCTACTCGTCGCGCGAGCTGCTCGCCCGCATGCGTGCCGTCCTGCGACGTCTCGTGCCGGCGGACACCGACCTGGACGACCGCGTGCTCGATGCCGGGCGCGTCGTGCTCGACATCGATCGTCACACCGTCGCGGTCGACGGCCGGGAGATCGGCATGCCCCTGAAGGAGTTCGAGCTGCTCGAGGTGCTCATGCGCAACGCCGGCCGCGTGCTCACGCGCGGCCAGCTGATCGACCGCGTGTGGGGGAGCGACTACTTCGGCGACACCAAGACGCTCGACGTGCACATCAAGCGCATCCGCTCGCGCATCGAACAGACGCCGGGTGACCCGACGATGCTCGTGACCGTGCGCGGCCTGGGGTACCGCTTCGAGGGCTGAGCGCCTTACGGCACCAGGTCGGCGAGGTAGTCGAGCTGCCCGTCGAGGATGGGCAGCGACACGAGTGCGCCGTCGCCGTCGCCCGACGTGAAGAAGCCGGGGATGTCGGCGCCGGGGCGCATCTCGACGCCCTGGATCAGGACGGGCTCCGTCTCGTCGGAGCCGAGGCTCAGCACGGAGTTCGCGGGCACTCGGATCGTCTTGCTTACCGTGTCGCCGTCGGGGCCGACCTCGACCGTGAGCGTGTGCTGCTCGTCGGTGTCGTTGACGATCGCTGCGATGAAGTTGCCCTTCGTGCCGTCCTCGTTGGCGACGATGAACGCGTTGCGCACCTGGAGGGGGCCGGAGCCGTAGACGTTGACGCCCTCGGCGGCCGAGTACTGGATCTCGGTCGACTGGGGGGTCATGAAGGTGCAGCCGCTCGTCCCCAGAAGGACGGCGACGCCCACGACGATCGACGCGATGAGGCGCGGTTTCACGGATCCTCCCGGAGTGGATGACGGCATCCCTTGCATTCTATGTTCTCCCGCGCCCGGCCGTGTGCCTCTTCGCGCGCCTCCGTCAGGGGGTGGGCGGCGAACCTTAGCGTATGTCGCCTGTGGTATCCTGGAGGTTGCCGAAAGGACACAACTGCATGCTTTTTGAGGTTGGCGAGACGGTCGTCTATCCGCACCACGGGGCCGCGACCATCATCGAGGTCAAGGAACGCGTCATCAAGGGCGAGACGAAGAAGTACCTGAAGCTCAACGTGACGCAGGGCGACCTGGTCATCGAGGTTCCCGCCGAGAACGTCGACCTCGTCGGGGTCCGCGACGTCATCGGCAAAGAGGGCCTCGACAAGGTCTTCGAAGTTCTCCGCGCACCCTTCACCGAGGAGCCGACCAACTGGTCGCGCCGCTACAAGGCGAATCTCGAGAAGCTCGCGTCCGGCGACGTCATCAAGGTGAGCGAGGTCGTGCGCGACCTGTGGCGCCGCGATCAGGACCGTGGTCTGTCGGCCGGTGAGAAGCGCATGCTCGCGAAGGCGAAGCAGATCCTCATCTCCGAGCTCGCTCTTGCAGAGAAGACCGACGAAGAGAAGGCCGGCGTCATCCTCGACGAGGTCCTGGCTTCCTGATCCACCCGCACTAGATTCGTGGGTGTGAGCATCGCACCCGTTCCGCGAATCGCGGTGATCGTCGTCGCAGCCGGTTCCGGCACGCGCCTGGGTGCGGACGCACCGAAGGCGTTCGTCGGTCTCGACCAGCACTCGATCCTGCGACACGCGCTCGACGGAGTGGCCCGCGTCGGCGACGTGCAGGTCGTCGTCGTCGCGCCCGCGGGGCGCGAGGGGGACGCACTCACCGAGACGCTCGCGGCCTTCGGCGACCGATCCGATCTGGTGTCGGTCGTGGTGGGCGGAGCGACGCGACAGGCCTCCGTCGCCGCGGGACTCGGCGCCGTGTGGCCCGACGTCGAGATCGTCCTCGTGCATGACGCCGCGCGGGCTCTGACGCCCCCTGACGTCTTCGCGCGGGTGATCGCCGAGGTCGATGCAGGGAGTGCGGGGGCGATCCCCATCCTTCCCGTCATCGACACGATCAAGCGCGTCCACGACGGCCGGGTGATCGCCGGGGTGGACCGCGCCGAACTGTCGGCAGCGCAGACGCCCCAGGGCTTCCGACGGGACGTGCTGGATGCCGCGTACCGCGCGGTCGCGGGGGAGTTCACCGACGACGCCGCGCTCGTGGCCGAGGCGGGGCACGCGGTCGCCGCCGTCGCTGGCGATCCGCTGGCCTTCAAGATCACGACTCCGGCGGACCTCGCGCGGGCGTCTGCGCTCGTCGCGCCGCATCCCTCCGCCGCGCCCTCGCTCATCCACGCACCCGCCCTGCCGCGCGTGGGCATCGGCACCGACGTCCATGCCTACGGCGGCGACGGAACGCTGTGGCTCGCAGGGCTCGAATGGCCGGGCGAGCGGGCGCTGTCGGGGCACTCCGACGGTGATGCCGTCGCCCACGCGATCGTCGACGCCCTGCTGGCCGCCGCCGGGCTCGGCGACATCGGCACGCACTTCGGCACGGACCGGCCGGAGTTCGCCGGTGCGCACGCCGACGCGTTCCTCGCGCGCACGCACGCGCTGCTGGGTGAGGCCGGCTTCCGCGTCGGCAATGTCTCGGTGCAGGTGCAGGCGAACCGCCCGCGGTTCGCGGCCCGCCGAGCGGAGGCGGAGGCGGTGCTCTCGGCCGCGCTCGGCGGAGCCCCTGTGTCGGTCACGGCGACGACGACCGACGGGCTGGGCTTCCCGGGCCGCGCCGAGGGCGTCGCCGCGTTCGCCGTCGCGCTCGTGTACTGACGGATCGACCGCCGGCGTCGAGCACACCGCGTCGCCGCGTTCGCCGTCGCACTGGTGTGGTGACGCTCAGATCTCGCGCGTCATGAAGACCGAGAACGGGTCCTCGCGGTAGCCCTCGAACGGCCCGCACACGACGAAGCCCTCGCTCTCGTAGAGGCGCTGGGCGGGCACGAAGTCCGCGGGCGTCCCCGTCTCGAGCCACAGACTCGTCATGCCGCGTGCGCGCGCCGCCGCGACGATGTGCCGCAGCAGCGCTCGCCCGACTCCCGACCCGCGGAAGCGGTCGTCGGTGCGCATCGACTTGAGCTCTCCGCGCTGCGCATCGATCGCCTTGAGCGCACCGATCCCGGCGAGCTCGTCGCCGATCCACGCCGACCAGAAGGTGATGGACGGATGCCGCAGCCCCTCGAGATCGAGGGCGTGCACGCTCTCCGCCGGTGAGGAGTCGTGCATGCCGGCGAGGTGCGCCACGACGAGCGCCTGCGTCGCGGCGCTCGACAGGTCGTCGACGTGGATCTCGATCTCGGGACGGGTCATCGGGCCTCCACGGCATAGGGCTTCGGGTCGCGCGGCGTGCGCGAGCCCCACGCGAGGAGGGCGAGTCCGCCGGCGAGCACGACGAGCCCGAGGATGGCGAGCACCGAGAGCCGCTCGCCGAGGACGACGATGCCGAGCACGGCGGCGGTGAGCGGCTCTCCGAGCGTCAGAGTGGCTGCTGTCGCGGCCGTCAGGCCGCTGAGCCCCCACGTGAACATGACGTACGCGATCGAGATCGTGCCCAGACCCAGCCAGAGCGCCATCACGACGCCGCTCGTCGTGCCGAGCCAGCGGAGGTCGACGAAGGGCACGAAGAACGCGAAGATGACGGCGGAGCTCGCGCCCATCGCCCCGACGACCGTGAACGGGTCCCAGCCGGCGTCGAGGAGACGGCGCTGCGCGTTGGCGATGACGGCGAAGGATGCTCCCGCCCCCACCGATCCGAGAAGCCCGATCGGATCGGTGCCGCCGGATCCACCGGCTTCGCCCCCGAAGCCGAGCAGCACGACCCCCGCCGTGGCGAGTGCCGTCGCGATCATCCAGGTGGGCGAGGGCGCACGGCGCGTCAGCGCCCACTCCAGGAGCCCGGCGAGGATCGGGGCGGAGCCGAGCGCGACGACCGTGCCGACGGCCACGCCGTTGCGGCCCGTGCCGAGGAAGAAGAGCGGCTGGTACAGCGCCAGGCAGGCGCCGGTCAGCACCATGAGGCAGAGCGCTGTGGCGTTCAGGCGCGGGCGGGGCGCGGCATCCGTCGTCCGTCGCCGATGACGCGCCGCGAGCGCGAACGCGATGATCGCGAGACCCGTGCCGCCGATGACCATGCGCATGACGCCGATCGACAGGGGAGTCGTGCCTTCCGGGCCGAGCGCCTGCGAGGTGCCGGTCGTGCCGAACAGCAGAGCGGCGGCGAGGACGGCGAGAACGTGCACGACTCCCATTTCTACCCCAGTTCCGGCGCGGACCCGGCCGGTAGGCTGAGGTCGTGACTCTTCGGCTCCATGACACCAAGGCGCAGGCCCTGCGCGACTTCGTGCCGATCGACCCCCGGAACGTCACGATCTACGTCTGCGGTCCCACCGTGCAGTCGGGTCCGCACATCGGCCACCTGCGTGGCGCGCTGAGCTTCGACATCCTGCGCCGCTGGCTCGCCGACCGCTTCGGGCGCGTGACGTTCGTGCGCAACGTCACCGACATCGACGACAAGGTGCTCGCGAACGCGACGGAGTCCGAGCCCTGGTGGGCGCTCGCCTACCGCATGGAGCTCGCCTTCACGCGCGCGTATGCCGCGATCGGCATCCTGCCCCCGACGTACGAGCCGCGGGCGACGGCATCCATCCCTCAGATGCTCGAGCTGATCGAGCGCCTCATCGATGCGGGCCACGCCTACGCCGTCGACGGCAGCGTCTACTTCGACGTGCGCTCGTGGAGTGCCTACGGCGAACTGACGAACCAGCGACCCGACGCGATGGAGTCGTCGCCCGACACCGACGCGGGCAAACGCGCCCCGCAGGACTTCGCGCTGTGGAAGGCCGCAAAGCCCGAGGAGCCCGTTTCCGCGACGTGGGAGTCTCCGTGGGGGCCCGGTCGCCCGGGATGGCACATCGAGTGCTCCGCCATGTCGCGACGCTACCTCGGCCCCGAATTCGACATCCACGGCGGCGGGCTCGATCTGCGGTTCCCCCACCACGAGAACGAACTCGCGCAGTCGACGGCCGCTGGCGACCCCTTCGCGCGCTACTGGGTGCACAACGGCCTCGTCACGGTGGGCGATCAGAAGATGTCGAAGTCGCTCGGCAACTTCCTGCTCGCCGATGACGTTCTGCGTGCGCACGACCCGCTCGTCGTGCGCTACGCGCTCGCCGCGGCCCATTACCGCTCGAGCCTGTCGATCTCGCCGTCGACGTTCGACGAGGCGGAAGCCGCGCTGGAGCGCATCCGCACCTTCATGGATCGCGCCGATCGCGTGCTGGGGGCCGCGAGCTGGCTCACGGTCGCCGAGCTGCCCGAGGCCTTCGCGGCGGCGATGGACGACGACCTGGGCGTGCCGCAGGCGCTCGCGGTCGTGCACGAGACGATGCGCGCCGGCAACGCGGCGCTCGACGCTGGCGATCGCGACGCCGCCGCGCGCGCGTCGATCGCCGTCGGACGCATGGTCGGGATCCTCGGACTCAATCCGCAGGATCCTCAGTGGCGGACGATGGATGCCTCGGCAGAGGCATCCGCCCTCGACGCGCTCGTGACGACGATGATCGCCCAGCGCGCCGAGGCGCGGGCGACGAAGGACTGGACCGCCGCGGATCGCGTGAGAGACGCGATCGCCGCAGCGGGAATCGCTCTGGAGGACACTCCGGACGGAACTCACTGGTCGCTCGACGACCGATCGACGAAAGAACAGAGGATCTGATGGCCGGTAAGCCGGGGCGCCCAGGCGCCGCAAAGGGCGGAAAAGGCCCCACGAAGGGCTCGGGCGGCAAGAACAAGCGCTCCCTCGAGGGGCGCGGGCCGACACCCAAGGCCGAGGACCGTGCGTGGCACCCCGCCGGCAAGCGCAAGGCCGCTGCCGAGCGCTACGCGGCAGCCGGGGGCAAGGGCAAGCCGGGCGGCTCGTCCGGCCAGCGCTCGAGCCGCGCCGTCAAGAAGGACGACGACACCGAGACGGTCACGGGCCGCAACTCGGTGCTCGAGGCGCTGCGGGCGAAGATCCCCGCCACCGCGTTCTACATCGCGCAGCGCGTCGAGATGGACGATCGGGTGAAGGAGATGCTCTCGATCGCGACGCATCGCGAGATCCCCGTCCTCGAGGTCACCCGGCCCGAGCTCGACCGCATGGCCGGCTTCGACGGCGTCCACCAGGGCGTCGCGCTGAAGGTGCCGCCGTACGAGTACGCGCACCCGCAGGACCTCCTCGAACAGGTCATCGACCAGGGGCAGGTGCCGCTGTTCGTCGCGCTCGACGGCATCACCGATCCGCGCAACCTCGGCGCGATCCTCCGCTCGACGGCGGCGTTCGGCGGACAGGCCGTCATCCTCCCGCAGCGCCGCTCGGCATCGGTCAACAGCGCCGCGTGGAAGACGAGCGCGGGCGCGGCCGCACGCGTCCCCGTCGCGATCGCGGCGAACCTCACCGCGATGCTGAAGGAGTTCAAGAAGCAGGGCGTCTTCATCCTGGGCCTCGCCGGCGACGGCGACGTCTCGCTGCCGCAGCTCGAGCTCGCCGACCGTCCCGTCGTGATCGTCGTCGGCTCCGAGGGCAAGGGCCTCTCGCGCCTCGTCACCGAGACGTGCGACCAGATCGTCTCGATCCCGATCACGGGCGCCGAGTCGCTCAACGCCGGGATCGCGGCATCGGTCGCGCTGTACCAGGTGTCCACCCTCCGGGCGGCCCACTGAATCCGTATGCGGAGGAATGAATCCGCCCGCAGGTCGCTTGCACGACGGGGACCCGTCTGAAAGGAACTGACGTCATGGCACGCATCGCCGTCATCGGAGGAACCGGCTACGCCGGCAGCAACATCGTCGCCGAGGCGGTGAGCCGCGGTCACACGGTCGTGTCGGTCGCCCGCAACGTCCCGGCCGAGCGCGTCGAGGGCGCCACCTACGTCGAGGGAACGCTGCTGGACGTCCCGGGCCTGGTCGCCGAGCTGCAGGGAGTGGATGTCGTCGTCTCGACCGTCCCGGCGCGCGGCGACATGCTCGGTCAGGTGCGCACGAACGTCGCAGAGCTCGTCGCGGCGCTCCCCGAGAACGTGCGCGTCGGCGTCATCGGCGGGGCGGGCGGCAGCCTCGTCGCCCCCGGTGGCGAGCGACTCGTCGATCAGCCCTCGTTCACGGAGGAGTACAAGCCCGAGGCCCTCGAGGCGATCGGCATCCTCGAGGATCTGCAGAGCGGTCCCGCGTCGCGGGACTGGTTCTACGTGCACCCCGCAGGCGGCTTCGGCGTGTGGGCCCCCGGCGAGCGCACCGGATCGTACCGCGACGGTGGCGACGTCCTGGTGACGGATGCCGCGGGTGAGTCCTACATCTCGGGACCGGACCTCGCGGTCGCGGTCGTCGACGAGATCGAGGAGCCGAAGCACTCGCGCGAGCGCTTCACCGTCGGCTACTGAGCCCGGCTCCTCAGACCAGGTCGCGCCAGTCGACCTCGTCCTCTTCGGCGGTCGGCAGGGGGATGTCGGACGTGATGACGGGAAGCGCCATCGTCTCCGTCGGCGGTCCCATCACCGTCGCCTCGTCGCGGCGGTGGCGCAGGACGGTGTCGATGTAGCTCGAGAGCACCTCGGCGAGGGGCGCCGACTTCCCCTGCGCCTGCGACATGTACCAGCGGTGCTCGAGCACCTGGTGGAACACCTCGGCGGGCTCGAGCTTGGCGCGCAGGTCCCAGGGGATCGCGCGGACGACGGGCTCGAACACGCGCGTGAGCCACTCGTGGGCGACCATCTCCTCGTCGTCGAGGCGTGAGACGCGCGCCCGGAACTCGTCCATGTCGTTGAGCAGGCGTCGCGCCTGGTTCTCCTCCACGTCGAGCCCCGTGAGGCGGATGAGCCGGCGCTGATGGTGCCCCGCGTCGACGACCTTGGGCTGGATCGACACCTTCGTGCCGTCGGGCGCCTGCTCGATCGACATCTCGCCGATGTCGAAGCCGAGGTCGTTGAGGTGCCGCACGCGTTCGGTGATGCGCCAGGACTCGGAGGTCTTGAAGGTCTCGGCCTCGGTGAGGGCCTCCCACAGCGAGTGATACGACGACACGATGCCGTCGGCGATGGCCACGGCATCCACCCCGCCCTCGAGGCGTCCGCCGGCTTCGAGGTCCATGATCTCGCCGGCGATGTTCGTGCGGGCGACGTCGATGTCGTGCTCGCGCTGGCCGCGCGTGAGTCCGGCCTCGTGCAGCTCGCCGGTCTCGGCGTCGACGAGATAGGCCGCGAAGGCGCCCGCATCGCGCCGGAAGAGGGTGTTCGAGAGCGAGACGTCTCCCCAGAAGAAGCCGACGTTGTGCAGGCGCACGAGCAGGGCGGCGAGAGCGTCCACGAGGCGCGTCGCGGTGTCGGGGCGCAGCACCTGCGTGAACAGGGCGCGATAGGGGAGGGAGAACTTCAAGTGCGCCGTCACGAGGGCCGCGGGGAGCGGGTCGCCCGCGGCGTCCGTCCTCTTCGCGATCACGGCGACGCGCTCGACGCACGGCGCATCGAGACGGGCGAGGTTGCCGAGCATGTCGTACTCTCGCCGGGCCATCTCCTCGGTGGTCTCCTTGATGGCCACGACGCGACCGGAGAGGCTCGAGAAGCGCACGAGGTGACGGGAGAGTCCCTTCGGCAGCGAGACGATGGCGCTCGACGGCCACTCCCCGAGCGGTGTCGACCAGGGGAGTGAGAGAAGGGCGGGGTCGACCGCGCTCGCGGTGATGCTGAGTGCGTCGGGCACGGGTCCTCCCGGGGAAAGCGCGAGGGCGCGGGAGGCGGTGAGCCTGCCCGCGCCCTCGCGAGGTGGAACGTCAGGCCGAGACGACCGGCTTGTCGTTGAGGCGCTCGCCCGACTCGATGTCGAAGGCGTGCACGTGACCCGGCTTGGCCGCCAGGGTGACCGTCTCGCCCGCGTTCGGGTGGCGGCGGCCGTCGACGCGCGCGACGATGTCGGCGCGCTTGCCGGCGATGTCGGTGTGGCCGTACAGGTAGCCGTCGGCGCCGAGCTCCTCGACCAGGTCGACGACGACCGAGAGGCCCTTGCCGTCGGCCGGGCCGACCTCGATGTCCTCGGGACGGACGCCGATCGTGACCTGGCTGCCGTTCGCGCGGCCGACCGTGTCGCGGTCGAGCGGCACGACCTCGGATCCGAACCGGACGCCGCCCTCGGCGAGGTCGGACGGGAACAGGTTCATCGCGGGCGAGCCGATGAAGCCGGCGACGAACACGTTGTTCGGCTTCTCGTACAGGTCGCGGGGCGTGCCGACCTGCTGGAGCAGGCCGTCCTTGAGCACCGCGATGCGGTCGCCCATGGTGAGGGCCTCGGTCTGGTCGTGCGTGACGTAGACGGTCGTGACGCCGAGGCGGCGCTGCAGCGACGCGATCTGCGTGCGGGTCTGGACGCGGAGCTTGGCGTCGAGGTTCGACAGCGGCTCGTCCATGAGGAACACCTGCGGCTGACGGACGATGGCGCGACCCATCGCGACGCGCTGACGCTGACCACCCGAGAGCGCCTTCGGCTTGCGCGTGAGGTACTCCTCGAGGTCGAGCAGCTTCGCGGCCTCGAGCACGCGGGCGGCGCGCTCGTCCTTGCCGACGCCGGCGATCTTGAGCGCGAAGCCCATGTTCTCGGCGACCGTCATGTGGGGGTACAGCGCGTAGTTCTGGAACACCATCGCGATGTCGCGGTCCTTCGGCGGAACGTCGGTGACGTCGCGGTCGCCGATGAGGATGCGGCCCGAGTTGACCTCTTCGAGGCCGGCCAGCATGCGCAGCGACGTGGACTTTCCACAGCCGGACGGACCGACCAGGACGAGGAACTCGCCGTCGGCGACCTCGAGGTTGAGCTTGTCCACCGCGGGGCGCGTGCCCCCGGGGTACAGGCGGGTTGCGTTGTCGAACGTGACGGACGCCATGTTTTCTTCTCCTTCACCGGCAGGTACGTGCCGGACGATCCGTAGTGATGGATGAGCGGGGTGTGTCCCGCAGCCCTTCCTTGGGCGTAGGACTCAGTATGACACGGATGACCTGTACGGCACCCGGCCGGCATCCGGTCGTCGTCTGGGCATTTCCCAGGGTGTCTGGCTAGCATCGTCCACGGTCCCCTCGTGCGAATCGCGTCAGTCCGGCGTGCGAGGTTCGGCCCGCCGAATCCGGCCCGCGTCTTCCCGAGAGGTTCCATGTCGAGCGACGAGTCTTCGAACGCCCCGAGCGAGCGCCGCGACGCGGTGCGCGAGAAGGCGCTGCAGGTGCAGGCGCAGCAGAAGCGCACGCATCGCATCCGCACGGCGACGATCGCGGCATCCATCGTCGCCGTCGTCGCGATCACCGCGGTAGGGGTGACGTGGGCCGTCTCGTCGGCGGCCTCGAAGCCGATGCTCGAGCCGGCGAACGCGACGGACGACGGCTTCGTCGTCACCGTCGCCGGCGCGACCGAAGCGCAGGAGATCCCCGCGACCCCGACTCCGACGCCGACCGCCGATCCCGAGGCCAGCCCGACGCCGACGGCGCAGCCGTCGGTCGACATCCGCGTCTACGTCGACTACCTGTCGGCCGGCTCCGGCGAGTTCCAGGTCGCCAACTCGACACAGCTGTCGAAGTGGGTCACCGAGGGCGCCGCGACGCTCACCTACTATCCGGTCGCGATGCTGACGGCGAAGTCGAACGGCACCAAGTACTCCCTCCGCGCCGCGAGCGCCGCCGCGTGCGTGGGCACGCATGCGCCCGACGCCTTCTGGGCCTTCAACGACGCGGTGCTCGCCAAGCAGCCCGACGTCGACTCGGACGGCTACAGCGACACCGAGCTCGCCGACATCGCCCAGGCCGCGGGGGCGACCTCGCCCAAGGTCGTGCGCGCCTGCATCGAGGACGAGGACTTCGCGACGTGGGCGAAGGGCGCGACCGAGCGGGCGCTCAAGAGCATCCCCGACACGGACGACGTCGTGCTGACGGGCGCGCCGATGGTGCTTGTGAACGGGATGCCGTACGTCGGCGCCCTCGACGACCCGAAGGAGTTCGCGCAGTTCGTGCTCACGATCGCGAGCGACGCGTACTACAAGGAGGCCTCGGCCTCGCCGACGCCCACCGCGACACCGTAGGCGGTCACGCGACGCCGTGAGTCCGCCGCCCAGTCGGTAGACTGGGCACTTCGCCGGCTTGGCGCAATTGGCAGCGCACCTGTCTTGTAAACAGGGGGTTGCGGGTTCAAGTCCCGCAGCCGGCTCGTGACCGCAGACTCCCGCGATCGCGCGCGTCTGCCCGCGTCGCTCGCGCTGTCGGGCGCCGTGCTCGTGGGTGTGCTCACGGCCGCGCAGGCGCGCGTCAACGGCTCGCTCGGCACGGCTCTGGGCGACGGCTTCGTCGCCGCGGCGATCTCGTTCGGCTCGGGCTTCGTGATCCTCGTGGTGCTGTCGCTGCTGCTCCCGGTGGGTCGTCGCGGGGTGCGCACACTCGTCGGCGGCATCCGCCGGCGAGCGATCCCGTGGTGGATGCTGGCGGGCGGCGCCGCGGGCGCCTTCACCGTCGCGACGCAGGGCCTCGCGGTCGGGGTGATCGGCGTCTCGCTCTTCACGGTCGGCATCGTCGCGGGGCAGTCGCTGTCGGGTCTGCTGCTGGACCGGCTCGGCTACGGGCCGGCGGGTGTGGTCGCCGTGACCGTGCCGCGCCTGATCGGCGGGGCTCTCGCGCTCGGCGCCGTCGCGCTGTCGCTCGTCGGGGACGGGGTGCGCGGCATCCCGCTGTGGATGCTGCTGCTGCCGTTCTTCGCGGGCGTCGGGATCGCGTGGCAGCAGGCGACGAACGGGCGACTGCGGCAGCGGGTGGGGACACCGCTCACGGCGACCCTCGTCAATTTCGCGGGAGGATCGGTGCTCCTCGTCGCGGCGGCGCTCGTCCACGTGGGCGTCGTCGGCGGGCCGGCGTCGTACCCGAGCGACCTCTGGCTGTACCTCGGCGGCGCGATCGGCGTCGTCTACATCTTCCTGTCGGCTGCCCTGGTCGCCTACACGGGAGTGCTGCTGTTCGGTCTGGGATCCGTGGTCGGGCAGCTCCTCACCTCGGTGGTGCTGGACGCGATCTGGCCGTCCAGCGCGGGCCCGGGCATCCTGCAGGAGTCGCTCATGGCCAGCGTGGCGCTGGTCGGCGTGATCGTCGCTGCCGCGCCGTGGCGCAGGATCAGCCGCTAGGCCTTCTTCTTGCGGGGCAGTCGCGAGACGTGGTGCTTCGCATCCACGGCTCGGCGTCGGCTCGGCCGCGTGCGCTCCGGCTTGCCGCCGACGTACAGCCAGCCGAGGAGCTCTTCATCCTTGCCGAGGCCGTGCGCCTTCGCGACGGGCTTCGAACGGGTGTAGGCCCCGGTCCGCCAGAAGACGCCCCATCCGGCGTCGTCGAGGAGGAGGCTCAGCACATGGGCGACGCCCGAGGCGACGGCCTCCTGCTCCCACCGCGGGACCTTGCTCTTCTTGTAGGAGGCCACGACCGCGATCAGCAGCGGAGCGCGCAGAGGCTTGCTCGAGGGCTTCGTCTCGCCCTCGGCCTTCGCGATCGCGGCGCCGAGGCGCTCGCGGTCGTCCCCGCGCAGCTCGATGAGGCGCCACGGGCGCAGCGACGAGTGGTCGGCGACGCGGCCCGCTGCGGAGACGAGCGTGAGCAGCTCGGCGCGGGTCGGTGCCTCGTCGGTGACCTTCGACCACGACCGACGATCGCGGACGGCCTCGAGTGCGCCGCTCATGACTCCGGGCTGAACTCCAGCGACAGCGAGTTCATGCAGTAGCGGTCGCCCGTGGGAGTGCCGAAGCCGTCGGGGAAGACGTGGCCGAGGTGCGAGCCGCAGTTCGCGCACCGCACCTCGGTGCGCACCATGCCGTGGCTCGAGTCGTCGAGGAGCTCGACCGCGTCGGGACGGATCGACTCGTAGAAGCTCGGCCAGCCGCAGTGCGAGTCGAACTTCGTGCCGCTCTTGAAGAGTTCGGCGCCGCACGCGGCACACGTGTAGAGGCCGGCGCGACTCTCGTCGAGCAGCTCACCCGTCCACGCGCGCTCGGTTCCCGCCTGCCGCAGGACGGCATACTGCTCGGGCGTGAGCTCGGCACGCCATTCGTCGTCGGATTTCTCGACTGCGTAGGTCATGCATCCATTCAACCGCACTGCGGGAGGATGGGGATGTGACCTCCGAGATCGACGCCGCACGGGAGCGCTACGCCCGTTTCGCGGCGGACGAGGCTCCGGGCCGTTCCGCGCTGTACGAGGATTGGGCCGCAGGTGCGGCATCCGACGACGCGCTGCTCGCGCTGCTGGCGCGCATTCCCGCGACGCACCGCCAGCCGCCGCTCGTGTTCGCCGTCGCACGGCTGCTCGGCTGTGCCGAGACGGGGTTCGCGTCGTGGCGGGAATGGATGCTGCGCCACGCCGACCCGGTCGTGGCCGAGGCATCCCGTCGCAGCCTCCAGACGAACGAGCCGCAGCGCTGCGCCGTGCTGCTGCCCGCGCTCGCGACCGTCGGCGGACCGCTCGCGCTGCTCGAGATCGGCGCGAGCGCGGGGCTGTGCCTCTACCCCGATCGGTACTCGTACCGCTATCGCGGCGATGTCTCGGTCGCACTCGACCCGCCGGCGGGGGAGTCGCCCGTGGTCCTCTCGTGCGCCGTGACGGGCGCTCCGCCGCTGCGGCTTCCCGACGTCCTCTGGCGCGGCGGGATCGATCTCGCTCCGCTCGACGCCGCAGACCCCGCCGATCGGCGATTCCTCACGACGCTCGTGTGGCCGGGCGAGCCCGGACGGCAGGACCGCATCGAAGCGGCGCTCGATGTCGCGACGGCGGATCCGCCGAGGATGTGGCGCGGCGACGCCGCCGACGCCGCCGTGCTCGACGCCGCGATCGCGGCGGCGCCCGACGGAGTGACGCTCGTGGTGACGACCCCCGGCGTGCTGCCGCACATCCCGCGGATCGCGCGGGAACGACTGCTCGGGATGCTGCGCGACCGCGATCTGGTGTGGATCTCGATCGACCCGCCGGGCGTCCACGGCGCCGGCTTCGCGCTGTCGCGCGACGGCGATCCGCTCGCCGACGTCGATCCGCTCGGCGCCTCCCTGGAGTGGCGCGCGGGAGCTGCGGCGTTCCCCGGCTAGCGTGAGGCTGTGCCCCTCACCGACCGCGACCTCGCCATCCTGGCCTTCGAGGCGGAGTGGCGTCGGCACGTCGGAGCCAAGGAGGAGGCGATCCGCGACGACCTCGGGATGTCGCCGGCGCGCTACTACCAGCTCCTCGGCCGGCTCATCGAGACGACCGAGGCGCAGGAGCACGATCCCATGCTCGTCAAGCGCCTGCGCCGCCTGCGTGAGGCACGTGTTTCCGCGACCGGACGGTAGCATCGTCAGGTGCCGAAAACGACCTTCCCGCGGGATCGCTTCGATGATCTTCCGGCCGATGCAGGGCGCGTCGGCGCACATCGCGCCGAGAATCCCCGCATGCGCGGGGGTGTCGTCTTCCTGTGGGCGGCGCTCGCCACGATCGTCCTGATCGCAGCGGGCATCTTCGGCACACTGCTCGTCTCGGGCCGTATCGACCTGTTCCCGACGCCGACGCCGACCCCCACTCCGACGCCGGTGGTCACCCCGGTCGTCGACACGACGACGAGTGTGCTGATCCTCAACGCGACACCCGAAGAGGGCCTCGCGACGCAGATGGAGGACGTCGTTCTCGGCGCCGGCTGGCCCATCGGCACCGTCCTCGCGGGCGGAGCCGGATCCCAGGACTTCCCCGAGACGACCGTCTACTACCTCGCCCCCGAAGACGAAGCGGCCGCTCTCGGCCTCGCGGGCGTGATCGGCGGCGCGAAGGTCGAGCAGAGCGAGGCGTACCAGCCCGCCGACCCCGCGACGAGGCAGCTCACGATCGTGATCGGACTCGATCGCACGGCCAATCCGCCCGCGCCCTCCGCGACGCCCTGACCGGCGCCGGGCCGCGTGTTTCCGGCCCGTAAAAACTTCGATGCGCGCGTGTCAACATCCGCCCCGCAGCCGGTTCCGGTGATTCCGGCGTGCATACGATGGCGTTGTCACACGGCAATACAGGAGACTTCGCATGACTCAGGGCACCGTCAAGTGGTTCAACGCCGAGAAGGGCTTCGGCTTCATCACCGTCTCGGACGGTCAGGACGTGTTCGTCCACTACTCCAACATCGACATGAGCGGCTTCCGGGTCCTCGAGGAGGGGCAGACCGTCGAGTTCACGGTCGGCGCCGGCCAGAAGGGTCCGCAGGCGGAAGCGGTGCGCGTCGTCTGACGGATCGCGACGCCGACACGACGAGGGATGCCGCGAGGCATCCCTCTTTCGTGCTCCCGGCGGCTTGCACTCGCATAGGGCGAGTGCCAGAATGGATTAGCACTCCGGTTCGTTGAGTGCTAATCCATAAGCCCCGTCCTGGGAGGACGAAACACACATGGCAAAGATCATCGCTTTCGATGAGGAGGCCCGCCGCGGTCTCGAGCGCGGCCTCAACATCCTGGCCGACGCCGTCAAGGTGACGCTTGGCCCGCGCGGTCGCAACGTCGTTCTCGAGAAGAAGTGGGGCGCCCCCACGATCACGAACGACGGCGTGTCGATCGCCAAGGAGATCGAGCTCGACGACCCGTTCGAGAAGATCGGCGCGGAACTCGTCAAGGAGGTCGCCAAGAAGACCGACGACGTCGCCGGTGACGGCACGACGACCGCGACCGTGCTCGCTCAGGCGCTCGTGCGCGAGGGCCTGCGCAACGTCGCGGCCGGCGCCGACCCCATCTCGCTCAAGAAGGGCATCGAGAAGGCCGTCGCAGCCATCACGGCGCAGCTGCTCGAGGATGCCAAGGAGGTCGAGACCAAGGAGGAGATCGCGGCCACGGCATCCATCTCCGCCGGCGACACCGAGATCGGCGAGCTCATCGCCGAGGCGATCGACAAGGTCGGCAAGGAAGGCGTCGTCACCGTCGAGGAGTCGCAGACGTTCGGCACCGAGCTCGAGCTCACCGAGGGCATGCGCTTCGACAAGGGCTTCATCAACCCGTACTTCGTCACCGACCCCGAGCGTCAGGAAGCGGTCTTCGAAGACCCGTACATCCTCATCGCGAACCAGAAGATCTCGAACATCAAGGATCTTCTGCCGATCGTCGACAAGGTGATCCAGGACGGCAAGGAGCTCGTCATCATCGCCGAGGACGTCGAGGGCGAGGCGCTCGCGACTCTCGTGCTCAACAAGATCCGCGGCATCTTCAAGTCGGTCGCCGTCAAGGCCCCCGGCTTCGGCGACCGCCGCAAGGCGCAGCTGCAGGACATCGCGATCCTCACGGGTGGCCAGGTCATCACCGAAGAGGTGGGCCTCAAGCTCGAGAACGCGACGCTCGACCTGCTCGGCCGTGCCCGCAAGGTCATCGTCACCAAGGACGAGACCACGATCGTCGAGGGCGCCGGTGAGGCGGACCAGATCGAGGGTCGCGTCACGCAGATCCGCCGCGAGATCGACAACACCGACAGCGACTACGACCGCGAGAAGCTCCAGGAGCGCCTCGCGAAGCTCGCCGGTGGCGTCGCCGTCATCAAGGCCGGAGCCGCGACCGAGGTCGAGCTCAAGGAGCGCAAGCACCGCATCGAGGACGCCGTCCGCAACGCGAAGGCCGCCGTCGAAGAGGGCATCGTCGCCGGTGGTGGCGTCGCGCTCATCCAGGCCGGCAAGAAGGCGTTCGCTGGTCTCGAGCTCTCGGGTGACGAGGCGACCGGTGCGAACATCGTGCGCGTCGCGATCGAGGCGCCGCTCAAGCAGATCGCCCTCAACGCGGGTCTCGAGCCCGGCGTGGTCGCCAACAAGGTCTCCGAGCTCCCCTCGGGTCAGGGCCTCAACGCCGCGACCGGCGAGTACGTCGACATGCTGGCCGCCGGCATCAACGACCCGGTGAAGGTCACCCGTTCGGCGCTGCAGAACGCTGCGTCGATCGCGGGCCTGTTCCTCACGACCGAGGCCGTCGTCGCCGACAAGCCCGAGAAGGCCGCCGCTCCGGCGGGCGACCCGACGGGTGGCATGGACTTCTGAGTCCCGCCCTCTGACAGCAGTCACACGAATGCCCCGGCCGATCGGCCGGGGCATTCGTCGTGCGCCGCTACCGGAACAGGCCCATCGTGGCCTGCTCGGCCTCGGCGTACTGGCGCCCCGCGAGCGACAGCGCCGCGTTGATGCCGGCGAGGCTCTCCTCCACCGTGCGCTGGGTCGCACGCCACTGCTCGACGGAGGACTGGAACGCCGTCGCCGCGGCACCCGTCCACGAGGACTGCAGGCCCGTGAGCTGACTGAGCAGAGCGTTCACCTCGCCCTGCAGACGATCGATCGTGCCGCGCACGAGGGCGGTGGATGAGAGGACGGCGTCGGAATCGACGGAGAAGACGGCCATGGAAGCTCCTTGCTCGGACTGTGTGGGTCCACGCTAAAGATCCGGGGATGTGGCATCCCGAGCCGTCTGCGCGCCTGTGGAGGACAGCACACCGGGCCGCCGCTGGGGAGGAGGTGCTAGTCGGTAAGATCCGTCAGTCGTCGCAGCGGCTGGGTCTCGAGGTGGAGGTGCTCCGAGGCATCCCGCGGCTCCGCGAGCGGAAGCGAGACGCGGAACGTCGCCCCGCCGCCCGGGGTGTCGGCGACCGAGACCGTGCCGTGCAGCGCCTCGACGATCGACGCGACGATCGACAGGCCCAGGCCCGTGCCGCCCGTCTCGCGCGTGCGCGAGGTGTCGGCGCGCCAGAAGCGCTGGAAGATCTTGTCCTTGATCTGATCGGGGATGCCCTCGCCGTGATCGACGATCTCGATCCATCCCATCGCCATCGCCGTGTCGATGCCGACGCGCAGCTCGATCGGCGAGTCGTCGCCCGTGAACCTCCGTGCATTGCCCAGCAGGTTCGTCACGACCTGCCGGATCCGGTTCTCGTCGCCCAAGACGATCGGCGCCGGGGCGCTCGAGGGCTTCGACGGCTCCGACGCCAGATGCATCTGCTGCACCGAGGGCTCGCCCATCCCGGTCGCCGACGTGGCGGGCACCGGCTTCGGCTTGCGTCGCAGGAGCGAGAGGGATGCCCCGGCGCGCGCGATCGCGGAGGTGTTCGGACGCTTCGCGCTCTCGGTGTCGGGCGCCTGCGCGGGCGAGGGGTCGCGCGGTTCGTCCGCTGTCGTGTCGACGACGGTGACCGGCCGCAGGGGCGAGGTCGCCCGCACGTCCAGCGCGGCATCCCGTGCGACGGGACGCAGATCCACGGGCGTGATGACGACATCCCGTCTCTCATCGAGCCGGGCGAGGGCGAGCAGATCCTCCACGAGCACGCCCATGCGCTTGGCTTCGCTCTCGATGCGATCCATCGCCTGGGCGATGTCCTCGTCCCCGCGGATCGCGCCCATCCGGTAGAGCTCGGCGTAGCCCCGCACGGTGACGAGCGGCGTGCGCAGCTCGTGGCTCGCGTCGCCGATGAACCGGCGCATCTGGCGCACCGTGGCATCCCGCTGCGAGATGGCGGTGTCGACGCGCCCGAGCATCGCGTTGATCGCGGTCTTGAGCCGCCCGACCTCGGTCGTGGTGGGCTCGATGTCGGTCATGCGCTGGCCGAAGTCGCCCGAGGCGATCGCCATGGCCGTGGACTCGACCTGCCCGAGGCTGCGGAAGGCGAACGTCACGAGCAGGCGCGTCAGCACCGCGCCGAAGACGATCGCGAAGACCGCGATGATGCTGTAGATGCCGAGCGAGGTCGCCACGGCGCGATTCACACCGGTGACGGGGAGCGCGACGAGCTGCGGGTACGCCGTGTTCTCGTACGGCTGGACCGAGACAGCGGCGCGGAACTCGCTGTCGCCGTCCATCGATGCGAGCGCGACCGGCTCGAGCTCCTTCTGCTTCGCCTCGAGGAGGGTGAGGGTCGGGGGGAAGTCCGGCTCGGATGGGCCCGTTCCGCCCGCGGAGCCGAGGAAGCGGCCGTCGATGGGACTGTAGACGGCGACGGCGTAGTCGGCGGGCGGCGCG
This sequence comes from Microbacterium sp., assembly GCF_051860965.1. GTDB lineage: Bacteria > Actinomycetota > Actinomycetes > Actinomycetales > Microbacteriaceae > Microbacterium. The sequence continues at coordinate 154,267 of NZ_JBIMKU010000003.1, forward strand.
TTGTCGGCGTCATCCACGATGAGGTCGCCGTCGGGGCCGATGTCGAAGGTCATCAGCGAGTGCGCCACGTCGGTCTGCGCGAGCTGGACGAGCTGGGTGTCGAGGTTGGCGAGCAGGGCGCCGCGCAGGAACATCGTCGTGCCGATGCCGGCGGCGAGCAGACCGATCGCGAGCACGGCGACCGAGGCGCCGGTGACCTTGGCGCGCAGACTGATGCTGCGCCACCACCGGGTGACGGCGTCGGTCTTGTCGGTCACGGTGTCATCGAACGGCTCAGGCCGTCTTGCCCGCCTTCAGCATGTAGCCGAAGCCGCGCTTGGTCTGGATGAGCGGCTCCGTCGAGTGCGGATCGATCTTGCGCCGCAGGTAAGAGATGTAGCTCTCGACGATGCCCGCATCGCCGTTGAAGTCGTACTCCCACACGTGGTCGAGGATCTGCGCCTTCGACAGCACGCGGTTGGGGTTGAGCATGAGGTAGCGGAGCAGCTTGAACTCGGTGGGGCTGAGGTCGATGGATGCGTCGCCGACGACGACGTCGTGGGTGTCCTGGTCCATCGTGATCTCGCCCGCGCGGATGACGGACTCCTCGTCGGCCTGCATCGTGCGACGCAGGATCGCCTGGATGCGCGCGACGATCTCGTCGAGGCTGAACGGCTTCGTGACGTAGTCGTCGCCGCCCGCGTTGAGACCGGCGATCTTGTCCTCGGTCTCGTCCTTCGCCGTGAGGAACAGGATCGGCGCCGTGTATCCGGCGCCGCGGAGGCGCTTCGTGACGCTGAAGCCGTTCATGTCGGGGAGCATGACGTCGAGGATGATGAGGTCGGGCTCCTCCTCCAGGACAGCCGAGATCGTCTGTGCGCCGTTCGAGACGGCTTTGACCTGGAATCCCGCGAATCGGAGGCTCGTGATGAGCAGGTCGCGGATGTTCGGCTCGTCATCGACAACGAGGATGCGCGGTGCGGTCATGGGTTCATTATGGCGATGGATGCCATGCCCTGTCTGGATATCGCCCGGAAAGCCGTTTCATGGACGCGTGGGCCGGGCAGGATAGGAGCATGACGCCTCCGTCCGACGCCTACGCCGCCGGTCTCGCCTTCCACCGCCTCGTGTTCGCCCGACAGCGCCCGGGATGGTGGACGCCGCTGGTCGTGGGACTGCTGGGCGTCGCCTTCTACGTCGCCTTCACCGTCGTGATCCTCATCGCGATCCTCGTGCTGTCCCTCGCCGATCCGACGATCGTTCCGCGGCTGCTGTCGATCAGCGAGGGAGTCGCGTTCGACCTCGCCGATCCGCTCCTGCTGGCGATCCTGCTCGGCTCGATCGCGCTCATTCTGCCGTCGTACGTGCTCGCGTCCCTCATCATCAACGGCCGCCGGGTGGGCCTGGTCTCGTCGGCGTTCGGTCGCCTGAGATGGCGATGGATGCTGCTCTGCGCCGCGGCGGCCGTCGTCGTCGCCGGGGTCGTCACGGCGCTGTCCTACCTTCTGCCGTCGGATGAGCCGGTCGGCGACGTCCTGCAGCCCGGCGACAACACCCTGCTCTGGGCGAGCCTCGCCGTGCTCCTGCTGGTCGTGCCGTTCCAGGCGGCGGCCGAGGAGTACGTCTTCCGCGGCTATCTCATGCAGATGATCGGGCGGTGGCTGCGGCATCCCGCCTTCGCGATCCTGCTGCCGGTGCCGCTCTTCGTGCTCGGCCACCTCTACGACCCGCTCGGTCAGGTCAGCGTCGGCGTCTTCGCGGTCGCGGCGGGATGGCTCACCTGGCGCACGGGGGGACTCGAGGCGGCGATCTCGATCCACGTCGTCAACAACCTGCTGGCGTTCCTGCTCGCGCTCGCCGGGCTCAGCGACGTCAACGCGACGTCGCCCGGCATCCTGAGCTTCGTCGTGTCGACGGTGATGGTCGCAGCGTACGTCGCCCTCGTCGAGGTCATGATGCGGCGGTCCGGGATGCCGCGGACCCTGCGTCTCACGGCACCCGTGGCGCCGGTCGAAGCTCAGGCTGCGATGCCGTCGGCGTCCAGGATCGTGTAGCTGTAGCCCTGCTCGGCGAGGAACCGCTGGCGGTTCTGCGCGAAGTCCTGGTCGACCGTGTCGCGGGCGATGAGCGTGTAGAAGCTCGCGGTGTTGCCGGACTCCTTGGGGCGCAGCAGGCGCCCGAGGCGCTGGGCTTCCTCCTGCCGCGAGCCGAACGATCCCGAGACCTGGATCGCGACGGATGCCTCGGGCAGGTCGATGGAGAAGTTCGCGACCTTCGACACGATGAGCAGCTCGATCGACCCTTCGCGGAACGCCTGGTACAGCTCCTCGCGCTCGTCGATCGGTGTCGCGCCCGTGATCTTGGGTGCGTCGAGCGCCTCGGCGAGGATGTCGATCTGATCGAGGTACTGCCCGATGACGAGGATGCGCTCGCCCTTGTGGCGTTCGACGAGACGGCGGACGACGCTGATCTTGGCGTGCGCCGTCGCCGCGAGGCGGTAGCGCTCGTCGTCGGCGGCGGCGGCGTACTCGAGCCGGTCGCCCGCGGGCAGATCGACGCGCACCTCGTAGCAGACGGCGGGCGAGATGAAGCCCTGGGCCTCGATCTCCTTCCACGGTGCGTCGAAGCGCTTGGGCCCGATGAGGCTGAAGACGTCGCCTTCGCGGCCGTCCTCGCGCACGAGCGTCGCGGTGAGGCCGAGGCGGCGGCGGGCCTGCAGATCGGCGGTGAGCTTGAAGACGGGCGCCGGGAGCAGGTGCACCTCGTCGTACACGATGAGTCCCCAGTCGAGGGCGTCGAGCAGTGCGAGGTGCGCGTACTCGCCCTTCCGCTTCGCCGTGAGGATCTGGTAGGTCGCGATCGTGACGGGCTTGACCTCTTTGACCTGGCCCGAGTACTCCCCGATCTCCTCGGCGGTGAGGGTCGTGCGCTTGAGGAGCTCGTCGCGCCACTGGCGCGCGCTGACGGTGTTGGTGACGAGGATCAGGGTCGTGGTCTTCGTGTCGGCCATGGCCGCCGCGCCGACGAGCGTCTTGCCCGCGCCGCAGGGGAGCACGACGACGCCGGAGCCGCCCTCGGTGAAGATGTCCACGGCCTGGCGCTGGTAGGGGCGCAGCGTCCAGTTGCTCTCTTCGAGCGCGATGGGATGCGGCGTCCCCGGGGTGTAGCCGGCGAGATCCTCGGCCGGCCAGCCGATCTTCAGCAGCTCCTGCTTGATGTGGCCGCGTGCCCACGCGTCGATGAGGAACGTCTCGGGGGTCGGCTTGCCGATGAGCAGGGGCTGGATGCGCTTGTTGCGCGAGATCTCCGCGAGCACCGCGGCATCCGTCGATCGGAGCACCAGCTCGCCGCCCGAGCCGTCATCCGCCACCGGCGTCCGCTCGATGACGAGCCGGCCGTAGCGGCCCACCGTCTCGCGGATGTCGATCGACACCGACGGGGGCACCGGGAACCGCGACCAGCGGTCGAGCGTCGCGAGCATGTCGTCGGCGTCGTGCCCCGCCGCGCGGGCGTTCCACAGGCCGAGCCGCGTGATGCGGTAGGTGTGGATGTGCTCGGGCGCACGTTCGAGCTCGGCGAAGATCGCGAGCTCGTGGCGCGCGTTCTCGGCATCCGGATGGGCCACTTCGAGCAGCACCGTCCGGTCGCTCTGCACGATGAGGGGACCGTCAGCCATAACGTGCAATTCTACGTGAGCCCCGTGAACGAGGGGTCACGCGGGACGGACGCTCGTGATGCTCGAGACGGGCAGCGTGCGCTCGATGTCGGCAGCGCGGTCGCGCCCGCGCAGGCGCCCGCCGCCCAGGCCCGACGCCTCGAGCGTGAAGGTCCGCTCCACGCCATCGGGCAGCCGGACGACGACGACGATCACGGCGCGATTGCGGACCGCCTGGTCGAGCTCGCGGCCCAGCCACGCGGCATCCCCGTCGGTGCCGAGGCTCGCGCGGAGGGTCGCGACGAGTCCGGCGTACCGCTCCTGCGGGCTCCTGCCCTCGTCCGTCGTGTGACGGCCCGTGCGCCGGTGGAGGGACTCGGGCTCGCCCGCGTCGTCGATGGCCACGACGGGGTAGCGCGCGTCGACGAGGGACCAGTAGACGGCATCCCGCTCGACGCGCGAGACGAGGTCCTCGCCGTCGCGGAGGAGTCCGAGCGGGCGCAGCGCCTGATCCACGGCGATCGCGTCGAGGAGGCCGCGGTCGGCGGCGACGACGCGGGTGCGACCGGATGCCTCGTCGGCCCCGACCCGAACGAGTCCGTGCCGCGCCGCCGTGCTCTCGATCAGGTAGTCGAGGGGCTGCGGGATGCCCGTCAGCGACAGCGCCGAGAGGAAGCCGCGGATCGACTCGGCGGTCTCGCCCTCGGTGAGCCCGGAGCCGAGTGATTCGGTCGTGAACCGGTAGGTCGAGGCCTGCGCGCGCGATTCCCGGTGGGCGATCGACCGCAGGCGCAGCTCGAGCGCGGGCGCGAGCGGCCCCGGTGCGATCGCGGTCAGGTCGGCCTGCAGGTACACGCGATCGATCTCGGCCGGCAGGTGCTCCGCGAGCGCGGCAGTGTCGAGCTCGCCTCCGCGGCGGATGCGCGACGTCCAGGCGGGCTCGGTGGCGTCGTCGCCGAGCAGTCCCCAGCGCACCGCGGTGCGGGCGATGCGGGCCGATCGCTCGGGCCATTCGGGATCGAGCGGATACGCGCTCTGCCACGTGCCGGGATCGGCGATCCCGCCGTCGGGGGTGCGCAGGCCCGCCGGCACGGCGCGCAGGAACCCCTCCACGACGGTGCGCCACCGGTCGAGGGTCGACGCTTCCATCCAGAGCTCGCCCGCCGCCGTCACGAGCCATTCGCGTGCGGTGGGCGACGCGAGCTCCGCGGCGGCCGCCGATGCGAGGAGGTCGTCGAGCTCCTCGGCGGACGAGACGGCGCCCGCCTCGATGAGCCGGCGCCGGTCGGCGGCGCTCACGGCTCCGGCGCCCGTGCGCTGCACGGGGGCGTGGAGGCACGCCAGCAGGATGTCGGCGAGGGCTCCGGCCGAGGTGAACGCGCGTTCCGCGGCGGCTGCCTCCCCGCCGATGGCGCGGGCGGGCGGCGCCTCGACCGGTTCGAACGCCTCCGGGTGCGCCGTGCGGAGCGCCGACACGCGCGCCGCGACGGCGTCATAGGGTCGACCGGACTCGTCGAGCAGGGCGAGAGAGGACGGGACACCGGATACGGTGGCATCCGTCAACGCCATCAACGTCGCGCGCGGAAGACGGGTGAGGATGCGGTCCAGGGATGCGGCATCCAGCAATCCCGCGGCGGCGTCGAAGAAGTCGCGCCACGCCGCAGTGGGGGAGACGCCGCGTGCGACGAGCGTGGCGGTCAGGGCGACATCGTCGAGGTCCGACAGCGATGTCGCGAGCGCGCGCTCGCCCGAGATCACTCAGCCCCCGCGGTTCGCCCGGCCGCGACGGATGAAGGCGCGGATGAGCACCACCAGGATGAGGAGGAAGGCGAGGGGCAGCGCGAGGAGCGGGAGGATCGTCACGAGCGGCCAGATGCCCTGCGTGAAATCCGTCACTCCGGCGGGGCGGGCGATCATGATCGCGAAGAAGCAGACGACCGACACCACGATCATCCCGAGCGACATGAACGACAGGATGCGGTCGACTCGGCTGATCGCGACATCGTCGCCGGGAGTGGGCGTGCTCATCCGCCCCAGCCTACCCCCGTCGCCGCTTGCCCTAGGCTTGAGGAGGGGTTCGCCCCGCCATCCGTTCTGCCGCGTCCGCGGCGCAGTTTCTACAGCGAGGTTCGCAATGCCCACCGGCAAGGTCAGGTTCTACGACGAGGAGAAGGGGTTCGGCTTCATCACCACAGATGACGGCCAGGACGTCTTCCTGCACGCCACCGCCCTGCCCGCGGGCACGACCGCACCCAAGCAGGGCACCCGCCTCGAGTTCGGCGTCGCCGACGGCAAGCGCGGACTCCAGGCGCTGTCGGTCCGCGTGCTCGAAGCGCCCGTGAGCCTGTCCAAGCGCTCGCGCAAGCCCGCCGACGACATGGCGATCATCGTCGAAGACCTCGTGACGCTCCTCGACGGCATCGGCGGCGACCTGCGTCGCGGCCACTACCCGCGCGGCGGTGACGCGAAGAAGGTCGCGGCCGTCCTGCGCAAGGTCGCCGATGACCTCGAAGCCTGAGCCCGACCCCGCCCTGATCGGCGCGCACGATCTGGCGCTCGCCGCGCTGCGTGAGATCACTCCGGCCTCGACGGTCGGACCCCCTGCCGAGTACCGGCTCGAGGCCGACGGCGTCGTGTCGCTGCGGTTCGAGAACCGCCTCGCGGGCTACCCGGGCTGGTTCTGGACCGTCAGCGTCGCGCGCGTCGAGGGCGAGGAGCCCACGGTGCTCGAGATGGAGCTGCTGCCCGGCAACGGCGCGCTGGTCGCGCCGGAGTGGGTGCCGTGGGCCGAGCGACTCGCCGAGTACCACGCCGCCCAGGCGGCGCTGGCCGAACTCGCCGACGACGAGGACGCCGACATCGACGACGCCGACGTGGACGACGATGATGACGACGACATCGACGACGTGGATGCGGCGGACTTCGACAGCGACGGCTCCTCGATCCTCCACGCGGGCGATGTCGACGGGGTCGACATCGACGAGCTGTCCGAGGACGACGAGCTGTCCGAGGACGACCAGCCGTCGTCCGGCGAAGACCTCTCCGACGAGGAGGAGTAGTCCCGCTCAGTCCCGCGGTCTCGGGAAGGACGGCGCCTCGGCGCGCGTGGTCAGGCGATCGACGAGTTCGTCCATGACCTTCTCGACGATGCGCGGCATGTCGACGGCATCCGGATCCAGCAGCCACTGCACCTGCAGGCCGTCCATGACGGCGATCAGGGCGGACGCGTCGTCCCGCACGTCCTCGTCGTCGGGCTCGCGGCCGGTGACCTCGGCGAGCACGCCGGCGATCTTGTCGCGGAGACCGGCGAAGCGTCCTCGGAAGTACTCCTGCGCCGGATGCCCGTCGGTGGCCGACTCAGCCGACAGCACGGTGTAGGTCTGCACGACGCCGGGTCGGTCGGTGTTCTCGGTGACGGTGTCGAGCAGATGCCCGAGGAAGGCCGGCCCCTCGGTCTGCGCGCGGCCGGGGACGCCCGCCGCCTCTTCGCCGTCGCGATACTTCAGCACGGCGACGAGGAGCGCCTCTTTGCTGCCGAAGTGGTGCAGCACACCGGCGTGGGTCATGCCGGCGCGCTCCGCGACCTCGACGAGGGCGCCCTTGTTGTAGCCGCGCTGGCCGAAGACGCTCATCGCGGCGCGCAGCACCTCTTCACGCCGTGCGAGCGTGCGGGCCTGGGGCTTGCCTGCCATCTGTCCTCCGCCGCCCGAGATTACAGGCGTTCGACCGTGTAGTCGATGCAGCGGATCAGCTGGCGCACATCCTCGGGCTCGATCGAGACGAACGTCGCGACCCGCAGCTGGTTGCGGCCGAGCTTGCGGTACGGCTCTGTGTCGACGATCCCGTTGGCGCGCAGGCTCGAGGCGACCTCGGCCGCGTCGACCGACTCGTCGAAATCGACCGTCACGACGACGGGGGAGCGGTCGGCAGGGTCGGCCACGAACGGCGTGGCGACGGGGGATGCCTCGGCCCACTCGTACAGCGCGCGCGAGGACTCGCGGGTGCGCGCGTCGGCCCACTGCAGTCCGCCGTTCGCCGTGATCCACTCGAGCTGCTTGTCGAGCAGGAACAGGGTCGTGAGGGCGGGGGTGTTGAGGGTCTGGTTGAGACGCGAGTTGTCGAGCGCGTTCTTGAGGCTCAGGAACTCGGGGATGTAGCGGCCGGATGCCGCGATCCGCTCGATCCGCTCGATCGCGGCGGGAGAGACGAGTGCGAACCAGAGTCCGCCGTCGCTGCCGAGGTTCTTCTGAGGCGCGAAGTAGTAGACGTCAGCCTCGCTCGCGCGGAAGTTGATGCCGCCCGCGGCGCTCGTCGCGTCGATGACCGTGAGTGCGCCGTCGTCGCCCTCGACGCGGGCGACGGGGGCGGAGACGCCGGTCGAGGTCTCGTTGTGCGGCCACGCGTAGACGTCGATGCCCTCGAGCGGCTCGGGGCGCGCGCTGGTGCCGGCGGCCGCTTCGCGGACGTCCGGCGCCTCGAGCCACGGCGTCTTCGCAGCGGAGGCGAACTTCGAGCCGAACTCGCCGAACACCAGGTGCTGACTGCGCTTCTCGATGAGACCGAAGGCCGCGGCATCCCAGAACGCCGTCGATCCGCCGTTGCCGAGGATGACCTCGTAGCCCTTCGGCGCGCGGAAGAGGTCGCTCAGCTGCATCCGCACCTGTCCGACCAGGGACTTGACGGGCGCCTGGCGGTGCGACGTCCCCAGCAGTGCGCGACCCGGTCCGTCGAGGGCGTCGAGCTGCGCGGCGCGGACCTTCGACGGGCCGCACCCGAATCGACCGTCGGAGGGCAGGATCTCGCGGGGCAGCGTCACATGAGCCATTGCTCGATTCTAGGGATGCCGCGGAGGCGGACCGCGCCGTGTGTCTCCGTGCCCGGGATAGGGTGTCCTTACCTGATTCTTTCTCGCGCGAGGACACGCATGACCGATCTCATCGACACCACCGAGATGTATCTGCGCACGATCCTCGAGCTCGAGGAGGAGAACATCCAGCCGCTGCGCGCGCGCATCTCGGAGCGTCTCGGCCACTCGGGGCCGACCGTGTCGCAGACCGTCGCCCGCATGGAGCGCGACGGCCTGGTCGTCGTGTCGGAGGACCGCACGCTCGAGCTCACCGACGCGGGGCGCCAGAAGGCCGTCGACGTCATGCGCAAGCACCGGCTGGCCGAGCGTCTGCTGTCGGATGTCATCGGGCTCGACTGGGCCTACGTCCACGAAGAGGCATGCCGCTGGGAGCACGTGATGAGCGAGCAGGTCGAGCGTCGGCTGATCGAGCTCCTCGGGCATCCCACCGAATCCCCGTACGGCAACCCGATCCCCGGACTCGACCAGTTGGGCGATGTGCCGGCGATCCAGTTCGAGCAGGGCGTCGTGGGTCTCGTTCGCCGCCTCAACGAGGCCGGCGAGCCCATCACGGGCACCGTCCGCCGGCTCGCCGAGCCTGCGCAGGTCGACCCCGAGCTGCTGCAGCAGCTGAAGTCCGCAGGTGTTCTGCCCGGTGCGTCCGGCGATTACCGCTACAGCGAGGGCTACGTGCTCGTCCAGATGGACGGCAACGACGAGGGTCTCGAGCTGCCGATCGAGGTCGCGTCGCACATCTTCCTCGTCGACGACCGCGTCTGACCGTCGGATCTCCAGGGGTTTGCCAGGCCCCGAACGTGACAGATTCGTTACCGTCCGGTAGCGTCAGAGAGTCCATAGGCGAGAAGCCCGCCGTAGGACTCCACGGGGATTGCCTCACCGGCTCGTCGTCCACGTGGTGAAACCCGCACATCGTGCCCCGAACACTGAGTGCTGACGAGCCAGCGTCCTTGGCGCAGAGGCGCCGGAGGACGAGCTTGGCTGAAGAGAACGATCCCACTGCGGTACAGCCGCAGGGTGACACGACTCCTGCACGACGCGTGCGCAATCGACCCGCTGCGAAGCGCGCCGACGCCGTGGCGACCCGCCCGGCGAAGGCGCCGCGTGCCAAGAAGTCGGTTCGCAAGCCGCTGAAGAGCCTCGTGATCCTGAGCGTCGTCGGGGGCCTCGTCGTCACCGTCGCGCTCCCGGCGTACGCCGCCTCGCGCGGCGCCGACGTCGAAGCCGCCCAGACGATCCAGCAGTTCTCGGCCGATGACGCGCAGTCGATGGTCATCGCGTCGGACGCCGTCTCGACCGAGCTGACCCGCGAAGGATACGCCGCGACGACCGAGGCCGAGATCGCGACCAAGAAGGCGGCCGAAGCGGCTGCCGCCCGTGCGCGTCAGAGCGCGCGTGTCGCCGGTGCGCTCGTGAACATCAACCTCGTCTCGCCGGGCACCGGCGAGGTGCGCTGGCCGATCCTCAACTTCACCAAGGGCCGCGGGCTCTGGGACTCGGGCTACCATCAGGGCGTCGACCTGCTCGCGCCCGCGGGCACGCCGATCTACGCGGCCGCGGCGGGTGTCGTCAAGACATCGCAGGAGAGCTTCGGCGGCTACGGCGTCGCCGTCACGATCGAGCACGTGATCGGCGGCCAGCGCGTGTCGACCCTCTACGGGCACATGACGTACGGCAGCCGCCAGGTGGTCTCGGGCCAGACGGTCGAGGCGGGTCAGCTCATCGGACTCGTCGGCAGCACCGGCAGCTCTTCGGCCAATCACCTCCACTTCGAGGTGCACATCAACGGATCCGTCGTCGATCCGTGGGCCTGGCTGCAGTCGAACGCCGGCTGATCCCTAGCCGACACGCCATCGGGTGTTAACCCGCTCGCGGCCCTCGGCCCGGTGGGCGTGCGTTAGCCTGTTCCCGACGCTTGAGAGAAGCGGAGGGAAGCCGTGGGCGGAACTGGCAACAGTCCACGCATCCGAACCATGGATGCGCTGGGACGTCATGTCCTGCGGCATTGCACGAGTGGATGCCACGGTTCTTCCGTGGCGCCGAAGCGCTGTCTGTGATCAGACGGCGCTTTTTTCATGCCCTGAAACTGCTTGATCCCGTCGAGAACGAACAACCGAGAAGCCGTCCCGGCCGTTCGAGAGGATGAACAATGCGCACTCTGGTGCTGAATGCGGGGTATGAGCCGCTGGCCGTCGTGTCGTTCAAGCGCGCACTCGTGCTCGTCATGAACGAGAAGGCGACGGTGATCGAGCTCGTCGAAGGCGAGCCCGTCTGGGGAGCCCGCGGGTCGTACGACAGACCGGCCGTGATCCTGCTGACGAGATACGTGCGCGTGCCAGGAGGCCGCCGCATCCCGGTCACCCGACGCGGGGTGCTGCGTCGGGACGCCCACCGCTGCGGATACTGCGGCAAGGCCGCGTCGACGATCGACCACATCCTGCCCCGCTCGCGCGGAGGCGCGGACTCATGGGAGAACCTCGTCGCCTGCTGCCTGCGCTGCAACAACCTCAAGGGCGATCGCACTCCCGAGGAGATGCGCTGGGACCTGCGTCTCGTGCCGAATGCGCCCCGGGGCGGACAGTGGACGGTTCGCGGCGCAGAGCGCACGGATCCGCGGTGGGAGCCGTATCTCGCGCTCGCCGCGTGAGCTCTGCCCTGGCGCGCGAGCTCAGTCTCGCCGCGTGAGCTCGGCCCTGGCGCGGGGCTCGGCCGTCGGGCGTGAGTTCAGTCTGCCGCGTGAGCACAGGCTTGCCGCGTGAGTTCAGTCTTGGCGCCTGAGCTCAGGCGCCCTCGAGGGCTGCCAACCAGCGCGCGAGGATCGGCTCGATCTCGGCGGTGTCGTCCGCGCCGAGTTCGGCGAGGAGCCGGTGCTCGTTCGCCAGGTGTGCTGCGAACGCACGATCGATGAGGTCTCGTCCAGCCGGGGTGAGGCGCACGATGCGTCGGCGGGCGTCGGATGCCTCGGCGCGCCGCTCGACGAGCCCGCGCGTCACAAGTCTGTCGACGCGCTTGGTGAGCCCTCCCGTTGTGACGAGCGTGTGGTCGGCGAGCTCACCCGCCGCGCGCTCGTAGGGCTCGCCGGCCCGTCGGAGTGCGGCGAGCACGTCGAACTCGCCCTCGCTCAAGCCGAACTCGCCGTAGACCTCGACGAGCCGATCGGTGAGCAGCAGCGCGACGCGATGGAGGCGCCCGATGACGCCCTGCGGTGAGGAGTCGAGGTCAGGCCTCTCGCGCCGCCACTCGGTCTGGATCTCGCTGATGCGATCTTCGTGCGCCATGCCGACATTTTATCTTCCAGGCAAGGTAATATATCTTCCATGGAAGGTAATCGTCTCGGCTGGATCGCCGTCACCGCGATCGCGCCCATCGCATGGGGGAGCACGTACGTCGTGACGCGTAACCTGCTGCCCCCGGACTATCCGCTGTGGGGCGGGGTGCTGCGTGCTCTTCCGGCCGGACTCCTCGTGCTGCTCCTGGCCCGCCGCCTGCCGACCGGGTCATGGTGGTGGCGCTCTGTCGTCCTGGGGATCCTGAACGTGGGCGGCTTCTTCGTGCTGGTCTACGTCGCCGGCCAGCGCCTGCCCTCCGGACTCGCGTCGACCCTCATGTCGACCTCCGCCGCCTGCATGCTGCTGTTCGCCTGGTTGCTTCTGCACCGTCGCCCCCGGCTGGCCGCCGTCGTCGGCGCGGCCGTCGGGCTCGTCGGTGTCGGAGTCATGCTCGGCTTCGACGGCTCCGGCGCCGATGTGTGGGGGGTCGCCGCGTCGCTCGGCGCGATGGTGTCGTCGTCGATCGGGTTCGTGCTCACGGTGCGGTGGGGCTCCGACATCCCTGCGCTCACGATGACGTCGTGGCAGCTCGTGGGCGGATCCCTCGTGCTCGTGCCCGCGGCGCTGCTCGTCGAAGGACCTCCGCCCGCGCTCACACTCGAGTCGGGGCTCGGGTTCGCGTACGTCACCCTCATCGGCACCGCCGTCGCCTACGTGGCGTGGTTCGCAGGACTGCGGCATCTCTCTCCGGGGGTGGTGGGAATCGTAGGTCTGCTCAACCCCGTCACCGGCGTCGTTCTCGGCGTGATCGTGGCCGGCGAGGTCTTCGGCCTCTCGCAAGCGCTCGGCCTCGTCCTGGTACTCGTCGGGGTGGTGCTGGGCTCTCTTCCTGCACGGCGCACGGCGTCGATGCGCCGAGGATCGATGAGATCGGCCGGACCGACGGGCTCGATCGGATCGAGGGAATCGACCGGACCGACGGGTTCGGCAGGATCGACGGGTTCGGCAGGATCGCGACGAGAGACGGCACCCGCGGCGCTCGCTGAGGCCCGTCGCGCATGATGTGATGGGGACATGAGCCGAGCCCTTCTCGTGATCGACATGCAGCGCGCCTTCGACGACCTCTCGTTCTGGGGACCGACGACGAATCCCGAGTGCGAAGCGAATGTCGCAGCGCTCGCCGCGCAGTGGACGCGGGCCGGCGAGCCGATCGTCGTCGTGCACCACGACTCGACCTCTCCCGGTTCGCCGCTGAACCCCGATGAGCCCGGCAACGCGCTCGTCGACGTCGTCGCCGCGATCGAACCCGCGCTCACGGTGGGCAAGAACGTCAACTCGGCGTTCTATGGCGACCCCGATCTGCACGCGTGGTTGCAGGCGAAGGAGATCACCGAGCTCGTCATCTGCGGCATCCAGACGAACATGTGCGTCGAGACGACCGCGCGCATGGCGGGCAACCTCGGTTACGACGTGACAGTGGCCCTCGACGCGACGCGAACGTTCGACCTGACGACGGACGTCGCGGGCCTCGGCGTCGTGACACGCACCGCGGATGAGCTCATGGCGACGACGGCTCTGGACCTTCAGGCCGGCGGCTTCGCGACGATCGCGACGACCGCCTCGCTCGTCGACTGACCTCGCGCGCCGGAAAGCGGCCGGACGCGCCCGAACGGCATCAGAACGGCGCGTGTTCATGATGCTCCGCCCTCGGATCGGGTGCACTCGATGGAACGAATCGCACCATCGCGGGCGGCCTGTCCCGATACGGCCGGCCGGTCGGACTCGTCCATTCGAGGACGCCGCCACCCAGCTGTCTGACGGTCCAGTCCGTGGCGTGTTTGAGTGTGTGATGCCGACGACAGAAGTGCGCGAGATTGCCCTCCGAGGTCTCGCCGCCGAAGGCTGCGTCGATCGTGTGATCGATGTCGCAGCGCCGGGCGGGCCTGCGGCATCCCGGAAAGCGACAGTGCTCGTCGCGCGCCGTGAGGAATCGCCCGAGATCGGCGCCGGGTCGGTAGCGGTCGACGGCGAGCACACCCCCCGTGAGCGGATGCGTGAGCACGCGGTCCCAGCCGGCCGCGTCGGCGCACAGGCGCCGGGCCGTCGCAAGGTCGATGGGGCCGTACCCGGCGAGGAGAGCGGGGGACTCGTCCACTCCCGCGAGGGAGAGCACCGGCACCGTCACCTGCACGTGTGCGGTGATCGCCGCGAATGCATCGCCGTCGCCGTGGGCCGCGGGAGCACCGGCCAGGAGAAGGTCGGCGAGGATGTCGGCCCGCAGCTGGTCGATCGTGCGGTCGTCGGCATCCACCCGAGGGCGGGTAACGACGTGCTCGTGCACCGTGTCGGTGTCACGGCTCTCGCCAGACTCGCCGTCCGCGTCTGAGCCACTGCTCACGCCGGGCGAGCCGCCCGCGTCGGAACCACCACCCACGCCGGGCGAACCGACCGCGTCGGAACCAACTCCTGCGCCGAGCGCTCCACCACTCGCGCTCCCGACATCACGCGCCTCATCCGTCTGTGCCGCCCGCGCCATCTGTGTCAGCCGGTCGGCGATCGCGTAGGCAAGTGTGGCGGGAAGATCGGCGAGCACGCGGGCCATCCCGTCGTCGAGGTCGAAGACCCGCACTCTGCGCTCGCCGTGCGCGTGCCGCATCCTCTCCGCGGTCGAAGAGGGGTCGAGCTCTGCCGCGATCGCCTTCGCGTGCCCGCGCAGCAGTGCCGGCGTCGTCTCGCACGCGATCTCGACGGCCATCGCCTCGAACCGTCGTCGCGCATCGTCGTCCTGGATGTCGGCGCCTGCGTCGAGGATCGCGTTGACGTGACCGGCATCCATCCGCCCCTCCTGCCACGCGGACAGGACGGCCGGGAACCTCGTCTCGAGCGCCACGGCGTCGCCCATGCGCGTCTGCACCGTGCGATCGCTGACCCTCATGGCGGCGCCGAGCTCGGCGGAGATCTCGCGCATCGCGATATCGGACGAGGAACGGTGATCGGGACGATGGGCGATCGCGAGGTCGACGGCGGCCGACAGGAGCTGCGACTCTCGCGCTTGCGCACGGGCTATCGCACGACGAGTCTCGAGCATCTCGGACACGAGCGCGTCGAGCTCAGGCCATGACCCGGGTGTCGAAACGTGCGTGCCCATGAGACTCCGATGAACGAGGGATCGCGACTGGGCACTGCGCGGCTTCTGACATCAGATTAGCATCTATCTTCGAATCTGCAAACGTGCGATCCGACATCTTGCAATGTCCGGAGATCCGCGTACAGTCGGAACATCTCAGAAATAGAACATACGTTCTGATAGATCGATGGGGGGCATCGTGCTGGCGACCGCTTCACGTGCACCGGCTCCGGCCGATGACGTGCAGCGCCTGCGTGCGCAACTCGATCGTATGCAGGGGCGCCGACTCGATGCGCCCGTTCTCCCCGTCATCCATCCTCTCGCCGATCTGCTGCCGGGCGGCGGCCTCAAACCCGGTGCCGCCTATTCGCTGCCGCGCTCGACGTCGCTCCTGCTCGCTCTGATGGCACAGGCCTCGCAAGACGGCTCCTGGTGCGGAGTGGTCGGGATGCCGCGGCTCGGCGCCGAAGCGGCCGAGGCGATGGGGGTCGATCTGTCGCGACTCGTGCTCATCCCCGATCCGGGTGCGCGCTGGCTCGCCGTCACCGCGACGATCGCCGATGTGCTCCCCGTCGTCGCCGTGCGTCCCAGCGGCCGTGCGCCCGACGGCGAGGTCGCGCGCCTCGCCGCGCGGCTGCGCGACCGCGGGGCGGTGCTGCTCGTGCAGGGGCCCTGGCCGCAGACCGAGGCGGTGCTCGAACTCGGCGAGCAGGCGTGGTCGGGCATCGGCCGCGGTCACGGCTATCTGCAGGAGCGCAGGATCACCGTCACGTCCGCGAGCAGACGATGGCCGACTCCCCGGCGCGCGCGCGTGCTGCTGCCGGATGCCTCGGGGGCGGTCGACACGGCGCCGGCGCATCTGACCCGGGTCGAGTCGACAGCCCAGCCCGCATTCGAGCAAGCAGCCCCACCCGTACCCGTGTTCGAGCCGGCAGACGGGCAGGCGGGCGAACAGCGCGTCGAATGGTCGAGGGCGGGGTGAGCTCGGTGATGGATGCTCCGATCCGGAGTCTCGTGCTGTGGTTCCCCGATTGGCCGGTGACGGCGCTCACCCGCGCGGCGGCCTCGGAGCCGCGCCGGCCGGACCCCTCCCGGCCAGGCCGTGCCGGGGCACCCGCCGTGACGGGACGGGCGCCCGTCATGACGGGACGGGCGCCCGCCATGACGGGACGGGCGCCCGCCGCCCGGGCGATCGTGCCCGACGCGGAACCGCTCGATCCCGCTCTGCCGATCGCCGTCATCGAGGGGAACGCGGTCATCGCGTGCTCCGCAGCGGCGCGTGCCGAGGGCGTCCGCCGCGGGCAGCGTCGCCGCGACGCCCAGTCGCGCTGCCCGGGGCTTCGGATCGTCCCCGCCGACGCCGCGCGGGATCACCGTGCCTTCGCCCCCGTCATCGCACGCATCGAAGAGAAGGCGCCGGGTGTGCAGCTCGTGCGCCCGGGGCTCTGCGCGCTCCGCGCCCGCGGACCGGCGCGCTACTACGGCGGCGAGACCGAAGCCGCCCGCATGCTGGTCGCGGAACTGCGCGCCTTCGGTCTCGACGACGTCCGCGCGGGCATCGCCGACGGCCCCTTCACGGCCGAACAGGCAGCGAAGGCAGGCGCCGTGCCGGGCGACCCCGTGTTCGTGGTGCCGGCCGGGGGAGCGGCGGGGTTCCTCGCCTCCCTCCCCGTCTCGGTGCTCGACGCTGCAGCGCTGGGTCCCTCGACGAAAGGCGAAGACCGCCGCCGCTCCGCGAGCGACGATCTCGTCGGCCTCCTCGCCCGCCTCGGCGTGCAGACGCTCGGCGACTTCGCCGCGATGCCTCCCGATCGCGTGCGCGAGCGCTTCGGAGGGCGGGGCATCCGCCTGCACGCCCTCGCCGGTGGGCGGGACTCGCAACCCGTCCATCCCCGCACGCCTCCACCCGAGCTGCAGCGCGAGGTCGCCTTCGAGCCTCCGCTCGAGATCGCCGATCAGGTCGCGTTCGGCATGCGCGTCGCCGCCGACGACTTCATCGCGGGGCTCGGCGCGATCGATCTCGTGTGCACCGAGCTGCGGGTCGAGCTCGTGGGCGATCGGGGCGAGCGCAGCGAGCGGGTGTGGCTGCATCCCGCCTCGTTCGACGCCGCGGCGGTCGTCGATCGCGTGCGCTGGCAGCTGGGTGAAGACACCGAGAGCCTGCGCAGCGGGGTCGCGCTGGTGCGGATCACTCCCGAGGCGGTGGATGCGGCATCCCACCATCGACCGGCGATCTTCGGCTCCGCCCCCGAAGAGAAGGTGCACCACGCGCTCTCGCGCGTGCAGGCGATGCTCGGCCATCGCGCCGTCGTCACGCCCGCGATCGGGGGCGGCAGATGGCTGACCGAGCGGCAGGTGCTCGTTCCGTGGGGGGATCGCGCCGTCGTCGCGAAGGAGCGCGCCCGGCCGTGGCCGGGCAGCCTGCCCGATCCGCTGCCGACGACGGTGTTCGCCGAGCCGCCGACGGTCGAGGTGCTGACCCTCGGCGGATACGCGGTCGAGGTCGACGACCGCGGCGCGGTCACGGCGGTGCCCGCCGTGCTCGTCGAGGGCGGGCGCGTGCGGCGGATCGAGGAGTGGGCGGGTCCGTGGCCGGTCGTCGAGAGGGGATGGGATGCCGCGCGCGCGCGCCGCGCGCATCGGTTCCAGGTCGTCGACGACGAGGGGGCGGCCTGGCTGCTCGTGTGCGAGCGCGGCTCGTGGACGATCGAGGGCAGCTATGACTGAGAGGTCCGGCTGATGGGGTTCGACAATCCGTCCGTGCCGTGGTCCGAGATGGAGCGCGTGCTCAGCGACCGCCGCCGCCCCGGCACGAGTCCGCCGGTCGGAGCCGACGGCGGCGACAGCCCCGCGTGGTCGCGCAAGCGCGGACCGTATGTCGCGCCGAAGATCGAGCGACCGGCCGAGACGGTGCCCTACGCCGAGCTGCACGCGCATTCGTCCTACTCGTTCCTCGACGGAGCGTCATCGCCCGAAGAGCTCGCCGAAGAGGCCGAGCGGCTCGGACTCGAGGCCCTGGCGATCACCGACCACGACGGGTTCTACGGCATCGTGCGGTTCGCCGAGGCATCCGAGACCCTCGCGCTGCGGACCGTCTTCGGCGCCGAGCTGTCGCTCGAGCTGCCGCGGCCGCAGAACGGCGAGGCCGACCCCGTCGGCGCGCACCTGCTCGTGCTCGCGCGGGGGGAGGAGGGCTATCACCGGCTCGCGGGCGCCATCACGCACGCCCAGCTGCAGGGGGCCGAGAAGGGCCGGCCCGTGTACGACCTCGACGAGCTCGCGGCGCAGCTCGACGATCACGCCGTGATCCTGACCGGATGCCGCAAGGGCGCCGTCCGGCGTGCGCTCGCAGACAGCGGACCGGCAGCGGCGGCGGCTGAGCTCGACCGTCTCGTGCACCTGTTCGGGAGGGACGCCGTGCACGTCGAGCTCATCGACCACGGCAACCCGCTCGACACTCGTGACAACGACGTGCTCGCCGCCCTCGCGACAGAGCGGCGCCTTCCGCTCATCGCGACCAACAACGTGCACTACGCCGTGCCGCAGCGGCAGCTGCTCGCCGCGGCGGTCGCCGCCGTCCGCGCCAATCGCGGGCTCGACGAGCTCGACGGCTGGCTGCCCGCGCACGCGGGCGCGCATCTGCGATCGGGAGCCGAGATGGCGGAGCGGTTCGCGCGGCATCCGGACGCCGTCGCCCGCACCGTGCCGCTCGCGGCCGAACTCGCCTTCCCGCTGCGCAGAGCAAAGCCCGCCCTGCCGAAGCAGAAGGTGCCCGAGGGACACACGCCGATGTCGTATCTGCGTCAGCTCGTGTGGGAGGCAGCGCGCCGCAAGTACCCCGACCTGAGCGAGAAGGATCGCGCGCGCATCGAGAAGGAGCTCGCGGTCATCGAGATGAAGGACTTCCCCGGGTACTTCCTGATCGTGTGGGGCATCGTGCAGGAGGCGCGGCGCCGCGGCATCCTGTGCCAGGGGCGCGGCTCCGCGGCCAACAGCGCCATCTGCTACCTGCTCGACATCACGGCGGTCGATGCGATCGCCTACGATCTGCCGTTCGAGCGGTTCCTGTCGTCGCTGCGCGAGGAGGAGCCCGATATCGACGTCGACTTCGACTCGGATCGGCGCGAGGAGATCATCCAGTGGGTCTACCGCGAGTACGGGCGCGACCGCGCAGCGCAGGTCGCGAACGTCATCCAGTACCGCCCGAAGAACGCGATCCGCGACATGGCCAAGGCGCTCGGGCATTCGCCGGGGCAGCAGGATGCCTGGTCGAAGCAGGTCGAGGGCTGGGGAGCCCTGCTCGAGACGGGCGCGGGGCACGACATCCCCGATCGCGTGCTCGAGTTCGCGGGCGAGCTGCTCAAGGCACCGCGGCATCTCGGCATCCACTCCGGGGGGATGGTGCTCACCGACCGGCCTGTCGGCGAGGTCGTGCCCATCGAGCACGCGCGCATGGAGGATCGCACGGTCATCCAGTGGGACAAAGACGACGCCGCCTGGATGGGGCTCGTCAAGTTCGACCTGCTGGGGCTCGGGATGCTGGCCGCCCTGCAGTACTGCTTCGACATGATCCGCGAGGCGACGGGCGAGGAATGGGAGCTCGCGACGATCCCCAAGGAGGAGAAGGGGGTCTACGACATGCTGTGCCGGGCGGATTCGGTCGGTGTCTTCCAGGTCGAGTCGCGCGCGCAGATGGGGCTGCTGCCGCGGCTGCAGCCGCGGAGGTTCTACGACCTCGTGATCGAGATCGCCCTCATCCGGCCGGGGCCGATCCAGGGTGGGGCGGTGCATCCGTTCGTCAAGCGCAAGCTCGGACTCGAGCCCGTGACGTACGCGCACGAGAAGCTGAAGCCCGTGCTCGAGCGCACGCTGGGCATCCCCGTCTTCCAGGAGCAGCTCATGCAGATGGGCATGGCGGTGGGTGGATTGACGGGGGAGGATGCCGACCTGCTGCGCCGCGCGATGGGATCCAAGCGCGGGGTCGAGCGCATCGACTCGCTGAAGGAGAAGCTCTACGCGGGCATGGCCGAGAACGGGCTCGTGGGCGATGAGGCGGACGCGATCTACGCCAAGATCCAGGCATTCGCGAACTTCGGCTTCGCCGAATCGCACTCCCTCTCGTTCGGTCTGCTCGTTTATGCGAGCTCGTGGCTCAAGCTGCACTATCCCGGGGCGTTCCTCGCGGGGCTGCTGCGGGCGCAGCCGATGGGGTTCTACTCGCCGGCGACCCTCGTGTCGGACGCCCGCCACCACGGCGTCGAGGTGCGCCGCCCCGACCTGCACCTCTCGGGGGTCGAGGCCGTGCTCGAAGGCATCGCCGGTGCTGTGCAGGAGGGGAGGGATACCTGCACCCACCGCGTCCAGCCCCCCGTGGGCGTCTTCGATCGCACCGAGCCGAACGAAGACGCCGCCCATCGCCGCGACGGCGCCTTCGCCGTGCGCATGGGCCTGGCATCCATCAAGGGCATCGGCACGCCGGTCGCCGGGCGGATCGTCGCCGCGCGCGAGGCCGAGGGCGAGTTCCGCGACCTCCGCGATCTCGTGCGGCGCACGGGTGTCACGGCGGCGCAGCTCGAGGCGCTCGCGACGGCGGGGGCGTTCGAGTGTCTCGGGCTCACACGGCGCGAGGCGATCTGGCTCGCGGGGTCCGCCGCGCAGGATCGCGTCGAGTTCCTGCCCGATTCGCTCGTGTCGGTCCAGCCGCCGCTGTTCACCGATCAGACGAGTTACGACCTGCTCGCCGCCGATCTATGGGCGACGGGCGTCTCGACCGACGACCACCCCATGACGCACTACCGGTCGGGGCTCGATGCCCGGGGCGTCCTGACCTCGATCGGACTCCGCACGCACGAATCGGGCCGGCGCATCGAGGTGGCAGGACTCGTGACGCATCGGCAGCGGCCGGCCACGGCATCCGGCATCACGTTCATCAATCTCGAAGACGAGCACGGCCTCGTCAACGTCATCTGCTCGGTCGGGGTGTGGAACAGATACCGGCGGGTCGTGCGCGATGCGCCCGCTCTCATCGTGCGCGGTGTGCTCGAGCGCTCGGTCGAGGGAGTGACGAACCTGCTCGCCGATCGGTTCGAAGACCTCAGGGTGGGGGTGCAGCATCGCTCGCGCGACTTCCGCTGATGCGTGGCGGGCACGAGAGAGGCCCCCGCCGAAGCGGGGGCCTGCCATGGAGCCTCAGCCCTGCACGCCGGGCTCCCTGGGTTGCGTCACGCCTTGTTGGCGAGAGCGAAGCGGACGGATCCGTCCTGTGCCTGTTCGGCGTCGAGGATGCGATCGTCGAGCGCCGATACCGCCTCGGCGTCGACGAAGATCCGTGCGCCGTGCGAATCGACGACGGCGTCCGTCGCCTGCGGCGCGGGGGCGACGCTGATCTCGAAGCCTCGCTCGGGGCCGGTGTTGCGGATGCGGACTCCACCGTCATCGGGGACGTCGGCGACTCCGGCGACGATCGCCTTGACAGCCTCTGCAGCGGTGTCGGTCATTGTGAGCATGGTGCTCTCCTTCCGTTGGGCGTGCATCGGAACCGGCCACGATTCCGAGATCCGGCTCGGATCGCAACCGTGTCGCGCGTGTCGGGTGCCATTCACACCGGATGCCAAGGTTCGCCGACGCCGCCGCTCGGTGTCCCTGCCCCGCACAGGTGACCGGTCCGGGTGCCTGGTGTGATCGGACGGACGTGTTCTCTTCAGAACGTTCCTGAGATGAAGGACAGCGGTGAACGTCCTTCATCTCAGGAACGTCCCGGAGGAAGGTGCCGAACATGGCCTGAAGGGCCTCCGACCCCGCGCGCGACGGCGCGAGCGGCTCGGCTCCGCAGGGCGAAAGCGCGACGGAATGCCGGCGCCTGCCGGATGTCGAGGTCCGGATCCCCGCCGTCGCACTGTCGGATGTCGCATCCCCGTGCCACCCTCGTCGCATGAGCAACGCGCAGCGGTTCCTCGACGGCTATCTCGATGCCTGGAAGACGAACGACCCCGACAGCATCCGTGCCCTGTTCGCGCCGGATGCGACGTACCGCGGAGCACCCGGCCATCTCGATCCCTTCCAGGGCGTCGACGCGATCGTCGCGCACTGGCTCGAAGAGCAGGACGCGCCGGGCACCTGGACGTATGCGGGAGGTGTCGAGCAGGAGTCGGGCGCGGCCGCACGAATCCATGGCATCACGTCGTACTCCGACGGCCCGAAGTCGGGCGTCTACGACAACACGTGGCTCGTGCGGTTCGACGACGAGGGTCGTGCCACCGAGTTCCAGGACTGGTGGTTCGAGAGGGCGTAACGCCCGCTACAGGTAGACCTCGTCGGCGAAGACGAGCCGCTGCTCCCACTGGGGCAGCCGACCGGCCGCTCCGATGAAGCGCCCGATGACGGGGTCGCCGGGGAACCGCTCCCACTCCTCGACGGTGACGCGCCACGACGACGCGCCCGGGCCCGGCCGGCGGAGGGGGATGGACTCGGTCCACGAGAGACTCCCGCCCCAGGCGGCGGTGTGAGCCGAAGCGTCGTACGCGAGCAGGTCGAGCTGCACGCTGTCGCGCGTGATCCAGCCGAGGTCTCCGCCGATCTCGGGGTCCGCCTCCTGCAGATTCGCCACGAGAGCGCGGTTCTGCCCGATCGAGGCGACGTCCGAGTCGCGCGGAGCGAGGGGCCGATGCGTCACGGGTCCCGTCACGACGACGCGCACTCCGTGCTCGTCGAGCCTGCTGACGGTCGCCGCGCGCTCGGGCGGCACCTGCACGAAGTCGCAGAGCACGGGCGCCGACAGCTCGGCGTTCGCGATGCTGCCCGGCTGATATCGCGCGACCGCGAGCCGGATGAAGGGCCACACGATCGCGCCGGGGTTGAGCGCGACATCCACGAACCACTTGCGGCGCTCCTCGCTGTACTGCGGGCGGTAGCCGAGCACGCTCGCGCGGTACGTCCGCTCGGTGTCGACGCCGGTCGGCAGGACCAGATCGACGCCGCGGGCGACCGGCTCACCGGGCCGCCACACGTCGTCGGAGCCTTCGGCCCGCCAGAAGTCGATCAGGTTGAGCGGCGGCATGTGCGGGTCCTCGAACCGGTTGCCGACCCAGATCGGGTCTTGCGCCCACAGCGAGTATCCGCCCGGGCCGGGCTGCGCGCCCGACTGCACGAGGACGCCGAGCAGCTCGCCCTCGCCCGAGGAGAACCACGGCCGTTCGAGGTAGATGCGCACGCCGGCCCGGCGCGTGTGGCGCTCGGCGATGGGCTGACCGGGCTGCGCGGTGCCCTCGTCCGCGACGGGAGACAGCGTCGGATCGTCGTGCGACCAGCGGAAGAGCGGCACGACCGAGTGGACGACGGGGGGCTGCGGTCGCGCCGACGACGGCACCGAGACGCGCAGCAGGTCGCTCACGGTGCTGGATCCGTCGTCGAAGGGCGCGGCATCCGTCCCCGGCGTCAGCAGGGAAGGCGGGAAGTACTCGCGGAACCGCGTCGATGCCCGCAGACGATAGTCGATCACGCGGTGCTTCGTGTCGCCGAAGTCGTGACGGACGCCATGGATGCGGATCGACGGGTCGGCGGGCCAGTCGAGGTCGCCCTGCGGCAGCAGCGGGAACAGGATGCCGAGCCGCTCGTGCGGCGTCACCCGCGTCGTGAACGCCGCACCCTTGCTCGGCGTCGCCTGCCAGCGGGCCTGCCCGAGATCGTCGGTGTACTCCGTCCAGGACGCTTCGGCGGTGAGCTGCTCCGTGCTCGCCCCGTGCAGGTGCACGCCGCCCCACAGATACGTGAAGGTCGCATCGGTCGGGCGCAGGGCGCGGACGTTCACCGGCCGCGGCGCGGCGATCGGCCGCGGCGTCGCGTGGACGAGCAGCAGGTTCTCCTTCGGGGTGATCGACCAGAAGTAGCCGTCGCGCGCGGCCTCGCGCAGGAGCGGATGGCTCTGGATGACTTGCGGCCACGAGCGCCACATGCCGAGCCCCGTCAACGCCGCCGGCTGCAGGCAGCTCGACAGCCGGAAACGCTGCACGGTGCCCGCCGGCAGCGAGAAGTCGATGACCCGCGAGGCGACATCGACGCGCGGCGTGGAGCCGTCGGTCAGCGTCAGGCGGAGCGGGCGCACGCGCGGCCAGTCGCCCTCGCCCTCGTAGTCGGCCGTGAAGCCCTCGATGCCGAACGGCAGGGGCAGCGCGGGTGTGATCGACGCGTCGGGGAAGACGATCGACACGCCACGGGCGAGCGGATCGGGCAGATACGGCAGCACGAGGTCGTCCACGTCGTGCACGACGTACTGGCCCGCCGGCGGCGCCTCGCCCTGAGGGATGGGCAGCGTCACGATGTCGGCGGGGTCGACGGATGCATCGGCGACGACGGAGACTCCGGTGACGGGCGTGCGCACACCCGGCGTGTCGAGGGAGGCGACGTCGATGTCGTAGAGCGTGCCGTTCTCGCGCACGGCGGCCGCCAGCGCGAGCGTCACGCCGGCGGGGCCGTCGGCGACCAGCCTGTCGAACGCCGCGTGCTGCTCGGCCTGCAGCTGACTCGTCTTGGGCGGCACGAGGTGGCGCTCGGACGACGCGGCGAACGTCGTCCCCGGATCGATCGCCGCGACGGACGCCAGATACGTCTCCGGATCGGTCACCGTGACGTCGAGGGTGTCGGGATGCTGCTCCACACCGCTGCGGATCACCAGCACGCGCTGCGATTCGCCCTCGCTGTACCTGGCTCGCGCGACGAGAGTGGGCGGCGGCACGGGGTCCCATCGCAGGTAGGGCCGCAGCTCGGTCACGGTCTTCAGGGCGAGCTCGATCCCCGGTCCGAGTGCGTTCGGGCCGAATGCTCCGCCGAGCGCGCCGATCTGGCCGACGATCGCCCGTGTGTAGGCGGCGGGTTCTGCGGCGGCGGTCGCCGTGAAGACGGATGCCTCCGCCGGTGTGTTCGCCGTCGCCGCGGCGAACGACGACCGCACGATCTCGGTGACGACAGCGGCACGCGAGGCGTCGCGGGCGGGCGCGAGGCTGTCGATGAGGTCAGTCCCGAGCTCGTCGCCGGCGGCCGCCCGTGTTCCGAGGGCGGCGCGGATCTCGGCGCGCAGCTTGGCCTGCTCGCCGCGACCCAGCACGGGCGGCTTGCCCGGCGGCAGCACGTCGGTGGGCTGCAGCACCTCGCTCGCCGCCGTGCGCTCGAGACCCGAGCCGACGGCGCGCAGGCGCGAGAGGCCGGCATCCCGATACCGCGCCGCGATGGTCTCGGCGAACCGCGCTCCCAGCTCGCCCGAGACGAGGTCGTCGGGGGCGTCGAGCGGGGGCGCGGCGGCCGGTCGCACGTTGCCCGCGAGGTCCACCAGCCACGCGCGGAACGCGTAGTCGCGCCCGAACCGCAGTCGCGGCAGCGTGTGGTCGACGAGCGAGTGGGCGAACGAGACGGGATGCGGCGCATCCGCGCTCGCCGCCGTCGGGGCGTCGTCGGGCTCGTCCGCCGTCGGGTCGACCGGCACGCGCTTGCCCGGCTTGGGGACGGACAGGCTCCACCCCTCCCAGCCGAACATCGCCTCGTGCACGTTGATGGGCGGCTCGGGCGTGGCATCCGTCGCCGGACTCTGCTCGGCCGGCGCCGTCTGGATGAAGCCGTGCCCGTCGCCGAGATCGATCGGGTCGGCAAGACCGAGCACGGTCGCGATCGTGTGGCGCTCGTGCAGCGACCTCCACGTCTTGACCGTGTCATCCCACACCTCGACGCGCATGCCCCGGGCGACGTCCTCCGACAGCAGCTCGGGGATCGCTGCCGCGACGGGCGCCGCGAGCACGGCTTCGAGGCTCTTCTGCCGCCCGATCCGGTCGTAGAGCGTCGCGGCCTGGCGTGTGCGCGCGACGGTGAATCCCGAGGTGCGCAGGGCGGGGGATGCCGCATCCACCGGCTCGATGTTGGCCTGACTCGCGAGGAGCCGTGGCAGCACCCGCAGGTACTGCTCGGTCTTGAGCGCCGTGCCGTCGGCGTCGGCGTCGAGCACCGAGAAGCTCGCCGTCTCGCCGAGCGCGAGCGCGCCCTGCGCCCACTCCGAGGTGCCGGGCACCGTGACGAGCGCACCGTCCGCCGTCGCTTCGCACCGCACGCGCGGCGCGGCGCCGACCACGACCGCTCCGCCGGACCCTGCGACGGTGAGCACCGCACGCAGCCAGCGGGATTTCCGCAGACGCGACACGTCCGAGACGCGGAGGTCGATCACGAGCCCGAGCATGCGGAGCATCCGCGCGTGGTCTCCGACCGAGGCGACGCGTTCGTGGAACTCCGGCACGGGCGGCTTCACCGGCGGCGGAGGGGGTCCGTCGGGCGTGCCACGGTAGTCGGCTTTCGACTCGGGCCGGTCGTAGTACCGGCGGGCCTGGTGCAGCAGCGCGAGGGTCTGCGCCATCGACGTCGATCCGGCGCCGTCCGGCACCCGCCGCACGCCCGGGCGGTCGGACGACTCGCCCACGACCTCGTCGAGCACGCGGGTGAGCACCTCGTCGTCGATCCGACCCACGCCGATGCGTCCCGAGTAGGCGTCCAGCTGCCGCAGCGTCGAGAGCAGGCCGGGGGTGAGGGGATGCGTCGACGGCAGCGGCGGATCGACCGGCGAGCCCATCGCGCTCAGCAGGCCGACGAGCTTGCCGATGTCGTGCACGGCCTTCGCGTCGAACGTGCGCCAGCGGCGCTGCTCCCACTCGGGCACCGCGTTGAGGCCGACCGGTGTGTCGGGCGGGAACACGGCATCCCACACCTTCGGCTCGATCGGGTCGAGCACCGCGGTGCACTCCAGAGGACCGTTCTGATCGGTCAGCTCGACGACGAAGCCGTCTCGCACGGCCTGCGCCCAGTGCGGGAACACTGCGAACGTCGACAGCGGCTCGGGCGGGGCATCCGGCGTCAGCTTCGGGGTCAGGAAGACCGAGACGTGGAAGGGGTCCTCCGCCCGGGCCGAGTGGGGGAGCGCGATCCCGATGACGTGTTCGAGTGCCATGTCAGACTCCCGCCTCGACGGCGAACGCTCTCCAGTAGTCGTCCCAGCCCGGAGCCGTGCCATCCGGCTGCAGGTACTGCTGCGCGAGGCTCGGGTCGCCCTTCGAACCCGCGAACTGCTTCGAGACCGTGATCGTGACGCTGCCCGAGAAACACAGCACCGAGACCTCGATCGTGAGCGATGCCGTGCCGACGAGCTTGCCCGACTCGAAGTGGTATGTGAGCTCGAGGTACAGCTCGATCGAGGCCGAGATGAGCCCGAGCACGTCGACCTCGCCGCGCAGACGGAAGTACGCCGCCAGCATCCCCTTCTCGGCTTCGAGGCGCATGTAGACGCCGATGGATGCCGAGATCGAGCCGGAGGCGACGCCGAAGTCGACGGCGAGCATGACGCCGGCTTCGAGGCCGAGCTCGAGCACCTCGAGACCCTTGGGCGTGAGGCGGATGCCGAACCAGCCTCCGCCGCCGATGCACATGACCGACAGGTTGAAGGGACGCTCGCGCGTGCAGAAGTCGAAGCCGAAGCTGATCGACTTGCCGAGGAACGGCACCTGCACGTCGGCGCCGAGCGAGATGTTCGAGAGGTTGAAGACGCCGACCGAGACGCTCGGGATCGGCAGCGTGAAGCCCGCGCGCAGCCCCGTGGTGTCGACCTCGAGGAACGGCGGGTCCGAGAAGCCGTCGAAGGGGATGAAGTCCTTGAGCACCTCGACGAAGCTCAGGATGCCGAGGAACGTGATCTCGCCCAGGACGACGTCGACCTCGGCCTTGCCGCTCGATCCCGCGATGAACGACATGTTCTCGAACGGGATGCGCACGAGCGGTGCCGCGCCCTCGCCCTCCTTGCCGAAGAGGTGCAGGGTGAGGCCGCGGAGCTCGGCCATCGCCGTGACCGACGCGTCGCCCGAGCCCGACACGCGCCCCTCGACCGAGATGACGAACGCGCGCTCGGGCAGGTCGATCAGGGTGATCCCCGTGGCCGGCCAGCGCGTGAAGAGCTTGGGCGTCCACTCGTAGCGGTAGGTCGCCTCGACGCTCGCGGGGTTGAAGCTGTGCAGGAGCGCTTCGAGGTCGTCGATGATCTCGGTCGCCTTCGCGGCCGTGCGCACGATCTTCGCGAGGTCGTCCAGCTTGCGTCGCAGGGCGGGACTCAGTTCGGGGGCGCCGACCGGCACCGTCGCGACCGCCGCGTCGATCGCGAGGAACACGGCGCCGATCTGGTCGATGCGGTCGGCGATGTCGTCGAGATCGTCCGGCGGTGCGAGGAGCGCGGGCAGGGCGGCGAGCTGCGCTTCGAGGTCGGATGCCGCGGCCCCGGCGGCCGCGAGCTGCCCCTCGACCGTGTGCAGTAGGTCGATGAGCCGCTGCACATCCGTGAGCAGCCGCTTGACGGCATCCATCGTCTCGCTCACGATGTTCGGCAGACCGCTCAGGTCGACCAGGCCGTCGATGAGCTCCCACAGGTCGACGAGGCCGAAGAGCTTGGGCAGCGCGCCCTTGAAGAACTCCTCGGGGTTGAGCTTCTGGGTCTCCATACCGGCGACGTCGCCGACCGCGCCCGTGAGCGACGACAGTCCGCGGATGGGGGCATCCGGCGTCACGAACCCGCCGGAGCGATCGGAGCCCGCGTTGGGCGTGCCGAACGCGATCGTCGGCGCCGCCGGCACGACCGGGTCGGTGGCGTGCTGGCGCGGCGTCTTCGCGTCGTCGAGCAGCACCTTCGCCCAGACCTGGCCCGTGTTCGCCGGCCCGAAGCCGTCGGAGAGGTAGGTCGGGTTGAAGATGATCGTCGTCGGTCCGACGTTCGACAGGCGCCGCGCGGCGTCGACGACGACGTCGGCCGAGCTCAGGTAGGGAGTGGACGATCCCACCTGAGCCCGACCGCGCCAGCGCATCGCGACGGTCTCGGTGATCGCGTCGCCGTCGGCGGTGCGAGGTGCGTACGCGACCTTCTGACCCGACATCGGGATGACCCGATAGGGGCTCGCGTCGTAGGCATCCTGAACCGCCGTGAAGTCGAGGTAGTGCTCGGCGACCCAGAACAGGGGGGTGCGGAAGCTCTCGTGCAGGTTGTCCTTGTCCCACGAGTCACCCGTGAACTGGTACGGGATGCCGGGATCGTTCGTTGGTGCGCCGGGCACCGCGACATGGGGCACGAAGAACGAGTCGACCTTGTCGGCGGGGTCGACGATCGGGGGCGTCGTCGTGGGGGAGAAGTCGAGCCGCGTGTAGGGGTTGTCGCTCGGGGTGTAGGTGCGCGACGGCTCGCTGATCACGAGGAACTTGAACTGGTAGAGGCTCGCGACGGCGGGGTTCGCCGTGACGCGGCGCTCGGTGATCTTGACGAGCGCGCACGCGTGGCCGAACGGGAAGAGGTAGCCCGGGTAGACGACCCGCACCCACTGATCGCGTCCCAGCGGAGCGATGTGGTCCCACGCGAGCACCGACGGGATGCCGCGAGCCGAGTACTCCTTCGTGTACCAGGCGCCGTGCAGGTCGAGCCAGGCGCCGAGCGACGACAGCCAGAGCTTGTCCACGCCGACGGGCCGCAGCGACGCCGGATCCTTGATGCCAGGCCACCTCTCCGCCGACTGCCGCACGAGCCGGTGCCGGTCGGCCCGGTTGAGCGACCCGCGGAACGGCAGGTCGTCGGCGGTCTTGGGCGTGCGGAGCGGATGGTCCGGGTCATCCATCTCGTTCGCCCGCCACGTCGTCTGGGGGAGTCCGTCGCGGTCGCGCGTCCAGATGGCGCGCACGATGCGGCGCTTCGCGTCGAGCTCGGTCACGTCGCCCGTCGGACCGGTCACCGCGAGGCGGCTGTGCCACAGCTCGACGTGCCGCGCGGTGTCCTCGGCGTCCACGGGGGTGTCGGAGTGCGTCCAGCGGCCCTCGCTCGACGGCGAGATGATGAGCCGGTACGGCGCCTCGATCGCGGTCTGCTGCGCGGTCGGACTGCTCGAGTATTTCGGGATCTCGAGGGGCCGGATGATCGGCGGACGCCCGATGATGTCGCGGATCGTGCCCGGGATGCGGGTCGTGACGATCCGGCCCTCGGTGCGGATGCCCATCGTCGCGGCGTGCGTGCGCAGCGCGCGCAGGTTCTCGCTGATCTGCAGGGCGCCGGCGACCGTCGTCTCGTCCGGTGGCGGGAACGCCCGGCGCTCGGCCGCGGTCGGCGCTCTCACGAGCACCTCGGCGCCGGAGTACTGCGCGACGATGCCCGGCCCGAGCCACAGGATGAACGGGTGGAACGTCGATTCGTCGATCGTGCCGCGGGTCCCCGGGGGCTCGGCGTTCGGATGCAGCACCGGCGAGAGTTCGCGCATCGCCCGCAGGATGCCCTCGCGCGTGAAGTCGATGCGGTCGTTCGGTCCGATCGCGAAGACGAGCCGGCTCGCCCGCGCGGGCCGGAATCCGACCGGCGGATGCGGCGGTTGGGAATTGCTGACGCCGGCCGGCGTCGTCTGCGCGTCGGGGGGAACGGGATGCTCGGGGTCGAGCTCACCGGGCACGCCGTTCGCGCCGCCCTCGGTGACGTACTGCGCCTCTTCGTGCGCGTGCTGGAACGAGAACTCCGTCACCATGAGGTGCGGAGCCGACCCCGAGCGGGTCACGTAAGGCTCCTCGCCCGTGACGAGCTTCGCGCCGTAGAACTTCACCGTCAGCGCGACGAGGTCGCGCGGGCGGATGACGTCCACCGTCAGATCCGGCGGATCCGGAGGCTCCCACTCGCCGAGCTTCAGCGTGTCCTTCAGCCGCCAGCCGGCCGAGAACCGCGTCTCGGTCCCAATCAGCGGACGTGCCCGGACGACATCCCAACCTTCGCCTGAAAACGACATCGACGCCCCCCGGCGTTTCGATCAGTCTGATGGCGTTCTCGTCGGGTCTCCGATTGGGGGAGCGGGAACGCGCCCAGGGTACGCCTGTTATCGGCTCGGGCACCAGTGGGCGACGTATGCGGGGTCGCCGGGGGTGGTGAGGTCGCGGTCTCGCAGAACCGCTCCGGCCTCGCAGATCTGATCGAACTCCTCCTTGCTGAGCTGGTCGGAGTACTCGATCGCGATGACGTGCGCGCCGTAGACGTCGGCGTAGGCATCGCATTCGCCGAAGACGGCGCACTCCTCAACGACCGCGAAGTCGAAGCCGGCTTGTTCTTTCAGCTGCTCGGCATCCTCTGCCGAGTTCTTCTGGGCGGCCGCGAGGCCGTTGTCGTGGGCAGCTTCTGTGAGTGCTTTCGCCAGCGCGAGGTTGTCGTCGAAGGCGAGGGCGCCATCACTTCGGGCGTAGGTGTCGAGGTTGTCGAACTCGACGGCGTCGAAGCCCTTCTCGGCGCATCCTTCGATCCACGGCTCGATGCGTCGGGCGATCCCGTCCCGCTTCTCGGCCGTCGAGGTGTCGAGCAGCATCTCGTCCGGCCAGTTCGGATCGATGACGGGGTCGCCGTTGCCGTCGATGAGCAGCAGGTACTCGGGCCACTCCTCGCCGGGCTGCGTCTGGAACCCGTTGATGTAGCAGATCGAGTAGATGCCCTCCGCGGGCTCGGCCGTGCGGTCGCGCGCCACGACCTGCACGCCCTCCGCGGGTGCGTACGCGCCGCCGAGCTGGTAGTCGGGCTTCGCCTCCGCAGGCGGCAGCGGGATGCCGGTGCTCGCGCACCCCGTGAGCGTCAGAGCGATCACGGCGATGATCGCGAGTCGACGGGGAGGCACCCTGCGACGGTACCGCTTCAGCCCTGCTTCAGCCTCGAGCCGCCAGACTGGACACATGCGGGTGCTGGTGGTCGACGACGAAGTGCGCTTGGCCGACGGCATCCGTCGCGGACTCGAAGCCGAAGGCTTCGCCGTGGACGTCGCGCACAACGGTGTCGACGGGCTGTGGCGCGCGCGGGAGACGCCGTACGACGCGATCGTGCTGGACCTCATGATGCCGGGGCTCAGCGGCTGGAAGGTCGTCGAGGCGCTGCGCGCGGACGAGAACTGGACGCCGGTGCTCATGCTCACCGCCAAGGACGGCGAGTGGGATCAGGTCGAGGCGTTCGAGACGGGCGCCGACGACTTCGTCACCAAGCCGTTCTCGTTCGCGGTGCTGGTCGCCCGCCTCCGGGCGCTGATCCGGCGCGGCAAGGTCGAGCGGCCCACCGTGCTCGAGGCGGGCGACCTGCGGGTCGATCCGGGTGCGCGTCGCGCGTGGCGAGGCGACGCGCAGATCGCGCTCACCTCGCGGGAGTTCTCGGTGCTCGAGCACCTGATGCGCCACCGCGGCGACGTCGTGCCCAAGCGCGACCTGATCGCAGGGGTGTGGGACGACGACTTCGACGGCGATCCGAACATCGTCGAGGTCTACGTGGGGCACCTGCGGCGCAAGGTCGACAAGCCGTTCGGTCGCAACGCGATCGAGACGGTGCGCGGCGCGGGCTACCGATTGGCCGGCGACGGTGGCTGAGCGGCGCGGACGCTCGCTGCGCGCGCGGACCACGATCGGTGCGACGGCGGTCGTCGCGGTCGCGCTCATCCTCGGCGCCGTCGCCTTCTACGGCGTCCTTCGCACCAGCGTGCTCGGGTCCGCGACCGCGGCCGCCGAAGCGCGAGCCGAAGAGATCGCCGACCGCATCGACGGCGGGGGCACCGGCGTCCTGTCCGAACTCGACGACACGGCAGCCTGGATCATCGCCGACGCGGCGATCGTCGCCGT
Organism: Microbacterium sp.; assembly: GCF_051860965.1. Lineage (GTDB taxonomy): Bacteria > Actinomycetota > Actinomycetes > Actinomycetales > Microbacteriaceae > Microbacterium. The sequence goes on from NZ_JBIMKU010000003.1 coordinate 186,828, forward strand.
GACCGACGAGGTCGACGGCGAGGTGCTGCCGACGACCAGGGGGCTCGGGACGATCGACGACGAGCCGTTCGTCGTCGCCTCCGAAGACCTCGACGAGGGCACCCTGTTCGTCGGCCGGTCCGTCGAGGACGACCTCGCGACGATCGGCACCGTAGTCGTGCTGCTCGCAATCGCGGTCCCCCTGCTTCTCGTGCTCGTCGCCGTCACGACGTGGCTCGTCGTCGGCAGAGCGCTGCGGCCCGTGGCGCGCATCCGCCAGGAGGCGGACGGCATCACCGCCGAGCGCCTGCACCGGAGGGTGCCAGTGCCCGACTCGTCGGACGAGATCGCCGCGCTCGCCGTCACGATGAACGGGATGCTCGACCGCCTCGACGCCGCGGCGCAGGCGCAGCGCCGGTTCGTGTCGGATGCCTCGCACGAGCTGCGGTCACCCCTGGCGACGATCCGGCAGCACGCCGAACTCGCCCACGCGCACCCCGAGACCACCTCGACCGACGAGTTGGCGGAGGTCGTGCGCGACGAGGGTCTGCGCCTCCAGGGGATCATCGACGCGCTGCTGCTGCTGGCCCGGCTCGACGAGCACGCCACGATGTCGTCGGAGTCGGTCGACCTCGACGACCTGGCGCTCGCCGAGGCGTCGCGCCTGCGGGCAGCCGGCCACGAGGTGGACGGCTCGGGCATCCACGCCGGCCGCGTGCAGGGCGACGCGCGTTTGATCGGACAGCTCGTGCGCAATCTCGCCGACAACGCCGCGCGACACGCACGGGGTCGGATCGCGATCGGGGTGACCGTTGCACAGGAGCGCGTGATTCTCACGGTCGAGGACGACGGTTCTGGCATTCCTGCGGGGGAGAGGGAGCGCGTCTTCGAGCGTTTCGTGCGTCTCGACGAGGCGCGGGCGAGGGATGCCGGGGGCAGCGGCCTCGGGCTCGCGATCGTGCGGGGCATCGCTGAGGATGCGGGCGCGTCGGTCGTCGTCGACGAGTCGCGCTGGGGTGGCGCGCGGTTCGCCGTGTCGTTCCCCGCGGCATCCTGAACGGTTCTTCAGAGAGCTTCAGGCTGGCTTCAGCGCCCGCTGGCGAGGATCGATCCATGACTGAAACGAAGACCTCCGGTTCCCGTAAGCGCACGATCCTCATCTCGGCCGGCGCCGTCGGCGCCGCGCTCGTCCTGGTCGGCGGCGGTGTCGCCGTCGGCGCCGCTCTCGCCGACGATCGCGACGACGACCTCTCGCCTGTCGCGGGAATCGAGAACGATGACGACGCCTCGGCGTCGCAGCCCGATCCCGCCGCGTCGGGGGCCGCGTTCGGCGCGACCTCGGCCGAAGACCTGATGGCGATCATCGACGCCGCGCGCGAGGTCGCCGACGGCGAAGTGACCTCGCTCGACGCGGACCGCGACGGCAGCTGGGAGGTCCAGCTGCGCGGCGACACCGGCGCCGAGTCCGAGGTGCGGGTGGATGCCGCGGGCACCGCGACCCTGATCGAGAGCGGTCAGGACGACGACCGCCTCCCCACCGCTGTTCTCGACCGCGCCACCGTCGACGCGGTCGTGCGCGCCGCGCTCGCCGAGGCCGAGGGCAGGATCATCGACATCGACATCGACATCGACCTCGACGACGACACCGTCTCGCCCTACGACGTGACCGTGCTGACCGGCGACGGCCGCACGGTCGACATCGACCTCGCGGGCGACTTCAGCGTGGTGAACGCGCAGGCCGACGACTGAGACGACCCGCGGGCCTCTGCGGGGGTGCGAGCCGGGGTTCGGTCTCGCGTGAACGGATGCCCCGTGCCGGTAGACTCGCGGGGCCAGCCTCTGTAGCTCAATGGAAGAGCAGTTCCGTCCTAAGGAAACGGTTGGGGGTTCGAGTCCCTCCAGGGGCACAAACATTTTTTCCTCCTGACCAGGAATTCTTCTGAGGTCAGACCACACAGGATTCGGTTTTTGCCCGCTTTTTGCCCGCATTCTGAGAACTCCAAGCGGCTTCATCGGGTTTCATGGCGCGACTAGTGGCGGCTTTCGGACACATCGCGACTTGAGCATTTTGCTCAGATATCACTGCAAGCGGGCGTACCGCGTTTGCGGTCCAGATGGCAGCGCGACCAGCGGCATGGCGTCGTTGAGTCGCGTCGCTACTTCGTCCAGATCGTCCTCGAAGAGGTCGGCGTAGGTGTCGAGCGTCATCGCCGCCGACGCGTGCCCGAGCATCCGCTGCACGGCCTTCACGTTCGCTCCCGAGCTGATCGCGAGAGATGCGGCGGTATGACGCAGATCGTGCGGAGTGACCCTCGGAATCGATGGATCGAAGAGCTGGGCGCGCGCTACCGCGTTCGCGAACCAGCCCTTCGCGCCCGAGTTGCGCATGTGATTGACGCCGTCACCGAACAGCAACCCCTCAGGCCTCTTGCCGGCGCACGCCGCCTCGATCATTGAGTCGAGTCGCGCAGGGTAGGGGACCGACCGCCGCTCGTGCGTCTTCGGCGTGCCGACGTGGATCTCGTAGGCGATCATCACCGCGTTCTCCTCGATGACGAAGCGCCGGCGCAGCCGATTCACGCTGCGCACCCGCAACCCGGTCGCTTCACCCCAGCGCAGGCCGCAGTACGCCAGCGTCAGGACGAGCGTCGGATACGCCGAGCATGCCGCAAGTGTCGCCACCTGGTCGTGCGTGAGGTACACCCGACGCTTGCCCGGCCCGTGCTTCGGCAGGTTCCGCACCCTCCGCGCGGGGTTGTTCGCAAGGCGACGGTCGTCCATCGCCACATCGAGCATGCCGGCGAGGATGCCCAGCGAGCGGATGACGACGGTGCGGGACTTCCGCGTCGCGAGCTCGGACACCCAGTCCTGCACCTCGGAGCGCCGGATCGACGAGATCTCCCTATCGGCCCATACCGGCGCGACGTGGCTCCGCCACGCCTGCTCCAGCGTCGCATAGTACGACGGCTTCGTCATGGGCGGCTGCTTGGACCGCAGCCAACTGTCGGCGAACATCCGGAGCGGAACCCGCGACGCCACCGGATCGATGTACTCGCCCGTCGCCTTCGACACGGTGACTGTCGAGAGGTAGAGCTGGGCTTCGCGGATCGTCGTGAACCCGCGCTTCTCCGCCTCGGTGTGATCGGGCCGGCGATAGCGCACGCGGTAGCGACGGCCCTTCGCCGTTTCGTACGGTCTGACGCTGCCCATCTCGACCTCCGCTCATGATCGGCTCACGGTCAGTCTCCGCCCAGTGTCGGACACGGGTCGGGCGCAGTCAACGCAGCCGAGAGAAGATGTGGATAGATGGCGGAAGACGTCGTCAACTGGCGTCAATAGGGAGGGCGCCTCCCTCCGACCCCGCGAGTGTAGCGATCGGTCGCGACTCCGTTCTCACCCGCTCACTCTTTGCAGACTCCGCGCTGGCGCGCTCCGCTTAGCAACCGTTCGCGAGCGAGCACTGCGTCGCGCCCGAGCGCTGGGTGGCTGATTGTCGGAGAGGTGGAGAGCGGAGCGCAACCTCAACCACGCTTGAACTGGGGTCGCCTTAGCAGTATGGACAGACTCCGCTTGAGGGAAGCTCGACGAAGTGCGTCTGGCATAGTTCTTTCGGCCGGCCAGGCTTCGCGTTTCTCCAGTAGCCGCCGCTACGGATCCGGTTGATGGGAAGCTCGATCTCGGCGCCCTCACCTTTCGCGACGCGATGCCAGATGTAACCCGAGTGAATGAACGCCTTCGTCATCCCGTCTTCCGGAACCGCGGCGATATAGCTGCCGCTACTCGGGATGTAGTACTCGGTGAACCGGCGGCCCGCGAGGAACTCGCGAATCATCGGAAGGTTCTCGAACGGAATCCTGTAGTGCTGAAGAGCTTCCTCGAAGCTGTCGAATCTTCTCCGCCCGGTCTGGTCGTCGATGCCCTCGATGTCAAAACCGAGTTCGGCGAGGCGACCGGCTGCGCCGTTCCTGCCGCCGCTGATCTCTTGGTGCGCGACCGCGACACCGTGCTGCAGCTCGTACGCCGCGCCGAAGACTGCCTTGGAGTCGTACCGACCGCTCTCAGTGACGACGAAGTACTCCTTTGCCTCGCCGTATCCGTACTTCTGCAAAAAGGCGTCGCGGCCAATCTGATCGAACTCGGCCATAGCCGACTCGACGGATGCGCGATCGGTGAGTTCGGCGTACGAGACCATGCCGACAGGCTATCCGTGCGCTCCGACACGATCCACGCCTCGGGGCTGATCTGACACCATAGCCAGAGCGGGGCGCCCGTGAGGGTGTCTCCTCGACTGATTTGCGGCCTGCGAAAGAGCAAATGCCGAGCACCCGAAGGGATCTGGTCGCTCCATGAAGACTGACGTCACGACTCCGCAAGGCATCTTCGGTATGCCGCAGCACCTCACCGTGCCGCTCTACCAGCGCCCGTATGTGTGGAACGAGGACGAACAGTGGGGTCCGTTGTGGGCCGACATTCGACGGATCGCCGAGCACCGACTCGGCGGCGCAGGTTCGCTTGCGACCCATTTTCTCGGAGCTGTCGTGACTCAGCAGGCTGACGCTCAACCCGTTGGGGTGCAGGAGTTCTTGATTGTCGACGGCCAGCAGCGACTCACCACCCTGCAGCTCATTCTCGACGCGACGGCAGCAGCGTTCAGTGCCCATGAATTGAGTGCACTCACGGGGCAGCTGGAGTTCCTCACGCACAACAGCGCGATGTTCCTGGGTTCCAACAAACCGGGCCTGAAGCTACGTCACACGAATCGGGATCGTGTGGCATTCCAGGAGGTGATGCAGGCGGACCCGCCTATCGACTACGCCTCGTTGTCCCACCGTGACTCCCTCCTGGTTAAGGCACACGAGTTCTTCTACGGTCGTGTGGGGAAATGGCTCGAGGAAGGTCCGGAGCCGTCGCAAGCTCGTGCAGAAGCGCTCTCCGTCGCACTGCAAAATGCGCTCGAACTCGTCGTGATTCAACTCGGCGCGAGCGAGGACTCGCAGGAGATCTTCGAGACTCTGAACGCACGTGGGACACCGCTCACCGCGGCCGACCTCATCAAGAACTTCGTGTTCCAACGACTGAAGTTCGAGGGGGAGGATGAGGAGAAGGCGTACCGGGAGCTCTGGCCATTTGAGTCCAAGTTCTGGGAGGCCGAGGTAAGCGTGGGTCGGTACGCGACAACCCGTAGCGCGGTGTTCCTTAGCCAGTGGCTTGTGTCCCGTGTCGGTAAGGAGATCAGCCCACGATCGACATTCACCAGGTTCAAGTTCTTTGTCGAGCATGAGTCGGCTCTATCGATGGTCGACCTTCTCCGCTTGATCGACTCTCAGTCAGAGATTTATCGACGCCTCACCGAGCGTGCGGCCGACCCGCATGCCGACCTGAACCGCCTTGAGCTGCACATGTATCGCATGAGCGTGGCGCAGGTCGAGATAACTAAGCCGATCGTGCTTTGGCTGACCGAACCCGGGACCGACTACTCGCAATTGGTGGTGGACCGGGTGATCGGCATGGTTGAGAGCTGGATCATCCGGCGCAGGCTTCTGCGACTGCAAAGTAGCGATCTCGGGAGAATTGCTGCCGACTTGGTATCGACGGGGCGTGGGGTCGCAGAGTCCGATGTTCTCGATGTCGTCGAACGCTTCCTCTCGGGGCAGCAGTACGCGAGCACGTACTGGCCCGGCGACGACGAGGTCGTCTCCGCGCTCGCCACGGAGCACTTCTATCGCCGGTTCTCGCAGCCCATGCAGCGTCTGCTCCTTCAAGCCGCCGAGGATTGGTATCGCGGGTACACATCGCCCGGTCCATCGAAGACAGGAGTACGGGTCTTCCGCGACAAGCAGCAAGTCGAACATTTGCTTCCCCGAGGGTGGCGCCCAAACTGGCCAGTTGACGGCGCGGCTGATGAAGCCGATCGAGACGATCACGTGCACCGCCTAGGCAACCTCACTCTGCTTACCGGTTCCCTTAACGCGTCCGTATCGAACAGCGAATGGCTGGGAGAAAAGGGAAAGAGAGCGGCGGTCGACCGACACGATGTCTTCCTCATGAACCGAGCCGTCGTCGCGCGCTCAGCGGGTGGGTGGGATGAGTCGCTGATCGACGAACGCACTTTGGAGTTGACGAACGCCTTCCTCCACACGTGGCCCGTGCCGGCGGGTCACGAAGGCAAAGTTATCGACCGGTCATCTCGTCTCTCGAAGGCCACGGTAAGTTACGCACACTTGATCTCTGGGGGGCTTCTGGAAATCGGCACCGTTCTCGCCTGTACGGACGAGCGTTGGCCCGACGCGCGCTGCGAAGTGTTGGCGGGTGGACAGGTGCTTTACGCCGGGAACAAATACCCGTCGCCCGCAGCGGCCGCGCGTGATGTTCGCGAAGGAAAGAGCGGCAATGCGTGGTACTTCTGGCGCGTCGAAAACGGCCCTTGGCTGAACACACTGCGCGACCGACTCCTCAACGGGGAAGGGGTCGTCTCAGACGCCTAGGGCAACTGTGCGCTGCGTGCGTTCGCCGCCTCTCCAGCGAGACCTCGTTTGACTTCGATGCTCCGGGTCTTACCGGCGTTCAATGTCGACGCCCGTGATGCGTGCTTCCTGAACTCTGCTGCGCGCTTCGTGGAGCGTCTCGCCACTTCGATCAATTCTCCAGAGGATCCACCCGTTGAGTTCTGAACCTGTGACTCGCCTCAGCGGCCCGGAGGGCGAGTTGAAGCGACCGACGCCGGCCACGTGGAGTTGTCCACCTTCTTCGACGCTGGCCGAGAGGGGTGCGTGACCGCGCTGCTGCCAAGACAGTGTGTCGCCGACGCGGAGCGCTCCTGCCTCGACGAGATCCGCTAGGGACTTCGGGCGGCTGTCGCCTGCGTTTCGTCCGATCGTTGAGCCAGATCTTGTCCCCACGACGCCCAGGAGACGGCGGAAGACATCATCATCGGTCTCGCCCGGTCGGCGGTTGTTGTCGATGGTCAGCCGGACTGCCACGCTGATTTCGACGGTGAGGTTCTGGTCCATCAGATCTCCTTCCGCGTGCACGCACTTACTCTTCCGGCTAACGGCCCGCTACGCGACGAGAGTCAGCTCGGTCACAAACGAGTGCTCGCCCGCCTCGTCCTTCCAGTAGACGAGTGTGGGGGAGTCGCCCCCCTTTGCGGGTGCGGGAGCCTCAAGCGACGAGCGCGTCGACTTGGCAGCCTCGACCAGGGAGTGAAACTCGCTCATGATCTCCCGCTCGCTCTCCATCGTCGCGGTGTATGCGGCGTTCAGTTTCGCGAGCGCTCTTTCCGCTGATACCCCCTCACCGCCGAGGAACGCCGGAAGGTTGCGCTGCGCCCAGTTCATGTCCTGCAGCTTCGACTCGATCCCGCGGATGCCGTCCTTCAGCCCTCGAGAGCGCTCGAGCAGGTACTGCCAGAACTCGAGACCGTCGTCAATGCTCGCCTTCAGGATCTCAAGAGAAGACTCAACCGACTTTGGGTTCTCCTGCATGTCGACACAAACACGCAGGTATGCGATCCGCAGTTCGAGGAACGAGCCGAGCATCGCGCTGTGTGCGTCGAAGTTAGCCTGCTGGATTTCGCGCAGATCCTCGAAGTTGGTCGACTCGCGCGCTTCGACCAGCTGGCGGAACCTGGCGGCGAGTGCTCGGACATCACGCTCGGCAAGCGCGAGTCGCACGAGCATGTCGTTTGAGAATGCCCCGTCGAACCCGTACTGGCGGTAGACGTCGTCGACGATCCTAGACGCCGAAAGCAACTCTCCCGCGTGCGTCGCTTCGATTCTGGCGAGCGCAAGATCCAGGGTGTGTTTGATCTTGTCGAGCTTTCGGTCGACCTGCTTGAACTGCTGCATCATCACCGCGGTGTTGAGCGCCTGAATAGCGAGAATCGGAGCAACCACGGGAAGCGAACTTGCGACGGCGATGAACGGCGCCTGCGCGACAATTCCGCTCGCACCCATCACCGCGCTGCCGACGCCGTTGCCGATCGTCATGAGCGTGGCGGGGTTCGCGGTTGCCATGAACAGAGTGGAGGAGAAGGCAGCAGACAGCCCGGTTGCAGCTGCTGCCGCGCTCGCAACACCGATCGACATCGCTCCCTGCAGGGAGACGGCTCTCGCTCCCGGGATGTAACTTCCTGTCGTCAAGAAGCCCTCCCTGAGGTTCGCAACTATGAGGTCACGCAGATGACCCTGGAACTCGAAAACTGCCAGTTCGGCGCCGTCCGCACCCAGGCGACGCACCGCGACCTCTTGTGGCGAACTTTCACTGTTGATGCTCATTTACACTCCCCGATTTCATGCCAATGCTATTGGGCCTCCACCGACACAGACCGTGCGCCTAGCATCCAAAGTGGCGACCGCAAAGACTTCGTGGCGCCCCGGTGGATCGCTCTCGTTCCGTCGAATGGCTCCCAGAGACCCTCATCGCCAACTGTCTGTGCCAGAGCCCCCTCAAATAGGTCGACCAAAATGCGGAGGCCCGTATCGCTCCACCCGGACGGCAGTACTCCGCCCGCCGACACGTCATGGTCGGGATCGAACGCGGCGACGTAGATTCCTTCACCGCTCGACGCGGGGCGCGCGCCAATGCTTGACTCAGTGTGACGTAGGCTGTCGGGCGGCGTGTGGGACGCTTGCGTCGGCTGCGCGCGAGATGCCAGCATGATCGACCCGCCGACCCGGGTCTACAAGGTCTAGGGATGTCTAGCGTTTCCTTCGACTTCGGCAGTGCGGATTCACGGATTTGTCCGCAGCGCAAGCTCAAGTCCGCCGCAACCCAATATCGCTTACTGAGGTTGCGAAGACCAGGTCGCCCAACCTTGGGCGCCACACCTCCTCATCCTCAAGTAGCAGGCGTGCAGCAGCGATAGCTGACACCAGAAGCGTCTGCGTGGACGCAGAAATCTCATCCCCGAGCTCGACAGCCGCGCGACGATGCCGAACGCCCCGAGCCATCAGTTCGCGACCGGCCATGGTGCTGACACCGAAGCGCAAGAAGTCCGGAAAGGCATCGACCGATGATGCCAAGGAGTCGCTCGTCTCCTCAAGGCGACGTCGTAAAATCGGGACAGCCTGCTCGACCAGTGACAATAGGTCGAACAGCACCAGTTTGGTGTGCACACGCAGAAGGATGTTCATGTCGATCGCGAGAGCGGCTGCGATATGAAAGAAGGAGCGTCCAGCCATCCAGGCGATCACGATTCGGACCAGCGTGCCCTCAAAGTCCGCAATTGATGATCCACGGAAGGCTGTTTCCGCCTCGCGTGTAAAGCCGGGCTGCGCGAACGACCACGAAACGAATGCCTTGACCAGTCCCCGATCCAGCGGAGACCTAACCTCGCTCCAGTCATGAACTCGCGGAAAGAGATCGTCCACCACCGAGTCCACGAGCCGAGGCTTCGCGGCGCTCTCCGTCACCCAATCGAGCCGGCCGGACGAGCGCATGGCAACGAGCTTCTGGGCACGTTGCCTGAATACCTCCACCAGAACAGCTCGCTCCCCGTCATTGCCCTTCGCCGCGGCAAAGGTCTTGTAGGCGAACTGCTCTGCGACGCGAACAAACTCGTCCTCACCTAGCTCGTCGCGAATTAGCTCAACTAGCGATGAGTCCACCCCGTCCACCAGCGAGGACAAGGCGGGAGAGCGTTCGAGGATGTCGTTCGTGATAGTCCACTGGCGTTGCGCGAGCTCGGATCTGAGCTGTCGGATAAGTCCAAGTAGCGCGCCCGTGACCGCCTCACCCGGCTGCCCCTCAGCAACGGACTTCACTGAATCCCAGTCTCCCGAGTTGGCGCAGATGACGAGTCCTCTGGTTGACGATCCAGCGCGCCCCGCACGCCCGACCAAGTTCTTGATGTCGCGCGCGAGCATCGGCGTCGGAGCTCCACCGTCAGTACTCCTCCGAACCGAGTACAAAACCATGGTGCGAATCGGGAGATTCACACCTTCCGCCAGTGTGCTGGTGCACAACACCAGCGCGACGTCACGTGCAGCGATCAACTCCTCGAGAACTTCTCGGGTTTCCTGCGGCAGATCCCCGTGATGGATCGCCGCGCCAGCCCTGAGTGACAACGTACCGATCCATTCCGAGCCGTATTCGTCGGTGAGATACGCGATCGCCCTGTTGAGGCTCGCCGGATCTCTGACGTGGCTTGACGGGGCGGGCAGCGGCAGAGCGGCGTCAAGCTGCTTCAGCAGTTCTCGTGCGAGCCCCACTACGCCACGATCCCCGCCCTTCTCGGCGGCGAAGATCGCGACCGAGCCGAGGGACAGGGCCTTGCGCGCAGTGGCGACTGCTTGTGTTTTCGTAGAGCCGAAGTCGAATGTGTTCAGGCGACCTGTCGATCGCTTGACGTATTGGAAATCCGAGCGGCTGAGAAAGGCGGGGAGAGAATGAGTGGGAACTGAGGTCGCTGGCTCGTACAGTTCGAGACTGACATCGCGCTGCTGGCCGACACCCGTTTGTCGCAGTGTGGCGTACTCTGCGATTGACGGCCGATACTCACTCCTCACGACGGACGAATCAGTCCCCCCAAGCCACGCGTTGATCTCTTCTACATTCGGCACGATGGCGGACAGAAAGATGGTCCTCGGCGCCGGCGTGCTGGCGTTCAGCCGGGAGAGCAGGAGCTCGAGGCCGATGCCGCGGGATCCGCTGTCGAGAAGATGCCCCTCGTCGCACACCACAAGCGAAATCGACGCCAACAATTGAGGATTTGCGCCCAGCAGACCGGTCATTGCCTCTGGCGTCGCGATGAACACCCGCACAGAGTCAAGGTCCTCATCGTCTTCCGCACCGGGGACTGTTCCGCCGTAGACGGTGCGAGTCTGCAGTCCCATGTTTGAGAGGTGCCTGCCAACGCTGCCGCGCAACTCCTTCGCCAACGCCCTATAAGGAACCAGGAGGACCGCTCGGCTATCCGCCGACTCGATGAGCTGGTTGAAAATCAGCGCTTCAGTAAGAGCGGTCTTCCCGGCGCCGGTCGGCATCTGGAGCGAGTAGGACTCGTCGCTACTGAGGAGTCCCGCGTTGATCGCCTCGATCTGTGAAGGGAAGAACTCCCAGACAGGGTGGCGTCGATCGATGAATGACTCAACAAGTCGGTCCCAGCGAGCCGCACTGCCATCGGGGAGCACAGCTCGTAGATTCGACGCGCGAAATCGTTCGAGCAATGCGACGTGTAGCCGATGAGCTACCCACTCATCAGGACCGATCTCGAGAGCGCGAGCCGCGCTTCGGTAGGCGTCCTCTACTGCTTCACTGAGGACGTTGATCCGGCCCGTGCGTACCGCAGCAATGAGTGCAGCGATCGACTGGCTCGACGGTTGGGGGGAGCGGGTCAGCAGGTCGTACGATGCGCGCTGGGCTTCGAGCGCAAAGTGCTGGGGATCTGCTTCGCGCGCCGTTATCGCCGCGGATGCCGGATAACCGCCCCTGTAATAGGCCACGGACGCGAAGAAGAGTGCATCCGACCGCGCTTCATTCCGTAGGTCGCGACTCACCGAGACCAAGCCGTGCCCCAGCGTCAGCCATTCGCGTGGTTCCGCTTCCCCGCCACGCAAGACGTCGAACAGCTCGCCTACTAGTGAGTAATACAGATCCAGGCTGCGGTGGTTGAGGTAGTCAAGTTGGGAGAGATGCGCAGCAAGCGAAAAGTCCAGGATTGTGTGACGCGTCTCGGCGTCTGCAATCCATCGCTCGAGGGACGCCCTCATCGGCTTTCCACGCCGGTCAGAGCAATGTCAAACACGCGCTCGTAGTAGTCCTTCAGATCCGGCACAGTGAGAATCACGACCGCGCGCTCGGCGCGCGACGGTAGCTCCACGTCTTGCAACTCCGCTGCCAGATCGATGCTGGCGCACAGCACAGCCACAGCACTGAACTCTCGGCTCGACGGCGGGTGGTCGATGGCTTTGGTGAAACGATCGAGCATCTCAACTGTCACAGTGGTGAGGCCGGTGTCCAGCGCACGCTCCTTGAGCCACGCGAGCGTCTTGACCAGCCGTCCGTCACTGTCCTTCCTAGAGTCAGTGATCGCGTCAGCGATGGGCGTGGACGAGCCGTGCGTGGACTTGGTCTTGACTTCAGAGCAGATAAGCCGATCCTCGCTCGAGGGCTGCGGCCAATGCGGCAATATCATCTGAACGACATCCGACTTCGGAGCAGGCATGGTCCGGTCCTGCTTGAGCCGCCACTTCTTGGCATCAAACAACTCGCCTGGATGCTCGCGGGCAGCCTGAAAGACGGAAGTAAGGATCTCCCCGAAGTCGCCTGCCATGGTTGAACCACGGTCGGGCAACCGCGCGGCGACGATATCGCCCGGCGATCGTCCCGTCGCACGCGCACGCGCGTCGATCGAATCGTCGGAGATGTAGCAGCGGCGCACCGCAATGCCAAGCTGATCAGCGATTGACGATGCGGCCTCTGCTCGGATCTCGAAAACCGCGATCTCGTCGCCATCGAGGGCGCGAAACAGCTGGCCGAGACCTGCGTAGTCGAGGCCGAGTTCACGCATGATGACTTTGTGCTCGCACGACCCTGGCGTCCAACACTGTTAGGCGCCTTCGAAGCCGGAGCTCGGGTCGAACTTGAGCACGCGTGCGTTCTCGGAGATCGTCCGCACCTCACTCTCGTCGAAACCGTCGCTCTTGCTGGCCTGGATGTCGATAGTGATCTCGAGCTTCGCGCCGGCGCCCGCGAGGCGATCTATGATCTCTCGGGTCACGTTGCCGATGTCCCTCGAGTACCGATCCGGGTCGACCTTCACAGAGCCGAAGTAGCGACTCGGTCGTCGCGGCGCCGCGAAGTCTTCGCTCGTCGGGGTTGACTCCTCGGCCTCAACGTCAGGCAAGACAATGTCGATCGGCCCGACCTGGTCCGAGCCCGCTTCGGCAGCTCGGATGGCCGCTTCACGCGCCGCGGCGATGCGATCAGCGGATGCCTGCTCGTCCGCCGTGCTCCAGTCCACAAGTAGCGTGCTGTCGGTCACCTGGATCGCGGTGTTGTGCGCTGGAGGCACGATCAGCCCGCGGTAGCGGCCGGCCTCGGTGTCCTTCGCCATCGCGATCGCGAACTTCTCGCCGTCGACGAGGACGGAGTTCAGCGACCGTTCGATCGCGGAGTCGAGAGTCTCCCGGCGAACGAGCCGCGGCAAGTACACGTACCGGGTGAAGTAACCCCACAGTTCGCCGACGCTGAGCTCGCCCTTGTCACGCCAGAGTTGTCCGAGCTCCTGATGGAGGGTCGCGCCGAGAATCGGTGCACCGAGCTCGGTGACGAGCTGGTCCTCGCGCGACAGCTTCGCGGCCACGCGCTCAGCGAGGGATCGGCCGCTCGAGTCAGGCACTTTGTCCGTGATCAGCTCGAAGGGCTTAGTGGCGTCGAACTGCTCGGGGTACACCGCCCACACGAAAGTGTCGCGGATCCGGTCCGACACGGTCCGGTCGAGACGCGTAACCCAGTCGTCGGTCTGCTTGCGCTGCTGTACCGACAGGTTGAGGCTCTCGCTGGTGGCCTGCACACGCTTCCATGCGAGGTAACTACGCGATGCGGCCTCGAGGCTCTCCAGCTCGCTCTTGTCTGCGACGAGGAAGACGAGGGTGTTGCGGTGCACACGCTGGCTGGCGCCCTTGGTCTCGATTGCGTCGCGCACCCACTGATGGGCGGACGAGTCGGCGCCGTCCGACTTCCGCCGCGAGTGGCGCGGGTGAGCGATCACCAGTCGCGCGTCTTCGAGGTCGGGGATGTCCGCGCTGGATGCCGGTGCAATATGCACCCGATCGAAGACACCGCGCGTACGTTCCTCGCTGCGAAGTCGCTCGGTGATTTCGTTCCACACGGTCTCGACGTCTTCGCGGAGTCGCTCGGCATAGTCGTTCGCGGTCTTCGTTACCGACGGCTGAGTGTCGAACCAATAGTGGCCCTGCTCCTCGTAGAAGTAGGTCGACCGCTGAGCGAGCAGCTCGATAGCACTGCCGAAGTTGCCAAGCGTGTCCCCGGGAGCTGCGGTTCCGAGCCAGACGTACTGCTTATCCAAGCCCTTCCGCGACGCCTTGATCCGCGGGGCGGCGCCCATGAAGATCGTTCGCGCGATCCGCTGCGTCACGAACCTCTGCCCCAAGTTGGGGCGGTCCAGGTCGATCTGCTGCGCCATCGACCCCGGGCCGTCGATGTCTGAGTCGATGATCGGCTTCCACTGGTCCTCGAGGTACTGGGTGAGGTCGGTGTTGACGTTCGCCGCCTCCAGAGGCACGTTGCCGGGGAGGATCAACGGCGACGTGTCGTTGGTTGCCCACAGCTCGTGGACGATCGACGACACGAGCTTGAGAACGCCGCGGGTGCGCTGAAAGCGCTCCAGCGTGGACCAGTCCTCGTAAAGACGGTCCAGCAACTCGGGGTGGAGCGGATACGACGCACGAATGCGTTGTTCGTAATCGTCGCTTGGGGCTGCGGCATCCCGCGGGAACAGGGCGGTGTTGCTTCGATACAGAGTGACGAAGCTGCGGGCCACGGCCGAGATTGTCGTGAGGCCCTCCGCGTTCGGTGCCTGGAAGAGGCGTCGGCGGACGATCTCAAAGGACTCATCCTTGCTCGACGGCCGCCACTGATCGGCGACGCGGCGGATCACGTTCTGAAGCCGCTCCAGCGCAAGCTGACCGTTGGCTCCACCAATCTCGATGTCGCTTCCGCTGCCCGCCTCCCCGGTGTCGGATGCCGGGATCGAGACGACGAGCATCGCTCCCGGAACCGATCGGACAACCTCGGTCAGGGACTGCGCGAACGTGAACTGCGTCTCGAACGAGCCTGACGGGAGCTCCTTGTCGGTGACGAGCTGTCGCGCATACGCGACCCACTCGTCGATCAGGATCAGCGCCGGTGAATACTTCGCGATCAGCGTCCGCAGCGCCTCACCCGGATTCGTCCCAGCTCGATCGTCTTCAGCGATCAGGTCGTACGCTTCACGACCGCCGAGCTGCCAGGCGAGCTCGCCCCAGAGTGTTCGGACCTCGGTGCCGTCGTCTTTGACGAGCGGGGATCCTGCCTTCAAGTAAGTGCCGACGAGCGCGACGCGCTTCACGCCCAGCGCCGCAAGGTCCGGGTTCCCGGTCTTGGCGATGAGCTCCTGCAGTTCCTGTGGGAAGTCCTTCGCGGGCGTGCCGCTGAAGAGGTGGTAGAGAGCGAGCATGGAGTGCGTTTTGCCGCCTCCGAAATTGGTCTGCAGATTGACGACCGGGCTCGCGTTTCCGTCCTCGCCGCCCACGCGTCGGAGCGCGCGCGAAAGCAGATCTCGCAGACCCTCGGTGAGGTACGTGCGGGTGAAGAACTCGACCGGGTCGCCGTACTCGGGGCTCGTTGCCTGCCCGGTGCGCACCAGATGTAGGTCTGCCGCGAACTCGGATGCTGTGAACTCGCCCCGTGCTACGTCGTCGTGCGGGCGGATCACCTCACGCCACGGCCGTAAACCCGAACCCGGGTCGAGGGAGACCGTCGTTTTCTTGACCTGCTTGCGTGTCTGGTCCTCGAAGACGGTGCGCTGAAGGTCGATACGCATGCTTCGAATGTCCTTCGCGGAGTCCACCGCTCCGACCGCGATGAGCAGACGCTCCATCGTGTCGAGTGCGCGAGCGGTGTCGTCGGAACTGATCTGTCGTGCTTGGCCGTGCATTACGTTGTTGCGCACTTCGCGCAGCTCAGAACCGAATCCCTGCTGGGCCCGTGATAGCACGTCTTTGAACTGGTAGCCCTTCTCAGTGATCGCACGAAGCTGCACTTGGACGTCGTCCTTGGAGAGGGCTTGTATGGGGCGCCCACTTCTCTCGGCGTCCTCCCTCGCCCACTTGGTCGGCCAGTCCGCCGTGCCGAGTGCATGGGTCATGACTTCATCGACGACGTCTTCCAGCCCCTCAGCGAGGATGCTAAAAGCCTTGTAGAGCCGCTCGTGGTTATTGATAGCCATGGCCGATCAGCCCTCTTCCTCATCGAAGTCAAATGCTTGCTGAACCGATCGGAGAGAACCGGCGTGTTTTTGTGCCTGCTCGTTCACATCGCCCCACGCACTCACCAATCCGTTGAAGAGGAGGGCGTCCTTGGTGTCGCGCTTCTTTTCGGCCTCGTGGAAGAGGAGGAAACCAAGCTCCTTTACCGCGTCGAGACTTACTCGCGTCTGCACCAGTGGGAGCAGCCCCGCGACTTCGTCGGCACCGTGCTTCGCCATGACCGCCGCAAGGCGCACGGTCGCCTCCCAAACGCTGACGTGCTCATCGGCGCCAATATCCCATTCGTTCTCGAGTTGAGTGGGTGAGAGAAGGCGTGCCCTCCCGCCCTTCGCCTCGAAGATTCCCCCGCGCTCGAGCGCCCCAATTGACGTGTCGGACGAGCGCGCCAGTTGGTCGGCGATTCCTGAGTTCTCCTGAATCCAGCCGTACTGCCGGTACCACTTGACGGCGAACCGAGTGTCGGGGTCGAAGTCGGACTCCTGCTCGCCAATGACTTCGTCGAGCGTCGAGTTGATGAGTAGCAACGCGTCTCGCACGCTCATGTCTGAGCCATCGGCTTCGCGCACACGTGAGTAGCGTGAGAACACTGAGATGCCCGGGCCGATCGCAGCCTGGGCAAGATCGACTGGCGCGATGGAGCCTTGAATCAACGTTCGTAAAGCCTCTGGCAACTCGGACTTCAGTTCGGCGACGAACGACCTGCGCGTAGCCGTTGGCGCGTCAGCGCCACGAGGACGGCAGGCGAGGACGATCGACGACGCGAGCGCATTTGCGCCGCTCGCGATCAATCGACTCGAGGTTTCGGTTCGCATTGGCCAGGTTGCGGTGATTATCCAGCCAGCGTTGACCAATCCGTCCAGCAGCGTGTGCCAGCCAGACGATGTGGTTCCCTCCGCGTCGGACTCCTGCTGCTTATAGGCGTAGTAGACCGTGAGCAATCGATCATCGTCGCCTTCGTATCCCGCTCTGATTCGCTGGAAGACCGAGTTGAACCCGCGTATGAAGAAGGCGTCGGCTTCCCTCCCCATACGATGCGGGTTTGCGACAAGCTCTTCTGCCTTCGGTACCAGCATGGTCGCGAACAGCGACGGGTAAACGCTCTCAAGCGATCGTCGGAGCCAGATGTAGAAGAAGTCGGACAAGTCGGAGTAGCCGATGTTGTCGTAATAGGGGGGGTCGGTGGATACAACCACCCCGTCGTAATCTCGCGCAGCGGCGTCTGCCGCAACCACCGGCCCCGCTGGGACGTTGGATGCTCCGAAAGCCGGGGAGCGCAGCGCCTTCTCGATTCCGCTGATGATGACCTTGAACGACCCAGAAGATGACGAAAAAGGATTCGACTCCGCGTAGTCCCAAACCATCGGAATGTTCTGCCTAGCGAAGAGCTGTCTGGGACACTGTGCGTTCGGTTCCCACCGGCAGAGAGCGTTCCCTAGATCCGCCTGCTTGTCGATCGCAAATGCAAGGATCGTGGCAACGGCGTCCGCATATGCATCGGCGCCGTCACCGCCGCCTTCAAGACGCCCACCGCGCGGTAGCCCGATAGCTAAGCCGTCGTGCAGGATCTTTGCTCTAACTTCCGTGACGAGGTCACTTAGCGTCGTGAGTGCCACCAGTTGGCGAGGAGTGAAGAGATCGACGAACTCCTCGAAGCCGTAGATTCTGACGGTCTGGTTGCTATTTGGACTAAGGCTGTGGGGCGGGAGTGACCCGATGGGAACGTTGTTGGGACGGGCAACACTCGCTGCCGCGAGGTGCTCGGCGGTTGGCTCAAGATACAACCGCCTGCGCTCACCTTCGGCAACAACCGTGGTGAGCTGGGCCGCCATTCGACCTGCTTGTGCTTCAGAGCGCACGTGGGCAAGAGGTATCGCGGTCTCGCATGCGACACACTTCGCCCCTTTCCTTCCCACGGTCCCGTCGTCTCCGGCCGAGGGGGCAGCCGTCATGTCATAGCTGATCGAGAATGCGACCCTCCGGCCGCCAGGGACTGATTCGTCGTCGACAACCGTGGGCGAGAGAAAGGCTTCCTGACCTTTCCGCTTGCTAAGCCACCAGGACTTCACGAGCGGAGTCGAAATCCCACACGCAGGGCTCGGGCAATTAATCGCTCTCGCCCAGAGCCAAGCAATTACGGTATGTTCCGTGCCGTCGGGAGCGACCGCCCGCGGGTATTGCGAGCCGATCTGTTTCTCGGCTCTGTCAAGCATCCAGTCGCCGTACCGTCGAACGTCCTCGGCGAAGCCATCTACTCGTGACCACCCGTTGCGAGTAGAGGCCGCGCCAGGGAACACTGGCGACAGGCCCGCGAATTTTGGCGGAATCTCAATGAGTGCCTTGTTGATTAGGACCGCGAGCGGGTTGAGATCGCTTGCATGGGCCTCGAGGCCGAGGCGCTGAGCTTCAAGCGGGATCGCACCTCCACCTGCGAACGGATCGAGAATCGCAGGGAGCTTGCCGTCGTTGCTCTTGCGGATCTCTGCGCGCGCCTGTCGGAGCAAGCTCTCGTTGTTGCTGTTCTGCCAGAGAACGAGCTGCTCAAGCAGAGCATGGAGTCGGGCCCGCTCCCCATCCTGGGCAGCTGTCGTGGGAAACTCGTCTGGATGCGATGAGGGGTCGTCGACGAGTTGTGCAAACAGCACTGCTCGAGCCGCGGCGAGGGGGCGTCGTGCCCAGTATTGGTGCAGTCCCGACGGGTGGCCGTGACGGATGGACTTCTCCCGAGACGCTTCGGCGTTGATCGCCTCGAGTGGCAGCGAGACTTCGATGAGCTTTCTTCTTGGGGTGGCGGTCATGTTGTTTCTCTCGCTGGCGTTGTTTCGGATTCGGGGTAATCGTTCATCGCGGGGGGCCTCCGCGGTCCCAGTAGTCGCGCCACTCCTCGTTGTAGGACCGCGTAGTGGTGGACGGCTCGATGTGGTTGAAGGCGTCGAGCACGTAGTGAAGTCGGTCCTGGCTCTCGCCATCCGGTGACACAAGTACGAGTGCGAGTCGGTGGCGGTCACCTTGTGTCTGGGCAAAGGTGACTTCGTTCGTCGTGATGGTGAATGTGTCGGACCCCTCGATCCGACCCTTCACTTCGATGTAGTGGGTGCGCCCGTCGGCATCGAACGACTGGATGTCGTACCCGGGGTTGTTCCGGGGCATCTCATGGGGCGTGCGACCGACTGCGCGCTCGGCAGCGAGGACGGCCTCCACGGCTCGGCGCTCGACGAGTTCGGTGTTGCGCGCGAAGGTCTGGGGCGCGGCATCCTCGTCGCCAGTCGACAGTCGTTGGCTCGGCACGACGAGTGCTGATCCGCGGACGACCGCCGGAAGTGCGACAAGCTGAGTGCTCTCATCGAGAGCGCGGAGCCGTTTGTCGAGTCGCTCGTCGAGCTGGCGAGCTCGTTGGAGCGCTGTTTCCGCGCGGAACCGACCGATGGTTCCCGCGCGTTCGAGTGCCTCGAGGCGATTGTGCTCGCGGTCCCAGTGGTTGATCTCGGCGAGGAGACGTTCCTTGACCTGCACGCGGGTGCGGTCGACGTCCGCGGTGATGCGCGTCGCGAGTTCGTCCATACGGGGTGCGAGTCCGTCGCGGTACGCCCACGCGCGGATGGAGCGTTCGTGGTCGCTCTTCGCCCACTCGTCCGCCAGGATTACCGAGAGTGCTTGAGCCTCGTCAGGGCGTGGCGCGTCGTAATCGAGGTATGGAGGCGCGGAGGCGAGCGTCACAGTCCCCATGGTGTCGAGGACGGGGTAGTCGAAGTGGTGCGACACAGTGTCGGCGTCGGTGGTGGCGTTCTGGATGCGCTGCTCGACCGCGTACAGCAACGCCGTGCGTTCGGATTGCTGTTGGCGGCGGTCGACGAACACCGTTCCTCGCTTGAGCACGGGGCCGAGGTCTTCGATGTTGAGTTCGATGACCGCTTGCAATAGCGGGTGGCCGGGGGCGAGGAGCGCGGCCTGTGGCTGATTCTCGGGTCGGACCAATGCGGTCTCGAAGGTGACGCGCTCGTACCGTTCCGGCACGGGAGCCCACCGGTTGAGTCTGCGCGCGGCATCGATGACGCGCTGCGGCACGCGGGTGATTTCGTAGCGGCCCTTCTCTCGCTTTCGAACGCGGCCTCCGAGCCGTTCGAAGGCGGGGAGGAAGAACGCCGCGATATACCCGGGCTGAAGTCGTCGTTCGCGAGCCTTTTCCATGCGGCCACGGATCTCTTCAAGATTCAATGAGGAGTACATCTCTGGGTGCAGAGCGCGCTCAGCCACCATCGTGTCGAGGCCGTGGGCGACGCTCGCGTCGATGACACGGTCGAGTTCAGCCTTGCGTTCAGGTTCGTCGCCGTACCGGATGGCTTCGATCAGGAGTTCTCGGAGTGACTTCTCTTGGAAGGCATCTGCGTCGCCGAGCACGTTGAACAGGTTGCCGTTGTACGCGATCGCCATCTGGTCGATCTTCGACAGCAACCGGGTGAACACGTCCCCTTCGCGTGTGTCTTTCGCCACCATGTTCCACAGGTGGCACACCTCGCGTTGGCCGATTCGGTGAATGCGGCCGAAGCGCTGCTCGATGCGATTCGGGTTCCACGGCAGGTCGTAGTTGACCATGAGGTGCGCACGCTGCAGGTTGAGTCCTTCACCCGCGGCATCCGTCGCCAGCAGTACGACAGTGTTGCGGTCGTAGGTGAACTGTTCGCGTGCCGCTTTGCGGTCTTCTCGGCGGGTGCCGCCGTGAATCGTGATGACCGACTCGGGGCGACCCAGTTGCGTCGTGATCTTCTGCCGAAGGTAGTCGAGGGTGTCTTTGTGCTCGGTAAAGATGATGATCTTGCGCGGTTCGCCCGAGTCATCGTGGACGAGGAGCTGTTCGTCGAGGATGGTGCGGAGCTGCACCCACTTCTTGTCGTCGTCGAGCAGTCGGACGCGTCGGGCGACGTCGATGAGGTCCTCGAGGATCGAGATCTCTGCGCGGAGTTCGCCGATCGACTTGGCGGCGGTGGCGAGGTCGACGACCTCATCGACATGCGCCTCGAACTGGGCGCGCTCCTCTTCGGCGACCTCTTCGTCGAGGTCGTCGAACTCGTCGGGGTCGAAGCTCGAGACCGAGGCGGAGGCGTCCTCGAAGTCGAGTGCGACACGGCCAGTCGACCACTCGTCGATCGTCGCCGTCATCGAGGTGCTGTATCGCGC
Organism: Microbacterium sp.; assembly: GCF_051860965.1. Classification (GTDB taxonomy): domain Bacteria; phylum Actinomycetota; class Actinomycetes; order Actinomycetales; family Microbacteriaceae; genus Microbacterium. The sequence continues at coordinate 207,971 of NZ_JBIMKU010000003.1, forward strand.
CTCGTCGGTCGCGCGTTGCCACTCTCGAAGACGTGTCTCGAGTCGCGCCTGGCGTCGCTCGAGTGATCGGAGAATGGCTTCGGGGCTCGAAGCGAGGCGTCGCTGCAGCACGGTGAGCGCGAATCCCACATTGTTGCCACGCTTCTTGTCGCCAGCCTGTGCGAGGCGTTCCGCGCGGCCCATCTCAGTGCGCACGTAGGCGGTCACCAGTTCGTAGAGCTCGCGTTCGGGGTCGCTGAGCTCGTACTCCACCGTGTAAGCGCGGCGTTCTGGGAACAGAGGCTTGCCCTCGAAGGTGAGGAGCTCTTCCTTCACCATGCGCCGCATCAGGCCACGGGTGTCGGTGCGGTGGACGCCGGCACGGAACTGCCCCTCAAACCGGTCACGGTCGAGCAGCGACATGAACAGCTGGAAGTCCTCCTCCTTGCCCGCGTGCGGGGTCGCGGTCATTAGGAGGAAGTTGTGTGCGGTCTCGGCGAGCAGCCGCCCAAGCCGAAAACGCTTCGTCTCGTCGACCTGACCGGCCCACGACGAGTAGTGCGCCGACATGCGATGCGCCTCGTCGACCACGACAGCGTCCCAGGCGACGTCGGAGAGCTGCTCGATCAGGTCGTCGCTGCGGGAAAGCTGGTCCATCCGTGCGATCAGGAACGGGTGCTCCGCGAACACGTTGCGACCCTGCGCGTCGTCGACCATCTGACGGTTGAATATCTCGAATGAGAGGTCGAACTTCTGCGACAGCTCTTCCCGCCACTGCTCCACGAGACCGCCAGGGGCAACGATCAGCGCTCGTTCGCAGTCGGCGCGAAGGATGAGCTCCTTGAGGTAGAGGCCGGCCATGATCGTCTTGCCGGCGCCGGGATCGTCCGCGAGCAAGAACCGCAGCGGGATTCGCGGAAGGAGTTCCTCGTATACCGCGCGGATCTGGTGCGGCAACGGATCGACATCCGAACTGTTCACCGCCGCCATCGGGTCGTAGAGTGCGGCGTACTTGATGCGTAACGCCTCAGCCGCAAGGCGGAACTCATCAGGGTCGCCGTCGAACGCGGGCGCGTTGCCCAGCTCGGTCACCAGCTCGAGCTTGCCGGCATCCGCATCGGTGATCATCCGCTCGCCGGTGCGGCCGGAGTCATCGCGGAAGAAGATCTCGACGAGCGCATCGTCTAGCGGCGTCACTCCGACAAGCGTCACCGGCTGCCCGGGTAGAACGCCGCGGAGGCGCTGGCCAGCCCGCAATGAAGCGAGCGTTAGTGTGGATCCGTCCACGCGATCCCTTCCTTGGAAATTGGCAAGTCGATCAGGCTACACCTCGCCGCCGACTGCGCTGAGGGCATCAGTTGCGATGACCCGAGAAACTGTCACCCCTCTACGTAGCGAGCCCAAAGATCTCGAACCGCGATGGCGCGTTGCGCGGGCTGCTGGCGTCGGCGACTCAGGTACACGACGTCTACTTCCCCGGCGTGACTCTGCACGTTCGCAGAGAGTCGTTTGCGGCTCAGCCATGCGCCTCTTCCTTGCAGATTGGGCCGATGGTGCCCAGGTGTGTCCGAGCCTAACGGCCCGGGAAGATCGTTCTACGCTGGGGTCACTGGACGCGAGACACAGGAGGGCTCGGGATGAGCATCGGTCGATCAGATGCGAGGAGCGACCACTCAATCGAGACAGCACTCGCTCTTCCCATGCGGCCACCCGACCAGGCCACGGTCGGGTACCGCACTGTCTTCCGACTTGTCGGCGATGACGCGGTGGTTGTGTCAGAGCGGAACGTGCGAGCGTGGCTGACTCAGAAGCTCGGGGCGCCCGGTGCACTAGACAATTGGGACGGAGCGTCGTCTCGTGCATTCAACGAACATCTGTCCATTGTGGTCGTCGACCTCGGTGAACCGGGCCACACACAACGTCGCCTCTATCGATTGATCGATCGGAATCCGGGCGGTCGATTCGAGATCTCTCTGTTTGCTGCGGCTTTTCCGAACGCGGGACACATCGTGATCGAGGGCGCCCGCGACAGCGCCACCACCGAACGAGCAATAGACGGAGTTGCGACACCTAACATCGTCCGCCAGATTCTTGGCGATATCACTGTGCTCGACGGGGCGACCGAGATCACAGGTACGCCTCGTGTGATTCGCGCAGGGGACGAATCAGAGGTTATCGACGCGATCGTTGACGGCAGACGCACGATGTCTGTGATCGTCGCGTCGTCGCTGACGCCAGATGTCGATGCTCGTTGGCTCGAGATAGTTGACCAGCTCACTCGGTATAGCGTCGGTGTGGCGACCGTCTTCGTCGTGTATGCAGACGCCGTAGAGGGTGTGAATCGACGCCTACCGCCCGGTCACCGTGTTCCAGGCGGCCAAGTTAGAACCTTCGCGCCCGGCGTACGGTTTGAAGACCCCGACGATGCCATCGCTCACAGGTTCCTTGGCCCGGCAACGCTCGAACGGTCCATCCGCGAGGGACGTATTCGCGGGCGGTTGCCCGCCATCCACGCTCGCGGCCCGAGGGCGCGCTTATTGGAGCGCGGCGTACCAGCCGACGCGCGTCGCACTATCGACCTCCTGACGCGAGCGGAGCGCGCTGAGCTTCGCGCAATAGAGGTCCGACGCAGAGTCGCAGACAAGCCGGCAGCCTCCACGCTGCCGGCTGTCGAAGCATCGCCAGGGGCAGACGCCCATGACCCAAGTCCGACGATTAACGCCGAGGCCGCGACAGGCGCTGCGCCACCAGCGGCGTCTAGTGCAGCCCCTTCACAAGCGTCGGCGTCTGTTAGCGCGAGCGGCGGCGGTTTCCAAGCATTCATCGCTACGATTCGTCGGCTGGTACAAAAGTGGGTCAAACGGTCGGAGGTCTCGCGCGAATCGCTAGAGGAGCTGGACGCGTTCGTCGAGGGTCAGGTCGCTGAGGTCGCCGTAGCTACCGATCAAATCGACGAAGTTGTCGCTGAGAACGAGTCCCTGCGCCGTGAGGCGGAAGAGATGCGCGCGGCAATGGATAGTGAAGATCTCGAGTCGGCAATCATGGCCGATGAGCTTCGCCGACTCGACCACGAGAATCAGCGCCTAAAGCGTCAGCTCCGCGACGCGCAGGTCTTCTACGTTGCGGACACCTCGGTGGATTGGGAGCCGCCAACCGACGTCGAAGAACTGGTAGCACGTCTCACTGCTGGTGAAGGTCAGCACCGTGCCTTGGACCGGGTTCTATTCACCGGCAAGCTCGACGCGGTCCTCGAGGTGGGTCGGCGCGATCCCTACGGGAAGTACGCGCGCGACTTCTGGGATTACGTCCGGGTTCTTTTCGAGTACGCAGAGCTGCGTGCATCGGGCCTCTTCGCCGGCAATGTCCACATGTACCTAGCGGATGACACCGCCGATGGGCATAAGTGCAATCCCCAACGACATGCGGGGCGTGAGAGCGATTCAGTACTGGGAAACTCGCAATGGCGCGCCGAGCGCGTGCACGCCGTACCGGTGGACGTAGATCCAACCGGGCTCGTGCTGATGGACGCACACTTCAAGCCCACCCACCGGGACATGTTCGCGCCTCGTATGCACTACTTTGACGACACCAATAACACGGGAAAGATCTACGTCGGCTACATCGGCAAGCACCTCACGACCACGATGTCGTCATAGCCGGCACTGAACCGCGGACTCGGTCAGGGTGAGCGCGTTGCTCGACTACCGGGGAGTCCGTGGTCGAGGTCGTTTCGCGTCGATCTCTTCTTCGCTAGACCTCGGAACCGCCGTCGCCGAGAAATCTCGAAATCCAGCGAAATCCGGGAAAAGGACCTGTGAGGTGCGGTTGTAAGAGTTCTCAAGGATACGACGGATCCTCGGTTTCAGTTCGGAACGAACTCTGACTGCGACAAAGGGAATTCGTAGCCTGGTCACGTGGTGTGTGTTGTGCAGCATGTCGTCGAGAAGCGCGCGCGGATACTTGGACGGTACCTCTTGATACTCGAGGTTCAAGCCCTTGAATGGACTGTCAGCATCGGGCCTATTCGGTACGCGCGAAGCAATGAAGTATCCATTCTGGGCGCGAAGTCGGTCGTTCGGATGGAGTGAGTTGACTACGAAAGGGTGCGCGCTTTCGAGGCCTTCCTTCAGTTCCCACCCCATGGGATCGCCCGCTGAACTCCACGTCCCGGGAGGCTGGCTCCGCCCGTAGCGCGGCCAACCTGCAGTGTCGATCGCGACGAGCACCCCCGAGTTTGTGAAGCCTGGTTCGCCCACATCCTGGCATGCGAACCAAAGCGCGGTCATCGGGTCGCTTGTGACATCGATGAGACGGGTACTGGTTCCGTAGTGCTGAAGGTCGGCAAGCAACTGCAGATCCGTCGACCAGCCTCCAGTTCCGTAGCCCAACCCCCACAACCGAGCCTCGTCCAAGATCGCCAACTCACGCGCGCGGAGAGTGTCTTCGCCTGCCTGCAGGTTCGTCCGGTGGAGCGAAGAGACAAAGTCGTAATCGATACTTCTCATGCCTCGCCACGCGTAGTTCGCCTTCTCGCTATACGCGCCGATACTCGCAATGTCCGCAAGAAGTGCCCCAGCGGTGGTTGGTGAGAGATACCAACCAGTGTTTCTCCAACGGTCGCCTGACATGTGGCCCCCACGTGTTTGTACGAACCATAGCGCTAGGCACGCGAGACGACGCGGCTACTCGCCACTTCCGACTCCCGCCAGAGAGCGAGTGGGAGGCGGAGCCAGCCCGCGAAGATCTCCTGGCCGATGACCGAGCGAGGGATGCAATCGAGGAATGCAATGCACGCAGGCACCAATGGTGAGCGCCCGCATTCGAAACCAGTTGACGACAGGCACCGGCATCGCGCAAAAATACCTGGATAGCGAGGAAAAACGTTCGTAGCCTCGCATTATGCGCGGAGGTCTTGAGCGGTGGAAGCGGGGTGTCGGATCCGGTGGAGTCCGACAGGCGATCTCCTACGCGCTCGAGGGCACTTGTGACGCCCATCTGCGGCGCGCTACCGGTGCCGAGGCGCTCGAGGCATACAGCGAAGCATCCGATTCGACCGTCACTCGATTCATCGTCGCGAGCGGCAGGATCGGCAAGGATGAGCTCACCGCTGGCGGCCTTCGTGTCTGGCTCGCGGGGCATGACCCAATTTCGGGGGCGCAGCGCGGCCGTCAGCGGCTGAGCCCCGACGCTGACCTGCTGCTCGACGGCACGCTCAATCACCCGAAGTCCTATAGCATCGCCGCGCTGCTGCATCCCGAACTCGCTGCCGAGTTCGAAGAGCTGCAGGATCGGCTGCGCGACCGCATCCTGCTCACGTGGCAGACGGAGCTCAACGCGCGACGCGGACACGGGGGGCTCATTCGCGAGGACATCGCGCGCATCGAAGTCGTCGAGCTGCAGCACCGCCGATCCCGCGCCCTCGATCCGCACATCCATCGACACCTCTGGCTCAACGTCAAGGTGCTGGGGGCCGACGGCAAGTGGTCGAACGTCGACTCGCGAGCCGCAATGAAGATGCATACCGTGATCAACGCCGAGGGCGAGCTCGCCGCCCGCACCGATCCGGAATGGATCGCTGCTCTCGCGCGCCACGGGTACACGCTCGACGACGCCGGCGAGATCGCCGAGCTCGCGGGAGCAGTACGCCCGCTCTCTCGTCGTTCGGCGCAGATCGAGTCCAACCGTGCGCGTCTCATCGCGGAGTGGTCGACGGAGCATGGGGGAGTGGCCCCGAGCGTCGACGTCCTCCACCAGATCGATCGGCGCGCGTGGGCGGTGTCGCGTCCGAACAAGCCGACTGATCTCGACGAACAAGCGTGGGAAGCGATGGTCCGCGACGAGATCGAGGCGATTGATCCGCTCCTCGTCGCCGACCGATCACCCGTTCCCCTGACGGCGGTCGATCCCGACGTACTCGACATCGATCTGCTCGCCGCACAAGCGCTCGTCGACGCTGACCAGCGATCGACGGCATCCGGAGGACGATTCAGCCGCTTCGACATCCGCGCCGGCGCAACCCGCGCTCTCGCGCGCTCGGGCATCGTTGCGCCTCGCGCTCAACTCGACGACGTCATCGAGCAGATCAGCGCGCGAGCTAGATCGAACGTCGCGAGGCTGATTAAGGACGCCCCGCCCGCGCATGCGAAGACATATATGGCGACTGCGACGGTCCGCGCGAAGCTCCAGCTCGCCGGACGTCTGGATGCGCTCGCAGCGCCCGGGCGATCGCGCCTTCCCGGGGAGCTGCGGCGAGGTTCATCGAAGAACGACGTCTCGACCCTGGATGCGTCCCAGACCGCTGCTGCTTGCGTGATCGCGGGAACGGACGGGCTCGTCACGGTGACCGGTCCCGCGGGCGCGGGAAAGACGACGATGCTTCGCGTTGCGTTCCAGTCGCTTACGAGGCAGCGACGACGGATGCTGGTCGTCGCACCGACACGTAAGGCAGCGTCGGTGGCGGCTCAGGAGATCGGGACGTCGGCATCGAGCATCCACGCCCTGCTTGCCGATTACGGCTACCGATGGAGCACCAACGACGCCGGCGCGAAGGTGTGGACACGACTGCGCCATGGTGATGTCGATCCGGACCTGGGAGCCGACTACGCCGGCCCGACCCGTTGGGTGCTACGAGCCGAGGACCGGATCGTCGTGGATGAAGCCGGAATGGTAGACCTCGACACCGCGAACGCGCTGACCGAGCTCGCACTCGCGCTGCGGGTAGGTGTTGCGTTCGTGGGTGATCCGTATCAGGCGTCACCTGTCGGGCATACAGGGGCCATGGCATCCGCGATACGGCACGCGAATGCCGCCGTCGAGCTCGACACGGTGCATCGTTTCCGCGATCCCGAGTACGCCGCTCTCACGTTGCGCCTGCGCAGCCCCGGCGATCGCGACGGAGCGCTGGAAATCTCGCGGGATCTGGTGCGCCGCGGCCACGTCGAGCGAGTCGACCACCTCGAGGCAGCGCGAGAGCGGATGATCGCCGCCTACTTCGACTGGCACGCGAGAGGCAAGCGGGTGACGTTGGTGTCGGGGACCAACGCGGAGGCGGATGCGATCAACGAGGCGATCCAGCAGCGCCGAGTCGATCACGGCGAACTCGATGCGACCGTCATGGCGTGGGGGATGGGGGAGCAGCGGATCCTCGTCGGCGACACCGTGCAGACCCGCCGCAACGACCGGTTTACGGGCGTCGAGAACCGGGCTCAGTGGGTCGTGGTGGGGATTCATGAGGACCGCCTATCACTGGCTTCGGTCCGAGACAGCGGCGAGCTGCGGGGCGTCTCGCACGGGTATGCGCGGGACCACCTGCAGCTCGCGTACGCTTCGACCGTGCACGGGGTGCAAGGTGACACCGCTGATGCGTCGGTCGTTGGGCCAGATGTGGATGCCGCGGGCCTCTACGTGGGGCTCACGCGCGGGCGGGTGCACAACCTTGCGATCGTGGTGGCTCAGACGGATGTCGCGGCGTGCGAGCGGGTCGCTGACTCGATGCGGCGCGGTACGCCAGAGCTGACGATGCAGGACGCCGTGCGGGCGGCCGAGGCTGAGGTGCGGCGTGCGGCTCGCGACCGCAGCGCTGCAATGGCCACCGGGCCGGTGGTGGGGGCACCGAGTGCTGGGCGCGGGTTCTATTTGTAAAGTCGGCCGATTGTCGGGCGGTCAGCGTGCGACGGGCTGGGCCGGTCCTACGAGCGCCGTGCCGGTGAACTGCGGCTTCGTAGCTTCCAGTCCCTTCCGATGTGCGAATGGCGACCCGTCAACGATCCACTTCGAGCGTGACGATGAACTCCGGGTCGGCCAACTCCCTACCGGTCGCGTTCGCCGGTTGGTCCGAATACATCTCGAAAAGCTCACCGTCGTCGAGCTCGTCGAAACCGCGCAGTGCTCTGCCGCTGGGGACGCGTGTGATGAGCACCCGTGACCCGTCGGGATTGAGCAGCTCGATATCGACGATCGTGCCGATCACGTCGGTTGTCTTGAAGCCCTCGAGGCCGTGATGCGTCTCGACGAGGCCGCCATCGGGGTTCGTCACACACGTCCACCGTACGCGCTGGTACCGCTCGATCTCCGGCCCGCAGCAGTCGTGCTCCCAGCCCCCGACCGTGATCTCAACACGCACGCTTCAGACCATACTTCCTCGATATCGAGCGGCGTGGACCTGGGCCACAACAGCGAACGGTCGGGGACCCTCCACCGTCCAGCGCTTCGGACTAGTTGTCTCAAGGTGGATAGGCATTTTGAGGTAGCACGAGAAGGGAGAGCGACACCGCGCACCTACTCGCGGAGCCGATAGACGTCGCGAGCATCGCTGACGCAGGCTTCACCTGCCGCTGGCGGCCATCGCGCGGTCGATGAGCGCTTCAGTGCTGTCGCCTCAGTGGTCATTGATCAGTCGCGGTCTTCGTGCGCGCTGTCGATCCCCCGCCCGGCGCGGTGTCCACCGCCGGCAGGGCCGCGTTCGTCGTCGAGGTTTGGCCAGATCCTCCAGCAGAGGAAACACCAAACGGGGATTCACTTCGGAGCCCGTCCGCATCCAGGCACACAGTCTGCGGTCGACGACGGGCCTGATCGGCGTTGCAGTTCGCCAACGAGGATTCATCGTGCGCCACACTTGCACCATGTCGAGTGGGTTGAATGACGCCGAAAGTGCCGCACTGGATCACGCGTGGGGATGGTTCGCCATCCATGCCGAGCAACGCGTACACGGGATCAATCTCTATCTGATCGGTTTTGCACTCGTGGTAGCTGGGTACGGCGCACTGTTCGAACTTAAGAGCTACGCACTGGCAGCGGTAGTCGCACTAGCCGGGATCTTCTTGTCGGCCGCCTTCTGGCTCCTCGATGAACGGAACCGAGTCCTGGTAAAGATGGGTGAACGCCCGCTTGTCGAACTGCAGGCAATTCTCGCCGAACGCTCTGGCATCGACTCTATGAACATCCTCCAATCGGTGGACTCCCAATCTCGAGGGTGGCGTCGAATCGCAAAGTACTCGTGGATCGTCCGGGCGCTGACCACAATCGGTTTCGTGTGGATGGTCGCGAGTCTGGTCTTCGCCATCACCGCAGCTGCTCAGTAGGCGGCCGGAGTCGCGGTGAATCGGCTGGAGATGCGATCAATAGATCGTCTTCGCAAGGCGCGTGACTCCGACCGGCGCTTCGAATGCGCACTCTCAATCGGGCGGAGCCTCGGCGGCATCGACGGTGTGGCAACCGCAAGCGGCCACCAACGCTGATGAAGCCGCTCGTCTTTCTTCGGTGAGCAGTGTCGGGCGGGATCGTGCGGGTGGTCCATGAGAACCTTCTAGCAAGGGTTCATTGCGGGTGGAGAACGGATCATGCGCCAGATTCAGATAGGTAGCGCCGACACGCGGGCGTCGGACGTCCTTGCGAGCTACTGGTTCTTCGCCGCCGAACGACAGCGGGTCTATCACCGGCGTCTCGCCGGTGTACCAGCTCCGTGGACTGAGGACCCCGTTTTGGCGAGGTTCCGATTCACGAACGCCTATCGGGCTGCGGACCGCGTTTCCCAGGATCTGATCCGGGTCGCGTACGCCGGATCACAGTCGGCTGAGGACCTAGTGTTGCGCGTGCTGCTGTTTCGGTTCTTCAACAAGCCATCGACTTGGGATGAGTTGGAGTCCCGCGTTGGGCAGATCGGTGTCAATGAGTTCGATGTGGACCTCTACGACAAGATTCTGGATGGGTTGCTGGCGGATGGACGACGGATATATTCGGCTGCGTACATCGTGCCGCCGCCACCGTTTGGCGCGAAGCGCAAACATCGCAACCACCTTCTGTTGATTCAGCACATGATGTCTTCCGGGGTGGTCGACAAGCTCGGCGCGGCGGATTCTCTTCAGACGGTGTTCGATGTGATTGCCTCGTATCCCTCGCTAGGGCCGTTCTTGTCGTATCAGTTGGCGATCGATCTGAACTACACGACTTTGCTCGATTTCGAGGAGGACGACTTCGTGGTTCCCGGGCCCGGAGCGCGCAGCGGGATTGCAAAGTGCTTTCCCAGTCTCGGTGCCGCATCCGCGGAGGACGTGATCCGGTGGATGGTCGACAACCAGGAAGCGGAGTTCGCGCGATACGGGCTTGATTTCGAGGATCTGTTCGGCCGGCGGCTGAAGTTGATCGACTGTCAGAACCTGTTCTGCGAGACGGACAAATATGCGCGTGTAGCCCACCCCGCGGCGCGGGGCATCGGCGGGCGGACCAGGATCAAGCAACAGTTCGAACCCCAGGCCCCTCCGCCCGCCCCGTACTTCCCACCCAAGTGGGGTATCAACGATCGAGCCATCGCCCGCCAGGACGACCTCGTCCTGGCTTGACTGAAAGCGCCGCAGCGCTACGACGTGGGGTGTTCGATGAACTGCATGGCAGCCTGGCGAAGGTCGGTGTCCCCGAGGTCTTGCAGTTTCTGGCGCACCCGTGCGGTGTCGCCCTGGCGCTGGAAGCTCCAGTACAGGTCAATCATCCGCAGATAGCTGTTCATGAGCGGGTCGCGGAGCCCGTGCTCGATGTCGTCGAGGTCGGTACCGGTGCGTAGTTGCTGTTCGATGTCCATCCATTTGCCCAGCTCCCGGTCGAACTCGTCCCATGATGTGTCGAACGGCGGCGAGCTCGCGGACGGGTACGAGGGAGCGGGGGTGCTATTGAGCACGATCGCAGCCTGCTGATAGTGGCGCTCGTAGAGGTGGAGTGACGAGGTGAAGAAGGCAAGCCGGCCCACCTCAAGGCCCACCCAGTGGGCCATCATCTCCAGTAAAATCGACCACTCGAACGCGTTGATCCCGGAGAAGCCCCACCAGATATCGGTGCTGCGGGCTGCAACGTGCAGGTGAAGACGTCCGTCACGCGCGATGAAGTGCAGCCAGTTGTTGCAGGGGATGTCGTTGCTATGTACGAAGTCGCGATCAGGGTCGAACAGCGTCAGCGCGGCCCGACGCGTGGTCGCGTCCGTTCGCAGCAGTTGCACGGTCTCGGCCAGTTGATCGGTGCCATTCCAGTCGCGGAGGCGCGGCCCGTACCCGGCCCGCCAGGTGTCGCCGCCGTCGTCCGAGAAATCGGGCGCGCGCTTCAAGTAAGGCGTGAGGTAGGCCAGGTCGTTGCGGCCGGCGAGCACCCACATCGCCTCCGCGATCGCGGCGAAGATGTTGTTGTTGCGGCCCGGCACAAGCAGCAGGCGCTCGCCCGGGTGTTCCAGTTCGATCAGCTGTGCGCAGATCTCCCGAGTCTGCTGATCGCGCACCGTGACCTCCTGCCCGCGTTCGACGATCTCCTGCAGCAGGGCGGTGAGGGCTTCCCCGGTGTTCCGATAGACCGTCATGCGGTGACCTGCGAATTGCTCGAGGTGAGGCCGCGGGAGGCGAGTTCGTTCAGAATGAACTCGGTGATGGCCTCGGGGTCGAGATTCGGGATGGCTACTCCGATGTCCGGGTGCTGGGAGAGCAACTCGGTGTAGCCGGCGGCGACACCGTCGCGATTGTTTGCATCGTGCTCGTGCGGCATGCGGAACACGAAAACCACCGAGGCCGTAATCGGCGCCCACACGGTCTTCACTAGCGCCTCGAACTGAGGCTGCGTGAACGCAGAGTCCCCGAGCGCACCGCTGTGCCACCCGTAGGCGAGGGTCGACCACCACCACCGGTCAAGGACCAGCGCACCTGCGTCGGCGCTTTCTACAAGGGCCGGCATATTCTCCGCGTGGCACGCCAGGTGCGCGAGCTGCTGCGCCAATCCCGAGGCCGGTTGACGTGCGGAGTCCTCCAGTACTTCGTAGACGTCGGCACTGAAGCGGGTGACCCCGCTGGGCATGTGGGCAAAGAGGGTGCTGGCTGGAGCGAGCTGGCGCCGCAGTCGATCGATCTGGGTGGACTTGCCTGCCTTGTCCAGGCCTTCCAGGACGATCACGCTGCCCGATTTGAGAATGATCATGATGAGCTCGGGTCTCCTTCGGGTCGGATGGTTGCGGCCTGGGCGCCGAACGCGACTAAGTAGTCGACCGGGAGTCCGCCGTAGCCGTTAAGGGCCCAGTTGATGCCCCAGCTGTTCTTGATCAGCAGCAGCCGGCCGTGGGTGGGGTGGGTGAAGGCACCCACACAGATGACGGCGTGATAGCCGCCTTCGTCAGTGCGCAGGTCGGGCACCGCGATCACGCCGTCTTCGTCTGGTGTCCGGAACTCGTCGGTTACCTCGACGATAAGCACTACTGGACGGCCCGCCTCCAGGCTCTCCTCGATACGGTCTTCGATTCCATCGTGCTCAAGCGGCAGTGGAGTGAGCTCGGCCCGGTTCCACGGCGGGGCAATGCCGTTCGGCGGGTTTTCGGTCGCGTTGCCGAGAGTTGGGTCGTACGGCCAACTTGCGAGATCGGGCTGACCCGGGCCGCGCAGGGCGACGTCAGCGTCAAGCAGCAGCATGCCCGCGCCGGAGGTCAACCCGAGGGTACTGCAGTGCCACCAGATGGCTTCGGGTGCGAGGTGCTCTTGGGTCGCGCCGTTCACAGTGCGGTGCGCTTCATGGGCACCCGACACTGCGAACGCGACACACAGCGGCCGGTGCTGTTGATCGAGCACGTCGGGTCCGAGCGAGCTGCGCAGATCGATATTCGGGCGGCCGGTCACGACGGTGAGTTCCGCTCGGCGGCTTCCTCGGCAAGGAACTCTTGGATGCGGCGTGCTCGGAGCTCTACTTCGGGCAGCGCTCGTGCTGTGACGCGGATGGTGACGCGGTCCAGTGGGCGGTCGGGGGCGAAGGGGCGGGCGTAGGCGAGGTCGACCGACTCCTGGCCGGCGTCCTGCGCGCTGTATCCCATGCGTCGAATCGTCGGTCCACCCACGAGCGGCAGCTCTCCTGAGACGGGTGTCGGCGGCGCACTGCGATCAGCAACCCGGGCGAGGACGTGAACGGGGGTTTCGGGGACGGTGAGCGGAATCACCTCGGCGTGCTGGAGACGGTCGGGGCGCGTCGAGGTGCCCTCGGTCCCGAATCCCGCGCGGAGCGATGTCGGCTCGAGGGGGTGGAGTTGATCATGATCCAGCCACCGGTAGCCAGTGCTGGGGTTCTCGGGCAGCTCGATGACGACCTCGTCTCCGACGTAAACCTCCACCTCGGTGTCCTCGTTGCCGAGCCTCCAGATGTCGCCGCGCGGGTTGGTCGGGGTGCGCCCGTCGGTGAGAAGTCGCTTTACTTGCGCTGGCCGGGTCTTCAGGAGATGGTCCCTATTGCTGGCCGAAATGAAGCGGGTGTTGGCGAGATGGTGCGCGGCCGCGGTGTAACTGACGTGCATGTCCCTGGCCATCTCATACACGGTGAGTGGCGTTGCGGTGTCGCCCTTGCGCAGGTGATGCCGGGCCGCAGTGGCATACACGAGGTCCAACGGCATGAGAAAGTGCGCGGCGAACAGCTGCGCGTTCTGTTCGCGCGCATCGTGTGGATGCCCTTCGATCTGCTCCTCGGTGTCGAGTGCGAACGCGGCCTGGTCCAGGTACCAATGGCCGATCTCATGCGCGGCGGTGTAGCGCTGCACGGACGCGGGGCGTTCGGTGTTGATCAGGACGCCGGCGTGCTGGCCAGGGACGATCACGCCCAACAGGTGCTTCATGGGCCGGAACTGCAATTCAAGTCCGAGCGAATCGATGGACTCGAAGGGGTCGATGGGTCGCGTCGGATCGATTGATAGGTCGTTATGGGCGCGTGCGGCCGCCTGGACGGCGGCGAGCCGCCCAGCGGCTCGCGTGGTCATGGCGTCACCCGACCGTCGCGATCGGTCCGTCGTCGCCGCGTCGGGGGTTTCCGGCAGCAAGGAATTCCGCGAATCGGAGCACCTGCTCCTTGTCCTCCTCGGAGAGCGCTTGGGTGGCGCGGTGCAGGGCGTTGTCGGCGTTTGCTGGCTCGGAGTCTTCACCGAGGAGCCATTCGACTCGGCGACGGTAGAGGCGAGCAAGGCGGCGCAGTTCCAGCGCGCTGACGCTACGCTTGCCGGCCTCCATTGCGTGGACGCTGGTACGCGGGATGCCTAGGGCTCCACTGACCTCCTCTTGAGTAAACCCGAGCGCTTCGCGGGCCTCCCGCAGGCGGCCTGCGACCACAGTGACTTCGTTGCTATTCACGGTGTCAGACATCGTCTCCTCCTAGTACTTTCATCTGCCCTGGGGGTGGGGCAGAAGCGATGGCGAAGGCGATCGCTAGGCCGCCTTCGTGACTGAGAGAGATCGCCCAGTCGGCGATCCCAAGTTCACACGCACGGTCGCGAGCGGTGCCGGTTAGGGCCACCGAGGGGACGCCGTCCTCGTCGCCAAGGACTTCGATATCCAGCGGGGAGATCCGTCCAATACCTATTCCCAGGGCTTTCATCACGGCTTCCTTAGCCGCCCACCTACTGGCGAGCCGTGCGACGTCGCCGTCAGCGTAAGCAAGTTCGCGAGAAGTCCACGCGGTAGGCAGGAATGCGGGATCGTCCTCAATCATCGCCTGCAGTCGCGTGACCGCGGCGAGGTCGACACCCACGCGCAATACTGGAGGGATCATGCTGCCGCCGAGCTGTCTTCCGGTGCGTCGGGCAGTGCTGTGCGGGCCTGTTCGATCAGGGCGCTGACACCAGACTTGCCCCCATACTGATCGCGCTCCGCGTTGGCGTACCCGGCGATGACGACAAGCTCGCCCACGGCCAGCCCAGTCTGCTGGCACAGGAACTCCTGAAGTCGGGCAAGACCAAGCATGTTGCCGTAGGCGCGGGTCACTAGATGCCAGTGCCGGTACAGAGCCGTCAGCGAGAGGCTGCCCTGGTGGACGCTGAGGTCAATATGGACCAGGCACGGGAACCCCCGAGTACGCCGATCGGTGGCCGCATACTCCTGAATGCCGACCCCCTCCCCATCGCCGGCGATGACGAGATCACTAGCATTTGAGGTGCCTCTGCCATTGGTTCGCTCCGAGCGCAGGTAGGCGATGCGCTCGTCGAGCTGATTAATGCCCGGGCCGACCTTGCCGGGCCAGGCGATCATCCGCGAGAAGTACGTGCCACCGGAGTTAGCGTGGACGCGCTTCAGTGACGGGAGGACCTCGAGGTAACTGCTGTACAGTTCCTGTGCCGCGATGTTGAGTTCATCGACCTGCGGTTGAGGCAGGTCGGCAGCCCACGCGAAGTCCGGCGGCACATAAAAGGCCGACGGAAACAGCGTGTTGGCGACCGTTGCAACCTGGTGGTTGCCGCGCCTTTTCAGCTCCCGATCGAGCACGAGCCGCACCGCGGGTTCGTCGGCGGGCGCGGGCGCCGGGATCGTCACCATCACGTTCGTCGCGGTGCCGCCCGGCTCAGCGTTCATCGCGGCCAGCACGTCGATCCATGCCTCGGACAACCCCCGCGCCGGCTGAACATACCTACTCACGATGCCTCCCCAATTGACTCGCGTACGAGCTGCGCGACGTCGGCGATACTCGACCAGCGGCGACGATCCACCTTCGTTACGTCGACGAGCTGGCACCCGAAGGGCTTGTCGAACTTTGCTAGAAGCCAGATGACCTCGAGAGAGTCCAGCGTCGCCCCCGTTCCGGCAACCGCTGCCGGATCGGCAACGCGGCGCAGGTTTGCGAGCGCCTTCGCCATCGCTGACGCCACGCTCGCGACGGTCATCGACCGAGCGGCGGCGACGGTCAGCGGCATCCCGTACAGATCGAAGACCGCACCAGACGCCCCGCGCGTCAGCGGCGCGGGCGCCTGCCGCGAAACAGCCTGATCTGCCGCAGCTACTTGCTTCACCATACGTCGATTGTCGGATATTCCGACACCAATGTCAATAATAGCGACAAGGGATCCGATGAAATCATGTACTGCAGTGCGCGTCAGTCGCTGCGCGAGCTCGGTTCGCCGGCTGGACTCTTGCCGTTGGGTACCCTCGGTCACTCGCCCGCAAGCACTCCGGAGCGCGTTCGTCGATCACATGCGATGGAACAGCCAGCCGCGCTCTTTGGTCCAGTGGTACAGCTCACCCGTGTTTCCTTCCAGCCAGAGATCGTCAAGCACATCGGGCAGTTTGAGCTCTCCCCATGTGAAGTACGACGGGCTGATGGGCAACAACGAACCGTGGGGCCCGGTGCTGGCCATTCCGAGAAACAGGTGGCAACGCTGCGCGATGTGAAGTGTCTGCTCACGGGCAAGCTTCTCGACCTTGCTCTGCACTGTCTTGTCAGTGGCGACATACTCGGTGAGTTCATCGAGGTACGGTCGATTCTTCTCCTCCTGGCCGGCGTTGTAGGAGTGAACGGTTATCACCGGCGGCGCCATGCGCCCCGTACGTCGTGCGGAGATTCTCTCGTGTAGCGAAACGACGTTGTGGTTCCCGTCGTGATCATTGCCATCAGGGTTGTGACATGACTCGGTGTTGAGTCGGGACGCAACGTCCGCTGACAGAGACTTCAGCCGGAGTTGGTCCCAACCTCGACCAAGCTCCAGGGTCCACGATGCGGCTCCTTCATAGTTCGCGATGATCCCCTCACACATCTTTTGCATTGCTGCGACTGACCCCTGAAATCGGTGATCGAGAGTGCTCGTCACCTCGCAGATTTCGACACCGTCGCACTCGTTCTCTAGCCGGATATCGACCGCGCCGGGCCTCGCTGAGTCGTTCACGGCACGTTGGTGGTTCCGTTTGCCACTCTGGTCGTCCTCGCTATGTGGGAGGAGCCCGGTAACTGCGTAGATGAGCGACGCTGCCCGATGCTCGTCAGGCCTCGCCTTCGCAAAGCGCGCTTCGATCCTGTCGAACTCGCGCTTATCACGGCGCCCAACCATCGCAGCAACGGTTTCGCCTTCTTTGCACCAGCCCTGGGTCAGGTTGCGGGTTTCGGTCGAGTCTCCATTCGGCGCCATGTGGCATGTTTAGCGCGGCGACGCATCGGGAACTACCTAAGGGGTCCTCGTCCAGGCGCCTCCTGCCTACTTCGACGTCACCGCAACCACACGGGCGTGAATCGCCTCCGCCTCATTCCCGAGCAAGTACCTCGACTGGCAGCCACCACCCTTGAGCGCCGCAACTGCGCACAGTAACGCACCCTAACCGCGCAGTCCCGGGCGCGCACTCGCCCTGCCCCTTGCGCGCAGTGGCCGCAGAGGGATCGAGATCGAGCGCCGGCACGTTTTGAGGATCGCCGTCAGCCACCCCGGCGGTGGGTCGTCTCTCGTTAACGCGGACCACTTAGCATTGCGTCATGCCCAATGAGATTCAGATCGTGACGCTACGAGAGGGTTCAGCGGCCGTGACCATCACTTATCAGGTGCGTGCAGATGGTGAGCATGTCAACTCCTTCGTGAGCGAAGGTCGCCTCCTGAACGAGTCGCGCACTCCCCTCACGCCCGAGCAGATGCGTGAGGCAGAGGCAACTCTCGGCCTCTAGGCCGAGTCCCAGTCGGCGACTGGATCATGCCCGCCCTCACCGCGCTCGTGCACTGGTCCTAAGTGCTCATCGCGACGTGACAACCCCATCGACTCCACGACGCGCCCTTGCGCAATTGTGTTGACCGCAGATACACCTAGGACTCTCCCGTCAGCGAAGACGGAACCCGCGAACCCGCCGACGATATCTGGCTTCACAACTACGATCACGTTTGACCCCACCGGGCTCGGGGGGTCGAATCCCGCCGAACGCGTTGACAGCCTCACGGGATTACAGCTAGCCGAGCGGGCTCTGCCTATCAGGCGGTAGCAGGTCCGGCGACACTCTGGCTGTGGTGTTAGTCGCGAACCATACGAGGCTCGACCACTTGTCTTTCCTTCCGGGCATGTCGGCGAATCCGGCGCCCCGCCGAAAGCGGATGAAGTGTTCAAGGTGTTCCCACGCCTCCTCGACAGAGTCGCCCCAGAGCTTAAGGGACAGCTTTCTGTCGACGATGCCAAGCCTTGTGAACTGAGCGAGGGTGTTCCAAAGGTTCACTGCACGATTCGCTCTGTCCCAGTTCGAATTCTTGTGGCGTCTGGCGAACATCTTGGCGACGTCGTTCACTGATTTCGCGTCGTAGATGATCCTTCGCCCCTCCGAGACTTCGCGAGCGTCAAGTCGCTCTTGAAGACTCACCAGACTGTTGCGTCGGGAGGATCGCCATGCGACGAAAAGCGCGAAGATGCTAAGCCCAATTGCCATCAGCGCCGCCACCGCGGCCACCCATTCCGCGACGGTTCCGATTTCAGGCGCCCCCGCCTCGCCGCGGGCGGCAAGGGCTGACAGCGGAATCATGTGCTTCACATCTCTTTTCTAGCTGGGCCGCATCAAGAATCACTTCGCCACACCACCCTTCCTAAAACCTGAAGACGATGTCACGCCTCCCGCGCCTTGAAGAACGATGTCACGGAGACCATCGCGGACATCGAGATGGTTCACGTGGCAACAACGCGTTCGTACGGCCACGAAGGTCTGCTCGCCGCGACCCGAGCGTACAAAGTGGCGCCGCTCTCAACTGAGCCGATTGTGCAATCAGGCACACCATCCGTGCACCGCCCGCATGTGGATCGGGCTGAACGGCTGGCTACTTCTCCTGTGGTGCGAGCTTGACCCGTACCCCGCCGCCCGGCCGTGGTCCGACTTCGAAGAGTCCGATCTCACGGACGAGGTCCGAGAGTTTCGCGTATCCCCAGTTGCGGGAATCGAAGTCCGGTCGTTGCTTGCGCACCAGCGAACCGACCCCGGCGAGGTCTGCCCACCCGTCATCCTGAGATGCCCCGCCGATCGCTGCGCGTAGCGCGCTAACCAGCTGGACATCGGTGCGGAGTTTCGCCGAGGGGATGCGCGCCTTCAACGCGGCCGTGTCGGCGACATCGCTCGACGGTTCCGCGAGTACGTCGAGATAGGTGAATCGGTCGCAGGCGTTGCGAAACGCCTCGGGAGTCTTTCGTTCCCCGAAACCGTAGACGGTCACACCGTCTTCGCGGATGCGGGAGGCGAGCCGGGTGAAGTCGCTGTCGCTGGAGACGATGCAGAACGCCTGGAACCGGCCGGTGTACAGCAGGTCCATCGCGTCGATGATGAGTGCACTGTCGGTGGCGTTCTTCCCCGCGGTGTTCGCGAACTGCTGCATGGGCTGGATGACGTGCTCGCTCGCCGCGGTCTGCCAACTGGACAGTTGCGGCTTCGTCCAGTCGCCGTACACTCGCTTCACCGACGCTGTCCCGTACTGGGTGATCTCGGTCATCACCGCGCCGATGCGCGTCGGGGAGACGTTGTCAGCGTCGATAAGCACGGCGACGAGGTCGTTCTGCTGGGCCACGAACACAGCATGTCAGGCCCCCCAGCAGAATTGATCGAATCGTGACCGCTGAAACGTTGCTCGGCACCGGAACCGCTCCATTGCATCGGGTACCCGCACCGGATGCGTGAGCGTCGTCGGGTCACCCATAGAATCGCGCCATGGTGCAGCCGATCGGCGAGACAAACGACCGTCGGATGCTGCTCCGCTACCCGGGGCGCTGCCGGTTGTGTGGCGCGGAAATGACCGCAGGCGCGGATGCAATCTATGAGCGTGATCGTCGGACGGTGCGTTGCCTCGAGTGCACGCCCGCGCATGCAATACAAGCTGTGGCCGCACCCTCCAGCGAACTTTGGATGCAGCGGCCGCCTGAGAAGGGTGTCCTACGGCTACGGGCTCCCGCGTCTTCGGTGATCGCGGAAGCACTTCAGGTCCAGGCGGCGGCGCCCGCGCGTACATGGGTGCAACGGTTCTTCGGCCGTAGCCCGCTGAGTGTCGAGAGCCGGCCATGGTTCCTCGGCGCACTCGGCGAACTCGAAGTTGCCCGTCTACTTGATCAGCTCGGCCCCGGATGGGCGGCACTGCACGCTGTCCCCGTCGGCACCGCCGGCAGCGACGTGGACCACATCGTCATCGGGCCCGGCGGCGTCTTCACTATCAACTCCAAGTTCCATGAAGGCGGCAACGTCTGGGTCGCGTCCCGACGGCTTCTGGTCAACGGGCAGCGCACGGACCACCTCCGCAACGCCGAGTACGAAGCGCGACGCGTCGCGAAACTCCTCACCCAAGCTGCACGGCGCCCTGTCGAGGTCACGCCGGTGATCGCGATCGTCGCCGCCCGCCGACTCACGATCCGGGAACGGCCAGAACGCGTCATCGTTTTGAACGTGGCGCGACTGCCGCGGTGGCTGCAAAGCCGAGCCGCGGTACTCGCCGCGGGCGACGTCACCGATCTGAGCGTTCTGGCGGCAGCGCCAGCAACCTGGGGCAATCCCGCCATCCCTGAACCCGATCTTGTAGCGTTCGCGCAACTCCGCACTACTGTCGTTGCTGCTCGCAACCGGCGCCTTGGTTGGGCCCTCGCTCTTATGCTCAGTCCGTTCGCGATGCTCGCCACGCTGGCGATGGGGATGCTCACCACGTTCGGCTGACAGAGCGATGGGCCGAACCGGTGCACCTCCGCGCTCTGCCGTATGGGAATCCGTTCGCTCGCTCGCATGAGCGAGTACCGCCCAAACAGCCTGCAAGGCTGGGCGGAGCTCACGCAGTGAGGCGGTTCGCGTCGATCCCGAATACGCGGAGAAGCTCGGCTCGGGGGATCATCACGCGCGCGCCGAGCTGCACCGTCGGAATGGTACCGGCCTGGATTCCCTGCTTGATCGTCCGGTAGTCGACGCCGACGAGCTTGGCCGCTTCCTTCATTGTGAGAGCAAGCGACTTCGGTGATGTGTTCATGACCTTCTCCTTCGCTGAATTACAGATGTCATCACTTGCTCACGCAATGTACACCCCTGAACGTCCTGTGTCATCACTTGCTCGCGAATGGACGACCTGGGAAGCTCGACTCGTGCCCGAACTCTCAATCGAACACGTCGATGACGAGATCGTCGACGCCGGAAACGGGATCCACATCCCCCGTGCGTGGACCGCGGTCGTGACTGGCCTTCCGGAAATACCGGGTCCCGTTCGTGCGCACGCCGTATACGACCCGACCCTGAGGCGCGCAGTCGCTGGTTCAATCAGAGTCGATCGCCAGGGGCCGGGGGATGAGGTGACGACGACACTGCTGCGCGACCTCCGTGTGCAGTACATCGTGCAGTGGGCGGCAATGCGTGTTGTCCGCATCCAAGGGGAAGCGGACGCGACCGAGAACTACTCGCAGTACATCATGCGGGTGCGAGCCGAGGGGTCGCGATCATCGGAGCAGACTCTGATCGAGGCGGCCAGGCTCTATCGGCTCGCGTCAGTGACCAACCAGGGCCCGCTCAAGCTCGTCTCTGATGAGCTCGGGGTGAGCGTCAGTACAGCGACGAGGATGATGAACCGCGTTCGAGGTACCGGGCTCCTAGATGAGGCAACCGACCGCGAGATCTACCTCCTCGCGCGCGAAGAGCAGATGCGGGAAGCGGAAGCCTCCGCGCCGTGGATGCAGCCGGGAACATCGGGTCCCTCGTTGGGTCGCTGAGTTACCAGGCCGCTACTGGTCGACTTAGCCGACTGCGGCACGGGGGAGAGGGAATTGGTCCTCGCACAGCCGATGTCTTACGCCGGCGAGACACGGGCAATCTCGACGCATAGCCGAATCCGCATGAAGCACGCTGGTGGGCCCGCATGCACGCCACGCGGCGTCTGCGCCCCTGGAGGGAATTTGCCCGCAGGGGCGTCTCCGTGGTCAATCAGTTGGATCGTAACGGGGTCGGATGCCGGCGGATGTCGTTGCCTCGGAGGAGATCTAGCCCCTGAGCATTCTGTTCATCAATCGGGCCGTTGATTGACTCGCCCAAAGCGCGGAATCCCGCGGTTCCACGGGGTCCCTACGCCTCAGCGAGCACCCGCAATTTGCCCGTACACTATCTGTCAGAGGCTGTTATCGGACGTTGATCGATGTCGGTGGCGAAGACGCCTTCCGCGCAATTCCGCGGTAGTTGCACCTCGATGTCGGTCGATATATGCAGCTTCGGGCATTCGAGTCCCTCCAGGGGCATTCTTCTCAATTCGGCCTCTGATCAGCCTTTGTTCGTCACCCGTCTCGGCGCCTGCCCGCTGCTTGCCCGCCCTCCGCAAGCCCCTATCGCGCAGTCGCGAGCAGCCGCCGCATCCCGCCCCGTGCCAGCATCAGCACGATGATCAGCGCCGTGACCGCAAAGAAGCCACCGAGGCGCACGCTGTCGCTGAACGCGAGGTCGACGAGCCACAGCACGAGGAACTTGCTGCCCGGCAGCACCAGCACGAGGAAGCCGATGCTGATCACTCGACGCCACGTCGTCTGCGCTCCGCGCACGCGCGCCACGAGCCTCTTCTTGAGCCACAGCACCCCCTCCAGCACGACCTTGAGCAGGATCGCGGTCAGCAGGGCGAGTAGAAACGTCTCGGAGATGACGCTCGGGAAGAGCTGGATGAAGACCCCCAGCACCACGAGGTAGACGAAGACGTCGACGAGATCGATCGGGCGTATCCGCACTCGGCGAGTGTATCCAGGTGGACGTCGGCGTGGGACCGCGCGAGGATCGGAGCATGGCCGAGCTCCCGCATCCCATCGCCACTTTCATCGACGCGACCAACGCAGCCGACTCCGACGCCTTCGTCGCGGCCTTCGCCGAAGACGGCACGCTCGACGACTGGGGGCGCGTCGCGCGGGGGCACGAGGGCATCCGGCAGTGGGATCGCACCGACAACATCGGCAAGAGGTCGCACTTCGAGCTCGTCGATATCGTCGAAGAGGCGCCCGATACCTATCTCGTGCACCTGAAGGTCACGGGCGACGGGTTCAACGGCACGAGCCCGTTCCGGTTCACGCTCGCGGGCGATCGGATCGCGAGCGTCGTCATCGTCCCCGACTGAGTCGCGTGTCGGCGGCGCCCGATAGGTTCGAATCGATCTGGGGATCGAGACCGAAGGGGTGGCCGTGCGGGCGAGAACGACACTGGGTGCGATTGTGGCGGCAGCCATGATGGTCGTCGCGCTGTCGGCGTGCGTTCCTGCGGCAGAGGTGGATGCCGTCGTCGCGGCGAGCCCCGCGGCATCCATCGATCCGTCGCCTGGCGCCGAGCCGGTCAGCTTCGTCTCGGTCGTGGACGGCGACACGGTCGAGACGAGTGCCGGCACAGTCCGCATCATCGGGATCGACACTCCGGAGCGCGGCGAGTGCGGCGACGCGCAGGCGTCGGCCGCCATCGCGGCCCTCATCGCCGCGGGGGATGCCGTGACGCTCGAACTGCCCGACGGCCAGAACGAACAGGATCGCCATGGGCGCCTGCTGCGCTACGTGACGACGGCGGACGGCGTCGATCTCGCGCTCATGCAGCTGCAGGCGGGCAACGCAGTCGCACGCTACGACTCGGCCGACGGGTATCCGATGCATCCACGCGAGGCCGACTATCACGCGGCGCAGATCGCGACTCTGGGCGCCGACGGCGCGGTCGTCGCTGCGGGATGCCAGGCGGCCGCGGTCGCGCCAGATCCCATCGATCAGTGGTGGTTGCAGTACTCCTCGTGCACGAAGCTGAAGAAGAACACGGTCGGTCATCCGACCGGTCCGTTCGACCGGGACGACCCGGCGCAGGCCGAGATCTACCAGTGGTTCGCCGTCGGCACGGGCAACAACGGCGACGGCGAGGGCGACGGACTCGCCTGCGAATGAGAGCCCCGCAAGCCCTTGACCGAGCGAGTCCGACCCGGGAAGGGTCGGTCCACCGACGAGAGGAACTCCATGTCCAGAGTGGTCTGGTTCGACATCCCGGTCAGCGACATGACGCGGGCGATCGCGTTCTACGAGGCGCTCACGGGCGACCGGCTCATGCGGCTGCCCGTAGGCCCAGAGAAGGAGACGGCGATCTTCGCGGCCGACGACGGAGGAGCGGCGGGATGCCTCTTCCTCGCGCCCGAAGACGAACCGTCGCACTTCGGCTCGCGCGTGTACTTCGACGCGAATCCGTCGATCGATGAATGGATCGCCCGCGCGGAGGCGGCGGGTGGCAGCATCCTGGTTCCCAAGGCCGAGATCGGCGGCGGCCGCGGAGTCTTCGCCTACATCGAGGACTCCGAGGGCAACCGCATCGGGTTGAACGCGCAGGCGTGAGCATCACCGCGTGCAGGGGCCGCAGCGAACCGGGAGCGAGGAGGCTCGTTTGAGCGATGTCGAGTGGTACGGCGTCCTCCTCCCACGTGACGACGTCAAGCCGGCGTTCGTCGAGGCGCGCGATCGTCTTGCGGATGCGGCGAAGACGGCGGACTGGGAGTCGGTGTTCGCGATGGTCGATCGCGGCGATGCGGGGATCAACGACTGGCGGGTGGGCGGCGAGAGCTGGTTCTCGCCCCTCCATCAGGCGGCGTGGCACGGAGCATCCGTCGCGGTCGTGCGGGGCATGCTCGACCGCGGCGCCTGGCGCACACTGCGCGCCGCGAGCGGAGATCGTCCGCTCGACATCGCCCGCGAGCGAGGGAAGGCGCACCTTCTCGTAGCGCTGACACCGACGTTCGCGCACCCGCTGCGGGCGACCGAGGTGGACGCGATCAATGCGCGTCTCGCCGAACTCGTGACGGATGCCGCGAGCCGTTCGGCGGAGCGCGTCATCCGGATCCGGCACCTCGACATCGCGGGCCTCACCGAGAGCGGTGGAACGGTGTGGTTCCCCATTCCCGGCATGTACGGCGGATTCTCGATCGAGCTGTTCAAGCGTCGCCTCCATGTCGAGAGCTGGAGCCGCGTGGTCGGCGGATCGGGCCGTGCCTACGTCATCACGGCCGACCGCACCACGCTCGTCGACGAAGGATTCGTGTAGCCCCCATGACCTCGCGCCTGCTCCTGATCGCCGATACGCACATCCCCGGCCGCGCCCGTACGCTGCCCCCTCAGGTCGTCACTGCCGCGAGCGCCGCAGATGTGGTCGTGCACGCCGGCGACTGGGTCGCGGCATCCGTCCTCGACGATCTCGAGGACTACGGCCCCGTCGTCGGCGTATACGGCAACAACGACGGCGCCGATCTGCGCAGCCGCCTGCCCGAGATCGCCCGGTTCACCGTCGAGGGGGTGCGGTTCGCCGTCGTCCACGAGACCGGCGCATCGACAGGGCGGGAGCGGAGGATGGATGCCGCGTTCCCCGACGTCGACGTGCTCGTCTTCGGGCACAGCCACATTCCGTGGGACACCGTGACTCCGGCCGGGCTGCGGCTTCTGAACCCGGGATCGCCCACGGATCGCCGGCGGCAGCCCGCCTGCACCTACATGACGGTCGAGGTGGATGCCGGCCGCATCACCCGTGTGGAGCTGGTCGCGGTTCCGCGTGATCGCCCTGCCGCGCGAGGCGATTGACGCGGGGGCGGAGTCGGTCGGTGCTCGGTTCGGGCTCAGAGGCTTGACGGGTCGGCGCTCTGCGGCTGACGGTCAGGCGGCGACGATCGGCCGGAATCGTGCGGGGCGGGGGAGGATGCTGGAGTCATGAGCGATCAGCGAGCGGTGGTGCGTATGTGGTCCGGTGTCGTGCGCACGGCGGACCGCGGTGCGTACATCGAGCAGACGGGTCTGGCGGAGTATCGGCAGACGCCGGGCAACCTCGACGCGTGGCTGCTGACGCGCGATCTCGGCGATGGTCGCACCGAGGTCACGACCGTCTCGCGGTGGGAGTCCCTGGAGGCGATCGTCGGCTTCGCAGGTGATGACATCGAGCGCGCCGTATTCTACCCCGAGGATGAACGGTTCCTTCTCGAGCGCGACGAGCGCGTGCGGCACTACCTCTTAGAGGCCTGACATCATTCGCTGCGTCCTCGTCGATATTGCCTTGCAACTATCGTACAAATGTTCTAATATGGATGCATGGCCTCGAATGTTCTGCCCGTCGATGACTACCTCGACACCGGGCCCGACGCGGTGGGTCGCATGGTCGAAGTCGCCGACATGATGGCGGTCTTCGCGGCCGAGCGATTGCTGTCGATCGCGATGCTGTATGCCGAGGCTCGGCGGAGCGCACCGCAGTTGTCGACCGAGATCCTCGACCGGTCGGTGCGGCTCGAGATCGCCACAGCCCTGCGCACGACGGAGTATGCGGCCGGCGAACTCCTCGCCCTGTCGGACGCCGTCGTGCGCCGCTATCCGGCGGTGTACGACGTGCTGCATCAGGCCGAGATCACCGAGCAGCACGCGAGGATCCTCGTCACCGTGGTCGACAGCGTCGATCCGGCGGTGCGAGCACGTGTCCTCGACGAAGGCATGACGCTGGCCAAGGAGCTGCCCGTCGGTTCCTTCCGGCGCGCGATGCGCGCGCTCGTCGATCGCGTGCGCGCCGTGACGCTCGCCGAGAGGCATCGCGAGGCGGTCGCGGCACGTCGGGTCCACGTCGAGCATGTGGGTGACGGGATGTCGTGGCTGCACGCCCTGATTCCGAGTGTCGAGGCCCACGCGATCCATCAGCGGCTCACCGGCATCGCGGCCGCGATCGTCGGGCGGCGCTCCGATGCGGGTGCCGATGTCGATGCGGATGCGCGTGCCGATGTCGATGTGGATGCGGATGCGCGTGTCGATGCGGATACGGCCGAGACGCGCACGATGGATCAGGTGCGTGCGGATGCCCTCTGCGACCTGCTCGTCGATGGCGACACGACGCTGCATCCCGATGCCGCGCGCGGCGTCCGCGCGAGCGTCGTCGTGACCGTGCCGGCGCTTTCGCTGCTCAGCGGTGACGCCTCCGCCGGGCAGGCGACGGTCGAGGGCGTCGGACCGATCCCGATCGGCCGAGCCCGTGAACTCTGCGCGGGAGATGACGGCTGGATGCGGGTGCTCACACATCCCGAGACCGGCATGGTTCTCTCCGTCTCCCGCGAGCGGTACTCCCACCCGCCGTCACTGCGAAAGCTTGTGAAATGGCGATCCGAACGGTGCATGGCTCCGGGGTGCGGCATCCCGGCCAGCAGGTGCCAGATCGACCACACCCTCGCCTGGGAGCACGGCGGCGAGACATCCCTGTGGAACAGCGCACCACTGTGCCAAGGGCACCACACGATCAAGCACCACGGGGACTGGTCCGTTCAGCAGATCGACGGCTCGGGTGGGTCTCTCGAGTGGACGTCGCCCGCCGGGCGCAGGTATCTCGTCAAGCCCGAGCGGCCCATGCCCGTCTTTCGCCCGAGTTCCGGGCCCGCACCGTTCTAGATCGACGGTGAGCGCCTCATCGGCCAGTCGAAATGATGCGACCGGCGTCTGTCGACGGCAGAGCCCGGAGCAGCGCGGTCTGTAATGTGAACTCCGACGAGGGGATGTCCGTGATCGCACGGTTCGAAGAGCTCGACTGGCAGCCCACTCCGATGGGCGACCTGACGCTGAGGCGACGATCCGAACCCGCCGTCGGGCACGAGGTGTACGAGGTCAAGCTCGGCGACGAGTACTTGATGTCGAGCCTGTTCACCGTCGCCGAGATCGCGCTGGCCGATATCGGACTCGCGGCCGCGACGGGCGACGAGCTGAACGTGCTGGTCGGCGGCCTCGGACTCGGCTACACGGCGGTGGCGGCACTGCGCGATCCGCGGGTCACGGCCCTGACCGTCATCGATCGCCTCGACGCGGTGATCGGCTGGCATGAGCGCCATCTGCTGCCCGTGTCATCCGAACTCGTCGACGACCCGCGCACGGCGCTCGTCAGCGACGACTTCTTCGAACGGATGCGCCGACCGCCCACCTCAGCCCAGCGCTACGACGCGATCCTGCTCGACGTCGACCACTCGCCGCGGCACCAACTCGACCCGAGCCACGCCGACCTCTATCGCGCTCCCGGTCTGCGCGCCCTCGACAGACACCTGACCGACGGCGGCGTCTTCGCGCTGTGGTCCGATGATCCGCCCGACGCGGAGTTCATGAGCGAGCTCGCCACCGTTTTCGACGACACCGCCGCGCACGTCGTCGACTTCGACAATCCGGTGACGGGCGGCACGTCATCCAACACGGTCTACGTCGCGAGGTCTCGAGACTCCCACTGAGCAGAGTCGCGACCTCGGCGCGGCAGCGCCGGCAAAGAAGAAGCCGGCCGCGCTCCGCTGTGGCGAGCACGGCCGGCCGGGTCGCCGCCGACTGGGGGATCGGCGGCGACGGTCCCCGGTCAGGAGCCGGGGACGAGCACGCGATCGATCGTGTGGATGACGCCGTTCGACGCCTTGATGTTGATCGCCCAGAGAACCAGACGCGGATCGGCCAGCGTGGGGCTCGTGTCGCGGAGCGTGATGCCACGCGGCTTCACCACACCGCCGTTGGCCATCGTGATCGACCCGGCGAGCAGCACCTGCAGCGGCCGCAGCTTGGAGCCCGCGACCACGTGATACAGCAGGATGTTCTTGATCTGGTCGATCGTGAACGCACTCGTGATCGTGGCGAGCGCCGCGGCCTCGGACGCGGGCGCCGTGCCCGTCAGGTCGGTGACGAGACGCATGAAGGCACGGTCGTTCGGTGCGAACACCGTGTACTTCGTGCTCGTGTCGGAGAGCGTGCCGGCGAGACCCGTCGCGACGACGGCCTGCACGAGCAGGTCGTAATCCCACGGATTCGCGTCGGGCGTGCCCCCTCCGGAGGCGGCGATCGCGACATCCACGATCGTGCCCCTGGGTGCGGAACCGCCGGTCGCGTTCGCGGGCGCGGCGGCGGCGAACACGAGACCTGCCGTGACCACGGTGGCGACGGCGAGACGGAAACTGATCTTCATCGTTCTGCTCCTTCTTCTGGGTCGGCGCGCGAACTCCACGGGTCGGGCGTCAGGATGTTGTTCCAGCCAAGAACGAGCGACGGATGCAGCGGCGCAGGATTCGTCGAGAAATCCGTGCGACCTGCATCCATACACGCCCGAGCTCGGGAAGGACTTCCTGATGGCTATCGCCGCCCCGCGGGACTACCGTGGGGCATCGACCTTGACGAGAGACCGGACGATGGACGACTTCCCTGAGCGTGCGCTCGCCGAGCGCTTCCGCGCCGGTGACGAGTCCGCGCTCGAAGACGTCTACCGGCGGTGGTCGCCGGTCGTCTTCACGCTCGCGCTGCGCTCCCTCGGCGATCGCAGCGATGCCGAGGACGTGACGCAGCGGGTGTTCGTGTCGGCGTGGACGTCGCGTGAGTCGTACGACACCGCGAAGGCGAAGCTGTCGACGTGGCTGGTCGCGATCGCGCGACACCGCATCGCCGATATGCACGAATCGCGGGCCCGCGTGCGCGCGCTGCAGTCGCAGCTCGAGAAGCTCACGCGACCCGACGATCTCGTGCGCGATCCGCCCGACCTCGCCGAGTCGATCCTGGTCGCCGACGAACTGGAGCGGCTCGAGCCCGATGCACAGCGGGTCGTGCGCCTCGCGTTCTTCGACGACCTGACCCACGAGCAGATCGCGGCCCGACTCGACATGCCGCTCGGTACCGTCAAGAGTCACATCCGCCGCAGTCTCATCCGCATGCGAGAACGATTGGAGGTCACCCGTGTCGCACCTTGATCCCGACCAGCTCGCCCTGCTCGCGATCGGCGAGCCCGTCGCCTCCCCGGACGACGTCGAGCACCTCGCACACTGCGCCGAGTGCGCTGCCGAACTCGCCGAGATGGGCCACGCCGTGCGGATCGCCCGCGCCACGATCGACGACGACGCGCTCGAGGCGCCGCCCGAGCGCGTGTGGGAGAAGATCGGCGCCGAACTCGGACTGGCCGCACGGCCGGCCGAGGCATCCGACGCGTCGGTCGAGGAATCCGCGCCGACGCGCGCAGCGGCATCCCGCCCCCGTCGTCGTCGCCGTTCCCGGCTGATGTGGGTGCTCGCGGCCGCGCTCGTGGTCGTCGCCGGTGCCGGGCTCACCGGGTGGGCCCTCGTGGCGCGCCTCACACCGACGTCCATCGCCGTGGCGACGCTCGACGCGTTCCCGGATCACCCGGATGCCGTGGGCTCCGCGGATGTGGAGGAGGGGCGCGACGGCTCACGCCGGTTGATCGTGACGCTGGATGCCGCGGCCGTGCCCGACGCGTATCGCGAGGTGTGGCTCATCCGCAACGATGCGGGCGCGCTCATCAGCCTCGGTGTGCTCGACGGCGATCGCGGATCGTTCCCGATCCCCGACGGCGTCGACCTGAAGGAATACAGCCTCGTGGACATCTCG
Source organism: Microbacterium sp. (assembly GCF_051860965.1). Classification (GTDB taxonomy): domain Bacteria; phylum Actinomycetota; class Actinomycetes; order Actinomycetales; family Microbacteriaceae; genus Microbacterium. The sequence goes on from NZ_JBIMKU010000003.1 coordinate 238,021, forward strand.
GTCGAGCCGGTCGACGGAGACCCGGCCCACTCGGGCGACTCGATCGTGCGCGGGGCGCTCAGCCCGACGTGACCTGGGCTACGTGCTCTGCAGAGCACGTACGGGCGCTTCGCGGACGATCGTCGCCCGGACGACGCGCGCATCGTCGAGGCGCAGTCGATGCACCGACCCGGTGAGCGAGACGGATGCCTCGACCTCGCGGTCGGCGCACGAGCCGCCGACCCACAGGCGCACCTCGCCGGGCTCGACGATCCGCGATCCGTCGCGACCCGTGAACGCCAGACGCGCAGCCGGCACGTCGAACGCGACGGTCACCTCTTCGCCCGGCTCCAGAGCGACCCGCTGATACGCCACGAGCTGTGCGACGGGACGTGTGACCGATCCGACGACGTCGTGTGCGTAGAGCTGCACGACATCCGTCCCCGCACGCGCACCGGTGTTGCGCACCCGTACCGAGACGGGCAGATGCGCGCCTGCGGCCACCCGCGACGGCGCCGTGAGCTGCTCGTGCGAGAAAGTCGTGTAGCCGAGCCCGAAACCGAAGGGCAGCACGGGGGAGTTGTCGGCGCTGGTGACCTCGCTGGGTCCCCCGAGCGCCGGATGCAGGTACGAGTACGGCTGCGAGCCCGCGGAGCGCGGCATCGAGACGGGCAGGCGTCCGCTCGGCGCCACGCCCCCGGAGAGGATGCGGGCGATCGCGGGAGCGCCCTCCTCGCCGGGGAAGAACGACTGCAGCAGCGCGGCCGGTGCGTTGATGCCCGACAGCGCCCACTCGAGCGAGTACGGCCGGCCCGTCAGGCACACCATGACGACGGGCGTGCCCGATGCGACCACCTGCTCGACCATCTCGCGCTGGACGCCGGGCAGCTCGAGGCTCTCGACGTCGTTGCCCTCGCCGACGGTTCCCCGCCCGAACAGCCCCGCGCGATCACCGACGACGACGATCGCGACGTCGGCGGCGGCCGCGGCCGCGATCGCGTCGGGGATGCCGGAGCGATCGTCGCCCTCGACGTCGCAGCCGGTCACAGCGATGACGGTGGCGCCGGGGAACTCCGCCGCGAGCGCCTCGCGGACGGTCGGCAGCGCGAAGCCCAACGGCACGGCGGGATGGTGGGCGAGCACGTGGTTTGCGAAGGAGTAGCAGCCCATGAGCGCGTCGGTGGAGTCGCCGTTCGGGCCGATCACGGCGATGCGCATCGGCGACCCGAGCGGGAGCGTGCCGTCGTTCGACAGCAGGATGACGGACTCCTCCGCGAGGCGCCGCGCGACGGCGCGGTGCGCGGGCGAGTCGAGATCCACACTCACCGGCGGCTCGTTGGAGGTCGCATCCAGCAGCCCGAGGCGCTCCTTCTGGGCGAGCACACGCGCGAGCGCGCGATCGACGAGGCGTTCGTCCGCGAGTCCCGAGAGGATGCGGTCGCGCAGCGGCGTGCCGAAGGCATCCGTCCCCGGCAGCTCGACGTCGATCCCCGCCTCCAGCGCGAGTGCACCGGCGGATGCCGCGTCCTCGGCGACGGCATGCATCGTCTGCAGGAACCCGACGGCGAAGTAGTCCGACACCACGACCCCGTCGAAGCCCCAGCGCTCGCGCAGGATCCCCTCGAGGTACTCGGGCGTCCCCGCGACGGGCACGCCGTCGATCTCGGCGTACGAGTTCATGACGCTGCGCACCCCGCCGTCGAGCACGGCCATCTCGAACGGCGGCAGGAGCACGTCCTCGAGCTCGCGTCGACCGATCGAGACGGGGGCATGATTGCGGCCGGCGCGTGAGGCCGAGTAGCCGACGAAGTGCTTGAGCGTGGCATCCACCCCCGCCGCCTGCAGTCCGCGGACGTAGGCCGTGCCCAGCGTGCCGACGACGTACGGGTCCTCGGCGATGCACTCGTCGACGCGACCCCAGCGCGGGTCGCGGATGACGTCGAGCACGGGAGCGAGGCCCTGATGGATGCCCAGCTCGCGCATCGACGCGCCGATGAGCCCCGCCATGTCCTCGACGGCATCGGGGTCGAACGACGCGCCCCAGGCGAGCGGCGTCGGGAAGGTCGCCGCCTTCCACGCGGCGAGACCCGTCAGGCACTCCTCGTGGACGAGGGCCGGGATGCCGTGGCCCGACCGCTCTCGCAGCCGGCGCTGCTCCGCCCAGAGCCAGCGTGCGCGCTCGACCGGATCGACCGGGCGCGTGCCGTACACGCGGGTCAGGTGCCCGATCCCGTGCGCGGTCGCGTCCTCGTATCTCGCCGACGAGGCGAGCTCGCCCGACATCGGCGCGACGACCTCGTCGCCCTGGTCGACCCAGAACGAACCGAGCTGGGCGAGCTTCTGCTCGAGCGTCATCGCCTCGATGAGCGCGCGCACGCGCGCGGACGCATGGGCCACGGCATCCATCACCCCTTCACCGCCCCCGTCAGCCCGCCGACGATCCGACGCTCGAACAGGCTGAAGAACACGAGCGCGGGGATCATCGACAGCGACGTGAACGCGAGCACCTTCGCGGTGTCCTGCGAGTACTGCGACGAGAACGCCTGCACCCCGAGCGGGAGCGTGAAGTTCGCATCGTTGTTGAGGATGAACAGGGGAAGCAGGTAGCTGTTCCAGCTCGCGATGAAGGCCAGGATGCCGACGGTGACGACACCCGGGACGGCGAGCGGGATCACCATGCGCCAGAAGAAGCCGAGCCGGCCGCAGCCGTCGATCTCCGCCGCCTCCTGGAGCTCCTCGGGGATCGCCTGCAGGAAGGGCACGAGGATGATCACCGTCACCGGGAGCGCGAAGCCGATCTGCGGCAGGATGACCCCCGCGAGCGAGTTCATCAGCCCGAGATCGCGCACGACGATGTAGAGCGGCGTGATCGCGACGGTGACGGGGAACATGAGCCCCGCGGCGAACAGGGCGTAGAGCGCACCACGGCCGCGGAACCGATACCTCGCCAGCACGTAGCTCGCCATGAGGCCGAGTACGACGACGCCGGCGGTCGTGGCGACGGCCGCGATGGTCGAGTTCAGCACCTGGTTCCAGAACACGCCGCCCGTGAGCACCTCGAGGTAGTTCGAGACGACCCAGGGATCGGGGAACCCGCCCGGGTCGACCGTGATCTGCGAGTTCGAGCGGAACCCGCCGAGGATGATGTAGACGATCGGCGTGAGCATGAGCCCGATCACGACGAGCGCGATGAAGTACACCCAGGGCGTGCTCGCGCTGCGCTTCTTGCGACGGCCCGGCTCGACGGTGGTCGAGGGGCGTGCGGCGACGGCGGTGGTCATCGGCGTCCTCCTCCCGTCAGCGCGCCTTCCGTATCGCGCCGCAGCACGAAGCGCTGATAGAGCAGCGCGACGATGAGCGAGATCAGGAAGATCACGACGGCGACGGCGTTTCCGTAGCCGTAGTTGCCGGCGTTGCGGCCGTTGGCGACCATGTAGGTCGCCATCGTCGAGGTGCCGGCGGTCGAGGCCACGTACTGGCCCCAGATGATGTAGACGAGGTCGAACAGCTGCAGGGCGCCGATGATCGACAGGAACGCCCAGATGCGGATCGTGGGTCCCATGAGCGGCAGCGTGATGCGCCACTGCATCTGCCAGTACGACGCGCCGTCGAGAGCGGCCGCCTCGTAGAGCTCCTCAGGGACGCCTTGGAGCCCCGCGAGGAAGAGGATGACGGCGAACCCGACGTACTTCCACGTGAGGATCGCCATGAGCGTCCAGATCGCGATGCTCGGGTCGGCGAGCCAGTCCCGCGCGAGCCAGCCGAGGCCCAGCTGCTCGAGCACGCCGTTGAGCGCGCCGTTCGTCTGCAGCATGAGCGCCAGACCCGTGCCGACCACGACCTCCGAGATCACGTACGGCACGAAGATCAGCACCCGGATGAGCGACTGGCCCCGCATCTTGCGATTGAGCAGGAGCGCCAGCAGGATGGCGACCGGTCCCTGCAGGACGAGGGATGCCACGACGATGAACGCGTTGTGGCCCAGCGCCTGCTGGAAGGCGGGGTCGGTGAGGATGACGACGTAGTTGCGCAGCCCCACGAAGTCGACGGCCGGTCCGTAGCCCTGCCAGCTGAAGAAGCCGTAGTACGCGGCGACCGCGACGGGGTAGATGACGAACGCCACGAAGACGAGCACCGCCGGCCCCGCCAGCAGCAGGATCTCCATTCGCCCCGCCCAGCCGAGACCCTTCGGTCTCTTGCGTTCCGTCGATCCGCCTCGTCGCCGCGCCGATGGGGGCGGCGTGTCGCCGCCCCCATCGGGCTGCGCGAGATCGGGCTGACGGGCGCTCTCCATCAGCGAGCTCTCGCGAGCATCCATGCTTGTCCTATGCCTTCTTCGCGGCGTCGTTCACCGTCTGGATGAACTGCTCGGGGTCGCTCTTGCCGGCGAGCATGTCGACCACGGCGACGTTGAGCGCGTTGCCGATGTTCTGACCGAGCACCGTGTCGAGCCACTGCGAGACGAACGGTGCGGCGTTGTAGGCGGCGAGCACCTCCTGGAGGTACTCCTCCTTGACCGACTTCTGCGCCTCGGTGTTGACCGGGGGAGCGTTGAACGCCTCGTAGTACGCGACCTGCTGCTCGGCCGACGCGACGAAGTTGAGGAAGTCGACGCACTCGTCGGGAGCATCGACCGAGCACGAGTAGCCGTCGACGCCGCCCATCATCGAGCCCGGCAGTCCCTCGCCGCCCGACAGCTCGGGGAACGGGAACCAGGCGAGGTCGGGAAGCGGCTTCTCGTCGGGGGTGAGCGACGCGATGACGCCCGGATCCCACGCGCCCATGAGCTCCATGGCCGCCTGGCGGTTGGCGACGAGTCCGGCCGAGCTGCTCGCGCCCTGCTGCGCGGCGGTCGTGAGGAACCCGTCGTTGAAGGGCTCGAGAGCCGCGAACGACTCGAGGTCCTCGGCGGCCTTGAGCCAGCAGGCGTCCGAGAAGTCCAGCGAGTCGCCGGTCTTCTCGATCGTCTCGGGGCTGCACTCGCGCAGCGCGAAGTTGTAGTACCAGTGAGCGGCGGGCCAGGCATCCTTCGCACCCAGCGCGATCGGCGCGATGCCGGCGCTCTTGAGGCTCTCGACCGCGCCTTCGAGGTCGTCGATCGTCGCGGGCGTCTCGGTGATGCCGGCCTCGTCGAAGAGATCCGAGCTGTACCAGAACCCGCTCGGAAGCACGGCCAGGGGCATCGCCCAGACCTTGTCCTGGTAGGTCTCGGCCTTGAACGAGCCCTCGGGGATCTGCTCCGTGATCGTGCTGTCGATCATGCCCGTGATGTCCTTGAGCTGACCGGCCTTGACCATCGCGGCCATCTTGCCGCCGCCGCGCTGGAGGAAGATGTCGGGGGCGTCTCCGGCGTTGAGCGCCGTCTGCAGCTTGCCGTCGAGGTCCTCGTTCTGGATCGACTGCATCTTGATCGTGACGCCCGGGTTCTCGTCCTCGAACGCCGCGATGGCGTTCTTCCAGAACTCCTGGCCGGGCCCCGTGGTCGAGTTCTGCCACAGGGTCATCTCGACGGAGCCGTCGTCCGAGCCTCCGGATGCGGAGCAGCCGCTGAGCACGAGGGCTCCGGCGGCGACGACACTCGCCGCGATCGCGAACTTCCTGGCTTTCATGTGATTTACCGTCCTCTTCGTTGAGCGGCACCCTCGTTCCTCGAGGGGCAGACAGGTGGTGGTTGCAAAAGTGTCCATCGGCAACATATGCATGTCAAACGTTTTCAAAAACGTTTTCCATCGACTATCGTTCGGGCATGCCCCGAGCCACGATCCACGACGTCGCTGCGGCGGCCGGCGTGTCGGTGGCCACCGTCTCGAAGGCGGTCAACGGTCGCTACGGCGTCGCGGCCGCGACGGTCGACCGCGTTCTCGCGGTCGTGCGCGAGCTCGGCTACGAGTCGAGCCTCATCGCGAGCAGCATGCGCTCGCGCCGCACGGGCGTCATCGGCGTCCTCGTCGCGGGGTTCGAGCCGTTCAGCGCCGAGATCCTCAAAGGCGTGGGGATGGCCCTGCGCGACACGCACTTCGACGTCATGGCCTACAGCGGGGCGCACGAGGGGTCCATCGAGGGCTGGGAACGTCGCTCTCTCAGCCGCCTGAGCGGCAGCCTCATCGACGGCGTCATCATGGTGACGCCGTCCGTCGTCAACGTCGCCGCCGACGTGCCGATCGTCGCCGTCGACCCGCACACCGGGCCCGCGCAGCTTCCGACCGTCGAGTCCGACAGCTTCACGGGAGCACGGCAGGCGGCACGGTACCTCGTCGAGCTCGGGCATCGCCGCATCGGCTTCATCTCGGGCCGCCCCGACCTGCGATCGTCGGCGCTGCGCGACGCGGGCTACCGCCGCACGCTGCTGGATGCCGGCATCCCGTTCGATCAGTCCCTCGTCGCCGTGGGGCGATACGAGCGCGACACCTCGCGCGAGCTCGCGCACGAGATGCTCAGCCGCTCCGACCGGCCGACCGCGATCTTCGCCGCGAACGACCTGTCGGCCATCGCGGTCATCGAGGCGGCAGCCGAACTCGGACTCTCGGTGCCCGGCGATCTCTCCGTCATCGGTTTCGACGACGTGCCCGAGGCGTCGCAGCATTCGCCCGCGCTGACGACCGTGCGTCAGCCGATGGGACGCCTGGGCGTGGTCGCGGCGAACCTGCTCGTGCGGCTGATGTCGGGCGAGGTGCCCGACGAGACGCACATCCTGCTGCCGACGGTGCTCGTGCCCCGTGCGACGACGGCGCCGCTGCGCTGAGGCATCGAGCGCTCCGTCGGGCGACTAGCCTTGACTCCTGGCCGCGACCCGCACACGCGGCGCCTCAACGATGAACCCAGACCCCCAGCCCACGACGATCGGCGAGATCGTCGTCGTCGGCGACGGCAGGATGGGGCGCGCGCTCGTCACCGCGCTGACCGATGCCCGCGTCGAGGTCCGCGGTCCGGCCCGACGCGGCGAGCACGCCCGCGGAGCGAGCGTGGTGCTGCTGGCGGTTCCGGATGCCGCGATCCCCGCGGCCGCGCGGGCCATCGCGCCCGGCCCCCTCGTGGGGCATCTCTCGGGCGCCGAAGGGCTGGCGGTTCTCGCCCCGCACGAGGCGTTCAGCCTGCATCCCCTCATGACCGTGACGGCGCAGGGCGCGGACTTCGCCGGCGCCGCGGCTGCCGTCGACGGCGCGACCGACCGGGCGCGGAGCGCCGCGGAAGCGATCGTGGATGCGCTGGGCATGACATCGTTCCGCATCGCGCCCGAGGATCGCGCGGCCTACCACGCCGCGGCATCCATCGCCTCGAACTTCGCCGTGACGCTCGAATCGTTCGCCGCCGACCTCGCCGCCACGGCCGGCGTGCCGCGCGAAGCGCTGGTGCCGCTCGTGCGGGCGTCGATCGAGAACTGGGCCGCGATGGGCCCCGGCGCACTCACCGGACCGGTCGCGCGCAAGGACGAAGCGACGGTCGCCCGACAGCGCGCGGCGGTCGGCGAGCGGATGCCCGACCGGCTCGACCTGTTCGACGCCCTGATCGCCGCCACGCGGGAGCTGGCGACGTGATCGCCGTCACGACGATCGCGGCGCTGCGCGAGGTGCTCGCGCCGACGCGCGGCGGGCGCATCGGCGTCGTGCCGACGATGGGCAACCTGCACGAGGGGCACCTCGACCTCGTGCGCGCGGCACGGGCCGAGTGCGACACGGTCGTCATGACGATCTTCGTGAATCCGACGCAGTTCGAGGATGCCGCGGACCTCGAGCGCTATCCGCGCACGGTCGAGCACGATCTCGCGCTCGCCGAGGCGAACGGCGTGGACGTCGTCTTCCTGCCGGGCGTCGAGGAGATGTACCCGGACGGGTTCGCGACGACGGTGTCCGTCGACGGCGCGATCACCGAGGTGCTCGAAGGCGCCGTGCGCGGGCGAGCGCACTTCGACGGCGTCGCGACCGTCGTCGCCAAGCTGCTCCTCGCCGTGCTCGCCGACGTCGCCTACTTCGGTGCCAAGGACGCCCAGCAGGTGGTCGTCGTGACGCGCATGGTCGCCGACCTCGGCATCCCGACCCGCATCGCCGTCGTGCCGACCGCACGGGATGCCGACGGACTCGCGCTCTCGAGCCGCAACGCGCGCCTCACCGCCGAGGAGCGTGCACGGGCGCTCGCCGTGCCGCGTGCACTCGCCGCGATCGCGGACGCATCGACGCGGGAGCGGGATGCCGCAGCCCTCCTCGCCATCGGACGCGCCACGCTCGCCGGACTCGACGTCGAGTACCTCGAGATCGTCGATCCGGACGCACTCACAACGCTGACCACCCTCGAGGGCGCAGCGCTCGTGGTGGTCGCCGTGCGCGTCGGGGCCACGCGCCTCATCGACAACGTCACGATCCCCCGAAGGAGCGACCCATGACCCGCAAGCCCGTGACCCTCGCGCGTCTGGACGAGATGCATCGCCGGGGCGAGCAGATCGTCATGGTGACGGCCTACGACTACATCTCCGGTCGCGTTGCCGAGCAGGCCGGCGTCGACATGGTGCTCGTGGGCGACTCGGGCGCGCAGGTCGTGCTCGGCTACGACAGCACCGTCCCGGTCACGGTCGACGAGATGCTCACCCTCGCGAAGGCGGTGCGCCGCGCGGTGACCACGCCGCTCATCGTGTGCGACGTGCCGTTCGGATCGACGGAGTCCAGCGACGCGCAGGCGATCGAGACGGCCATGCGCTTCGCGAAGGAAGCGGGGGCGCACGCGGTCAAGCTCGAGGGCGCGAGTGCCGACCGCCTGTCGCGGATCCGCGCGATCGTCGCGGCCGGCATCCCCGTCGTCGCGCACATCGGCCTCACCCCTCAGACCGCGACAGCGCTCGGGGGTCTGCGCGCGCAGGGGCGCGACGAGGCGAGCGCTCTGCGGGTCGCCCGCGAGGCGATGGCGGTACAGGATGCCGGAGCCTTCGCGATCGTCGTCGAGGCGGTCCCCGCCGAGCTCGTCGCCGCGATCCTGCCTGCTCTGAGCATCCCCGTCATCGGCATCGGTGCGGGAGCCGCCGACGGACAGGTGCTCGTGCAGCACGACCTCCTGGGCATCACCGAGGGGCACACGGCGAAGTTCGTGAAGCAGTACGCGGCGCTCCACGCCGACATGGTCGCCGGTGTCACCGCCTACGCCGACGAGGTGCGCAGCGGCGCGTTCCCGGCGGCGGCGCACACGTACGCCGTGCGGGCCGAGGTCGTGGAGGCCGTGCGCGCCGCGCTCGAGTCGTCAGACTGAGCGCTGCCCGATTCGTCAGCCCGAGAACACGTCGCCGATCGGCGTCTGGCCGGAGTTGAACGTGATCGTGCGACGGTGGGTCGCGGCATCCGGGATCACCGCTGCGATGACGGCGGCGACGTCGGCGCGTGAGACGGATGCGGCGGAGGACGCCTCGACGTCGATGCGGCCGGTGGGGGCGTCCAGGGTGAGCGCCGACGGCGCGAGGATCGTCCAGTCCAGACCGCTCGCCCGCAGGTGCTCGTCGGCGGCCGTCTTCGCCTCGGCGTAGGCGAAGAACGCGTCGTCCGCGGGGACGCCGTGGTCGGGGCCGGCCCCGAAGTACGACACCATGACGTACCGCGTGACGCCGGCGGCGACGGCCGCGTCGATCGAGCGGATCGCGGCATCCCGATCCACCGCGTACGTGCGCGCCGCATCGCCGCCGCCCGCGCCCGCCGACCAGACGACCACGTCGTTGCCCGCGATGAGGTTCTCGATCTGGTCGGTGTCGAACCGCTCGATGTCGAACACGACCGGCGTCGCGCCGGTCGCTGCGACGTCGGACTCGTGCGCAGGATTGCGGATGACAGCCGTCACGGTGTCACCGCGCTCGGCGAGCAGAGGTTCGAGGAGAAGGGCCACCTTGCCGTGGCCGCCGAAGATCAGGACGCGTGTCGACATGGATTCAGCCTACGCACGCGCGCGGACACGCTCGCGTGCCCGTCATCGACTGTTCACCGTGCGTCCATCGCCCACGGGGTTACGTTGCCTGCATGACGATGAATGATCCGAGCATCTCGTGGTCGGCGTTCTCGATCGGCGAGTCGGTGCCCCTCGGTCCGGACGGTCTGGATGACGGCTTCGAGAGCCTGCTCGCCGTGTCGGAGTTCGACTAGAGCACCGCGATCACGGTGTAGGCGCCGAGCACGACGACGGCCACACCCACCACGAGGTCGGTCCAGGTCGCGAGCGATTCCCTGGCGTTCTTGCCCTTCTTGGGCAGGTGCATGAGGCCGGCGATCAAGAGGAAGACGCCTCCCGCGAGCCCGGCCGGGAGCGCCCAGCCGGGCACGAGGGCGAGCAGGCCCGCGAGACCCATCCCGACATTGGCCGAGCCCAGCTCCTTCGTGAGCTGCGTCTCCTGGACGGTCGGCGCCGTCGAGCCGAGGATCTCAGACGTCTGCCCCTTGCCCGACATCTGCACGACGCCGGCCAGCAGCAGACGCGTGCCGACGCCCCAGAACACCCACCACTTGCCGAAGACGTACACGGGATCGCCGCCGATGGTCGCGAGCTCGATGACCGCGCTGACGATCGGCAGGACGACGGTCTGCGCGAGGACGATGACGAAGTAGATCATGTGACGAGTGTGCACCCGGTGCGCAGCGGGACGACAGCATGGGTCGACCGGGTCAGTCGTGCAGGGTGCGCAGCGCCCCGACCACCTGGTCGTGCCAGCGGCGTGCGGCATCGAGGACGCCGGTGAAGATCCAGATGTCGTGGATCGCGCCGTCGTATCGCACCGCGGTGGCATCGACCCCTGACCGGCGGAGCGCCGTCGCGTAGGCGTCGCCGTGGCGGCGGAGCGGGTCGTACTCCGCGGTCATGATGAGCGCCGGCGGGAGGCCGTCGTGATGCGCCGCGCGCAGCGGCGACGCGAGGGCTTCCGTCGATCGTGCCGCCTCGGGCAGGTATGTGCGCGCGACCGAGCGCAGCTCGCGCAGGGCGACGACCGCGGGGATGCCCATCGCCCACGTCGGACGCAGGTCGAGATAGCGGGCGGTGAGGTCGAGCACGGGCACCTCGAGGAGCTGCAGGCGAAGGGGATGCCGCGCCCGGTCGCGATTGGCGAGAGTGACGGCCGCCGCGAGGGCGGCTCCGGCCGATGTGCCCTGCACGGCGATCCGTGCGGGATCGACCCCGACCTCCGCCGCGTGCTCGTGCAGCCAGTCGAGAGCGGCGTAGCCCTGCTCGACCTGCGTCGGATACCGGTGCTCGGGCGCGAGCGCGTAGCGCACCGCGACCACGACGACGCCCGCGTCGACGGCGCGGCGGCGGTATGCGGCATCCGTCGTCGGATAGTCCACCCCGCCGATGCGGAAGGCGCCGCCGAAGAACGAGAGCACGGCAGGCGCGGACTCCTCGAGGCCCTGCGGGCGATAGACGCGCACGCCCACATCGGGGTAGCCCGGGACGGGGACGACGTACTCCTCCGTCGGCACATCGGGCGGGGGAGTGCCGACGGTCTGGAGCTCGGTGCGGTCCCACGCGAGCGCCGCCCGGCGGTGGCGTTCGCGGGGCGAGAGCTTCTTGCCGGCGGTCGGCTTCGCGGCCGCGGTCTGGAAGGCGGGCTTCACGCGCCGCACCGCCTGCCCCAGCAGGTAGCGACGGTGCACGCGCAGGCGCTCGGCGAAGAAAGGATCGAGAGGCATCGCGGTGATTCTCGCAGGCGCACCTGGGCCTGCGCGGCGAACGGCGGCCGAACGGCGCGGTAGCGTTCTCGGATGCAGGTGACCCGGCTCCGCGTGTATCCGATCAAGTCGTTCGCGGGTCAGGACGTCCGCGCGGCCCGCGTGCAGCCGTGGGGCCTCGAGGGCGATCGCCGCTGGGCGGTGGTGGATCCGCACGGCGAGCCGATCACGGCGCGCGAGGCCAACGGCCTGCTCGGACTCACGGCCGAGATCCTGACCGACGGCGGGCTCCTGCTCGGCGACGGGCGCACCGACCCTCTGCGCATCGATGTGCCGGTGGATGCCGCGCCCGTGCCCGTCGGGCATTCGCGACAGGGCACGGCGCTGCCCGCCGGAGAGGACGCCGCAGCCTGGCTCACGGAACGTCTCGGCCGCGATGCCCGGCTCGTCTGGCAGCCCGACCCGGCCGCGAGGCCGGTGAACCCGAAGCACGGCGGCCGGCCCGGCGACCACGTCTCACTCGCCGACGTCGGACCGCTTCTGCTCACGAGCGAGGCCTCGCTCGCCCAGCTCGACGAATGGGCGGGTGAGCCGCTCGACATGGTGCGGTTCCGGCCGAACGTCGTCATCGACGGCGACGAGCCGTTCGCCGAGGACGAGTGGCCCACCGTGCGCCTCGGCGGCGTCGACTTCCGCGTCGCGGGCAGATGCGATCGCTGCGTGATGACGACGATCGACCCCGTCTCCCTCGCACGCGGCAAGGAGCCGATCCGCACGCTCGCCCGGCACCGTCGGTGGGACGGCAAGACCTACTTCGGCGTCTGGCTCGTGCCCCGGGAAGACGGGGTCATCGCGGTCGGCGACGAGGTCGCACCGCTCGGATGAGTTCGTCCCTCGTCTACTTCGGGTCGTCGACGGTGCCGAAGAGGCCCTCACCTCGACCGGTGAGCGCGTCGTACGCCTCGCCGTACGTCGTCGGCACCTTGCTGCCCGGATCGAACCGTGAGGCGAGCAGGCCCATGAGACCGCGCGCGGGTGCGGTGAGGGGGCGCTTGCGGTGCTTCTCGTCGGGGATCGGCTTGGCCTCGGCGTTCGGGGGCTTGTAGAGCGACTTCGGCTGCGGCCACGCGTACGGCTGCCGCGGCACGGTGAGATTGATCGAGTTGAAGATCGGGTTGGCTCCGGCATCCCGAGCCGTCAGCGGCCGCAGTCCGTGCACGCGACAGACGGTGTTGATGACCGAGCCATGGTGCATCTCATCGTGGATGACGGTGTTCGCGGCGGTGTACGCGCTCACGACGATCGACGGCACGCGCAGGCCCAGCCGGTCGAACGCGAAGCCCATCTCGCCCGGCCCAGTGCTGTCGGGCGGCACCGCGCTCGGGGGAGACACGTGATCGAACGTGCCGCCGTGCTCGTCGAACGTGATGACGAGCGCCGTGTTCATGGCGTTCGAGCCGCGCGGCGAGGCCGATGTGCGGATGGCGTCGTAGACCTCCTGCACGAGGGCGTCGCCGGCGCGGACGTCGGACCACGCGCTGTTGTCGATCTGCATGCCCGTGCCGTCGCCGAGGTCGAGATAGCCCTCTTTGAGCTCGCCCCACGGCGGATGCATGTCGTTGTGGTTGAACACCATCCGCGGCTCGATGAAGGCGTACGCGGGCAGGTTGCCCTCGCGTGCGTCGTGGTGGAACTGCGACATGACCCGGAAGTTCGACTTCCAGTACTTCTCGAGCACGGGCGCGTGCAGCATGCCCGTCAGCGAGACGAGCTGCGACTCGTCGTAGTAGACCCGCCAGCTGAGTCCGGCCTCCTCGAGGCGGTTGAAGACCGTGTCGGCCTCGGGGCCGTTGATCCACTTGTAGTAGTCGTCGCCGGTGTGGTTGACGACGTATCCGTTCGACGTGGAGGCGTGGAAGAACATGCGGTTGCAGAACGTCTGCGACGGCACGCCCGCGAACCAGCGGTCGTAGACGGCGAACTCGCGCGCGAGCGTCGAGATCACGGGAAGCATGTCGGGCGAGAATCCGCCCATCGCGACCCGGTACTCCTCGGGCGTGGGCTCGCGCTTCTTCGCGACCCGGAAGTTGATGACGTAGTCCTTCACGAAGCCGTTGTTCGCGGGCGACTCGCCGGGGATCGGCGCGTTGTAGGGGTCCTTCTGCCCGTAGCGCGCGATGTCGGCGTTGCCCTCGGGATCGACGATGCCGAACAGCTGCGTGTTGACGTGCGGGTACGTCTCGCCGGGGTCGGGCTGCGGCTGCTGCATCACCGAGTCCGTGGCGCCCTCGTAGACGTAGGCGGGGATGACGGTGCCGTCGGGCGCCTCGTTGGAGTACTCGCCCTGAAGGATGCCGTCGAACTCGGCCTTGTCCTTCTCCTGCGCGGTGTAGAGGTGCCCCAGCAGGTTGTCGAAGCTGCGGTTCTCGAACATGAGCACCACGATGTGATCGAAGCCCGGCGTGTGCCGCGGCGACAGGGGAGCGAACTCGGGCGGATGCGTCGTCGCGGCCGCCGTGATCGCGGCGCCCGCCGACCCGCCGATCGCGATGCCGGCCGCGCCGAGGCCCGCTCTGCGGAAGAAGTCGCGGCGCGACGTGCCGTCGGCCCTCACGGCATCGTCCTTCTTGCGTGCCATGGCGTCACCCCCGTGTCGTGGACCGATTCTACGGGCGAGAGGATCGGCTAGTCTCACGCCATGGCACCCACGATCCCCTTCGACCGCGGCGCCCGCTACGGAGCCGCCGTCGTGGGCATGCTCTTCGCGACCTACTTGGCGATCGCGACCGACTTCTCGGCGATCCTGCAGTCCGCCACCTACGCCGGCACGATCCGCAACGACGTGCCCTTCGTCAACGTCTTCCAGTTCGTGCTGATCCTCGCGGCGATGACGGCATCCCTCGGCATCCTGCCGACGTCCGGCATGCGCCGCGTGGGCGGCATCACGCTCGTCTGGGTCGCGCTCTGCCTGTGGGCGACGTTCGGGCTCGAACGGGGCGTCGGCAACATCACCGAGCCGGTGGCCTTCTGGGCCTTCGTGCTCAATCAGGGCTTCGTCGTGCTGCTCGCCGCCGTCGGGGGATGGGTGATCGCGCGGGGGAGGCATCCGCTCTCCTGGCTCGTCGTCGTGGTCGCGCTCATCCCGGCCATCGTCGCCCCGATCCTCGTGCAGGCGAACTTCACGACCGGCGGCTACGCCCTCGTGATCCAGGGCCTGGTGATCGTGCTCGGACTCGGCGCCGCATGGGCGGCCGTCTGGATCGATCGGATCGTCGGCCGCAGGGCTCAGGCCGAGACGGACCCCGATATCGCGCCGGCGCCCGCCGTCTGAGCGAGGCCATCGAGCTCCTCGGCCACCGATCGCAGATAGCCCGCGTAGCCACCGGGGGTCCGCCCTGCGAAGCGGGCGGATGTCTCGACCGTGCACCCATCGGTCGCCGTGACGACCGCGCCCGCCGCCGTCGCGCGCGCGACGAGGTCGACGTCCTCGTGCTCGGGCAGCGGTGCGAAGCCTCCGACGGCGAGATACGTGCTCCCGCGGATGCCGAGATTCGCGCCGTGCACGTTCCCGTTCGGTTCACCCGGGGGATGCGTGCGCAGCCACAGCTCGGCGTGGGCGGGCGAGAGCGCCGCGAGCTCCGGACGCACTCCGCCCGTCACGACGTCGGCCCCGCGCCGGGCGAGGTCGAGCTGATGCGAGATCCAGTGGGAGGGCACGGTCGAGTCGGCATCCGTGTTCGCGATCCACACCCGCGACGCGTGGCGCTGTCCGAACTCCGCCAGCACGCGGTCGGCACCGGCTCGGCGCGCAGCGCCGACGTTGTGCGCGTCGATCCGCAGCGACGTCACCGGGAACCGCGCGGCGATCTCGGCCGAGCGATCCGTGCAGGCATCCAGCACCACCACGATCAGGGTCGACGCCGCCGCGGAGGCCTCGACGATCGAGGCGAGACAGGTCTCGAGCGAGTCCTCCTCCTGGTGGACCGGCACGACGACGCCGACGCGCGAGACGCCCGTCACGCGACGAGTCCGTCCCGCTGGGCGACGGAGGGCGCGGCAGGATGCGCGAACACCTCGAGCAGGAAGTCCTTCTCCTCGTGCCGGACGACGCCGGCGAGCGACGACATCGTGCGCAGGGCGATGTGCACGCTGTCGCCGGTGAGGGGGTACTCCGCGACGGGGTGCCTCCAGTGGCACGCGACGAGGATGCCGTCATCGGTCAACGACTCCTCGATGCGTCGGATCGCCTTCTCGAGGTCGGCGCCGCTCCAGTAGTAGCCGACCTCCGACAGCACGATGAGGTCGAAGCGTCCCGCCGGCCATTCGCGGGGGAGCGTCGCCTTCACGAACTCGACGCCGATCGCGCCCGAGAGGCGCTGCGCGGCCCGGTCGAGCGCCGCATCGGAGATGTCGACGGCCACGAGCAGGTCCGTCCGCTCGGCGAGCATCTCGGTGAGGGCGCCCGTCGAGCAGCCCAGTTCGACGCCGCGCGCGTACCGACGGGCCGGAAGACTCGCGAGCAGCAGATCGCGCTTGCGCTCCTCGTACCAGCGGGAGTCGAAGCCCCACGGGTCGTCGTTGCGCGCGTAGAAGGCGTCGAACCAGTCCGCGCCCATCGAGCGTCCCGCACGCGGCGGCTCGATGAAGACGATCTCGGCGGAGCGCAGGAAGTGCGACTGCATCCACTCGTGCAGCATGACCTCGTCGCCGGGCTCGTCCGAGAGAGCGACCGTCTGGCTCGCGTGGCGCGCGAGTGCACGGCGCTTCGCGGCGAGCTCCACGTCGTCGAGCACGACCTCTTCCGCGGCGTCCCACGGCACGTCGTCGGGCGTGCCCCAGTGCCACAGCCAGATGGGGTACGTGCGCAGAGCGACCTCTTCGCGTTCGCACACCCGAGCCACCACTTCGCCCGTCACCCGATGATCGCCGTGCCCGTCGCCGGTCCACGGCGCCAGTACGAGAACGCGATGCCCGCCTTCGCGCAGGCTGCGGATCGCCCCGGTGACCGCCCGCTCGAGCAGGGCGAGATGATTCCGGATGCCGCCGTCCGGCACGCCCAGGAACGTCAGCTCGACGTCCGGTGCGAGCTCGTCGACGCTCGCGCGCAGCTCGATGCGACGTCGTGCTGCGAGCTGCGCGGGGGTGTGCGTGGGCGAATCGGGATGCGAGCCCTCGCCATCGGTGACGGAGAGCACCGCGATCGTCATCCCGAGCGCTGCCGCACGGTGCATGAGGCCGCCCACGCCGAGGGTCTCGTCGTCGGGATGCGCCGCCACGACGAGCAGAGCGTCTGCGCTGAGGACGACGTCCGGCAGGACGTGGTCGGCCCGCGCGAGCGCCCAGACCGCTTCGCTCGTGCCGCGGTCGCGGTGGCTGAAGGTCACCATGAGCCCGCGGCATCCCGTCCCACGCGCACCGCGTCGCGCTCGCCGTGGTGCTGCCGGAGGTAGAGGTGGAGGTCGGCGACGCGTCGGGCGTGCGCGTCGTCGGCGACGAGAGGTGCCGGGCCGAGCGCGTGGTCGCACTCGCGCAGGGTGAGCTCGGCGGCGTCGGCGACGATCGAGCGCACGCGGGCTGCGACGAGCGCGGGTTCGATCGGCTCGAGGTCGGCGGCTTCGGCGAGGGATGCCCGGGCCGCCCAGAGCGCAGCGTCCGCGCGGCCGAGGTGCAGGCGGGCGAGCTGGTCGGCATCGTCTCGTCGGGCGGCCTTCGCGAGAGCCGGGACCAGTCCCGCAGCGCCTCCCCACCAGCAGGCGGCGACGCCGATCGCACCGGTCGCGAAGCCCGGGCGGCGGAGGTACCAGTCGACGTCGCCGACGGGCACGGCGAGCACGTCGTCGAAGTCGACAGGCGCGCTCACGACGTCCGCGAGGCCGCGCGCGAGCCAGGGACCGGAGTGCGCGCGAACTCCCGGGTCGCGGAGCGAGACCGCGAACAACCGGCGACCGCCCTCGACGTGGGCAGTCACAAGGGCGTGGGACAGCTGCCCGGCGAGCGAGCACCACGGCTTCGTGCCGTCGATGCGCCAGCCGCGGAAGGTGCGCTCCGCGTGGACGCGCACGCCCGGCCCCTCGGCGGCGTAGACGCCCCACGTCGAGCCGGCGTCGGCGCCGATCGCCGCGAGATCGGCGGGCTGCACGCCCGACTCGGCGAGGATGTTCAACGCATCGAGGTGCGGCTCCAGGATGCGCGCCGCCGCGACGTCCATGAAGGCTGTCGTCGCCAGCAGCTCCCATTGCTCCTTGGGCGACCCGCCGCGCTCGATCGTCGACACGGCGACCCGCGCCCACTCGAGGGTCGCGTCGACGTCGACCCCGAAGTCGGGCACGTCACGCGCCGAGGCTGCGGCGTCCTGCACGGCATGCGAGGCCGGATCGCCCGGCCGCAGGGAGATGCCCGAGGTCGTCACCCGCGCTTCGCGGGCGTGCGGTTCTCGGCGCTGACCATCCACGCGTACTGCTCCAGGCTCTCGATGATGCCGTGCAGGATGTCGGCGGTGGTCGGATCCTCTTCGTCGACCTCGTCGTGCACCTCGCGGCACGTGCCGACGGCCGCCTCGAGTCGTTCGGTGATGAGGTCGATGACCTCGGTCGTCGCGATCTCGCCCTGCGGGAACTCGGGAAGCGTCGTCGTCTCGGACACCGTGTCGCTGCGCCCGTCGGGCAGGGCGTGCAGAGCGCGCATGCGCTCGGCCACGGTGTCGGAGAACTCGCGTGCCGCGTCGATGATCTCGTCGAGCTGCTTGTGCGTGTCGCGGAAGTTCGTGCCGACGACGTTCCAGTGCGCCTGCTTGCCCTGCGATCCGAGCTCGATGAGGTCGACGAGCACGCGCTGCATGTTCTCGCTCAGCTTCTCCGAGGCCTGGAAGCCGCTCTCGGCGTTCTGCTCGGCGGTGAGCTCGGCGCCCGAGCGCGCGGGGCGACGCTTGTTCTTGGTGGTGGCAGTGGGAGACATGGGGTTCCTTTCGCGACCGACGCGGCGGTCCGGTCGCTCTCGACGCTACGGAGTACGCGGCAGGATGCGATGGGCTTGCCCGCAGGGCGACCGGGTGCTACCAGCCCCTAGAGTCAGATCTTGTCGCACTCTTCACCTGGGGCGACGGGCAGCAGAGGAGCTCCGCATGACACTCATCGGCATCGTCGCCGAGAGACCCGGCGAGAATCGCGTCGCCGCGACGCCGACGACCGTCGCCAAGCTGCGACAGCTGGGGTACGACGTGCAGGTCGAAGCGGGCGCGGGGGCGGCGTCGTCGTTTCCGGATGCCGCGTACCTCGCGTCGGGGGCGAGCATCGTCGATCGCGCCACGGCGTGGGCGTCGCCGATCGTGCTGAAGGTCGATGCCCCGACGGACGACGAGATCGCGCTGCTGGCGGACGGCGCGACGCTGCTCGCGATCCTGGCGCCGGCGCTGCGCCCCGAGCTGCGCGGCGCGCTCGCGCACCGGGGGATCACGGCGATCGCGCTCGACGCCGTGCCGCGCATCTCGCGCGCGCAGTCGATGGACGTGCTCTCGTCGATGGCGAACATCGCGGGCTACCGCGCGGTCGTCGAGGCAGCTCACGAGTTCGGCCGCTTCTTCACGGGCCAGGTCACCGCGGCGGGCAAGGTGCCGCCCGCGAAGGTGCTCGTCGCGGGGGCGGGCGTCGCAGGACTCGCCGCCATCGGCGCCGCCTCGAGCCTCGGCGCGATCGTGCGCGCGACGGATCCGCGTCCCGAGGTCGCCGACCAGGTGAAGTCGATCGGCGGCGAGTACCTGCCGGTGGATGTCGCGGTCGCAGCATCCACTGACGGCTACGCCAAGGCGACGAGCGAGGCCTACGACCGGCGCGCGGCCGAGATCTACTCCGAGCAGGCCGCCGATGTCGACATCGTCATCACGACGGCGCTGATTCCGGGGCGCGCGGCGCCGCGGCTGCTGACGGCGGCGGATGTCGCGTCGATGAAGCCGGGCAGCGTCATCGTCGACATGGCCGCAGCCCAGGGCGGCAACGTCGAGGGTTCGGTCGCGGGCGAGAGGGTCGTCACGGACAACGGCGTCACGATCCTGGGGTACACCGATCTCGCGGGGCGCCTCCCTGCGCAGGCGTCGCAGCTCTACGGCACGAACCTCCTCAACCTGCTCACGCTGCTGACACCCGCCAAGGACGGGGTGCTCACTCTCGACTTCGACGACATCGTGCAGCGATCCGTGACGATCGTGCGCGACGGCGTCGAGACGTGGCCGCCCCCGCCCGTGCAGGTCTCGGCCGCACCCGTGAAAGCCCCCGAGGTGGCCCTCGCACCCGCCCCGAAGCGGACCCTGCCGCGCAGCGCGCGCCTCGGACTCTTCACGCTCGCGGCGGCGCTGCTCTTCCTCGCCGCGGCGTTCGCGCCGCCGCCACTGCCCCAGCACCTGACGGTGTTCGCGCTCGCCGTCGTGGTCGGCTTCTACGTCATCGGCAAGGTCGCGCATGCCCTCCACACGCCGCTCATGAGCGTCACCAACGCGATCTCGGGCATCATCGTCGTCGGCGCGATGCTGCAGCTGACCTCCGACACGATCGTCGTGCAGGTCCTCGCGGGTGTCGCGGTGCTGCTGGCATCCATCAACATCTTCGGCGGCTTCGCCGTCACGCGCCGCATGCTGCGCATGTTCTCGAAGGGTGACGCCCGGTGACCGCGTACGCCATCGCGCAGGCGGCCTATCTCGTCGCGGCGCTGCTGTTCATCCTGAGTCTCGCGGGGCTGTCCAAGCACGAGACCTCGCGCCGCGGAGTCTCGTTCGGCATCGCGGGCATGGTCATCGCGATCGCCGCCACGGTCTGGCTCGTGCTCGTGGCCGACACGGTCGACGCCGTGCCGATCGTCATCCTGGTGGTCGCCGTGCTCGTCGGCGGATCGATCGGCCTGTGGCGGGCGCGGGTGGTCGAGATGACGGGGATGCCCGAGCTCATCGCTCTGCTGCACTCGTTCGTCGGTGCCGCCGCCGTGCTCGTCGGGTGGAACGGTGCGCTGTACGACGGCGGACTGACCGGTGCGCTGCGCGACATCCATCACGCCGAGGTCTTCATCGGCGTCTTCATCGGCGGTGTGACGTTCACCGGCTCGATCGTGGCGTTCCTGAAGCTCTCGGGTCGCATCTCGTCGAAGCCGCTCATGCTGCCGGGCAAGAACGCCCTCAACCTCGGCGCGCTCGTCGTGTTCGCCGGTCTCACGGTCTGGTACGTCATCACCCCGTCGATCTGGCTGCTGGTGCTCGTGACGGTGCTCGCCCTCGCGCTCGGCTGGCACCTGGTCGCCTCGATCGGCGGCGGAGACATGCCCGTCGTCGTGTCGATGCTCAACAGCTACTCGGGCTGGGCGGCCGCCGCGGCGGGCTTCCTGCTCGACAACGATCTGCTGATCATCACGGGCGCCCTGGTCGGCTCGTCGGGTGCGTACCTCAGCTACATCATGTGCAAGGCGATGAACCGCTCGTTCCTCTCGGTCATCGCGGGCGGGTTCGGCATCGCTGCGCCGTCGGCGTCGGGCGAGGAGGAGGGCGAGTACCGGGAGACGGATGCCGCGTCCGCCGCCGAACTGCTGGCGGGCGCCTCGAGCGTCGTCATCGTGCCGGGCTACGGGATGGCCGTCGCGCAGGCGCAGTACCCCGTCGCCGAGCTCGCGTCGAGGCTGCGCGATCGGGGCGTCGACGTGAGGTTCGGCATCCACCCCGTGGCCGGACGACTGCCCGGCCACATGAACGTGCTCCTGGCCGAGGCGAAGGTGCCGTACGACATCGTGCTCGAGATGGACGAGATCAACGACGACCTCGCGTCGACGTCGGTCGTGCTCGTGATCGGCGCGAACGACACCGTGAATCCCGCGGCCGCGGAGGACCCCTCGTCTCCGATCGCCGGGATGCCCGTCATCCGCGCGTGGGACGCCGAGAGCGTCATCGTGTTCAAGCGGTCGATGGCGTCGGGGTACGCCGGAGTGCAGAATCCCCTGTTCTTCCGCGAGAACACCGAGATGCTCTTCGGCGACGCCAAGGACCGGGTCGAGGACATCCTCCGCGACCTGTGACTCACGGCCGCCGGCCGTCGCCGGGCTGACCGCCACCTGTGCCTCCGCCCTGACCGGGACCGCCCTGGTTGGCGAGAGCTTCGCCGGCGGTCGCGGTGGTCGCGCCCGAGCCGTCGACCGTGATCGTGTAGGACGTGCCCGCGGCGATGGCGTCGGCGCTGACGAACACCGACGCGAAGTCCGACAGCGCTTCGAAGCTCGCGACGACGGCGCCCGAGGCGTCCGTCACCTCCACGGTCTGTCCCGCGGATCCGGAGATGGATGCCGCGACCCACGCCTGCTCGCCACCGGGCGCGACCAGCGCGCTGCCGCCCACCGACACCGTGCCGCCGTCGATCGTGATCGACCCGTTCGCGTCGAGCGCGCCTTCGCCGCCACCGGTCGGACCTGCGACGGTCACATCGCCTCCGGAGATCGTGATCGACCCGTTCGAGTCGATGCCGTCGCCGCGACCCGAGACGCGGACCGTGCCGCCGGATATGACGACGGTCTGACCGGAGTCCTGCTCGCCTCCGCCACCGGGGCCGGCGGCCTGACCCGTCGCCGCCGTCGTGCCGCCCGCGCCGTTGATGCCATCGTCGCTGGCCGTGACGTCCACGGTGCCGCCCGAGATCGCGACATCGATCGCCTCGAGTCCTTCGACGGCATCGACGGCGACCGTGCCCGAGCGGATCTCGAGCGTCTGCTCGGCGTGCACGCCGTCATCGCCGGCCGTGACGTCCAGCACGGCGCCGCCGATGCCGACCGAGCCGTCGGAGTGCACGCCGTCGTCGTCCGCGTCGATCGTGAGGTCGCCACCGTCGAGGGCGACGACCGCGCCCGCCGTGATGCCCTTCGCCGAGTCGGAACCCGCAGCGGTGAGGTCGAGCGCGCCGCCCGACACGACGACGTCGGTCGTCGCGGCGAGGCCGTCGTCGCCGCTCGTCGCCGAGAGCGTCCCGCCCGAGATCCAGATGTAGCCACGGGTCGCGTCGTCGTCCTGGTCGCTCTTGAGGGCGTCGCCTCCGGCCGTGATGTCGAGCGTGCCGCCCTCGACGACCAGCGCGTCCTTGCCGCGCAGGCCGTCGTCGACGGCGTCGATCGCGATGTCGCCCGAGAGGATGACGAGGTCGTCGGTCGACGCGATGCCGTCGTTGCCGTTGCCCGACACCGCGAGCGAGCCCGTGCCGGTGATCGTGAGGTCGGCGGCGCTGTAGATCGCGGCATTCGCCTCGGCGTCGTCGGAGTACGCGGAGGCATCCGACACCGAGTTCGACGAGCCCGCGGCGAGCGAGATCGCGACGTCGTCGGCGGATGCGACGGTGATCGCCGGTCCGTCGACGTCCGTGATCTCGGCGCCGTCGAGGATCAGCACGACGACCGCGTCCTCGGGGGCGGCCACGACGACCGCGCCGTCGAGCGATCCCGACAGGCGGTACACGCCTGCCGCGGTGATCGTGACGGTCGACCCGTCGCGCTCGACGCCGTCGACGGCGTCGGCGGCAGAGGACGCCGAGAGGTCGACGTCGACGGCATCCGCCTCCGACCACTCGTCGTCGCGCGTGACCGTCGCGTCCTCGTTCGCGGCGATCACGGCATCCGCCGCGAGATCGGAGTCGACGACGGCGGCCGTCTCGACGACGCTCGTGTCGGACGACGAGGTCGCCGCGGGCGTCGCGGTCGCGCAGCCGGCGAGGACGACGGCGGTGAGGACGAAAGCGGATGCGGGCAGGATCAGGCGGCGACGTCGCATGACGGCTCCTTCGTGAGGGAACGCGAGGTTCGCGTGGGGTGGGTGGGGGTGTCGTGGTCGTGAACGGCGGCGGGGGAGAACGTCCCGCGCAGCAGGCGCGCCCAGCGGTTGCGGGGAAGCTCGGGATGCAGTGCCGCGAGTCCTGTCGCGTACTTGCTGACGGTCGCGGGGCGGCATCCGGCGCGCCACAGCAGGCGGTCGACGGCGGATGCCGCGCCCTCCGATTTGGTCTCGATGATCGCCAGGTGGGGGAGGGTGAAGCCCGCGCCCCCCGGCTCGACCCAGGCGAGATCCGTGTCGACGGTCGCGCGGCCGTGCGCCGAGAGCAGCGTCGCCCGGCGATACCTGGTCACGAGCGTCGCATCGAGGTCGTCCGCCCGGCCCGCGTCGACGCCGATCGCGTCGAACGCGGCGGCCGCGTCATCCCGCGCCGTGATCGTGAGCATCGCACGGTGCTCGGCGGCGTACGCGGACCGCTCCTTGACGGTCGCGCCCCGGGCGCCGCGCGTCTTGATCTCGAGGTACGCCGTGCCGATGTCGAGGTACGTGCGCGTGCGCAGCTTGAAGCGGCGCCGGCGCGGCTGCGCCGCCATCCGGAAGCTCAGCAGGTCGGGGGTGTCGAAGTAGACCGACTCGTACGCGAAGTCGCGGGCGCCGTCGATCTCGAGCACGCGGCTCCCGGCATCCAGCTCGCCCAGCAGTCGGTCGATCACGGGCCGCGGCACGACGTACTTGCGGTCGACGCGGGTGAGGAGGGATGCCTCGGCCACGAGCTCGTCGAGGCCGACGGGTGCGAACCTCGCCAGCCCGGTCATCGCGAGGCTCCCACCGCGGAGCGCACACGCGCGGGCATCCGGTAGCGGACGTCGACGAGCGTCGTGTCGTTGACGAGGTCGAGCTCCTGGACCGTGAGGGACGACACCGGCCCGCCGAGGCGATCGGCCAGCACGTCGCGCAGTTCGAGCTCGTCGGCGATCGCGCGATCCAGCCGGACGACCTGGTGGCGACCCCGGGACAGGAGCGCGGGGTGGTCAGCCGCCCAGAGCACGACGAGCACGAGGGCGACGAGGCCGATGACGGGCCACGGATCGGTCTGCGGGAGCCCGGACATGAGCCCGATCGCGAGGGCCGCGAAGTAGTACGCGACCTCGCGCTGCGAGATCTCGGATGAACGCAGGCGGATGATCGACAGGACGCCGAAGAGTCCGAGCCCGAGTCCGAGGGCGACTTCGGCGGTGCCGAGGACGGCGGCGACGGCCATCACACCCACGTTGACGCCGAGGAACGCGACGACGAGATCGCGACGATGATGCCGGCGGTAGTACAGCCCGAGGCTCAGGACGAGGGCCGCGGCGAGATCGACTCCGATGAGGAGGAGCGAAGTGAGGGTCATGGGTTTCTCCCGGTCGTGAAGGCTTCTGCATCCATGCCACCCGTCCTCGCTATGCGCCTTCTATGCCGCGCTTCAGCGCGGCTTACGGATCCCGCCGCGACGCCTGCGGACGCTCCCGCGCCGAACACGAACGTCTTCTGCACGCCGTAGCTCGTGACGAACAGCACGATCTCGGTCGCGATCTTGGCGAGGACGAGGGGCACGCCGAAGCGCGTGAGGGCATCGATCCACACGATGTTGGATGCCAGGAGCGCCGCCGCCAGCAGCGCGTAGCGCGCGATCTGCCCGAGCCTGCCTCGTCTGCCTATCCGCGCGCTGCCGCGGAAGACGAACCGCCTGTTGATCGCGAAGTTCACGCTCGCGCTCAGCACGCGCGCCGCGATGATCGACGGCACGAGCCATCCGCTCAGTGCCGTGAAGAGCAGGAGGGCGATCGTGTCGACCGTGAACGCGACGAGGGATGATGCGGCGAAGAGCAGAAGCGGGAACATGACCCGCACCGAGTCCGCGACCGGCCGGAAGTGGCTCGACGCGTTGTGTTCGAGATACACCGTCTCGATCGGGACCTCGCGCGTCTCGACGCCGTCGCGGTGGCTGCGCAGCAGCACGTTCTGCTCGTACTCGAATCGCTCGCCCCGCTGCGCGCCCACCCACGCGAGGAGATCCGACGGGATGCCGCGCAGCCCCGTCTGCGTGTCGCTCAGCCGCCACCCGGCGGCGGCGCGGAACAGCCCGCGCGCGATGCCGTTGCCGACGCGGCTGCGAAGGGGGACCGCGCCGGTGAACCCGCGGCAGCCGAGGATCATCGCGGTGCGGCCGTCGGCAGCATCCCGTCTCAGCTCCTCGGCGATCCGCAGGATGTCGGGCACGGTGTGCTGTCCGTCGGCGTCCGCCGTCACGACGTCCTCGCCCGGATACGTCGCGAGCACGTGGTCGACGCCGGATTTGAGCGCCGCGCCCTTCCCCTCGTTGGCGGCGTGCGCGATCACCGTCGCGCCGTGGCGCTCGACGTCGGCGAACATCGCGCCGTACGACGGGCCGCTCCCGTCGTCGACGACCACGATCTGCGTGTCGTCGTCGGCGTCACGCAGGGCCGCGACGAGCGCGGGGAGGGCGGGGCCCGGTTCGTAGGCGGGGATGAGGACGATCACGGGTCACCACGCGATGTAGAGGATGTCGCTCGTGCCGCGCTCGCCGCCGTTGGACGGCTGGTTCACGACCTCGCCGTCGAAGTACATCGTCGAGGAGCCGCCGCCGTCGAGGTTGTACGCGGTCGTCGCGCCGAGGCCGATGAGCATGTCGGCCGCCTCGGTGAGCGTCATGCCGCGGCTGTAGCCCTCGTCGCGACCGTCGACGACGACGAACACGAGGTGGTTCTCGGAGGTCACGCCGACGATCGTGCGCGGCTGCTCGCCCTGGATCGAGTGATTGCCGAAGTTCGTGTCGACCTCGACGTCCTCGATGCCGTCGACGACCTGCCCGTCCTCGACGATCGCCGGCCCGAAGCTGACGGTGTTCCACGCGCCCTCGGCGAGCAGTTCGTCGGCGGTCGTCGACGTCTCGTCGTAGACCGCGACGCTCCCGTCGGTGTAGAAGACGAGTCCCTCGCGCGCGCCGTCGTCGCGGTAGACGACTCCGTTGCGGATGACGATGCCGTCGTCCCGGAAGCCGTAGTAGTCGCCGTTGATCGCGAAGACGGCGTCGTTGTCGGCGGCGATCGACGACGTCAGGTCGATGATGTTCTCGCCGAACTGGTCGTTCGCGAAGGCCGACCGCAGCGCGGTGGCATCGCCGAGCACGACGTCGGCGACGTACGCGGTGACGGTGTCGTCGCCCGACCCGGTCACGACCTCGGTGACCGTGACGGTCGTCTCACCGTCGCTGTAGGTCGTGCCGTCGACCGTGCCGACGGTCGAGTCCTCCTCGACCGTGGTCGTGGTGTTCTCGGCCTCGTAGGTCGATACGTCGGCGATCTCGACATGCGGGATGAGGAAGCGGTCGGCCGCCCAGACGGCGCCGCCGCCCGCGGCGAGCACGACGGTGAGACCCGCCGCGATGAGCGTCGTACGAAGGGGGTGTCTTCTCCTGTCCATCCCTCATGGATACGGATGACACCTATCCCGCTCGTCGCGGGACGCTATGCGGCGGCTATGGCTTGACGCGTCGCGGGTGTCAGTGCGCGGCCTCGTAGGCCTCGAGGACGGATGCCGGAACCCGGCCCCGCTCCGAGACCTCGTAGCCGTTGGACTTCGCCCACGCGCGGATCGCGCTGTAGTCCTGCTGGCCGGGACGGCGGCGCTTGCCCGCCGATCCCGACGCCGAGGACACGGCACGCGACGACGAGATCGAGCGGCCCGCCGCGAGGTACGGCTCGAGCGACGACCGCAGCGCCGCGGCGTTCTCGTCGGTCAGGTCGATCTCGTACGCGACGCCGTCGAGCGAGAACAGCACCGTCTCGCCCTCTCCGACCTCGAGGACGGTTCCGTCGATGTCGTCGACGAGCTGATGCACGATTCTGCGGGCCATGAACCGCACAATACGCGAATCACGGCGGGAATCGTGTCGAAGGATTCAGGGGAGAAGGCCCGCGCGGCGCGCCTTGGCCACCGCCGCATGGCGGGTCGAGGCATCCAGCTTGCCCATCGCCGCCTGCAGGTACGACTTGACGGTGACCTCTTTGAGCGCGAGCGTCGCGGCGATCTCGGCGTTCGTCGCGCCGAGCGCGACGCACGCGAGCACGTCCGTCTCGCGCGGCGAGAGCCGCACGTCGAGGGTGAGCGGCTCGGGGGATTCATCGCTCGAGATGGATGCGAGGCGACGCTCGATGCCCTCGAGGCGCCGTCGCAGGGCGGCGTCCTCGACGGTGGCCGCGATGCTCCGCAGCTCGGCGTAGCTCTCGCGCAGCTCTTCGCGGGCCGAAGCGCCGAAGACGGGGATGGGCGCGGTCACCGGTGCGAGCGACACGCGCCGCTCGACCTCCTCGCGCACCCGCAGCTCGGTCGCGAGCTCGGTGGCGACCTCGAACGCGGGCCCCGCGACGACATCGCCGACGGGAGCCTCCGACCACGACCCGCAGTAGATGACTCCCCGCGCACGGCCGGCCACGACGACCGGAACGGCGAACAGGGTGGCGATGCCTTCGCCGAGCACCGCGCGGTCGTAGTCGTGCGTGATGCTGCGCGCCGACCGGTAGTCGAGGGCGAGACGCGGCCGCTTCTCGACGAGCGCCTTGCCGCCGAGACCTCGTCCCTTTCCGACGACGAGCCCGTGCAGATGCTGAGTGCGCGCCCCGGCGATCGCGGTGACGTGGACCGAGCCGTCCTTCTCGAGGCCGCCGAAGGCGACGGGGAAGCGCGTGCGCCGGGTGAGCTGATCGACGGCTCGCGCGACGAGCTGTTCGCTCGACTCGCTGCTCACCGGTGCTGCGCCCACGCATTACCTACTTCCGGGGGTACGGCGTCTTCGCCGTCTTTCGTAGCGTCGACCCTACCACCGGCCTCGGCGCCCCCTGCCCGGAGCCGGATCCCCTGGCGACGCGCCCGCGTCGCACCCATGTTGGCAAGGAGGCCCACATGTCCGAATCCCGGACGGATGCCGCACCCCCCGGTGGCATCGACTACATCGCGCAGGAGCAGTCGCCGCGCTTCCAGGAGCTGAAGAAGCGGCAGCGCAGCTTCATCTTCCCCATGGCGATCGCATTCCTGGTCTGGTACTTCACGTTCGTGCTGCTCTCGTCGTTCGCGCCGGCGTTCATGGCGACGCCGGTGTGGGGCAACATCAACGTCGGACTGCTGCTCGGTCTCGGCCAGTTCGTGACGACCTTCGCCATCACGATGACCTACGTCTCGTACGCCAACCGCAAGCTCGACCCGATCGCCGCCGAGATCCGTGAGGATCTGGAATCGAAGGAGTCGGGCAAGAAGGGGGCGTCGTCGTGAACGAGATCTTCGGAGCCGTCCACGCGGCCGTGCAGACCGTGGAGAACAACCCGATCCTGAACATCTCGATCTTCGGCGCGTTCGTCGCCGTGACGCTGTTCATCGTCATCCGGGCCAGCCGCAACAACAAGACGGCAGCGGACTACTACGCGGCGGGCCGGTCGTTCACGGGGCCGCAGAACGGCTTCGCGATCTCGGGCGACTACCTCTCGGCCGCCTCGTTCCTCGGCATCTGCGGTGCGATCGCGATCAACGGGTTCGACGGCTTCCTCTACTCGATCGGTTTCCTCGTCGCGTGGCTCGTCGCGCTGCTGCTCGTCGCCGAGCTCATGCGCAACACCGGCAAGTTCACGATGGCCGACGTGCTGTCGTTCCGCCTCAAGCAGGGCCCCGTGCGCACGGCGGCGGCGATCACGACACTCGCGGTGTGCTTCTTCTATCTGCTCGCGCAGATGGCGGGAGCCGGCGGTCTCGTCTCGCTGCTGCTCGGCATCGGCGACCAGCTCGGCCAGTCGCTCGTCGTCGCCGTCGTCGGCGTGCTCATGATCATCTACGTGCTCGTGGGCGGCATGAAGGGCACGACCTGGGTGCAGATCGTCAAGGCGTTCCTGCTCATCGGCGGCGCGCTCGTCATGACGATCTGGGTGCTCGCGATCAACGGGTTCAGCCTCGACACGCTCCTCGGCAAGGCCGTCGAGATGTCTCCGAAGGGCGAGGCCATCCTCGGACCGGGCCTGCAGTACGGCGCCAATCCGTGGGACTTCATCTCGCTGGCGATCGCCCTCGTGCTCGGCACGGCGGGTCTGCCGCACGTGCTGATGCGCTTCTACACGGTGCCGACGGCCAAGGAGGCCCGGCGCTCGGTCGTGTGGGCCATCTGGCTCATCGGCCTGTTCTACCTGCTGACGCTCGTGCTCGGCTACGGCGCCGGTGCGCTCGTCGGGCCGGAGGAGATCGCCGCCGCACCCGGTGGCGTCAACTCCGCGGCACCGCTGCTCGCACTGCACCTGGGCGGACCGATCCTGCTCGGGTTCATCTCGGCGGTCGCCTTCGCGACGATCCTCGCGGTCGTCGCAGGTCTCACGATCACCGCGGCGGCGTCGTTCGCACACGACATCTACGCCAACGTCGTCAAGAAGGGCAACGTGCCCGAGGGCGGCGAGGTCAAGGTCGCGCGTCGCACCGTCATCGTGATCGGCATCCTCGCGATCCTCGGTGGCATCGGCGTGCAGGGTCAGAACGTCGCGTTCCTCGTGGCGCTCGCGTTCGCGGTGGCGGCCTCGGCGAACCTGCCGACGATCCTGTACTCGCTGTTCTGGCGCAACTTCACCACGCGCGGCGCGGTGTGGAGCATGTACGGCGGACTCATCTCGTGCGTCGTGCTGATCCTCCTCTCGCCCGTGTTCTGGGGTCCGGCGGACGGTACGAGCGTCTTCAAGGTGGGCACCGCGATCTGGCCGCTCAACAACCCGGGCATCGTGTCGATCCCGCTCGGGTTCTTCCTCGGCTGGCTCGGCTCGGTGACGTCGAAGAAGGACGAGGATCCCGAGAAGGCGGCGGAGATGGACGTCCGCTCCCTGACGGGGTTCGGCGCCGAGAAGGCGACGAACCACTAGGCGCGCTCGCGCACGACGGCGGTATCGCGGCCCCGGGGCGGAGGGATCCCTCCCCGGGGCCGCACTCGTGCTCGGGCGGCCTACACGCCCCGGGCGGCGAGGTTCTCGTGTTCGTGGTCGATCAGATAGCGCTTGATCTCGGGATGCCCGCCGTACTCGCCGAGGGAGCCGTCGGCGCGCACGACTCTGTGCACGGGAACGACGATCGAGAACGGCGTCGACGCGCACGCCGTGCCGACGGCGCGCGCCGCGCGGGGCCGACCCGCCATGATCGCCACTTCGCCGTAGCCCGCCGTCTCGCCGTACGGGATGTCGCAGACCGCGGCGAGCGCCTCGGCCGTGAACCCGCGCACGCCGCTCCAGTCGAGGGGGAGATCGAACGACCGCCGGGCGCCCTCGAAGTACTCGTCGAGCTGCGCGGCCGCGAGGACCGCGGCATCCGTCGCCTCTGCCTCGGGCACCGCGTGCAGAGCCAGCGAGAGGCGCTCGAGCTCGGCGCCGAGGGGACCGTCGAAGGGATGCAGGGTCAGGATGCGGTCGTCGTCGGTGACGATGATGATCTCGCCGATCGGCGAGGGGTGGACGAGGTAGCGGGGCGATCCGGTCATGACTCGATCCTTCCCCGGGCGACGGGCGCGGTCCGCGGCGACGACCGACGTGGGGAGGAGTGCGTGCCGGTCGCGTCCTGTGGAGGAGCCGACCTGCTCCAATACCGCGAAACCCGGCGAAGATGCAAGAGCCGCAGCGTGTCGCCGCCTAGGGTGGCCGTGTGTGGCGAGCAGACGGGAGCACCTTGGCCGATGAGAATCCGGCCGGGGCCGAGGAATCCGATCCGACGGCGGCGCCCGGCGACCTCGCCGTGGCGGAGCCCGGCGTGACGGTCGCGCACGTGGCCGACCCCGAGCGCGAGCGCCTCCAGACGGAGGCGGCGCAGCTGGGCGGACGCTCGACGCTCCTGCACGTGGCGAGCGACGACGCCGCCATCGAGATCACGAAGGCGCACCCCGGCAGTCTGCCGCAGTTCCTGACCGGCCGCTCCACCCTGCTGTCGGGACTCTTCCGCGACGAGGTCGCGCTGCGGACGGCCCGGATGGCGGCCGAGCGCATCACGAACAAGAGCGTCGAGCTGCGCACGACCCGCGGGCTCGACACCGTGCACCTGTCCGTCGGGCTCGCCTCGTGGCGCGTCGGCGAGGACGACTTCTGCGCGCCCGTGCTGCTGCGGCCGCTCGCGATCCGGCGCCACCAGACCGACTTCGAGGTGAAGCTGCACGGCGCGTACGTCGTGAATCCGCACCTCGTGTCCACGCTCGCAGCGCTGTTCGGCATCATCGTCGACGCGCAGGCGCTCGCCGCCCTCGCCTATGACGAGGGCGTCTTCAAGCCGCAGCCCGTCATCGACCGCCTGCGGGCCGTGACCGCGACGATCCCGTCGTTCACGGTGCAGCCGCGGCTGCTCGTCTCGAGCTTCGGGGACGTCGGGTCGGCGATGCGGGCGGATGCCGCGCACCTCGATCATCCGATCCTCAACGCGCTCGCCGGCCACCCCGACGACCGAGACCGGCTCGCGGCGCTACGCGACGTGCAGGCCCGCACGAATCCGGACGAGCGCGCCCCGGCATCCGACAACTATCTGCTCGACGCCGATGCGGAGCAGGAGGACGTGCTCGCGCGCATCGTCTCCGGGCAGTCGCTCGCCGTGCACACGCTGCCGGGCACCGGCGGCACGCAGACCGTCATCAACGCCGTGGGTGCGCTCGTGCGCGACGGCAAGCGCGTGCTCGTCGTGAGCGCCCGCCGTTCCACCCTCGAGGGCGCCCGCCATCGACTCGCCGGCATCGGCCTCCCCGGCCTCGCCGTCTCGCCGCGCCACCTGCAGCGCGATCTCGTGCGCGCGATCGGTCGCAACGAGAAGGCCGAGAAGCCCAAGGTCGCCGACATCGACGACGCGCTCGTGCGCCTGCGCGGCGTGCTGCGCGACTATCGCGGCGCCGTGACGGCGCGGCATCCCGCTCTCGGCGTCTCGGTCCTCGACGTGCTCCGCGCGCTGTCGACGCTGTCGACGGAGTCTCCGGATGCCGCGACCACCGCGCGCTTCGACGTGCACACCCTCGAGCGGCTCGCCGAGAACCGACCCGCGGCCGCGGCCAAGCTCGCCGCCGCGGCGCGCATGGGGGAGTTCCGCTTCGGGCCCGACGACTCGCCCTGGTACGGCGTCACCTTCGCGACGACCGAGGACGCCCGCGGCGCTCACGCCCTCGCGGGTCGCCTCCACCGTCAGGAGGTGCCCGCCCTCCTCGAGCGCGGCTACGAGCTCATCGCGCAGACCCACATGCACCCGTTCCAGACGCTCGCCGAGCTCGGCGCGTACCTGCGGCTCCTGCAGGGCATCCGCGATTCCCTCGACCGGTTCAGCCTCACGGTGTTCGAGCGACCGCTGGGGGAGCTCATCCAGGCCCACGGCCCGCGCCGCGACGCCGCGCAGATGTCGAGCGCCAACCGCCGCCGCCTCAAGCGCCTGTCGAAGGAGTACGTCCGCCCCGGCGTGCACATCGTCGACATGCACGAGGCTCTCGTGCGCATCCAGCAGCAGCGCACGCAGTGGCAGCGCTTCGTCGACGCCGGTGTCACGCCCGAGATCCCCATCGGCATCGCCGACGTGCAGGTGGCGTGGCAGCGGGTGGACGCCGAGCTCGCAGAACTGGATGCCGCGCTCGGCCGCGGCGACGCCGATCGCCTGTCGACCCTGCCGGTCGCGGAGCTCGTGCGCACGCTCGCGGGTCTCGCCGCGGAATCCGCCGTCTTCGACAACCTCGTCGAGCGCGCGACGATCCGCACCGAGCTCGCGAGCCTCGGGCTGGAGCCGCTGCTCACCGAGCTGTCGGTGCGGCATGTCCCCGAGAAGCTCGTCGGCGCCGAGCTCGAGTTCGCATGGTGGCAGTCGGCCCTCGAGTACCTCTTGCGTTCCGAACGCGCGCTCCTGGGCGCCAACACGGCCGTCGTCGATCGCCTCGAGCGGGACTTCCGGCTCGTCGACGAGGCGCACGCCCAGGCATCCGGACCCCTCCTCGCCGCTCAGCTCGCGACGCAGTGGCGCATCGGCATCGTCGACCACGCGGCCGAGGCCGACGCGCTCAAGCGCGCGCTCAAGGACGGCGACGCGACGCCGCGCGCCGCATTCGACGCGGCGCCGTCGCTGCTGCGCACACTCGCTCCCGTCTGGCTGGCCTCGCCGTACGACGTGCCGTCGATCCCCGACGATTTCGGGTTCGATGTCGTGATCATCGCGGATGCCGCGGCTCTGTGCGTCGCCGAGGCCGCGCCGGCACTGCGCCGCGCGCGCCAGATCGTCGTCTTCGGCGATCCCGTGACCCAGAAGCCGACGCCGTTCCGGATCGCGACCGGACCGGCGTCCGCGCCCGAGGACGCCTTCCGCATGACGTCGGCGCCACCGGTCGAGGCCCCCGAGCCGTTCGACGAGACGAGCGTGTTCGAGCGCCTCGCCGAGATCGTCCCGGTCGAGACCCTGACCCGCAGCTATCGCGCAGGCGGCGAGGACCTCGCCGAACTGGTCAACGCCGCGTTCTACGGCGGCGAGATCGTCTCGTATCCGTGGGCGGGGTCGTACCTGGGGCGGGGGAGCCTCAGCGTCGACTACGTCGAGGGCGGCACCGGCATGCCCGACCCGGTCACGGGAGCAGTGGAGAGTCCGGATGCCGAGGTCGCGCGCGTCGTGACGCTCGTCGTCGAGCACGCGGTCAACCGCGGCAGCGAGTCGCTCATGGTCGTGACGGCCAGCGCCAAGCACGCCGAGCGCATCCGCGCCGCGGTCGAGCACGCGTTCGCGGGTCGCACCGACGTCGCCGACTTCGTCTCGCGCGACACGGCCGAGCCCTTCGCGGTGCTCACGCTCGAGGAATCCGTCGCCGAGAGCCGCGACCGCGTCGTGTTCTCGCTCGGCTTCGGGCTCACCAAGCACGGGCGCGTCCTGAGCGACTTCGGCGATCTGTCCACGCCCGACGGCGAGCGACTGCTGACCGTCGGGATGACGCGCGCGCGCCGTTCGATGGTGATCGTGTCGTCGATCCGCCCGA
Source organism: Microbacterium sp. (assembly GCF_051860965.1). Lineage (GTDB taxonomy): Bacteria > Actinomycetota > Actinomycetes > Actinomycetales > Microbacteriaceae > Microbacterium. The sequence continues at coordinate 272,441 of NZ_JBIMKU010000003.1, forward strand.
CCGCGTTCGAGGACGGCCGTCTCGAGTACGGCGCCGCCATCATCATGAACATCCTGGGCAGCCTCGCCGCTCGTGGACGCGACGCACGGCTCGAGGACCTCGCGGATCCGCTGACCCTCGCGCTCGCGCGGGAGCTGCGCGCTCTCGGCGTCGCCGTCGACGTGCACTACCGCGGACTGCTGCCGCTGGTCGCGCAGTACGACGGCAAGGCGGTCGTCGCCGAGAGCGATCCCGAGACGATCGGGGAGTCGCTGCGCGAGTCGCTGCGCCTGCGTCCGCAGATCCTGCGCCGCCTCGGCTGGCACTACGTGCGCGTGCACTCGTTCGATCTGTACAACGACCCCGCCTCGGTCGCGGCGCGCATCGCGGCTCTCCTCGGCGTGGACCCGGGCCAGCCCCGCGCCGGCACCGTCACGCAGCCGATCGATGTCGACTGATCACGAGTCGACGGAACCGCGTCGTCAGCGGATCGTCCGGGTCCCGGGCTCCCGCCGTGTGAAGCTCACCCCCGCGCCGGGCACCACGGAGGAACCGGTGATGGCTCCGGATACCGCGGCATCCGGTCCCTCGTCAGGCGGACCCAACGACGAGCAGCTGCGCCGGGACGTCCCGCCGCACTACTAGGCCTTCGGCGCCTCTCCGGCCGGCGGCGTCGTGGAGACCGAGACGCCGGTCTGGCGCTCGAGCAGGTCGCGGATCTGGGTCAGCAGCTCGGTCTCGGTCGGTCCGGCCGGTGTCTCGTCGGCGACGCCCGCGCGGGCCGCCGCGCGCTCCTTGAACTTGTTCATAGGGAAGACGAACACGAAGTAGACCACGACGGCGACGGCGAGGAAGGCGATGATGGCGCCGACGATCGCCCCGAGCGGGAAGAAGACCTCCTGGCCCTGCAGGCCGGTGATGGTCGGTCCGACTTCGTCGAGGCTGTCGGCCTTGAAGACGAGTGCGATCAGCGGATTGATGAGTCCCGCGACGATCGCGTTCACGACGGCCGTGAACGCCGCGCCGATGACCACCGCGACGGCGAGGTCGATGACGTTGCCGCGGGTGATGAACTCCTTGAACCCCTGGATCATGTGCTGCCCCCTCACGGCGCACGTGCGCCGGTTACGAACCCGACGGTGCGGGCGAAGCCTTCGCTTCAGACTTCGATGATGTCGAAGATCCCGAGTCGCTGCCACCCGAGGAGGACGCTGCGGAGGAGTCGCTCGACGAGGTCTTGGCGCGGGAGTCGGTGCGATAGAAGCCCGAGCCGTTGAAGGTGACACCGATCGAGCCGTACTCCTTGCGCAGCGGCCCGCCGCATTCGGGGCACTCGGTGAGCGTCGCATCGGCGAAGGACTGGACGGCGTCGAAGCGGTGACCGCACTGCTTGCAGGCGTAGGCGTAGGTAGGCATGGGCTCTCGGTGTCGGTTCAGCGCCGCGTGGGCGACAGGGTCAGGGTGCGGGTCGGTGTCACGACGCCCGTGACGGGCTCGTCCCGCTCGTCGGACGGGACGTCGTCGAGCACTTCGGAGTCGAAGACGACGGCGTAGACGGGTGGGCACTTCTCCATCGAACCCAGGGTCTTGTCGAAGTAGCCGCGTCCCCAGCCCAGCCGCATGCCGTCGCGGCCGACCGCGGCGGCCGGGATCACGAGGACGTCGACGTCGTTGACGGCGATGGGGCCCAGCACCTCGCCGACGGGCTCGGGCAGGCCGAAGAGCCCCTCGGCGATGTCGCCGTCGGGGGTCGCCACCGCCCAGTCCAGAAGGCCGTCCGCTCGGGTGATGGGGAGGAGGACCCGGATGCCGCGGGCGACCGCACGCTCGACGAACTCGTGCGTGCCGGGCTCGGTCGTGGTCGAGAGATAGCACGACATCGACGTGACCCCGAGGCGTTCGACGAGCGCGTCCAGCTGCTCGCGGATGCCGGAGGCCGCGGCATCCCGCGCGCTCTCCGACAGGAGCTGGCGCCGCTCGCGCAGATCCGCGCGCAGGGCGCGCTTCTCGTCGTGGACGGCGTTCGGCATGACTCGAGTCTAGGCGAGCGCGAACCATAGACCCCCGAACGGGGGACAGCAAGCGGGTATGCGTTGTCGGTAGAGTTCTCGGCATGCCGCATAAGCCGTTCAAGGCCGTCATTCCCGCCGCAGGCCTGGGAACCCGATTCCTGCCCGCGACCAAGGCGATGCCCAAAGAGATGCTGCCCGTCGTCGACAAGCCCGCGATCCAGTACGTGGTCGAAGAGGCCGCCGCCGCCGGGATCGACGACATCCTGGTCATCATCGGGCGCAACAAGAACGCGATCTCGAACCACTTCGACTCGGTGCCCGAGCTCGAGGTCAAGCTGAAGGACAAGGGCGACAGCGAGCGCCTGCAGCGGGTCCTCGAGTCGAGCGACCTCGCCGACATCCACTTCGTGCGCCAGGGCGAGCCCAAGGGGCTCGGCCACGCCGTGCTGCGGGCCAAGGCCCACGTCGGCGAATCCTCGTTCGCCGTCATGCTCGGCGACGACCTCATCGACGAGCGCGACGAGCTGCTGACGACGATGATCGCGGAGCACGAGCGCACGGGCGCGGCGATCGTCGCACTCATGGAGGTCGACCCCGACCACATCCAGCTCTACGGCGTCGCGGCGGCCGAGCCGACCGACGACGACGACATCGTCAGGATCACGGGTCTCGTCGAGAAGCCCAACAAGGAGGACGCCCCCTCCAACCTCGCCGTCATCGGCCGCTACGTCCTCGCGCCGTCGGTGTTCGACATCCTCGAGCGCACCGAGCCGGGCAAGGGCGGCGAGATCCAGCTCACCGATGCCCTGCAGGAGCTCGCGGCGGATCCCGACGGCCCCGGCGTGTACGGCGTCGTGTTCCGCGGTCGTCGCTACGACACCGGCGATAGGGTGGACTACATCAAGGCCATCGTGCAGCTGGCGGCGGATCGCGACGATCTCGGTCCAGACCTGCGACCCTGGTTCAAGGAGTTCGCGGCGAACCTCTGATCGCCGCTCGTCACGAGGGGGTCGCATGGAGCTCAGCACTCCACGGCGCCATGGTCCGGTCTCGATCCGTCTCGTGAAGCAGCGCGACGCGCGCGTGCTCCAGCAGGAGCTCCTGTCCAATCGCGGATGGCTGCGCCCGTGGGAGGCCACGAGCCCCGACGGCCCGGTCTCGTTCGACATGCGCCTCGGTGTGCGACGCCTCCTCCAGCAGTACCGCGACGGTGCCGGAGTGCCCTTCGTCATGGAGCACGACGGCGACATCGCGGGTCAGCTCAACGTGTGGGGGATCGCGCGCGGGTCGCTCGCATCGGCGACGATCGGCTACTGGGTGAGCGAGCGCTACGCGGGGCGCAACATCACGCCGACGTCGGTGGCCCTCGCGACCGACGTCTGCTTCTCGGAGCTGCGCCTGCACCGCATGGAGATCTGCATCCGCCCCGAGAACGCCGCGAGCATCCGCGTCGTCGAGAAGCTCGGCTTCCGCTACGAGGGGCTGCGTCGGCGCTACATCCACATCGACGGCGACTGGCGCGACCACTACGCATTCGCGCTCGTCCGCGAAGAGGTGCCCGAGGGAGTGCTCCAGCGATGGGTCGCCGGGCGCGCGCCGCAGGACGCGGCGACCGTGCCGCCGGCGGACCGCCTGCACGCGTGAAGGTTAACCCTTGACCCGAGGTTGAAGGACACGCGACGGGATGCCGGGTCCGCCGCATCCTGTCGCCTACCGTGGACGCCATGGGTGGGCAGGTACTGGGCGGCGGAGTGATCGTGCTCGTCGCCGTGCTCCTGTGGCTCGTCTATCTGCTGCCGTCGTGGCACAGCCGCCGTCAGTACGACGCGTCGGAGCGCAACGCCGTGCGCCTGAACCAGGCGCTGCGCGTGCTCGCCGAGACGAGCGAGACTCCCGACGAGGTGCGCCTCGAACTGACCGCACGCACGGCGCTCGCGCAGCAGAAGCTCGCACGCCGCGCCCTCGCCGAGCGCGAGCACGCGGCGCTCGAGGATGCCCGTCTCGACCTCGAGCGCGCGCGCGATGAACGCGCCGCCGCGCGGTCGACGCCGCTCGCGCGGCGCGCTCGCGCCCGCCGGCGGATGAGGATCACCACGACGCTCTTCGCACTCGTCGGCATCGGTGTCGCCGTCTGGGGCGGGTGGCAGGTCGTCGCGACGGGATCACAGGTGCTCCTGTGGTCGGGCGTGGCGTTCGCCGCCGTCTGCGGGCTGCTGCTGCACCGGATGTCGCGCGTCGGAGCGCGGGCGATCGTGCGCGAGACCTCTGCCGAGCCGCGCCCCATGGCCGCCGTCCAGGATCTCGCCGTCGGCGAGGCGCCGCGCGTGTGGTCGCCGCGCGAGCTGCCCAAGCCGCTCACGGCGTCGGCCGGGTCCCGTGCCGCAGCCCTGCTGGATGCCGAAGAGGCGCGTGAGGCGGTGCGCCAGGCTGCCGTCGAAGAAGCGATGCGCGAGCGTGCGGAGGCGCAGCGGCCCCCGTCGATCGACACGGCGCGCCCGGCGCGCGAGTTCGCCCGCATGGGTTTCGTCGACGACGCCGAGATCGAGGCCCACGTGCGCGACCTGCTCTCCCGACGGGCATCCGGCCAGTAGCGGTCAGATCTCCCAGAGCACGCGGCCGCTGCCGAGCACCAGTTCGCGCGGGGGCGTGCGGACGATCGCATCCATGGGATTCTCCGCGTCCACGAGCACGAGATCGGCGGGAGCGCCGACGACGAGATCGTGCGTCGATCGTCCGACGAACGCGGCGGCGGCGCGCGTGGCGAGCTCGGCGACACGGTGGAGATCCTCGTCGCGCACGATGCCGGACGACCGTGCGTACTGCCACGCGATGCCGAGCAGATCGCCCGTGCCGTAGGGACTCCAGAGGTCGCGGATGCCGTCCGTGCCGAATCCGAAGCGGACGGCCGCGGCATCCATCTCCGTCAGCGGCAGCTGGGGCAGACGCAGCGGTGCGACGGTGGTCATGCTGATGTCGAGGGCGCCCATGGCCTCGAGCAGATCGTGACGGCGGGCGGGGGAGACCTCGGCGATCGCGAACCCGTGCGCGACGTTGACGCGGCCCGCGAGGCCGTGGCGTGCGGTGCGGTCGATGATGAGCTCGATCTGGAACGCTCCGAGGTCGGCGGAATCGTGGAGGTGGATGTCGATGCCGACGCCGGTGTCGGCCGCGATCGCGAAGAGCGCATCGAGCTGACCGACGGGGTCGCGATCGATGGATCCCGGGTCGAGTCCGCCGATGTGCTCCGCACCCGCGTCCGCGGCGGCGCGGAGCAGGTCGAGCACCCCGTCGCGGCGGAGCACGCCGTCCTGCGGGAAGGCGACGATCTCGGCGTGCAGGGCGCCGTCGTACTCGGCGACGGCCTCGCGCACGACCTCGATGCCGCGCAGGCCGATGCCCGGGTCGACGTCGACGTGCGTGCGCAGCGCCGTCGTGCCGGTGCGCACGGACTGCTCGAGGACGTTCCGCGTGACGTCGAGCCCTGGGATGCCGAGCTCCTCGCGTCGTGCGCGCTCGTGTCGGATGCGCCCCTCGGTGCCGCCTTCGCCGCCGTACGACTGCCACGGATGACCCCACCACGACTTGTCGACGTGCGCGTGCACGTTGAGCAGCCCGGGGAGGGCGAGGAGCCCGCGACCGTCGATCTCACCGTCCTGGAGCGGCGTGTCGGTCGCGTTCGCGATCGTCTCCCACGTCCCGTCCGCGGCGATGCGCAGGTCGCTGAGCGCACCTCCCCAGGGGCGGACGTTGCGGACGGACGTGACAGGGCGGAGCGAGGAGAGCATGGTTCCATCCTGCCTCTCGCGGCGTCGTCGTCGATTCGGGAGGGCGTTCGAGCCGTGATAATCTAACGGAGGTTCACGGGCCTATGGCGCAGTTGGTAGCGCGCCTCGTTCGCATCGAGGAGGTCAGGGGTTCGAATCCCCTTAGGTCCACCGGAATCACGAAACGCCCCTCTTCGGAGGGGCGTTTCCACGTCTACTCGATCTCGGCGCAGATCTGCGCCATCTCGGCCAGATAGTCCTCGAAGGGCGGGAGGCCGGCGTCGGTGCGGATGTCGTCGATGGATGCCGCGTCCTCGAGCGGCGTCGCGGGCGTCGGGCCGTCTTCGCCGCACCCGACCTGCGTGCCGTAGCGCTGAGGCTCGCCCTTCGCCACCGCGACGCGGTCGGAGAGATACGCGAGATTGCCCGGCGACGCGTCGCCCGCGGCGACGGCTGCCTCCAGCAGATCGAGGGCGCGCTCCTGGAAGGCGGGGTCGAGGTCGGAGTGCTGGGCGATCGCCCACGCGGCATCCTCACCGTCCTCTCCGACGAGGGAGACGCCGGGCCAGCCGTACTCGCCGATGATCTCCGCGAGCCGGTCGGTGCGCCGCTGGTCGCCCTCGTCGTCGACACCGCCGAGTCGACCGGCCTGATCGCGTTCGAACATCGCCAGGAGCTCCGCCTGCAGTTCCTCGTCCACGGCCGCCGCCGGGGTATGCACCGTGCTCGATGACGCTGACGTCGCCGTCGGGGCGCCCCCGGTGGATCCGGTGCATCCGGCGACAAGGAGCGCGACGGCCACCATCAGCGTGACAGCCCCTGATCTGCGCACGACACCCCCTGGATCCATCCTTGCGCGGGCTCGCGCCGCGGTGCAACGTTCGCACCGCAGATCCTTCAATGCTAAAGAAGTGTTGCGCAAGATGTCTTTAGGATCTATCGTCGAGGTCGTGACCGACGCCGACTACTCCCGCATCACCGATCCCGCGCGGCTGCGCGCGCTCGCGCATCCCCTCCGTCTGCGCCTTTTCGACCTGCTCACCGAGCGCGACGAGCTGACCGCCACCGAATGCGCGGAGGCCGTGGGGGAGTCGGTCGCAAGCTGCTCCTTCCACCTGCGCACGCTCGAGAAGTACGGCTTCATCGAGCGGGCGCCGGGTCGCGGGCGCGAGAAGCCGTGGCGCGCGCTGTCGCGGTCGTGGGACATGCGACCCGACCCCGAGCTCCCCGGCTCGCTCGCGGCGCTGCGCGAACTCGCGGTGCTCGGGCTCGACGCCGAGTGGCAGCGGGCGCGCACGTACTTCGTCGAGATCGAGAACGAGACGGATGACTGGGTCCAGGCATCCACCTTCACCCGCAGCACCTTCTGGGCGACCGCCGAGGAGCTCTCGCAGTTGAGCCAGGACCTCCAGCGCATCACCGAGCGCTTCGCGGGACGCAGCGCGGACCCGGGGCTTCGTCCGCCCGGCGCACGCTTCTCGCGCATGATGGCGATCGCAAACCCCGAGCCGTGGTCCAGCCCGCTCGCCGAGCAGATGCCCGACGGGGAGTCCGCATGACCACCGCCACCCGGCGTGCTCCTCGCGTGGCTGCCTGGTCGATCCGCGGGTTCCGGCAGCTGTCGGCCGCGTGGGTGTTCTCCAACCTCGGCGACAGCGCCCTGTATCTCATGGCGGCCGTCTGGGTGAAGGATCTCACCGGATCGGATGCCGCGGCGGCCAGCGTCTTCATCGCCCTCGGTCTTCCCGCCGTCCTCGCGCCGTTCCTGGGCATGCTCGCCGACCGGGTGTCGCGCAAGCGGCTGCTCGTCATCGCCTACGCCCTGATGGTGCCGATCGTCCTCGCCCTGCTCGCGGTGCAGCCGACCGGGCAGGTGTGGCTCGTGCACGCGGTCATCTTCCTCTACGGCTCCGTCGGGTACCTCACGGCGGCGGCGCAGTCGGGGCTGATCCGCGATCTCGTCGACGACGACCGGCTCGCATCGGCGAACGGCACGCTCACGACGATCGATCAGGGTTTCCGGCTCATCTCGCCGCTCATCGGCACCGCCCTCTACGTCCTCGCCGGCCCGGCTGCCGTGATCGTGCTCACCGCGGCATCCTTCGCCGTCACCACCGTTCTCATGGCGCGCATCCACGTGGTCGAGACGCCGCCGACGCCGAAGGTGGCCGATGGTCGCTACCGGCGCGATCTGGGCGCGGGATTCGCGCACCTCGCCCGCACGCCGCTGCTCAATCGTCTGACGCTCTCGATGGCGATCGCCTTCGGAGCGATCGGGCTCGTCAACGTGACGGTCTTCCCCGCCCTCGAGCAGGGTCTCGGCATCGACACGGCGGCGCTCGGCATCCTCGTCCCGATCCAGGGAGCGGGTGCGGTGCTCGGCGGCATCCTCTCGGCACGCATCGTGACGTGGCTCGGCGAGGGGCGCGCCGTCGGATGCGGGATGCTGCTCATGGCCATCGGGTGCCTTCCGACGGCGTGGACCTCGCTGCCGCTCGTCGTCGTGGGTATGGCGGTGCTGGGGTTCAGCATCCCGATCATCGTCGTGGGGTTCTCCACGTCGCGGCAGAAGCAGACCCCGCCGCACCTGCAGGGGCGCACATCGGCGGCGGGCAACGTCGCGGTGAACGTGCCGCAGACGCTCTTCAGCATCGTGGGGGCGTCGGTCATCGCAGCGGTGGACTACCGGATCCTCATCTACGCGACCGTCGCCGGCGTCATCGCCGCGGGGGTGCTGGCCCTGGCGCCTTCGCGCCACGCGGCGCATGCGCAGGCGTGACGTCGGCGGCGGTCGAGCGTGCGTCGAGGTTCCCTCGACGCACGATGCGTCATAGGTTCGGGATATGGCTCCTCGCACTCGGACCGACCGCGCCGTGCCCAATCTGCCGTCCAGATCGTTCGATGACACGATCGCGTTCTACCGCGGGTTCGGGTTCGAGCAGCGGTTCCGCGACGGCGGATGGCTCATCCTCGCGCGTGGCGGCGTCGAGCTCGAGTTCTTCCTCGCGCCCGAGCACGATCCGTACGCGAGCTGGTTCATGACGAGCGTGCGGGTCGCCGATCTCGACGCGCTCTACGCCGCGGTGCGCGCGAGCGGCGTGCCCGAGCGGGACTCCGGCATCCCGCGCCTCGTCCCTGTCGCCCTGCAGGAATGGGGGCTGCGGGCGGGGTTCCTGATCGATCCCGACGGCACGCAGCTGCACCTGATCGAGGACGCGGGCTAGGCCGGCGTCGTCTCGCGCGCCCGCAGGTCCTTCCGCAGGATCTTGCCCGCCGTCGACTTGGGGATGACGTCGATGAACTCGACGCGACGCACCTTCTTGTGCGGCGCCACGCTGTCGGCGACGAAGGACATGACATCGTCGGCGGTCAACCCCGACTCGGGCGCGGCGACCACGAACGCCTTGGGGATCTCCTGCTTGTCGTCGTCCAGGACGCCGATGACGGCCGCATCCATCACCTTCGGGTGCGACAGCAGCAGCGCCTCGAGCTCGGCCGGCGCGATCTGGTAGCCCTTGTACTTGATGAGCTCCTTCACGCGAGCCACGATCGAGTAGTAGCCGCCCTCGTGGTAGACGCCGATGTCTCCCGTGTGCAGGAAGCCGTCGGCATCGAGCGTCTCGGCCGTCGCTTCGGGCTTGTCGAGATAGCCGAGCATCACGTTCGGGCCCTTGATCCACAGCTCGCCCGGCGCCGTCACTCCGCCTTCGCCGAAGGACGTGATCTCCTCGCCCGTCTCGGTGTCGACGAGCTTGCACTCCTGGTTGGGCAGCAGCGTGCCGACCGACGAGACCGGCACGTCGTCCCGATCGTGCGGCGTCGCGTGCGACACGGGCGACAGCTCGCTCATTCCGTAGCCCTGCATGACCCGCGCGTTGATCCGACGGCCGGCGGCGTCGGCCGTCTCGCCGTCGAGCGGCGCGGCACCCGAGAAGACCGAGTGCACCGTCGAGATGTCGAACTCGTCGACGACCGGATGCTTCGCGAGCGCGACCGCGATCGGGGGCGCGATGAACAGGTACGTGCAGCCGAACCGCTGGATGTTCGTGAGGAAGTCGACGAGGTCGAACTTCGGCATCGTGACGAGGCTCGCGCGCTGGCGCAGCGCGAGGTTCAGCAGCACCGTCAGCCCGTAGATGTGGAAGAACGGCAGCACCGCGAGCACCCGGTCGCTCGCGTGCAGGTCGATGTTCGCGCGCGACTGCTGCACGTTGGCCACCAGGTTGCGGTGCGTGAGCATGACGCCCTTGGGGATGCCGGTCGTCCCCGACGAGTAGGGGAGTGCCGCGACGTGCGTCGCGGGATCGAACGACACGTCGGGCGCGGGGGAGCCCTCGGTCAGCATCTGCCGCAGGTCGGGGTGACCCTCCGCGCCATCGAGCACGATGACGCGCTCCGGCGGGATCCCGACGGCGTCCGCCGCCGTCGACGCCTGGCTCAGCAAGGGCGACACCGTGACGAACCACGTCGCGCCGGCATCCCGCAGCTGCTTCTCGATCTCGCCCGCCGTGTAGAGCGAGTTGATCGTCGTGACCGCGGCGCCCGCGCGGAGCGCGCCGTGGAACACCGTGGCGAACGCGGGGACGTTGGGGCACAGCAGCCCGATGACGGTATCGGTGCCGACCCCGCGAGCAGCGAGGGCGCCCGCGAAAGCGAGGATCTGCGCACGGAGTCCGCCGTACGTCGTCTCGACGCCCGTCGCCGGATCGATCAGAGCGACGCGGCCGTGGTCGTCGTCGGTGAGCGAGCCGAAGAGGTAGTCGTAGACGCTGACGTCGGGGATCTCGACATCGGGCAGAGGGCTTCGGAACACGGGGGTCTCCTTCGACGGCCGTCACCCGACTCCGTCGCCGGACGATGCGGTCCATCATGCCACCGAGCGACCCGGTTCCGAAGAGTGCGGAACCGGGTCCCGACGATGGATGCCGCGCCTGTGCGCCCGCGCGTCAGTGCGCCAGCACGTGCTGGCGGCCGCCCGCCGCGAGACGCTCCGCGGCGAGTCCCTCGGCGGCTGCGAGCGGAGTCACACCGCGCGACGCCGCCTCGTCGAAGATGCGCCGCACCGTGCCGCCGATCGCGGCGACCCGATCCATGATCTCGGCGCGGGTGCCGAGCTTCTTCGCCTCGAGGTCGAGGTAGATGACGCCGCCGGCGTTCACGACGAAATCGGGGGCGTAGAGGATGCCGCGTCCCGCGAGGCGATCCGCGCCTTCGCGCGCGGCCAGCGGGTTGTTCGCCGGGCCGCAGACGGCCTTCGCATCGAGCGCGTCGATGACGTCGTCGGTCAGCAGACCGCCGATGCCCGCCGGCACGAAGACGTCCGCCGGGATGAGGTGCTCCTCGCCCGGCAGCGCCCAGTCGGCGCCGAGTTCGAGAGCGAGATCCCGCTTCGAGGGGTTCACATCGGTGACGGTGAGCACAGCGCCCTCGGCTGCCAAGCGCACCGCGAGGCGACTGCCGACCTGACCGAGCCCCGAGATCGTGATGCGGCGCCCCGCGACATCCGACGCCCCGGCGACCCGCTCGAGGGTCGCACGCAGCGATTCGTACACGCCGAGGCTCGTGGGGCCCGCCGGCTCGCCCGAGCCGCCGCCCGCTTCGGGCAGACCGACCACGTGGTCGGTGCGCTCGCTGACGACGAGCATGTCGTCGGTCGTCGACCCCACATCCTCGGCGGTGCGGTACAGACCGTGCATCGACTCGACGGCGTCGCCCAGATCGAGGAACGCGTCGCGACGCCGCTCGGGGTCGAGCACCGTGCCGGGCTCGAGCGCGATCACGGCCTTGCCCCCGCCGGCGTCGAGACCCGCGGCCGCATTCTTGCGCGTCATCGCGGCCGAGAGCCGCAGCGCGTCGCCGAGTCCGTCGCTCCAGTGCGGGTACGACCACAGCCGTGCACCGCCGAGAGCGGATCCGAGCACCGAGGAGTGCAGTGCGACGGCGATGAACAGGCCGCTGCGTCGCCCGGTGATCACCTCCACGCGCTCGTGCGTGTAATCGGGCAGGGGCAGGGTGTGCGACATCGCGTTCTTCCTTCGGCTGGCCTTGTGGGCTGTGCGCTCCGCATGCCGCGGCGTTGCGGCATCCATCGTCCATTGCACCACCGCCGGGCGGATCGTTCAACCTGCGCGCGGGGAGTTGAGCAGAATGGTCAGGATGCCGGAGCATGCGCGCGCGGCGACGGCACACCCTGCTCGACGTCGAGACGCACCGGCGGGCCGGTGAGGGCGCGCAGCGCGTAGAGGATCGTCGCAAGATCGACGAGCTCCTGCACCAGCGCGCCGGCGACGGCGGGGATCACTCCCGTCGTGGCGACCAGCATGAGGGCGATGCTCAGGGAGATGCCGATCCAGATGGCCGTGTAGGCGACGCGCAGGGTGTCGCGACCGATCGATGCCGCGTCGGCGACCCGCGACAGGGAGTCCTTCAGGATGACGGCGTCGGCGGCGTCGCCGGCTGCCGTCGACCCCTTCGCGCCCATGGCGATCCCGACGTCCGCCGCGGCGAGGACGGGTGCGTCGTTGACGCCGTCGCCGACCATCAGAACGGGTCGCGGCCGCATCTGCGCGGCGAGATGGACCTTCTCGCGGGGGAGCAGTTCGGCGTGCACGTCGGTGATGCCGACGCCCGCGGCGATGGCGTCCGCCGTGGGGCGTGCGTCACCGGTCAGCATGACGATGCGTTCGACCCCCTGCGAGCGGAGCCAGGTGACGACCGCCCGAGCCTCGGGCCGGGCGTGGTCGGCCAGCACCAGCGCTCCCGCGAAGCATCCGTCGACGGCGACGTACGCCGCCGCGTGACCCGCGGTGAGCTCGACCCGCGCGGTGTCGGGAGCGATCGCGGCGATGTAGGCGGGCTTGCCCACGACGACCGTGCGCCCGCCGATGACGGCGCTCACCCCGTTCGTCGCCACCTCCCGCGCCTCGCTCGCCCCGACGAAGGCCAGCCCCCGGTCGCGCGCCGCGCGACGGATGCCCTCCGCGAGCACGTGACTGGAGTACTGCTCGGCCGATGCCGCGAGCACCAAGAGCTCGTCGCCGTCGAAGCCCGGGGCGGGCCGCACCTCGACGAGCACCGGTCGGCCGGCGGTGAGCGTGCCCGTCTTGTCGAACGCGGCCGAGCGTACGCGTGCGAGCTGCTCGATGACCGCGCCGCCTTTGATGATGATGCCCGCCTTGGCCGCGCGGGACAGCCCGCCCAGGAACGCCACGGGCGCCGCGATGAGGAGGGGGCACGGGGTCGCGAGCACGAGCACTTCGGCGAATCTGGTCGCATCCCCCGAGATCCCCCACGCCGCCCCCGCGATGACGAGCGAGACGGCCGTGAACGGGATGGCGAAGCGGTCGGCGAGGCGGACGACCGGTGCACGGGAGTCCTCGGCCTCCTGAACGAGCGCGACGATCTGCTGGTATTGGCTGTCGGCGCTGCGCCGCGTCGCGCGCACGCGCACGGCGCGCGTGCCGTTGACCGAGCCCGACAGGATCTCGTCGCCGCGCGCGCGTTCGACGGGAAGGCTCTCGCCCGTGATCGACGATTCGTCGAAGGACGCCGATTCGGTGAGCAGCTCGCCGTCGACCGGCACGACCTCTGATGGGCGCACCAGCAGCACGTCGCCGATCGCGACGTCGTCGGCCGCGGCGTCCTGCGTCTCGTCGGAATCGGCATCCGACGGATGCACGATGACGTGCGCGATGCGCGGCGCACGATCGAGCAGCGCCGTCAGCTCGCGCTTCGCGCGCCGCGCCGCGAAGTCCTCCAGAGCCTCGCCGCCCGAGAGCATGAGCACGATGATGAGGGATGCCACGTACTCGCCGACGGCGAGCGTCGCGATCATGGCCACCACCGCCAGGACGTCGAGGCCCACGTGTCCGCGCACGACGTCGCGGATCATCCCGACGAGCGTCCAGGCGATCACGAGCGAGACGTAGACCGTCGCGATCCATCGGCTCGTGCGGTCGTACCCGGCGACATCGAGCACGAGGACCGTGATGCCCACGACCACGGTGGCCGTGATGACCGGATACCGGGTCAGCGCTCGGAGGATCCTCATGCGACAAGACTGGCGCGCAGAGACGGCGGTGAACAGGCCCGTTCTATTCTGGGGCGATGACGGAGAACCTGCACCCGCGAAGCCGCCTCGTCCACGACGCCATCCGTGCGGCGGGAATCGAGGGCGACATCGTCGTGCTGCCGGATGCGGCATCCACCGCACCCCTCGCGGCCGCCGCCCTCGGGGTCGAGGTCGGCGCGATCGCCAACAGCCTCGTCTTCTGGTCGGACGGCGCGCCGCTCCTGGTCATGACCAGCGGCGCGCACCGCGTCGACACGACTGCTCTGGCAGCTCGGCTCGGCCGCGGTGACATCGTCCGCGCGACCGCCGAGCAGGTGCGCGAGGCGACGGGGCAGGCGATCGGCGGTGTCGCGCCGGCCGGGCATCCGTCTCGTCTCACCACGGTCGTCGACGAGGATCTGGCGCAGTACGACGAGATCTGGGCGGCCGGGGGCACGCCGCACACGGTCTTCCCGATGACCTACGACCAGCTCGTCGCGCTGACGGGCGGCACGGTCACGAAGGTCGACTGAGCAGATCCAGCGCGACGACGGCGGCGGCCGCCGACCACGCCTGCGGGCGACACGCCGCCGGGTAGGGCGTCGGTCGTGAAGACGAGTCCAGCGCGTCGCCCGAGTGCAGCTCGGGCACCCGGAAGTCGAAGCCCTCGGCCGCGGCGAGCATGCCGTCGACGATCGTGCGCGCCTCGGCGTCCAGGCCCGCGCGCATCATGCCGCGGACGGCGATCGCGGTGTCGTGCATCCAGACGCTGCCGCCGTGGTACGAGAGCGGCCAGTACCCCGCGGCATCCGTCGACATCGTACGGATGCCGTAGCCGCTCGACATCGACGGTCCCACCAGCAGTCCCGCGATGTGCGACTCCTCGGCGGGGTCGAGGATGCCGGTGCCCAGGAGGTGGCCGATGTTGCTCGTCAGGGTGTCGACGGGCTTCTTGTCGCGATCGAGCGCGACGGCCGGATAGCGCCCCTCGGGCGTTTCGACCCAGTAGGACGCCGCGAACCGTTCGCGAAGATCCGCGGCCCATGCGCGCAGAGCGGACGTGTCGTCGTCTGCGAAGGCGTCGAGCAGATCGGCGCCTGCGAGCACGGCCTCGTACGCGTAGCCCTGCACTTCGCACAGGGCGATCGGACCCTCGGCGAGGCGCCCGTCGCGCCACTGGATCGAGTCGCCCGAGTCCTTCCAGCCCTGGTTGGCAAGACCCCGACCGGTGCGGTCGATGTAGTCGAGGAATCCATCGCCGTCGCTGTCGCCGTGCTCCATGATCCACGCGAGCGCACGGCGCAGGGCCGGCAGCAGCTCGCGCACCTCGTCGTCGTGCATGCCCGCATGCCACGCATCGGCGAGCAGGCAGACCCACAGCGGCGTCGAATCGACGCTGCCGAAGTACAGCGGCGGCAGTGCGATGCCTTCGTGGGGCAGCTCGAGAACGGTCGAGCGCAGCTCGTGGAGGATCTTGCCGGGCTCCTGCGCGGACGCGGGGTCGTCGTCGGCGCCCTGCAGGCGCGCGAGCACGCGGAGCGTGGATGCCGCCATCCCGACGTCGAGGGGGAGCGCGAGCCGCGCCGCCCAGATCGAGTCCCGGCCGAAGAGCGTGAAGAACCACGGCGCACCCGCCGCGTAGAACTCGTCCGATGGCGCGTCGGGCATCGCGAGCCGGAGCGCGTCGAGGTCGCCCAGGGCCGTGTCGAGCCAGCGCGCGAGCCGCTGTTCGAAGGGGCGCGCGCGTGCGACGACGGATGCCGCATCCCACGGGGACCCGTCACCGCCGGCCCGCACGACGAGCGAGTCGTCTGCGAGCCGCAGCGAGAACGACACGTCGGCCCGGCCCCGAGGTGGAACGTCGATGCGCCAGCGGGCGACGATGACGGCGCCCTCCGCGTCGACCTCGGCGCCGGGGGCGTCGAGCGTGAACCGCTGATGCCCTGCAGTGACGGCGGCCGCGGCATCCCGCACCGACACGTCGAAGGCGCGCGCGTCGGCGATGCCGGACTTCACTTCGTGCAGGAGCGAGAACTCGGGCTCTACCCGCAGCTCGAGCGTCGTCGAGACAGGCTCGGCGACATGCGACGAGACCGTCCACGTCTCGGCGACCAGGCCCGCGTCGACACGGCGCTCGCGCGTGAGCCGCACCTTGGGATCGGGCCAGCGGTCGTCGACGCCGCGCAGCAGCCCGCCGAAGACGACGCGGGATGCCGCGCCCGGCGCGACCGAGATCCACTCGATCGGCGAGTCGGCGCACGAGGCCGACAGCGCACGGATGTGCCGGACGTCGCCGTGGTAGACGCCGTCGATGGGCGCACCGCCGATGTCGCCACCCGCGCC
Source organism: Microbacterium sp. (assembly GCF_051860965.1). Lineage (GTDB taxonomy): Bacteria > Actinomycetota > Actinomycetes > Actinomycetales > Microbacteriaceae > Microbacterium. Next base: position 288,589 of record NZ_JBIMKU010000003.1, read on the forward strand.
CGACCAGACCTGGGTGGGGGCGCGCAGCGCGATCACGGCGTCGTCGAGGAGGGGCTGCAGGGGCAGCGGCCGGGGTACGTCGGTCATTCCTTGAGTGCTCCTTGAGCGGTGTTCATGATGCGCTTCTGGAAGACGAAGAACATGATGGCGACGGGAATCGTCATGATGGCGGCGGCGGCGAGCTTGAGCGGGAACTGGTTGCCCTGCGACAGCTGGCCGGATGCCAGGCGGGCCACGCCCTTCGTGAGCGTCGTGAGCTCGGGCGACTGCGTCGACACGATGAAGTGCGAGAGCTCGTTCCACGAGCCCTGGAACGACAGGATGATGATCGTGATGAGCGCGGGACGCGCCATCGGCAGCACGACGGACCAGAAGATGCGGAACGTGCCGGCGCCGTCGATCCGCGCCTGCTCCTCGATGGACACCGGGATGGACTCGAAGAAGTTCTTCATGATGAACACCCCCGCCGCGTCCACGAGCAGCGGAACGATCATGCCCGCGTAGGAGTCGTACATCCCGAGCTGGTTGATCACGAGGAACTTCGGGATGAGCAGCACGACCGAAGGCACGGCCATGACGGCGATGACGGCGGCGAAGACGACCCCGCGCCCGCGGAAGTGCAGGCGGGCGAGCGCGTAGCCGGCGAGCGAGCAGAAGAACACGCGCCCGAGCGTCACGCAGATCGTCACGACCGCCGAGTTGGCGAACCACACCGGGAAGTCGCTGCGCAGGAACAGGCGCTCGTACGCCGCGAGAGTCCAGGTCTGCGGGATGAGTCCGATGGGGTCGGACGTCGCCTCGGCATCCGACTTGAAGGATGTCGCGACCTGGACGAGGAACGGGTAGATGTAGATGAGCGCGAGCACGATGAGCACGGCGTAGAGAATGATCTGCCACGTCAGGGTGCGGGTGTGCCAGCGCTGCCGTGTGGGCTTCTGCCACTTCGGGGTCCCTCGCTCGGCCGCGATGATCTCGGCCTCGGGAAGCGTCGTGCCGCTCATCGTGCGTCACCTCCGGTCGTGCGGGCCTTCGGAGCCGACACCTCGTAGCGGCGCGCTCGGCGCCGCGAGACAGGACGGTCACGCAGCACCCACCGCTGGACGATCGTGAAGAAGACGATGATCCCGAAGAGGATGAACGCGATCGCGGCGCCCTGTCCCCAGTCCTGGCCGAGGAACGCCGACGAGTAGGACAGGTAGGCGGGGGTCACGGTGGTCTTTCCGGGAGCGCCCTGCGTTCCCGTGTAGATCTGGTCGAACACCTGCCAGCAGCCGATGAGGCCGAGCGTCAGCACCGTGAAGAGCGTGGGCTTGAGCTGGGGGAGCGTCACGAACCAGAAACGCTGCCAGGCGTTCGCGCCGTCCATCAGGGCGGCTTCGGTCGTCTCGACACCGACGTTCTGCAGTGCCGCGATGAACAGCAGCATGAACGTGCCGCTCGTCGTGAAGATCGCCATGAGCATGAGGGCCGACATCGCGACGGACGGGCCCGCGAGCCAGTTCCACCATGAGAGGCCGAGGAAGTCGTTGTCGGTGAGAGCAGGCGGGCCGCTCGTGATGCCGAGTCCTGCGAGCGCGTTGTGCACGATGCCGGACGGATCGTTGAACCAGTTGGGGCCGTTGATGCCGACCCACGACAGGATCTCGTTGACCACCCCGGTCGCCGAGAAGAGGAACAGCCACAGCACCGTGATCGCCACCGAACTGGTGACGGAAGGGAAGTAAAAGGCCGTGCGGAAGACACCCCGACCGCGCAGCACCGCGCGGTTGACGAGCACAGCGAGAAAGAGTGCGAGCGCGGTCTGCAGCGGCACGACGAGCAGGACGTACCAGGCGTTGTTGCGTAGAGCCGTGCCGAAGTCACGGGTGGCCAGACCGCCGTCGGTGGTGATGGCGGCGTAGTTGTCGAGCCCGACGAAACCCACGTTGCCCGAGAAGGGGCTGCCGCGGCCGGACCAGTCCGAGACGCTGACCCAGAGCGCCATGACGACGGGGACGAGGAGGAACACCCCGAGGATGAGCAGTACCGGCAGGGTGAACACCCAGCCGGCGAGCGCCTCCCCGCGCCGGATGCCCGTGCGGGGCATCCGGTCGCGGGAAGGTGCTGCGGCGGTGGTCGTCATCGGATCAGCCGACGACTGCCTCGGTGTTGGACTGCACCGTGTCGAGGATCTCCTGCGGGTCGCTGGTCTTGAGCGACTCGAGCGATGCGTTGAAGTCCGAGATCACGGCGGCGATGCCGTCGTTCGTCGGCACGCTCTTGGCATAGTCCGCACCGGCCAGGAAGGCCGCGAGGTCGGGGTTCTCGCTCGTCCACGCGTCGGCGGCCGAGGCGACCGGCGGCATCGGGCCGAAGGCCTTCGAGAACGCCAGGAGCTGGTCGGTCGACGTCAGGTACTCGACGAGGTCGAGCGCGGCCTGCTGGTTGGGGCTGTCGGCAGCCATGCCCCAGCAGTTCGTGAACTGCAGCGTGCCCTGACCCGCGGGGCCGGCGGGGAGCTCCGCGACGACGTAGTCGACATCGGGGAAGTCGTTCGCCATCGCACCGGTGATCCAGTTGCCCTCGATGACCATCGCGGCCTGCTGCTTGCCGAACGCCTCGCCGCCCCAGCCCGCGCCCAGGTCGATCGTCGCGTACGCGAACGAGCCGGCATCCATGTTGTCCTTGACGTACGTGAGCGCCTCGACGTTCTCGGGGCTGTTCGCCGTCGCCTCGGTGCCGTCGTCGCTCACGAGCGCTCCGCCCGCCTGCGCCATGAAGGCGCCGAGACGCTGATACTCCGCGCCGAATGCGAGACCCGTCACGCCGTCCTTGGTGAGCGTCGTCGCGACCGTCGCCAGGTCGTCCCACGTCGTGGGGATGTCGGCATCGGTCAGGCCCGCCGCATCCCACAGTCCCTTGTTGATGATGAGCTGCAGCGTCGAGAAGTCCTTCGGAGCGCAGTAGAAGTCGCCGTCATAGGTGAAGTTCTGCACGAGAGACGGGTAGAAGTCGTCCTTGTTCTCGAGCATGTCGCCGTAGGCGACGAGCGAGCCGTTGCTCGCGTACCCCGCGAGCGCCTCGGGGGCGAGGTAGAACAGGTCGGGCGGGGATCCGGCGGCGAACCCCTGCGCGAGCTCCTGCGACAGGTCGCTCGCGGCGGTGACCTTCACGTCGATGCCGGAGTCCTCCGACCACGCGGCGACGGCGGCGTTGACGGCATCCGTCTCGGCGTCTCCCGACGAGCCGATGAGGATCTCGAGCGCGTCGTCGGACGAGGTGAGCTCGCCGTCCGCGGCGCCGCCCTCGTCGCCTCCGCTGAAGCCCGAACCGCATCCGGTGAGGACGAGTGCCGTCGTGATCGTGAGGGCGCCCACCCCCACGAGCATCCGTGCTGTGCGATGTGCCATGAACTCTCTCCTTCGATGAGTCGTGCGTGCCGAATCTATCGGCGCCCCTATCGGTGCGATTTGATCGATCAAACTTTGAACGATCAAATTCCTGCTGTCAAACTAAGCGTCGAGCATGCAGGGTGTCAACCCCCGCGCTAGCCTGTCGGAACGAGCCCACCGGCGAGAGGAGGTCCGATGGTGAAGCCGCCCACCGTCGAGGACGTCGCGCTCGCCGCCGGCGTCTCGCGCCAGACGGTGTCGAACGTGCTGAACGCCCCCTCGGTCGTCAAGACCTCCACGCGCGAGCGCGTCGAGCAGGCCATCGCAGAGCTCGGCTATCGCCGCTCGGCCGCGGCGCGACAGCTGCGCACGCGGCGCAGCTCGACCATCGGCATCCATCTCGATCCCTACGCCGGGGGGATCTCGGGCGTCGTGCTCGACCGGTTCGTGCACGCCCTCACCGAGCGCGCCGGCGACCGGGGCATGCGGATCCAGCTCTACGCGGCGCGGAGCCCGACCGAGGAGATCGGGCGCATGGGCGAGCTCGTCGACGGCGGCGAGATCGACGCGGTCGTCATCACCGGCACGTTCCACGGCGACCCGCGCACGGACTGGCTGGTCGATCGCGGAGTGCCCTTCGTGTCGTTCGGCCGCCCGTGGGGCGAGGACGACGTCGCCGACCCCGCGCACCTCTGGGTCGACGTGGACGGAGCGGCGGGCACGGCGGCGGCGACCCGCCATGCCCAGTCGACGGCGGGATCCCGCATCGCATTCCTCGGGTGGCCGTCGGGTTCGGGCACGGGTGACGATCGCGAACGGGGATGGCGGAACGAGATGGATGCCCGCGGCGACGATGCGCCGCGCCTGACCTCCGACGAGAACGTCGGCCATGCCCGATCGGTCGTCGCCGCGGCGCTCGCGTCGTCGCATCCTCGTCTCGACGCCATCGTGTGCGCGAGCGACTCGCTCGCGATCGGGGCGCACCTGGCCGCGACCGCCGCGGGACGCGCGGATCTTCCGGTGTTCGGCTTCGACAACACGCCCGCGATCGAGGCCCTCGGACTCAGCTCCGTCGAGCAGCTGCCCGAGAAGGTCGCCGCGGGGGTCCTCGAGCTGATGGGTCCGACCGGCCGATCGGTCGACCCGCGCATCCCCGTCGCCGGAACGGCCCACGTGCTGGTCGAACCGCGCCTCGTCGTGCGCTGACCGGGCGCAGGCGCGTCCGCTGACCGCGCGGGGGAGCGGCGCTCAGCGTCCGGCTCGCGTGCCTCCGATGCGTCGAGCGAGCTCGGCGGCCGTCGCCTCCACGACCTCGGCGAGGGCCTCGGCATCGACGGGCGCATCGCTCTCGAACGTGACGGCGACCGCGGCGCTCGGCCATCGCGCGTGGTCGAGCACCGCGGTCCCGACCGAACGCAGGCCGAGCGTGACCTCGCCGTCCTCCTCCGCGAAGCCTCGGGAGCGCACGCCGCGCAGCAGGTCGCGCAGCTCGCGCGGCGAGCCGGGTCCTCGGCCCGTGCGATCGGCGAAGGCCGACGCATCCGGGTACAGCGCCCGCACCTGCTCGCGGGGCAGGGCGGCCAGCATCGCGCGACCCGTCGCGGTCAGGTGCGCGGGCAGGCGCACACCCACGTCGGTGACGAGCGCGGGCCGGCGCGGAGCGCGCTCCTCGACGAGGTACAGCACGTCGCGGCCGGTCATGACGGCGAGGTGCGCGCTCTCGCCGGTGCGGTCGGCCAGAGCCGCGACGAGCGGTCGACCGAGCCGCGCGAGCGGCTGCTGACGTGCGAAGCCGCCGGCGAGCTCGAACGCAGCGGTGCCGAGTCCCCACCGGCGCTCGCCCGGGACGTGCACGACGAAGCCGTGCTCCTCGAGCGTCGCGAGCAGGAAGTACACGGTCGATCGCGGGATGCCGAGTGCCGTCGCGAGCGCGCTCGCCGCGACCGGCCCGCGCTGCTCGGCGAGATGAGCGAGGATGCGGAGCGTCTGATCCGCTGCCGGCACCTGCGGTCGGGAGCGGACGAGTTTGTCTGGCATATCAGACACAGGATGCCACGTCCCCCTGTCCGCGGCCACTCCCGCGGTGTGGAATCGAGGCATGAGCACACCTCCCGTCATCGTCGGCGCCGCGCCCCTCCGTCCAGAAGACGTCGTCGCGGTCGCCCGTCGCGGAGCCCGGGTCGAGCTCGACCCGGCCGCGATGAAGCGGGTCGCGACATCCCGCGCCCTCATCGAAGGCCTCGCCGACGACCCCGAGCCCCACTACGGAGTTTCGACCGGCTTCGGCGCGCTCGCGACGACCTTCATCGCGCCCGAGCGTCGACGCCAGCTGCAGCTGAGCCTCATCCGCTCGCACGCGGCGGGCACGGGCGCCGAGGTCGAGGTCGTGGTCGTGCGCGCACTGCAGCTCCTGCGGCTCCAGACGCTCGCGAGCGGACGCACCGGCGTGCGGCCCGTCGTGGTGGAGACCTACGCGGCGATGCTCAACGCGGGCATCACCCCCGTCGTGCGGGAGTACGGCTCCCTCGGCTGCTCGGGCGATCTCGCTCCGCTGTCGCATGTCGCCCTCGCCGCCATCGGCGAGGGCTCGGTGCGTGTGGGCGGCGAGCTCGTCCCCGCGGCGGACGCGCTGGCCGCGGCGTCGATCGTCCCCCTCGAGCTGCAGGAGAAGGAGGGGCTCGCCCTCATCAACGGCACCGACGGAATGCTCGGGATGCTGCTGATCGCGCTGCACGACCTCGGCGTGCTCCTCGAGACGGCTGACGTCGCTGCCGCGATGTCGATCGAATCGCAGCTCGGCACCGATGCCGTCTTCGCCGCCGACCTCATGGCCCTGCGCCCGCAGCACGGACAGTCCGCGTCGGCCGCGAACCTGCGCGGCTTCCTCGCGGGCTCCGCGATCATGGCGTCGCATCGCGACCCGGCCGTCTGCACGCGCGTGCAGGACGCCTACTCGCTCCGCTGCACGCCCCAGGTGCACGGCGCCGCGCGCGACACCGCCGATCACGCGGCGCTCGTCGCATCCCGCGAGCTCGCCTCGACGGTCGACAATCCGGTCGTGACCCTCGACGGTCGCGTCGAATCCAACGGCAACTTCCACGGCGCTCCCGTCGCGTACGTGCTCGACTTCCTCGCGATCGCGGTGGCGGATGTGGCGAGCATCTCGGAGCGCCGCACCGATCGGGCGCTCGACCCCGCGCGCAGCCACGGGCTTCCGCCGTTCCTCGCGCACGAGGTCGGTGTCGACTCGGGTCTCATGATCGCGCAGTACGCCGCCGCCGGGATCGTGTCGGAGCTCAAGCGGCTCGCCGTGCCGGCATCCGTCGACTCGATCCCGTCGTCGGCGATGCAGGAGGACCACGTCTCGATGGGCTGGGCCGCCGCGCGCAAGCTGCGCCGCGGCATCGACGGACTCGCGCGCGTGCTCGCGATCGAGATCGTCACCGCGGCCCGTGCGCTCGACCTGCGGGCCCCGCTCGATCCCGCGCCGGTGACCGGCGCCGTGCGCGAGCGCCTCCGCACCGTCGTCGCCGGGCCCGGCCCCGACCGTTTCCTCTCACCGGATCTCGAGGCGGCGACCGACCTCGTCATCTCGGGCGAGATCATCCGCGCGGCGACGGCGTCGCTGCGCGAATTCGACACCACCGAAGGAGCAGTCCGATGACCCGTGACATCCGCGCGGCGCGCGGCAACGAGCGCACCGCTAAGAGCTGGGGCGCCGAAGCCGCCAAGCGCATGCTCATGAACAACCTCGACGCCGAGGTCGCCGAGCATCCCGAAGATCTCGTGGTCTACGGCGGCACGGGCAAGGCTGCGCGGAGCTGGGAGGCCTACGACGCGATCGTGCGCACCCTCGACGAGCTCGAGCCCGACGAGACCCTCCTCGTGCAGTCGGGCAAGCCGGTCGGCGTGTTCCGCACGCACGAGTGGGCCCCGCGCGTGCTCATCGCCAACTCGAACCTCGTGGGGGACTGGGCGACGTGGCCCGAGTTCCGCAGGCTCGAGGACCTCGGTCTCACCATGTACGGCCAGATGACGGCGGGTTCGTGGATCTACATCGGCACGCAGGGCATCCTGCAGGGCACGTACGAGACGTTCGCCGCCGTGGCGCGGTCGCTCGGTCGCTCCGACCTGAGCGGGACGCTGACCTTGACGGGCGGATGCGGCGGCATGGGCGGCGCCCAGCCGCTCGCCGTGACCCTGAACGGCGGGGCCGTGCTGATCGTCGACGTCGACGAGTCGCGCCTCGCGCGCCGGGTCGAGCACGGCTATCTCGACGAGTACACGACCGATCTCGACGCGGCGATCGACCGCGTCGTGGCCGCGAAGAGCGCGGGCGAGGCGCTGTCGGTCGGGGTCGTCGGCAACGCCGCCGAGGTGTTCGGCGACCTGCTGCTGCGCGGCACGCCGATCGACATCGTGACCGATCAGACGTCTGCGCACGATCCCCTCGCCTATCTGCCCGTCGGCGTGCCCTTCGACCGCTGGCGCGCAGAGGCCGAGCGCGATCCCGAAGGGTTCACGGCCCGCGCGCGGGGTTCGATGGCGAAGCAGGTCGCTGCGATGGTCGGGTTCCAGGATGCCGGAGCCGAGGTCTTCGACTACGGCAACTCGATCCGCGCCGAGGCGAAGCTCGGCGGGTTCGAGAACGCCTTCGCGTTCCCCGGATTCGTCCCGGCGTACATCCGCCCGCAGTTCGCGGAGGGGCGCGGCCCGTTCCGGTGGGTCGCGCTGAGCGGCGACCCCGAAGACATCCGCAAGACCGACGAAGCGGTCAAGGCGCTGTTCCCCGATGACGTCGGGCTCGTCCGCTGGCTCGAGAAGGCCGGCGACGCCGTGCACTTCGAGGGCCTCCCCGCGCGCATCTGCTGGCTCGGCTACCAGGAGAGGCACCTCGCGGGGCTGAAGTTCAACGAGATGGTCGCGTCGGGCGAGCTGTCGGCGCCCATCGTGATCGGTCGCGACCACCTCGACGCGGGGTCCGTGGCATCCCCCTACCGCGAGACCGAGGCGATGGCCGACGGCTCCGACGCGATCGCCGACTGGCCGCTGCTGAACGCGCTGCTCAACACCGCATCGGGCGCCTCGTGGGTGTCGATCCACCACGGCGGGGGCGTGGGCATCGGCCGCAGCATCCACGCCGGGCAGGTCACCGTCGCCGACGGCACGCCCCTCGCCGCCGAGAAGCTCGCTCGCGTGCTCGTGAACGACCCCGGCACGGGCGTCATGCGGCACGTGGATGCGGGCTACGATCGCGCCAAGGAGGTCGCGGCCGAGCGCGGCCTGAAGGTGCCGATGCTGTGAAGGACTCCGCTCCTGTGACGACCACCCTGATCACGGGCATCGGCGAGCTGACGACGAACGTCGCGTCGCCGGATGACCGCTTCGGCACGCTCCATGACGCAGCCGTGATGATCGACGGCGGTCGCATCGCCTGGATCGGCTCGACCGCCGATGCGCCGGCGGCCGACGACGTCGTGGATGCCGGCGGCCGGGCGGTGCTGCCGGGCTTCGTCGACAGTCACACGCACCTCGTCTTCGGCGGCGACCGCGCCGACGAGTTCGAGGCGCGCATGACGGGGGTGCCTTATGCCGCCGGCGGCATACGCCGCACGGTCACCGCGACGCGCGCCGCGACCGACGACGAGCTGCGTGCGCGCCTCGCGGGCTTCGTCGACGAGCTGCACGCGCAGGGGACGACGACGTTCGAGATCAAGACGGGGTACGACCTCACCGTCGAGGGAGAGGCGCGCCTCGCGCGCCTCGCGTCCGAGGTCACCCCCGAGGTCACCTATCTCGGCGCCCATGTCGTGCCCGCGGAGTACGCCGACGACCGCGAGGCCTACGTCGACCTCGTGTGCGGCGAGATGCTCGACGCCGTCGCACCGCACGCGAAGTGGTTCGACGTCTTCTGCGAGAAGGGGGCGTTCACGCCGGACGAGACGCGTCGCATCCTGCTCGCGGGCGTCGGGGCAGACCTGCTGCCGCGCCTCCACGGCAACCAGCTCGCCTACGGCGAAGGGGTGCAGATCGCGGTCGAGTTCGGCGCGTGGTCGGTCGACCACTGCACCTACCTGTCGGATGAGGATGTCGCGGCCCTCGCGGCATCCGACACCGTCGCGACGCTCCTGCCCGGCGTCGAGTTCTCGACCCGGCAGCCGTATCCCGACGCACGGCGGCTGATCGACGCGGGCGTCATCGTCGCGATCGCGAGCGACTGCAATCCCGGTTCGAGCTTCACGAGCTCGATGCCGCTCATGATCGCCCTCGCGGTGCGTGAGATGGGCATGACGCCCGCCGAAGCGGTGTGGGCGGCGACGGCCGGTGGAGCGCGTGCGCTCCACCGCGACGACGTGGGATCGATCGCTCCCGGCATGCGAGCGGATCTCGTGCTGCTGGACGCACCGACGCGCGTGCACCTGGCCTATCGCGCCGGCGTGCCGATCATCGACACGGTCTGGAAGGACGGCGTCGCGCTGTAGCTGCACGCGCCGCGATTGCCGAACCCACCCGCTTCGCGCGAGCCCACGCAGTTTCGTCGACCGAATCGAGTGGGTTCGTCGAAAGAAGGTGGGTTCGCGACAGCGCTTCGTCGTTCTCTAGCGCGGAGTCTGCTGATCCCAGCGGTCGGGGTCGATGGATGTCGCGACGTCCCAGTCGTCCACGTCCCACTCGAACGTCGCGACGGCGCACGTCGGCATGTGGGTGATCGCGCCATCCGAGAGGCGCTCGGCGAGCACGCTCATCCCCGGATCGTGGGCGACCACGACGACCGCGTTCACGTCGCGCTCCGCTGCGGCGCGCAGCAGCAGCGCGGCCGGGGCGCCGTAGAGCCGCTCCTGCTGCTCGACGGGGACGCCGAGCGCTCCGCTGAAGAAGTCGGCGGTCGTCACCGCGCGCAGCGCCGTGCTCGACAGCACCGCATCGGCGCGGAATCCGGTCGCGGCGAGTCGTCCCGCCATGGCGGGGGCATCACGGAGGCCGCGCTCGTTGAGCGGTCGATCGTGGTCGTCGAGCTGCGGATCGCCCCAATCGGACTTCGCATGCCGCACGAGGACGAGCCGGATCATGTCGTCCCCTCTGATGGTCGTGGCGCCGCCCGGGCCGCCAGAAGCTCGAGTACGCACAGGGCCGCGAGGCGCACGGTGCGCCCGTCGGGCGCGTCGGCCGTGGCATCCACCTCCGCGATGTCGGCGCTCGCGAGGCGCGCATCCGTCGCGATCCCGCGCACGAGCGCGCGCAGCTCCCAGGCTTCGAGCCCGCCGGGGACGGACGCGGGGCACCCCGGCGCGACCGAGCGATCGCACACATCGACGTCGACGTCGAGATGGATGCCGCCGCCGCCCGCTCCCGCGACCTGGAGCGCGTGCGCCACGACGTCGTCCACACCGCGTCGCCGCACCGCGTCGAGCGTGATGACCGTGATGCCGAGATCGAGCGCGCGCTGCGCATAGGCGGCGGAATTGGCGAAGTCGGCTATGCCGATCTGCACGATGCGCGTCGGGTCCAGTCCGTCTTCGACGAGACGCCGCACCGGCGAGCCGTTCGAGACGCCGTCGCGCAGGTCGTAGTGGGCGTCGAGCGTGATGAGCCCCTGCGCCCGAGCGCCCTGCGCCACCGCGTAGGTGAGCGAGTTGTCGCCGCCGAGCGCGATCACCAGACCCGCGTCGAGCGCCGCGACGCGGGCGCGCACCTCGGCTTCGCCCTCGGGGCCGTCGGGATCGGCGACGTCGCCGGCATCCACGATCCGCAGTCGCGCCGAGAGATCGACGGGTGGCGGGCCGATCAGGGTCGGGCTGTACCGGCGCAGCGCTTCGCGGATCGCGGCGGGCGTGGCATCCGCCCCCGTCGGCGACAGGGACGTCCGATGCGCGGGGACGCCGAGGATCGCGGCATCCACGCGCGTGCCGTCGAAGGCGGGCCAGTCCCCGGCGCGGGGCCACAGCGGATCGTAGGAGAGCGCCACGTCAGTTGCCCACGTAGACCCACGCGTCGTGACCGCTGGCGAGCACGACGGCGATCCGACGGTAGAGGGCGACTTCGTACTCGTCCGAGGCCTCGAGCTCGTCCTCGGTCACCCGGAACGCCTTGCCGACGATCTTGTCGAGCGGGCTGCCGGTCTCGCGCACGATCGGATGCACGGATGCGCCCGACAGGTCGACCACACGAGGATCCTCGATCTCGGCGTAGTCGAGCGTGTAGCCGGGGAGGACGTCGTCATCGCCCTCGAGCAGGCGCCCGAACGTGTCGAGCTGTACGTCGGGGTGTTGGAGCGTCCCGTAGCTGAAGAGGAGCTGGTCGGCGGCCACCCGCCCAGGCTAACCGCCCTCCGACCCCGCTGCCAGCGGGCGGGCGTCACAACCGCCCCGCCGATGCACGCGAGGGCGTCAGCCGAGAAGCGCATGCGCGATCGTGAAGATCACGAGTCCCGCGAGCGCGCCGACGAACGTGCCGTTGAGCCGGATGTACTGCAGATCCCGTCCCACCATGAGTTCGATCTTCTCGGTCGTCTCGTCGGCGTCCCACTTCTCGACGGTGTCGGTGATGATCGAGGCGATGTCGTGCCGGTAGCGGTCCACGAGGAAGACGGCGGCATCCGTCACGAACCCGTCGACGCGCTGCTGCAGCGACGCGTCGGTGGTGAGCCGGTGTCCGATCTCGGCGAGGGCGGACGCCATCCGCTTCCGCAGGCCGCTCTGCGGATCGGCGAGCGAGGTCAGCAGGCCGGCCTTGGCGGTGTTCCAGGCCTGGCCGGCGAGCTCGCGCACGCGGGGACTGTCGAACACGGCCGACTTGGCGTCCTCGAAGCGGCCGATCGTCGTGGGGTCGTGCTGCATGTTGTCCGAGAGCCGCCCGAGGTAGTCGTCGATCGCCTTGCGTGCGGGATGCGCCGGATCGGACTGCACCGCGTGGACGAACTTCACCGCCTCGTTGTAGACGGTGTCGTCGACGAGCCGGTGCGCGATCCCGGGCACCCACGACGGCAGGCGGCGCGAGACGAGCCCCGTGAAGGCGGCGTGGTTGTTCTCGAGCCACGTCGCGATGCTGTCGACGCCGAGGTCGACGGCACCGTGGTGGGCCCCGGCATCCACGATGCGCGACAGCCACTCGCCGAGCGGCGGACCCCACTCGGGGGCGATGAGGTGCTCGCGCGCGAGGTCTTCGATGAGCGACTGCACGTCGTCGTCGCTGAGCGCCCTGAGCACGCCGGAGGCCATGACGGATGCTTCGGCAGCGACCCTCTCCGCATGGGCGGGCTCCGCGAGCCACTCGCCGAGGCGCGCGGCGATCGCGGTGTGCTCGAGCTTGGCGCGCACGACGTCGCCGCGCAGGAACTCGGTCTCGACGAACTCGCCGAGGTTCTGGCCGATCTCGTCCTTGCGGTTCGGGATGATCGCCGTGTGCGGGATCGGGATGCCGAGGGGATGCCGGAACAGCGCCGTGACGGCGAACCAGTCCGCGAGCGCTCCGACCATGCCGCCTTCGGCCGCCGCTCGCACGTAGGCCAGAGCGGGCACCTGCTGCTGGAACGCGAACGCGACGACGAACACGACCGCCATGAACACGAGCGCGCCGAGCGCGACGCCCTTCATGAGCCGGAGCCCGCGACGGCGCTCCTGATCAGCCGGACTCAGGAGGGCTGTCGGGGTGCGCGCCATGCCGTCATCCTCGCACGGTACGGATAATTCAGGATCAGCGATGCGTCTCGGCTCAGATCCCCCGCACCAGGGCTTCCCGCCCTGAATAATCGGGCTCCTACACAGCCGCCTGCCGAGGGCGGACTTCCCACCGCTGTCACGTGGGAGGCGCCGAGCACGCGGCCCGCACGCAGGCTCGTGCTTGTGATCGACCTCTCTGCCATTGCCCCCGACCGTGTGCTGGGACGCGCCGACCTGCATGCGCTGGGAATATCTGATCACGCTATGGACCGACTGGTCCGCGAGGGGGTGCTCGTGCGCGCGAGGCGAGGCGCCTACCTGCGGGCCGACTCGACACGCAGTGTCGTCGATGCCGTCCGGGTGGGCGGCCGGTTGTGCTGCGTGTCGGAACTGGCGCGCGCCGGCGTCTTCGTCCATGTGGTCCCCCGTGAACTCCATGTGCACGTGCCGGGGAACGCTGCCCGGCTTCGCGGCGGCATCGCTGCTCGGATCCACTGGGCGCCACTGGCGCGGCAGCCCCGCCCCGGAGACGGCGCCGTGGAGATCATGGACGCTCTTGTACAGTCGGCTGCGTGCCAAGAGCCGCGTTCGCTCGTCGCATCTTTCGACTCAGCACTGCAGAGGGGGCTGCTCCGCCCGGACGATGTCGAGGACGCCTTCAGGCTGTTGCCGACGCGACTGCGCCGGTGGCGCGATCGCCTCGACGGTCGAGCGGAGTCCGGGCCGGAGTCGCTCGTCCGGCTCATGCTGCATGAACTGGGCCATCAGGCGGAGGTCCAGGTTCGGATCGCCGGCGTGGGGCGGGTCGATCTCGTCGTCGACGGATGGCTCGTCATCGAGTGCGACAGCCAGGCGTATCACGGCTCCTGGGACGCCCGACGCCGAGACGTCCGCCGCGACCAGGAACTCGCGGCGCAGGGCTACGTCGTGTTCCGCCCGATCGCAGAGGACATCCTCTACCGCCCGGCGGCTCTGCGCGCAGCGCTCGCGGGACTGCTGGCGCGGGCTCCGAAGAGACGCGCGCGATAAGTCAGGATGGGCACGCCATCGTCCGCCTCGGAAGCGCACGAACCGCGATCGCCCCTGAGTTATCCGGCGCGGAATCAGTCCTCGACGGGGCCGAGCCAGGCCGACGCGACCGTCGAGCGGGCCGACTCGGGATCCGAGGGATGGAAGAGCCCCGCGAGCACGTCGCGGTACAGCCGGCTGAGCTCGGAGCGCGTGAAGTACGACGATCCGCCCGCGACGAGCACGGCCTCGTCGACGACGTCCTTGGCCATCGTCACGGCGCGGTGCTTGACGCCGCTCATGTACGAGAACCACTTCGCATCGGGCGGAGTGAGATCGTCCAATGCGCGGCACAGTGCCGCGATCTGCGGCGGCAGGGCATCGTAGGCGAGCGCCATGTCGGCGATGCGACCGCGGATGTCGGGGTCCTGCGCGTAAGTGCGGCCGGTCTTCTTCGACGTGCGCCGGTGCGCCGTCTCGACCGCGAGATCCAGCGCCCGTCGGGCGATGCCGGTGTACACCGAGGCGAGGAGCAGCTCGAAGACGCTGAAGATGCCGAACACGATCGGGTCGGGGTTCGGCCCCGGGTCCACGCGCCGCACGACCCGGTCGGGCGCAGCGACGGCCCCGTCGATGACCGTCGTGCGGGACTGCGTGCCCCGCATCCCGAGCGTGTCCCAATCGTCCTTCGTGGTGATCGCGTCGCTGCGCGGAACGAACGCGTAGACCATCCGTGGCCCGTCCGGGCTCGTCGTGTCGAGACCGTGCAGGCCCAGCTGCGTCCAGACGGGGGCGAGCGACGTGAAGATCTTCGTGCCCGTGAAGACGTAGCCGCCGTCGGGCAGGGGCACGGCATCCGTGTCGCTCCCGAACAGCACGAGGTCGTTGCCCGCCTCGCTGATGCCGAAGGCGAAGACCTCGCCGGCCACCGCGCCCTCCTGCACGAACCGCAGATCGTCGATGCCGCGGTCGGCGAGGACCTTGGCGACACCCGTCCAGACGAGGTGCATGTTGATCGCCAGTGCCGTCGCCGGCGCAGCCGTCGCGAGGCGCTGCTGGAGAAGGGATGCCTCGGCGAGCCCGAGACCGCGTCCGCCGAGCGCGGAGGGCACGAGGATCGCGAGGTAGCCGGCATCCTTCAGATCCGCCAGATCGTCGTCGGGGAAGGTGTTCTCGCGGTCGTGGACGACGGCGCGCTCGCGGAAGCGCTCGAGCAGCTCATCGGGCAGGATCTCGCCCGGGTCGAAGGCGCTCATGCGAGCACCGCCCGCAGCTGCCGGACCGTCTCGTCGGGCTTGTCGCGATGCGGCGAGTGTCCGGCGCCGACGACGATCGAGACCGTGACGTTCGGGTTCGCCGTGACCTCGTCGACGAGCCGGCCCTTGAAGATCGAGTACACCTTGGGGTCGGACGCGATGACATGCGTCGGGATCGTGAGACGGGATGCCGCGACCCGCTCGTCCCACTCCGGATTCTGGATGCTCGTCTGCTCGACGGCCCAGCGGCTCGCCTGCTGCGCCGAGAGCGCCTTGAGCTCGATGTCCTGCTCGTGCCACGTCGGGTGCTCGGCTCGTACGGCGGCCTGCGTCGGATCGGCGAACGCGCGCGACTGGCTGTCGCGCACGATCTGCCGATCGCGCTCGGCGAGGTGGATCGCGGGGTCGACGAGCACGAGCCGGCGCGTCCAGCCGGGGTGGTCCGCAGCGGCGGACGTCGATGCCGCGCCGCCCAGGGAGTGGCCGACGACGAGGTCCCAGGCGTCGCCCGCGTCGGGGCGCGTCGCGAGGAGGTCCGCCGCATACGCGGCGATCGTGTAGTCGAGCGCGCGCGGCGCCGTGCCATGACCGCGGAGGTCGACGGCATCCACCCGCCATCCGTCGTCGGCGAGAGCCGTGCCATAGCGCCACATGAGCGGCCCATTGGACCCGAGGCCGTGCACGAGCAGCGCACGCCGGGATGCGGCGGGATCGCCCCACGAGATGCGGGGGAGGGTCACGGGAGCAGGCATACCGTCAATGCTACGGATCCGGATGCCCTCGCCGGCCGTCAGACGAGCTTCATGATCGCCGGGGCGACGAAGAACGCCACGAGCCCGAGAACCACCGCGCCCGCGAGCACGAGGATCACGAGGATCAGGACGTTGCCGAGGATCGCGAGCAGGAGGGCGAGGGCTTTGGATGCGGCGGTGTCGGACACGCTTCCGACGGTACGGATCGGACCCGAGCACCGGATCAGTCGGGGGAAGGACCCGCATACATCGCCGGCATGATTCCGAACGGCGCCGTCCCGCGGGAGCGATGATCGGCGCACATCGCCGCGACGGTCACGAACGCCCTCAGAATGGAACAGTGATCTCGACCGAATCCGCCATCGCCCTGCGCGACGCGGGCCTCGTGTGGCACCCGCGCTCCGGTGACCGGTTCCAGCTCGACGAGCCCGAGTTCGAAGCCGACGTCTTCACCGTGAGCGAGATGACGATCGAGCCGCGCGAGTACTCGACGGGCCGCATCCTGTCGTTCAACGGCACCACCGAGTGGGCGCTCGATTCCGTCGCGCTCGAAGACGCGCTGTGGCTGCCGCACGAGGCCCAGCTGCGCGAGCTGCTGCAGAACGCCTTCCGGTCGCTGCGGCGGCTCGCCGACACGTACGAGGTGTCGATCGAGCTGCGCGGCGAAACGCTCGTGTTCTCGCATCCCGAACCCGCCGACGCGTACGCGCTCGCGCTGCTCGAGGTGCTCGGCCGCCTGCGCTAGACGCCGATCGCGAGCGAGGCGGTGTAGCCCGCGGTCACCGAGCCCGCCATCGTCGCGATCTGATGGATGCCGCCGTCGTCGCCGAACACGTTGTCGCTCTGCAGCGACACCTGCGCGGCGTTGCGGACGCTCTGCTCGTATCCGCTCGTCGTGTAGACGACGTCGTTCGTCTCGGCCGGCAGCGCGATCTGGCTCGTCTTGACGATGGGACCGGATGCCACGGCCGTCGCGACGTCCTCGTAGACCTCGAAGTGGATGTGCGGCCACCGGCCCGAATAGCACGCGGGGTAGATCGAGGTGAAGGTCACCGTGCCGTTCGCATCGGTCTCCTGCACGCCGCGGAGGTAGTTCTCGTTCTCGACGCCCTGGCTGTAGAGCGAATAGCTGCCGTGCCGGTCGCAGTGCCAGAGGTACACGCCGCGGCCTGCGAGCGCGGCGCCGGTCGCGGCGTCCCGCACCGTCAGCGCGATCGTGAGCGGGACGCCGTCGGCCACCGTCGTCGAGGAGCCGAACGACGAGCGGATGTCGGAGCGCACGATGCCCGAGTCGTCGAGCACGTTGACGCCGTTGGAGCCGTCGGCGGGATACGGCCCGCCTGTCTCGTCGGGCACCTCGCTCAGCGACTCGGAGGCGCTCGCCGACGCGCTCGGGGTGGGTGTCGCCGTCGCAGTCGCGCTGGGGGAGGAGGATGCCTCGGCCCGCGGCGTGCACGCGGCCAGGAGAGATGTCAGGGCGACCCCGCCGAAGATGCCCAGCGCGCCCCGGCGGTCGATGAGCGTGCGGATGTCGTAGACGAGGCCGCGGTGGTCCTCGTCGATCGGCTCGCCGTTGTCGTCGAGCCAGCGGTCGTCGTCTCGTGTCATGCGACCACGAAAGCGAACGAGACTATGACTCCGCTATGACCGGGCTATGCGGTCTCATCGGATGGTGGGCACCGGCTCGGTGTCGGGGATCGGGCTCGCGTCGCGGTAGCGCAGGTCGGGGAAGCCCCGGACGAAGACGATCGCGACGACCAGACCCGCCGCGGCGAAGCCGGTCGCGGCGAGGTACGCACCCTGCGGGCCGATGTCGTCGATGAGGAAGCCGGCGATCGCCGAGCCCGCCGCAGCCCCGATGAGCTGGCCCGTGCCGACCCAGCCGAACGCCTCGGCGGTGTCGCTGAACTTCACGCTCGCCGATGTCATGGCGAACAGCACGGCGAGGGCGGGCGCGATGCCGATCCCCGCCAGCACGAGGGTCCCGCCGAGCCACCACACGTTGAGCGAGACCATCGTGAGCGAGAGGCCGACGGTCACGATGGCCAGCCGCCGGGCCATCGCCCAGCGGCTGATCGGGATGCGGCCCGAGACCAGGCCACCCGCCAGGCTGCCGACCGAGAAGACGGCGAGCACGAGGCCCGCTTCTAGGCCGCCGTGGTCGAACGTCGCGACGACGCCGGCCTCGACCGCGGAGCACGCGCCGATCAGGAGGAAGCCTACGACGGTCGCCAGCAGCACGGCGGGCTTGGTGAGCACCTTGCCGATCCCGCGGCGGCTGCGGGGGATGCGCACCCGTCCGACCTCGGGGGAGAGGATGAACCACGATCCGCCGCCGACGAGGATCACGACGATCACCAGCAGCGCGGGGACCGTGCCGACCTGCGTCGCGACGAACGTGATGAGCACGGGGGCGACGATCCAGATGATCTCCTGCAGCGACGCGTCGAGCGAGAACAGCGGCGTGAGCTGCCTCGACGTGACCATCTTGGGATAGATGGTGCGCACGGCGGACTGGACCGGCGGTGTCGACAGGCCGGCGATGAGACCGAAGGCCATGTAGCCGGGCAGGGGGAGCGAGAGCAGCGCGATCCCGGTGATGGACAGCGCGCAGATGACGAGGGTGATGGTGAGCACGCGCCGCATGCCCCAGCGGCCCATCCAGCGGCTCGTGACCGGCCCGGCGACCGCCTGGCCGATGGACGTCGCCGCCAGCACGAGTCCGGCCGCACCGTACGAGCCCGTGACGTGCTCGATGTGCAGCAGGATGGCGAGGCTCGTCATCCCGTTCGGGAATCGCGCGGTCAGCTGCGCCGCGATGATGCGGCCGACGCCGGGCGTGCGCAGCAGCTCCCTGTATCCCGCGTTGCCTCCTGCCACGCGTCCACGCTAGCGCGCGGTGCGCACTCCGATCGACGGGACTTCCCGAGCGTCCGCGACACGCCGCGACACGCCGAGACGAGTTTCCACAGGCGGATTCGATGTCGGTGGCCCTGCCTAGCGTGGCGCCTGTGGATGGATGCCAGCGAGGCATCCGAAACCGGCGTCTTTCAGGGAGTTTCCAGGTTCGCGAATCGATCGTCGCCTGTGGATGAATCGGTGGACAACCTGTGTTGTATCTGTTGAGAGCGGTGGAAAACTACACGGATGTAACTACTAGCCCTTGTGGTGCTATCGGATGTCGGTACCCATATGTAGTATTGGACTCCCGGTGGGGGGTCTACCGGAATGAACACCGTTTTGAGGGGAGAAACTCGTCACCATGACGATCACGGTCTACACGAAGCCTTCTTGCGTGCAGTGCACGGCGACCTACCGCGCTCTGGATTCCAAGGGCATCGAATACGAGGTTCTCGACCTCTCCGAGGATGCTTCGGCACTCGAGCAGGTCAAGGCGCTGGGCTACCTCCAGGCGCCGGTCGTCATCACCGATGAGGACCACTGGTCGGGCTTCCGTCCCGACAAGATCGACGAACTCGCTTCGCGCCTCGCGTAGAGCCGGTCTCCCATGAGCACGGCGACCGCGACGCGAGCGCCGCTGCTGGTCTACTTCTCGAGCGTCTCGGGCAACACCGCCCGATTCGTCGAGAAGCTCGGGCTGCGCGCAGCCCGCATCCCCCTCCACCCCACCGACGAGCCGCTCGAGATCGATGAGCCGTTCGTGCTGGTCACCCCCACCTACGGCGGGGGCCAGGGCCGGGGTGAAGAGAAGGGGGCCGTTCCCCGTCAGGTGATCCGATTCCTCAACGACGAGCGGAACCGGCGCCTGATCCGCGGAGTCATCTCCGCGGGGAACACCAACTTCGGCGAGCACTTCTGCCTCGCCGGCGAGATCATCAGCCGCAAGTGCGACGTGCCGCACTTGTATCGGCTCGAACTGTTCGGCACGCCAGAAGATGTGGATCGCGTGAGCGAGGGATTGGAACGATGGTGGAAGCTGCAGTGACCGAGAAGGACTTCAAGACCGAGGTGCGCTTCGAGGGGATGGATTACCACTCCCTCAACGCGATGCTCAACCTCTACGACGCGAACGGGCGGATCCAGTTCGACGCCGACAAGCGGGCGGCGCGGGAGTACTTCCTCCAGCACGTCAACCAGAACACGGTGTTCTTCCACTCGCTCAAGGAGCGCCTGGACTACCTCGTCGAGAAGGAGTACTACGAGCCCGAAGTGCTCGCGAAGTACTCGGACGACTTCATCCAGCAGCTCAACGACCGCGCGTACGGCAAGAAGTTCCGCTTCGAGACCTTCCTGGGCGCGTTCAAGTACTACACGAGCTACACGCTCAAGACCTTCGACGGCAAGCGCTACCTCGAGCGCTTCGAAGACCGCGTCGTCATGACGGCGCTCGGCCTCGCCGACGGCGACGAGAAGCTCGCGAACGAGCTCGTCGACGAGATCATCGCCGGCCGCTTCCAGCCCGCGACGCCGACGTTCCTCAACACCGGCAAGGCGCAGCGCGGCGAGCTCGTGTCGTGCTTCCTCCTGCGCATCGAGGACAACATGGAGTCGATCTCGCGCGGCATCAACTCGTCGCTGCAGCTCTCCAAGCGCGGCGGCGGTGTCGCACTGCTGCTGTCGAACATCCGCGAGTCCGGCGCTCCGATCAAGCAGATCGAGAACCAGTCCTCGGGCATCATCCCGGTCATGAAGCTCCTCGAAGACAGCTTCAGCTACGCCAACCAGCTCGGCGCACGCCAGGGCGCGGGCGCCGTGTACCTGTCGGCGCACCACCCCGACATCCTGCGCTTCCTCGACACCAAGCGCGAGAACGCCGACGAGAAGATCCGCATCAAGACGCTGTCGCTCGGTGTCGTGATCCCCGACATCACGTTCGAGCTGGCCAAGAACGGCGAGGACATGTACCTCTTCTCGCCCTACGACGTCGAGCGCGTCTACGGCGTGCCGTTCGGCGACATCTCGGTCACCGAGAAGTACCGCGAGATGGTCGACGACCCGCGCATCAAGAAGACGAAGATCAACGCGCGCGAGTTCTTCCAGACCCTCGCCGAGATCCAGTTCGAGTCGGGCTACCCGTACATCATGTTCGAAGACACGGTGAACGCGGCCAACCCCATCAAGGGCCGGATCAACATGTCGAACCTGTGCTCGGAGATCCTGCAGGTCAACACGCCCACGACCTACAACGAGGACCTCTCGTACGCCGAGATCGGCAAGGACATCTCGTGCAATCTCGGCTCGATGAACATCGCCCTCGCGATGGACGGCGGAGACCTCGGTCGCACGGTCGAGACCGCGATCCGTGCGCTCAGCGCCGTGAGCGAGCAGAGCCACATCTCGTCGGTGCGCTCGATCGAGGACGGCAACGACCGCTCCCACGCGATCGGCCTCGGGCAGATGAACCTGCACGGCTACCTCGCCCGCGAGCACGTGCACTACGGCTCCGAAGAGGGTCTCGACTTCACGAACATCTACTTCTACACGGTGCTGTTCCACGCGCTGCGCGCGTCGAACAACCTCGCGATCGAGAAGGGCGAGGCGTTCGACGGCTTCGCCGACTCGACCTACGCGTCGGGGACGTTCTTCGACAAGTACACGGATGCCGCGTGGGAGCCGCAGACCGAGAAGGTCAAGGAGCTGTTCGCCGGCATCCCGATCCCGACGCAGGAGGACTGGACGGCCCTCAAGGCCTCCATCCAGGAGCACGGGATCTACAACCAGAACCTGCAGGCCGTGCCGCCCACGGGATCGATCTCGTACATCAACAACTCCACGTCGTCGATCCACCCGATCGCGTCGAAGATCGAGATCCGCAAGGAAGGCAAGCTCGGTCGCGTCTACTACCCGGCGCCGTTCATGACGAACGACAACCTGGAGTACTACCAGGACGCGTACGAGATCGGCTACGAGAAGGTCATCGACACGTATGCCGCGGCGACGCAGCACGTCGACCAGGGGCTGTCGCTCACGCTGTTCTTCAAGGACACCGCGACGACCCGCGACATCAACAAGGCGCAGATCTACGCGTGGAAGAAGGGGATCAAGACGATCTACTACATCCGCCTGCGTCAGCTCGCGCTCGAGGGCACGGACATGTCCGAGTGCGTCTCGTGCATGCTGTGACCTTCTGAGACCGAGAGAGAACCGAGATGGCTGAGAAGCTGCAACTGCTGAACCACGTTCAGGCGATCAACTGGAACCGCATCCAGGACGAGAAGGACGTCGAGGTGTGGAACCGCCTCGTGAACAACTTCTGGCTGCCCGAGAAGATCCCGCTGTCGAACGACATCCAGTCGTGGAACACCCTGACCCCCGACGAGCAGCTGCTGACGATGCGGGTGTTCACCGGGCTCACGCTCCTCGACACGATCCAGGGCACGGTGGGCGCGGTGTCGCTGATCCCCGATGCGATCACGCCCCATGAAGAGGCGGTGTACACGAACATCGCCTTCATGGAGTCGGTGCACGCCAAGTCGTACTCGTCGATCTTCTCGACGCTGTGCTCGACGAAGGAGATCGACGAGGCCTTCCGTTGGTCGGTCGAGAACCCGAACCTTCAGAAGAAGGCTCAGATCGTCATGGAGTACTACCAGGGCGACAGCCCGCTCAAGCGCAAGGTCGCCTCGACCCTGCTCGAGAGCTTCCTGTTCTACTCCGGGTTCTACCTGCCGATGCACTGGTCGTCGCGGGCGAAGCTCACCAACACGGCCGACCTCATCCGCCTCATCATCCGCGACGAGGCCGTGCACGGGTACTACATCGGGTACAAGTTCCAGAAGGGTCTCGAGAAGGTCGGCCAGGCCGAGCGCGACGACATCAAGGACTACACCTTCTCGCTGCTCTACGAGCTCTACGACAACGAGGTCCAGTACACGCAGGACCTCTACGACGGCGTCGGCCTGACCGAGGACGTCAAGAAGTTCCTGCACTACAACGCCAACAAGGCGCTGATGAACCTCGGCTACGAAGCGATGTTCCCGTCGACGACGACCGACGTGAACCCCGCGATCCTCTCGGCGCTCTCACCGAACGCCGACGAGAACCACGACTTCTTCTCGGGCTCCGGCTCGTCGTACGTCATCGGCAAGGCCGAAGCGACCGAGGACGAGGACTGGGACTTCTGACAGGGGTCATCTGACGAGGGGGCGTGGATGCCGCGGCATCCCGCCCCTTCTTCACACGCAGACGATGCGACGGCTCCCTGCGGGCGCGGCCGTGACCCACAACACGCCGATTCCGCCGGCCAGCGAAGCCGCGCGCACATCGGTCGCGGGATACGACCGTTCGCCGTAGCAGTCGTCCGAACCGCTGTACCGCGCCCATTCGATCCGCGCGCCGTCGGGCACGTCGAAGGCCGACCACGGCATGAAGTCCTTGCCGATCCAGGCGCTGCCGGGCTGGCTGTCGTCGGGGCTGAAGTGCACGCCCTTCGAGCCGCTCTGCCAGCGGACGTCGACGCGGCCGTGCGCCTCGATCGGTGCGTCGAAATAGATGCCCTCTTCGGTGACGGTGTAGTTCGCCATGGTGCCGGTGGTCCCTCCGCGGCGCCTTTCGCCGACATGCCCCAGCCTGTCGCGTCGATCTCAATGCCCGGTTAACAGCACCGGCACGAGAACTCAGTTCTCGCTCAGGGTCTGCCTCGGCGCCGACGGGACCGGATGACGCGCTGTCAAGCCCGTGCCGAGGCATCCGACATCTGGTTGTCTGATCGCATGAGGACTCTCCTTCGCTGGCTGCTCGCCGGCTCGATGGTGTTCGCGGGGCTCAGCCATCTGTTCTGGGCGCGCAAGGAGTTCCAGGCGCAGGTGCCCGATTTCGCGGGCGAGGTGATGGACAAAGACGCCGTGGTCGTGGCATCCGGCGTCGTCGAGATCATGCTCGGCGCGTCGCTCGTCGCTCTGCCGAAGTCGCGCGGCACGATCGGCTGGATCCTGGCGGCGTTCTTCACCGCGATCTTCCCCGGCAACCTCGAGCAGTGGGCGAAGAAGCGCAGCGGCTTCGGCCTCGACACCGACGAGAAGCGCTTCGCGCGCCTGTTCTTCCAGCCGGTCCTCGTCGCGTGGGCGATCTTCTCGACGAGGCCGAAGGGTTCTGCATAGGCTGTCGTCGATGCCTCTTCTCTCGCTCCTCGTCATCGGCGTGATGGTCTTCTCGCTCGTCGACATCATCCGCCGCGACGACTTCCAGGTGAAGCACCTGCCGAAGACGTTCTGGATCATCATCGTGATCCTGCTGCCGCTCATCGGCTCGGTCCTGTGGTTCACCCTCGGCCGCGTGTATCCCGAGGACGGACCGCGGATGCCGAGGCCCCCGCGCACGGCGACGACCGCACCCGCACCGGCGCCGACCTACGCGCGAGACACCCGCTCGACCGAGCAGCAGCTGGCAGACCTCGAGCGCGAGATCGAAGAGGACCGCCTGCGCGACGAACTGCGTCGGCGGCAGCGCGAGAACCCTAGTTCTTGACCGACGCCGTAACGGTGAACTTCGCGGTGCGCGCGATCTGACGCGTCGGTCCGACGAGCCGCTCGAGTGCGGGTCGGTACCGCAGCGCCGAGTTCCAGACCGTCCACAGCTCACCGCCGGGAGTCAGGGAGCGCGCCGCATCGGCGAAGAAGCGCGGCGCGATGTCGGGAGTCACGGCCGCTCCGGTGTGGAACGGAGGATTGAGCGCGATGAACGACGCGCTCGTGTCGGGAACGCGTGAGAGGAGGTCGTCGCGCACGACGCTCACCCGGTCGGCGACGCCGTTCGCCGCGGCGGTGGCGCGCGCCGAGGCCACGGCGGCGGCGGACTGATCGGTGGCGTAGACGTCGAGTCCGGGATGCCTCGTCGCGAGCGCTGCGGCGATCACGCCCGTGCCGCACGCGAAGTCGATGACCATGCCGCCTCCGGGCGCCTGGGTCGGCAGATGATCGAGGAGCAGTCGCGTGCCGATGTCGACGGACGCCCCGGCGAACACCCCGCCGTATGCGCACACCGCGACGCCGTCGACCTCGGCCTGCGCGGGCGCGGGATCATGGCCGTCGTGCGGACCGCGCGCGACGAGAACCCGGGACTTCTGCCGCGCGTGCGTGACGTCCACCCGCGTGAAGTGCGCTCGCAGCACGTCGTTCATGGTGGGAGTCATGTGCTTGAGCCGCCCGCCGGCGAAGACCACGACCTCGGGCGAGGCGTGCGCCGCGACGAGCGCCGCGATGTCGCGGAGGGCATCCAGCGCGCGCGGCAGTCGCAGCAGCACGATCGTCGCGTCGCGCACGAGCTCCGCCGCGAACGGCAGGGACGTGAAAGTGCCTTCGAGGCCCGTGACGACGGCGTTCGCTTCCAGTGCGCGTTCTGCGGTCAGCGGATCCTGATGGACCCGGATGCCGCGGGCTCCGCCGTCCGCCGCGGCGAGCGTGAGGGCCCCGTACGCATCGCCGATCACGACGAGGCCGCCGGAGGCCGCGCCCGACCGGGCGTGGGCCGATTCATCGAGGATCAGGCGGTCCGCGGCATCCATCGCCACCAGCCCGTCGCCCTCGACGTCGGGCCAGCGCCGCAGCGCATCGGGCGAGAAGGTCACCGCTCCACGCTAGCCGTCCGACGCGGTCGATCCGTCCGCATACGCTGGAAGACCCGGCCCCGAAGGAGACCCGTGTTCCGCACGCCCTTGAACCTCTTCCGCACGCTCGCCGTCGTGGAGGCGATCACGTGGACCCTCCTCATCGGGGGACTCATCCTGCGGGCTACGAGCGACCTCGCGATCGCGGTCACGATCGGCGGCGGGATCCATGGGTTCGTGTTCCTCGCCTACGGCGCGACGGCGATCCTCGTCGCGAAGAACCAGCGCTGGGGTGCCGGTCCGACGGTCGTCGCGATCGGCAGCGCGATCGTGCCGTACGCGACGATCCCGACCGAGCTCTGGCTGCATCGCTCCGGAAGGCTCGACGGCGCGTGGCGACTCGCGCAGACCGATGACCCGCGCGACGGCGCGTGGCATGACCGGCTCATGCGCTGGTTCCTGAACCGCCCGTGGGTGCTCGCGATCCTGCTCGTGCTCGCCGTGGTCGCGATCTTCGTCGTGCTGCTGATCCTCGGTCCGCCGGGAGGCCGCGACTGACGGACGTGCGGTCGGCCTAGCCGCCGTAGTCCGGAAGCTGCTGCAGCGTCCACGTGTTGCCGTCGGGGTCGTCGAACGACACGAAGCGACCCCACGCCTGCTCGTCGACGCCCTGGGCCTCGACGCCGAGTCCGCGCAGGTGCGCGAGGGCTTCGTCGGCGTCGGGCACGACGACCTGGATGGTGTTCTGCTGACCGGGCTCGAGCGTCGTGCCCAGCCCCGTGCCGAACGCGATCGAGCACGCCGAGCCCGGGGGAGTCATCTGCACGAACCGCAGCCCCTCGAACGGGACCTGGTCGTGATCGGCGTGGAAGCCGATCTTGACGTAGAAGTCCTTCGCGCGATCGACGTCGCTCACCGGCACGTGGATGAGTTCGATCTTCCAGTCCATGGGCTCTCCTCCTCGAAGTTCTCCCCGTTGAGAGCGACGTTACGCCCGACCGCGGACATCCGCTGTCCGCGAACGAGCCCCTGGGAATAGACCCGCATCCCTGCCGTTGAAGTTGATACGACTGTGCTCAAGTTCGTAGACTTGACAGTCCTCAACTCAACTTCCAGGAGAGTCGGAATGCCCGAAGACTTCACCCCCGCAGCCTCGTCCGGCGAGAACGACGGCTCGTTCGACGAGTTCCTCGCCCGCTATCTGGCGGGCGAACGCGCCCGTGCCGAGCGCTCGATCGATCTCAGCCGCTTCCTCGGCGCCCGCACCCAGGAGATCCTGCAGCGCGCCGGCGCCTACGCGCTCGGTCGCGGCCAGCGCGAGCTCGACGCGCTTCACGTGCTGCGCGTCCTCGCCGCCGAGGCGCCCGCGAAGGACGCGGTCGCGCGGATCGGCGCCGATCCGGTGGCGATCGTCCGTGCCGCCGAGGACCGGCTGCCCACTGCCACGGCGGCGGCCGATGTCGACGGCGCCGTCATCACCCCGTCTGTGCAGCGCGCGCTGTTCCACGCGTTCCAGGTCGCGCGCTCGTCGGGGTCCACCTACGTCGACCCCGAGCACCTCTTCTTCGCCCTCGTCCTGGCGCAGGACACCCCCGCCGGCCAGGTGCTCGCCCGTGCGGGCGTGACGGCCGAGGCGCTCACGCAGAGCGCGCGCGAGACCGTCGCACCGACCGGAGGGCCCATCGCCGAGGAGAGCGCCGCAGCATCCACCACCCCCATGCTCGATCGATTCGGCACGGATCTGACGGCACGCGCCACTGCGGGCGAGCTCGACCCCGTCATCGGCCGCACCGACGAGATCGAGCAGACGATCGAGATCCTGAGCCGCCGCACGAAGAACAACCCCGTCCTGGTCGGCGAGGCGGGCGTCGGCAAGACCGCGATCGTCGAGGGGCTCGCGCGGGCGATCGTCGCGGGCGATGTGCCCGAGCAGCTGCTCGGCCGCCGCGTCGTCTCGCTCGACCTGCCGGCGATGCTCGCGGGCACGCGCTACCGCGGCGACTTCGAAGAGCGCCTCACCAGCACGATGGACGAGATCGCGACGCTGAAGGACGACCTCATCGTCTTCATCGACGAGGTGCACACCGTCGTGGGTGCCGGCGGCGCAGGCGAGGGGGCGATGGATGCCGGCAACATCCTGAAGCCGCGTCTCGCGCGCGGCGAGCTGCACCTCGTGGGCGCGACGACCCTCAAGGAGTACCGGACGATCGAGAAGGACCCCGCCCTCGAGCGGCGGTTCCAGCCCGTGCGCGTCGGCGAGCCCTCGGTCGAGGACGCCGTGCTGATCCTCCGCGGCCTGAAGACCGCGTACGAGGAGCACCACGGCATCGTCTACACCGACGACGCCATCCGCGCCGCCGTCGAGCTCAGCGACCGCTACCTGTCGGAGCGCGTCCTGCCCGACAAGGCGATCGACCTGATCGACCAGGCCGGTGCGCGGCTGCGGCTGCGCCTGGGCGCGAAGGTGGACGTCAGCGCACTCGTCGAGCAGCTCGCGACGCTCGAGGCGGACAAGAACGCCGCCGTGTCGGCCGAGCACTACGAGGACGCCATGCGCCTGCGCGACGAGATCGCGACCGTGCAGACGCGGCTGGACGAGGCGACCTCCCGCCCGGCCGGGGATGCCCTCGCCGTCGTCGACGAGCCCGAGATCGCGGCCGTCATCAGCCGGGCGACCGGCATCCCGGTCAACCGTCTCACCGAGACGGAGCGCGAGCGCCTCTCGTCCCTCGAGGACGAACTGCACGCCCGCGTGATCGGGCAGGACGACGCCGTGACCGCCGTCGCGAAGGCTGTCCGTCGCAACCGCACGGGCATGGGCGACGCCCACCGCCCCGTCGGCTCCTTCCTGTTCCTCGGCCCCACGGGCGTCGGCAAGACCGAGCTCGCGAAGGCCCTGGCATCCTCCCTCTTCGACGACGACGACTCCGCCGTGATCCGTTTCGACATGAGCGAGTTCGGCGAGCGGCACACGGTGTCGCGGCTCGTCGGCGCCCCTCCGGGATACGTCGGCTACGACGAGGCCGGGCAGCTCACCGAGCGCGTGCGGCGCAACCCCTACGCGGTCGTGCTGTTCGACGAGATCGAGAAGGCGCACCCCGACGTGTTCAACCTGCTGCTGCAGGTGCTCGACGACGGGCGGCTGACCGACGGTCAGGGGCGCACGGTCGACTTCCGCAACACGGTGATCGTCATGACGTCGAACCTCGGTTCGGAGTTCCTCGCGTCGCGCGGTGGAGCCATCGGCTTCCTCGCCGCCGGCGGCGGATCCACGGGCTTCGGCTCCGAGAAGGACCTCCGCGACCGCGTCATGGGCAAGCTCCGCGAGGCGATGCGGCCCGAGTTCCTCAACCGGATCGACGACATCGTGCTGTTCCGCAAGCTGGAGAAGCCGCAGCTGACCGAGATCGTGTCGCTGCTGCTGCACGCGACCGAGTCCCGCCTGGCACGGCGCGAGGTGGACCTCGTCGTGACCGATGCGGCGACCGAATGGCTCGCCGAGAACGGCTACGAGCCCGAGTACGGGGCGCGTCCGCTGCGCCGCCTCATCCAGCGGGAGGTGGATGACCGCATCGCCGAGCTGTTCGTGACGGGTGCGCTCGTCGACGGCGGATCGGTGACGGTGGATGCCGCTGCGGGCGCCATCGTCGTGGCATCCGGGGTCTCGGTCCCGCTCGCCGCCTGACGGATCGATACGGGTCATGCCACGCTGGAGGCATGACCCGTATCGGCGCGATCTTCAGTCCGTACCCCAATCCTCCCGAGACCTTCCGAGACGCGGTGCTCGCGGCTGAGGACGCGGGGCTCGCCGAGCTCTGGCTGTGGGAGGACTGCTTCCGCCAATCGGGGTTCGCGCCCGCCGCGGCGGCGCTCGCGTGGACCGAGCGCCTGCACATCGGGATCGGCATCGCGCCGATGCCGCTGCGCAACGCCGCCCTCACGGCGATGGAGATCGCGACGATCGCGCGCACCTTCCCCGGTCGGTTCCTACCGGGTCTCGGGCACGGCGTCCAGGCGTGGATGTCGCAGGCGGGCGTCAAGGTCGCCTCGCCGCTGACCCTGATGCGCGAGTACGTGCCGGCGGTGCGGCGGCTGGTCGACGGTGAGAGCGTGACGCTCGCGGGGCGCTACGTGCAGCTCGACGACGTGCAGCTGGCCTGGCCGCCCGCCGTGCCGCCGCGCGTCTACGCGGCGGCGGAGGGACCCAAGACTCTGGTGCTCAGCGGCGAGGTCGCCGACGGGACCGTGCTCGACAGCCGCCGCTCACCGGCCGAGGTCGCGGAGAAGATCTCCGGAATCCGCCAGGGCGCCGCTTCGGCGCCACGGGATGTCGTCGCCTTCGTCGTGGCCGCGTTCGGCGACGACGCCGAGGAACGCGTGCGGGCCGACTTCGCCGCGAACGCTCCCGATCGTTCCGCCGAGGGCCGGGCGCTCGTGGGGTCGGTCGACGACGTCGCGCGAGGCGCCGAGGCGTTCGCCGCCGCGGGCGTCGACAGCGTCGTGCTCCTGCCGGCAGCGGACGAGCCCGATCTCCTCGGGTTCTACCGCTACGCGGGCGAGGTCGCCCGGGTGATCGCATGACGGCGAAGCTCTCGATCGGCATCGCGGCGGCCGCCGGGCCGGACGTCGCCCGGGCGCTCGCGCCCGAACTCGAGGAGCGCGGATTCCATGCGCTCTGGGTCAACGACACTCCCGATGCCGACGCGCTCCATGTGCTCGCAGCGGCCGCGCGGGCGAGCGATCGGCTCGTGCTCGCGACCGGGGTCCTGCCCGTCGACCGTCGCTCGGCCGACGAGATCCTGACGCGCGTCGAGACGTTCGGGCTTCCCGTCGACCGGCTCGTGCTCGGCATCGGCGCGGGTCAGCAGGCGAAGGGGGCGCTCGACCGCGTGCGCGACGCGGCCAGGTCGCTGCGCGCGGGCACGACCGCCCGGATCGTCGTCGGCGCTCTGGGTCCGAAGATGCGCGCGCTCGGCGCCGAGGCATCCGACGGACTCCTGCTCAGCTGGCTGACTCCCGACGACGCCGCCGCCCAGAGCGAGGAAGCGCACCAGCTGTCGCGCGACGCGCACGTGGCGCTGTACGTGCGGACGGCGATGGATGCGGCATCCGTCCCGCGGCTTCGCACGGAGTCCGCGCGCTACGGGTCGTACCCCGCGTACGCCGCCAACTTCGCCCGTCTCGGCATCGGACCGCTCGACACGGTCATCGAGCCCGAACACGACCGGCTCGCCGCCTACCGTTCCTGCGCCGACGAGGTCGTGCTCCGCGCCATCACGGCGGGCGACACCGCTGCGGACTACCTGCGCTTCGTCGAGGCGGTGCCGGCGTGAGGGCCGTCGCGCGGTACGCGCTCGCCGCTCTGCTGCTCGTCGCGGGAGTCTCGCATCTCACGTGGGGTCGCCGCGGGTACCGCATCGTCGTGCCCGACTGGGCGACGAAGCTCCTGCGCACCGACAAGGACATGATCGTCGTCGCGTCGGGAGCGGTCGAGATCATGCTCGGGGCAGCGGTCGTCGCCCTGCCCCGCGACCGCTCCCGCATCGGCGCGCTCGTCGCGGCGTTCTTCATCGCGGTGTTCCCCGGCAACGTCCACCAGTGGCGCACGAAGCGGTCGGCGCCGATGCTCGACACCGACGCCAGGAGGTTCGTCCGGCTCCTGCTGCAGCCCCTGCTCGTCGCGTGGGCATGGTGGTCCACGCGCGGATAGCTGCAACTCCTTGCGACATCGTGGGCGACGTCGGTGGCCGGGGGGATGATGGAGGCATGCTGCTCCACGAACTCGTCACGGCGACGGATGCCGCGGCCGCGACGAGTTCGAGGCTCGCCAAGGTCGATGCCCTCGCTGCAGCCCTGCGGTCGCTCGATGCGGGGGAGATCGCGCCGGCTGTAGGCCTGCTTCTGGCGAAGCCGCGCCAGGGCCGGATCGGGATCGGCTGGCGCCGTCTGTCGAGCCTCGGGGTCGATCACGCCGCGGCATCCACCCTCTCCGTCGCCGACGTCGACGCGGCGCTCACGCGACTCGCGACGACCGAGGGCGCAGGCTCGGTCGCCGCGCGGCGCGGCGAGCTCGAGTCGCTCGCGAGTGCGGCCACGACCGAGGAGTGGGACTTCCTCTCGCGCGTCATGATGGGCGAGATGCGCACGGGCGCCCTCGAGGGCGTGCTGCTCGACGCGATCGCGAAGGCCTCGGGCCGCCCCGTGGCCGCGGTCCGCCGCGCGGCGATGCTCTCGGGCGATCTCGGCGAGACCGCCGTCATCGCGCTCGGCGCACCGCCCGAAGACCTCGACGCCGTGGGGCTCGTGGTGGGGCGCCCCGTGCTTCCGATGCTCGCGTCGACCGCGGCATCCGTCGCCGAGGCCATCGAGGTCGCGGGTGAGGCGTCCGTCGAGTACAAGCTGGACGGCGCGCGCATCCAGGTGCACCGGCGGGGCGACGACGTCGGGGTGTACACGCGCAATCTCGCCGACATCACGCACCGCGTGCCCGAGATCGTCGAGGTGGTGCGCGGGTTCCCCGGCGGCGATCTCATCCTCGACGGCGAGACCCTCGCCCTCGACGAGGACGGCGGTCCGCGGCCGTTCCAAGACACCATGTCGCGATTCGGGGCGGACTCGCCGCGCGAGCTCGCGCTCAAGCCGTGGTTCTTCGACATCCTCCACGCGGGAGGGCGCGACCTCGTCGACGAGCCGCTGACGCGGCGTCTGGCCGAGCTCGAGCGCATCGCGGGGGAGTGGCGCATGCCGGGGATCGTGACGGGCGATCCCGCCGCAGCGGAGCAGCTGTCTCGCGACGCGCTCGCCGCCGGCCACGAGGGGGTCGTCGTGAAGGGCGTCGCGTCGACCTACACGGCGGGCCGGCGCGGGAAGTCCTGGATCAAGGTCAAACCCGTCCTCACCTACGATCTCGTCGTGCTCGCCGTCGAATGGGGGTCCGGCCGGCGCTCGGGCCAGCTCTCGAATCTGCACCTGGGCGCACTCGATGCCGCGGGCGAGTTCGGCGCACCCGGCGAGTTCGTCATGGTCGGCAAGACGTTCAAGGGGCTCACCGATGCGCTGCTGCGGTGGCAGACCGAGCACTTCCCGACGATCGAGACGCACCGCAGCGCCCACGCCGTGCACGTGCGTCCCGAGACCGTCGTCGAGATCGCGATCGACGGCGTGCAGCGCTCGACCCGCTATCCCGGTGGC
Organism: Microbacterium sp.; assembly: GCF_051860965.1. GTDB lineage: Bacteria > Actinomycetota > Actinomycetes > Actinomycetales > Microbacteriaceae > Microbacterium. Next base: position 321,331 of record NZ_JBIMKU010000003.1, read on the forward strand.
GTCGCCCTCCGGTTCGCCCGCGTCAAGGGCTACCGGCCCGACAAGCCGCCCGCCGACGCCGACACGATCCAGACGCTGCGCGCTCTCCTGCGCGGCTGAGAGAGGATGAGCACGTGACACGCGCGCAGAGTCCGCAGGAGCCACTGGATGCCGCGACCTTCGGCTCGCCCGGGGCGACCCGCACGATCGTCGTGCTGCGCCACGGCGCCACCGCGAAGAGCGATCCGAGTCCCGCCGACACCGCCCGTCGGGATGTGCGGGTGCTCGCCGTCGGCCTGAGCGAGGCCGAGCTCGACGATCCCGCCGCCTACCGCGGTGAGACGCCCGCTGAGACCGCCACCGCTTCCGTGATCGAGCTCATCCGGGCGCAGTCGCCCGATGTCGCGGTCGCGCTCGTCGGCGTCGGAGCCGTCGGCGCGGTGGCGGCTCGCGTCGCCGCCGAGTCGCCGGGCCTCGTCGACCGTCTGGTCCTGATCGCCGTGCCCCTTCCCGACACGGCCGCTCAGCGCGACCTCGCCGAAGGCCTCTTCGAGACGGTGACGGCGAAGACCCTGCTCCTCAACGGACAGAAGGATCCGGATGCCGCGGCCGCCGCGGCATCCTGGCACCGCGATCACCTCCCCGACGCGCGCGTCGAGATGGTGCCGTCGACGCGCGAGGGCGATCCGCGGCTGTCGCTCGGCGATGTCTGGACGCGCGTGCTGTCCTTCTGCGCTCCGGGAACCGGTCGGTGACGACGCGGATCGTCGTCCTCACCGGTGCCGGCATCTCGGCCGAGAGCGGCGTGGCGACGTTCCGCGACGCCGGTGGGCTGTGGGAGGGGCACGACATCGAGGACGTCGCGACGCCCGAAGGCTTCGCCCGCGACCCCGACACCGTGCTGCGGTTCTACGACGATCGGCGGCGGGCCGTGGCATCCGTCGCACCGAACGCCGCCCACGCGGCGCTCGCGCGTCTCGAATCCGTGATCGGCGCCGATCTGCTCGTGGTCACCCAGAACGTCGACGATCTGCACGAGCGCGCGGGGACGCGGCACCTCGTGCACATGCACGGCGAGCTCCGGCGCGCGCTGTGCACGTCGTGCGCCGCCCGGCCCGAGTGGTCCGTCGACCTGCTCGACCGGCCCGCCTGCCCACGCTGCGGCGAACGCACCCTGCGACCCGATGTCGTGTGGTTCGGCGAGATGCCCTATGGTCTCGACCTGATCGAGCAGGCCGTCATCGAGTGCGAAGTCTTCGTCTCGGTCGGCACATCGGGGGAGGTCTATCCGGCGGCCGGCTACGTCGCGCTCGCGACCGCCTTCGGCGCACGGACGGTCGAGCTCAACCTGGTGCCGTCGGAGGCCGCCGTGCCGTTCGACGACGTGCGGATCGGCCCTGCGAGCATCCTCGTGCCCGAGTGGGTGGACGAGATCCTCGCCGCGACGTAGAACCGCCCGGCCGCGCTCACTGCGCCACCGGGCGGTTCTACGGGAACGGGACCGTGGCCCCTAGGTGCGTGCTCCGCCGCCGCGCAGCCGCGAGAGGGCGTCCACGGTCGCGGCGAGGATCAGGACGCCGCCGGTGACCATGAGGTTGATGCCGCCGCCGAGGTTGAGCAGGCCGAGCCCGTTCGTGATCGTCGCGATGACGAGCGCGCCGATCGCCGCGTGGACGAGTCGACCGCGGCCGCCGAACAGGCTGACACCGCCGACGACCGCCGCCGCGACGCCCGACAGCACGATGTCGCGGCCGACCGTGGCATCCACCGTCCCGACGCGCGAGACGCTGAGCAGCATCGCGAACACCGCGAGGCTCGAGCAGATGACGAACGCCCACCACTTGATCCAGCGGACCTTGACGCCGGAACGACGGGCTGCCTCGGCGTTGCCGCCGATCGCGTAGACGTAGCGGCCGAACTTCGTGCGGTCGAGCAGGAAGGTGCCCAGCCAGATGATCACCAGGACGATCGGCACGATGATGGGCACGCCCTCGACCGCCACGACGGACTGACCGCGGTTCTGGTTGAGGATGTAGACCACCCCGCCGCCGAGGATCGCGATGACGGCGAGCTTGATGTACACGAGCGAGATCGCGCGGTTCGGCACGCCCGCCCGGGTGCGCCGTGCGCGGTCCCAGAACGACGTCGCCGCCGAGATGATCAGCATGATCGCGACCATGACCCACCCGCCCCAGGGCGGCAGGTTGCCGTTCTGGATCGCGATGAGCTCGGGCACCTCGATGCGGTAGAGGCCGCCGTCGCCGATGATGAGCAGCGCGAGACCCTGGTATCCGAGGAACAGACCCAACGTCACGACGAAGGACGGGATTCCGATCCTCGCGACGAAGAAGCCTATGAGCGCGCCCGTGGCGAATCCGAACCCGAATCCGATGAGGAGGGCCAGCGGCCAGGGGAGTCCGAACTTGGCGAAGAGGATGACGAACAGCGCCATGCCCACGCCGCCCGTGACACCCGCCGACAGGTCGATCTCACCGAGCAGCAGCACGAACACGAGAGCCATGCCGAGGACGACGAGCGTCGCGGCCTGGTTCATCAGGTTCGCGAAGTTGCGCTCCGTGAGGAAGAACGGGCTCAGGATCGAGAACATGACGCCGAGCACCACGAGACCGCCGATGGCCGGCAGGGCACCCATGTCGCCGCCGCGGACGCGCGACCACCACGCCCGCATCTGATCGACGAGGCCGCCCTCGACGCCGCTGCCGATGAGGTCGCTCGCGGCCGGATCGGGGGCGGCGCTGCTGCGGGGTGCGTTGGTGCTCATTCCGCTCCTCCAGTCGGGAGGTTGGTCGTGCCGATGTGCTCGACGCCTCCGAGGGTCTTGGTGCCCGTGATGTACCCGACGACGTCGTCGCGGGTCGTGTCGGCGACATCGATCTGCGCGACCATCTGACCGAGGTAGAGGACGGCGATGTCGTCGGCGACCTGGAACACGTCGGCCAGGTTGTGGCTGATCAGGATGACCGCGACGCCCTGCTCCTTCAGGCGCTGCACGAGGTTGAGCACCTGCTCGGTCTGTGCGACGCCGAGTGCCGCGGTCGGCTCGTCGAGGATCACCACGCGCGCCTTCTTGAGCACGGCGCGCGCGATCGCGACCGTCTGGCGCTGGCCGCCGGACAGCGACGAGACCTTCTGACGCACCGACTTGACGGTCCGCACCGACAGCGAGCGGAGCGTGTCGGAGGCATCCTTCTCCATGCGGCCCTCGTCGAACGTGCCGGCCGACAGCTCCTCGCGCCCGAGGAACATGTTCTGGACGATGTCGAGGTTGTCGCACAGTGCGAGGTCCTGGTACACGACCTCGATGCCGAGGCCCGACGCGTCGCGGGGTGCGTGCAGGTCGCGGTGCTCGCCGTCGATGAGGACTTCGCCCTCGTCGTACGGCTGGACGCCGGCGAGACCCTTGATGAGGGTGGACTTGCCGGCGCCGTTGTCGCCCACGAGGGCGGTCACCTTGCCGGGGTAGACCTTGAGATCGACGCCCTTGAGGACGCTGACGGGGCCGAAGGACTTCTTGACTCCGACCAATTGGATGATCGGCTGGGTTTCGATGATCGTGTCTGGCATGCTCGCTTCCTTGCGATCTGGGTTCGATCTACGGGAATCGTAGACCCGGGTGACCCGGTGGGGCAGGAGGGATGTCTCGCGTGGGAAAGGGGCGCCGCGTCACGTGGACGCGGCGCCCCCTCACGGATGCGGATTACGGCGCGACGACGCCGAACTCCTCGCACGCAGCCATGACATCGGGCGTGCAGACGTCGTCGTAGGCGGCGTCGCCGGCGGCGACGACGTCGTTGACCTTGTCCTGGGTGATCAGGATCGGCGTGACCTGGATGTACGGCGTGCCGTCGTCCAGCTTCGCGTCGGTCGAGACGTCCTCGCCCTTGAGCAGCGCGATCGCCGTCTCGACGGCGGCCGTGGCCTCGTCCTTGACCGGCTTGTAGACCGTGGCGGTCTGCCAGCCGAGCAGGATGTTCTGCAGACCCGCGACGTTGGCGTCCTGACCCGACACGGCCACGCCGGTCAGGTTGTTGTCCTGCAGGACCTTGATGACGCCCGCGGCGTTGGTGTCGTTCGCGACCCAGACGCCGTCGACCTTGCCGCCCAGGCTCGTCAGGGCCTGCTCGAAGTTGGTCTGCGACTTCGCCTGGTCCCAGACGCCCGTGGGCTCGGCCGCCGGCTTGATGCCTGCGGCTTCCATCACCTTGGCGGCGCCCTCCTTGAACATCGCGGCGTTGCCGTCGGTCGGGTCTCCACCCATGTAGACGACCGTGGCGGTCGCCGGGTCCTTGCCGGCGGCCTCGAGGCCGTCGAGGACGGTCTGGCCCTCGAGCTCGCCGACCTTCACGTTGTCGAAGGAGACGTAGTAGTCGGCGCCCGAGAACGGACGGTCGTAGGCGATGACGGGGATGCCCTCGGCCTTGGCCTTGGTGGCGACCGCCTCGGCGGCGCCCTGGTAGTCCACGAGCAGCATGACGCCGCAGCCCTGCGTGAGCTGCTGGTCGGCGATCGTCGAGTACTTGTTGACGTCACCCTGTGCGTTCTGGATGTCGACCTCGAAGCCGGCGCCCTCCAGGCCCTCCTGGAGGTACTTGCGGTCGAAGTTCTCCCAGCGGGGCGAGGACGCCGCGTCGGGGAGGATGACGCACGCGCGGCCGGCTTCGCCGGATCCCTCGCCGCCACCGGTCGGAGTGGTGCTGGGTGATCCGGAACACCCGGCCAGCAGCATCGCCGCCGCACCCGTGAGGGCTGCAGCGGCGAGGAGTGAAGACTTCTTCATCGTTTCGCCTTTCGTCTTTGAACATGCGAGCCCCAGGTCTGCCCTGACGCGGCATCGCGCTGTCAACGATCATGCTCAGCGGATCGCTTGTCGTCAAGTCTTGAACGTAACGCTTTTGCAACGCAGGGTTTGGGTTCGCGAACCGGCCTCATGGTTCGGTCGGTCCTGCCCGTCGGATGCGCATTGTGCAGTGCAAGGATCGCTCACGTAGCGCACAGTGATCACTCGAATCGTTTCGCCACCGGCGAGGCCGTCGAGCGCGTTCGGTAAATGAAGCCAGCGACGACACGCCGGGGCGAAGCGACGTCAGGCGCGGCCGGAGGCTGCGCGCTTGCGGCGCGAGAGCGAATCGATGATGACCGCGAGGACCAGCACGACGCCCGTCACCATGAACTGCACCGACGAGCCGAGGGTGAGCAGCGCGAGCCCCGACGAGATCGACTGGATGACGAAGATGCCCAGCAGCGCGGCGAAGGCCGTGCCGCGACCGCCGAACAGGCTCGCTCCGCCGATGACGGCCGCGGCGATCGCGTTGAGGTTGATGTCGCCTCCGCCCGAGCTCTGGTTCGCCGCCGCGAGCCTGGCAGCGGCGAGGATCCCGCCCGTCGCTGCGAGGGTCGAGCACAGCGCGAAGACGGAGAGGTAGATGCGGTCGACGCGGATGCCGGCCCGCCGGGCCGCCTCGACCGACCCGCCGACGGCGTAGACGGCACGGCCCCACCGCGTGCGTGTGAGCGCGGCGTTGGCCACGATGACGAGCGCGACGAAGAAGAGGAACATGACGCCGACGCCTCGGTCGAGGTTGAGGTACCACGCGATGCCGAGCAGCACGATCAGGAGGACGCCCGCGCGCACACCGATCTCGACGTAGCCCTGGCTCACGAGGTTGGCGCGAGCGCGCCGCCGGGCCTGTCGCACGCGCATCCACGCATACGCCGCCACCCCCACCACGATGATCGCGTAGGACGCCCACGCGGGCAGGTAGAGCTGCCGGGCGAAGTAGACGATCCACGACGACTCGGGCAGGTTGATCGAGCCCGTCGCGCCGAGCACCCACAGCTGGAGCCCGAGGAACCCGAGAAGACCCGCGAGGGTGATGACGAAGCTCGGCACGCCGAAACGGTTGTACAGGAAGCCGTACAGCAATCCCACGGCGCAGCCGATCGCGATCGCGGCGAGGAGGGCGAGTTCGAGGCTCCACCGCAACTGCACGAACGTCACCGCGAGGACGGCGGACGCGAGCCCCGATACCGATCCGACCGAGAGGTCGATCTCGCCGACGAGAAGCACGAGCACGACTCCGAGGGCGATCGTGCCGACGGCGGCGCACTGCATCGTGAGGTTCACGAGGTTCTGAGCCGACAGGAACACGGGATTGAGGATCTGGAAGACCGCCCAGATGACGACGAGCCCTCCGGCGACCGGAAGCGAGCCGAGATCGCCGCCACGGACGCGCGCGACGAGGAGGGCGAACGATGCCCGGATGCCCTCGGGGCTCAGCAGACTCTGCTCGGGGTCCGTCGGAATCGTGCCCGTCTCTCGGCCCGTCACGCGTCGCCCCGTCCGCGAGGAGCGCGTCTGGCGCGTCCGTCCTTCGACCTGCCGTCGGTCAGCCGGATGATCCCGGCGGGGGTGTCGTCGGGCGCCGGCTCGGGGAGGGGAGCGGGATGCTTGCGCGCGGCATCCTCCACCATCCGCCGCATCGTGATGTCGGTCGCCCCCGTGATCGCCGCGATGAGCGTCTCGCTCGTGATGTCGGCGACGTTGTACTCGCCGTTGTTGCGGCCGAGCCGGAGCACGACGACGCGGTCGGCGACGGCCATGACGTCGGCCATGTTGTGGCTGATGAGGACGACCCCGTGGCCGCGCTCGCGCAGGCGCTCGATGAGGTTCAGCAGCTCCGCGGTCTGGGCGACGCCGAGAGCGGCGGTCGGCTCGTCGAGGATGATGACGCGCGGGTCGCCGATGAGCGAGCGTGCGATCGCGACGGTCTGGCGCTGCCCGCCCGACAGGGATGCCACGGGGATCCGCACCGACGGCACCTTCGCCGAGAGCTCGCGCAGGAGCGTCCACGTGCGCTCCTCCATGCCGACCTCGTCGAGCATCCCCTCGGCCACGAGCTCGCGCCCGAGCCACAGATTCGCCACGACGTCGAGGTTGTCGCACAGTGCGAGGTCCTGGAACACCGTCGCGATGCCGAGCTCCTGCGCGTCGGCGGGGGCGTGGATCTCCACCGCATCGCCGTCGAACTCGATCGTGCCGGCATCGGGTGCGTGGACCCCGGACAGCACCTTGACGAGCGTCGACTTGCCCGCGCCGTTGTCGCCGACGAGCGCGACCACCTCGCCCTCGTCGACCCAGAAATCGACGCCCGAGAGCGCCTTGACCGCGCCGAAGTGCTTGCCGATGCCGCGCATCGTCAGCACGCGCTCGCGTGCGCGACCCGTGCGGGGTGCGGGCATCGACATCGTCACGTCCTCATCCTCGGCGGTCGTCCGCATCGACGATACCCGGCGCTCGCACGACCGTCGTCACTCGTCCAGCAGGCCGGCGGTGATGCACGCGTCGCGGTAGTCGGGCGTGCAGATGTCGTCGATCGTCCAGAAGCCGTCCGCGACGACCGTCTCGAGGATGTTGTCTATCGTGACGGCCACCGGATCGAGCAGGGTCGTCGGCGTCCCCTCGATCTCCATCGGGGCCGTGACCTCTTCGCCGTGCAGGAGGGCGACGGCGACCTCCGCCGCGAGCTCCGCCTGCGGCTTCATCGCCTTGTAGACGGTCATGTACTGGTCGCCGGTGAGGATCCGCTGGATCGCCGTGAGCTCGGCATCCTGTCCCGTCACGATCGGCCACGGATCGACGTTCGCCGCCTTCAGCGCCGATACGACTCCGCTGGCGGTGCCGTCGTTCGCGGCGTACACGCCCACGATCTCGTCGCCGTACTGCGCGATCTGGCCGGCGACCCAGGACTGCGCCTTGTCGGGGCTCCAATCGGGTGTCGCGTACTCCGCGAGGATCCGGAGCCTCGTCTCGTCGAGCACGCTGTGCGCGCCGACGGCGAAGCTCGTCGCGTTGCTGTCGGTGGGCGATCCGTTGACCATCAGGATGCCGCCCGTGCGGTCTCCGCGCGCGTCGAGCGCCTCGGTGAAGGCCGTCGCCTGCAGGACGCCGACCTTCTCGTTGTCGAAGGAGACGTAGTAGGCGAGCTCTCCCCCCGCGACGAGACGGTCGTACGACACGACCGGCACGTCTCTCTCGTTCGCCGCCGTCACGATGGACACGGCCGCCGCGACGTCGACCGGATCGAGCACCAGCACGCCGGCGCCCGAGGTCAGAGCGGACTCCGCCTGCTGCTGCTGCTTCGCGGCATCCTGATCGGCATTCGAGTACAGCACGCGGTAGTCGCCGAGCTCGGCGACGCGGGCCTCGAAGAACGGCCGGTCGAACGTCTCGTAGCGGGCGGTCTTGGCGTCGGGCAGGAGGAGGGCGATCGTGCCCTCGGTGCCGGTGGGGGTGGTCGTGCACGCGGTCAGCGCGCTCGCCAGGAGCCCGAGCGCCGTGAGCGTCGCGGTCGCCCGCCGGAGGAAGCGTCGCATCGACGCCGAGAGTGCCACGGCGACCTACGCCGTGTGCGAGAGCGCGTCGGCTTCGACGGTCACGTGTTCGAGGGCGACCGCGATCGCGCCGCGGGTCTCGGCCCATTCGCCGAACGACGCTCCGACGATCTCGGGGAGTCCGCCCGGACCGGCGAGGGCCGAGCGCTCGAGCGAGTGCCGCATGGGCGCCATGAGGATCTCGCCCGCGAGGCCCAGCTCGCCGCCGACGACGATGAGCTCCGGGTCGAAGAGGTTGCACAGGCTCGCGGCGGCGACGCCGATGTGCCGACCTGCGTCGGCGATCACGCGGCGCGAGCTGCCGTCGCCGGCCTCTGCGGACTGCAGGAGGTCGCCGATGCGGCGCATGCCGTCCTGCGGCGGGAAGAGCGAGAGGAGCGCGGGCCCGCCCGCGTAGGACTCGAGGCAGCCGCGGTTGCTGCAGCGGCAGATCGGGCCGTTCTCGTCGAGCGTCACGTGGCCGATCTGGCCGGCCTTGCCGTTGACGCCGTGGAAGAGGTCGCCGCGGACCACCAGTCCGGCGCTGATCGAGTGTCCGACCCGGATGTAGACCGACGACGACACGGCCCGGGCGCTGCCCTCGCGCGCCTCGGCGAGGCCGCCGAGGTTGGCTTCGCTGTCGACGTGGACGGGCCGGTTGATGCGCGCGGTGAGACTCGCCGCGACATCCACCCCCTCCCAGCCGCGCAGCAGACCCGGAGTCGACACCATGCCCGTGCGCGGATCGATCGGCGCGGGGAGGGCCAGACCCACCGCGAGCAGGTCGGCGACGCTGCCGCCGAGAGACTCCATGAGGTCGGCGAGCAGGATGCTGAGGCGATCGAGCTCGGCGTCGTGCCGGTGATCGAGGGGGAGCGGGAGGGATGTCTGGGTCACGACGGTGCGCGTCGCGTCGGCGATCGCGATCCGCAGCTGTCGTGCGCTGTAGTGGACGCCGGCCACGAGACCGAGCTGCCGCGCGAGGGAGACGAGGGTCGCGCGCCGACCGCTGCGCGACGTGAAGGACGTGTGGAGGAGTCCGGATGCCGTGAGCTCCTTCACGATGTTGGACACCGTCGCGGGCGACAGGCCCGTGCTGCCGGCGAGCTCGACCTGCGTCAGCCGGCCGTGGCGCTTGAGCGACTCGACGACGCGCGCGCGGTTCGCCTCGCGGAGCGAGGTCTGCGAGCCCGGCTGGGAGAGGCGGCGTGCCATGGCGCCATGGTACTTGACGTCGCTACCGCTGTGCGGGGACCAGCCTGATCAGCACGATGTTCGTCGATTCGTCGACCTCGGCGACGCCCGGGTGCGCCTTGACGAAGTCGGTGAAGCTCTTGAATCCGAGCGCCTTCTCGCTGAACGACGGATCCAGGCGGCGGATCAGGCTCTTGACCGCCGACGCGTGCTGCCAGTCGCCACCTTCTTTGTCGCTCTCGAGGCGCAGCGCGCGATCGAGCAGCTCGGCCTCGGGGTCGGCCGTCTTCTTGCGCGAGCGCGACCGCGTGGGCGTCTCGACCTTCGCCTGTGCGGGCATCTTGACGCCCGGGAGAGCGTCGTACGCGTCGAACTGATCGCATGCGGCGGCGAGCGACTTCGCCGTCGAGCCGGCGACGCCGACACCGACGACGAACCGGCCGAGCCGCTTGCATCGCTGCGCGAGCGGCACGTAGTCGCTGTCTCCCGCGACGATGACGACGTGCGTCAGGTCGGGGAGGCGGAACATGTCCTCGACCGTGTCGACGGCGAGACGGATGTCGGCGCCGTTCTTCGCATAGGCGGCGGCCGGGAAGAGCTGCACGAGATCGACGGCGCGCGCCACGAGCTGTGAGCGGTAGACGGCGTTCACGGGAGACGACCAGTCGGCGTAGGCGCGGGTCAGCACGAGCGTGCCGAACGACGCCGCGAAGTCGATGATCGCGCCCACGTCGATCGTCGCGGCCGAGAGGCGCTCGACGATCTCGGGGTCGTCGGGGCTCTCGGCGATCCGCTGCCGATCGCGCGAGTACGAATTGCGCCCGTGGACGCGGTCGTACCAGCTCATGACGATGTTGTCGAAGTCGAGGTAGACGGCGACGCGCGGATTCTGCAGATCGGGCATCTCAGCCCTCCGTCGGGTAGCGCACGCCGATGATCGCGCGCACGTCGTCGAGGGTCTTCATGATGGCGACGGTCTCGTCGAGGGGGAGGATGCCGCTGTCGAGCGATCCGTCGAGGACGTACCGCTCGGCGGCCAGGGCCTGGTACTGCATCCCGCGCCCGTCGATCTTCGCGTCGTAGGACTCGAGCACCGAGCCGTCGGGGGCGACGACCCGGAACGACGTCTGGTTGTACCAGACGCGGTCGATGTCGATGCGCGCCTCGGTCCCGATCACGTGCGCCGTGTTGGGGCCCGCCGAGTGGGCGGCCGACAGCGTCGTCGCGATCGCGCCGGAGGCGTACGTGAAGATCGTCGCGACTTCGGCGTCGGCGCCCGTCTCGCCGAGCACCGCTGCGGCCGAGACCGAGGCCGGCTCGCCCAGGACGTCCCACGCGAAGGAGACGGGATAGATGCCGAGGTCGAGGAGGGCACCTCCGCCGAGCTCGAGGGCGTTGAGGCGGTGGCCCGGATCGCGGGAGATCTTCTGCGTATGGTCGGCCGTCACGGCGCGGATGTCGCCGAGAGTGCCCTCGTCGATGATCTCGCGCACGCGGACCATCATCGGCAGGTACCGCGTCCACATCGCCTCCATCGCCAGGAGGCCCTTCGCGCGGGCGACGTCGCGGACGCGCGCCGCTTCCTCCGCGTTGATCGTGAACGGCTTCTCGACGAGCACGTGCTTGCCGGCTTCGAGCGCGAGGACCGCCTGCTCGGCATGGAACGGATGCGGCGTCGCGATGTACACGATGTCGACCTCAGGGTCGGCGACGAGCTTCTCGTACGAGTCGTGCACGTGCGGCACGTCAAACTCGGCGGCGAAGGCGCTCGCCGTGTCGGCGCTGCGGGATCCCACGGCGACGAGGTCGAGTCCTGCGGTCCGCAGGTCGCTCGCGAAGGCTCGGGCGATGCCACCGGGGCCGAGGATGCCCCATCGAAGTCCAGTCATCCTCCGAGGCTAGCGCCGACGTAGGCTCGTCGGGTGACATCGCCCGTCGATCGCTTCCGCGAGCTCCTGCGCATTCCGACCGTCTCGCACGCCGACGAGGCGGAGGTCGACTGGGTGCGGTTCTCGGAGTTCCGCGCGGCGCTCGAGCGCCTCTACCCGCACACGCACCGCGTGCTCGAGCGCGAGCTCGTCGACGGCCACTCGCTGCTCTACCGCTGGAAGGGGAAGGACGGGGCGTCCCCGCTCGTGCTGATGGCCCACCAGGACGTCGTGCCGATCGTCGAATCGGAATGGGAGCACCCGCCGTTCGAGGCGCTCATCGTGGGCGAGGGGACGGATGCCGCGATCCACGCGCGCGGCGCGATCGACGACAAGGGCTCGCTCGTCGCGATCCTCGAGGCCGTCGAAGCGCTCGCCGCCGAGGGCTTCGAGCCCGCGCACGACGTCTACCTGGCCTTCGGGCACAACGAGGAGACCGCCGGCGGCGGAGCGCGGGCGATGGTGGACGCGCTGAGGAGCCGCGGCATCCGCCCGTCCCTCGTGCTCGACGAGGGCGGCGCGGTCGTCGACGGCGTCATCCCGGGGGTCGCGGTGCCCACCGCCATGGTCGGCGTCGCCGAGCGCGGGGTCATGACGCTGTGGCTCACGGCGCGCGAAGGCGGCGGTCACGCGTCGACGCCGCCGGCCGTGCCCGCGACGGCGCGGCTCGCGCGCGCGATCGACCGACTGCACCGGCATCCGTTCCCCCGCCGCATCGCGGCGCCCGTCCGGGCCATGCTCACCACGATCGCGCCCCACGCGCCGCAGCCGCTGCGCGCCGTCTTCCAGAACCTGGCGCTCACCGGCCCGCTGCTCACGGCCGTCTTCGCGAAGCTCGGCCCGGAGATAAACGCGATCGTGCGCACGACAGCCGTCGCGACGCAGCTGTCCGGCGCGCCCGGCGAGAACGTGCTCGCGACGACTGCCAAGGCCGCCGTCAACATCCGGCTGCTGACGGGCGACTCGGTCGCATCGGCGACCGATCGAGCGCGCCGCGTCATCGCGGATCCCGAGATCGAGCTCGAGGTGCGGCACGGCTCGGACCCGTCGCCGGTGTCGCCGTGGAAGGGCGAGGCGTGGCGGCGGATCGCCACCGCGGTGTCGTCGTCGCTGGGCGACGACGTCGTCACGACCCCCTACCTGCAGCTCGGGGCGAGCGACAGCCGCTACTTCACCGCGATCTCGGACCACGTCTACCGCTTCACGCCGTTCCACCTCACGCGCGCCGAGCGCGACGCGCTGCACTCGCACAACGAGCGCATCCGCGTCGACGTGTGGCTGCGCGGAATCGGCTTCTACCGGACGCTGCTCTCGGCAAGCTGACGCGCAGGGCTCTCGGCGAGCTGACGCGCAGGGCTCTCGGCGAGCTGACGCGCGGGGCTCTCGGCGAGCTGACGCGCGGGCGTCGAATCGAACCCGGGCCCCCGCCTACGCGGTCGGCGTCAGGGTGACCTTGCCGTCCGCCCCGGCCTCGACGGCCGCGTGCGCTTCGGCGGCGTCGGCCAGCGCGTACGACGCGCCGAGCTCGATCGAGAAGCGTCCGACCGCCAGCAGCGCGAGCGTGACGGGGACGGCCTCCGCGCGCCAGGCGAGCTCCTGCGCCGTCAGGGGCTTCGGTCCGCCGCCGGAGAAGGCGCGGATGCCGAAGCCCGCGGCATCCCGCCCACGCACGAGAGTCGCGATCCGCGCCTTGTCGGCCACGAGTTCGAGCGAGGTGTGGATGGCCTCGTCGGTGCCGGCGGCATCGACGGCGACGGTCACACCCTGCGGCGCGGCGGCGCGCACGCGGTCGGCGAGTCCGTCGCCGTAGGGCACGGCGATCGCACCGAGCTCGCGGACGCGATCCGCACGCCGCTCGGACGTCGTCGCGACGACTGTCGCACCCCAGAGGACGGCGAACTGGATCGCCGCTTGGCCGACCGAGCCCGAACCGCCGTGCAGCAGCACCGTGTCGCCGCTGCCCACGTCGAGCGAGCGCAGCACCTGGTATGCCGTGCCGATCGGGATGCCCAGGGCCGCGCCCTGCGCGGACGTCACGCCCGGAAGAAGGGGATGCACCCTGTCCGCCGCGATGGCGATGTCGGTCGCGTACGCGCCCGAGGCGCCGGAGAATGCGACCGCGTCACCGGCGCGGAAGCCGTCGACGCCCTCGCCGACGGCGGTCACGACACCGGCGCCGTCCGCCCCCACGCGTCGCGGCGCCGTGATGGGGTCGGATGCGCGCAGGCCCTTGCGGAGCTTCGCATCGATCGGATTGACGCCCGCCGCCTCGACGCGGATCGCCACTTCGCCGGTGCCGGGGACGGGGGCGGGGATCTCGGTCAGGTGCAGGACCTCGGGTCCGCCGAACTCGGTGTAGACGATCGCTTGAGCCATGCTGACGAAAGTACCGCGCGCGTGTCGGCTATTCCCGCAGCGCCTTCTGGATGCGCTGGAGCGAGACGGGCTCGGCCGTGCCGAGGGTCTGCGCGAAGAGGCTGATGCGGTACTCCTCGAGCAGCCATCGGGTGTGGACGAGGGATGCCGGGGCTCCCGCCGCGACCGGGATGACTCCTCCCGCGTCGGCGTACAGCGCCGCGGCGCGCTCGAACTCCGTCATCCTCTGGCGATCGCGGCCGGGGTTGTCGGCGAGGAGCCGCGTGCGGTCGAGCGCGCCCCGCAGATACCGGGGGAGCTGCGCCAGGCGCGCCGTACCCGTGCGCGCGACGAACCCCGGGTGCACGAGCCCCGCGACCTGTCCCTTGATGTCGTTGAGCGCACCGAGCAGTGTGAGCGAGTTCTGATCCCGCACGGCGCGCTCGACGTCGCGCGCAGCGGTGAGGATGCGCGCGCACAGCGAGACGGTCCGGAACAGCTCGTCCACGACGACGGCCGACAGCGCGTCGCGCGCGGCGTCGAAGTCCGCGCGCGTGCGGATGCCGCGGGGGACCGTGCGCGCGATGACGTCGTCCGCGACGGCGACGCGGGCGTCCTCGACGAGCGCCCGCGCCGAGGGGTACGGCGAGGCGGCGAGTGCGAGCTTCTCGGGAGCCGTGAGGTGGTCGAGCACGTAGGCGGAGGGGGATGGCACGGCGAGGAGCACGAGACGGCGCGCACCCGCGAGCGTGGCGGACGCCGCGGCATCCGGTGTCGCCTCGATCCGCACGGCCACCGTGGACCCCTCGTCGACGATCGCGGGATAGCCGCGCACGATGCCGCCGGCGACGCGCGAGTCGACGACCTCGGGGAGATCGCCGAACGACCAGTCGGTGAGTCCCGACCGCTCCGCGAATCCGGCGTCGGCCGTCGGGCGGGGGGAGACGTCCGCGGGGCCGCGTCTCGGCTCCCGGCGGTCGGTCAGCGAGCGCGAGACGGCGGTCCGCGACCGGTCTGCGAGCTTCGCCTGGAGGGCCGCGAGATCTCGTCCCGACCCGATCGCCCGGCCGCGCTCGTCGACGGCGCGGAACGACACGAGCAGATGCCCGGGCACGCGTTCGAGCTCGAAGTCCGCTGCCGACACCCGCTGATGGGCGACGCGCTGGATGCGCGCGGCGAGCGCGTCGAGCAGCGATGAGGGCGGGAGCCCATCGTGCGACTCGGGACCCTGGCCCACGAGCTCTTCCGCGAGCGTCGCGGCCCAATCCGCCGCCGGCACGACGTGGCGACGGATCGCCTTGGGAAGCGAGCGCAGGAGGGCCGTGATGAGCTCGTCGCGCATGCCGGGCACCTGCCAGTCGAAGCCGTCTGGGCGCAGCTGCGCGAGCAGAGCGACGGGCACGACGGCGGTGACGCCGTCATCGGGCGCGCCCGGCTCGAAGCGGTAGGCGAGCGACAGCACCTGGTCGCCCTGGGTCCATCGCGCGGGGAAGTCGCGCTCGTCGCCGCGCGACGCCTCGTCGACGAGGTCGGCCTCCGACATGTCGAGCAGGCGCGGGGTCTTGGCCGCGGCATCCTTCCACCACGTCTCGAACGACCGCAGATCGAAGACGTCCCGCGGGATGCGCGCGTCGTAGAACCGGTACACGGCCTCGTCGCCGACGAGGATGTCGCGGCGGCGCTCGCGCTCCTCGACCTTCTCGAGACGGCGGCGGAGCTCGAGATTGCGCCGTTCGAACGCCGTCACGCGCTTGTCGAGATGCGAGACGTCCCACTCGCCCTCGACCAGCGCGTGTCGCACGAACAGCTCGCGCGCGAAGGGGCGGTCGAAGCGCGCGAGCTGCACGCGACGGCGGGGCACGATGTCGACGCCGAAGAGCGTGATCTTCTCGTAGACGGATGCCGCGCCCGATGACTTGGACCAGTGCGGCTCGCTGAGCGAGCGCTTCGCGAGGTCGCCTGCCAGGGGCTCCGCCCACGCCGGGTCGATGATCGCGACCGTGCGGGCGAACAGGCGACTCGTCTCGACGAGCTCGGCGGCCATGACGGCGGTCGGGCGCTTCTTCTTGAGCGCGGAACCGGGGAAGATCGAGAACCGCGCGCCGCGCGCGCCGAGGTACTCCGCCGCGGGAGGGCGCTTCGGGTCGCGCTTCGCGGTCGATCGCTCGTCGAGGATGCCGATGTGAGAGAGCAGGCCCGACAGGATCGCCTTGTGGATCGCGTCGGGATCCGCGGTGCCGTCGTCGTGCTTCGGGCGACCGAGCAGCTGCGAGAGCTGGCGGTGCACATCGGTCCATTCCCGCACGCGCACGTAGTTGAGGTGCTCGGCGCGGCAGAGCCGCCGGAACGCGCTCGAACCGAGCTCGCCCTGCTGCTCCTGCAGATGGTTCCAGAGATTCAGGATGCCGAGGAAGTCGCTCGTCGGGTCGGCGAAGCGCGCGTGCAGGCGATCCGCCGCCTCGCGGCCCTTCGGGTCGTCGGCGGAGGGGCGCTCCCGTACGTCCTGGATCGACATCCCGGCGATGATCGCGAGGACGTCTCGCAGGACGCCCGTGCGCCGGGCCTCGACGAGCATCCGTGCGAAACGGGGGTCGATCGGCAGACGGGCGATCTCGCGCCCGAGGTCGGTCAGCCTCGAGCCGTCGACGGCGCCCAGTTCGACGAGCAGGTCGAACGCCGCCTTCACACCGCGCGAGTCGGGCTTGGTGAGGAACGGGAACTCCGCGATCTCGCCGAACCCGAGCGACAGCATCTGCAGGATCACGGCGGCCAGGCTCGTGCGCAGGATCTCCGGCTCGGTGAACTCCGGTCGGCCGGCGAAGTCCTCTTCGGAGTACAGGCGGATGGCGATGCCGTCGCTCGTGCGGCCCGCGCGCCCCGAGCGCTGCTGCGCCGATGCCTGCGACACCGGTTCGATCGGCAGCTGCTGGATCTTGGTGCGGTTGCTGTAGCGGGAGATGCGCGCGGTGCCGGTGTCGACGACGTAGCGGATGCCCGGCACGGTCAGGCTCGTCTCGGCGACGTTCGTGGCGAGGATGACGCGCCGTCGCACGCCCGGGACGCTCGATCGCTCGAAGACGCGGTGCTGCTCGGCGGCGCTCAGCCGCCCGTAGAGCGGCAGGACCTCGGTGGGTGCGGCATCCTTCGCGTACATGCCGCGCACGGCATCCGCGGCATCCCGGATCTCGGCCTCGCCCGGAAGGAAGACGAGCACGTCGCCCGCGGGCTCGCGATCGAGCTCGCGCAGGGCGGCGGTGATGCCGTCGACGTCGTCGGTGTCGTCGACCCGCGCGCCGCGTCTCGCCTCGCCGTCGCCCTGGTCGACGACCGACGAGCGGTAGCGGATCTCGACGGGGTAGGTGCGCCCCGACACCTCGACGATCGGCGCCGGCCGGCCGTCGCGGTCCGAGAAGTGCTGCGCGAAGCTCTCGGGGTCGATCGTCGCGCTCGTGATGATGAGCTTGAGGTCGGGACGCTTCGGCAGGATGCGGTGGAGGTACCCGAGGAGGAAGTCGACGTTGAGCGATCGCTCATGGGCCTCGTCGACGATGATCGTGTCGTAGCGACGCAGGAGCCGGTCGCGGTGGATCTCGTTGAGGAGGATGCCGTCGGTCATGAGCGCGACCCGCGTATCGGCGGACACCTTGTCGGTGAAGCGCACCTTGTAGCCGACGGCCGAGCCGAGCGGCACCTGGACCTCTTCCGCGATGCGCTCGGCGATCGTGCGCGCCGCGATGCGGCGCGGCTGCGTGTGCGCGATGCTCGTGCGACCGAGCTCGAGGCAGATCTTCGGAAGCTGCGTCGTCTTGCCCGACCCCGTCGCGCCCGCGACGATCACGACCTGGTGATGCGCGATCGCGTCGGCGATCTCGTCGCGCGCGGCGCTGACGGGCAGCTCCGGCGGGTACGAGATGACGGGTTCGATCGCAGACATAGCCTTCGATCGTATCCCGCCGCGCCCCCGGGAGGCGGCGGGTTCTAGGCTTGACGCATGGCAGAGCACCACGCAGACCACCGGGCGGACGTCAAGGCGGAGCACCTCTCCGACGTTCCGCGCATCGCCCTCAACTCCGGCTACGACATCCCGCAGCTCGGCTACGGCGTCTTCAAGGTGCCGCCCGCCGATACCGAGAGGGTCGTGACCGAAGCTCTCGAGCTCGGCTACCGCCACATCGACACGGCCGCCATCTACGGCAACGAGGAGGGCGTGGGCCGCGCGATCGCGGCGAGCGGCATCCCGCGTCACGAGCTCTTCATCACCACCAAGGTGTGGAACGACCGGCAGGCCGAGGTGGCGACGGCGCTCGAAGAGAGCCTGACCAAGCTGCAGCTCGAGTTCGTCGATCTGTACCTCATCCACTGGCCCGCTCCCGCGAACGACCAGTTCGTCAACGCGTGGAAGCAGCTCATCGCGCTCGGCGACACGGCATCCATCCGCTCCATCGGCGTCTCGAACTTCCTCGTCGAGCATCTCGAGCGGCTCGAGGCCGAGACGGGGAAGCTGCCCGCGGTCAACCAGATCGAGCTGCACCCCGCGTACCAGCAGCGCGACATCGTCGAGTGGTGCACCGACAAGGGCGTGCACATCGAGGCATGGGGCCCTCTCGGACAGGGCAAGTACGACCTCTTCGGCACCCCCGCCGTGCACGACGCCGCAGCCGCGCACCGCAAGACCCCGGCCCAGGCGGTGCTGCGCTGGCACATCCAGAAGGGCAACATCGTGTTCCCGAAGTCGGTCAACCGCGATCGACTGAAGGAGAACCTCGAGATCTTCGACTTCACGCTGTCGGACGCCGAGATGGCCGCCATAGACGCGCTCGACCCGGGCGACGGTTCCGGTCGTGTGAGCGCACACCCCACCGAAGTGAACTGACGCGTATGACGCCCCGTGTCGGTTCACCGGCGCGGGGCCGGGCAGCGCGCCTAGCCTCGGAGCATGGCCACCACACCGCTGCGCGTCGTCGGAGTCTCGGGCTCTCTCCATGAGCCGAGCAAGACGACGGCCCTCGTGCGAGAGCTCATCGACGAGGTCGCCGGCCGCACCGAGGTCGATGCCCGTCTCATCGAGCTGACGGCTCTCGGTCCCGGCTTCGCGGGCGCCCTGCGCCGCGAAGACGCGGGACCGGAGGTCGAGGATGCGCTGCAGGCGATCGAGTCGGCGGATCTGCTCATCGCCGCGAGCCCCGTCTACCGGGCGTCGTTCACCGGCCTGTTCAAGCACCTCTTCGACTTCGTCGGCCAGTACGCACTCGTCGGCACGCCCGTGATCCTGGCGGCGACCGGCGGCGGCGAGCGCCACGCGCTCATCCTCGAGCACCAGCTGCGTCCGCTGTTCGGCTTCTTCCAGGCGCTGACGCTCCCCGTCGGCGTGTACGCGTCCGACACCGACTTCACCGCCGGCGTCCTGACCTCCGAAGCCGTGCGCGCCCGCATCGACCAGGCCGTCTCGCGGTCGCTCCCGCTCGTCGAGCAGGCATCCGCGGTCCGGTCGTCGGAGTACGTCGCGACCTGGTAGGCCGTAGCGTGGGACGCGTGAACGAGCGTCTCGCGGCATCCTCGAGTCCGTACCTGCGCGCTCACGCGGGCAACCCCGTCGCGTGGTTCGCGTGGGGTGCCGAGGCGTTCGCCGAAGCACGGCGGCGCGACGTGCCCGTGCTCGTCTCGATCGGCTACTCGACGTGCCACTGGTGCCACGTCATGGCGCGCGAGTCGTTCGCCGACGCCGCGACCGCCGCCGAGATCGACGCCGGCTTCGTCGCGATCAAGGTCGACCGGGAGGAGCATCCCGAGGTGGACGCCGCGTACCTCGCAGCGGCGGCCGCGTTCACTCCGAGCCTGGGCTGGCCGCTCACGGTCTTCACGACACCGGAAGGGCGCCCGTTCTTCGCGGGCACGTACTTCCCGCCCGAGCCGCGCGGCGGCATCCCCGCCTTCCGGCAGGTGCTCGCGGCCGTGCGCGAGGCGTGGACCGAGCGCCGCGACCAGGTCGACGGCACGGGGGCGGCGATCCTCGACGCGCTCGCCGAGGTGCGGGCCGCGGCATCCCCGGTCCGCACGATCCCCACCCCCGACGAGCTCGCGACCGCTGCCGCTGCCATCGCCGACCGCGAGGATCGCGAATTCGGGGGCTTCGGCGCGACGGACGGGCCGAAGTTCCCCGTTGCGACGGCGCTCCGCTTCCTGCAGACGAGCGTCGCCGGCGACGCATCGCTCGTCGCACGGCGGGCGCTCGCGGCGATGGCCGCCTCGGAGCTGCGCGACCCGGTCGAGGGCGGCTTCTTCCGCTACGCGACGCGCCGGGACTGGACCGTGCCGCACTACGAGCGGATGCTGACCGACAACGCGCAGCTTCTCGAGGTCGCCGTCGCCGAGGCCGACGAGGAGTCGGCCCGCGGAATCGCAGGGTTCCTCATAGAGGTGCTCCAGCAGCCGTCGGGTGGATTCGGTGCGGCGCAGGACTCGGAGTCGTGGATCGACGGTGAGCGCAGTGAAGGCGGCTACTACCGAAGGCGCGATCGCGAGGGCTTGGAGCCGCCCGCTGTCGACGCCAAGATCGTCACCGGGTGGAATGGCCTCGCGATCGGAGCGCTCGCGCGTGCCGGCGTGCGGCTCGGCGCACCCGGCTGGATCGAGTCGGCGCGCTGGGCGGCGGATGCCGTGATCGAAGCGAACACGACGGGCGACGGCGTCCTCGTGCGCGCATCGCTCGACGAGATCCCCTCGCGTGCCGTCGCGACGCTGGCCGACTACGGCCAGTTCGCGGGAGGGCTGGTGGCGCTGGCCGTCGCGACCGGCGAGGTCGCCTATGCCGCCCGAGCGCGCGAACTCGTCGACGCCTGCACGGACGAGGGTCCGCCGGGAGGCGGCGATCCCGTCCTCGCGGCGCAGGGCGTCGGTGCGCCCGATGCCGCATCCGACGGTGACGAGCCCTCGGGTCCGGCGGCTCTCGCCGACGCCGCCCTGGCGCTGTGGAGACTGGGTGCAGGAGAGCCGTACCGGGCCCGCGCGGAACGGCTCGTGGCCGCGCACACGGCGGGCGCACTCGCACAGCCGTTCGCGCACGGAGCGCTGCTGCGGACCGCGGCGCAGCTCATCACCCCGCCGCGCCAGGTCGTCGTGATCGCGACCGACCGGGACGATCCTCTCGCCCGGACCGCCGTCGGCCTCGACGCCGACGTCGTCGTCGTGGCGACCCCCGCGCAGGCGGACGCGTGGTCGGATCGGGGCTTCGAGCTCTTCGCGCTCAAGACCATGCACGGCGATCTCGCGGTGGCGTACGACTGCCGGGACTTCGCCTGCCGCCTGCCGACGACGGATCCGCAGGTGCTGGCGGCTGCGCGCGCCACGGCCTGAAGCCACGGAGACGGCGGCCGGGAGTACGCAAGTCCCGGCCTTCCCATACTGCCTGCGCCGCCGGGGGCGCGGTCGCCTGTCCGTCCCTTCCTACCGTCGATCCGAGAAGACGACGAAGGGAAGAAGTCATGCAGGGGGATCGGATCGGAGGCATCCGGCGATGGATGCTGCGCGTGATCGGGGCGGTGATGGCAGCGGCGATCGTGTCGGTCGGCGCCGTCGTCATGGGGCCGCAGGGTGCGCAGGCCGCGATGCAGGGGCCGGGATACGGCAGCTGGCCGGGCAGCGAGATCGGCTGGG
Source organism: Microbacterium sp. (assembly GCF_051860965.1). Classification (GTDB taxonomy): domain Bacteria; phylum Actinomycetota; class Actinomycetes; order Actinomycetales; family Microbacteriaceae; genus Microbacterium. The sequence continues at coordinate 342,831 of NZ_JBIMKU010000003.1, forward strand.
AGGGCGCGTTCGTCGCGCCGGACGGCTCGCTCGTCTACTGCATCGTCCCGGGTGCGGCGAATCCGACGGGCGCCACGACATCGGCGGGATTCCACTCCGTCATCGGCTCGCTGAGCCCGTTCGGACACGCCGTCATCACGGCGGACATCGCTGCCAAGATCAATCGAATCGTCACTCTCAACGGCCAGACGTCGAACAACGCCGTCGCGTCGGGTGTGTCGTTCGCGGTGAAGCACCTCGCGAATCCGGGCGCGCTGTATCGCTCCAGCGGATGGAACGGCACCGTGGATCTCGAGGGCTTCATCAACTACAAGCTCGTCGGACTGGTCGGCCCGGCGGTCGTCGCGGAGGTCCAGGGTCACGCACGGTATCTGGTGAACTCCGTCGCGGGGGTCACGGCCGGCAACTCCAGCGGCAGCGGCGCGCTGGCGTTCACGACCGATCCCGCGAACGACTTCCTCGGCACCGTGCGGATGAACGGGACGGCCGCGACGGGGACGGTCACCCTCACGAACGGCGTCTTCGCCGCGAACGGCAGCGCCTCCCTCGCCGGAATGCGACAGGGTGTCGCGTACCCCGTGCGAGGCGTGCCGCCGACCTCCGACGGGTCCGGCTATCGCATCAGCGGCTCCGGGACCTTCGGCGCGGGCTACGCGGCGCAGCTCCACCTGTGGGAGACGCCGGGCCAGCAGGCCACCGTCGGCCCGGGCGGCGGCGGCACCTTCACCGCGAAGGGCGCCGACGCGGCGCCGCGATCGACGTCTTTCGCGCCGTACATCACCACGCAGGTCGAGCAGCGCTACAGCCCCGGTGGCGCTTTCGTCGACCACGTGACCTTCGCGACGTCCAAGAACGAGTGGCCGCGATCCCAGGACGGCTCGTACGCCGTCGTCGAGGCATCCGCCGTCGTCTATCGCACGGCGCAGCAGCCCGCGTCCGCGACGCCGGACGTTCCTGCCGACGCCGAGCCGGTGGGCGCCCTCACCCTCACGAGCGACCCCGCGATCGGGCCGGCGCAGCCCTACCGCGTCGCGTCGGACTGGGAGCTGCCCGGCCCCGGCCACTACACGGCTGTGTGGACGATCGACGGCGCCGACCAGGCCGCGTCGACGGTCGCACTGCTGGACGGCGGGGCGGCGTTTCACCGGCAGGAGCTCTTCGGTGAGAAGACGCAGATGACGATGGTGCCGAACATCACGTCCGAAGCCCAGAAGATCGCCCAGGTCGGGGGTGCGGCGACCGACGCCGTCATCGTCGCGGACGTCCTGCCGCTGGGCGGCGCCGACATCTCCACCGCGCTCTACCGCGTGCCGGACGGCACCGAGGTCGTCGGCGCGTGCATCGCCGACAACCTCGTGTGGGGGAGCGACGCGATGCGCATCGACGCCGTCGGCCGCTACATCTTCACGGCGCCCTCGGTGCCCGCGTTCGGCGAGTACGCGTGGCAGCACCGCGCGTTCGACGTCGATGGAGCCGAGATCATGACGAGCGAGTGCGGCATCGCGAGCGAGCTCACGAGCGCCCCCGCGCCGACGGTGGATTCGCGGGCACCCGAGACGATCGTCCTCGGCGAGCTCGTCCACGACGTCGCGATCGTCTCGGGACCCGTGCCTGCGATCGGCGAGACGTTCGTCACGTTCGAGCTGTACGAGGCGCTGCCCGGCGTCGAGCCGATCGGGTCGTGCACGGCTGACACGCTCGTCGGCGACACCTCGACCGAGCCCGTCGCGGTCGCGGCGGCCGGCGAGTACGTCTCGCCCGGCATCCGTCCGGTGTCCGCAGGCGCTCACTACAGCATCGAGTACCTCTGGTGGCGGGCGGATGCCTCGGCGGAGGCGATCCTGCTCGATCAGGGCGAGTGCGGACTCGCGCACGAGACGACGATCGTCGAGGTGCCCAGCGTTCCCGAGAAGCCCGGGATCCCGGAGTTGCCGCTCACCGGCGGGGACGGCATCGGGTCGATCTGGGCCATGATCGGTGCGGGCCTGCTGCTCGCAGCCGGCGCGATCGTGATCCGCCGGGCCAGGGTCTGACCTCAGACCGCCGCGAGCCCCTCGAAGCCGTCCTCGGCGGAGGAGGTGTCGACCTCGACGCCGAACACCGTCTCGAGGGCGGCTTCGAACTCGCGCAGGCGTCCGTCGGCTGCCGCTTCGCGTGCGCGGACGGACGGGGTGTGCGACAGCACGCCGGCGAGATGACGCAGGGATGCCTCGGTCCGCGCGTCGCCGCCGCGGGCGCGCACGCGGTCGAGCTCGGCATCCAGCGCCGACTGGATGTGTGCGCGCAGCGCGACGATGGCGGGTGCGGCATCCCGCTCCGCGGTGAACACGGCGGCGGCCGAGCCGACCACTTCGTGCAGGCCGGGGCCGAGTTCGGGGAGGGATGCGTGGCGACCGATGAGCTCGAGGTCAAGCAGCTCGACACCCGGGACGTCGGCCACGCGAGGGTCGACGTTGCGGGGCAGGCCGAGGTCGATGATCAGGCGCCGAGCGGTGTCGGGGATGTCGTCGGGGGTCACGGTGTACCGCGCCGTGCAGGTCATGACGATGTCGGCGTCGCCGATCGCCTCGCGCAGGTCGCGCTGCGGACGGATGCCGTACTTCGCGGCGAACTGCTCGGCGCGGCCCGTCGACGAGTAGACGCGGACGTCGCCGGCGCCCCGTGCGCGGAGGGCCGCGATCGTGGTCGCCGCATACTGACCCGTGCCGACGAGCAGCACGCGGACGGTGGCCCAGTCGGTCACGCGCGAGTCCGCGAGGTCGAGGGCGATCCGCGCGAGCGAGCGACCCGCCGCGGCGACGTCCGCCTTCGCGCGGACCGAGCGCGTCGCATGCGCCGCGCGCTGGAAGACCCGCTCCAGCTCGGTGCTCGTCGTGCCGACCTCGCGCGCCGCGACGAGCGCGCGCTGCACCTGGCCGCTGATCTCCTCTTCGCCCACCACCATCGACTCGAGGCCCGAGCTCACGGCGAAGAGATGGCGCACGACGTCATCGCCGGCGAGGCTCACCGCCGATGCGCGCAGCGCGTCGGCGTCGTCGCCCGCGGGACCCCGCAGGACATCGAGGACGGCTTCTCGCGCGAGAGCCGCACCGCCGGTGAGAGGCTCGTCGATCTCGAGGTAGGCCTCGAAGCGGTTGCAGGTCGCCAGCACGACGGCTCCGCGGACGAAGGAGTGAGTGTTCGTGAGGTCTGCGGCGGTCGACGTCGCGACCCGCGAGATGCGGTCGAGAACGTCGAACTCGGTGTTGCGATGATTCGCCGTCAGACAGAACAGCACCCGCCGAGTCTACCCGGAGCCTCCGAGGGCGGTCGCCGGGTGCGCCGCGCGTCGTAGCCTGGTGGAGTGCTTCCCGACGTGATCGCCCTGCCCGAGACCCACCCGCTGCGCGACGGTCGGACGACCTCCGCACCCCTCGTGCGCGCCGCGACGGGAGAGCGGCAGAGCTCGCCGCCCGTCTGGTTCATGCGGCAGGCCGGGCGTTCGCTGCCCGAGTACCGTGCGAGCCGGGCCGGGACCGAGATGCTGGACTCCTGCCTGACGCCCGAGCTCGCGTCCGAGATCACGCTGCAGCCGGTGCGCCGGCACGGTGTGGATGCCGCGGTCTTCTTCAGCGACATCGTCGTCCCGGTCCTGCTGGCGGGCGTCGACGTGCGCATCGTGGCCGGTCGAGGCCCCGTGATCGACAGCCCGATCCGCACCGCTTCCGATGTCCTGGCGCTGCGCCCGATGGATCCGGACGCGCTCGCCCCGATCACCGAGGCGGTCGCGCTCACGGTGGCCGAGCTCGGCCCGACGCCGCTCATCGGCTTCGGCGGAGCCCCGTACACGCTCGCGAGCTACCTCATCGAGGGCGGCCCGTCGAAGGAGCAGCTGCGGGCTCGTGCCCTCATGCGCACGGATCCGCAGACCTGGGCGACGCTGCTCAACTGGTGTGCCGACGTCACGGGCGCGTTCCTCAAAGCCCAGGTGCTCGCCGGGGCGAGCGTCGTGCAGCTCTTCGACTCGTGGGCGGGCTCGCTGTCCCGCGACGACTACATCCGCCGCGTCGCGCCGCACTCGCGCCGCGCGTTCGATCACCTGCGCGGACTCGACGTGCCCCGCATCCACTTCGGTCTCGGAATGGGCGACATGCTCGATGCCGCGGCCACCGTCGGTGCGGATGTGGTCGGGGTCGACTGGCGCCTGCCGCTCGACGAGGCAAGCCGACGGCTCGGCGGAACCAAGCCGCTGCAGGGCAACATCGATCCCGCCCTCCTCGGCGCGCCGTGGCGCGTTCTCGAGAAGCACGTTCTCGACGTCGTCGCGCGCGGCGCGGAGGCGCCCGCGCACATCCTGAACCTCGGTCACGGCGTGCCGCCCGAGACCGACCCCGATGCCCTGACGCGCATCGTCGAGCTCGTGCATGGCCTCTGACGCGATCGTCGTCGGCGGGGGCGTCGCGGGTCTGGTCGCGGCGCGTCGCCTCGCGCTCGGCGGCGCGCGGGTCGTGCTGCTCGAACGTGCCGACCACCTCGGCGGCCAGGTCGTGCCGCTGCCGATCGCGGGAATCGAGCTCGACGCGGCCGCGGAGTCCTATGCGACCCGCGGAGGAGCGGTCGCGGCCCTCGCGCAGGAGCTCGGGCTCGGCGCGGATCTCGTCGTCCCCTCGCGGGCGTCCGCGTGGCTGCACCGCGCCGACGGCACCGCGGTTCCGCTCCCCGCGACCGGCGTGCTCGGCATCCCGGGGCATCCCCTCGCCGCCGACGTCGTCCGCGCCATCGGCCGTCGTGGCGCACTGCGCGCGTGGGCGGACCGCCTGCTGCCGGCGCGGGTGGGGCGCGATGCCGCCTCCCTCGACGATCTCGTGCGCACCCGCATGGGCGCGGGCGTCGCCGAGGGGCTCGTCGCTCCGATCGTGCGCGGCGTGCACTCGAAGGAGCCCCGCGATCTTCCCGTCGACACCGCGTCTCCGCGCCTGCGGTCGGAGCTCGCGGCCCGAGGCTCCCTCGCCGGCGCCGTGCGCGCGCTCCACGCCCAGGCTCCCGCCGGGTCGCAGGTGGGCGGCCTGCGTGGCGGCATGCATCGGCTCGTGACGGCGCTCGTGCAGGATGCCGGCCGGCTCGGGGTCGACATCCGCACGGGAGTCGATGTCGGACCGATGCGGCCCGACGGGGTCGTCGCCGACGGGGAGCGCATCGACGGCGCTGTCGTCCGCGCCTTCGCGGAGCCCGCCCGCGATCAGCGCCGACTCACCCTCGTGACGCTCGTGGTCGACGCGCCGGCGCTCGACGCGGTGCCGCGCGGCACGGGGCTGCTCGTCGCCGCCGGGGCGCCCGGCGTCAGGGCGCGCGCCCTCACCCATCTCAGCGCGAAGTGGGCCTGGATCGCCGAGGCGCTGCCGGATCGGCACGCCGTCCGTCTGTCGTACGACGGCGATCCCCGGGATCCGGTGGAGCAGGCGACGAAGGATGCCGAAGCCCTTCTCGGCGTCCGTGTCGGCGCGGTCCTCGATTCGGCCGTGCGCACGTGGGCCCGCGGGGTGCGTCCATACGGCGACGACGTCGCCGAGGTCGGAGAGGGCGCATCCGGAACGGGGCTCGCCGCGGTCGTCGCGCACGCCGAACGGATCGCCGCCGGGCTGCTCGAGACGCCCTGAGTTCGCCTCGACCTCGAGATCCGGGGGAGGATGGAGGGGTGACTTCCGCGACAGATCATTTCACCCTGTTCGCCGTGCTCCGGCGCGACCCGCACGCCGTCGCATCCGACGGCCCGTCGCTCGCCGACGCGGCAGCCCGCGTCGAGAGCCTGCGGGGCGTCTACGACGTCTCGGGCCTGCGCGCCGACGCCGACCTGCTGCTGTGGCTCACGGGTCACACGGCCGAGGGGCTGCAGGCCGACCTCCGCTCCCTGCGACGCAGCGCCGAGCTCGCGCCCCTCCTTCCGACGTGGAACGCCCTCGGCGTCCACCGCGACGCGGAGTTCAGCCGCGACCACGCGCCCGCCTTCTCGCAGGGACTCGGCCCGAAGGGCTGGGTGACGGTGTACCCGTTCGTGCGCAGCTACGAGTGGTACATCCTGCCCGCCGCCGAGCGCGGCGCGATGCTCGCCGACCACGGCCTGAAGGGTCGCGAGTACCCGCAGGTGCAGTCGAACACCGTCGCGAGCTTCGCGCTCGGCGACTACGAGTGGCTGCTCGCACTCGAAGCCGACGACCCGGTCGATCTCGTCGACCTCATGAGGCACCTGCGCGCGACCGAGGCCCGTCGCCATGTGCGAGAAGAGGTCCCGTTCTTCACGGGCCGGCTCATCGGCTTCGACGAGGTCGCGGAGGTGCTCTCGTGACCGCCGTGCGCGCCGCCACGCCGGCTGCCGCTGACGGCCCCGAGCACGTCGAGACCCCGGTCGCCTACGACGCGATCCTGCTCGCGAGCTTCGGCGGACCCGAAGGACAGGATGACGTCATCCCGTTCCTTCGGAACGTCACCCGCGGCCGCGGCATCCCGGAGGAACGACTCGAGGAGGTCGCGCACCACTACCGCGCCTTCGGGGGCGTGAGTCCCATCAACGACCAGAACCGCGAGCTCAAGGCCGCCCTCGAGGCGGAGCTCGCCGCGCGCGACATCGATCTGCCCGTCCTGTGGGGCAACCGCAACTGGGACCCGTACCTCTCGGACGCCCTGCGCGAAGCGAACGAGCGCGGCTACACCAAGCTCCTCGCGATCGGCACGAGCGCCTACTCGTCGTACTCGAGCTGCCGTCAGTACCGCGAGGACTACGCGATGGCGCTCGCCGAGACGGGCCTCGAAGGCGTCATCGAGATCGACAAGGTGCGCCAGTTCTTCGACCACCCGGGCTTCGTGCAGCCGTTCATCGACGGAGTGAACGCGGGGCTCGCGGAGGTCGCGGAGGCCTCGAAGGTGCATGTGCTGTTCGCGACGCACTCCGTGCCGACCGACGACGCCGTGCGCTCGGGTCCCCGCGATCGGGACTTCGGCGAGGGCGGTGCGTATTCCGCGCAGCACCTCGCCGTCGCCGAGGTCATCATGAGCGACCACCCCGGCATCGGGTGGGACCTCGTGTACCAGTCGCGCTCGGGTCCGCCCACCCAGCCCTGGCTGGAGCCGGACATCAACGACCGCATCGAGGAGCTCGCGGCCGAGGGCGTCACCGGCCTGGTCATCGTCCCGCTCGGCTTCATCTCCGACCACATGGAGGTCAAGTGGGACCTCGACACCGAGGCCCTCGAGACCGCCCAAGAGAACGGCATGCTCGCCGTCCGGGTGCCGACCCCCGGCGTCCACGCGGCGTTCGTGAGCGGACTGGTCGACCTCGTCCTCGAGCGCCGTGACGGCGTGCCCACCGCCGAGCGCCCGGCCCTGACGCCGCTCGGACCGTGGTTCGACGTGTGCCGGCCGGGATGCTGCGAGAACATCCGTCTCGGCTTCAAGCCCGCCGTCGCCGGGCTCGCGCCATGACCCTCAGGATCGGCACGCGCGGCAGCGCCCTCGCGCTCGCGCAGGCCGGAACGGTGGCTGCGGCACTCGACGGCGAGCTCGTCGTCATCTCCTCCGAGGGCGACACCTCGACGGCGTCGCTCGCGTCGCTGGGCGGCACGGGCGTCTTCGCGAAGGCCCTGCGCGACGCGCTGCTCGCGGGTGAGGTGGATGCCGTCGTCCACTCGTACAAGGATCTCCCCGTCGCTCCCGAGCCCGGACTCTCCATCGCGGCCGTGCCGAAGCGCGCGGACGCCCGCGACGCGCTGTGCGCCCGCGACGGGTTCACGCTCGACACGCTGCCCGAGGGGGCCCGCGTGGGCACCGGCTCGCCGCGTCGTCGTGCGCAGCTCGCCGCGAAGCGCCCGGACCTCGAGCTGGTCGACATCCGCGGGAACGTCGACACCCGCCTCGGTCGCCTCGCCCTCGACGCGACCGACGAGCGCGCGCTCGACGCGGTCGTGCTCGCCGCCGCCGGGCTGGAGCGCCTCGGACGCCTGGGCGCGGCGACCGAGATCCTCGGCATCGACGGCTGGCCGACCGCACCGGCGCAGGGCGCCCTCGCCGTCGAGACCCGCAGCGGAGACGAGCGCCTCGCGAAGCGCATCGACCACAGGCTCTCGCGTCTCGCGGCCGACGCCGAGCGCGGAGTGCTCGCCCGACTCGAGGCCGGCTGCGCCGCGCCGATCGGCGCGCACGCCTTCGTCGACGACGGGATGCTGTTCCTGTCGGCGCGCGTGTACCGACCCGACGGCGGCGCGCGGGTCACGAGCTCCCACGCGGCCTACCTCGACGACACGACCGCCGACGAGATGGCGGCGCGCGTCGCCGACGAGCTGCTCGCCTCGGGGGCCGCCGAGCTCGCCCCGCTCGGAGCATCCGAATGAACCTGCCGATCCGCCCTCGCCGCCTGCGCGCGACTCCCGCCTGGCGTCGCCTGACGAGCGAGAGCCGCGTGAGCCCCGCGCAGCTCGTGCTCCCGATCTTCGTGCGCGAAGGGGTCGCCGAGCCGATTCCGATCTCGTCGATGCCGGGCGTGGTGCAGCACTCCCTCGATTCGCTCAAGGCAGGGCTGCACCGCGCGGCCGCCGCGGGCGTCGGGGGAGTCATGCTGTTCGGCGTGCCCGAGCACAAGGACGCCGATGGCTCCGGCGCGACCGATGCCGACGGCATCCTGAACGTCGCGACCCGCGTCGCCGTGGCCGAGGTCGGCGACGCGCTCGTCGTCCAGACCGATCTGTGCCTCGACGAGTTCACCGATCACGGCCATTGCGGCGTGCTCGACGCGAACGGCGCGGTGGACAACGACGCGACCCTCGTGCGCTACCGCGACATGGCGCTCGCGCAGGCCGACGCGGGGTCTCAGCTCCTGGGGCTCTCGGGCATGATGGACGGCCAGGTCGCGGCCGTGCGTTCCGCCCTCGACGACGCGGGGCGCGGCGATCTCGCGATCCTCGCCTACGCCGCGAAGTACGCCTCGGCCTTCTACGGCCCGTTCCGCGAAGCGGTGCAGTCGTCGCTGCAGGGCGATCGCCGCACGTATCAGCTCGATCCCGCGAACCGCCGCGAGGGGGCGCGCGAGGTCGAGCTCGACCTCGCCGAGGGCGCCGACATCGTGATGGTAAAGCCCGCCATGAGCTACCTCGACGTCCTCGCCGACACGGCGGCGATGTCGCCCGTGCCTGTGTGGGCGTATCAGGTGTCGGGCGAGTACGCGATGATCGAGGCCGCCGCGGCTCACGGCTGGATCGACCGCGAACGCGCGATCGACGAGTCGCTCACGAGCATCGTGCGCGCGGGGGCCGACGCCGTGCTCACCTACTGGGCCGTCGAGGCCGCCGAAAGGGCCGCGCGCTCATGACCACGAACGACGAAGCAGCAGCCCGCGCCCGGAACGTCATCCCCGGCGGAGTCAACTCCCCGGTGCGGGCGTTCGGATCGGTCGGCGGCACCCCGCTCTCGATCGTCTCGGCCAAGGGCGCGACCGTCCGCGACGTCGAGGGGAACGAGTACGTCGACCTCGTCGCATCCTGGGGTCCGGCGCTGCTCGGCCACGCGCATCCCGAGGTCGTCTCGGCGGTGCAGGATGCCGCATCCCGCGGCCTCTCGTACGGTGCGTCGACGCCGGCCGAGAGCGAGCTCGCCGAGGCCGTCATCGCACGTCTGACGGTCGAGGGTGTGCGCGGGATCGAGCGCCTCCGGCTCGTCTCGACCGGCACCGAGGCGACCATGACGGCGATCCGCATCGCGCGCGGCGCGACGGGGCGCGACATCCTCATCAAGTTCGCGGGTCACTACCACGGCCACTCCGACGGCCTGCTCGCCGAGTCGGGGTCGGGCGTCGCGACGCTGGGTCTGCCGGGCTCCGCCGGCGTCCCCGCCGAGATCGCCGCGCTCACGCTCGTGCTGCCGTACAACGATCGCGAGGCCGTGCGCGCGGCGTTCGCGGCGCATCAGGGCCGCATCGCCGCGATCATCACAGAGGCCGCGGGCGCCAACGCCGGCATCCTCGCTCCCGAGCCCGGCTTCAACGCCTTCCTCGCCGAGACGGCGCACGCGCACGGCGCGCTGCTCATCCTCGACGAGGTGCTCACGGGGTTCCGCGTGGGTCCCGCGGGCTGGTGGGGCCTCGAGCGCACCGGGGGAGCGGGATGGACGCCCGACCTCGTGACGTTCGGCAAGGTCATCGGCGGGGGCATGCCGCTGGCCGCGATCGGCGGTCGGCGCGATCTCATGGAGCTGCTCGCACCCCTCGGGCCCGTCTATCAGGCCGGCACGCTGAGCGGCAATCCGCTCGCCGTCGCCGCCGGCGTCGCGACCCTTCGGCTCGCGGACGACGAGGTCTACGCGAGGGTGGATGCCGCGGCATCCATCGTCTCGTCAGCCCTGGACGACGCGCTCTCGGCCGCCGGCGTCGCGCACGTCGTCTCGCACGCCGGGAGTCTGTTCTCGGTTGCCTTCCGCGCGCAGCCGATCCGCGATTACGACGACGCCCGGGCTCAGGAGTCGTGGCGGTACGCGCCGTTCTTCCACTCGATGCTCGACCAGGGCGTCTCGCTGCCGCCGAGCGTCTTCGAGGCGTGGTTCCTCACCGCCGCGCACGACGATGCGGCGATCGACCGCGTCCTCGCGGCGCTCCCCGCCGCCGCGCGTGCCGCGGCATCCGCCACGGCACCGGCGTGAGCTAGACCCAGCCGGGCTGCAGCCAGTTGTGGATCTGGTAGAACCACCACGGCACGGGGGTGGCGGTCAGCACCGGGTACCAGAAGATCGACAGCGCCAGCACGAAACCCAGGTACAGCCACACGAGGTGCTGGCCGGTCCGGCGCCGGTAGTCGTCCTTCGCGCGCCGGCCGGCGAGGTCGCGCAGCGCGAAGGTGAGGGCGAGCAGCATGAACGGCAGGATCGCGATCGTGTAGAACTGGAAGATCGTGCGCTCGGGGTAGAGCAGCCACGGCACGTAGGTCGCCACGACTCCCGTCAGCACGAACGCGTACCGCCAATCGGGGCGCACGACGAACCGCCACATGAGGTAGATCACGGCGGCCACCGCGCCCCACCAGATGAACGGGTTCGGCATGCTGTAGACGTTCTGAACGGCGCCGTTCAGCGCGTCGTCGCGGTGGAAGTACATCGAGGTCGGTCGCCAGAGCAGCGGCCACTGCCATGCGGGGCTCGCGTAGCCGTGCGGCGCCGTGAGGCCGACGTGGAAGCTGTACATCGCCTCGTGGTACTTCCACAGGTTCTGCAGCGGCAGCGGCACCCACGACCAGAAGCCGTCGCCCGCCTCGGTGATCGCGTGGCGTCCGTAGCCGCCGTCGGTCACGAGCCAGCTCGTCCACGAGGCGAGGTAGACGACGAAGGCGACCGGCACGAGCAGGACGAACGTCGCGCACGCCTGGCGCGCGGCATCCATCGGCCACTGATGCACCCCGGCCCGGCGACGGGCGAGGGCATCCGTCACGACGAGGTAGACCCCGAGCGCGGCGGCGACGTACAGGCCCGACCACTTCACGGCGGTCGCCGCGCCGGCCGCGGCTCCGGCCGCGATGATCCACGGCCGGTTCCACAGCACGGGTCCCCAGTCGGGCGGCCCGTCGTCGGTGGTGCGCGCCTCGACCGCGGCATCCAGCCGTGCGAGGAATCGTCCGCGATCGAGCAGCACGAACCAGAACGCGAGGAGCACGAAGAACGCGAGGAACACGTCGAGGAGCGCCATGCGGCTCATGACGATCGCGAGGCCGTCGATCGCCATCAGCCCCGACGCGACGACGGCGAACGGCAGGGAGTTCGTGAGGGTCTTGGCGACCACGTAGAGCAGCAGCACGAGCACCGTGCCGAAGACGGCGGTCGCGAACCGCCAGCCGAACGCGGAATCTGCGCCGAACAGCGCCATTCCGGCTCCGATCAGCATCTTGCCGAGGGGCGGATGCACGACGAAGCTTCCGGTGCCCGTGAAGATGTCTGTGTCACCCGCTTCGAAGCTCTCGTCGGCGCCCTCGGGCCACGTCGAGGCGAAGCCGAGGTTCCACTGGCTCCAGGCATCCTTCACGTAGTACGTCTCGTCGAACGCCAGCTCGTGCGGCGTCCCGAGATTCCACAGGCGCAGGATGCCGGCGACGACCGTGATGACCGTCGGGGCGAGCCAGCGCCACAGCCGCATGAGCCGCGGGTCGCTCGTGACGCGGACCACCCAGCCGTCGTAGAGCGTCGGGCGCTCCGCGCGCGGGGCCGGCGCGGGCAGCAGCGGCGCGGGCGGCTGGTGCTGCTGCGGGGTCTCGGTCACCGGACAAGCCTAAGCTGGGCCGCGTGATCATCCTCGCGGCGACGCCGATCGGCAATCTCGGCGATGCCTCCCGGCGCCTCATCGAAGCGCTCGAGTCGGCGACGGTCGTCGCCGCCGAGGACACCCGCACGACGCAGCGGCTGCTCGCCGCGCTCGGTGTCGCGAACCGGCCGCGCCTGCTCGCTCTGCACGACCACAACGAGAAGGACCGCGCGCCCGAGATCGTAGAGCTCGCACGCGAGTCCGATGTGCTGGTGCTGTCGGATGCCGGCATGCCCACCGTCTCGGACCCCGGCTACGGGCTCGTCGCGGCCGCCGCCGCGGCCGGCGTCACCGTGACCGCGATCCCGGGGCCGAGCGCCGTGCTGACGGCGCTCGCCGTCTCAGGGCTGCCGACCGACCGGTTCACGTTCGAGGGGTTCACCCCGCGCAAGCAGGGGGAGCGGCTCTCCGCGTTCCGCACGCTCGCCAACGAGCAGCGGACGATGGTCTTCTTCGAGGCGCCCTCGCGCGTCGCAGCCACCCTCGCCGACATGGCCGCGGTCTTCGGCGACGAGCGGGCGGCCGCGGTGTGCCGCGAGCTCACGAAGCTCCACGAAGAGGTCGTGCGCGGCCCGCTGGCCGAGCTCGCGACGTGGGCTTCGGGCGGGGTGCGCGGCGAGCTCGTCATCGTCGTCGGCGGTGCGGCGGCGCAGGAGGTCGCGTTCCCCGACGCCGTGACGCAGGTGCTCGAGCAGGTGCGCGCCGGAACGAGGCTGAAGGATGCCGCGGCCGAGGTGTCGGCGCACACCGGGCACTCCTCGCGCGAGCTCTACCAGTCGGCGCTCGCGCGGCGCGCGAATCCCGACGGTTCCTGAGCAGACCGCGGCGACCCGCTCACTCACCCCCCGCGAGGACGGCGAGGAGGTCGGGCTCCGCCCCCGCCCGCACGTAGACCGGGACGTCGTCGAGCGGAACGTGCACCTCGTGAGCCCCCCAGACGGCGCGGCCCGTCGCGGCGTGGATCCACTCGCCGGGCGGGAGCGCCACGACGTGCGTCACCTTTCCCCGTCCTTGACGACGGGTGAGACGAACAGATCGCGACCGAGGAACCACTGGAGCGGGTCCGTCCACGCGCTCTCGAGTGCGGGGTGATCGAACCACACCGGCCTCATGAGCGGCGATCCTGTCGCGATGGTGTGACGCGCTTCGCGCGCGAGGTAGGGCACGAGGCGCTCGCGAAGCCGGACGATGCGTCGCGTGGCCGGGATGATGCGATCATCGCCCGTCTGCTCGGCCATGTTCCACGGCGTGCGGTCCCGCGAGGGCGAGCGGTGATGGTTGAACTCGGAGTGGTACTGCATGATCGGCACGAATGCCGAGGCGGCCATCGCGCGCAGGTACAGCTCTGCAGACGGCAGGTCTCCCGAGAACCCGGCGATGTCCCAGCCCCAGTACACGATCCCGCTCGCCGCGGCGTTGAGGCCCGCATAGAGCGACCAGCGGAACGCGTCCCACGTCGAGTTCTCGTCGCCGGCCCAGAATGCGCCGTGTGTCTGCGAGCCGGTGAAGCCCGCGCGGCTGAAGGTGACCGGCGCTTTGCCCGAGGACCGCAGGAGATCGCCGTACGCCTGGGCGTAGGCGACGGGGGACGTCGCGTTCTTCTCGTCGCCGCGTCGTCCGTCGAGGTAGACCAGCTCGCGGCCCCACGCGTGCTCTCCGCCGTCCGTCTTGAAGCCGTCGATGCCCACTTCGTCCACGAGATAGCGCCGCTTCTCGGTCCACCACCGGGCCGCCCGTTCGTCCGTCAGGTCCGGCATGAGCGAGAGGGGGAACCACCAGCCGCGATTGCGGTAGGGCCGCAGCCCGCCGCGGGCGTCGGGCTCGCGGATGAGCACACCTTCGCGCACCGCGGCCGCGGCATCCGCCTTCGCCTGCCCGGTCGGATGCGGTCGCGCCTTCAGAAGCGGGATCTGCCAGAGGTGAACGCGGATGTCGCGCTCGTGGAGATCGTCGACCATGCCCTTGGGGTCGGGCCACGCGCCGTCGGGCGGGAAGGTGAAGTCCGAGAGGCGGTGGGGGGCGCCGTCGGGCGTGGGTGCGTACTGCGCGTCGCGGAAGGCGGTGAATGTGGATTCGTCGCTCCAGGCCTCGATGACGATCGACCCGACGGGGATGCCGTGCGCGTCGTGCAGCTCGGCCTGCCGCAGGACCTCTGCCTGGGTGTTCCACTCGTTGCCGCTCGCCCACAGCCGGAACACCCAGGGCGGCAGCTCCTGCGCCGTGCCGACATCGTCGAGGAAGGCGCGGAGCACGTCGGTGGGGGAGCCGCGGAAGAAGTCCACGTCGATCACCGCCGATCCGTCGTCGGAGGCCTGCACCTCGGCCTCGATCCACAGGCGTGCCGGATCGGACTCGCCGATGTCGAACCAGACGCGGCGACTCGTGCGGATGTGGAAGCCCCACCCGTCGCCGCCGACGACGTGCGCGAACGGCATGGGCAGGTAGGTCTTGCGCTCGGCGCCCTGGGACTTGTACTGCTCGAAGACGACGGAGTCCAGGCTCGTCCCGCGCTGGTCGAGCCGGTCGTAGCGCTCGCCGAACCCGACGACGTGCTCGCCCTCGGCGAGGTCCAGCGCGAAACGGACCCGAGCGACGGCGGTGCCGTCCGTCAGGACGGAGACCGTCCCCGGCGCGATGCGATCCTCGCCTACGACCCCGACGCCTTCCGCGTCTGCGCGCCAGGCGTGCGAGGTCGTCTCGAACCAGCGCGTCGAGCCCTCGGCCGACGCGGTCGTCCGCGAGACGAATCGATAGCGCAGACGTGTTCCCGCGGGCGGCGCGACGAGCGTCGTCGCCCAGCCCCCGCTCGAGCGGGCGAGTCGAGCCTGCGCGGACGCGAGATGGCCGCCGTCGACCGTCTCGCCGCGCGAGCGCCGGGTGACGCTCGCGAGGGGCATGCTCTCCCGTCGCTCCGAGCCGTCGGGTGCGGTCGAGACCAGCTCGAGGTCGACTGCGGTCACGTCGGCGGTGGTCCGCGCACCCAGCGTGAGCGGCTCGCCCGCGACGGGATCGATCGGCGCGCGCTGATCGGTGTCGACCGAGTAGGGGTGGCCGGATCCGAAAGGACGGTGGCGGATCATCGTGCGGCCTCCGCGAGATCGGTCGGCCGCACGAGGCCCAGGTCGAGTGCGAGACGCAGGAACATCGCGTGACTCCATACGAGCGGACGGGCCACGGGTCCCCAGCGATCGATCCAGACGTCGATGAACGATGCGTCGTTCACGTGCCGATCCACCTGTTCGGGCATCATGCCCTCGGCATCCGCCGTCGAGGCGGCCCAGAGGAGGAGTTCGCGGGCGCGGGTGGGATCGCCGGCCGCCAAGTGCGCCTGGCCGAGCATGCAGCTCAGGAGCGGCCACTGACCGCCGCCGAAGAAGGTGTCGCCGAGGTAGCGGAAGCTGCCCGCATCGCGGACGAGGTCGTGCTCGAGTGCGGTGATCGTGTCGGCGCCGATCCGTGACGCGGCATCCACGACTCCGAGCACCCCGACGAGCGCGCCGAGACTCCCGTCGACGGCGGACGAGCCGATCCATTTCGACAGATGGCCGTCCGCGACGGCGCCGGTCTCGAGGATCGTGCTGATCTCGCGCTCGGCAGTCCGCGCAGCGTGCGCGGTGGAGGGGGACAGCGTGCCGAGCGCGAGAGCAGCCCGAAGGCCCGCCGCGATGCATCCGAGAGTCGACACGTGCACCTGATCGCGGTGCTCCTCCCACCAGTCGAAGCACGGGCGCCGCCACGACGACGCGATGTACGCGGCGCAGAGCTCGATCGCGTCGGACCACTGCGCCGTCCCGGCGCCGTGTCGGTCCGCGTGCGCGCCGAGAGCCCACAGCCATGTGCCGTAGCCGTCGAGCTGGAAGTCCCACCACTCGTCGGTGCCCTCGCGCCCGTCGAACGTGAAGCGGGTCGCGAGCATGTCCTGATCGGGGACAGGGTCGCCGCTGTCCGCGCGCCGGACGATCTCGTCGATGCGCGCGGCACGTTCGCGGATGATCTCGGCGCACCAGTCGTGGAAGCGCTCCGCCGAGTCCACCGCTCCGGCCGCGGAGGCGGCGTCTGCGATGAAGGAGCCGTCACGGAACCAGCTGTAGCCGACGTAAGCCGAGAAGTCGGGGCTCGCGGGGTACGCGCCGCCCGAGTGCTGAAGCGTCAGGATGACACGAAGACTCGTCACGGCGAGGCGCTGCAGGTCGGTGTCGGTGAGGGGGGTGGGAGTCGTCATGGCTCGCAATCCGGGTGGAGTCGGGAGGGGGGTGGGGCCGGCCGTCCGGCCGGCCCCGGCACATCAGCCGATGGCCGCGTTGATGCGGCTCTCGGCATCCGTGAGTGCCTGCTCGACGGTCTTGCGGCCGGCCTGCGCCTCGACGAGCTCCTCGGTCATGATGTCCTGCATCTCCTGCTGGCCCTTCTCGACCACGGGAGGCAGCGCCACGCCGTCGAGCGAGTCGAAGACCGCCTGGCGGTTGGCGGGATCGCCCTTGTCGAGGTAGGCGCCGAGCTCGGCGTCGTCCGCGATCGGCGGGAGCTCCCATCCGGCGTCGAGGCGCGTCTGCACCATGACGTCGCTCGAGGTGAGGAATTCGACCCACTTGGTGGCGGCGGCGATCTTGTCGGAGTCGGCGTTCACCCCCACCGCGTTGGAGAACAGGGCGCTGGCCTGATCCGTGTTCCACGGGTCGACGGCGATGTCCCACTCGTCGGCCATGTCGGCCAGTGCCCCGAACACCCAGATGCCGGAGTACATCATGCCGAGCTTGCCGTCCTTGAAGAGGTTGGTGTCGAAGTCGGGCGTGCCCTGACCGTCCTCGATCGTCGGCATGATCGTGCCGCTCTTGTCGACGAGCCAGGATGCCGCTTCGAGGCCTTCGGGGCTGTTGAAGGCGACCTTGGTGCCGCTGTCGTCGAGGAACTCGCCGCCGTTCTGGGCCAGCACCTTGTAGAACTCGTAGAAGCTCACCGGCTGGTGCACACCCCACACGCCCGCGGCGGTGTCCGTCAGGGCCTCGCCCGCGTCCTGCACGTCGCTCCACCGCCAGTCGTCGGTCGGGTAGTCGAGGCCCGCCTCGTCGAACAGGCGCTTGTTGTAGTAGAGCACGACCGTTGAGAACGACGTCGGCGCGGCGTAGTTCACACCGTCGGTCTGGTAGGCCTCGAGCACCGACGGGCGGTAGACCGCCGGGTCGCTCAGCTCGAGCGGCGCCAGCACGCCCGACGACTGGAACTGCGCGTACTGCGCGTACTCGAGATCGAACACGTCGGCCGCGGTGCCGGCGGCGAGATCGGTCTGGAGCGCCGTGCCGTAGTCGCCGTAGGGGAGGGTCGTGACATCCACCGTGATGTCGGGGTTCTCCTCCTCGAACGCCGCGACGATCTTCTGGAGGTTCTCCTCATTGCCGCCGTTGGAGATGAAGTTGGAGTACGTGATGGTGACCTTCTCGTCGCCTCCGCTTCCTCCTCCTTCGCCGGCGGAGCAGCCGGCGAGGACGAGGATCGCGGCCCCGGTGAGGGCGGCGGCGGACAGTGCTGTGTGTCGCATGGTGGGTATCTCCTTCGATTCGATGCGAGGTGTTGCGGGTGGAGCCGGGATCACTTGAGCCCGGTGCTGGCGACGCCCTGGATGACGTACTTCTGGGCGAAGATGTAGATCGCGAGCATCGGCAGGATGCTGACGACCGAGCCCGCCATGACGATGTCCCACTGGGTCGTGTACTGACCCTGCAGTCCGGCCAGGGTGACGGGCAGCGTCTGCAGCTCGGGGGAGCGCAGGACGATGAGCGGCCAGAGGAAGCTGTTCCAGCTGCCCATGAAGGCGAAGACGGTGAGCGTCGCGAGTGCGGGGCGGATGTTCGGCAGCATGACGTGCCAGAAGATCCGGAAGTGGCCGGCCCCGTCGAGCGTGGCAGCCTCGTCGAGCTCGGGCGGCACCTGGTTCATCGCCTGGCGGAGCAGGAAGATCCCGAACGCCGAAGCGAGGGTGGGCAGGAGCGCACCGAGGTACGTGTCGATGAGTCCGAACGACTTCAGCTGTGCGAAGAGCGGCACGACCAGCACCTGGAGCGGGATCATCATCGTCGCGAGGTACACCGCGAACACGGCGGAGCGTCCGCGGAACGGCAGCCGGCTGAAGACGTACGCGGCCGTCGCGCTGGTGAACAGCTGCGCGATCGTGGTCACGGCGGCCAGCAGCATGCTGTTGCCGACGACGCGCGCGAAGGGCAGCTCCGAGAAGAGCTGGAGGTACGCGGCGATGCTGGGCTCGGCGGGCCACAGCGCGGGCGCCGCCGTCAGTCCCGTGCCGGGGGTGAGCGAGGTCACGACCGTCCAGTAGAACGGGAAGAACATCGCGAGGGCGCCGACGACGATGACGACGTGCAGCAGGATGCTGCGGGCGCGCGCGGCCGTCGGGACGGGCCGGGAGGCGCCGATGCCGGCGGTGACCGTCTCAGCCATAGTTCACCCACCTCCTCTGCCCGCGCACCTGCACCAGGGTCACCGCGAGGATCACGAGGAACAGCAGCCACGACAGCGCGGACGCCTCGCCGGCTCTGCCGTAGCGGAACGTGAGGTCGTAGATCTGCTGCACGACCACGGTCGTCGCCCCGCCCGGGCCTCCGCCCGTCATCGCGTACACCTGGTCGAAGACCTGGAAGCCGTTGATGAGCGAGATGACGACGACGAAGAACGTCGACGGCGACAGCAGCGGAAGCGTGACGGAGCGAAGCCTGCGCCACCACCCCGCGCCGTCGACCTTCGCGGCGTCGATGAGCTCCTGCGGGATGGCCTGCAGGCCGGCGAGCAGGATCACCATGACGAAGCCGAGGTCCTTCCACGCGGACGCCAGGATGATCGAGGGCATCGCCCAGGCCGGATCCGTCCACCACCCCGGGCCGTCGATGCCGAACCACGAGAGCGCGGTGTTGACGACGCCGTTCGAGGGGTTCAGCAGCCAGCGCCAGACGAGGGCGACGACGATCCAGCTCGTCACGACCGGCAGGAAGTAGACGCCGCGCAGGAGCGATCGACCCTTCAGCGCGGTGTTGAGGGCCAGCGCGATGCCGAGTCCCCCGACGTAGACGAGGGGCAGGTAGCCGACGATGTAGTACACCGTGTGCAGGAAGATCTCGCCCGTCTCGGGGTCGGTGAGGAGCGTCGCGTAGTTGCTCAGGCCCACCCACTCCGGCGGCGTGAGCAGATTCCACTCGGTCATGCTGATCCACGCGGCCTGGATCATCGGCAGCAGGACGAAGACCGCGATCGGGATGGCGCTCGGCAGCAGGAATGCCGCGACCACCAGTGCGTAGCGCACGCGGCTGGATCGGCGTGCGCGGCGCGGGGGTTCGGGGACCCGCGCTCCGGCGGAGGCGCCGACGAGCGGCGCGGCGAGCTGTGTCATGGGCGTCCCGATCGACCGGTCATCCGCTCGCGGATGAGTCGCCCCTGGTCGCCGGCGCCGTCGCCCGCGTCGAACGGCGTGGCCAGCACGAGGGCCGCGGCGCCCTGCGCCCACGCGTCGTCGCGCCACTGCTCGACCTCGACCGGGATGCCCCGCCGATGGGCCATGAGGTGTGCGCGGAAGGCCGGTTCGAAGCCGAAGGACCAGTGCCGCCAGTCCAGCGTCCCCTCGCCTGCGACGATGACGAGCGAGGGGTCGAGGATGTGCACGACGCCGGCGAGCGTGCGTCCGAGGACGTGCCCGGCGGCGCTGAAGACGGCCACGGCGCGCTCGTCGCCCGCGTCGGCCGCGGCGCGCAGCGCGTCGATCCCCCCGCCGGCGGACAGGATGCCCTGCTCGCGCGCGCTGCGGACGAGCGCCGCCTCGCCGATGAGCGCTTCGAGGCATCCGGCGTTCCCGCACAGGCACACCGGCCCGTCATCCGTCACCGGGATGTGCCCGATCTCGCCGGCGCCGCCCGCCGCGCGCACGATCGAGCCGTCCATGACGATGCCGGCCCCGATTCCCGTTCCGATCGTCACGACCAGGAAGTCCTCGCTGCTGCGCCCGAGCCCGTACAGGCGCTCGGCGGTCGCGAGCGCGTTGACGTTGTTCTCGACGATCACCGGGAGCGCGAGGGCCCGGCGCAGCGTCTCGCCGACCGCCACCTGCTGCCAGCCCAGGGTCATGGCGTCGACGACGCCGCTGCCGGGGGAGTCGACGGTGCCGGGCACTCCGACCCCGACCCCCAGCAGCCGTTCGCCGGCCCCGCCCGCCACGAAGTGCCGCACGCGGCCGACGAGCTCGGCGAGGAAAGTGGATGCCGAGGCATCGAAGGGCTCGGATGCGGATCGCACGACCCGACCGTCGATCGCCATCTCCACCAGCGCGACGTGGCCGGCGACGACCTTGACGCCGATGGCGTGACCGGCCGTCTCGGCGAGGCCGAGGAGCTGAGCGGGCCGCCCTCCGCTGGACGGTGCGTGCTCGACCTCGACGACGAGACCGTCGGCGATGAGATCGCGTGTGAGCTGTGTCATGAGGGCCGGCGACACACCGAGAGTGCGGGCGAGTTCGGCGCGCGACGCGGGGCCTGTCGCGCCGAGGCGCGCCAGGATCGCCGAGCGGTTGACGTCGGTGCGAGCGGACGGGGTGAGCGCCATTGATTCCCCTTAGTTCAGGACTAAATAAACATTAGAACTAAGCTCGGAGCGATGTCAACAGTCGGGTCGCTGACCCGCCGACGCGGAATGTGACGAAGCGATGCTCCCGAGGTGCCGATCGCGCGGCCCTCGTCACACGGCCGGGCGCGGCATCCACCCGAACTAGAATTCACGAGTGACACACGGCCGCAGCTTCTACATCACGACGCCGATCTACTATCCGAGCGACGTGCCCCACATCGGCCACGGGTACACGACCGTGGCGGTCGACACCCTGGCGCGCTGGCACCGCCAGGCTGGCGACGACACCTGGATGCTGACGGGCACCGACGAGCACGGGCAGAAGATGCTGCGCGCGGCCTCGGCGAACGGCGTGACGCCGCAGGAGTGGGTCGACAAGCTCGTCACCGAGGCGTGGTTCCCCCTGCTCGAGACGCTCGACGTGGCGAACGACGACTTCATCCGCACGACGCAGCCGCGTCACGAGGAGCGTGTGAAGCAGTTCGTCCAGGCGATCTTCGACCGCGGCTACATCTACGCGGGCGAGTACGAGGCGCTCTACTGCGTCGGCTGCGAGGAGTTCAAGCCCGAGTCCGAGATCGTCGACGGCACGGGGGCGTTCGAGGGGCTCAAGGTCTGCGCGATCCACTCGAAGCCGCTCGAGCTGCTGCAGGAGAAGAACTACTTCTTCAAGCTCTCGGAGTTCCAGGACAAGCTGCTCGAGCTCTACTCGAGCGTGCCCGACTTCATCCGCCCCGAGTCGGCGCGCAACGAGGTCGTGTCGTTCGTCAGGAACGGCCTGAAAGACCTCTCGATCTCGCGCTCGGCGTTCGACTGGGGCATCACGGTGCCGTGGGACGAGAGCCACGTCATCTACGTGTGGGTCGACGCGCTCCTGAACTATGCGACGGCCGTCGGCTACGGCGCCGACGCGGACGAGTTCGCGCGCCGCTGGCCGGCGTTCCATGTCGTCGGCAAGGACATCCTGCGGTTCCACGCCGTGATCTGGCCGGCGATGCTGATGGCCGCCGGTCTCGAGGTGCCGCGCGGCGTCTTCGCGCACGGCTGGCTCCTCGTCGGCGGCGAGAAGATGTCGAAGTCGAAGCTCACGGGCATCGCGCCGACCGAGATCACCGATGTCTTCGGATCCGACGCCTATCGCTTCTACTTCCTCTCGGCCATCGCGTTCGGGCAGGATGGCTCGTTCTCGTGGGAGGACCTCTCGGCCCGCTACCAGGCGGAGCTCGCCAACGGCTTCGGCAACCTCGCATCGCGCACGACCGCGATGATCGAGCGGTACTTCGAGGGCGTCGTGCCGCCGCCGGTGGAGTACTCCGAGCGCGACCTGCGGGTGCAGAAGATCGTTCGGGATGCCGCATCCGTCGCCGACGCGGCGATCGAGCGCTTCCGCATCGACGAGGCGATCTCGTCGATCTGGACGATCGTCGACGACCTGAACCTCTACATCACCGAGAACGAGCCGTGGGCGCTCGCGAAGGACGACGCCCAGCGCGCGCGCCTGGGCACCGTGCTCTACACGGCCGCTGAAGGGCTGCGCGCGCTCGCCGTGCTGCTCTCGCCCGTGATGCCCGTCGCGACCGAGAAGCTCTGGGTCGCCCTGGGCGCGACCGGCCGACTCGTCGATCAGCCGATCCGTGAGGCAGGGGAGTGGGGCGTGCTCGCGCCCGGCTCGTCGGTCAACGGCCTGGCGCCGCTCTTCCCGCGTGTCGAACAGAGCGTATGAACGACGACCCCTCGCAGTACGTGCGGTCGCGGTCGCAGGAAGGCCGCGGCGACGTGCGCTGGCCCGCGGCACCCGAGCCGCTCGCCGTGCCGGTGTACGACAACCACGCGCACCTCGAGATCGAGGACGGCGAGATGGGGCTGTCGCTCGACGACCAGCTCCAGCGCGCTGGAGACGTCGGCGTGATCGGGGTCGTGCAGGCGGGGGGCGACATCGAGTCGAGCCGCTGGTCGGCGTGGGCGGCGTCCACCCACCCCTGCGTGCTCGCGGCGGTCGCGATCCATCCGAACGAAGCGCCGGCGTACAAGGATGCCGGGCGGCTCGACGAGGCGATCGCCGTCGTCGACGAGCTCGCGGCCCAGCCGCGCGTGCGGGCGATCGGCGAGACGGGGCTCGACTTCTTCCGCACCGACGAGGCCGGGCTCCCGGCGCAGTTCGAGAGCTTCGAGGCGCACATCGCGCTCGCGAAGAAGCACGGCATCGCGATGCAGATCCACGACCGCGACGCGCACGACGCCGTGCTCGAGACGCTCGAACGGGTCGGCGCCCCCGAGCGTACGGTGTTCCACTGCTTCTCGGGCGACGAGGCGATGGCGCGGATCGCCGCCGACCGCGGGTACCACCTCTCCTTCGCGGGCAACGTGACGTTCAAGAACGCCCAGAACCTCCGCGATGCGCTCGCCGTGACACCGCGCGAGCGGATCCTCGTCGAGACGGATGCGCCGTTCCTCACGCCGACGCCGCACCGCGGTCGCCCGAATGCGCCGTACCTGATCCCCGTCACGGTCCGGTTCATGGCCGAGGAGCTCGGCGTCGACGTCGACGAGTTCTGCGCCCAGCTCGCCGCCAACACGCTCGAGGTCTACGGGTCGTTCGAGTGACGAGCGCCCGCCCCTGCGGCGGCGAGGTCGGCTGACCGTCAGTCCCGCAGCGGCGCGCCCCCATCGCCCGGCTCGCCGCCGGCCTCGGTCTCGTCGTCGGCGATGACGGGCTTGGCCGCGGCGATGTGCGAGATCGAGCGCCACACGAGCAGGAGGGTGATCGCGGACCCCCCGAACGCGAACCACCACGGCGCCGTGAGGCCCCACGTCTGCGCGATGAGGCCCCCGAGGAGCTGGCCGATCACGAGACCCCCGAAGACGCCGACCATGTTGACCGAGGCGATGCGGCCCTGGAGGTGCAGCGGCACGAGGCGCTGTCGCACGGTCGTCGAGATCGTGCCCCAGATGAACGCGTACGCGCCGAAGCCGAACATGATGACCAGCGCGACGACGGGGGACGTCGTCAGGGCGAATCCGAGGTGCATGAGCACCTCGAGGGACAGGCACACGCGCATCAGCGTCGCGAACGACACGTGCCGTTCGAGCCAGCCGAAGCATCCCGTCGACACGAGTCCGCCGAGGGCCGACGCCGTCGTCAGCAGCCCGTAGCCGACGGCGCCCATGTGCAGATGCTCTGTGGCGTAGAGGACGAGGATGCCCCACGGCGCCGCCCACGTGACGTTGAAGACCAGGATGATGATGACGAGCGTGCGCACGGGCGCGTTGTGCCGCAGCCAGTGCAGACCTTCGCGGATGGGACGCGCTCTCACGCCCTCGTGGCGCGGCTCCTGCGCGGGCACCGGCGTGCGCGCGATGCGCGAGATGAGGATGACGGCGAGGCTCACGCACAGGATCTGCACGAGGAAGGGCCAGAACGAGCCGACGGCGAAGAGGAAGGCTCCGAGCGGCGGACCGGCGAGCTGATTGCCGACGAGGAACCCCGCCTGCAGCCGCGCATTGCCGATGCCCAGGTCGACGGGCCGCACGAGCATCGGCAGGAGCGTCGCACCGGCCGAGTCGGCGAACACCTCGGCCGTGCCGTAGAGGAACGCCGCCGCGAGCACGATCCAGACCGTCACGTGCCCCGTCACGAGGAACACCACGAGCGCCGTCACGACGACGGCTCGCGATCCGTTCGCGATCATGACGAGGCGGCGCCGGTCGTGATGGTCGGCGACGGACCCCGCGAGCAGGCCGAACAGCAGCCACGGCAGGAACTGCATCATGGCGCCGGATGCCACGAGCAGCGGCGACGACGTCAGCGACGCGATCAGCAGCGGGGCGGCCGACAGGGCGATCCCGTCACCGAGATTGCTCGTCCACGACGACGCGAGCAGCCACCGGAAGTCCCTCCCGAGGCGGCGTGGTGCGATCAGTTCGCCGAGAGAGGGCATCCCGTCATCCTAGGACGGGGGTGGGACTACTCCGCGCGGTCCTCGTCGTCCAGGCGACGCTCTTCGGCGGCCGCCAGGCGGTCCTTCTCCTTCTGAGCGTCTTCGCGCTCTTCGCGGATCTTCTCGTGCGACTTCGAGTTGTTCGTCATGGCCCGATCCTAGGAGCCCGCCCGCTGCGCGGCATCCCGATCCCTGTAGGCGTTGCGCTTCGTGAAGAGCGTCTCGGTCTGCTCGATGTCCATGCCCTTCGTCTCGGGGATCTTCCACGCGACGTAGATGAACGACAGCGCCGCGAACGCGGCGTACATGCCGTAGGTGAGCGGGAGCGACCAGGCCGACATCGCGGGGAACGACACGGTGATGAGGAAGTTCGCGAGCCACTGCGCACCGGCCGCGACGCCGAGCGCCTTGCCGCGGATGCGGCTCGGGAAGATCTCGCCCAGCAGCACCCACACGAGGGGACCCCACGAGGCGCCGAAGCCGATGACGAAGAGGTTGGCCGCGACGAGCGCGATGGGTCCCCACGGCGCGGGGAGCGAGACCGCCCCCTCGGCGTCGGTCGTCGAGAACATGAAGCACACCGCCATCGCGGCGAGCGACAGGGTCATGATCACCGACCCCGTCAGGAGGATCGGCTTACGTCCGACGCGGTCGACGAGGAAGATCGCGACCAGGGTGACGAGCACGTTCGTGATGGACGTCACGACGCTGATCCCGAGGGATGCGGACTCGGGGAATCCGACCGACTGCCACAGGCTCGTCGAGTAGTAGAAGATCACGTTGATGCCCACGAACTGCTGGAACACCGACAGGATGATGCCGACCCACACGATGCCCTGCAGGCCGAACACCGGCCCCTTGAGCGAGACGCCGGCGTTCTTGCGGTCCTCGTCGATCGTGTGGACGAGCTCGTTCACCGTCTTGTCGAGGTCGGCGGGCGGCACGAGCGTCGCGAAGATCACCTTCGCCTCGTCGACGCGCCCCTTCGCGATGAGATAGCGCGGCGATTCCGGCATCGTGAACGCGAGGATGCCGTAGACCGCGGCGGGGATGACACCGACGAGGAACATCCATCTCCACGCCTCGAGTCCGAGCCACAGGTCCTGCGACGCGCCGCCCGCGCCCCACGCGAGCAGGGCGTCGCTCAGCAGTGCGACGAAGATGCCGAGCGTGATGGCGAGCTGCTGGAGGGAGGCGAGGCCGCCGCGGATCTGCCGCGGCGCGATCTCGGCGATGTAGGCGGGAGCGACGACCGAGGCGATGCCGATGCCGAGGCCGCCCAGGACGCGCCACAGGATGAGGTCCGGCACGCTGAAGGTGAGACCCGCGCCGATCGAGCTCACGAGGAAGAGCCCCGAGCCGAGCATCATGACCTTCAGGCGGCCCCATCGATCCGAGAGGTTGCCGGCCAGCACCGCGCCGACGGCGCAGCCCAGCAGGGCGACGGCGACGACGAAGCCCGTCAGGACGCTGCCGAGCTCGAAGTTCTGGTCGATGGAGTCGACGGCTCCGTTGATGACGGACGAGTCGAAGCCGAAGAGGAATCCGCCGACGGCGGCCGCGACGGCGAGGCCGATCGCTCGCTTGCCGTACGGACTCTTGAGGCTGAAGGAGCCCGTGGGGATCGAGTCTGGGGTGCTCATGCTCGTCACGCTATCGCTCCGCGCGCGCGAGGGGGAGGGGCCTTTCGGAGGACGCTCGATAGGGTGTACGCATGCCCGTGACCCTCCTCGGCGCCGCGGAGATCCGCGCGCTGGCCGCAGAGCTCGATGTCACTCCGACCAAGAAGCTCGGGCAGAACTTCGTCGTCGACGCCAACACGGTGCGCAAGATCGTGCACGTCGCGCGGGTCGTGTCGGGCGATCGGGTCGTCGAGGTGGGGCCGGGACTCGGATCGCTCACCCTCGCGATCCTCGAGGCCGGGGCATCCGTGACCGCCGTCGAGATCGACCACCGCCTCGCCGAGCGTCTGCCGTCGACCGCGGCGGCGCACGGCGTCCGGGACGGCGCGCTGACGGTGGTGGATGCCGATGCCCTCCGCATCACGGAGCTGCCCGGCGATCCCGAGGTGCTCGTCGCGAACCTGCCCTACAACGTCAGCGTGCCCGTGCTGCTGCACTTCATGGAGACGTTCCCGAGCCTCCAGCGCGGCGTCGTCATGGTGCAGGCCGAGGTCGGAGAGCGCCTCGCCGCCCCGCCGGGCTCGAAGACGTACGGCGCTCCGAGCGCGAAGGCCGCGTGGTACGGGTCGTGGCGGCTCGCCGGCACCGTGTCGCGCCAGGTGTTCTGGCCCGTGCCGAATGTCGACAGCGTCCTCGTCGCCTTCGAGCGCGACACGTCGCCGCGCGGCACCGAGTCGGAGCGCCTCGCGACGTTCCGGATCGTGGACGCCGCGTTCCAGCAGCGTCGCAAGATGCTCCGTCAGGCGCTGTCGGCGGTGCTCGGCGGGTCTTCCGCCGAGGCCTCGTCCGTGCTCGAACGCGCCGGCGTCGCCCCGACGGCGCGCGGCGAGGAGCTCTCGATCGACGACTTCGCACGCATCGCGCACCAGCTCTGACCCACGCTGTTCTCTCCGCGTTCACCGCGTCGTCCCAGGTTCGCACGAAACATGCCGGTAACATTTCGGCGAGCCTCGCCACCTCCGGGGGCCTTCGCATTCCGAGAACGAGGCACATCATGCGCACGGCGGAGTATCCGGCTCCTGAGCAGATCCTGCTCCACCTGAGCGACACGCACCTGCGTGCGCGCGGATCCCGGCTCTTCGATCTGGTCGACGGCACCGACCGCCTCGGCCGGACCCTCGACGTCATCGCGGCGAGCGGGATCCGCCCCGACGCGATCATCCTCACGGGCGATCTGGCCGACCTCGGAGAGGCCGACGCCTATCGCGATCTGCGAGCGCTCGTGGAGCCCTTCGCGGCCGAGCTGGGCGCACGCATCCTGTGGGTCATGGGCAACCACGACGACCGCGGGTCGTTCCGCGCTCAGCTGCTCGACGAGGCTCCCGAGCTCGCCCCGATCGACCGCGTCGACGAGCTGGACGGCCTGCGCATCGTGACGCTCGACTCGAGCGTCCCCGGCGCGCACCACGGCGAGGTCTCGGACGCCCAGCTCGCGTGGCTCGCCGGCATCCTGTCGACTCCGGCGCCCCTCGGAACGATCCTCGCGATGCACCACCCGCCCGTGCCGAGCGTGCTGCCGCTCGCGGCGTCGGTCGAGCTGCGCGACCAGCAGCGCCTCGCGCGCGTGCTCCGCGGCACCGACGTGCGGGCGATCATCGCGGGGCACCTGCACTACTCGACGTTCGCGACGTTCGCCGGCATCCCGGTCTCGGTCGCCTCGTCGACCTGCTACGCGCAGGACCTCACCGTCCCCGTCGGCGGCACGCGACCGCAGGACGGCGCGCAGTCCTACAACCTCATCCACCTCTACGACGACACGGTCGTGCACTCGGTCGTGCCGATCGACGTGCCGCGCACGCTCGAGTACATCGATGCTGACGAGGCACGCCGCCGCCTCGCCGAGGCCGGGGTCGTGCCCCTCAGCGCCGACCGGCGGGATGCGCCGACCGAGCCGATTCCTCTGCTGCGCTGAGCTCGACGCGCTCCCACGGCGCCGCGATCGGGAACATCCGCTCCAGCGTCGCCCGCAGCGTCTGCACGCGCACGGCCTCGGGCACTTCGGTCTCGCCGCCGTCGTTCAGGCAGAACATGTCGACGTCGGGCCGCGCGGCGATTCGCGCCATGCGCCGCAGCCCCGAGGTCATCGTCGTCTGCACGTAGCGCGTGCGGGGCTCCTTCGTCGCGACCGCACGGCCCGTCATGAGGGCGTAGTAGTGGTAGAGGCTGTTGGTCACCGAGATGTCCGACGACGAGCGGAAGCGGGATGCCGCGGTCCGCGCGAAGTCGTCGGGGAAGGTCTGCTCGAGCTCGGCCAGCACGCTGCGGCGCAGCGGGGTCGCGCAGTGCTCGAGATCGCGCGCGATCGTGCGCCCGAACCGCTCGCGCAGGAGCTCCCGGTTCACGCGGAGGCCGTTGTCGTGGCCGCTGCGCGAGACGTCGGGCGCCCCGATCCCGATGCGCACGTCGCACTCGACGAACTTCGTGATGCCCGACGGCGTGAAGAAGAGCTCGGGCTCGACGGCACGGCCGAAGAACATGTCGTCGTTCGAGTAGAGGAAGTGCTCGGCGAGCCCGGGGATGCGGTGCAGCTGCGCCTCGACGGCGTGCGAGTTGTGGGTCGGGAGGGTCGACGGGTCGGCGAAGAAGTCCTCGCTGCGCACGATCGTGACCTTCGGGTGGTCGAGCAGCCACGCGGGCGCGGGAGAGTCGGTCGCGATGAAGATGCGCCGCACCCACGGCGCGTGCTGGTGCACGCTGCGCAGGGCGTAGCGCAGCTCGTCGACGTGCCGATAGCGGGCGGGGCCGGCATCCCCTTCCCCCACGACGTACTGCTCGAGCTGGGCCGCGCGCTGACGCTGGAACTCGCTCGACGAGCCGTCGACCCACGAGAACACGATGTCGACGTCCTCGGTGAACTCGTGCGGCTGCGGTGCGAACATGCCGTCGATCGTCCGCCACGAGCGACCGAAGCGCTCGACGGTCGTCCACTCGAGGTCTTCGGTCGCGATGCGGCGGCGCGTGAGCGCGTTGTCGGAGGGTGCTTCGACGAGGCGCTCGTCGAAGCGCCAGAACTCCACCCGGGCGCCCAGGGACGCCCCGTAGCGGAGGGTTCCGCGGCGGCTGATGCGGGGGCGGTAGACACGCAGCGTGCTGGGGTCCGCGCCGGGGTCGACGGCTTCGGGCGCAGGCACGGGTACCCGGCGCTTCGCCTTGATGTAGACCGGCTCGTGCGAGCCGAGCGCCGCGAGCGCGGCCATCGCGAGGCGACGCTGGGCGACGTCGATCGCGAGGGCGTGGATGCCGCGGCTGTGGCGCACGAGGGAGATCCCCACGCCGGCGCTCTCGAGCGCATCCGCCACGAGGAGCAGATCCGCCGTGCGCGCCTCGTCGGGCGTGACGGTGTCGTGGACGAGATGGATGACGCCGTCGTCGAGCACGGTGTCCGCGCGCAGCAGGAGGTCCGTCCAGTCGGGACCCTGCGGGGGGAGCGCGGAGAGCGCGGCGATCGACGTCATGTTCCTCCTCTGCGGATGCCTCGTGGCGCGGGCGATGGCTCGGCCGGCGGGGGACCCGGTCTCGTCACCATAGGCGACGATCGTTTCCCGGACGTTTCGTGGCCCGTCTCTTGACAACGGTCTCGTCGCGTGCAGTCTCCACGTGGACTCCGCCCTGCGCGCACCCGGCCTGCGCGATAGCGTTGGACGCATGACCGAAGCGCCGCGGTTCCGCACCGACATGCCCGACACCCACCGCCCGTACGTCGCCGCCGACGACCGCTACCGCGTCGCGGAGTACCGCCAGGTCGGGGCATCCGGCCTCTATCTGCCGCCCCTCTCGCTCGGCCTGTGGTGGAACTTCGGCGACAACTTCCCGATCGACAGCCAGCGGGCCCTGCTGCGCCACGCGTTCGACAAGGGCATCACGCACTTCGACCTCGCGAACAACTACGGCCCGCCCTACGGCTCGGCCGAGAAGAACTTCGGCCGCATCTTCGCCGAGGACTTCCGCCCGTACCGCGACGAGCTCGTCATCTCGTCGAAGGCCGGCTGGGACATGTGGCCGGGTCCGTACGGCGAGTTCGGCTCGCGCAAGTACCTGCTCTCGAGCGCCGAGCAGTCGCTCACGCGCATGGGCCTGGACTACGTCGACATCTTCTACTCGCACCGGTTCGACCCCGTGACGCCGGTGGAGGAGACGATCGGCGCACTCGACACGCTCGTGCGCCAGGGCAAGGCGCTCTACGTCGGCATCTCGTCGTACTCGGCCGAACGCACCGCCGAGGCCGCGGCCGTCGCGCGCAGCCTGGGCACGCCGCTCGTCATCCATCAGCCCGCCTACTCGATCCTCAATCGCTGGGTCGAGGACGGCCTGACGGGCGTCCTGAGGCAGGAGGGCCTCGGCGCGATCGCGTTCACTCCGCTCGCGCAGGGACTCCTCACCGACAAGTACCTCGGCGACGGCACCGCCGATCGCGCCCAGAAGCGCTCGTCGCTGCCGCAGGAGGCCCTGTCCGCGAAGGGTCTGGCCACGCTCCGGGGCCTGGATGTCATCGCGAAGGAGCGCGGTCAGTCGCTCGCCCAGCTGGCGATCCAGTGGGTGCTGCGCGACCCCGTGGTCACCTCGGCGCTGATCGGCGCGTCGCGCACCGAGCAGATCGACGAGAACATCGCCGCGCTCGACGGCCCCGCCTTCACGACCGAGGAGCTCGAGCGGATCGACGCCCTGTCCGACGGCGTCGACGTCGACCTCTGGGCGGAGTCGACGCAGCTGTGAGTCGCTCGGTGTCCGTCGACCGCGTGCACGTGCGCGCGCCTGGAAAGCTGAACCTCTTCTTCGAGGTCGGCGGGGTCCAGGACGACGGGTACCACGACGTCGCGTCGGCCTATCAGGCCGTATCGCTCTACGAGGACGTCTGGGCGACGCCGTCCGACGAGTTCACGATCGCCGTGTCCGGCACCGTCGACGTGTCGGGGGTGCCCGCCGACGATCGCAACCTCGCGCTGCGCGCCGCCCGTCTCGTCGCGAAGAAGGCGGGCTTCGGCGGGGGAGTGCACCTCGACATCGTCAAGCACGTCCCGGTCGCCGGGGGGATGGGCGGGGGATCGGCGGATGCCGCGGCCGCACTCGTCGCGTGCGACGCGCTGTGGGGCACCGACCTCGGGCCGGCGGAGCTGCATCGGCTCGCGGCGCGCCTCGGCGCCGACGTGCCGTTCTCGCTCCTCGGCGGCACGGCGATCGGCACCGGCCGCGGTGATCAGCTGAGCCCCGCTCTGGCCAAGGGGCGCTTCGACTGGGTCGTCGTGCCGTCCGACGAGGGGCTCTCGACACCCGAGGTGTACGCGCACCTCGACGAGCTGCGCGCGCATCCCGACATCCGGCCCGCCGTCCGCGTGCCCGATGTCGACCCCGGGGTGCTGCACGCGCTGCGCGCGGGCGACCCCGTGAGTCTCGCCGAGGCGCTGCGCAACGATCTGCAGGCCGCCGCGCTGTCGCTGCGCCCCGACCTGCGCGACCTGCTCGAGCGCGGGGATGCGCGGCCGTCGGCGCTCGCGGGCATCGTCTCCGGCTCGGGTCCGACGATCGCGTTCCTCGCCGCGGATCCCGAGTCGGCACTCGATCTGCAGGTGACGCTGTCCGCCGAGGGGTACGAGGCGCTGCACGTGCACGGCCCGGTCGCGGGCGCCCGCATCCTCTCGTCGTGAAGGCGTCGTGCGCCGTGCGCCCGGATGACGGTGTCCGCCCGCTTCCCTAGGCTCTCGTCATGAGCTCCGACGACTTCCGCACCATCCCCGTCGACGAGACCTCGCGGTCGCGCCTCGCCGACGGCGGGCTCGACTACCGACTCGTCGACGTCGCATCCGAGGACTATCCGCGGTGGCTGCAGGTGGTCGCGCGCGGCTTCCTCGATCCCGAGAGCACCGACGAGCAGATCGCGGCTGCTCAGGAGCGCAGCGGCTATCGGCGCACGACGGGGGTCTACGACGCCTCCGGCCCGATGGCGGACTCGCCCGTCGCGTCGATCGCTTCGTGGGTCGCCGAGCTGACGGTACCGGGCGGGTCGAGCATCCCCTCGTGCGCGATCTCGGCCGTCACGGTGGCGCCGACCCATCGGCGTCGCGGGGTGGCGCGGGCCATGCTCGAGGGCGAGCTGCGGGCCGCGTCCTCCGCCGGGGTGCCCGTCGCGATGCTGACGGTGAGCGAGTCGACGCTCTACGGACGGTACGGCTTCGCACCGGCGGCCGCCGCGGCGACGTGGAAGATCGAGACCAAACGGGCCGCCTGGATCGGCCCGCGGCCCGAGGGCCGGCTCGACTTCGTCACGCGCGAGACGGCGCGCGAACTGCTGGCGCAGCTGCACCCCGGCGTGCGCGGGAGCGCCGCGGGCGAGATCGGTCTCGATCCGGCATGGTGGGACGGCTTCACGGGTCTGCGGCCCGGCGCGGAGCACGCGGGCGCCAAGCGTGCCGTGAGGTACGCCGACGCGACCGGCGAAGTGCGCGGGGTGGCGGTGTACACCGTGCGCGAGAACCACGACGACTTCACGAAGTCGACGGTCTCGATCGGCTACCTCGCGGCCGTGACCGACGACGCCTACGCCGCGCTCTGGCGCTTCTTCCTCGAACTCGACCTCATCGCCGAGGTGCATGCGGAACTGCTGTCGGTCGCCGAGCCGCTCCTGTGGATGATCGCGGACCAGCGCGCGGCGACGGTGACGGTGACCGATCACCAGTACGTGCGCATCCTCGATGTGCCGGTCGCGCTCGAGGCCCGCCGCTACGGTGCCTCGGGCGTCCTCGCCCTCGACGTGACCGATCCGCTCGGTTTCGCGCGAGGGCGATGGCTGCTGACGGTGGATGCCGCGGGCCACGGCTCTGTCGCCGCTCTCGACGGTGCGGCGCCCGCCGATGCCGTCGAGGTGGCACTCGGCATCGAGGAGCTGTCGGCGGTGTACCTCGGCGGAGTCTCGCTCGCGACTCTCGCCGCCGCGGGCCGCGTGTCGTCGAGCGATGTCGCCGCGGCATCCCGCGTCTTCAGCTGGCACGTGCCGCCGCGCCTGAGCATCTGGTACTGACCCGGGTCGCCTAGCCTTGAGGAGACATGGCGCATCTTCTCGGGGCGGAAGCCCTGCATCTCGAGTTCCCCACGCGCGTCGTCTTCGACGGCGTCTCCCTCGGCATCGACGAGGGTGATCGCATCGGCGTCGTCGGCCGCAACGGCGACGGCAAGTCCTCCCTGCTCGCGATGCTCGCGGGTCGCCTGGAGCCCGACAGCGGGCGCGTGACGGTCAGGGGCGGCGTCCGCGTCGGGGTGCTCGACCAGGCCGACACGATCGGCGACGTCGGGACGGTGGCCGAGGCCGTCGTCGGCGACCTGCCCGAGCACGAGTGGGCCGGGTCGGCCCGCGTGCGCGACGTCATCGCCGGCCTGCTGTCCGACATCCCGTGGGACGCCCCTCTCGCGGGGCTCAGCGGCGGGCAGCGACGTCGCGTCGCGCTCGCGCACCTGCTCATCGACGATTGGGACGTCGTGTTCCTCGATGAGCCGACCAACCACCTCGACGTCGAGGCGATCGCGTGGCTCGCCGAGCACCTCAAGCGGCGCTGGCCCGCGAGCCAGGGCGGTCTGCTCGTGGTCACCCACGACCGGTGGTTCCTGGACGAGGTGTGCAACACGACGTGGGAGGTGCACGACCAGATCGTCGAGCCCTTCGAAGGCGGATACGCGGCCTACATCCTGCAGCGCGTCGAGCGCGATCGGCAGGCGGCGTCGATCGAGGCGCGCCGGCAGAACCTCGCGCGCAAGGAGCTCGCGTGGCTGCGGCGGGGTGCGCCGGCCCGCACGTCCAAGCCGAAGTTCCGCATCGATGCGGCCAACGAGCTGATCGCCGACGTTCCCGAGATCCGCGACAAGACCGAGCTGCAGTCGCTCGCCGTGACACGCCTCGGCAAGGATGTCGTCGATCTGCTCGACGCCTCCGTGGCGTACGGCGACCGCGCCGTGCTGAAGGACGTCGAGTGGCGCATCGCGCCCGGCGAGCGCACCGGCATCCTCGGCGTCAACGGCGCCGGCAAGTCGACGCTCCTGGGGCTCGTCTCGGGCACCGTGGAACCCACGACGGGCCGCGTCAAGCGCGGCAAGACCGTGCAGGTCGCCACCCTCACGCAGCGGCTCGACGAGCTCGAAGATCACCTCGACGATCCGGTGCGGGTCGTGATCGCGGGTCTGCGCACGACCTACACCTTCGGTACCGGGTCGAAGGCGGCAGAGCTCACGCCGGGACAGCTGCTCGAGCGCATGGGGTTCTCGAGCGCGCAGCTGTCGACACCCGTGAAGGACCTCTCCGGTGGTCAGAAGCGTCGGCTGCAGCTGCTCATGATCCTGCTCGAGCAGCCGAACGTGCTGATCCTCGACGAGCCGACCAACGACCTCGACACCGACATGCTCGCCGCGATGGAGGACCTCCTCGACACGTGGCCGGGCACGCTGCTCGTCGTCTCGCACGATCGCTACTTCATCGAGCGCGTGACGGATCAGCAGTACGCGATCCTCGGCGGCCACCTGCGGCACCTTCCGGGAGGCGTGGACGAGTACCTCCGCCTGCGGACGAGGGAGCGGGACGCCCCCGCGACAGCGGTCGCGGCATCCGCCCCCGTCTCTGCACCGGGTCTGTCGGGAGCCGACCTCCGCGCGGCGCAGAAGGAGCTCGCGGCGCTCGAGCGCCGGCTCGAGAAGCTCGAGAAGCAGATCGCCGGCGCGAAGGCGGCGCTCGCCGACCACGATCAGTCCGACTACGCGGGCATCGGCGTCGAGATGGCGCGGATCGGCACGCTCGAGACGGAGCGCGACGACGTCGAGGAGCGCTGGTTCGCCCTCACCGAGCAGATCGGCTGAGGTTCAGCGCTTCGAGTGCCGTGACGTAAGGGGAATGCCGCGAGACAAGGAGCCGGACGCCGCGATCCTCCTTACCTCGGCATTGTCTCCTTGGCTCGCGCGCGCACGGTCGGCGATCGCCGAGGCGCATCAGTGCACGGCGTACTCGAGCAGGACGATCGCGATGCCGAGTGCCGCCGTTCCCGCTGCGCCGAGCAGTCGGATCACGATGTGCGCGCCGCGACGCCAGTACGCGACGTACCCGAGGACGGCCAGCACGACCCAGGTGACCCACATGGTCGCCTCGTAGGCGTCGTCGGCGCTGAGGCCGTTGATCCCGCAGACGATCAGCGCGATCGTGGCCGGCAGCGCGGCCCACAGCATGCCCGCGGCGTGCGAGACGGAGTGGGCGATGGATGCTCGAAGCCCCCGCTCCCCGTGATCGGTCAGCGTGTGCGCGAAGACGTGGGCGATGAAGAAGACGATCAGGGTCCAGGCGGCGGTGTTGAGCATCTCCCATGCGTCGTCGGCGTGGTCGGACGAGATCGTGACGAACGCGGCGAACACGATGAGTCCGTAGATCGCCGCGGGGCTGCGGAAACGCGCGTCCAGCCACGCACCCCAACGGGTCTTCTCCGGTGCCGGCTCGGTCACGCGTCGAACCCCAGGCTCAGCTTGCGCAGCAGGCCGGCGAGGCGCTCGCGATCGCCGCGCGACACAGCGCCGAGCAGCACGGCCTCGGCGTCCACGAGGCGGGTGATCGCGGCATCCACCCTCAACTGGCCATCCTCCGTCAGCGTCACGAGCACGCTGCGACCGTCGCCCGGATCGGCCTCGCGCCGCACGAGACGCCGCGCGACGAGTCGGTCGATGCGGTTGGTCATGGTGCCGCTCGAGACGAGCGTCTGCTGGAGGAGCTGCTTGGGGCTCAGCTGGAAGGGCTCGCCCGCGCGGCGCAGCGCCGACAGGACGTCCCACTCCCAGGATTCGAGGTCGCTGCGGCGGAAGGCGTCCTTGCGCGCGCGGTCCAGATGCCGCGACAGCCGATCGACCCGCGAGAGCACCTCGAGGGGGGAGAAGTCGAGGTCTGGCCGCTGGCGGGTCCACGCCTCGACGATCCTGTCGACTTCGTCGGACTCGTGCGGCATGTCTGCCATTCTGCCGGTCGGGGCGGATCGGCGTGCGATACCCCGTCTGGCAGACTTGACGGGGTCGCGCACGCGGCCGGTCCGCCGTGGTGTAACGGCAGCACGACAGCCTTTGGAGCTGTGAGGCCCAGGTTCGAATCCTGGCGGCGGAGCATGTCCCACACAAACACCCCCCTCGCCGTCGTCGTCCTCGCCGCCGGGCAGGGCACGCGCATGAAGTCCACGATGCCGAAGGTCCTGCACCCCATCGGGGGTCGCCCGCTCGTCGGTCACGTCCTCGCGACGGCCCGCGCACTCGCGCCGGAGTCGGTCGTCGTCGTGGTGCGGCACGAGCGCGACCGGGTCGCGGCCGCGGTCGTCGACCAGGAGCCCGCAGCGGTCGTCGTCGACCAGGACGAGATCCCCGGCACGGGTCGTGCGGTGGAGATCGCGCTCGCCGCGCTGCCCGGCTTCGAGGGCGACGTGCTCGTGCTGAGCGGCGACGTGCCCCTCCTCGAGGCCGAGACGCTCGGTGCGCTCATCGCCGCGCACCGTGCGTCGGCGGCCGCCGCGACCGTGCTGAGCGCCGTCGTCGACGACGCGCACGGGTACGGACGCGTGATCCGGGATGCCTCGGGCGCGGTGCTGCGGATCGTCGAGCAGAAGGACGCCACCCCCGACGAGGCGGCCGTCACCGAGATCAACGCGGGCGTCTACGTCTTCCGCGCGCCGGCCCTCCGCACCCAGATAGCGCTCGTCGGCACGGCGAACGCGCAGGGCGAGAAGTACCTCACCGACGTCGTCGGACTGCTGCGGAGCGCGAGCGAGTCCGTCGCGGCGTCGGCGGCTCCGGATGCCGCGGCCGCGCTCGGCGTCAACGACCGCGTCCAGCTGTCCGAGGCCGGGCGTCTGCTGAACGCCCGCACGGTGCGCCGCTGGCAGCTCGAAGGTGTCACGATCGTCGACCCCGCGACGACGTGGATCGATGTGACGGCCACGCTCGCGCCCGACGTCACCATCCTCCCGAACACGCAGCTGCTGCGTGCGACGGTCGTCGAGTCCGGCGCCGTCATCGGTCCCGACACGACCCTCGTCGACTGCGAGGTGGGACCGGATGCCTCGGTCAAGCGCACCGACGGCACCCTCGCCGTCATCGGCGCCGGAGCATCCGTCGGACCGTTCTCGTACCTGCGGCCCGGCACCTATCTCGCGGCCGGGGGCAAGATCGGCACGTTCGTCGAGACGAAGAACTCCACGATCGGCGAGGGCAGCAAGGTCCCGCACCTGTCGTACATCGGCGACACCACGATCGGCGCCCACGTCAACATCGGAGCCGGCGCCATCACGGCCAACTACGACGACATCGCCAAGCACCGCACCGAGATCGGCGACGAGGTGCACACGGGGTCGCACAACGTGTTCGTCGCGCCCGTTAGGATCGGAGACGGAGCGAAGACCGGGGCGGGGGCAGTCGTCCGAAAGGACGTCCCCGCAGGTGCCCTGGCCCTGAGCGTGGCCCCTCAGCGCAACGTCGAGGGGTGGGTCGAGACCAACCGACCGGGCACGGGTGCTGCGGATGCCGCGGCCAAGGCCCGGTCCGCAACGAAGGCGGACGATGGGTCGCAAGAACAAGACGATTGAACTCGATCGCGAACACGACATCGCACCCGGGCTCGTCGCCAAGACCAAGAAGCGCCTCGTCGTCGCTCGCGGCAGCTCGCACCCGGAGCTCGCGATCGAAGTCGCCGGGCACCTGGGCACCGAGCTCGTGCCGACCGAGTACCGCACGTTCGCGTCGGGAGAGATCCTCACGCGGTTCGAGGTGTCGATCCGCGGGTGCGACTTCTTCCTGATCCAGAGCTTCGGTCCGCCCGTCAACGAATGGCTCATGGAGACGCTCATCATGCTCGACGCGGCCAAGCGCGCGTCGGCGAAGCGCATCACCGTCGTCGCTCCCTACTACCCCTACTCGCGTCAGGACAAGAAAGGCCGCGGCCGCGAGCCGATCAGCGCACGCCTGGTGGCCGATCTGCTCAAGACCGCGGGCGCCGACCGCGTCATGAGCGTCGACCTGCACGCGGCGCAGATCCAGGGGTTCTTCGACGGACCCGTCGACCACCTGTTCGCCAAGCCCGTGCTGCTGGAGTACTTCCGCGACAACCTGAGCGCGGCCGACCGCGAGAAGCTCACGGTGGTCTCGCCCGACACGGGTCGTGTGCGCGTCGCCGACCAGTGGTCCGACAGCCTCGATGCGCCGCTCGCCATCATCCACAAGCGCCGCGACCCGAACGTCGCCAACCAGGTGACCGTCAACGAGATCGTCGGACACGTGGACGGACGCGTGTGCCTGCTCGTCGACGACATGATCGACACCGGCGGCACGATCGTGAAGGCGGCCGAGGCGCTCAAGGCCAACGGCGCCGAGCGCGTCATCGTCGCGGCGACCCACGCGATCTTCAGCGATCCCGCCGCGACGCGCCTGCAGAGCGATGCGATCGACGAGGTCGTCGTCACCGACACGATCCCGGTCCCCGAGGAGAAGCGCTTCTCGACGCTCACGATCCTTCCGATCGCGCCGCTGCTCGCGCGCGCGATCCGCGAGGTGTTCGAGGACGGCTCGGTGACGAGCATGTTCGGCGGGGATGCCTGAGCCGGCTCGTCACTGCTTCAAAGGTCGTTCATAGAGTCGTCCGTGAGGATGGTGGGACGCTCGCAGAAGGAGGACCATCATGATCCGCACCACCGCAGCATCCCGCACCGCCGTCCGTTTCGGCACGGTCGCGGCCGTCGGCTTCGCCGGCGCGATCGCACTCGCTGGCTGCACGTCACCGGCCACGACGGGTTCGGGGACGGATGCCGGGACGGACACCGGCACCGATTCCGGCTCGTCCACCACGACCTACACCGACGGCACGTATACCGCCGACGGCACGTACCAGACTCCTGAGTCGGTCGAGACGATCTCGGTCACCGTCACGCTCGCCGACGGCGTCGTGACGGCGGTCGACGTCGAGGGCGACCCGCAGAAGGCCGAGTCGGAGCAGTATCAGGCGAAGTTCATCGGCGGCATCTCGGACGAGGTGGTCGGCAAGTCCATCGACGACATCTCGGTGAGCCGTGTGGCGGGCTCGTCGCTCACGAGCGGCGGCTTCAACCAGGCGATCGAGACGATCAAGTCCGAAGCGGCCGCCTGATCACGATGGCGGGTCCCGCCGTCTGGCGCTTCGACGCGATCGGGGTGCCGTGGCAGATCGAGACGCCCGAGCCGCTCGATGTGATCGCGCGGCGCGCCGTCGAGGCCGTCATCGAGCACTTCGACGCGGAGTGGTCGCGCTTCCGGCCGGACTCGCTCGTCTCGCAGCTGGCCCGTGACGGCGGCGAGGTCGCGGCACCGGCCGACGCGGCCCCGATGCTCGAGGCCTACGCCGAGCTGTCCGCGGCCACAGATGGCGCCGTCAATCCGCTCATCGGCTGGGCGCTCGCGCGCCGGGGCTACGACGCGGGGCTCTCGCTCGTCGATCGCGGAGCCGAGCCGTCGCCGGACTGGCGGTCGCTGCTCGCGTGGGACGACGAACGGCTGCGGCTGCGGCATCCATCGGTCATCGACGTCGGCGCGCTCGGCAAGGGACGCCTCGTCGACCTCGTGCTCGATGCCGTCGGGAGCGACGACGTCGTGGTCGATGCGAGCGGTGACCTCGCCGTGCGCGGCGGGACCCAGCGGATCGGGCTGGAGCACCCCTTCGATCCGCGTCGCGCGATCGGCGTGTGGGAGATCCGGGATGCCGCGCTGTGCGCCTCGGCGACGAATCGGCGCGCGTGGGGCGATGGCCTCCACCACGTGCTCGATGCGCGCACGGGGGAGCCGGTGCGCACGATCGCGGCGACGTGGGCCGTGGCGCCCACCGCGATGCGCGCCGACGCGATCGCGACGGCGCTCTTCTTCGACGGCGGAGAGTGCCTCGCGCACGACTGGGGAGTCTCATGGGTGCGCATGACGACAGACGGTCGCGTCGAGTGGTCGCCCGGGAGTAAGGCAGAGTTGTTCACGTGATCGGATCCCTCACCGCCCTGTGGAACCGCGTGTTCGCGGTGCTCGGCCGCGTCTCGATGTACCGTCTCGTGCTGCTCTCGCTCGGCACGCTGGCCGTCATCGCGCTGGTGCTCTCGTTCTTCGGGCTCGTCGCGCCCGGCCCCCTCGAGCTGGTCGTGACGCTCGTCGTCCTGTCGATCGTGTGCTCGGGAGTGGATGCCGCGGCCCAGCGCGTCCTGAAACTGCCCTGGCGCATCGAGTCGTCGCTCATCACGGCGCACATCCTGCTGTTCGTGCTGCGCCCGACGCTCGACCTCGCCGGGATCGCGGGCATCGCGCTCGCGGGCGCCGTGGCCTCCCTCTCGAAGTACGTCATCGCATGGCAGGGACGACACATCCTCAACCCCGCCGCCGTCGGCGCGACCGTCCTCACGCTGGTGAGTCTCGCGGCGCCCGCTCTCGGCGCGCCGTCCTGGTGGGTCGGCACGCCGGCGATGGCCGGACCCGTCATCCTGCTCGGCATCGCCGTCCTCTGGCGCACCGAGAAGCTCCGTGTCGTGGCGGTGTTCCTCGTCGCAGCGGTCGCGGTCGCCGTCCTGCGCACGACCGCGCAGTACCAGGCCGCAGGAGTCTCCGTCCCGATCGGCGACGTCTTCTGGCCGATCCTGTGGTCGTCGCCCTTCCTCTTCCTCGGTGCGTTCATGCTGTCCGAGCCGCTCACGCTCCCGCCGCGCCGCTGGCAGCAGTTCACCGTCGCGGGCGTCGTCGGCGTGCTCGCCGGATGGCCCATCGACCTCGGCGCCATCAGTCTCGGCCAGGAGCGCGCGCTCATCATCGGCAACCTCGTCGCGTTCGCCTTCGCCGTCCGTTCGGCGGTGCGCCTGACGCTCGAGTCGCGCACCGACCTGACGCCGACCGTGCGCGAGCTCACTTTCCGGGCACGGCGGCCGCTGAAGTTCGTTCCGGGGCAGTATCTCGAGATCGAGGTGCCGCACCGCCACCCCGACGCGCGGGGCACGCGGCGAGAGTTCAGCATCTCGTCGGCGCCCGAGGATCTTCCGCTCGTGAAGGTCGCGTTCCGCGAGGCATCCGGGCCCGGGGCGAAGCCGCAGAGCTCGTTCAAGCGCGCCCTCGCGCTGGTCGAACCCGGCGCAGGACTGCCGGTGACGGGTGTCTGGGGAGACTTCGTGCTGCCCAAGCGCACGGCCGCTCCGCTGCTCATGGTCGCCGCGGGGATCGGCGTCACGCCGTTCGTGTCGCAGCTGCGGCAGGCGCAGGCGGCGCGCGAGGACCGCGACATCGTGCTCGTGTACGTCGCATCCGAGTCGTCCGAGCTCGTGTATCGCGCAGAACTCGAGGCGACCGGTGTGCCGACGATCGTGTTCACGCGCGATCGGCCCGCCGATCTGCCGCGGCACTGGGTCTGGGCGCAGGGCGTCCGACTCGACGCCGACGGCCTGCTGCGCGTCGTGCCCGACCTCTCGGCCCGCCACGCCTACATCTCGGGCCCGCCCGGCCTCATCGCCGACCTCGCGCCGGCGCTGGAGCGCGCGCGGTCGATCACGACCGACGCCTTCAGCGGCTACTGAGCGCTTTCCGCGCTATTCGCGCGGGCCAATTGCGGTCGGGCATCTCCGGGGCGTGTCCCACGACACGCCGCTACCGGCAGTCGATTCCGGCATGAACTGGGACATGCCTGGCTCCGGTGCCACGAGGTCAGGCTGCTGCTCCGGCGTGTCCCACGACACGCCGCTATGCGAGGCTCATTCCGATGTGAAGTGGGACACGTAGCGCTGGAAAGGGGACATGGCGGCCGCCCGAACCGAGATGACGCGCAGAGCGTGGGGAGCTCAGGATGCCGCGGGCTGCGCCGGCTTGACGGCCGGAAGCCGCAGCTCGAACGTCGTGTCGCCCGGTTCGCTGACGACCGAGAGCGACCCGTCGTGCGCCTCGGCGATCGCGCGGGCGATCGAGAGTCCGAGTCCCGTGCCCCCGGTCTTGCGCGCTCGGGAGCGGTCGGCGCGCGCGAAGCGCTCGAACAGCTCGTCGGCGAGGTCGGGATCGATGCCGGGGCCGTCGTCGTGCACGCGCACGACGGCCTCGTCGGCCTCATGCGCGACGCTCACGGTCACGGTCGTGCCCTCGGGCGTGTGCACCCGCGCGTTCGCGAGCAGGTTCGCGAGCACCTGCGTGAGGCGCCCGGAGTCGCCCGCGACGACGACCGGCTCGTCGTCGAGCTCGAGCACCCACTCGTGGTCGAGTCCCGCGGCCTGCGCATCGCCGACCGCCTCGATCGACAGACGAGAGAGATCGACGGATCCGTAGACGAGCTCCTGACCCTCGTCGAGCCGTGCCAGGAGCAGCAGGTCCTCGACGAGCGACGTCATCCGCAGCGACTGCGCCTGGATGCGCTCGAGCGACGACTCGGTCGTCTCGCTCAGCGAGCGGTCGCGCAGCGAGAGCTCCGAGTACCCGCGGATCGAGGCGAGCGGCGTGCGCAGCTCGTGGCTCGCGTCGGCGACGAAGCGTCGCATGCGCTCCTCGTTGCGCTGGCGCGCGTCGAGGGATGTCCCGACATGATCGAGCAGAGTGTTGAGCGCGAGCCCGACGCGGCCGATCTCGGTGCGGTCGTCGGTCTCGGCATCCGGAACCCGCTCCGTGATCGTGACCTCGCCCTGATCCAGCGGCATCGTCGCGACCCGCTCGGCGGTGTCGGCGACACTGCGCAGGGGGCGCAGTCCCGAGCGCACGACGAAGGCGATCGTCGCCGCGAGGAGCAGCAGGCCGCCGGCCGTCACGAGGGCCACGGTCGTGATGATCTGCGCGACGGTCGACTGGACCTCGCCCAGCGAGACGCCGACGACGGCGTAGTAGCTCTGGGACGGTACGCCCGTCACGCGGTACGAGCCGAGCGCCGAGATCGAGATCGAAACGGGGGAGGGGCCTGGCGCGGTGAAGGCGTCCACGACCTCCTGCAGCTGGTCAGCCGAGAGCTCGCGCACATCGCCCGGCTCAGCGACGAAGGCGCCGGTCGTGTTCAAAGACGACGACTGCAGGACGAGCACGGTGCCCCGCTCCTGCCATCCCTGATCGAGGACATCCTGCGCCGTGAGCTCCTCACCCGTCGGCGGGAACTGGCGCAAGAGGCTCTGCGCCGTCTCTGTCGCGGTCGACCGCAGCTTCGCGTCGAGATTCGTCTGCAGGATCTGACCGAGGATCGCGCTCGTCGCGAAGGCGATCGCGACGATGATGAACGTCACGATCCCGATGATCGTGACCATGAGACGCGACTGGAGGCTCCACCGCCTCCGTCGTGGAGCAGCGTCGGACGTCACTGCGGGGCCTTGATCATGTACCCGACGCCGCGGACGGTGTGGATGAGCGGCTCACGACCCGCGTCGATCTTCTTGCGCAGGTACGAGATGTACAGCTCGACGACCGACGAGCGACCGCCGAAGTCGTAGTTCCAGACGCGGTCGAGGATCTGCGCCTTCGAGAC
This sequence comes from Microbacterium sp., assembly GCF_051860965.1. GTDB lineage: Bacteria > Actinomycetota > Actinomycetes > Actinomycetales > Microbacteriaceae > Microbacterium. The sequence continues at coordinate 386,835 of NZ_JBIMKU010000003.1, forward strand.
CACTCGGCGCTGGTTGCGCATGAGGAAGCGCAGCAGCTCGAATTCCGTCGCCGTCAGCTCGATCTCGGCTCCCGACCGCTCGACCTCGTGACTGTCCTCGTTGAGGGTGAGGTCGGCGACCCGCAGGATCGGCTCGGCGCCGCTCGCATACGCCGTGCCCGCGCGGCGCATGAGGCCGCGCAAGCGTGCGACGACCTCTTCGAGGCTGAACGGCTTCGTGACGTAGTCGTCGCCGCCGGCCGTGAGTCCTGCCACGCGGTCGCTCACGGCATCCTTCGCCGTCAGGAACAGCACGGGCACGTCGTCGCCGGACTGACGCAGCCGCTGCAGCACGGCCATGCCGTCGAGGTCGGGCATCATGATGTCGAGCACCATGGCGTCGGGGGCGAACTCGCGAGCCGTCTGCAGCGCCTGGAAGCCGGATGCCGCGGTCTTGACCTCCCACCCCTCCATGCGCAGCGCCATCGACAGCAGGTCGGTGAGCATCTGCTCGTCGTCGACCACGAGCACGCGCAGGGGGGTGCCGTCGGGACGGGTGAGGGCGGTGGCGGGCGTCGTCATGATCACATGATGCCCGTGTTCCTATGCGGTTCCTATGGAGCGGGCTATGCGCTCGCTGTGAGTCCGTGCCGCGGCATCCATCAGCGGTTCATAGGCTCCGCTGATCCGTCGCATCGACGGCGTCCCTAGCTTCGGTGTCGACGGCCCGAGGCGGGCCTGGAAGGAGCCGCATGTACGGCACGTATCTCCGGCGCGAGCTCGCCGGCCGCAAGAAGCAGACGATCATCGTGGCCGCGGGCCTCGCGGTCGCGATCGCCCTCGTCATCATCGTCAACTCGCTGGCCGCAGGGGTGCGGGATGCCCAAGCCCAGGCGCTCGCGTCGGTCTACGGGGTGGGCACCGACCTCACCGTGACGGGCGCTCAGGCCGAGCCCGGTCAGGGCGGGCAGCGATTCGACTTCGGAGAGGACGCCGGGACGACGGGCGAGGACGGCTCGACCGAGCTCAGCCAGTCGCGTCTCATGACCGAGCCGATGCGCTCGACCCTCGATGCGTCGATCCTCGACACCGTGTCCGGCGTCGACGGGGTGGCCGCGGCATCCGGCGCCCTCAGCCTCACCAACATGACGTTCTCGGGCGAGCTGCCGCAGCGCCCCGCCGAGGGCACCGACCAGACGCAGCAGGCGCCGCCGGAGGGCGGGGCGCAGGGCGGATTCGGCGGCGGGTCGTTCGGCGTCGACTCCGTCACGGTGCTCGGCATCGACCCCGCGGCGGACGCGGTGGGGCCCCTGTCGGCCGTGTCGGTCGACGACGGCCGCGCTCTGGAGTCGTCGGACGACGGCGCCTTCGTCGCCGTGCTCGACGCCACCTACGCCACGACGGCGGACCTCGGCGTCGGCGACACGATCGAGCTCGGCGGAACCTCGTTCGAGATCGTCGGTGTCGTCTCGTCCACGTCGAGCAGCGCGGACACCGCGTCGAACGCGTACATCCCCCTCGACGTGGCGCAGGAGCTCTCGGGCGCCGGCGACGTGCTCTCGACCGTGTACGTGCAGGCGGCGTCCGCCGACGGCATCGCGACCGTCCAGGCGGCGATCGAGGACGCGGTTCCGGATGCCACGGTCAGCTCGCAGTCGGACCTCGCCTCGACGGTGTCGGGCTCGCTCTCGAGCGCCTCGTCGCTCATCACGAGTCTCGGCACGTGGCTGTCGATCATCGTGCTCGCCGTCGCGGTGCTGCTCGCCGTGCTCTTCACGATCTCGGGCGTCTCGCGCCGCACGCGGGAGTTCGGCACGCTCAAGGCGATCGGCTGGTCCAACGGCCGCGTCGTCGGCCAGGTCGCCGGCGAATCCCTCGTCCAGGGCCTCATCGGCGGTGCCGTCGGCCTCGTGATCGGCCTCGCGGGCATCTGGGCGATCAATCTCGTCTCGCCGACGATCTCGACCGCTCCTGCGGCCGAGACGATGCCGGGCGGGCCGGGCGGCATGACGCAGGGCGGGGGCCCCGGCTTCCTGGGCGGCACCGCTCAGGTATCCGCGGACGTCGTGCTCAACGCGCCGTTCACCCTGTGGGTCGTCGTCGCGGCGGTCGGACTCGCCGTGGCGGCCGGCCTCATCGCCGGCGCGTTCGGCGGCTGGCGCGCAGCGCGGCTCAGCCCGGCCGAAGCCCTCCGATCGGTGGGGTGAGGCATCCATGACCAGTCAGAACATCATCCGTGAAGGAGACACCGTGTCCATGACCCAGACCCAGCAGCCGCCCGTGGAGGCGCCGCTCGCCCGCCTCTACCGACTCGCAGACGTCACGCGCACCTATCGGCAGAAGGATCGCGTCGTGAAGGCGCTCGCCGGCGTCGACCTCGAGATCGCGGCAGGCGAGTTCGTCACGATCCAAGGGCCGACGGGCGGCGGCAAGTCGACGCTCCTGCAGCTGCTCGGCGCTCTCGACCGCCCGAGCACGGGCGCCGTGCAGCTCGGCGAGATCGACATCGCGACGGCATCCAACGCCGAGCTCGGGCGCATCCGCGCGAGCGAGATCGGCTTCGTCTTCCAGGGGTTCAACCTCATTCCGACCCTGACAGCCGCCGAGAACGTCGACATGGCGCTCGAACCGCTCGGTCTGGCTCGGACCGAGCGCGCGGAGCGCGTCGCCGAGGCCCTCGCGCACGTCGGGCTCGCCGATCGTGCCGATCACCGGCCGGGCGAGCTGTCGGGCGGTCAGCAGCAGCGCGTCGCGATCGCGCGCGCGATCGTCAAGCGCCCGCGCGTCCTTCTGGCCGACGAGCCGACGGGCAACCTCGACGAGAGCATGCGCGACGAGATCCTGGCGCTCCTGGAGGGGCTCAACGCCGAGGGGCTCACCCTCATCGTCGTCACGCACGACTCGGCGGTCGCCCGCCGCGCGTCGCGCCGGCTGCGACTCGAGAAGGGGACCGTGCGCGACATCACGCGCTGAGCGCGTCAGCCCGCGGAGCGGGCGAAGGCGGCCATCCGGTCGAACGCGGCGTCGAGATCCTCGTCGACGACCTGCGCGTCCGGATGGCCGTCGTAGTACGCCAGGATGCCGCGCGCGCCCTCGTCGAAGGTCACGGTCGTCTCGAACTCGGGCACGAGTGCGCGCACCTTGGCGTTGTCGAACACCATCGAGTGCGCCTTGTCTCCGAGAAGCGTCGGGCCGAGCTCGGGGCGGAAGGCGGCGATCGCGTCGCTCGTGACGTGGACGAGATCGGGGTCGGCGACGCCCGCGGCATCCGCCAGCCACCCGTAGATGCTGTTCCAGGTCGGGGCGTGGTCGCCCGTGATGGTGAACGCCTCGCCGATCGCGGCGGGGTTGCCGAGAAGCCCCGTCACGGCGACCGCGACGTCGTCGGCGTGCGTGATCGTCCACTGCGTCGTGCCGTCTCCGTGCACGACGACGGGCTTGCCCGCCCGCATGCGGGCGATGTCGGTCCAGTGACCCATCGTCGGGAGCAACTGCCGGTCGTAGGTGTGCGACGGGCGGATGACGGTGACCGGCAGATCCCGTTCGGCGTGCGCCCGGAACAGCAGGTCCTCGCAGGCGATCTTGTCGCGCGAGTACTGCCAGAACGGGTTCACGAGCGGTGTCCGCTCGGTGACGGGCAGGTGCGACGGCGGCTTCTCGTACGCCGACGCGGAGCTCACGAAGAGGTACTGGCCTGTGCGACCCTCGAAGACGCCGAGCATGTTCTCGACGTGTTCGGGCACGAACGACAGGAAGTCCGCGACGACATCGAACTCTCCGCCGCCGAGCGCCTCGCGAAGCCCTGCGGGATCGCGCACGTCGGCGACGACCTCGCGCACGCCGTCGGGGACGGGCCGGCGTGCCGTGCCGCGGTTCAGGACCGTCACGTCGTGACCGCGTTCGAGCGATCGGCGCACGCTCGCCGCGCTGATGGTTCCGGTTCCGCCGAGGTAGAGGATGCTCGTCATGACCCTCACGATACGGTGCCGACCGTAGGCTGAACGCCATGTCCGTCATCGACACCGCCGTCTACGTCGAGGGCGCCGCAGTCACCCGCGGTGCGAGTCCGGCCGAGGCGATCGCCGACGCCCGCGCGCGCGGCGGGATCGTGTGGATCGGCCTTCGCTCGCCCGAGCCCGCCGAGCTCGAATCCCTCGTCGAGCCGTTGGCGCTGCATCCCCTCGCCGTCCGCGACGCCCTCCGCGGCCACGAGCGCTCCAAGCTCGAGGAATTCGGCGACATGGTCTTCCTCGTCCTGCAGCCGGCGCGCTACATCGACGAGACCGAACGTCTCGAGTGCTCCGAGGTCGATCTGTTCGTCGGCCCGGACTACGTCGTCACGGTCCAGAGTGACGACCTCATCGACCCGGCGCGCATGCGCGATGATCTCGAAGACCACCCCGAAGTGCTCCGCAAGGGGACCTTCGGCATCGTGTGGGCGATCATGTCGGCGGTGATCGGCGGATACGCGCCGGTGCTCGACGGCGTCGAGAACGACATCGACGAGATCGAGGAGGAGATCTTCTCCGACAAGCCCAAGGTGTCTCGACGCATCTTCAGTCTCCAGCGCGAGGTCATCGATCTGCAGCACGCGACCGACCCTCTGCGCGACATGCTCGACCGCCTCCAGGACGTCGTGCGCGCATCGACGCACACCGCCGCCGCGCCCGCCTTCCATGATCTCGACGACCGCGCCCGGCACGTGATCGACAAGGTGCACGGCCTGCGGCAGACGCTCGACAACGCGCTGACGGTGCACGCGAGCCTCGTCGACCAGCAGAGCAACGAGGAGATGCGCCGGATGACGGAGTTCGGGCTGCAGCAGAACGACCAGGTCAAGAAGATCTCGTCGTGGGCGGCCATCCTGTTCGCCCCGACGCTCGTCGGCACGATCTACGGCATGAACTTCGACAACATGCCTGAGCTCCACTGGACGTACGGTTACTACGTCGCACTCGGCCTCATGGTCGCGACGAGCGTCACGCTCTACATCGTCTTCAAGCGCAAGGACTGGCTGTAGGGCGCTACTTCGTCTCGCCGGTCGTCCCCGGCGGGAACGCGAGCGCGGGTCCGCCCTTCAGCGTCGCGTCGAGCCACCTCACGAGCAGTCCGTTCGACAGCGCGAGCTGCGCTCCCCGCGGGATGGCGCCGCGGTCGCAGCCCAATCCGAAGAACGACGACGAGTCGAGGAAGCCGCAGTGGTACCCGCCGGTGATCGACACGAAGGCCGACGGCGAGGGAGCGGCGGCGAAGATCGAGCGCGTGGATGCGGGGCGCACGACCGTGTCGGAGGAACCGACGACGAAGAGCGACGGGGCGGCGATGCCGGGCGCCGCAGCGACGGCCGAGGGCCGGGTGTCGGCGGCCGCGAGCGTCGCCACGGCGTCGATGCCGGGCGCGCGGGATGCCGCGAGGACCGCGGCACCGCCGCCCATGGAGTGCCCGGCGACGGCGTCCAGCGCGCGATCGGCGTTCGGCAGCGTGCGCTGAGCCCACGTGATCGCCACGGTGAGGTCGTCCGCGAACGACGAGTGGCTGGGCAGGAGCCCCGTCTGCGTGTTGGGAGCGATGACGATGTAGCCGCTGGAGGCGAGCGCTGCGAGCGTCGACTGGTAGCGGCTGGCCGACTGCGTGAAGCCGTGGCCGAACCCGATGACCGGATAGACGCCCGGAGCCGTGGGCTGGACGAGGCGTGCCGAGAAGCGGCGGCCGTTCTCTGAGACCGTGACCGTGGTGGTCGCGACCGGGAGCCCGGCGACGACGGCTGACACGGCGGCAGGTGACGCGAGCCCGGTCTGTGCGGACGCGGCCGCGGGGGCGAGGAGGAGTGCGGCGGCGACGACGGCGGCGCCTGCCAGCTTCGCGGTGCGGTTCATGCCGCGATCGTAGGTCGAGCCGCGCGCCGTCGAAAGGGCTTGCCCGCGCCGGAGCGATTCGGTAGCGGCGCCGCCGATGTCGGCTGCGCTCGCTATGGTGGCGCACATGAACGTCGAAGGTCTCCGCTCCGCCCTGCCCTCGGCCGTCGTCGCGCCCGGCGACGACGGCTGGGACGCCGCCCGACTCTTCCACTCCGGCATCGGCGAGCCCGACGCCGTCGTGCGCGCTCGATCGGTCGCCGACGTGCAGGCCGCGGTGCGCTGGGCGTCGGCGGTCGGTGCGCCGGTCATGGTCCGGGGCGGCGGGCACAGTGCGTGGGGGAGTGTGCCCGGCGGACTCACGATCGATCTCTCGGCGCTCGCCGACGTCGCCGTCGACGGCAGCCTCGTGAGCGTCGGCGGCGGTGCGACGTGGGGCGCGGTCGCGCATGAACTCGCCGCGCACGGCCTCGGCGTCAGCTCCGGTGACACGGCCTCGGTCGGCGTCGGCGGTCTCACCCTCGGCGGCGGGATCGGCTGGATGGTGCGTGCGTGGGGCCTCGCATCCGATCAGCTCGAGAGCGCGCAGCTGGTGACGGCGGCAGGTGAGGTCGTCGAGGCGACGGATGCCTCGCATCCCGATCTCCTCTGGGCCCTGCGCGGTGGCGGCGGCAACGTCGGCGTCGTCACGCGGTTCGACTTCCGCGCGCACGCTCTGCCCTCGGTCGTCTTCGCCACGCTCGGCGTCTCGGGCGACGCGCGCCCCGTCCTGCGCGCGATGCGCGACGCTCTCTCAGACGCGCCGCGCGACCTCACGGTCACGTTCATGGATGTCCCGCCGATGGACCCGAGCGCGCCCGAGGGGGCGACGATCACGGCGTGCTGGATCGGCCCCGACGAGATCGCCGCGCGTGCGGCGCTCCTTCCGCTCCTCGCGCTCGAGGGCGTGACCGAGATCGATCTCGGTGTCCGGGCGTACCCCGACATCCTCCTCGACGCTCCCGACTTCGACCCCGCTCAGCCGATGCCGGGGTTCGTCGGCGGCAACGCGCTCATCGCCGACCTCGGTGACGACGCGATCGACCGCCTCGTCGCCTTCCGCGAAGCGCATCCCGCCTCGGTGCTGTTCCTGCGGTCGCTCGGCGGCGCCTACGGCGATGCGGCCCAGGATTCCACGGCCTTCGCCGCGCGCGATGCGACATGGTTCGCGATGGCCGGCGCCTTCGACATCCCGGGCATGCTCGACGACGACGAGCGCGCGGCGGCGGTCGCCGAGTGGGATGCCATCGAGCCCCTGGGTGTGGGCGTCTACGGAAACTTCACGACGTCGATCGATCCCGATTGGGTGCCGCGGATGTATCCGCCCGCGACGCTCTCCCGCCTGACCGGGATCAAGCGCGCGTGGGATCCCGAGAACCTCTTCTCACGGAACCACAACATCTGCCCATGACCGGACGGCGCTTCGCTCGCCGCGCGCAGACGTGCGCGGCGGGCGAAGAACAGCCTCAGTGGGTGTCTTCCGCCTCGACCTCGGTGCGGTCGCCCGACCACAGGGTGTGGAACGTGCCGGGCTTGTCGATGCGCTTGTACGTGTGGGCGCCGAAGAAGTCGCGCTGCCCCTGGATGAGGGCGGCGGGCAGCCGCTCGGCGCGCAGGCCGTCGTAGTACGCGAGCGACGACGAGAACGCGGGCGCCGGGATGCCGACCTTCGCCGATGTCGCGACGATCTCGCGCCACGCGTCCTGCGCGCGCGTGAACACGTCGACGAAGAACGGCGCGGTGAGCAGGACGGGAAGGTCGGGAGTCTCGGCGTAGGCGTCGGTGATGCGGTTCAGGAACCGGGCGCGGATGATGCAGCCTCCGCGCCAGATCGCGGCGATCTTGCCGAGGTCGATGTTCCAGTCGTACTCGGCGGCGCCGGCGCGGATCTCGTCGAAACCCTGCGAGTAGGCGACGATCTTCGACGCGTAGAGCGCGAGGCGCACCTGCTCGATGAACGCGTCGGGATCCTCCGCCGTGAAGCCCTCCGTCGGGCCGGGCAGGTCGCGCGAGATCTCGCGTTGCTCCGGGTGCGACGACAGCGAGCGGGCGAAGGTCGCCTCGGCGATGCCCGAGACCGGGGTGCCGAGCGACAGCGCGGTCTGCACCGTCCAGGCGCCCGTGCCCTTCGCCCCGGCCTGGTCGAGGATGACGTCGACGAGGGGCCGGCCGGTCGCGGCATCCACCTGCCTGAGAACTTCGGCGGTGATCTCGATCAGGTACGACTCGAGCTCGCCCTTGTTCCACTCGGCGAAGACCTCGGCGATCTCGGCCGGCGTCTTCCCCGTGCCGCGGCGGATGAGGTCGTACGCCTCGGCGATGAGCTGCATGTCGGCGTACTCGATGCCGTTGTGCACCATCTTGACGAAGTGGCCCGCGCCGTCGTGGCCGACGTGCGTGACGCACGGCTCGCCCTCGGCGATCGCCGCGATCGAGCGCAGGATCGGGCCGAGCGTGACCCACGACTCGTCGGAGCCGCCGGGCATGAGCGAGGGGCCGAGCAGGGCGCCCTCCTCGCCGCCCGAGACGCCCATGCCGACGTAGTTGATACCCGTCTCGCGGACGGCCTTCTCACGTCGGATGGTGTCGGTGAACAGGCTGTTGCCGCCGTCGACGATGATGTCGCCCGGCTCGAAGACGCGGACGAGCTCGTCGATCACGGCATCGGTCGGGCCCCCGGCCTTGACCATGATGATCGCCGTGCGCGGCTTGACGAGCGATGCGGCGAACTCCTCGTACGAAGCGGTGGAAACGAAGCCGGCTTCGGGATGCTCCGTGACGAGCTCCTCGGTCTTGGCGTGTGTGCGGTTGTACACGGCGACCGTGTTGCCCTCACGACTCGCGAGATTGCGGGCGAGGTTCGACCCCATCACCGCGAGCCCGACGACTCCGATGTTCGCTGCCTGCTCGGTCACGTGCACTCCTCAAGACGCTGTGTTCGGGGGATGCCCCCAGCCTAGAGGTTCGTCCGCGGGGGCGCCGGGCGGCGCGTCACAGAACGGCGGCGGTCAGTCCTGGCGGTAGCCCGAGCGGCCCATCGACCAGAAGGCTCCGACGACGCCGAAGAAGCCGACGAGCGTGATGAGACCGATGACGCCCAGGAGCAGGTTCGATGCGAGCTGGCTGTCGATCATGGGAGTCCTCCGTGGGGCGTACAGGGTGCGTTCCTCATCGTAGCGGGGCCGCTGGTAGACTTGACGCTGAACTTCGGCGAGGGATCGCTCGAGCCGCCGCATCGGCCGGCTCGGAGCATCCGTGATCGACGCGGTGTTGCAGGCTTCACGGCTTTCCTCACGCGTGCGCGTTCGAGTCGAAACCAGACCTCACAACCCTGCAAGGAGAACACCATGTCGACTGAGACCGACACCAAGGTCCACGCCGAACTCCGCGAGAACTTCGGCAAGGGCTTCGCCCGCCGCCTGCGCGCGACCGGCCAGATCCCCGCCGTCATCTACGGGCACGGCACCGACCCCGTGCACGTCGCCCTCCCCGGTCACCAGGTCGCCCTGCTGATCCGCAAGGCGAACGTCGTGCTCGAGCTCGACGTCAACGGCACCGAGCAGCTCACGCTGGTCAAGGACGTCCAGAAGGACCCCGTGCACCAGATCATCGAGCACATCGACCTCCTCGTCGTGAAGAAGGGCGAGAAGGTCCAGGTCGACGTCCCGATCGTCGTCCTGGGCGAGCCGTTCGCCGGCACGATCGCCAACCTCGACAACGCGACCGTCGCGCTCGAGGTCGAGGCCACGCACATCCCCGAGAACATCGAGGTCGACGTCGAGGGCCTCGAGGACGGCACGCACATCACCGCCGGCGACCTGAAGCTCCCGAAGGGCGCGTCCCTCGTCGCCGACGCCGAGCTGCTCATCGTCGCCATCTCGGTCCCGGCTGCGACGCTCGCCGCCGAGGACGAGATCGCCGAGGCTGACGCCGAGGTCGCGGCCGAGCAGTCCGAGGAGTCGGCCGAGGCCGCCGAAGAGGCCGCCGAGTAATCTCAGCAGCAGACACCGCGCGGATGCCGCGTCGTCACCGGTCACCGGGGCGGCGCGGCATCCGTCGTCTGCGGCGGTGCCGCTCTGAAAGGATGGATGCATGGCTGAGACGTGGATCGTCGTCGGGCTGGGCAATCCTGGTCCCCGCTACGAGGCGACCCGGCACAACATCGGTCAGATGGTCGTCGACGAGCTCGCTGCGCGTCGCGGCGAGGGCTTCAAGGCCCACAAGGCGCACGCGCGCGTCGCAGAGACGTGGCTGCGCCCCGGCGGCGCGAAGATCGTCCTCGCGAAGCCGAATTCGTTCATGAACGTCTCGGGTGGGCCCGTCGCGGGGCTCGCGAAGTTCTACGGCGTCGACCCCGACCACATCATCGTCGTGCACGATGAGCTCGACATCCCCTTCGACACCATCAAGCTCAAGACCGGGGGCGGGCACGGCGGCCACAACGGCGTACGGGATGTCGCGAAGGCCCTCGACACCCCGGAGTTCCCGCGCGTGCGGGTCGGCATCGGGCGCCCGATGGGACGTCAGGACGCCGCGGACTGGGTGCTCGACCCGTTCGGCGCCGCCGAGCGGAAGAACCTTCCGATCCTGATCGACGATGCGGCCGACGCGGTCGAGCAGCTCATCGCCGAGGGGCTTCTGGCGGCGCAGCAGAAGCATCACGCTCCGCGCGACTGAGCACTCACCCGCCGATCGACGACCCTGCCGCGAAGCCCATCGCCAGGCTCGCCTGCACGGCGACCGCGAACACGATCGGGCCGAGGGTCGCGGCGATGACCGCGACGATCGCGGGCACACGACCGCGGTTCTTGACGATCGCGATGATGCCCTGCACGAGCGCCCAGATGCCCAGCGCGGTGCCGACCCAGAACGCGATCTCGCCGAGGAGGACCTGATCGCGCACGGGTGTCAGCACCGACCAGTCGAAGTCGGCGTCGAGGGGGCGCAGCGCGATCTCGCGGCCGGCGCCGGTTCCGATGGCGAAGCCGGCGATGGCTGCCACGATCGGCGTGACGACGGCGGCGACGATCGCGGCGAGCAGGGCGACGAGTCCGAGCGTGGAGGAGGGCCGCTCCGCGACCGGCGCCGCGGGGAGGTCAGCGGGGCGCGCAGCGCCTCCCGGGTACGTGTACGGCGCAGCGTACGACGCCGGCGCGGGCCCCGCGTATCCGGGTGGGGGAGCGTACCCCTGGGGAGGTGCGTAGCCCTGCGGTGGCGCGTAGCCCTGCGGTGGCGCGTAGCCCTGCGGTGGCGCGTAGCCCTGCGGGCCTACCGGCGCGGCGCTCGCGTGCGAGGCGGGGCCAGGGGGCTGCGGCGCCCGCTCCTCGGAGACGGGAGCTGCCGGCTGCTGCGGAGGCACGGGCGCGGCCGGGCGCGCGGGAAGAGGCGGCACGGGCGGCACGACGGGATCGCTCACGGCTTCATCCTATGAGCGACGCGGCGGGGTGTCCGTGGTGCGCCGTAGACTTCTGCGGTGACAGTTCCCGGGATCGTCCGCGCCCTCGAGCAGGCGGACTCGTTCCAGGATGCCGGGGCTGCGGCATCCATCGACGCCGACTTCTCCCTCGTCGAGGGGCTCGCCGCCCCGATGCTCGCGGCTCTCCTCGAGCGGCGTCGGCGGGCGGGCAAGCCCGGTGTGCTGCTCGTCGTGACACCGACCGGGCGTCGCGCCGATGCGCTCGGCCCCGCGATCGGCTCCGTGCTGCCGGGCGCCGAGGTGCTGCACTTCCCCGCGTGGGAGACCCTGCCGCACGAGCGGCTGAGCCCGTCCGCCGAGATCGTGGGCCGTCGCCTGGAGGTGCTCGGCCGTGTCGCGAGATGGGATGGCGAGACGCCGCTCGTCGTGACGGCATCGGTGCGCGGCGCGATCCAGCCGCTGGCGGCGGGTCTCACGGACATCGCACCGATCGCACTCGAGATGGGCGGCCGCGGCCACGACCTCGGCGACGTCGCACGGCGGCTGGTCGAGCTCGCCTACCACCGTGTCGACATGGTCTCGCGCCGCGGCGAGTTCGCGGTGCGCGGCGGCATCCTCGACGTCTTCTCGCCGACCGCACCTCATCCGTACCGCGTCGAGTTCTTCGGCGACGAGGTCGACCAGATCCGAGCCTTCTCGGTCGCCGACCAGCGATCGCTGCCCGGCGACGTCCCGGCGGTCGAGCTCATCGCGAGCCGCGAGCTGCTCCTCACCGAGGCGGTGCGGGCGCGCGCCCTCCAGCTGAAGGACGAGTTCCCGGGCCTGCGCGGCATGCTCGAGAAGATGAGCGAGGGCATCCCGGTCGAGGGGATGGAGTCGCTCCTCCCGGCGGTCGTCGATCGGCTGGTGACGCTCGTGGAGTATCTGCCCGAGTCCTCCGCCGTCGCCCTGGTCGACCCGGAGCGCTCCGTCACCCGCGCCATGACGCTGGGCGAGACCAACCGCGAGTTCCTCGAGGCGGCGTGGAGCGCCGCGACGGCGGGAGCCGAGACGCCCATCGACCTCGGAGCGGGCGACTTCGTGACCCTGCCCCGGCTGCGCGACGACGCGCATGCGCGCGGCGACGTGTGGTGGACGCTCAGCGCGTTCGACTCGGGGGCGGCCGATGCCGCCGCTGAAGGCCTCATCGACGCCGACATCGATGTCGCACTCGAAGCGGCGGCGGTCGTCCGCGTGCCGGGGGCGGCGGTGCCGTCCTTCCAGGGCAACGTCGACGGGGCGATCGGCCACGTCGGCTCGCTGCTCGCCGACGGCTGGCGGGTCGTGGTCGCGGCATCCGGAATCGGACTCGTCGAGCGCGCACGCGATGTGCTCGCTGACCGCGGCATCGCGGCGCGCAAGGTCGATGATCTGCTCGCAGCCCCCGAACCGGGCGTCGCGCACGTCGTCCTCTCGACCCTCGAGCGGGGCTTCGAGTCCGCCGACGCCAAGCTCGCGGTGCTCACCGAGACCGAGTTCTACGGCCGCACGATCGGCGGCGACCAGAGGGTCGTCAAGAAGCTCGCGTCGCGACGCAAGAACGTCGTCGACCCGATCCAGCTGAAGGCGGGCGACACCGTCGTGCACGCGACGCACGGCATCGGCCGCTTCGTCGAGCTCACGCAGCGCGAGGTCTCGAGCGGCGGCCGCAATCCGGTCAAGACGACGCGCGAGTATCTCGTGCTCGAGTACGCGCCCTCCAAGCGCGGGTTCCCGGGCGACAAGCTCTTCGTGCCGACCGATCAGCTCGATCTCCTCTCGCGCTACGTCGGCGGCGAGGCGCCGACCCTGTCGAAGATGGGCGGCAGCGACTGGGCGCAGGCGAAGGGCCGCGCCCGCAAGGCCGTCCGCGACATCGCGGTCGAGCTCGTCAAGCTCTATTCGGCGCGCATGGCGGCCAAGGGCTACGCGTTCGGCCCCGACACGCCCTGGCAGCGCGAGCTCGAAGAGGCGTTCCCCTTCGCCGAGACGCCCGATCAGCTGCAGACGATCGACGAGATCAAAGCCGACATGGAGAAGCCGATCCCGATGGATCGCCTGCTGTCGGGCGATGTCGGCTTCGGCAAGACCGAGGTCGCCGTGCGCGCCGCGTTCAAGGCCATCCAGGACGGCAAGCAGGTCGCGATGCTCGTGCCGACGACGCTCCTGGTCAAGCAGCATCTCGAAACCTTCACCGAGCGGTTCGCCGGGTTCCCGGTCAAGGTCAAGGCGCTCTCGCGGTTCCAGACCGACAAGCAGGCGCGCGAGATCCTCGCGGGGCTCGCCGACGGCACGCTCGACATGGTGATCGGCACGCACCGCATCCTGACCGAGAAGGTGATCTTCAAGGACCTCGGCCTCATGATCATCGACGAGGAGCAGCGCTTCGGGGTCGAGCACAAGGACGCCCTCAAGAAGCTCAAGACGAACGTGGACATCCTCGCGATGAGCGCGACGCCGATCCCTCGCACGCTCGAGATGGCGGTCACGGGCATCCGCGAGATGTCGACGCTGCAGACGCCGCCCGAGGACCGGCATCCCATCCTCTCGTTCGTCGGCCCGCGCAACGACAAGCAGATCGCGGCCGCCATCCGTCGCGAACTGCTGCGCGAGGGGCAGATCTTCTTCGTCCACAACCGTGTGCAGTCCATCCAGCGGGTCGCGGCGGAGCTGCAGGAGCTCGTGCCCGAGGCGCGGATCGCGGTCGCGCACGGCCAGATGGGCGAGCACGCGCTCGAAGAGGTCGTCGACGCGTTCTGGGAGCGCCGGTTCGACGTGCTCGTGTGCACGACGATCGTCGAGACCGGCCTGGACATCTCGAACGCAAACACGATCGTCATCGACCGCGCCGACAAGTACGGTCTGTCGCAGCTGCACCAGCTGCGCGGCCGTGTGGGGCGCGCACGCGAGCGCGCGTACGCATACTTCCTCTACGACGAGATGAAGCCGCTCTCCGAGACGGCGGCGGACCGTCTCGAGACGATCGCCGTCAACAACGACCTCGGCTCGGGCATGCAGGTCGCCCTCAAGGACCTCGAGATCCGCGGCGCGGGCAATCTGCTCGGCGCCGAGCAGGCCGGGCACATCGCCGGCGTCGGGTTCGACCTCTACCTCCGCATGATCGGCGAGGCCGTCTCGGCATTCCGCGGCGACGAGATCGAGGGGCCCACCGAGCTCCGCCTCGAGCTGCCCGTGCAGGCTCGCATCCCCGACTCCTATATCGACAGCGAGCGCCTGCGGCTCGAGGCGTACCAGAAGCTGTCGTCCGCGGCATCCATCTCGTCCAAGGACGACGCCCTCGACCTCGTCATCGAGGAGCTCACCGACCGCTACGGCGACCCGCCCGCCGAGGTCGGCGGCCTGCTCGCCGTCGCGCGTCTGCGGCGTCGTGCCGCCAAGGCGGGGCTCGCGGACGTCGTCGCGATGGGGCCGAACCTGCGGCTCGCACCTGCGAACCTGCCCGACTCGATGCGTGTCCGGCTGCAGCGTCTGCACCCGAAGGCGAAGGTCGTCGCGGGCGGCGAGGCGCTCGTCGTGCCGCTGCCGACGGCGGGGGGCGAGGCGGTGGCGGATGCCGATCTCATCGCGTGGGTCGCCCAGCTCATCGACCAGCTGTGGCCCGTGAAGGACGCCGCGCCCACGACCGCCGACTGACGCGCGGATCCGGCCGAGGACTCTGTCGAGACCTCGGGTTCATCCGATCCCTGTCAGATCCAGACCGCGAGGCAGTCCCGGCACGCGAACTCGAGGGCGTCGATCCAGCCCTCGTCGATCGCGTCGCGACGTTCGACATCGACGTGGAACCAGCGCTCCCGCGGCTGCACGTCGAGCGACCCGCACGCGGGGCAGACTTCGGCGACGATGATCCGTGCCATGACGTCACGGTAGCCCCGGCTCGCGCGCCGGTGCGGCGCGACACGCAGCCCCGACAAGCCCCGCAGTCGTGGCATGACCTGCGAGCAGCTCCCGCGCATCGGCTGACGGCCGGCGCTACGCTGGCCGCAACCAGCAGAGAGGTGGGACAGTGCGGTTCGAGCATCTCGGGGCGGAGCCCCGCATCCATCCGACGGCCATCGTCGCGCCCACCGCGGTGATCAGCGGCGACGTCGAGATCGGCCCCGACTGCCAGATCCTCCACGGTGCCGTCATCACGGCCGAGGGAGGAGCGATCACGCTGGGCGAGAACGTCATCGTCATGGAGAACGCTCTGATCCGCGCGACGGCCACCAACCCCGTCCACATCGGCGACCACGTGCTCGTCGGCCCCATGGCGAGCGTCTCGGGCGCCGTCGTCGAGGAGGAGGTCTTCCTCGCGACGGGCACGCGCGTGTTCAACGGCGCGCGCATCGGAGAGCGGTCGGAGGTGCGCATCAACGCCGTTGTGCACCTGCGTACGACCCTGCCGCCCGAATCGACCGTGCCGATCGGATGGATCGCCGTCGGCGACCCCGTGCAGCTCCTCTCGCCCGACAGGCATGAGGAGATCTGGGCGGCGCAGCGCGAGCTCGACTTCCCGGGCTACGTCTTCGGCCTCGATCGCGAGACGCCCGACCTCATGGTGCAGCTCACCGAGCGCTACGGACGCAGTCTCGCCCGCCACGAGCACGACCGCCGGGTCGACTGACGCGCGCCTGCTTCTCGCTCGCGCGCCGCCGATCTGTGGCGCGAAAGCGAGAAGCAGGCGCGGTCGCTCAGCCGGTGTTCTGCAGACCCGCGGCGACGCCCGAGACCGACAGCAGCAGCAGACGCTGGAGGTCGGGATCGACCTCCTCGGCCGACCGCAGGCCCCGCAGCGCCCGCAGCTGCAGGAGCGACAGGGCATCGACGTAGGGGCTGCGCATCTTCACCGCGCGCTGGAGCACGGGCTTGTTGCCGAGCAGCTCGGTGCCGCCCGTCAGGCGCACGACCCACGAGCGCGTGAGCGCCATCTCGTCGCTCACCAGGGTGGCGAGATCGTCGCGATCGCCGAGCGACAGGTAGTGCCGTGCGATGCGGTCGTCGGCCTTCGCGAGGCTCATGGCGACGTTGTCGATCAGGGTGCGGAAGAGCGGCCACTCGCCGTAGGCGCGCACGAGGCGCTCTTCGTCGCCGACGGCGTCGAGCGCCGTGCCGAGGCCGAACCAGCCCGCCAGGTTGATGCGCGCCTGCGTCCAGGCGAAGACCCACGGGATCGCCCGGAGGTCCTCGAGCGACTCGACCGACAGGCCGCGCCGCGCGGGTCGTGAGCCGAGGGCGAGCAGGCCGAGCTCCTCCATGGGCGTCACCTGCGCGAACCAGGGTGCGAAGCCCGGCGCCTTGACGAGTTCGAAGAATCGCGCGCGGGATGCCGCATCCATCGCCGCAGCGACGTCGGCGTAGCGCTCCGCGGCCTCGCTGTTGCGGCGCTCGATCGAGGGGGCCGACGCGAGGAGCACGGCGGCGGCGACCTGATCGATGTGGCGCATCGCGATCGCGGGATCGCCGTATCGGGCGAAGATGACCTCACCCTGCTCCGTGAGCTTGAACCGCCCGTCGACCGAGTGCGGCGGCTGCGCGAGGATCGCCGAGTTGGCGGGCCCTCCGCCACGACCGAGCGCTCCGCCGCGGCCGTGGAAGAGGGTCAGCTCGATCGCGTTCTCACGTGCCCACGCCGAGATCTGCGCCTGCGCATCGTAGAGCGCGAGGTTCGCCGCGACCGGCCCGACGTCCTTCGACGAGTCCGAGTAGCCGAGCATCACCTCGAGACGGCGGCCCGTGGCATCCAGTCGCGCGGCGAACAGGGGATGCTGCACGATCTCCGCCAGGATCGCCGGCCCCGCCTGCAGGTCGGCGAAGGTCTCGAAGAGCGGGATGACGTCGAGCACGGGAGGGGTGCCGTCCGGCCCGACGGCGTAGCGCGCGAGGCGGTGGACGTTCGCGAGGTCTTCGGCGGACTGCGTGAACGAGACGATGTAGCGCCCGGCTGCGCGGGGGCCGTAACGCTCCTGCAGGAACACGATCGTGCGGAAGACCTCGAGCACCTCTTCGGCGAGCTCGCTGCGCGGCGCGCCGGCGTCGAGCTCTGCGAGCACCTTCGCGTGCACGGCGGAGTGCTGGCGGACCTCGAGCTCGGCGAGGTGGAAGCCGAACGACTCCACCTGCCACATCAGCTGCTGCAGGTGCCCGTAGGCCTGCCGCGGCGCGCGGGCCGCGATGAGGGAGTCCTGCACGACCCGCAGATCTGCGATCAGCTGCTCGGGGTCGCGGTAGGCGAGGTCGGCGTCGCGCGTGCGGGTCGCGGCGATCTTGCGAGCGACGAGGAGCAGGATGCGGCGGTGCGGCTCGTTCGGCGAGCGTTTCGCGATCTCGGTGGCGGCATCCTCGTCGGCGTCCTTGAGCCGCTGCCACAGAGCGGTGAGCGCCGCGGACGGGGGAGTGGTCGAGGCATCCAGCGTCAGCGTCCGCCCGATGCGCGCCGCCGTCCGCTCGAGGCCGAGCAGCACGTGCTCGCTGGCGATCCCGGCCGCCTTGCGGGTGACCGAGGCCGTCACGAAAGGATTGCCGTCGCGGTCGCCGCCGACCCACGACCCGACCCGCACGAACGGCCGGACGACGGGGGCGCGTCCGCCCGCGGCCGGTCCTTGCAGGGCGTCGTCGACCCGCCGGTAGACGTGCGGCACGGCGGTGTAGAGCGTCTCGTCGAAGATCGCCATGACGGCGCGCACCTCGTCGGTGGGCGCGGGCTTCTCGGGGCGCAAGGGCGCGGTGCGCCACAGCGTGTCGATCTCCTCGAGCATGCGACGCTCGGCGCGGCGCTGGTCGGCGCCGTTTCGCAGAGACGCGTCGTGCTCTTCGAGGAGGACGGCGAGGCGACGGATGCTGGACGACACGGCTCGGCGACGAGCCTCGGTGGGATGCGCGGTGAAGACGGGGTGGAACCGCAGCGCCTGCAGGCGGGCCAGGGCCGTGTCGTCGCCGACCTCGGCCGCGAGGTGCACGAAGGCGGCGGCGATCGAGTCACCGGCCTCCTCTCGGTCGGGGCGCCCGTCGCGCTCGCGCAGGATGCGCACGCGCTGGTGCTCCTCGGCGAGGTTGACGAGGTGGAAGTACGCCGTGAACGCGCGCGCGACCTCGTCCGCACGGGCGATCGTGAACGAGTCGGCGATCGCGGCCGCGCGGGCGAACGCCTCGTCGCTCTCGTCGGTGTAGGCCTGGATCGTCGCGACCCGCAGGCTCTCGACATCTTCGAACAGACCCGGCGAGCCGCTCTCCCGGAGCACCTTGCCGAGAAGCGCCCCGAGCATGCGCACATCCGAGCGCATCTGCTCGGGGATCTCCTGCTCGGCTTCGTAGCGGCCGACGAGGTCGATCGCCTCGGTCTGGGTCAGTTCGCGCATCCGTCAACGGTATCGCCGCCGTGTTACATCAATGTCACGGGGGGACGCAGGAGGACCCCGCTAGAGTGGTGTGCGGAGTGCCGGGAAGTCTGGTCGGCGGCACCGACCCGACCCCACGAGAGGAACAGGATGCATCTGCTCCGTTCTGCCCGCTTTCCCGCTATCGTCCTGCTCGCCGCCGCGATCCTCGCCCTCCTTCTCGCGAATTCTCCGTGGGGCGCCGCCATCGTCGGGGTCAAGGAGACCTACCTCGGCGTTCCCGGCGTCTTCGAGATGTCGGTGGGGCACTGGGTCCAGGACGGACTCCTCGCGATCTTCTTCTTCGTGGTCGCCGTCGAGTTGCAGTTCGAGCTCACCAACGGAGAGCTGAACTCCGCCCGCAAGGCCCTGCAGCCCGCGATCGCGGCAGCGGGCGGTGTCGTCATCCCCATCGCCGTCTACCTCGCCTTCGCGGCCGGGTCCGACGCGGCCTCCGGCTGGCCGATCCCGACGGCCACCGACATCGCGTTCGCCCTCGGCGTGCTCGCGGTCTTCGGCAAGGGCCTCCCCTCCGGCATCCGGATCTTCCTCCTGGCACTGGCGATCCTCGACGACATCGTCGGGATCGTGTTCATCGCGGTGCTGTTCACGGACGGCGTCGACATCGGGATGCTGGCGCTCGCCCTCGTGGCCGTGGCACTGTTCGGAGTGCTCAGTCGCGCCTCCGGCGGTCGGGGTCGCGTCGCGATCTCTCTCGCTCTCGTCGTGCTCGCCATCACGGCGTGGGTGCTCGTCTACCTCTCGGGCGTCCACGCGACGATCGCCGGAGTGGCGCTGGGGCTCGCGATGGCCCAGCAGCCCGCGCTGCGCGCGCGACACGCGCTCGAGCCCTGGGTGAATGCGATCGTGCTGCCGCTCTTCGCCTTCTCGGCGGCGCTCGTCGTCATACCCGCCGTCTCGGCGGGCCAGCTGTCGCCGGCGTTCTGGGGCGTGCTGGTCGCGCTGCCCGTCGGCAAGGTCGTCGGGATCACGCTCTTCGGCTGGCTGTCGCTGCGCATCGGGAACAGGGGCGCAGCGCCCCATCTGTCGATCGCCGATCTTCTGACGGCGGGCGCGCTCGGCGGCATCGGCTTCACCGTGTCCCTCCTGCTGTCGGAGCTCGCCTTCGCGGGGAGTCCGCTCATCCGTGACGAGGCGACCC
The DNA here is from genome assembly GCF_051860965.1 of Microbacterium sp. Classification (GTDB taxonomy): domain Bacteria; phylum Actinomycetota; class Actinomycetes; order Actinomycetales; family Microbacteriaceae; genus Microbacterium. The sequence goes on from NZ_JBIMKU010000003.1 coordinate 406,677, forward strand.
TCGGCGTCCTGGCCGGCTCTGCCGTGTCGCTCGTGATCGCGGCGATCCTCGTGTCGCAGCGCGCGAGGTACTACCGTCGGCGGGGTGACGCCGCCGCCGACGCCGATCCCGTCCACGCCGATCCGAACGAGAGTCGCATCACGTGAGCCACGATCACCCTGACGCCCTGCGCGAAGCGGCCGACACCATGAAGGCCGTGCGCGATCGATGCGTCTGGACGCAGCAGATCGACCATCGCGCTCTCGTGCCGTACCTCATCGAGGAGAGCGCCGAGCTCATCGACGCCGTCGAGGACGGCTCGCGCGACGAACTGCGCGAGGAGCTGGGCGACCTGCTGTGGCAGGTCCTGTTCCACTCCGAGATCGCCTCGCGCGACACCGAGGATCCGTTCGACATCGACGACGTCGCACGAGGGCTCACGGACAAGATGGTGCGCCGGCATCCCCACGTCTTCGCCGGCGCGGTCGCCACGACGCCCGAAGAGGTGCTCGTGCACTGGAATGCGGCCAAGGCGGCCGAGAAGAACTCCCGCACGAGTGTGCTCGACGGGGTGTCGCGCCATATGCCGTCGCTCGCGCTCGCGCAGAAGCTCCTGGGAAAGGCGGCGAGCATCGGTGCGCCGAACCCCACCGATCTCGTCGAGCCCGACCCCGGCGACGTGCCGTTCGACGGGATCACCCGTGTTCACGATGGGGCACCGCGCTCGGAGCGCGAGCTCGGCGACGCGCTGCTCGCGCTCGTCGCGGTCTCGCGGGCGCACGGGTGGGATGCCGAGCGCGCGCTGCGCGAGCGCCTGCGCGCGCTCGAGGACGACATCCGCGACGCGGAGCGCGCATAGTCCGGGACGGCTGGGTCGCCGGGCCCTCGCGTCGAGGTCTGCGCCGTCGCTCGAGGAGTCGTGCAGGGGATCGACCTGGAACAATAGCCCCGTGGCATCCGTGAACCCGCCGCGCGGCATGCGCGACTTCCTCCCCGCCGAGAAGGCCCGTCGCGAGCGCGTGCTCGCCGTCATCCGCGAGCGCTATCGCGCGCACGGCTTCGACGAGATCGAGACGCCCGTCATGGAGGAGTACGCGCGTCTGCACGCCGGCATCGGCGGTGACAACGAGAAGCTCGCGTTCAACGTGCTCGCGCGCGGGCTCGACGCCGAGGCGATCCGGGCGGCGGCCGACGATCCCGCGGCGCTCACCGATCTCGGCCTGCGCTACGACCTCACCGTCCCGCTCGCGCGGTTCTACGCGACGCACCGCGGTCAGCTGCCGACCGTGTTCCGCTCGATCCAGATCGCGCCGGTCTGGCGCGCCGAGCGCCCGCAGAAGGGTCGCTACCGCCAGTTCGTGCAGTGCGACATCGACATCATCGGCGACGCGTCGGCGCGCGCCGAGGCCGAGCTCGCCGTCGCGACCCTCGACACACTCGATGCGCTCGGACTCGAGGGGGGCAGCATCCGGATCAACGACCGTCGCGTGCTGGACTGGATGCTCGAGTCCTTCGGCTTCGGCGAGAGCGAGCGCCCGAGCGTGCTCATCACGATCGACAAGCTCGACAAGCTCGGTCCCGACGGCGTCGTCGCCGAACTGCGCGAGCGGAACGCGACCGCCGCGGCCGCCGATGCCTTCGCGGCGTTCCTGCGCCGGCCGATGACGATGGAGTACAACCCCTACGGCGAGCGCCAGATCCGCAAAGCCCTGCCCGAGGGGGCGCCCGACGAGATCGTCGCCCACCTCGTCGGCATCGGCGACGCGGTGGCCGCGGCCCGCGGCGGCGCCGACATCCCACTCGTCTTCGACCCGTTCCTCGTGCGCGGAATGGGCTACTACACCGGCACGATCTTCGAGCTCGCGCACCCGTCCGTGTCGTACTCGCTCGGCGGGGGAGGGCGCTACGACGGCATGATCGGCCGATTCCTCGGCCAGGACGTGCCCGCCGTGGGCTTCTCGATCGGGTTCGAGCGCATCGTCGACCTGCTGGAGGGAGGAGCGGATGCCGCGGCATCCGCCGTCGTCCTCGTCCACGACCGCGACGTGCCGACCGGCGAGCTCCTCGCGGTCAAGGCGGCTCTCGTGGCGGAAGGATCGCGGGTGCGGCTCGAGCAGCGCACGAAGAACCTCAAGGCGCTGCTGGAGCGGGCCGAGGCCGACGGATACACGGCCTTCGCGACGGTATCGGCCGGCGCGACGCGTACGGACCTCGAGGTCAAGCCCCTGGGCTGACACCCGACGGTCAGCCGCCGTTCACCCGGGCGGTGTGGAATCCCACGCATGGCACACGTGCGGACCGTCGCCATCGCCTCCGGCGCCGTCGTGGGATTCACCGCGTTCGCCGTGACGGGCCGGGTCGTGCTCGCCCGTCAGGCCGCGATCGCACGTCGCCGCATCGGCAAGCCCCTCGGCGAGGACGCGATCGACGCGGACCGCGTGTGGCAGCGGGGGCGCGAGGGCGAACCGATCGACCTGCTGCTCCTCGGGGACTCGATCGCAGCAGGCCTCGGCGCAGGGCGCCGCAAGGACACACTCGGCGGGCGGATCGCGAAAGGCTTGGCTCGGCGCCTGCATCGCCCTGTGCGGCTGCGCACGGCCGCCGTCGTGGGGGCGGAGTCGTCCGCGCTGGCCGCACAGCTCGACGATCTGCCGCCGGACTACCGTCCCGACATCGCCGTGATCGTCGTCGGCGGGAACGACGTGACGCACCGCATCCCCGTGTCGGAGTCCGTGCGTCATCTGACCGGCGCGATCCGCCGACTGCAGGCCCTCGGGGCAGCGGTCGTCGTCGGCACGTGCCCCGACCTCGGCGCACTCCGCCCCGTTCCGCAGCCGCTGCGCGCCCTGGGCTCGCGGCAGTCGCGTCTGCTCGCGGCCGCGCAGGCCGACGCGGTCGAGAGCGTCGGCGCGCATGCGGTATCGCTGCGTACGGCGGTGGGCGCCTTCTTCATCTCTCAGCCCGACGAGATGTTCAGCCTCGATCGGTTCCACCCGAGCGCGCTCGGCTACCGCCGCACGGCCGAGGCGCTCCTTCCCGCGATTCTCGCCGCGTTCAGCGCCCGGACGCCGTGACCCGCTTCTTCTCGCGCACGTACACCTCGCGGCGCACGCGCGCGACGACGTCGCCCGCGGCATCCGTGATCTCGGTCTCGAACCACTCGAGCACCTTCGCGCCGTCCTTCGCACGTTCGCGCAGCTCGTGCGCCTTCTCGGGCGGCACAGCGAAATGCGCCGTCAGCACGCCGCGACCCGGCTTGACGAACTCGATCTCGCCACGGGTGTCCCACACGACGTAGTCGCGCCCCAGCTGGTGCATCACGAGCATGAAGAAGTACGGATCCGTCATGGCCGACATCGAGCCGCCGAATGCCGTCTTGACGTAATTGCGCGTGATGACGTTGACATGCAGCTCGACGGTCGCGCTCGTCCAGTCCTCGGCGAAGCGGCGGACGCGGATGCCGCTCCACAGGTTCGGAGCCCACAGGCTCATGCCGATGGCCAGACGTCGAGGAGTCACGCGCATGACTTCATCGTGCCGGTGCGGTCGGAACGCGCCGGAATCGATTGTCGCGCGGCCACAATCGCACGCGGCACGAGCACCGCAGGGCCTGTGCTTGACGCGGCATCCGCGCACTTGTTGGGTGGTGATATGACAGATCCGACTCCCGATGCCTGGCACCGCCTCGACGCGTATCTCACCGAGACCCTCGTCGGGCACGACCCGCTGCTCGAGGCCGCGGTTCACGACCAGAACGCCGCCGGGATGCCGGCGATCGAGGTCGCACCGGTGAACGGGAAGCTGTTGAACCTGCTCGCCCGGATGTCGGGGGCGCGCCGCGTGCTCGAGATCGGCACGCTGGGTGCCTACTCGACGATCTGGATGGCCCGCGGCATCCCGGACGACGGCCGCATCGTCACGATCGAGGCGGAGCCCGTCAACGCGGCGGTCGCGCGCGCGAATCTCGACCGCGCCGGGGTCGGCGACAAGGTCGAGATCCGCATCGGTCGCGCGTCGGACGTGCTGCCGACGCTCGAGGGCGGCGAGCCCTTCGACCTCGTCTTCATCGACGCCGACAAGGAGTCCAACACGATCTACCTCGACTGGGCCGCGCGGCTCGGGCGTGCGGGTGCGGTCGTCGTGGTCGACAACATCGGCCGCGGGGGCGAGGTCGCGAACCCCGCCACCGAGAATCCACAGGTCATCGGCACGCAGCGCGGCCTCGAGATGCTGGCCCGCGACCCGCGCTTCGATGCGACGGCGCTGCAGACCCTCGACCGCAAAGGCTGGGACGGTGTCGCCATCGCCCTCGTCGTCTGATCGTCGGATGGACCGGATGCCTGTGCCGGGGCATCCGGTTCACTAAGCTCGACACCGGACCGACGACGCTCCGCAAGATCCACTCTCCACGAACCAAGGAGTCCCCTGTGGCACTGATCGAGGCTGTAGGCGCGCGCGAGATCCTCGACTCGCGCGGTAACCCGACCGTCGAAGTGGAGGTGCTCCTCGACGACGGAATCGTCCAGCGTGCGGCCGTCCCCTCCGGCGCGTCGACCGGCGCTTTCGAGGCGTACGAGCTGCGTGACGGCGACAAGACCCGTTACAGCGGCAAGGGCGTGCTCAAGGCCGTCGCGGCCGTCATCGACGAGCTCGGGCCCGCGATCGAGGGTGTGGATGCCAGCGAGCAGCGCATCATCGACGAGATCCTCATCGAGGTCGACGGCACCGACAACAAGTCGCGCGTCGGCGCGAATGCGATCCTGGGAGTCTCGCTCGCCGTCGCCAAGGCGGCGGCGGACGCCGCCGACCTGCCGCTGTTCCGCTACCTCGGCGGACCCAACGCCCACGTTCTGCCGGTGCCGCTGTTCAACGTCATCAACGGCGGCGAGCACGCCGACAACGGCATCGACTTCCAGGAGTACTTCCTCGCGCCGATCGGCGCCGACACGTACGCCGAGTCGCTGCGCTGGGGCACCGAGATCTACCACGTCCTCAAGGGCGAGCTGAAGGCCGCGGGCTTCAACACGGCGCTGGGCGACGAGGGCGGCTTCGCCCCTGATCTGCCGAGCAACCGCGAGGGCCTCGACTTCCTCATCCAGGCGATCGAGAAGGCCGGCTTCAAGCCCGGCGAAGAGATCGCGGTGGGGCTGGATGTCGCGGCCACCGAGTTCTTCAAGGACGGCGTCTACACGGTCGAGGGCAACGCGTGGTCGGCCGACAAGCTGACCGACTACTTCGCCGACCTCGTCGCCAACTACCCGATCGTCACGATCGAGGATGCCCTCGCGGAGGACGACTGGGAGGCCTGGAAGTCGCTCACCGACAAGATCGGCTCGAAGGTGCAGCTGGTCGGCGACGACCTCTTCGTCACGAACCCGGAGCGCCTGCAGAAGGGCATCGACCTCGGCGTCGCCAACGCGCTGCTGGTCAAGGTCAACCAGATCGGCACGCTGTCCGAGACGCTGGATGCGATCGCCCTCGCCACGCAGAACGGCTACCGGTCGATGCTGTCGCACCGTTCGGGTGAGACCGAGGACACCACGATCGCCGACCTCGCGGTGGCCGTCAACGCGGGTCAGATCAAGACCGGCGCGCCCGCTCGCAGCGAGCGCGTCGCGAAATACAATCAGCTTCTGCGCATCGAAGAGGAGCTCGGCGACGCCGCGGTCTTCGCGGGCCGCGGAGCGTTCCCGCGCTTCAAGAAGTAGAAGCCTGTCGAGAGGGGGAGCCGTGGCGAAGACGACGGCTCCCCCTCCTCGTGCCCGGCGCACGTCGCAGAGGGCCCCGCGGCGCCGACTCGACGTGCGCGAGTGGCTCGGCGGCATCCGGCTCTCCGGGTTCATGGTGATCATGATGGGCCTCGTCGTGCTGGCGGCCTTCGTGCTCGTGCCGACGATCGGCACCTACCTGGGCCAGCGTCAGCAGATCGCGGCGCTCGAACAGGCCGTCGAGCTGAGCAAAGAGGACGTGGCGGCGCTCGAGGCCGAACGGGAGCGCTGGAAGGATCCCGCGTTCCTCACGACGCAGGCCCGCGAGCGTCTGTACTACGTCAAGCCCGGCGAGGTGGTCTATCTCGTCGACAACGACCTGCCGATCGAGGACATCCCGCAGGAACAGGCGGCGGTCAGCGACGACGTCGAGCAGACGCAGACCGACTGGATGTCGCAGTTCGTGCGATCGGTCACCGAGGCGGGGCTGGCCCAGACTGTCAAGGCGCCGACGATCGGCGTGCCCGACCCGACGCCGAGCCCCTGATCGCCAGGCGCCGCTCAGGTGCCGCCCGGTAGCCTGGAACCGTGCCGACTCCGCCCTACGCCCCCGCGACCGAGCGCGACCTCGAGGTGCTGCGTGCACAGCTCGGCCGTCCCTCGCGCGGCGTCGTCGGCATCGCGGCACGGTGCGTCTGCGGCAACCCCACGGTGGTCGCGACCGCCCCGCGACTGCCCGACGGCACGCCGTTCCCGACGTTCTACTACCTGACGCACCCCGCCGCGACGGCGGCGATGTCGACGCTCGAGGCAGGTCAGGTGATGCGGGAGCTGAACGAGGAGCTCGCCGCCGACGAGGAGCTCCGCGCCGCGTATGCGCGGGCGCACGAGGCCTACCTCGCCGACCGAGCGCCCTACGGCGACGTCGCCGAGATCGACGGCATCTCGGCCGGGGGCATGCCCACGCGCGTCAAGTGCCTGCACGCCGTACTCGGCCACACGCTCGCCGCGGGCCCCGGAGTCAACCCGATGGGCGACCGTGCGCTCGCGCTGTCGTCGTGGTCTCCTGAGCGCTGCGTCTGCGCCGAACCGGGACCGCGCGGATGATCCGCCGCGCCGCGCTCGCGAGCACGGCTGTCGCGCTCGCCCTCGCGGTCGTCGCAGCCCCCGCGGCTGCTGCCGCGCCCGTCGCGCCGTCGACGACCGAGGCCGACCCCGTGCGGGCCGCGGAGTACTGGCTCGACGACTACGGCATCCGCACGGCGTGGCAGTCGACGCGCGGCGCCGGCGTGCGCATCGCGGTGATCGACACGGGCATCGCGCGCGGTCCGGTCGAGTTCGCGGGCGCCGTCGCCGGCGGAACGGATGTCTCGGGCGCCGGCACGCCCGACGGCCGAACTCCCGTCGGCGCTGTGGACTCCAATCACGGCAGCTGGGTGGGCTCGCTCGCCGCCGGCCGCGGCACGGGCGCCGATACGGGCATGATCGGGGTGGCGCCCGAGGCGGAGCTGCTGTCGATCTCGGTCGGCTTCGGGTCGTCCGCGATCGTTCCGTTCACGGAGCAGATCGCCGAGGCGGTGCGGTGGGCCGTGGACAACGACGCCGACATCATCAACATGTCGCTGACGACGAACGTGCCCGATTGGGACGAGAGCTGGGACGACGCCTTCCTCTACGCCTACGAGAACGACGTCGTCGTCATCGTCGCGGCCGGCAACCGCGCCAGCGGCACGACCCGCGTCGGCGCACCGGCGACGATCCCCGGCGTGCTGACCGTCGGCGGCGTCGATCCGTCGGGCCGCGCGAGCATCGACGCCTCGACGCAGGGCATCACGATCGGCGTCTCGGCGCCGAGCGAGCAGCTCCTCGGCGTCTCGGCCGACGGGCAGCTCGTCCAGTGGAGCGGCACGAGCGGCGCCGCGCCGATCGTGGCAGGCATCGCCGCACTCGTGCGGTCGGCGCATCCCGAACTCGACGCGAACAACGTCATCAACCGGCTCATCAAGACCGCGAAGCCCACGCCCGCCATGAAGGCGACCCCCGACCTGCTCTACGGATACGGACTGGTGGATGCCGCGGCCGCCGTCTCGACGAGCGTGCCGTCCGTGTCGACCAACCCCATGGGCAGTCTCGAGGAGTGGATCCGCCTGTACCGGCGCGCCGACTCGGGTCCGGCCCCGGTGCAGACGTCGGCGCCCGTCGTGGTGGCTCCTCTGCCGGCCGCGGAACCCGCGCCTCAGGCGGCGTCGCCGCTCCTGCCGTCGCGGGACACCCTCCTGTACGGCACGCTCCCGCTCCTGATGCTCACGGTCACGGCTATACTGGTGGCGCTCGGCGTCACTGCTGCTGTCCGACGCATCCGATCGGCGCGTTCGCCGAGCCGCTGACACGTAGGAGTACTCCGAACCGTGACGAACACCGTCCCCAAGATCCTCATCGTCGGTGGTGGCTACGCAGGTTTCTACACTGCGTGGAAGCTCGAGAAGCACCTCCGCAAGGGCGAGGCCGACGTCATGATCGTCGATCCGCTGCCGTACATGACCTACCAGCCCTTCCTTCCCGAGGTCGCGGCCGGTTCCATCGAAGCGCGTCACTCGGTGGTGGCTCTTCGCCGTCACCTCAAGAAGACGACCGTCATCGCCGCCAAGGTGACCGGCATCGACCACGCGCACAAGACGGCGACGATCACGCCGATCGCGGGCGAGCCGTACCAGCAGGAGTACGACCAGATCGTCGTGACCGCGGGCGCCGTCTCGCGCACCTTCCCGATCCCCGGCATCGCCGACAACGCGATCGGCCTCAAGACGATCGAAGAGGCCGTCGCGATCCGCGACAAGCTCATGTCGAACTTCGACAAGGCGTCGATGCTGCCGCACGGGCCCGAGCGCGATCGCCTGCTGACGGTCGTCGTCGTCGGCGGCGGCTTCGCCGGCATCGAGGTCTTCGCAGAGCTGCGCTCGCTCGCATCGTCGCTCATCAAGTACTACCCGACGATCACGTTCGACGACACGCACTTCCACCTCATCGAGGCGATGGGGCGCATCATGCCCGAGGTGTCGCTCAAGACGAGCGAGTGGGTGCTCAAGGACCTGGCCCAGCGCGGTGCGTCCGTGCACCTCGACACGCAGCTGACGAGTGCCGTCGACGGCAATGTCGAACTCTCGACGGGCGAGACGATCCCCACCGACCTGATCGTCTGGACCGCCGGAGTGATGGCGAACCCCACCGTCGTGCGCGGCGGCGACCTCCCGGTCGAGGAGCGCGGTCGTATCCGCACGCGCGCCGACCTGCGCGTCGGGTCCGAGGACGAGATCGTCGAGGGCGCATGGGCGGCCGGCGACGTCTCGGCCGTCCCCGATCTCTCGGGCGGCGGTGTCGGCGGCTACTGCGTGCCGAACGCCCAGCACGCCGTGCGCCAGGCCAAGCTGCTCGCGAAGAACCTCGTCGCGGTCCTGCGCGGTGAGCTGCCGCGCGAGTACTTCCACAAGAACATGGGCGCCGTCGCGGGACTCGGGCTCTACAACGGCGTCTTCCAGTCGGGCAACATCGCGCTCAAGGGTCTCATCGCCTGGTTCGCGCATCGTGGCTACCACGGTCTCGCGATGCCGTCGTGGGAGCGCAAGTGGCGCGTGCTGTGGGGCTGGTGGAACAACCTCTGGCTCGGTCGCGACCTGGTCAACCTCGAGGCGGTGCAGAACCCTCGCTACGTCTTCGAGGAGTTCGCGGCACGCCCGCGCCCGGCGGCTCCCGCCATCGACCCGAAGAGCGTCGCCGGCGAGAAGGCACCGGTCGCCGGCGCCGCCGCGAAGAAGCCTGCGAAGGTCGGCTGAGCCGCATCACGCTACCCTGGGCCCGGGTGTCGACGTCTGTCGGCCCCGGGCCTTCGGCATACCTGGCCCCCGTAGCCCAATGGCAGAGGCAGGCGACTTAAAATCGCTTCAGTCCGGGTTCGAGTCCCGGCGGGGGTACGTCCGGACGCGCCGTCCGCTGTCGAGATCGCACAAAGAATCATCCGTGTGCCCCGCCGCATGCAAGCCTGCTGTCAGCGATCGATCGCAGGAGGTCCCCAGATGAAGACACGCGCGCGTCGCGGGATCATCGCGCTCGCGGCGGGCGCCGCTGTCGTGATCTCGAGCGGGTTCGCGATCTCGTTCGGCATGGGCATGGTGCGCGCGCCCGCCGGTGTGCTCTGGCAGGGAATGTGGAGCCTGCTTTTGGGCGACGCGGTGCCCGATGCACCTGCGAGCGTCTTCGTCGTCCCGGCACTGTGGGTGGCGGGCGGCCTCGTCGTGATGATCGCGGGGTGGGCGGCCATCATCCACGGCGTCGACCAGCTGTGGCGAACGCGCCACGACGCCGTCGATGTGGTCGAACCGACCGCCTGATGGCGTCATCAGCGCCGCCCGCGCGGTCGTAGGCTGTTGCGCATGTCTTTCCCCCCGAAGAGGCACGCATGAGCCTCGACCTGCTCTCCTCCGCCCCGGCATCGCAGCCGTGGCAGGATCCTGCCTCGTACTGGGGCGGGATGACGGATGCGATCGCCTCCGTCTCCGGTCCCGTCGGCGTCATCAACCTCGCGGCCCTGCGACACAACGCCCTCGACATGCTCGTGCGGTCGGGCGGTGTCCCGATCCGCGTCGCGAGCAAGTCCGTGCGGGTGCGCGAGGTGATCGACGCGACGCTCGCGCTGCCGGGCTACGCCGGCATCCTCGCGTTCACGCTCCCCGAGGCCCTGTGGCTGGCCGAGACGCACGACGATGTCGTGCTGGGGTATCCGACCGCCGACCGCGCGGCCATCGCCGTGCTCGCCGCCGACGAGGCGCTCGCGTCGCGCGTGACGCTCATGGTCGACGACCTGGCACAGCTCGATCTGGTCGATGCCGTCGCGGCACCCGGCTCCCGCGCCGAGATCCGCGTCGCGATCGACGCCGACGCCTCGTGGCGGGCCCCGGGCCTCGGCCACATCGGCGTGCACCGCTCGCCCGTGCACGAGCCGGGGGAGGTCGCGAGTCTCGCCCGAGCGATCGCGGAGCGCCCCGGGTTCCGGCTCACGGGTCTCATGATGTACGAGGCCCAGATCGCCGGGCAGGGCGATGCCACGGGTTCGGCGGATGCCGTCATCCGGTGGATGCAGCGTCGCTCGGGCCACGAGCTTCTCGAGCGACGCACGGCGATCGTCGCGGCGCTGCGCGACATCGCGCCCCTCGAGTTCGTCAACGGCGGCGGAACCGGGTCGCTCGAGTACACGGCATCCGACCTGTCGGTCACCGAGCTCACGGCGGGCAGCGGTCTGCTCGCGGGGCACCTCTTCGACGGCTATCGCGTCTTCGACCTCGCACCGGCTGCGGCGTTCGCGCTCGACGTCGTGCGCAAGCCGCAGCACGACATCGCGACGGTCCTGGGCGGCGGATGGATCGCCTCGGGCCCGCCCGTCGCATCCCGCCAGCCTCTGCCGTCGTGGCCCGCGGGTCTCAAGACCAACGGCCGCGAGGGGGCGGGCGAGGTGCAGACGCCGCTGCAGGGGGAGTCGGCGCGGAGCCTCGGCGTCGGCGACCGCGTGTGGTTCCGTCATTCGAAGTCGGGAGAGCTCGCAGAGCGCATCGACCGGTATCTGCTGATCGACGGTGACCGCATCGTCGCAGAGCTGCCCACCTACCGTGGCGAAGGGAAGGCCTTCCTATGACGCGTCCGGGCGGCGTGTGGCAGAACTGGGGACGGTCGCAGCGCGTCCGCCCCCAGCTGGTGGAGTTCCCTCGGACGGTCGAGGCGGTCCGGCGCGCGGTGACGGCGGCGGCGAAGCGCGGAATGCCGGTCAAGGCCGTGGGCGCGGGGCACAGCTTCACGGGCATCGCGGTGGCGCCGGGTCTGCTGCTGGATCTCACCGATCTGACGGGTGTCGTCGACGTCGATCGGGACCGCGGGCGGGTGACCCTACTCGCGGGCACGCGCCTGCACCAGGTGCCGGCACTGCTCGCCCCGTACGGCCTCGCGATGCAGAACCTCGGCGACATCGACCGCCAGTCGATCTCCGGCGCGATCTCGACGGGCACCCACGGCACGGGGGCGCAGTTCGGGGGCATCTCGACGCAGGTCGTCGGCGCGCGGCTCGTGACGGCCTCGGGGGAGCTGATCGCCGTGAGCGAGGACGAGAACGCCGAGCTGCTGCCGGCCGTCGCACTGGGACTCGGCGCTCTCGGCATCCTCGTCGAGGTCACCCTGCAGTGCGTGCCGGCGTTCCTGCTGCACGCCGTCGAGAAGCCGGTGCCATTGAGCGAGCTGCTCCCGTCGCTCGATGGGTGGGCTGCGGCATCCGATCACTTCGAGTACTACTGGTTCCCGCACACCGAGGTCGGGCTCACGAAGGTCGACACCCGGCTTCCCGAGAGCGCCGTGCGGCACCCGCTCCCGAAGGTCGGCAAGTGGATCGACGAGACCCTGCTCGCCAACGGCGTATACCGCGTCGCGTGCGGCGCGGGCACCGGCATCCCGGCCATCGTCCCTCGCTTCTCGCGGCTGGCGGTGAAGCTCACGGGCGATCGCGAGTACACCGACCGGTCGACGAAGGTGCTCACCCAGAGCCGCACCGTGCGTTTCCGCGAGATGGAGTACGCCGTCCCCGCGGAGAATGTGCGGCCCGCCTTCGACGCGCTGCGCGCCCTCATCGACGCGCGCGGATGGAAGATCTCGTTCCCCGTCGAGGTGCGCTTCGCGGCCGCCGACGACCTGTGGCTGTCGACCGCCCACGGGCGGGCATCCGGCTACATCGCGGTGCACCGCTACTGGCGCGAAGACCCGACGGAGTACTTCGAGGCCGTCGAAGAGATCATGCTGTCGTACGGCGGGCGGCCGCACTGGGGCAAGATGCACACGCTGGATGCCGCGACCCTCCGCGAGCGGTATCCGCGCTTCGACGACTTCACGGCGCTGCGCGATCGACTCGATCCCGACCGGATGTTCCGCAACGACTACCTGGATCGCGTCCTCGGTGAGTAGGGGCTGAGAGTAATCCTCTTATCTCACGCGCGGCGTATCGCGGTAAGTAGGATGAGGGCACAACCCCTCGAACGGAGTCCTTCGCTATGTGGGAATGGCTGATCCCGGTCCTGATCGTCGTCGCGATCATCATCATCGGCGGCATCTACCTGTGGGCGACGTACAACTCCCTCGTCGCGCTCAATGTGCGCGTCGACGAGGCGTGGAGCGACATCACGGTGCAGCTCAAGCGGCGCGCCGACCTTCTGCCGAACCTCATAGAGGCGGTCAAGGGCTACGCGGCGCACGAGAAGGCGGTCTTCGAGAACGTCACACGCGCGCGAGCCGAAACGCTGACGGCCGGCGGCCCGGCCGAGGCGGGTGTCGCAGAAGGCCACATGCAGCAGGCGCTCAAGTCGCTGTTCGCCGTCGCCGAGGCGTATCCGCAGCTGCAGGCGAGCCAGAACTTCCTGCAGCTGCAGCAATCGATCGTCGACACCGAGGACAAGATCCAGGCGTCCCGCCGGTTCTACAACGGCGGTGTGCGCGAGCTGAACACCAAGATCAAGGTGTTCCCGAACAACCTGTTCGCGCGCAACCTCGGCTTCCACGAGCGCGAGTTCTTCGAGGTCGTCGACGGCGCGGCGATCAGCGAGCCGCCGCGCGTGCAGTTCTGATACGTCGCATGCCCTGACGGTGTACACGGCGATCGCGCGCAACAAGCGCAACACGTGGTTCATCCTGATCGGCTTCGTCGTCCTCCTCGGCGCGATCGGTCTGCTCGCGGGCTGGCTCGCCGGCAACAACTGGTGGGTGACGGCGTTCATCCTCGTCTTCGCCGCGGGCTATGCGACGTTCCAGTACTTCTTCGCCGACCGCGAGGCGATCGCGATGAGCGGTGCCGTGCCGGTGACGCAGACGGACGCTCCGCGCTTCTACCGCCTGGTGGAGAACCTCTGCATCACGACGGGCACGCCGATGCCGAGGCTCTACGTCGTCGAAGACCCGGCGCCGAACGCGTTCGCGACGGGGCGGACGCCGGAAGAGGCATCCATCACCGTCACGACGGGACTCTTCGAGCTGATGACCGATCGCGAGCTCGAGGGAGTGCTCGGCCACGAGCTCGGTCATATCCGCAACTACGACATCCGCGTCTCGCTGATCGTGTTCGGGCTCGTCGTCGCCGTCGGGGTCCTCGCTGATCTCGTGCTGCGGTTCTCGTTCTTCGGCGGTCGGGGCGGTGGCAGGTCGAACGTCGTCTTCCTGCTCTTCGGGATCGTCGCGTCCCTGGTCGCCCCGCTCCTGGCCGGTGCCGTGCAGGCGGCGATCTCGCGCCAGCGCGAGTACCTCGCCGATGCGACGAGCGCGATGACCACGCGCGACCCCGAGGGCCTCGCCTCGGCGCTCCAGAAGCTCGGCGAGTACGGCCGACCGCTGCAGAAGGCCAACACCTCGATGGCGCATCTGTGGATCTCCGACCCCCTCAAGCCCGGGGCGATGGCGCGCCTCTTCTCGACGCACCCGCCCATCGCCGATCGCATCGAGCGGCTCCGCGAGATCGGCGGCTCGTTCTGAACCTCGGTGTCGGGACCGCGCGCTACCCTCGCTGAATGGTCCACCAGCTCTCGCGCGAGCAGGCGCGGCGCATCGCCGTACGGGCGCAGCTGCTGACGGCCGACCGCCCGACGAGCATCGTCGAGACGGTCTACGGGCTCACCGTCGTCAACATCGAACCCACGGCTGCGATCATGCCGAGTGCCGACCACATCCTGTGGAGCCGGATCGGCTGGCCGTATCAGCCGGCCGATCTGAAGCAGGCGGTCGAGGTCGACCGCGACGTCTTCGAATGGGGCGGGTTCTACCGCCTGATGTCCGACCTGCCGTTGCTGCGGCACGAGATGGCGCAGCGCCCGGCCTACGCCGAAGCCCGTGAGTGGCTCGCCGCGAACGCCGTGTTCCGCGCCGATGTCATGGATCGCCTGCGCGCCGAGGGTCCCCTCCATGCGGCAGACGTGCCCGACACGGCGCAGGTCTCGTGGCGCTCGTCCGGGTGGACGAACAACCGCAACTCCTCGCAGATGCTCGAGATCCTCGTCACGACGGGCGATGTCGCCGTTTCCGGCCGCGATGCGAAGGGGCGATCGTTCGACCTCGCCGAGCGGGTCTATCCGAGCGATCTGCCCGACGTCTCGTTCGAAGCCGCCGCCCGCGAGCGCACGGAACGTCGCCTCGCCGCGTTCGGCATCGCGCGGGCGAAGGGCATCAAGCAGCCCTTCGAGCCGGTCGATGTCGGGACGGTCGGCGAAGCGGCCGTCGTCGACGGCGTCGAGGGGGAGTGGAGGGTGGATGCCGGGGCCCTCGCATCCATCGACTCCTTCGCACCGCGCACCGCGCTGATCTCGCCGTTCGACCGCCTCGTGTTCGATCGCGACCGCCTGCGCGACCTGTTCGGCTACGAGTACCTGCTCGAGATGTACAAGCCGGCCGCGAAACGGCGATGGGGGTACTTCGCGCTCCCGATCCTGCACGGCGACCGCTTCGTCGGCAAGCTCGATGCGAAGGCGGATCGCAAGGCCGGTGTGCTGCAGGTGCACGCGATCCACGAGGATCTGCCGTTCTCGGCCGAGGTCGCCGCCGACGTCGACGCCGAGATCCGAGAACTCGCCCGGTGGCTCGGTCTCGACGTGCGCGGCCTCGCGGGGGAGTGAGGTTCAGCCGACCGCGAGCGTCATCGTGTCGCCGGTGATCTCGACCGTGCCGCGCAGCGCCCAGTCGTCGGCGCGGTAGGTGAAGGTCCCGGGCGATCCGTCGCGCGTCGTGCCGGTCGCGGTCGCGACGAGGACGCCACCGGTCGCAGCGAACGTGCGCGCGTCGGGCGCGAGTGCGAGGACCGGCGCGGTGTCGACGCGGAACGAGACCGACGCCAGCGTCGCGAGGTCGGCCGCCCACGGCACCCGGATGCCGCAGTGCGCGGGCACGGTCGCCGCGCTCTGGGTGCAGGAGGCGATGTACGCGTCGAGCTGCTCCTGGATGCTCGCGGCGGCGTCGGGGGAGAGGGATGCGTCGACCGCGGCCGTCGCGGGAGCCGCGTTCGTCACGACGACGCTCGTCGACCCGTCCACGAGGCCCGCGGGCGCCGCTTCCACGGTGTAGACCGCTGGCAGAAGCGACACCGCGCCCGCGGGAACGAGCGCGCCACCCACCCGGACGGCGTCGCCGATCGTCGTCGTGACGTCGAGGGTCGCGAGGTAGTCGGCATCCACCCGCCACCCCTCGCCCGTCTCGGTGAGGGTGAAGCCGATCACGGCCGGCTCGCCGCCCAGCGTGCCCTCCGCGCGCACGGAGTCGTCGTCCTGCACCTCGAAGTCGTACTCCTGGAGGTAGGCGTCCGCGTCTTGGAACGACGCCGCGATGGCGTCGAAGCCGTCGGGCTCCTGCGCGAGCAGCCCGCGAACGCCCGCGGCGTCGCCGGTGGACAGCGCGTGCAGGTACGCCTCCGCCGTCTGCTCTGCCGTCGCAGGCCGGCTCAGCAGCCACCAGGCCGCGCCACCGGCCACGACGAGCGCCAGGGCGCCGGCCGCGATCCCGATGACGGCGCCGCGCTTCACTCCTCCACGCTAGCCCGCCGGCTCGTCGTCGGCGAGTGCGACGGGCTCGGCGGTGCCGGCCTCGTGGCGAGCGGCCTCGGGCAGCTCCGCCGCGAGATCGTCGACGGCATCGCCCCAGCGCGAGATCGAGATCCCGCCCAGCCCCTGCCAGGCCGCGGCCGTGCGCAGCTCGCCCGCCAGGCGGGACGCGGCATCCGTCGATCTGCCGTGCTCCCACCACGCCGACTGCACCAGCAGTCGCGAGGTTGCCCGATCGGCTTTCAGATCGACCCGCCCGACGATGTCGTCGCCGACGAGCACGGGCAGCGAGTAGTACCCGTATCGACGCTGCGCGGCCGGCGTGTAGATCTCGATGCGGTACTCGAAGTCGAAGAGGCGCACCGCGCGGTCGCGGAACCAGACGACGGGGTCGAAGGGGGTGAGGATCGCGGCGGCATCGAGACGCCGGGGCATCGCGGCCTCGGTGTGGAGCCAGGCCTTGGCGGGGCGCCCGGCGCTCAGCCACCTCTGCACGGCGACGGCTTCGATCTCGCCGGCGTCGACGAGCTCGGCGATGGCAGTCATGATCGCGCGGCGGTCCTTGATGCGCCAGTAGTCAGCGATGTCGGACGCCGTCGCGACGCCGTGGGCGCGTGCGGCTCGGCGCACGAGCTCGCGGATCGCATCGGCGCGTGGAACGGGCGCTGCGAGGACGGATGCCGGGATCACGTGCTCGGCGAGGGCGTAGACCCGCTCGAACCCGCGCCGGCCGGCGATCGCGACCTCGCCGAACAGCCACAGATGCTCGAGGGCGTTCTTGACGGCATCCCAGTTCCACCACTCGCCGCCGGTGCCGCGGGGGATGTCGTACTCGATCTCCGCAGGCCGCAGCGGCCCGCGCTCGGAGAGCTCGGTGCGCACCCAGTCCACCACGGCGCGGTGGGCGTCGTACCACTCGGGCGTGCCGTGCTTCGCTCGCAGGTCGTCCATCCGGAATCGGAAGAGCCCCCAGTCCTCGGCCGGGATGAAGGCGGCGACGTGCGCCCAGTACTCGACGTAGGGCGCCCGGCGCGCGAACAGCAGCCGGTCGAGCAGCGAGGTGTCGTAGGCGCCCAGCCGCGAGAACAGCGGCATGTAGTGGGAGCGTGCGAAGACGTTGACGGAATCGATCTGCAGAGTGCTCATCCGCGCGAGCGCCGCGGTGAGCTGGCGGGTGCCGGCCTTCTCGGGCCGGGTGCGCGCGAAACCCTGCGCCGCGAGCGCGATGCGCCGAGCCTGCGCGTTCGTGAGCGTGGAGGGCCGTGGCATGCGCGTCAGCCTAGTCACGCGCGCCGACACCCCGACCGGCCGCTCGACGGGCGCGGGCGCGACCATATGACCGCCCCGGAATGCGGCGACTCTAGACTGGCGTGATGAGCGGCTCCGACGAAAAGCCCCGCGGTTCGCTGTTCGACGCGCTCCGCGATCGCAGCCGCGTCGTGTCGTCCGATCTCGCCGGTTCGATTCCCCGCGGGCTCCGCGTCGCCGCCGCATACTCCTGGCGCCTCATCGCGATCGCCATCGCCGCCGGGATCATCGTCTGGCTCGTCATCCAGCTCAAGCTCATCGTCATCCCGCTGCTGCTCGGCGTGCTGATCACGGCGCTCCTGTGGCCCGCCTTCAGCTGGCTCCTGCGCCACCGCGTGCCGAAGTGGATCGCGATCGTGATCGCCATCATCGGCACCCTCGCGATCGTCGGGGGACTGCTGTGGCTCGTCGTCTGGCAGGTCACGCGTCAGTGGAGTTCGGTGCAGGCGCGCACGGTCGAGGCGGTGGAGCAGTTCCGGCAGTACCTCATCGACGGCCCTCTGCACCTGACCTCGGGTCAGATCGACGACCTCCTCGCGCAGGCCTGGACGCTCATCCAGCAGCAGGCCGAGCTGCTCTGGTCCGGTGCCCTCGCGCTCGGATCCACCCTCGGCCATGTCGCGACCGGCGCCGTGCTGACGCTGTTCATCCTGCTCTGCCTGCTCGCCGACGGCGGCGGCATCTGGAAGTGGACGACGCGCATCTTCCCCAAGAGGGCGCGCCCCGCCGTGGACGGTGCGGGCCGGGCAGGCTGGGTGACCGTCGTCAACTACGCCCGCACGCAGCTGCTCGTCGCGACGATCGACGCGATCGGCATCGGTCTGGGCGCGTTCTTCCTCGGGGTGCCGCTCGCGATCCCCGTCGCGGTCCTCGTGTTCCTCGGGGCGTTCGTCCCGATCGTCGGTGCCGTCGTCACGGGTGCCGTCGCGGTGTTCCTCGCGCTCGTCTACAACGGCCCGTGGATCGCGCTGTGGATGCTCGTGGTCGTGCTGGGGGTCCAGCAGCTCGAGGGGCACGTGCTCCAGCCGATCCTCATGGGCTCCGCCGTCAAGGTGCACCCCCTCGCCGTGGTGCTCGTCGTCGCCGGCGGCGCGATGATCGCCGGCATCCCGGGAGCACTCTTCGCCGTGCCGCTGGCCGCGTTCGTCAATGTCGTCGCGGTCTATCTGAGCGAACGCGGCTGGGAGTCGGGCGCGCCACCGCCCCGCGGCGATCTCATCTGGACCACCGTGCCGCGTCAGAGAAGGACCCCCGCGTGACCCCGCAGACCCGCAGTCCCAGCGCCGCCCCGTCCCTCGCCGCGATCGAGGATGCCGCCGCCACCCTGCGCGGCGTGATCTCGCGCACCCCCGTCGATCAGTCGCAGCACCTCTCGGATCTGCTCGGCGTCCCCGTCCACCTCAAGCTCGAGAATCTGCAGCGCACGGGTTCCTTCAAGATCCGCGGAGCGACGTACCGTCTCTCGCGACTCACGGCCGAAGAGCGCGCCCGAGGCGTCGTGGCGGCATCCGCCGGCAACCACGCGCAGGGCGTCTCGCTCGCGGCCCAGGAGCTCGGCATCCCGGCGACGATCTTCATGCCTCTCGGCGTGCCCGTCCCCAAGCTCCTCGCGACGCGCGGCTACGGCGCCGACGTCGTGCTCGAAGGGGCGACGGTCGAGACCCCGCTGCGCCTGGCCGCCGAGTTCGCCGAGCGCACGGGGGCGGTGCTCATCCACCCCTTCGATCACGCCGACATCATCGCCGGACAGGGCACGCTCGGCCTCGAGCTGTACGACCAGGTGCCCGACCTCGAGACCGTCGTGCTGGGCATCGGCGGCGGCGGGCTCATCGCCGGCGTCGCCGCGGCGCTCAAGGCGCGCGCAGCGGCGGACGGGCGCAGCATCCGGATCATCGGCGTCCAGGCCGAGAACTCGGCCGCGTACCCGTCGTCCCTGGCAGCGGGGCACCCGCTCGACGTCGCGACCAAGCCGACCATCGCCGACGGCATCGCGGTCGCGCGGCCGGGCAACCTGCCGTTCGAGATCATCCGCGAACTCGTCGACGAGGTCGTCACGGTGTCCGACGACGACATCGCCCGCGCTCTGCTGATGCTCCTCGAGCGGGCCAAGCAGGTCGTGGAGCCCGCGGGTGCCGTCGGCGTCGCCGCGATCCTCGCCGGGAAGGTGGATGCCTCCGGCCCCACGGTCAGCGTGCTGTCGGGTGGCAACATCGACCCGCTGCTGCTGCAGCGCGTCGTCGCGCACGGACTCTCGGCATCCGGACGCTACATGTCGCTGCAGATCCCGCTGCCCGACCGTCCCGGCCAGCTCGCCCGCGTGTCCGAGCTGCTCGCTCAGGCGGGCGCGAACGTCATCGAGGTGCTGCACACGCGGCACGGGCAGGGCCTGCAGATCAGCGAGGTGATCCTGCAGCTCAGCGTCGAGACGCGCGGCGAAGAGCACCGTGCGCACGTCATCGCGACGCTCGAGGCCGCCGGCTACGCGCCGACGGTCATGCCGGACTGATCACTGACCGTTGTAGGTCTCGACCTTGAGGACCTCGACGGCGATCTCTCGGCCGTTGGGCGCCGTGTACGACGTCTTGTCGCCCTCTTTCAGACCGAGGATGGCCGCGCCGAGCGGGGACGCCTCGCTGTAGACGTCGAGCTCGGATCCGACGGCGATCTCGCGGTTGCCCAGCAGGAAGCGCTCCTCGCCACCGGCGACGACGGCCGTGATGACGGTGCCCGACTCGACGACGCCGTGGCTCTCGGGCGCCTCGCTGACGGTCGCGGTCTTCAGCAGGTGCTGCAGCGTGCGGATGCGGGCCTCCTGCTTGCCCTGCTCGTCCTTGGCCGCGTGGTAGCCGCCGTTCTCTTTGAGATCGCCCTCTTCGCGGGCGGCTTCGATGCGCTTCGCGATCTCTTCGCGGCCGGTCGTCGAGAGGTGCTCGAGTTCGGATGCGAGACGGTCGAAGGCATCCTGGGTGAGGAAGGTCACCGGGGCATCGCTGGACACGTCGATCTCCTTGGTTCGGGGGCGGTACGGCGAACGCCCCGGGCTCCTGCCGGGGCGTCACTGCCGGCCAGACTACGTCACCCAGCAGTCGTTGACAAAACCGGTCACCGCGACGGCGGTCGTCGGAAGCGTCGCACGATGGGCCTGACCGTGGTCGTCGGACGCCGCGAACTCCACGACTTTCCAGCCCACGGTGCCGTGCTCGGCATCCTGCGCCTCGATGGCGCATGCGACGCCGCGACCCGGGGGCGAGGTGAACTGGAACGTGACCTCGACCGTGCGATCGTCGACCAGACGGAACCCGGTGGTGTCGGCGTCGACGGCGGTCGACGCCGACGCGACGGTCATCCAGCCGACGACGATCGCGGCCACGACACCGAGTGCGATCCCGATCCACAGACCCCAGCGGCGCCCGCCGGCGCGGGTGCGCCCGTAGCGCTCGTCGAGCATCTGCTGAGTGGTCATGGCCGTCCGTCGTGGGGGATCGGGAAGATTAGGCTGGAGTTCCAGGCTATGCGCTTTCGGCGCGGAAGAAGGAACCCATGCACGACGCGCTCTTCGCGGGCCTCCAGACCCCGACGCCCACGGGGACGCCTGTCGATCCGAACCTCGTGACCCCCGGCTTCTGGGGCTTCGCCCTCATCGTGTTCATCGCGATCGCGGTGATCGTGCTCGTGTGGGACATGCTCCGCCGCATCCGCCGGGGCCGCGTGCGTGCCGACATCCGCGAAGAGCTCCTCGCAGAGCAGCAGGCGGCGGATGCCGTGCGCGCGAGCGACGTGGACGACCAGGACGTCGATCCCGCCGACGACCCCGACCGCAGGGCCTGAGGTCAGCCCGGCAGGCCCAGCGACGGGCTCACTGGCTGGAGCGCGATGAGCAGACATGCCGTCCAGTGGCACAGGAACGCCAGCACCGTGCACACGTGGAAGATCTCGTGGAAACCGAAGTGCCCCGGCCACGGATTGGGCTTCTTCAGGGCGTAGACGATCGCGCCGCCGGTATAGAGCAGTCCGCCGACGATGACGAGGATGACCATCGCGAAGTTCGCGGCGAACAACTGGGGCATGTACATCACGGCGGCCCAGCCCAGCGCCAGGTAGAGGGCGACGTAGAGCCACCGCGGGGCGTTGATCCAGAAGACCCGGAAGAGGATGCCCAGCAGCGCGCCCGACCACACCACCACGAGCAGGATGGTGCCCTGATCGGGCGGGAGCGCGAGTGTCGCGAGCGGCGTGTACGTGCCCGCGATCAGCAGCAGGATGTTCGCGTGGTCGATGCGCTTCAGCACCGCTTTGGTCTTGGGACCCCAGTCGAACCGGTGGTAGACGGCGGAGTTGCCGAAGAGCAGGAGCGAGGATGCCATGAACACGGCTGCGGCCCACTTCGCCGGAGCGCCGTCGGAGAGGACGATGAGCACGATCCCCGCGGCGATCGCGACGGGGAAGATCGCCGCGTGGATCCAGCCTCGCCACGTGGGCTTGATCTCGGGCACCGCCGCCTCGTCGTCGGCGACCTCCATGAGCGGCAGCACGGGGACCTCGGGGGCCTTCGGAAGGCGGGTGCGGCGGCTCATGTCCCCAGGGTAGGCCCATCCTCATGCCCGGGGGCGTACATACTCAGTCTCATAGACAGCGGTACTCAGTTTCACAGCCGCGTGACAGGCGCGGGACGGGTAGCGTAGGCGTGTGGCGCGGGCATCGTCGAACGAGGGCAGGGGACCCCTCTATCGGCTCTACATCAATCGGCTGCGTCGACGCCTCGACCCCGCCGCCGTGCCTCGCCACCTCGCGATGATGATCGACGGCAACCGGCGCTGGGCGCGCCAGCTCGGCTACGACTCGGCGGCGCACGGTCACCGCGCGGGGGCGGCCAAGATGCGCGAGTTCCTCGAATGGTGCGACGACCTCGGCATCCGCGTGGTGTCGCTGTACCTGCTCTCCAACGACAACCTGGTCAAGCGCGACTCGCAGGAGCTCTCGGACCTCATCGAGATCATCGCCGAACTCGCGGAGCAGCTCTCGCACGAGCGCGATTGGCGCGTGCAGCACGTCGGTCGGTCCGACCGCCTCCCGCCCGAGCTCGCGCGCGTCCTGGTCGCGGCACAGGACCGCACGCGCGACCACACCGGGATGCACGTCAACCTGGCGGTCGGGTACGGCGGCCGTGGCGAGATCGTGGATGCCGTGCGCAGCATCATCGCCCAGCACGACGAGGGCGGCGGATCGCTCGAAGAGCTCGCGGCATCCCTCACGCCCGAGCAGATCGGCGAGCACCTCTACACCGGCGGGCAGCCCGATCCCGACCTCGTGATCCGCACATCGGGGGAGCAGCGACTGAGCGACTTCCTCCTGTGGCAGTCGGCCCACAGCGAGTTCTACTTCGTAGAAGCGCTCGGGCCGGATCTGCGCGAGGTGGACTTCCTGCGTGCGATCCGTGCCTTCGCGGACCGCGACCGCCGCTTCGGCGGCTGAGCAGTGCCAGAATGTGAGCGTGACG
Organism: Microbacterium sp.; assembly: GCF_051860965.1. Lineage (GTDB taxonomy): Bacteria > Actinomycetota > Actinomycetes > Actinomycetales > Microbacteriaceae > Microbacterium. The sequence goes on from NZ_JBIMKU010000003.1 coordinate 429,767, forward strand.
GACCTCGAGGGCTTCCACGCCTCGTTCGACGGCGAACCCGGCTACCTGGACTGGGCCGCGTTCGGACCGCTGTCTCCCGCCGTGCGGGCCGAAGCCCAGGCGGACACGGAGCTGCTGGGCTCGGGTAGGCGCTCGAGCATCGAGCTCGTCGACGCGCACGTAGCCGAGGCGCGCGAGCTCGTCGCGGAGCTGATCGGCGCCCCGGTCGACGAGGTCGTGCTGCAGCCGTCGACGACCTACGGCATCATGCAGGCGTTCTACGGGCTCGCGGGCGGCCTCATGCTGTCGCGCACCGAATTCCCCAACCTCACGGTCGCGGCGACGCGCGCGAGCAATGCACTGGGCTCCCTCCACCTCCAGTGGCTCGATTCCGACGACGGCTTCGTCACTCCCGACCTCGTGCGCGAATCGCTCACCGACGACACGACCGCGCTCGCCGTCAGCCTCGTGGACGCCCGCACGGGCTATCGCGCGGACCTTCCTGCGCTGCGCGACGTGATCGGCGACCGACTCCTCATCGTCGACGCCATCCAGGGATTCGGCGTTGTCGATGTCGACTACGCGGCGGCGGATGTGGTGTGCTCGAACGGCTACAAGTGGCTGCGCGCGGGCCGCGGCACGGGATTCGCGTGGTTCGGCGAGCGCGCGCTCGAGCGGATCGCCCCCGTCCTCTCGGGGTACGTCGGCATCGACGGCGAGCTGTCCTTCGGCGTGGTCCCGGTGCCTTCCGCATCGTCGGCGGCGTTCACCGTGTCGCGCACCGACAGCCTCGCGGCAGCCCGCCTCGCGACGGCCCTCCGCGAGGTGCGGGATGCCGGGATCGGCGCCATCGAGAGCGAGATCGCACAGCGCACGGGCGACGTGATGTACTTCGCCGACCGCTACGAGGTGCCCGTGATCACTCCGCGGGAGCCGGCGCAGCGCGCCGGGATCGTGACCCTGGCGCCCGCGCCGCAGGATGCGGCGCCGCTCGCGGCATCCCTCGCCAATCACGGGCTCGCCGTCACCCTGCGCGCCGGACTCGTGCGCGTGTCGCCGCATGTGGGCACGGCTGCCGACACGCTGCGCCTGTTCGGCGATGCCCTCGCGGCGTTCTCGTCGTCGCGCGTGTGGTGAGGCATCCGGAGTTCACATACTCGTAACCCGCGCACCGCGTGTCGGAGTGGGTCGGTGTCGGTGGGCGGACGTACGTTCATCTCATCGGGCAAGGAGCCCGTTCGAGTCGGCCGTACGGACCACGACTCGTGACCCTGGTCGACTCGTGACTGCCGGGTTTCCCACCCGGGGCGGGAGTGGGTTGTGACCACACGAGCTACAACGGATCAGCGCAGCACGGTCGAGACCGAGGGCGAGGTCGAGCAGGATCTGCGCACCTACGTCCTCGACACGTCGGTCCTCCTGAGCGATCCGCGAGCGTTCTTCCGATTCGCCGAGCACAACGTCGTGATCCCCGTCGTGGTGATCACGGAGCTCGAGGGCAAGCGCCACGACCCCGAGATCGGCTATTTCGCCCGCCAGGCCCTGCGTCACCTCGATGAGCTTCGCATCGAGCACGGTCGACTCGACTTCCCCGTCCCCGTCGGCGAGGGCGGCACACTGCGCGTCGAGCTCACGAACACGGATGCGAGTGTTCTCCCGGCCGGCATGCGCCTCGGCGACAACGACACCCGCATCCTGGCCGTCGCGATGAATCTCGCGCAGGACGGGCAGGAGGTCACGGTCGTCTCCAAGGACCTCCCGATGCGCGTGAAGGCGGCATCGCTCGGAGTCATCGCCGAGGAGTATCTCGCCGAGCAGGCGATCGACTCCGGCTGGACGGGCATCGCCGACATCGCCGTGTCGGGCGACGACATGAGCGACCTCTACGAGAGCGAGATCGCGACGAGTGACGATGTGCGGGGCTTCCCCGTCAACACGGGCCTCATCATCCACTCCGAGCGGGGGTCGGCCCTGGGTCGCGTCACCGGCGACGGGTCGTACAAGCTCGTCCGCGGTGATCGCGAGGTCTTCGGGCTCCACGGGCGCTCGGCGGAGCAGCGCATCGCGATCGACCTGCTGCTGGATCCCGAGGTCGGAATCGTGTCGCTCGGCGGTCGTGCGGGCACCGGCAAGTCGGCGCTCGCGCTGTGTGCGGCGCTGGATGCCGTGCTCGAGCGTCAGCAGCAGAAGAAGATCATCGTCTTCCGCCCGCTGTTCGCCGTCGGCGGGCAGGAGCTCGGCTATCTCCCCGGCGACGCGCAGGAGAAGATGAACCCTTGGGGTCAGGCGATCTTCGACACCCTCGGATCGGTCGTGTCGGGCAACGTCGTCGAGGAGGTCGTGGCTCGCGGGCTCCTCGAGGTGCTGCCGCTCACGCACATCCGCGGTCGGTCGCTGCACGATGCGTTCGTGATCGTCGACGAGGCGCAGTCGCTCGAGCGCAACGTTCTTCTGACGGTGCTCAGCCGTATCGGTCAGAACTCGCGGGTCGTCCTCACGCACGACGTCGGTCAGCGTGACAATCTGCGGGTCGGACGCCACGACGGCGTCGCGTCGGTCATCGAGACGCTCAAGGGGCACGACCTGTTCGCGCACGTGACGCTCATGCGCTCGGAGCGGTCCGCGATCGCCGCGCTCGTGACGGATCTGCTGGAAGCGGGCGAGCTCGCCTGAGCGGGTTTCGAAGCGGGGCCGGATGCCGTCATCCGGCCCCGTTTTCCGCGTCGGAACGGGCGCGAATCGATGCATAGGTATGAGAAGAGTCTCATCTCCTGAGCCCTTTTCGGGCCGCGGCATCTGTCAACATTGAGGAGGAACGTCGGCTGGGTGACCGAAGGGAGGGTGACATGGATGCACGCACGAGACTCGCTCTCGGCGGCGCCGCGGTGATCGCGGTCAGCGTCTCCGTCGTCGCCTCGGTCATCGCCACGAGTGCCGTCGCTCTCGCCGACGCACCGGGTGCCCGCATCGGTGCGCACGCCGTGCGCCTTCCCGCACCCTCCACCACACCGGCCTCCGCGCCCGTGGCTGGTGGCTCCGGATCGGTCGTCGACACGCCGACTGCCGCGGCATCCGCTCCTCCCGTCACCGAGACGGTTCCCGCGCCCGCGCCCGTCGTCGTCGCCCCCACGCAGACGATCGCCGCGGCACCGCCCGTCGCCGTCGAGGACGAGATCCTCGCGACCGGTTCGTTCGATGCCGTGCACGAGTGGGCGGCGGAGCACGGCTGGTCGGCCGGCCAGGTCGACGAGTGGATCTCGACCTTCAGCAGTACTCACGAGCTCACTCGGAGCAGCGACGTGCTCGCCCCCGAGATGAGCCACAAGACCCCCCAGACGCCCGCCTCTGCGGGCCTGTCCGACACCGAGGCGACGACGCCGGGTGACGGATCGAAGAAGAATCGATCGCACGGTACCCCAGACCCCCGCGATTGAACGGCCGGTTTCCCCAGAACCAGGCCCTTCTCAGCCCCCGACGTCCCCCAGCGTCGGGGGCTTCTTCGTGCCTGCGGGATGCCCCGGTCTCACTCCCAGCGGTAGCCCACGCCGCGCACCGTGACGATGTGCTGCGAGCCCAGCTTCGCGCGCAGATAGCGCACGTACACGTCGACGACGTTCGAACCCGGATCGAAATCCATTCCCCACACCCTGCTGAGCAGAAGCTCGCGCGTGAGCACCTCGCCGGGATTGCGCAGGAACTGCTCCGCGAGCGCGAACTCGCGCGTCGAGAGCTCGATCTCGACCCCGGCGACGGTCGCCCGCCGCGCGAGCACATCGAGCACGACGTCCCCCTGCGTGATCGAGACGCTCGCCGAAGAGCCCGACTCGCGCAGGCGCGAGCGCACCCGCGCGAGCAGCTCCTCGAAGGTGAACGGCTTGGCCATGTAGTCGCTCGCCCCGGCATCGAGTCCCTCCACCGTGTCGCGCGTGCTCGACCGTGCGGTCAGCATGATCACCGGCAGAAGCGTGTCCCGGGCCCGCAGCTCGCGAAGAACCTCGAACCCGTCCATCGTCGGCAGGCCCACGTCGAGGAGCACGAGGTCGGCGCTGCCGCCCAGGGCGAGCTCGAGACCCTCCGGGCCGTCCTCGGCGATCGTCGTCTCATACCCCGCGTTCGTCAGTCCGCGACTGATGAACGCAGCGATGTGCTGCTCGTCCTCGACGATGAGAATCCGGCTCATCCTGCTGCATCCCTCTGGAGAACGACGTCGCCGGCGCGAACGGGCGCGGGGAACGCCGTCGTGGCGGCCGGGAGGTGGATCGTGAAGGTCGCTCCGCCGCCCGGTGTGTCGGTGACGCCGCAGTGGCCGCCGTGCGCCTTCGCGATGGCGTCGACGATGGCCAGCCCCAGGCCCGACCCGCCGACCGTTCGCTTGCCGTGCGCGCGGTCGAAGCGGCGGAAGATGCGATGACGGGCGGCCGGAGGGATGCCGGCACCGTGATCGCGCACCCACAGGTGCGCGCCGTCGCCGTCGAAGCCGCTGCCGATCTCGATGGGTGTGCCTTCGGGCGTGTACTTGGCGGCGTTCTCGGCGAGCTGCAGCCAGGCCTGGAGGAGCCGGTCGTAATCGCCGACGAGCTGAGCACGGGCGGCGGTCTCGACGCTCCAGCGATGGCCCGGGATGACCGAGACGAGCTCGCCCACGCGATGCGTCAGACCGCGCAGTTCGAGACGATCCGTCGCGAACGACCCGCCCTCGACGGTAGCGAGGACATCGATGTCCTCCACCAGGCGCGTCATGCGGTCGAGTTCGGCGATCCCGAGCGCCCGGGCGCTCTGCACATCGACGATGTCGGCAGGGTCCATCAGCTCGAGATGACCGCGCACGATCGTGATCGGCGTCTTGAGCTCGTGGCGCACATCGTCCAGGAGCTGGCGCTGGACGTCGACCGAGCCCTCGAGTCGATCGAGCATCGAGTTGACCGTTCGCGACAGATCCGCGATGTCGTCGTTGCCCTCCGCGCTCAAGCGGGGGGAGAGGTCGGTCAGGGTGATCGAATCCGCTGTCTCGCGCAGGTGCCGGATCGGCGACAGCAGGCGCCCCGTCACGAACCAGCCCACGACGCCCATCGCGACGAGCACGACCAGCGCCGCGATGCCGTAGGTCGTCATCGCCGCCGACACCGGAGCCAGCTCGGCCTCGAGATCGACCGCTCGCACGTAGACGCCTGTCTCGTCATCGCCCTCGATGGTGACGGGGATCGCGATGTAGCGCAGCGAACCGCGGTCGGTGACGGCGGTTCCCGTGACCGGCTCGCCCGTGGCATCCGTCTCGGCCACGACTCGGTCGATGAACGCCTGCTCGTCGGAGATGTCGAACCCCGAGAGCGTCGAGGGGATGAATCGCGGTGCGCCGTCGATGATCGCGAGGGATGCCTCATTGGCGCCCGGAACGAGGCCGGCCACGGCATCCCGCAGGAAGTCCTCGACGCTGTCGGGCGCCTCGTCGATCTCGTCGACGATCTGCTCGAGAACCTGCACCTGGGTCATGAGTCGATCGTCGATCTCGCGCAGCACCCATTCGCGCTGCACGAGGAAGGTCACGCTGCCGACGATCGCGAGCCCCACGCAGGCGACAGCCAGCACGGCCGCGAGGATGCGGGCGCGGGCCGAGATCGGGCGAGGTGTTCGGGCCACTCACTGATTATGACGCCCGCAGGGCCCCTCGCGCGCGAGGCTCAGCCCGGATGCGTCATCGAGAGCAGATCGAGCTTCTCGTCGAGCTGCTCGAGCGTGATCTCGCCGCGGTCCACGTAGCCGAGATCGATGACCGCCTCGCGCACCGTGATGCCCTTCGCGACCGAGTGCTTCGCGATCTTCGCCGCGGCCTCGTAGCCGATCAGCTTGTTGAGCGGCGTCACGATCGAAGGCGACATGCCGGCGAGGGCCGAGGTGCGCTCGATGTTGGCCTCGAGGCCGTCGATCGTCTTGTCGGCGAGCAGGCGCGACACGTTGGCGAGCAGCTCGATCGACTCGAGCAGCGCAGATCCCATGACAGGGATCGCCACGTTGAGCTCGAACGAGCCCGATGCCCCGGCCCACGCGATCGTCGCATCGTTGCCGATGACCCGGGCGCAGACCATGAGGGTCGCCTCGGGCACGACGGGGTTGACCTTGCCGGGCATGATCGACGAACCGGGCTGCAGGTCGGGGATGTGGAGTTCGCCGAGCCCCGTGTTCGGGCCCGAGCCCATCCAGCGGATGTCGTTGTTGATCTTGGTGAGCGAGACGGCGATCGTGCGGAGGGCGCCGGATGCCTCGACCAGCCCGTCGCGATTGGCCTGTGCTTCGAAGTGGTCCTTCGCCTCGGTGATCGGCAGCTCGGTGTCGGCGACGATGAGCTCGAGGACCTTCTGCGGGAAGCCGAGCGGCGTGTTGATACCGGTGCCGACGGCGGTGCCCCCGAGCGGCACCTCGGCGACGCGGGGCAGCACGGCCTGCACCCGCTCGATGCCGAGCCGGATCTGACGCGCGTAGCCCCCGAACTCCTGGCCGAGCGTGACGGGTGTCGCATCCATGAGGTGGGTGCGGCCGGACTTCACGACGCTCTTCCACTCGTCGGCCTTCTTCTCGAAGGCGACCGCGAGGTGGTCGAGGGCGGGGATGAGGTCGTCGATGAGCTCCTGCGTGACGGCGATGTGCACCGAGGTCGGGAAGACGTCGTTCGAGGACTGCGACGCGTTGACGTGGTCGTTCGGGTGGACGTTCGCGCCGAGGTCCTGGGTCGCGAGGGTCGCGAGCACCTCGTTCATGTTCATGTTCGACGAGGTGCCGCTGCCGGTCTGGTAGACGTCGATCGGGAACTGGTCGACGAACTCGCCCGCGATGATGCGGTCGGCCGAGCGGGCGATCGCATCGGCGATCGCACCGTCGAGCGTGCCGAGCTCCTTGTTGGCGAGCGCCGCGGCCTTCTTGATGCGGGCCAGGGCCACGATCTGGGCCGCCTCGAGCGGGTCGCCCGAGATCGGGAAGTTCTCGACGGCGCGCTGCGTCTGCGCGGCGTACAGGGCGTCCTTGGGGACGCGGACTTCACCCATGGTGTCGTGCTCGATGCGGTACTCGATGTCGGTCACGTCGTCGTTCCTTCTCGTGTGTAGCGGTGGCGTGAGGATTCTCAGGCGGCGGAGTCGACGCCCAGACTGATGGAGGGCACTGCGGTGCCCTCGGCGAGGCGGTAGTTCGCCCCGACGATGCCGAGCCGGCCTTCGGCCACGGCCTGGCTGATGAGCTCCGAGGAGTGCAGGAGCGCCGCGACCGTGTCGCGCAGGTGCTCGCGTCCGACCGCTTCGGCGTCGATCGTCGCCGGTGGCACGCCGTCGACCATGGATTCGCGGATGACACGACGCGCCGCCGGCACGATCGGTGCGATCTGGCGCCAGATGAGAGCGGGCAGGGGCGGAGCATCCAGCTGCGTGCTCTCGATCGCCGCGTTGACGGCGCCGCACGCGTCGTGGCCGAGGATGACGATGAGCGGGACCTCGAGCACCGCCACGGCGTACTCGAGACTGCCGATCACGGAATCGGAGATCACCTGGCCCGCGTTGCGGACGACGAACAGGTCGCCGAGGCCCTCGTCGAAGATGATCTCGGCCGCGAGCCGCGAGTCGGAGCAGCCGAACAGGGCTGCGGTGGGGCGCTGCCCACCCGCGAGCTCGTTCCGTCGCTCGACGTCCTGACGGGGATGCCGCGGCTCGCCGGCCACGAACCGCGCGTTGCCGCGCCGCATCTCGTCCCAGACCTGCTGAGGTGTCCTCTCGGTCACTGCGCCGCCTCCCGGAGTTCTCGCACCTGGTCGGTCACGGACCCTGCGACGAGCTCGAGCGTCTCGTCGTCGGCCTGACCGTAGATGAGGATCGTGTCGGCGCCGGCCGTCGTGGCGAGCGCGACCGAGATGTTGCCCGTGCGCGACGGGTCGAGGTCGTAGCGATCCCACTCCACCCCGTCGATCGTGACGGTACCCTCGGGCGCCGCGCCCGACAGCACCCGCGACGGCCACGCCTCGTCGGCGTCGAAGCCCTGCGCGATACGGAGGAATCCGGGGGTCTCCTCGTCCGTCGGCGTCGTGAGGATCAGCCACGTTCGCACCGATCCGTCGCCGTCGATCGTCGCGCGCGTGGCGGCCCATTCGGCGGGCAGCTCGGGCGAGATCGCGATGCGTCCTTCCGCCGATGAGACGCGCTCCGCCGCCGCGACGACGTCGAGCGGAGCCTGCGGAGCCGGCGTGCCGCGCGGGACGGCGAAGATGATCACCACGACCACGATGAGCGTCGCGATGAGCGCCGCGATGAGATTGCGGGTCGTCTGGCTGGAGCGGTAGATGCGGGATGACTCGGCTTTGCGCGCCGCCGTCTCATCGGGCGTCTCGGGCCGGCCGAGTTCGGCGACGACGCGCTGACGCTCCGCCATCACTGCTCGCCGCCCGCGGCCGGACGCGCCGCGTCGAGGCGCTTCTTGGCGCCGAGCAGCCACTCCTCGCACCGGCCGGCGAGCGCCTCGCCGCGCTCCCACAGTGCGAGCGACTGCTCGAGGGTCGGCGAGCCCTGCTCGAGTTCGGCGACGACGCGGACCAGTTCGTCCCGCGCCTGCTCGAACGAGAGGGTCTCCACCGCGTCGGTCATGTTTCCATCTTAGGTCGGGCGCTCCTCGGCGATCCGCCCCTCCGACCGGGCCGCGAAGGACCCCTCGCCGACCGTCACGACGACCTGCGCCCCCGCGGGAGCCTGCGCGGCATCCCGCACGATCACGCCGTCGGACAGATGCGCGATGGCGTACCCGCGCGCGAGGGTCGATGCGGGCGACAGGGCGCGCAGTGTCGCCCGCAGCTCGGCGGTCTGGCGGTGGGCGACGTCGAGGGCACGGTCGATGCGCTCGCGCCCGCGCCCTGCGAGCACGTACACCTCGTGCGCGCGCGTCGTGAGCAGCGTCTCGGGCGCCCGCAGTACGGGCCGAGAGCGCAGCTGCTCGAGCTGAGCGATGTCGTGGTTCACGCGCTGCGTGAGGCGCGAGGTCAGCCGCGCACGCAGCTGGCCGACGAGCGAGCGCTGCTCCGCGACATCCGGAACGACCCGCTTCGCGGCATCCGTCGGCGTCGACGCACGCAGATCGGCGACGTCGTCGAGGAGCGGATGGTCGTTCTCATGGCCGATGGCGCTGACGACGGGGGTGGATGCCGCGGCCACCGCCCGCAGCAGCCTCTCGTCGCTGAACCCGAGGAGGGACTGGGGATCACCGCCGCCGCGGGCGATCACGATCACGTCGACGTCGGGATCGGCATCCATCGCCTTCAGCGCTGCGATCGTCTCGGGGACGCACCGGTCGCCCTGCACCGCGGCGTGCTTCGTGCGGAATCGCACCTGCGGCCAGCGCAGCTCGGCGTTGCGGTGGACGTCCTTCTCGGCATCCGAGTTCTCGCCGGTGATGAGACCGATGAGGTGGGGGAGGAACGGGATCGGCTTCTTCCGCGCCGGATCGAACAGGCCCTCGGACCGCAGCTGCGCGCGCAGGCGCTCGAGCTTCTCGAGCTGGTCGCCGAGACCGACGTGGCGCATCGCCGAGATCGTGAAGGTGAAATCGCCGGTCTTGACGAAGTAGTCGGCCTTCACGCACGCGATGACGTGATCGCCGACCTTGAGGTCGTCGGGGATGCGATCGCGGGTCGACGACCACAGCCGGAAGGAGATCGCCGAGTCGGTCGCGAGGTCTTTGAGGCGACCGAAGACGTTGCCGCCGCGGAGGTTCCACTGCGTGATCTCGCCCTCGACCCAGACGACGCCCCAGTTCTGCACGAAGCCGCGGATCGTGTCGTTGAGCCGCGCGACCGACGTCGGTGCGTCCGGCTTCGAATCGCGGGGAGCCACCGAATCGGGCGGGGGAGCCTCGCCGGCGACGGCTGCGGGCTGGAAGGTCGTCATGCGCTGTTCGTGCCTCCTCGGCCTCTGCTCAGGACACCCCCGTAGAATCAGAGGGTGAGTGTCGCCCCCGCAGCCCCGGCCGTCCGCATGCCAATTCCGCGCGTGCCCCGCCGGCGCGAGCGCCTCAAGGATATCCCGGTCGACGGACACAAGCGGGTGCTGCTCGCATCCCCGCGCGGCTACTGCGCCGGCGTGGACCGCGCCGTCATCGCCGTCGAGAAGGCGCTCGAGCGCTTCGGCGCGCCCGTCTACGTGCGCAAGCAGATCGTCCACAACATCCACGTCGTGACCGAGCTCGAGAGCAAGGGCGCCGTCTTCGTCGAGGAGGTCGACGAGGTCCCCGAGGGTGCCCACGTCGTCTTCAGCGCGCACGGGGTGTCGCCGGCCGTCGTGAGCGCGGCATCCGATCGCGGACTCCAGGCCATCGACGCGACCTGCCCTCTCGTCACGAAGGTGCACCGCGAGGCCGTCCGCTTCGCACGCGACGACTTCGAGATCCTCCTCATCGGCCACGAGGGCCATGAAGAGGTCGAGGGCACGGCCGGCGAGGCGCCCGAGCACATCACGGTCGTGAACTCGCCCGAGCACGCCGACGTCGTCGAGGTCGCCGACCCGAGCAAGGTCGTGTGGCTCTCGCAGACGACGCTCTCGGTCGACGAGACGATGGAGACCGTGCGGCGCCTGCGCACCCGGTTCCCGCAGCTGCAGGACCCGCCGTCGGACGACATCTGCTACGCGACCCAGAACCGCCAGGTGGCGATCAAGAAGGTGGCCAAGGACGCCGATCTCGTGATCGTCGTCGGCTCGGCCAACTCCTCCAACAGCGTGCGCCTCGTCGAGGTCGCCCTCGAGTACGGCGCGAAGGCCGCCTACCGCGTCGACTACGCCGACGAGATCGAGCAGGCCTGGTTCGACGGTGTGAGGACCGTGGGCGTGACATCGGGGGCATCCGTTCCCGAGGTCCTCGTCAATGAAGTGCTCTCCGACCTCGCCAACGCGGGCTACCTCGATGTCGAAGAGGTGCGCACCGCCGAGGAGGACCTCATCTTCTCGCTGCCGAAGGAGCTGCGACAGGATGCCGCGGGCAAGCACGATGCGCGCGCCCTCGGTGGCCGAGGCCCCGCGTGAGCGATTTCGCGCCCGAGTCCGGCCCGGACGGGCGGCAGCGCCCCCGCTACGGCGAATATGCGAGCCCCGAAGAGCAGCGGTCGAGGATCCAGCAGCCCGATGTGACCGAGGCGCTGTCCGCCGGGATCGCCCCTGCGCCCGCGCCCGCGCCGACATCGGTCGCGCCGGCATCGGCGCCGGTCGCGACACGACCCCCGGCCGATCGGATCATCACGATCGTGCTGCTCGCGATGGGCGCCGTGAACGTCATCTTCTCGGTGCCGAGCTTCTTCGATCTGGGTGCCGCGTTCGCGAGCACGTTCGACGCCATGGGCATCCCCGGTGAGTTCACCAACACGCCCGCCGCCGACATGTGGGGCGGGATCGCGGGCGTCCTGCTGCTCGCGACGTACCTCATCACGGCGCTCGCCGCGTGGCGTCGGCTGCGCGCGGGCAAGCTCTCGTGGTGGATCCCCGTGGTCGGCGCGGTCGTCGCCTACGTGCTGATCGTGCTCTGCCTCTCGGTGCCGCTCGCGAGCGACCCCGCCTTCCAGGAGTACATCCGCTCCATGGCGGGCTGACGCCGAGAATGACGGATGCCCCGGCCACCGCGAACGGCGGGCCGGGGCATCCGTCGTCGGACTAGGAGACGGACTTGCCCGCCGAGCCGAGCTGCTGCGTCGCCTCGACGACGCGGGCGGCCATCGCGGACTCGGCGATCTTGCCCCAGGCGCGCGGGTCGTAGGCCTTCTTGTTGCCGACCTCGCCGTCGACCTTCAGCACGCCGTCGTAGTTCTGGAACATGAAGCCGGCGACCGAGCGCGTGAAGGCGTACTGCGTGTCGGTGTCGATGTTCATCTTCACCACGCCGTTCTTCACGGCGAGGGCGATCTCCTCGTCGGTCGAACCGCTGCCACCGTGGAACACCAGGTCGAGCGGCTTGGCATCCGTGCCGAACTTCGACGCGATGCCCTCCTGGATCTCACCGAGCAGCTCGGGGCGCAGCTTGACGTTGCCCGGCTTGTACACGCCGTGCACGTTGCCGAACGTGAGCGCGGCGATCCAGCGCCCCTGGTCGCCGAGACCGAGGGCCTCGACCACCTGCGAGACGTCGGCGGTCGTCGTGTAGAGCGCGTCGTTCGAGCCCTCGTGCTGCACGCCGTCCTCTTCGCCGCCGACGACGCCGATCTCGACCTCGAGGATCGCGTTGATCGCCTTGAGGCGGGGGAGCAGCTCCTTCGCGATCTCGATGTTCTCGGCGAGCGGCACGGCCGAGCCGTCCCACATGTGCGACTGGAAGATCGGGTTGCCGCCGTCGGCCACGACGGCCTCGGAGGCCTTGATGAGCGGCAGGACGAAGTCCTCGAGGGCGGGCTTCGGGCAGTGGTCGGTGTGGAGGGCCACCGTGATGGGGTAGTTCTTGGCGACCTCGTGCACGAATGCCGCGAAGGCGAGCGCACCGGTCGCGCGGCCCTTGACGGTGTGGCCGGCGAAGTAGTCGGCGCCGCCGGTCGTGACCTGGAGGATGCCGTCGGACCCTGCTTCGGTGAGCCCCTGGAGCACGGCGTTGACGGACTGCGAGCTCGCAGCGTTGATGGCGGGATACGCGAAGCCACCGGCCTTCGCGCGGTCCAGCATCTCGGCGTACTGCTCGGGGGTTGCGACGGGCATGAGGACTCCTGACGTCAAAGGCTCGCGGTCTCCGCACAGCCTAGCGAAGCGACGCGACGAGAGCGGAGACGAGTCGATGCTCCGCCCTCCCGTCCGGCCCGATCTGGTCGTTCATGAAAGAACTGCGATTCCTTCCGCTCCCCGTACCGGTAAACCCCGGACAGGCAGGAGCATGCTGGCTAGGCTTGCCGCATGGTGAGTCTGACGGCCGACATGAGCCCCCTGCATCCCGATCGAAATCTCGCTCTCGAGCTGGTCAGGGCGACGGAGGCCGCGGCCATCCGCGCCGTGCCCTTCATCGGCCGCGGTCGCAAGGAGGACGCCGACGGTGCGGCGGTCGACGCGATGCGCGCGTTCTTCACGACGGTCAACTTCGACGGCACGATCGTGATCGGCGAGGGCGAGAAGGACGAAGCCCCCATGCTGTTCAACGGCGAGAAGGTGGGCAACGGCCGCGGACCGAGGTGCGATGTCGCCGTGGATCCCATCGACGGCACGTCGCTGACCGCCGCAGGCCGCAACAACGCGCTGTCGGTCATCGCGGTGTCCGAGCACGGCACGATGCTCGACGCGTCGTCCGTCTTCTACATGGACAAGCTCGTGACCGGTCCCGCGGGTGTCGGCGTCGTCGACATCCGGCTCCCCATCGGCGAGAACATCCGCCTGCTGGCCGCCGCACTCGGAAAGCCCGTCGACGAGATCGTCGTGTCGGTGCTGCATCGCCCCCGCCACGATCAGCTGATCGAAGAGATCCGCGAGGCGGGAGCGGGCACGCGCCTCATGTCGGACGGCGACGTCGCGGGCGGGATCAACGCGGCACGCCACAACGCCCGCACCGACATGTGCGTCGGCGTCGGCGGCAGCCCGGAGGGCATCGTGACCGCGTGCGCGATCAAGGCGCTCGGCGGGCACATCCAGGGACGCCTGTGGCCGCGCGACGACGACGAGAAGCAGAAGGGGCTGGATGCCGGGCTCAAGCTCGACGACTACGTCTACGAGGCCGACGAACTGGTCAAGGGCAGCAACACGATCTTCGTCGCGACGGGCGTGACGGATGGACAGCTCGTCGCCGGTGTCCGCCGCGAAGGCGGCTTCGTCTACACCGAGAGCGTCGTGCTGCGCGGCTCATCCGGCACCCTCCGCCGCATCTCCTCGGAGCACCTGACGTCCAAGTGGCTTTAGCCCTTCGGGGCTCGGCCTCCTGCGCTGTGCGCAGTCGTCTGGCACAATCGGTAACGGTGTCAGAGGCGATGCTCACGTTCACACGCACCAGGAGGTCGACGATGTCTGCACCGGCCAGCGGCCCGACCGCTGTTCCGCCGACGGTCAGCCCGACCTCGGCCGAACCCGAGGCGAGGACCGGCGCACAGGCGGTCGTCGCCGACGCGATAGACCCGGCTCGGCGCCCCGACGTGCTGCTGCGCGTCCGGCGCGACGAGGGGCACGAGGTAAGCGCATGGTGGCTGATCGGCGCCTTCGTCTTCATCTCCGGCGCTGTCATCGCGCTGCTGAGCTTCGTGCCCGGCGGCTCCTGACCGCGGCTCAGTCGGCGGGGACCTCGATGATGTCGAGGCCGTCGAGCCGCTCGCGCAGATCGCCGATCTCGGCGCGATGGCCGGGCTGTCCGGGCTCAGGCTCTTCGGCGAGGGCGTCGAGCAGTTCGGGTGCGACGAGCCGGCGTGGAGACTTCTCGATCGCTTCGGGAGCTGCTGCCGCGCCGAGCTTCGTCTCGTCGATGCCCGGGAACTTGCGCGCCGTCACGAGAACGCGAGACTCGAGCGAGCCGGCGAACCGGTTGTAGCTGTCGACCGTGCGCTCGATGGCGCGGCGGAGGTCGTCGGCGTGCCCTGCGAGGGCGCCGAGGCGTTCGTAAAGCTGGTTGCCGAGATCGAAAAGCGCGCGGGCCTCCTGCGAGACGTCCTGTTGCGTCCAGGTGTACGCGACGGTCTTGAGCACGGCCCACAGGTTGACGGGTGAGGCGAGCGCGACGCGCTTGGTGAAGGCGTAGTCGAGCAGCGACGGATCCTCTTCCAGCGCCGCCGCCAGGAGCGACTCGCTCGGAACGAAGCACACGACGAACTCGGGGCTCGAGGCGAGTCCTGCCCAATAGGTCTTCTTCGCGAGCGCGTCGACGTGCGCGCGCACGGCCTTCACATGACGTTCGAGGAGCGAACGACGGCGCGACGCCTCGGCGCCCTGCGCCGTGAACGGGATCGCACTCGCCTCGAGATAGGCGTCGAGCGGCACCTTGGCGTCGACGGCGATCGCCTTGTCGCCGGGGAGGCGGATGACCATGTCGGGGCGGCCGGCTCCGGCATCCGTCGACACCGCCTGCTGAAGATCGAAGTCGACGTACCTCGTGAGCCCGGCCGCCTCGACCACCCGGCGCAGCTGCGTCTCGCCCCACACCCCGCGGGTGGTGCCCGATCGCAGCGCGCTCGCGAGCGACTCGGTCGTGGCGCGCAGGGATTCGTCGGACTCGTGCGCACGGCGGAGCTGTTCGGCGAGGGAGCCGTACTGCTCCTGCCGATCGCGCTCGAGTTCGTCGACCTTCGCGCGCATCGACTGGAGCGACTCCTGCACGGGCGCGAGGGCGCGCAGCACCGTCTGCTCGCGACGTTCGCGCTCTTCGCGCTGAGCCTGGTCCGATCTCGTCTGGGCTGCGAGCTCGCGGTAGAGCACGTGCTGGTGGTCGAGCTGGGCCTGCACGCCCTGGCGCGCGGCATCGGAGGCGGCGAGCCGCGCGCGCAGCTCGGCGTGCTCGCGCGTGGCTCGTGTCGTGGCCCGGGAGAGACCGGCGACCCAGCCGGCGAGCGCGCCGAGCGCGAGGCAGCCGATCACGAGGAGCGAGACAGTCAGTGCATCCATGTGCTCATCGTGCCCGGCGCCTCCGACATCGCCGTCAGGCTGCGAAGACCGTCGTGTCGGGCGCGGGCGCGAGCCGGATCTGCGATACGCGTACGCTCGCTCCGGCAGCGAGCGACTCGATGTCATCGGCACCGACCCGCCGGGCGGCGTCGACCATGACGTGGGCGCAGGCCAGGGCATCCGCCGTCGCATTGTGGTGCGGGAAGTCGGGGAAGCCCGCCTCGGCCGCGACGAACGGCAGTCGGTACGACTCCAGCTGGTAGACGCTCCGGGCGACCTGCAGGCTGCACGCGTAGCGGTACGGCGGGCAGTCGTCGCCCGTCGCCTCGCACGCACGCTTGAGCACGGCCATGTCGAATCCGGCGTTGTGCGCGACGAGCACGTCATCGCCCGCGAAGGCCGCGAGTTCGACGAGCTGCTCGCTCCACGACATCGCGCCGACGACATCCTCGGCGCGGATGCCGTGGATGCGCGTGTTGAGCTCGAAGAAGCGGTCGTGTCCCGCCGGGGGGCGGATGAGCCAGCCCGTCTTGGCGACGATCTCGCCATCGCGCACCCGGACGAGGCCGACGGCGCAGGCCGACGCATTGCTGGAATTCGCCGTCTCGAAGTCGATCGCGGTGAAGTCCAGTGGCACGGCACCACTCTCGCCTGGCGTCCCGACATCGCCCGGATGCCACGCCGTAGGCTGGCCGCATGCCCGGTCGAGATGAGATGTCCACCTCGTTCGGCGCCGCCGCCGGCGCGTACGAGGCGGGAAGGCCCGATTACCCGCTGGCCGCCGTGGAATGGATGCTGGAGCCCGCCCGCCGCGACGGTCACGCGCTCCGGGTCGCCGATGTCGGCGCGGGCACGGGCAAGCTCACACGCGTCGTCGTCGAGGCCGGGGGAGAGGCCGTCGCGATCGACCCCGACCCCGTCATGCTCGCGTCGCTCCGTGCGGCGGTGCACGGCATCCCGACCTTCGTGGGAACGGCGGAGCGGATGCCGCTGCCGGATGCGTCCGTCGATGCGGTCGTGCTCGGCCAGGCGTGGCACTGGGTCGATCCCGAGCTCGGTGCGGCGGAAGCCGCGCGAGTACTGCGTCCCGGGGGCGTGCTCGGGCTGATCTGGAACATCCGCGACGAATCGGTGCCGTGGGTCGCCGCCCTCACGCAGGCGATGCACGGCAGTCACGCCGAGATGATGCTCGCCGGCGACGGCGTGCGGGCAGGGGAGCCGTTCGGCGCCCTCGAATCCCGCACCTGGACGTGGACGCGCACGATGACCCGCGGGGCGCTTCTCGACATGGTCGCCTCGCGCAGCTACATCATCACGGCCGAGCCCGCCGATCGCGAGCGCATCTTCGCCGAGGTCGAAGCGCTGTTCGACGCGAACGCCAACTCCGACGGCATCGCCGAGCTGCCCTACCGCACCGAGGCGTTCCGGTTGGTTCGCCCGTGACCGCCGCGTTCCGCTGCATCCTTCCCGCGTAGACTCGTCCGACGTGGCTCTCACTATCGGCATCGTCGGCCTGCCCAACGTCGGCAAGTCCACCCTCTTCAACGCGCTGACCAAGAACGCGGTGCTCGCGGCGAACTACCCGTTTGCGACGATCGAGCCCAACATCGGCGTCGTGAACCTGCCCGACCCGCGCCTCGAGAAGCTCGCCGAGGTGTTCCACTCCGAGCGGATCCTTCCCGCCGCCGTGTCGTTCGTCGACATCGCCGGCATCGTGCGCGGCGCGTCCGAGGGCGAGGGGCTCGGCAACAAGTTCCTCGCCAACATCCGCGAGGCGGACGCCATCGCGCAGGTCGTGCGGGGCTTCACCGACGATGACGTCGTCCACGTCGAGGGCGCGGTCAATCCGCGCAACGACATGGAGACGATCAACGCCGAGCTGCAGCTCGCAGACCTCGAGACCCTCGAGAAGGCGATCACGCGGTACGAGAAGGAGGTCAAGGGCCGCAAGCTCGACCCGTCCGTGCTCTCCACCGCCATCGAGGCGCGCGATGCGCTCCAGCGCGGCGAGCTGCTCTCGGCATCCTCCATCGATCTCGGCCCCATCCGCGAACTCGGCCTGCTCACCGCGAAGCCGTTCATCTTCGTCTTCAACGTCGACGAGGCCGTGCTGACGGATGCCGGTCGCAAGGCCGAGCTCGAGGCCCTCGTCGCCCCGGCGAAGGCGGTGTTCCTCGACGCGAAGATCGAGTCCGAGCTGATCGACCTCGACCCGGAGGACGCGGCGGAGCTGCTGGCTTCGACCGGCCAGGAGGAGTCGGGCCTCGACCAGCTCGCGCGCATCGGCTTCGACACGCTGGGGCTGCAGACGTACCTGACTGCCGGTCCGAAGGAAGCGCGAGCGTGGACCATCGGCAAGGGCTGGAAGGCTCCGCAGGCGGCCGGTGTGATCCACACCGACTTCGAGAAGGGCTTCATCAAGGCCGAGGTCATCTCGTTCGACGACCTCATCGAGACCGGGTCGGTGGTCGAAGCCCGCTCGAAGGGCAAGGCCCGCCTCGAGGGCAAGGACTACGTCATGCAGGACGGCGACGTCGTGGAGTTCCGCTTCAACAACTAGGCCTTTGAGCGGAGGGATGCCGACCGGCATCGACAGCGACGGAGCAGTGTGTGACACTCGCGTGCATGGGAATGGATGAGATCTGGGATCGACTCGCTCCCGGAACGCAGGACTGGCTCGCAGCCAACAACGGCGACGCTGTGCCGAAGGACTTCGCCGACGAGATCGATGACCTGGCGGATGCCGTCAGCGCGGACGATATCTGGGCGCTCGCCGAAGACGCGCTCGGGCCCGCGGTGCCCGCAACTCCCGCGGATGACGATGACGACGGCGAGGAGCTCGAGGACGAGGGTGACCTGCGCTATCTCTCCGACTCGAGCGTGGACTGGGTCGAACAGATCAGCAACGACGAATGAAGGACACATGAAGGGCTTCTGGGTACTGCTGGTCGTCGGAGCCCTCGCGAGCGTCATCGGGATCGTGTGGACGCTGCAGGGGCTCAACATCCTGGGTGGATCCGTGATGAGCGGGTCATCGCTGTGGGCAGTGATCGGGCCGATCGTGCTCGTGATGGGGCTCGTGCTGATCGTGGTGGCGATCGCGCGGCGCCGGCGCGCGCGCTGATTCGCGTTCGTTATCGTTCTGCGATCATCGGGGCGTCTTCATTCCCCTTCGAATGTCGGTAGTCATTCGTATCTTTGTTCTATGAACATCTCCTCGGCGTCGTCTCCCGACGTGCGGCTGAGTGCCGCGGCGACGACGATTGCGGGCGTGTGCGGTGGCCGGATGCTCGCCGAGGTCGTCGGCGGTCTCGACGACGAGGGTTTGCTGGGTCTGATGCGGGATGCCGCGGCCGCCCGCGATGCGGCAGAGGTTCTGCTCGCGGCGATGTCGGCCGAGGCCGGGCGTCGATCGGCGCGCGAACTGGGGTACTCGGGCTTGGCGCAGCGCAAGGGCCACCGCAACGTGACATCGCTGGTGCAGAACATCACCGGGCAGTCGCGCGGCGACGTCTTCAGGGCGCTCCGCGCCGGTGAGGACCTCGTCCCTGCTACGCCCGCGACGATCGATGTCGCTCCCGTTGCGGCGTCGGCACCGCCCGTTGGGCGGTGGCTCGTGCTGCTGAGCGAAGCGCTCGCCTCGGGGCAGGTGGGTCAAGGGGTGTTCCACGCGATCCGCGCGGGCTTGGGCGAACCGCCCGTCGATCGGTACCCCGAACTGGATGTGGCATTCCTCCCCGCAGCCTGGGCCGAGGCGGTCGAGATCCTCCTCGACGAGGCGAGGTCGATGCCGGTGGAAGAGCTGCGGAACGCGGCGCGCATCGCGCGGGATCGTCTGGACCCGGTCGGAGTGACGCTCCGATTCGAGGAGCGATTCCGCGCCCGGTCCTTCAGGTCGTGGGTCGATGAACACGGCCAGCATCAGGCGCGGATCTCCTTCGATGACGAGGCGGCCGCGTGGGTGCAGACGATCCTCGGAGCCGCGCTCCGCCCGCGGCGAGGCCCGCGATTCGTGGGCTCGGGTGCGGGGGAGAAGACCGCGGATGCCCTGGCGGACGACCGCTCGAACGAACAGCTGCAGTACGACACCCTCCTCGCCATCCTGCGCACGGGTGCGAACGCCGATCCCGGCCAGGCGTTCGGCGACCGACAGCCGGGCGTGAGGGTGATCGTCGATGCCTCCGCGATCGGGGCCGCCGACGAGCGCGGCGGGATGCGGGTCACCGGCATGGGGCACTTCGAAGACTCCGGGGTCGCGGTGCCTGCGGGGATCGTCGAAAAGCTGCTCTGCGACGCGGGCGCCGTGACCGTCGGGCTGGACTCGTTCGGCCGTCCACTCGACGTGGGGCGCGAGCATCGCCTGTTCACGAGAACGCAGCGGATCGCGATCGGCATTCGAGATGGCGGGTGCGTCTGGCCGTCGTGCGTCGCGCCGATCTCGCAGTGCGAGTTCCACCACACGGTTCATTGGTGGGCGGATCACGGGCGCACCGACGTCGACGACGGCGTTCCGCTCTGCCGCAACTGCCACATGAGGCTCCACAATCAGGGCTGGCGGATCGCGCGGTCTCGCGATCCGATGACGGGGCTGGACGCGTACTGGCTGCACGCCCCGCCCGATCCGGTCACAGGAGAGATCGCTGAGCCGACCCAGCTGAGGTCGAAGTCAGCTCGACGCTTCCGCGCGGCGTGATGGCGCGGCGCGGCCCGACGGGCGCAACGCCGCAGGCGGTGTGATGGTGCCGGTGTTCGCGGTTGGGTGGGAACACGACCGGCCGAATACGCTGGAAGCAGCCAGCACCGCGAGAGGACGCACGACGATGACGGACACCCAGACCTTCGAGCCCGAGGGCCGCGCCATCCCGTACGTCGTCGAAGGCGAAGGTCCCGTCCCGCTCGTCCTCATCGCCGAGCCGGGTCAGGACGCGCTCGGCGTGGTCGGCCACTACCTCGCCGAAGAGGCGGGGTTCCACATCATCCGCATCGGCTACGGTCCGGGCGAGCGCTCCCTCGACGACCGCGCGTCGGATGTCATGGCCGTCATCGATCACCTCGAGCTCGACCACACCTGGATCGGCGGTCACGGCTTCGGCGGCACCGTCGCCCGCACGACGGTCGCGGCGCACCCCGAGCGCGCGAACGGGCTCCTGCTGCTCGGCGTCGAAGACGTCGACATCCCGCTTCCGCCCGTCATCCCGGTGCTGATCGTGCAGGCGACGGACGACGCCGTCACCCCCGTCGCGAACGCCGAGCGGCTGCAGGCGACGGCTCCCGAGCGGGCGACCATCCGCACGGTCGAGGGCGCCGGCCACCTCTTCCCACTCACCCACATCATGGACACCGCAGTGTTCATCGAGGAGTACCTCGACTGGGACTGACGCGCTCCATCGATAGGGTCGTGCCATGAGCTCAGCCGCCACCGTCTCGGTCGTCATCCCCGCCTACAACGAAGAGGACACCATCGCGCGCTGCCTCGTCGCCCTCATCGAGCAGACCGCCCCGGCGGAGGAGATCATCGTCGTCGACAACCGCTCGACCGACCGCACGCGAGAGATCGTCGAAGGACTGGTGACGGCGTTCCCGGATGCCGGCATCCGTCTCCTCAGTCAGAACGACGAACAGGGCATCACGCCGACGCGCAACGCCGGCTTCGACGCCGCGACGGGTGATCTGATCGGTCGCATCGACTCCGACTCGGTCGTGCAGGCGGACTGGGTCGAGCAGATGCGCGCGGCGTTCGCGGCAACCGACGTCGCGGCCGTGAGCGGACCCGTCGACTACTACGACATGCCGCTGCGCTCGTTCGGACTCCATGCGGACGACACGGTGCGCAAGGCCACCGTCAAGCTCGCGGGAAAGTACGTCTTCCTGTTCGGCAGCAACATGGCCCTCCGCGCGGACGCGTGGGCTGCCGTGCGCGAATCCGTGTGCCCGGATCGCGCCGATCTCATGCACGAAGACCTCGACCTGTCGGTCCATCTCGCGCTCGCGGGGCTCAAGGTCGGCTACGCACCGGGCATGGTCGCCGGCATCTCGGCTCGCCGCCTCGACACGTCGCCGCGCGACTTCCACTTCTACGTGGATCGATTCGAGCGCACCTATCGCGCGCACGACATCCACGATCCGGGCGCTCTCGCGCCGATGGCCGTGCTGCTCGGGATCTACCCGATGCTGCACGTCCAGCGGAAGATCGAGCATCGCATCGAGGAGCGACGGAACGCGCTCGCCGACTGACGGCGACGCGTGAGAATGGAATCATGACCGCAACGCTCGTCGCACGCGGCGTCGCCGGCGGCCATGGCCATCGCACGCTCTTCGATTCGCTCGACCTCACGGTCGCACCCGGCGATGTCGTCGGACTCGTGGGCGCCAACGGCGCGGGCAAATCGACGCTCCTCCGGCTGCTCGCCGGCATCGACCGTCCCCAGGAGGGTTCGATCTCGCTCGCGCCCGCCGACGCGTTCGTGGGCTGGCTTCCGCAGGAGCACGAGCGCATCGCGGGCGAGACGGTCGCCGCGTACATCGCGCGTCGCACGGGCTGCGCGCAGGCGACGGCGGAGATGGATGCCGCGGCCACAGCCCTCGGCGATCCGACGGCATCCGGAGCCGACGACGCCTACTCGGCGGCGCTGGACCGCTGGCTCGCGAGCGGCGCGGCCGACCTCGACGAGCGCATCCCGGTCGTGCTCGCCGATCTCGGACTCGACGTCGGCCGGGAAGCCCTGATGACGACGCTCTCGGGCGGCCAAGCCGCGCGAGCGGGTCTCGCGGCGCTGCTGCTCAGCCGCTTCGACATCGTGCTGCTGGATGAGCCGACCAACGACCTCGATATCGACGGGCTCGAGCGACTCGAGGCCTTCGTGCGCGGCATCCGGGGCGGCGTCGTACTCGTCAGCCACGACCGCGAGTTCCTCGCGCGCTCGGTGACCCGTGTGCTCGAACTCGATCTCGCGCAGCACACGAACCGCGTGTACGGCGGCGGCTACGACGCGTACCTCGAGGAGCGCGCCACCGTTCGGCGGCATGCGCGCGAGGCCTACGACGAATTCGCGGACAAGAAAGCCGATCTCGTGGCGCGCGCCCGCACGCAACGTGAGTGGTCGAGCCAGGGCGTGCGCATGCGATGAAGAAGTCGCCCGACAACGACAAGATCCGGCGCAAGGCCTCGACGGAGTCGAGCGAGAAGCAGGCGCAGAAGGTCCGCCAGATGGAGAGCCGCATCGCGCGGCTCGACGAGGTGGAGGAGCCGCGCAAGGAGTGGCAGCTCGCGTTCACGATCGGCGCCGCGCCGCGATCGAGCACCGTCGTGTCGACCCTCGCCGAGGCCGTCTTCCGGCAGGGCTCGTTCACGCTCGGGCCGGTCTCGTTGCAGGTGAACGCGGGGGAGCGCATCGGCATCACGGGTCCGAACGGCGCAGGCAAATCCACGCTTCTACGTGCACTGCTCGGCACGCAGCATCCCGACTCCGGCACGTCGTCGCTCGGCGTGAACGTGCAGATCGGCGAGATCGACCAAGCGCGGTCTCTCTTCGTCGGGTCGAGGCCGCTCGCCGCCGCGTTCGAAGACCTCGTGCCCGCGCTCGAGGCGGCCGAGGTGCGCACGCTCCTCGCGAAGTTCGGGCTGAAAGCCGATCACGTGCTGCGGCCCGTCGACGACCTCTCGCCCGGAGAGCGCACACGCGCCGCCCTCGCACTGCTGCAGGCGAGGGGCGTCAACGTGCTTGTGCTCGACGAGCCGACCAACCACCTCGACCTGCCCGCGATCGAGCAGCTGGAGCAGGCGCTGGACTCCTACGAGGGCACGCTCCTGCTCGTCACGCACGATCGCCGGATGCTGCAGTCCGTCCGCACCGACCGCCGCTGGCGCGTCGAATCAGGCGTCGTGACCGAGCTCTGAGCGTCAGTCCTGCGGCGGGTCGGCGTGCGGCATCGCGTCGTTCAGCTCGCCGCCGATCACGCCGATGCCGACCGCTTCGTGACTCGGTTCGGACCCCTCGGTCGGGGTCGCCTTCTTCGGCTCCTCGCCGGGATCCTTCTCGGTGCTGGGCTCCTCGAGATCCTTCGTCTCGGGAGTCTTCTCGGCGTCTTCATCGGGCATGGGATCTCCTTCGGTCGATGATCCAGCGTCGCCCGACGGCCGAGCGGGCGCCAAGGGGTTGACAGCCCGTGATCAGTCGAAGCGCGCAGGCGTGGCGCGCGGGTACTCGCCGTGCGCGAGCTTCACCAGGCGCGCATGCGCATACTCGCAGACCAGCGCGTGCCGATAGACCATCCGCGGAACGTCGACGTTCGAGTCCATCCACAGGCTCATGCCCGCGAGCTTCCAGTGCCGGAACGTGTCGTCGTCGCAGATGACGGCGAGGATCTCGAGGAACGAGTCGTCGAAGCGGATGCTGTGCACGGCGCGTCGGTACTCCTCGACCGTGAGCGCCATCGAGAACGGGATGTTCATGAAGCAGAGTGCGGTCTGGATGTCGAGACGGATGAGCCGTCGGTGGTGCCGCTCGGCGTCGAGGCGGGGGATGTCGAGCTGGCTCCAGTCGAAGACGGTCGGAGGCTTGAGCTCGACGCCGTCGAGCGCGATGAGCACGTCGTACACATTGACGTCGTGCTCGACCACGGCGGAGTCTCCCAGGCCCGAGAGCGACTCGGGGCGCAGGGTGACGGGCTCCATCGTGGTGTCGGTGTTGCGGATGATGAAGTTCACGAGGTTCGTCTCGACGACGAAGTGGCGGATGAGCAGCTCGACGGCGTCGGGGGAGACGAAGGTGCGCAGGAACCACACGCAGAGGGTGTCCATCGTGTGGAGGGTCATCCACCGGAACGGGAGCACGCGCTTGACGACCGAGATGATCGCGACGAGCACGCGCGACAGCACGCGCGCGATCGGGTAGATCCAGCGGCGCGAGAGCCGGCGCTGGTCGTTGATGATCTGGCGGACGACGGAGCGGTCCAGCGGCACCGAGGGATCGGAGTAGATCGCCTCCCACATGCTCGGGTCGGACTTCACGAACTCGGGCACGCGCACGAATTCCGTCACCCTGTCGGGCACCGCCGTCAGATCGGGGAGCTTCGGGAACGACGGCATCTCAGCGGTCCAGTTCTTCCAGCTGCAGCGCGTACAGGCGCGCGACGACCTCGGCGCAGCGCACGACCTCGTCGGCGTCGTCGTCGGTGAGCATGCCCGATTCGAGGATCGTCTCGAGGCCGCCCGTGTGCTGCGCATCTGCCTCCTGGTGGTAGGTCATGAACCGCACCTGGGCGTCGGCGAGCCCGAGGACCTCCTGGAAGCGCGCCGCCCACCCGGCCGCGCGACGTGCGCCGAGACCCTCGATGATGAACATCGCCCCGAGCAGCCCGGTGGGGTTGGGGCGATCGGCGTAGGTGAACATGTAGCCCGAGAGTGCTTCCGACCCCACGTTCTTGCGCCCGGCCCGCAGCTCCTCGAGCGAGCCGCCGATCGCCACGTAGTCGCGCTCGATCATGAGGTAGTCGCGGTGCTCCTCCTCGGCGTGGCGGATCGCCGCCGCGCGCAGCTCGAAGTGGGGGATGTCGAAGTTGGACGCCGCGCGCGAGATCCACGGCGAGCCGTCGACGACCTGCTGGCGGAGGTTGAACAGCAGCCGCTGGTAGTCGTGCAGCGTGACGGTGCCCTCGGCGAGTCGCTCGAGCACGGGCACGCGGGTGAGCCGATCCTCGAAGTCGGCCCAGACCTCGGCGAGACGATCGGTGAGGGATGCTGTGCTCATACGGGGGCTCCTTCTGGTGGGGCGACGACGGTGAGATGCGCGAAAGCGAACGAGAACCGACCCGACTCGGGTACGGCGAGCAGGATCGTCTCGCCGGGCTGGAACCGGCCTGTGCGCCACGCCTCTTCGAGCGCGATGAAGATGCTGGCCGAGCCCGTGTTGCCGCGCGTCTCGAGGTTGGAGTACCAGCGGTCGGTGTCGAGGGTCGGGATGCGGCGCTGCAGCGCCTCGAACGCGACGTCGCGGAAGAGGTTGGTGCTGTAATGGCAGACGACGTGGTCGAGGTGCTTCACGTCGACGAGGCCGATGTCGACGAGCTCCTCGAACTGGGCGATACCGGCTTGCGCGAGGTCATCGAGGTCGCCGACATCCTGTCGCAGCACGAACATGCCGGCAGCCTGCGCCTCGTCGACCGGGAGGTCCTGCCACGTGCCGCCGACGACCGGATCATCGCCGGCCATGCCCGCCCGCATGCACACGTCGTGCTCGTGGGCGAGCGACACCTGTCGCACCCAGTCGACCCGCAGCGACGGCCGCGAGGGGTGGGGCTGGAACTCGACGATGACGGCGCCGGCGCCGTCCGACAGCATCCATCGCAGGAAATGCGCGTCCATGCCCGCCCGCACACCGTCGAATCGACGCTGCCGGAGACTGCGACTGGACAGCTCGGAGCCGACGACGGCGGCGCGCGGGTGATCGCCCAGCCGGATCTTGCTGACCGCGGCATCCAGCGCTGCGAGGCTCGACGCGCACACGCCCGACGCCGACAGCACCTGCATCGGGCCGCCGCCGAGCCGCCCGTGCACCATCGAGCCGAAACCCGGCACGAGGACGTCGCCCATCGTCGTCGCGCACGCGAGCATGCGGAGGTCGGATGGCGCGATCCCGCGATCGTCGAGGGCCGCGCGCAGCGCCTTGACGGCGAGCTCCTCGTTCAACTCGGTGGGTTCGCCGTGCTCGTCGAGCGCGTAGTGGCGCTGCCGGATGCCGTTGTCGGCGAGGATGCGCCGGCGGATGCGCTCGGTCACGGCATCCTCGCCCCCGAGCCGCGCCACGATCCCGTCGTTGTCGATCGGATCGCCCGGGAGGTAGCTGCCGAACCCGGTCAGATAGGCGGTCGCGGTCGAGGGCATGCGTTGAGACTAGGCGACCTCGGTGACGTGCACCTGCGAGTTGTCGGAATCTTCCAAGAGCCCATGAACGCGACGGAATACGTCGGCACGGCGTGTGGTCGTACGACCATCGTCCGATGGCACGGAACATCCGCGTCGTCGACTCTGGATACACGGGAACGCGGCGAGGACTTCGCCGGATGCGCTTCCCACGACAGAATGAGCGGAAGGCTGAACCATGAAGAAGCAGATCCTGTTCGGGGCGGGAGCCCTCGTGCTCGTCGCCGTGCCCGCCATGATCGGGCTGTGGGGCAATGCGTCGTTCGCGCAATCGGTGCCCGTGCGCGTGCCCGCGTCGGGACAGATCGCCACGCCCGCGCCGACACCTTCTCCGTCGAGCTCCGTCGACGACCACGGTGGCGACACGCCCCGCGACGACCGCACCGAGCCCGGAGACGATCGCGATGCGAACGGCGGAGGCACGCAGAGTCCCGCCCCGGCGCCCTCGCAGGGCGGTGCCGACGATCACGGCGGCGACACACCCCGCGACCAGCGCACCGAGCCCGGAGACGACCGACGCTCCGGTTCTGACGACTCGAGCGGCCGCGGCTCGGACGACTCCGGCCGCGGTTCGGACGACTCGAGCGGGCGGGGTTCCGGCGGAGACGACAGCGGCCACGGCGGAGACGACTGAGTGAGACCCGGCGAGACGAGCACGGCCGCACCCGCGGACTCCGCGGGTGCGGCCGAGCGCGCGCCCACGCTCCGTGATGCGCGGGCGCCGTGGACGACGCTGGTCGCAGCCCGAGCCCCGGAGCCGAGCCGCAGGCCACCGGCCAGCACCCGCGCGATCGTCATCCGTCTGGCCGCGGGTCTCGTCGCCGTCCTCGTCGTCGTCGGCGTCCTCGCGACCTTCGCAGCGCAGTGGCTCGCCGAACGCGAGGCCGTCAACGACGCCGCGAACGTGACCGACGTGCTCGCGAACGCCGTCGTGCAGCCGAACCTGACGGACGCGCTCGCCGACGGGGATCCGGATGCCGTCGACGCGTTCGACCGCGTCATCCGGGACCAGGTGCTCGGCGACGACGTCGTACGCGTCAAGCTGTGGAGTCCCGAGGGAGTCGTACTCTACGCCGACGAGGAGCAGCTGATCGGGCGCTCGTTCGACCTCGACGACGCTCAGCGCGAGGCTCTGGCGAATCCGACGACCCGCGCCGCCGTGTCGGATCTGTCCGAGGACGAGAACGTCTTCGAGTCCGGCGGGCGCCTGCTCGAGGTGTACCGGCCGGTGTGGACGCCCGACGGGCGCGAGCTGCTCTTCGAGATCTACCTGCCGTACGAGCCGGTCGCGGCGCGCTCAGCCGACCTGCAGCGCGGATTCGCGGGAGTCACGACGAGCAGTCTCCTGTTGCTGGTCGTGCTCACCGCCCCGATCGTGTGGGGCCTGCTGCGGCGTCTGCGCGGTGAGGAGCGCGCGCGGGCCGACCTCCTGCAGCGGGCGGTGGATGCCTCCGACGCCGAGCGGCGGCGTATCGCCGGCACCCTTCACGACGGCCCCGTGCAGGAGCTCGTGGCGACCAGCTTCGCGGCCGAGACGGCGGCGGAGTCTGCGACACGTCGGGATGACGACGTGGCGGCGTCGCAGCTGCGCGACGTCGCGGCATCCGTCCGCGGGAACATCCGCGTGCTGCGGTCCCTGCTCATGGACATCTACCCGCCCAGCCTCACCGCCGCCGGCATCGCGCATGCGCTGCACGACCTCGCCGCGACGATGCGCAGTCGTGAGGTCACGATCGACCTGGACGTGCAGGAACCGCTGCCGCTCTCCGGGGCGCACGAGCAGCTGATCTACCGTGTCGCTCAGGAGACCCTGCGCAACGCCGCGACCCACGCCGCACCGTGCCGCGTGACCGTCCTGCTGCGCAGCGTCGACGGCGACGTCGTCTTCACGGTCGACGACGACGGCAGGGGATTCGACGCGGGCATCCTGACGCAGAAGCCCGCCGACGGTCACCTCGGCACGCGCGTGCTGATGGATCTCGCGAACGACGCCGGAGCGGAGCTGTCGGTGGCGAGCGGTCCGGGCCTCGGCACCCGCTGGTGCCTGCGCATCCCGGGAGCCGGCTCGTGATCCGCGCGATCGTCGTCGACGACCACGCGATGGTGCGCGAGGGGCTCGCGTCGCTGCTCGCCGCAGACGGCGACATCGAGGTCGTCGCGACGGCCGGCGACGGCGCCCAGGGCATCGCGCTCGCTGAGCGGCACCGCCCCGACGTCGCCGTCATGGACCTCTCGATGCCCGTGATGGACGGCGTCGCCGCCACGCAGGGGGTGCGGGATGCCTCGCCCGCGACCGCGGTGCTCGTGCTGACCTCCTTCACCGACCGTGATCGCGTGCGCCGCGCCATCGAGGCCGGCGCGACGGGCTACCAGCTGAAGGATGCCGAGCCCGCCGAGCTCCGCGACGCCGTGCGGGCCGTGGCGGCGGGGCATGCGCCGCTCGATCCGCGCATAGCGAGTGTGCTGCTGCCGTCGCCCCGGCCCGCCCATCGGCTCAGCGCGCGCGAGGTCGAGGTGCTGCGACTGGTCGCCGACGGGCGCGCCAACAAGCAGATCGCGTCGCAGCTGGGGATCGCCGAGCGCACCGTCAAGGCGCACCTCGGGAGCATCTTCCGCGAGATCGGCGTCGCCGACCGCACGAGCGCCGCGATGTGGGCGCGCGATCATCTCGAGGCGCCGTGAATTGCGTGGCACGCTCGCGCCCGCAGCTCACTCGACGAGCTTGCCCGCGACCGAGACCTCTTCGCGCATGAGTGCGGCGATCTCGTCGGGGATCGGCGCGATCGCCTCTCGCGTGACCCCCGTGGACGGCGACCACACGAGGTTCACCTGCAGCGCGGGGTCGGTGTCGGGGTAGTCGCTGCGGTTGTGGCATCCCCGCGTCTCGCGCCGCTCGAGCGCTGCTTCGAGCGTCGCGCGCGCGGCGAGTGCGGCGGACTTGAGGTCGAACGCGTGCGCGAGGTCGTGGAAGCCGGCGATGTCGGGATGCACGCCGATGTCGGCCATCCGCGCTTCGATCGCATCGAGCTCGACGAGTCCTGTCAGCAGGCCGACCTCGTCGCGCACGACGCCGGCGTGCGCGGTCATCGTGTCGCGGATCGCGCGCTGCAGGGCGCGCACGTTCTCGGGTCCGGATGCCGCGAGCAGCGCCGCGATCTCGTCGCGAGCGACCTCGACCGCCGCGGCCGAGCGCGTCTGCGCGGGGAGGCCGGCCGAATACGCCGCTGCCGCACGGCCGACGATGCGGCCGAACACGAGCAGCTCGATGAGCGAGTTGCCGCCCAGGCGGTTCGCGCCGTGCAGCCCCGACGACGCCTCGCCGATCGCGTAGAGCCCGGGAACGTCTGTCGAGTGATCCTCGGAGCGCACCCACACGCCGCCCATCGAGTAATGCGCCGTGGGTGCGATCTCGATCGGATCCTTCGTGATGTCGAGCATCTGCAGCTCGAGCATCGTCTGGTACACGCGGGGGAGGCGCGTCATGATCGTCTCGCGCGGAAGGTGCGAGACATCCAGCCACACCCCGCCGTTGGGCGTGCCGCGCCCCTCTTTGATCTCGGTGTAGCAGGCGAGCGCGACCCGGTCGCGGGTCGACAGCTCTAGGCGCTCGGGGTCGTACTTGTGCATGAAGCGCTCGCCGAGGCCGTTGCGCAGGATTCCGCCCTCGCCCCGCGCGGCCTCCGAGATGAGGGTGCCCGCGGCCGACTCCGGCTCGATGATGCCGCTCGGGTGGAACTGCACGAGCTCGGGGTCGCGCAGGCGCCCGCCCGCTTCGACGGCGAGACGGAACGAGTCGCCGGTGTTCTCGTCGCGGCGCGAGGACGTGCGCCGCCAGATGCGGTTGTGGCCGCCGGCGGCGAGGATGACGGCATCCGCGTGGATGAGGTACCGCGTGCCGTCCTCGAGATCGAAGCCGTAGGCGCCGAAGACGGCGCCGTCCTCGTTGACGAGGATCCGCGTGACGTAGACGGTGTCGAGGATCGGGATGCCCAGCTGCGCGGCCCGATTGACGAGGGTGCGCTGGATCTCCAGGCCCGTGTAGTCGCCCGCGAAGGCGGTGCGGCGGTAGGTGTGCGCGCCGAAGAAGCGCTGCGAGATGCGCCCGTCGTCCTCGCGGGCGAACGGCATGCCGTAGCGCTCGAGGTCCTCGATTCCGCGTGCAGCGCCGGACGTGACGATCTCGACCGTGTGCGGATCGGCGAGGAGGTAGCTCTCCTTCAGCGTGTCGGCGGCGTGCTGCTGCCACGAGTCGTCGGCATCCATCGTCGCGAGTGCGGCGTTGATGCCGCCCGCCGCGAGCGACGTGTGCGCGTCGGACTTGGAGCGCTTGCCGAGTGCCAGCACGTCCACGCCCGCCTCCGCGAGCTCGATGGCGGCGCGCAGCCCCGACCCACCGGTGCCGATGACGAGGACGGAGGTGGACAGGCGCTTCTCGGGAGTGGTCATCCCTCCACGGTAGGTTGGCGCACTCCATTACTCCAATGCATCTTTCTCCTGCCTACGATAGCCTGCAAGCATGAACCTCGAACAGCTGCGCGGATTCGTCACGGTGGCCGAGACCGGCAACTTCACCCGCGCGGCCGAGCGGCTCTATCTCGCCCAGCCATCCCTGAGCCGTCAGATCGCGGCGCTCGAGCACGACCTCGGCACCGTGCTGTTCGATCGCGTGCGCGCGGGCAGCACCCTCACGGCAGCGGGCGAAGCGCTCCTGCCGCTCGCTCGGCGCATGCTCGCCGATGCCGACTCGGTGCGGCACACGATCGACGAGCTCGCGGGCCTCCGGCGGGGACGCGTGCGGCTCGGCGCGACGCCGACGCTGTGCGTGAGCCTCGTCGCCGAGGTGCTCAGCGACTTCCACGTCGCCCACCCTGCCGTCGAGCTGCACATCTCCGAGCACGGGTCGCGGCGCCTGCTCGACGAGCTCGACGCGGGCGAGCTCGACCTCGCGCTCATCACGACCTCCGTCGCCGCGTCGTCCGATCGCTTCGCCGTGGCACCGCTCCTCGTGGAGGAGCTGGTCGTCATCGCCGCGAGCGCGGCCCCGCCGATCGCGGCGGGGGACAGCATCCGTCTGGAAGATGTCGCGCGTCTTCCCCAGGTCGTCTTCAGCCCGTCGTACGACCTTCGTGCGACGACGGATGCCGCGTTCCTCGCAGCGGGGCTCACGCCGCACGCCATCGTCGAGGGAGTGGAGATGGATGCCGTGCTGCGCTTCGTCGAGCGCGGACTCGGCGTCGCGATCGTGCCGGCCATGGTGCTCATCGAGCGGCCGGGGCTGCGGTCGGTGCGGCTGTCGGAGCCGACGCTCAGCCGCACGATCAGCATCGCCCGCGTCGCCGGCATCGAGGCGAGCGCGGCGGCGGAGGCCATGCAGGCCACGATCACCCGCACCGCGACGGCGCTCGCGGGCCGGATGAGTCGAACCATGCGCCTCGCGTGACGATCCACGACACACTGGTTGCATGACCGTCTTCGATCATCTCGGGATCACCGTCAACGATCTCGCACGCGGGATCGCGCAGTTCGACCCCGTCATGCAGGCGCTGGGCTTCGGGCGTGAGGATGCGGCGGCATCCGTCGCCTGGTGGCGAGAGGGCGAGGTCGAACTGATCCTCTTCCCGGCGCGCGAACCGGCGGACGAGCGGCACGTGCACGGGAGAGCCGGCTGGCAGCATCTCGCGTTCGCGACCGACTCACGCGCCGAGGTCGAGCGGCTGCACGCCATCGCCCTGGCGGCGGGCTGGACCGAAGTGCGTCCGCCTCAGGTCTTCCCGCGGTTCAACGAGCGCTACTTCGCCTCCTTCGTCGAGGACGACAGCGGCATCCGACTCGAGTTCATGCACAACCCGCCTCGCGAATCATGAGCGCCGATCCGCGCGGATACGCCGCCGATGCTCCGCTCTTCGCGGCGTGGCTGCGCTACATGAACGACGTGCGCGACGACCGGATGCGGCCCTTCAGCATCCCGGGCCACAAGCACCGCACGGACCTCGTGGGCGACCTGATCGTGGGCGACGTCCCGATGCTCGCGGGCTTGGACACCATGAAGCAGGACCTCGGACTGCTCGCGGATGCCGAGGCGCGCGCCGCGCGCGCGTGGGGAGTGGACTGGTGCCGCTTCTCGGTCGGGGGTTCGAGCCACGCGAACCAGGCGTCGGTCCTCGCGCTCGGGCGACCCGGGCAGTCCGTCGTCGTCTCGCGCACGCTCCACCGCTCGGTGCTGCTCGGGATCGTGCTCGCGGGGCTGCGACCGGTGTGGGTCAATCCCGCCATCGACGCCGTGACCGGGCTCCCGTCCGCCGTGGACCCTTACGAGGTCGAGGCCGCGCTCCGGGCGAATCCGGACGCCTGCGGCGTGCTGATCGGCGATCCGTCGTACGTCGGCACGCTGTCCGACATCCCCGCGCTCGCCGACGTCGCGCACACCTTCGGCGTGCCCCTCGTGGTGGATGCCGCGTGGGCGGCGTACTTCGGATTCTCGTCGCGCGTGCCCGCACACGCGCTGGCCGAGGGCGCGGACGCGCTCATCACGAGTGCGCACAAGTCGCTCCCCGCGTGGAGTCAGGCCGCGCTCCTCCTCGCCCGCACGACGCGATCGGGAGGTCTGCTGGATCCCGACCGACTCGAGCGCGCGTTCGACGCCTCGCTCACGACGAGTTCGTCGGGCGCCATGCTCGCGAGCATCGATGCATCCCGGGCGCTCCTCGAACGCGACGGAGAGGAGCTCGTCGGACGACTCGTCGGTCTCGTGGACCGCGCGCGCGACCGGCTGTCGCGGGTCTCCGGGCTCGAGATCCTCGCCGACCACGGCGACGTGCGCGTGGATCCTGCGAAGCTCGTCGTGCTGCTCGCCGGCACGGGCGCCCACGGTCACGAGGTCGAGAAGGAACTCCTCGTGCACGGCATCACGCTCGAGATGGCCGATCGCGACGTTCTGGTTCCCATGGTCACCGTCGCGGATGACGAGGCATCCATCGACTTCTTCGTCGACACCCTCGCCGCGGTGCTCGAACGCCACCGCGGCGAGCCGCGTCGCGTCACGGCCTCCGCGGCGTGGAGCGTGCGCGCCGAGGCGGCGCTCGATCCGCGCGAGGCGTTCTTCGCGCGGCACGAGACGGTCGACGCGCGCGACGCGATCGGCCGCGTCTGCGCCGAGCTCATCGCGCCGTACCCGCCCGGGGTCCCCGTGCTCGCGCCGGGCGAGATCGTGACGAGCGAGGCGCTCGACGCCCTCCGTGCGACGCGGGCCGACGGTGGTCGCATCGCCTACGCCGCGGACGCGACGCTCGCGACGATCCAGGTGGTCGTCGCGGAGGGCTGAGCACTCGGCCTTTGTCAAGGCGGGACGACGGTCGCGCGGGGCGCGTATCGTCTACGGCAGCCGGGCACACGTTCCGGGCGTGAGAACGGATCGGCGTGAACTCAGACATCGCAGTCATCTGGAACCCGACCAAGACCGACCGCGAGACCCTCGAGAAGGGGCTCGCCGCGGCAGCCGATCCCGATGCCGGTGCGCGCGTGCGCTGGTGGGAGACGAGCGAGGACGACCCCGGGCAGGGCGTCGCGAAGGAGGCGGTCGACGCCGGTGCGAATCTGCTCATCGTGGCCGGAGGCGACGGCACGGTGCGCGCGGTCTCGGAGTACCTCGCCGAGGCGCGCAACGACGTCGAGCTCGCCATCGTGCCGCTCGGCACCGGCAATCTGCTCGCCCGCAACCTGGGCGTGCCGATCAACGACGTTCCCGGGGCGTTCACTCGTGCTCTCGGCGAGCCGGCGCGCCCGATCGACGTCGGCTGGGTCGATGTCGACGTGGAGGAAGGCAGCGAACGGCATGCCTTCGTGGTGATGGTCGGCTTCGGAATCGATGCGCACATGATCGCCGAGACGGACGAGGACCTCAAAGACAAGGCGGGCTGGCTCGCATATGTCGAGTCCCTCGGCCGCGCCCTCGAGGCCAGCGAGGTCGTGCCCTTCCACATCACGAAGGACGACGAGCCGGCGCGCGACGAGCAGGGGCACACGCTCCTCATCGGCAACTGCGGCATGATCCAGGGCGGGGTCACCCTCCTGCCCGATGCAGACCCGTCCGACGGTGAGCTGGATTACCTCGTGCTGAGCGCCGAGGGCGTGGCGCAGTGGGCCGGCACCCTCAAGACGATGGTGTGGGACAACGGCCTGAAGAAGATGCTGAACAAGGACGCCGAGACGACGAGCACGGATGCCGTGAACCACGGTCGTGCCAAGAAGCTCGAGGTCACGCTTCCCGATGCCCGCGCGTTCGAGATCGACGGCGAGGAGATCGGCGAGACCCGCTCGTTCACGGTGAGCATCCAGCCCTCCGCGGTGCGCGTGCGCTGACGACCTCTTACTGCAGGCAGAACTCGTTTCCCTCGGGATCGGCCATCTGGTAGTAGTGCTCGGGCCACGGTCCCCACGATTGATCGACGAGCCGGACGACGCTCGCTCCCAGAGAGACGAGGCGGTCCTTCTCCGTCTCGAGCTCCTCGTGCGTCGGTCGGCGACCGGGCGTCGAGCTGATGTCGAGATGGATGCGGTTGCGCCCGCTCTTGCCCTCGGACGCGTGGTGAAAGAAGAGCCTCGGGCCCGTGCCCTCCGGATCCTCGGCGAGGGCGCGACTGGTCAGATCGGCCTCGGTGAGTCCCGCCGCAAGCAGCTGGCCCTTGAGCGGCTCTTCGAACGTCTGCTCCGGGTAGCCGAACACGCCGCACCAGAAGCGCGCGAGCGCGACCGGGTCGTCGGCGTAGAAGGTGATGTTGCCGAGCCCTGCCATCAGCCGACGCTCCTCACCGCTTTCTTCACGCGCTTCTCGACGCGCTTGCGGAGCTTCTTCACTTCGGGATCGCTCCACACCGCGTCGGCAGCGCTGCGGATCTTGCGGTACTTCGACCGCCCGGCCTTCGTGCCCGCGACGTACGCCGCCGAGGCCGCACCGACGATGAGGAGGATGACGATGAACTTGCGCATGGGACCGTCCTTCGATTCATGAGTCAGCTTCGAGCATGCCCCCGACATCGTCGCCCCGCATGCCCGTTGACGCGGTCGGCGCCCTGCGCTACCCGGGCGGCAGGGGGGCGGGGGCTGGATCGCGTCATCCCGAACGTCGACGTCGAAGGCGCGGATCTGGAGCGCACGCACCCTCCGCACCACACCTCGTGAGCGTCGGAAGGGCATGACAGGATGACGGCATGCCGGAGTCTCCCGAGGTGCAGGCGCTCGCCGAGTTCCTGAACGAACGCGCGAGCGGCCGCACGATCACGAGTGTCGATGTGCTCGAGTTCCGCACGATCAAGACCCGCGCCGCGCCGCCCGAGTCGCTCGTCGGCTCCGAGATCACGGGCGCGCAGCGCTTCGGCAAGCACCTCGACCTCGCGGTCGGCGGCCGGCACCTGGGCGTCTCGCTCGGTCGGCACGGGTGGGCGCGGTGGTCGAGGCCCGACCAGCCGGCGCCCGAGGGCGCTCCGCCCGCGCTCGCGGTTCTCTCTCTCGACGACGGCTCCGAGGTGTCGTTGACGGATGCCGGCAGCTGGGTCTCACTCGGCCTGTTCGTCGTCGACGAGCCGCGCGACGTGCCTGCGGTCGCGAAGCTCGGCCCCGATCCTGCCGATCCCGCATTCGCGCAGGCCGACCTCGACGCCGTCACGGTGGGCCGCCGCAAGCAGCTCAAAGCGGTCCTGCAGGAGCAGGAGTCGCTGGCCGGCATCGGCAACGCCTACTCCGATGAGATCCTGCACCTCGCGAAGCTCTCGCCCGTCGTGCACGCCGCCGCCCTCGACGAGCGCGCACGGGAGCGACTGTTCGACGCGACGACATCGACGATCCGCGGCGCCATCACGGCTCGGCGCGGCATCCCGATCGACCAGCTCAAGTCCGCGAAGGTCGCGTCGATGCGCGTGCACGGTCGCGCGGGCGAGGTCTGCTCCGTGTGCGGCGACACGGTGCGGTCCTTCTCCTTCGGCAGCACGACGGCCGAGTACTGCCCGACGTGTCAGACCGACGGCGCGCTGCTGGGCGCCGACGGGTGAACGCCCGGGTAGCATGGCCCGTATGACGACTTCGCCCCTCACCACGCCCACGACTCTGCAGCCCGTCGGCGACGACAAGAACCTGCTGACCGTCGTGGAGAGCTCTTCGTCGTGCTGCGGCGGGGGCTCCTGCAGCACCGTCTGATCCGCGACACGCGCCCGTCATGACCGACGAGCAGCTTCTCAAGCCCTCCGTCACGAGGGTTCTGCAGTCCGAAGAGGCCGTCTACGGTCTGATCCTCGTCTCGGGGATGATCGTCGTGAGCGGCAGCGCGACCGGCTCGTCGATCAACGCGCTCCTCACCGTCGTCGTCACCGTCGTCGTGTTCTTCTGCGCACACGTGTTCGCCGGCACGCTCGCGCGCATGGCTGCCACGGAAGGCGCCGCCGGATTCTGGCCGTCCGTGCGGGCGTCGGTCGTGCACTCGCTCGGGATGCTCGTCGCCACCATCCCGGCACTCGTCATCCTGCTCCTGGGTGCCACGAAGGCCGTCGAAGACGACACCGCCATCTGGACCGCCCTGATCTTCGACGCCGTCCTGCTCGGCCTGCTGGGCTGGTTCGCCGTCGCGCGCTGGACCGTGAGGCTTTGGCCGCGATTCGTGAGCGCGCTCGTCACGTCCGCCTTCGGCTTCGTGCTGGTCGCGCTGAAGGCCTTCATCCACCACTGATCGGTGCGTCACCGCCCCGGCATCAGTGCCCGGCCGGGGCGCCCTCGATCGAGTCCGCCGGCTTGCGGATGAGGAACGCGCCCACGAGAAGCGGCAGCGAGATGATCGCCGCGATGAGGAACGCCGTCTGCGCGCCCTGGGCGCCCGCGGCGATGGCCTCGGTTCCGGATGCCTCGGCACTGGCTGCGACGCTCGACATGACCGTCACGAGCAGCGCGATGCCGACGGCGCCCGCCACCTGCTGGATCGTACCCAGCACAGCCGAGCCGTACGAGTAGAACTTCGGCGCGAGCGAGCCCAGCGACGCGGTGAAGAGCGGCGTGAACGACAGCGCGAGTCCGATCGAGAGGACCGTCTGTGCGATCGCGATGACCCAGACCGGGGTGAACTGGTTGAGCGACGTGTAGAACCACAGCATGCCCACCGTGATGATCGACCCGGGGATGAGCAGCACTCGTGTGCCGTACCGGTCGTAGATGCGCCCGATGAAGGGCCCGGCGAGGCCCATCGCGAGCGACCCGGGCAGCACGACGAGGCCGGTCTCGAGCGCGGAGACCTGCAGCACCTGCTGCATGTAGAGCGGGAGCACCGTGATCGCGCCGAAGAAGGCGAGCGAGAGGATCGTCATCTGCCCGATCGACAGCGAGAAGTTCACCGAGCGGAAGACCCGCAGGTCGAGCAGCGCGTCATCCGTGCGCTGCATCCGCAGCTGGCGCCAGATGAACAGGCCGAGCGCGATGGCGCCCACCGACAGCGAGATGATCAGCGTCAGCTGCGACGCGGCTCCCGCCGCCGCGGCATCCGCACCCGTTCCGTGCCCCGCACCGCCGCCGATCTGACTGAGACCGAAGACGAGCCCGCCGAAGCCGAAAGCCGAGAGGATGACCGAGAGCACGTCGATCGGCGCCTTCGTCGTCTCGCCGATGTTGTGGATCCAGCGTGCCCCGACCGCGAGGGCGACGAGGGCGATCGGCAGGACGATGCCGAAGATCCAGCGCCACCCGACCGTGTCGAGCAGGAAGCCCGACAGCGTCGGCCCGATCGCGGGGGCGAGCGACATGACGATGGAGACGCGGCCCATCATGCGACCGCGCGCGTAGGGCGGCACGATCGTCATGAGCGTCGTCATGAGCAGCGGCATCATGATGGCGGTGCCCGAGGCCTGCACGACGCGGGCGACGAGCAGCACCTCGAAACCGGGGGCGAGGAAGGCGATGAGGGTTCCGGCCGAGAAGAGCGACATCGCGGAGATGAACATCGCGCGCGTCGTGAACCGGCGCAGCAGGAATCCCGTGATCGGGATGATGACGGCCATCGTCAGCATGAACGCCGTCGTGAGCCACTGGGCAGCGACGGCCGTGATGCCGAGGTCGCCGATCAGGTGCGGGATCGCGACGCCCATCGTGGTCTCGTTGAGGATCGCGACGAACGCCGCTCCGAGGAGCAGCCAGATGATGCGACTCTCTTCGGGCTTGAGGATCGGCCCTGCGGGCACCGAGACGTTCCCGGTCACGGGATGGATGTCGGTCGCGGCCATAGGTCGTCTCCTCGAGGCTCGGGTGGTGCAGCAAGAGCGCCACCCGAGGATGGCAAGCTTCCAAGATAACGGCGGGGTGGGACATCCCATTCCCGGATGCCGTGAAAACATTCGCCTATGTCCAGGTCAGCGAACCGCGCCTCGCTTCTTCCGCGATCGATCGTCTCCGTCGTCGCGGCGATCGCGGTGGCGTTCGTCGTCTCGCCGATCCTCGGCCTCGCCGCAGGGCTCCTCGCCGGCTGGTCGACGTTCTGCGGCATCCTGATCATCTGGAATCTCTCGATCGTCTGGCCGATGTCCGGCGCCGAGACCCGCCTTCACGCGAGCGCCGAGGACCCGGGCAGATCTGTCGCCCGCATCGTGTCGCTCGCGGGAAGCACGGCGAGCCTGGCGGCCGTGTTCATCGTGCTCATCCAGACGGGCATCGAGGCCGAGCTGGAATCCTACGTGCTGGCGGCGATCGCGTTCGTGAGCGTCGCGTCGTCATGGGGTCTCATCCAGGTCGACTACGCGTTGCGCACCGCGCGGATGTATTACTCGGACCCTGTCGGCGGGATCGACTTCAACGATGAGCAGGAGCCGAGCTATTCGGATTTCCTGTACTTCTCGCTGGGTGTCGGCATGGGCTACCAGGTCGGGGACACGAATGTGAAGACGAACGCGATCCGTCGGATGGTGACGGCACAGGCGCTGATCGCCTATCTGTTCGGCGCCGTGATCATCGGCACCGTGGTCAACCTCGTCCTCGACCTCGGCTGAGGGTCACTGCTGGTCGAGCGACTCGTCCTCGGCGGGCTCGTCCCACTTCTCCGAGCCGATCGCGTCGGACGGCGTCGCCTCGGGCTCGTGCTCTTCGACCGCGTTCGGGAGGGGGCTGAGCAGCTCGTCCTCGGGGATCGCCTGGAGCTCATCGATCTCCTCGCGGAGCTCGGCGAGGTCGCTGCCGTCGTGGGCGGGGTTCTCGGGCGTGGAGGTCATGCCCTCAGCCTAGCCCCGGTGTCCTGGCGGCTCAGTAGGCTCGGGCCATGAGCATGGGCGGCGGACGAGGCGGGCCGGGAGGCGGATTCCGCGGCGTCGACATCGACGCGCAGAAGAGGCTCAACGCCGAGGCGCCGAAGATCCCGCACCTCGGTCGACGCGTCGTCGTGCTCTTCCGCCCCTACCGGTGGCGCATCGCCTGGACGGCCTTCCTCGTCATCGCGGGCGCGGCGATCGCCGTCATCCCGCCCCTTCTCGTGCAGCGCATCTTCGACGACGCGCTCTTCCCGACCGATGGAGGCGGCGTCGACCTGCCGCTGCTGTGGCGCCTCGTCGTCGTCATGATCGCCCTGTTCCTGCTGTCAGCGGCGCTGGGCGTCGGGCAGACGTGGCTCACCTCCACGGTGGGCAACCAGGTCACGGGCGATCTGAGGGTGAAGCTCTTCGACCACCTGCAGGCGATGGAGCTGGGGTTCTTCACGCGAACGAAGACCGGCGTCATCCAATCGCGCCTGCAGAACGACGTCGGCGGTGTCGCCGGCGTGCTGACCAACACCGTCACGAGCATCCTGGGCAACGTCGTCACGGTCATCGCGTCCCTCGTCGCGATGATCATCATCGACTGGCGCCTGACCCTCATCGCCGTCGTGCTGATGCCGTTCCTGGTGCTCGTGCAGCGCCGTGTGGGTCAGGTGCGCGCGCGCATCGCGGGGGAGACGCAGGAGTCCCTCTCGGAGCTCACCTCGATCACGCAGGAGACCCTGAGCGTGTCGGGCATCCTGCTGTCGAAGTCGTTCAACCGCCAGCGCACCGAATCCACCCGCTTCTCGGACGAGAACCGCAACCAGGTTCGCCTGCAGGTGCGCCGCGCCATGAGCGGCCAGGGGTTCTTCGCGGTCGTGCAGGTGCTCATGGCGAGCGTGCCGGCTGTCATCTACCTCGTGGCGGGGTATCTCATCACGGGCGGCACCGACACGATCACGGCGGGCACGATCGTCGCCTTCACGACCGTCCAGGCGCGTCTTCTCATGCCGCTCATGGGTCTCATGCGCGTCGCGCTCGATCTGCAGACCTCGGCCGCCCTGTTCGCCCGCATCTTCGAGTACCTCGACCTCGTGCCGGCGATCCAGGACTCGCCGCGCGCTTTCCCGGTCGCGAAGGCGCCCGGTCCGCTCGGGCGCATCGAGTTCCGCGACGTGTCCTTCCGGTATCCGGATGCCTCGGCCGACGCGCGGCCCACGCTGCGCGGCGTGAGCTTCACGGCCGAGCCCGGTCAGCACGTCGCGTTCGTCGGGCCTTCGGGCGCGGGCAAGACGACCGTGCTCTACCTGACTCCGCGCATGTACGAGGCGTCCGGGGGTGCCGTGCTGTTCGCGGGAGCAGATGTGCGCGACCTGACGCAGGAGTCGATCATCGACAGCGTCGGGATCGTGTCGCAGGAGACCTACCTGTTCCACGCGACCATCCGCGAGAACCTGCGCTACGCCAAGCCCGAGGCGACGGACGCCGAGCTCGAGGACGCGTGCCGGGCGGCCAACATCCATCACATCATCGAGGGCTTCGAGCAGGGCTACGACACCGTCGTGGGCGAGCGCGGGTATCGCCTCTCGGGCGGCGAGAAGCAGCGCATCGCGATCGCGCGCGTGCTGCTCAAAGACCCGCCCGTGCTGCTGCTGGACGAGGCGACCTCGGCCCTCGACACGGTTTCGGAACGCGTCGTGCAGGAGGCGCTGGATGCCGCGGCCCGCGGCCGGACGACGCTCTCGATCGCGCATCGGCTCTCGACGATCATCGCCGCCGATGTCATCCATGTCGTCGAGGCGGGACGCATCGTCGAGTCGGGCACGCATTCCTCATTGCTCGCCGAGGGCGGCCTCTACGCCGAGCTCGCCGCTCAGCAGCTCGCGGCATCCCGCATCCTCGAGGTCGAAGAGGCCGATCCGCCGGCGGATCTTCCCGACCGCCGCGCCGATCGCGCGCCCTCCGGCGCCGCGCCCGAGCCTGCCGTGACCGTGCCGATCACCGTCCCCGAGCCGCGCGTCTGGACCCCGCCCGGCCTCCCGGAGTCCTGATCCTCACCAGTGGAGCGCGGGCGCGACCGACGGCGAGAGCGCGTCGGGGGAGCGCGCCGCGAGGGCACGGACGAAGGCGCCGAGCTCGGCTCGATACGCGGGGTCCCGATGTGTCTGCGCGATCGCGAGCAGGGGCGGCAGGTCGAGTCGCTGGATGAGACGGACGCGGGATGCCACGGCATCCGCCGCGCCCGCGGCATCCAGGATCCCCATGCCGCCGTCGAGCGCCTCGAG
Organism: Microbacterium sp.; assembly: GCF_051860965.1. Classification (GTDB taxonomy): domain Bacteria; phylum Actinomycetota; class Actinomycetes; order Actinomycetales; family Microbacteriaceae; genus Microbacterium. Next base: position 471,759 of record NZ_JBIMKU010000003.1, read on the forward strand.
GTAGTCGCGCAGGACGGGCAGGATGTCTTTGCGCTGGGTGATCGACGTGCCCTCGGCCCGTTCGCGCCACTGGACGACGACGTCCGGGATGACGTCGAACGCGCGGGCCCGTGTGTACAGCAGCTGCGCGACGAGCTGGTCCTCGTACGCCTTGCCGAGCGGGAACCGCACCTCGCGCCACAGCGCGGCGCGGGAGGCCTTGGACCACGCGACGATGTTGCCCGAGGCATCCGGGTGTTCGGCGAGCGTCGTGGCATCTCGGGCCGGATCCGTCGCCGCGGCCACCCACGGCTGCACCTCGCCCGGAGCGTACCCGCCGCGGTCGTCGGGCCGCAGCCGCACGTAGGCGCCCGCGACGAGGTCGCTGCCCGTGCGCTCGAGCGTGCCGACGAGCGCGTCGATCGCGCTGGGCGTCATGACGTCGTCCGCGTCGAGGAAGCCGACGTACGGCGTCGTGACGAGGTCGAGTCCCGTGTTGCGCGCCGCGCTCAGGCCCTGCTGCAGGTCGTGGTGCACGACATGGAAGCGGTCGTCTGCGGCGGCGGCCGCGTCGAAGATCGCACCCGTGCCGTCGGTCGAGCCGTCGTCGACGAGGACGGCGGTCCAGTCCTCGCGGGTCTGCGCGCGCAGCGACTCGATCGCCTCGGCCGCATAGGGGGCGACATCGAACCCGGGCACGATGACGGTGATCGCGGGCGGGGATGTCACACAGCGATCCTATGAGCGCGCAGGACCCCCGCGGCCCTGCCGTTGCGGGCGGCTTCGCGCGTCGGGTCGTGCGGATCTCGCGCGCTGGTTCGAGAGGCTCCTGAGATGAAGGACTGTGCCGAGACGAGCAGCGCGTCCTTCATCTCAGGAGTGTCGCCGGGCCGCCCGCATCGAGTCCCGTGCGAGCGCCACGGGCGGGGCTACCGGCGTTCAGCCGAGCACCGCGTCGACGGATGCCGCGACCGCGTGCGCCAGCATCGCCGGATCGAACGCGGCGTCATGGGCGAACGTGAAGCGCACCGCGGTCTGCGCCACCTCGGGCGGAACACCCATGGCGAGCAGAACGTGCGAGGGCTCATCGCTCCCGGCGGCGCAGGCTGAGCCGCTCGACGAGATCACACCGCGCCGCTCGAGCTCGAGCAGCACGGCTTCGCCGCTCACCCCGGCGAAGGTGAAGCTCGCGGTACCCGGCAGGCGGTGGACCGGATCGCCCGTGAGGCGCGCGCGCGGCGAACGCCCGAGCACTTCGGCGATGACGCCGTCGCGCAGCGCCGAGATGCGATGGGATGCCTCGGCTCGCTCGCCCTCGGCGAGCTCGAGCGCGACGGCGAGGCCGACGGCGCCCGCGACGTCCTCGGTGCCGCTGCGGCGACCGCGCTCCTGTCCGCCGCCGTGCAGGAGCGGCTCGAGGGGGATGCGTCCGCGCACCGCGAGCACGCCCGTGCCCTTCGGCGCTCCGAGCTTGTGGCCGGCGATCGAGATCGCATCTGCGTCCGTCTCGCGCAGCGCGAGCCATCCGGCCGCCTGCACGGCGTCGAGATGGACCGGGATGCCGCGCTCGTGCGCGACGGCGGCGAGGGCCGCGGCATCCTGAACCGTTCCCACTTCGTTGTTCGCGAAGCCGAACGTCACGAGAGCCGTGTCGTCGCGCAGCGACCCGGCAAGGGCGTCGGGAGTGAGCCGCGCGGCGCCGTCGACCGGCGCGAGCGTGACGTCGTAGCCGTGCAGGCGCGCGAGGTAGTCGGCCGACTCGAGGATCGACTCGTGCTCGATCGGCGTCGTGACGAGGTGACCTTTTCCGCGGCTCGCGAGCGCGATGCCCTTCACGGCGAGGTTGTTCGCTTCGGTGCCGCCCGAGGTGAAGACGACATCGGAGGCCCGCATCCCGAGCACCTTCGCGACGCGCGCGCGGGCGTCGGCCAGCGCCCCCGCCGCCGCTTCGCCCACGGTGTGATGGCTCGACGGGTTGCCGAACCACGTCGTGAAGAACGGCATCATCGCCTCGAGCACTTCGCGACGCACGGGCGTCGTGGCGGCGCTGTCGAGGTAGAGCATGCTCATGCCGCGTCGATGCGCACGTCGAGTCCGAGGTCGAGTGCCCGCGCCGAATGCGTGAGCGCGCCGACCGAGATGACGTCGACCCCCGTCTCGGCGATGGCCTTCACGGTGTCGAGGCTCACGCCTCCCGAGGCCTCGACCACGGCGCGTCCTGCGACCTGCGCGACGCCGGTGCGCAGGTCGTCGAGGGAGAAGTTGTCGAGCATGATGGTGCCGATCCCGGCCGCGAGCACGGGTTCGATCTGATCGAGGCGGTCCACCTCGACCTCGATGTGGATCGTGTGGGGGAGGCGGGCCTTCGCCGCGAGCAGAGCGGCCGTGACCGAGGCGCCTCCCAGCACCGCGAGGTGGTTGTCCTTCGCCATGACGGCGTCGGACAGCGAGTGACGGTGATTGCGGCCGCCGCCGTCGACGACGGCGTGCCGCTCGAAAGCGCGCAGGCCGGGGGTCGTCTTGCGCGTGTCGGCGATGCGGGCGCCGGTGTCCGCGACTTCGGCGACGTACCGCGCAGTGAGCGTCGCGATGCCGCTCATGCGCTGCACGAAGTTCAGCCCGATGCGCTCGGCCGTGAGGACCGATCTGGCCGGACCGCTCACGACCGCCAGCACGGCTCCCGACTCGAAGACCTCGCCGTCCGAGGCGACGAGCTGCACGTCGACCCGCGGATCGGTGAGCCGGAAGGCGGCCGCGAAGACCTCGCCCCCGCTGAAGATCCCCGCTTCGCGCGCGACGAGCTCCGCCGTCGCGGTCGCCGTCGCGGGGATGAGGTACTCGCTCGTGAGGTCGCCCCACGGTGCGTCCTCCTCGAGAGCGGCGGCGACGGTGCGGTCGATCACAGCACGGGTGAGCATCAGGCGCTCTCCTTCGCGAAATACGCCCGCTGCACGTCGTCGATCCACCAGCGGGCGACCATCGAACCGGACGGATAGGGATTGGCTGCGAGCACCTGGTCGATCGTGACGGTGCCCGCGATCGCGTCGGCCACCGTCGGCGGGTTCTCATCGGAGCGGAAGTGGGCGCCGGCGGATGTCGACCGCGCATACGCGGCATCCACCATCGCACTCGCGACGATCAGAAGGTTCTCGTCTTCGAACTCGGCCTCCGTGTGCGGGTTCCGCTCCTGCCTGCGCCACGCGTCCAGCACGGCCGCGGCGGTGCGGAGTCCGGCGGAGTCGCGGACGAGACCTGCGTACTCCCACATCAGCTGCTGAAGGGCCGCTCGTGTGAAATGCGCCACCGCGGCGGCGCTCATCCGCCAGCCGGGCTCGACGGCAGCGGACGCGGACGGCCGCGCCGGGAAGCGCGGCCATATTCCGGATGCGGCATCCGTCGCGATCCGGTCGCCCGCGCGCGCTCCGAACACCGCTCCTTCGAGCAGGGAGTTGGAGGCGAGCCGGTTGGCGCCGTGCACGCCGGTGCGCGCCACCTCGCCCACGGCGTAGAGGCCGGGCAGCGACGTGCGTCCGTGCAGGTCGGTCGTGACACCGCCCATCAGGTAGTGCGCCGCGGGGGTCACGGGGATCGGATCGGCGGCCCAGTCGAGTCCGCGTGCCCGCACGGCGGCATCGATCGTGGGGAACCGCCGCGCGAGGAACGCGCGGGCCTCGGCCTCCGTCTCTCGCAGATGCGTCGCGTCGAGGAACACCGGGCGTCCGCCCTGGAGCTCCATCTGATGGGCGATCGCACGGGCGACGACATCGCGCGGGGCGAGTTCGCCGTCGGGATGCGCGTCGAAGGCGAAGCGGCGCCCGTGCTCGTCGATGAGCGTCGCGCCCTCGCCGCGCACGGCCTCGGAGACGAGGAAGGCGTCGCCCACCCCGAGGATCGTGGGGTGGAACTGGAAGAACTCGAGGTCCTGCACCTCGACGCCGGCACGGAGTGCAGCGGCGATCCCGTCACCCGTCGCGACGGGCGGATTCGTGGTGTGGGCGTACAGTTCGCCCGCACCGCCCGTCGCCAGGACGACGGCATCCGCCTCCACCGTCTGTCGGACGCCGGCGACGCCCGGCGCATCCCCCACGAGGAGCTCGACACCGCGCACGCGCCGAACCGCAGCGCTCTCGTCGAGACCGGTGCCCTCGCGGTGTCGTTCGACCGGATCGCTCGGGTTCGGCGTCGTCGCGCCGTCCCCCACGATCAGGTCGACGAGGAAGGCGTGCTCGACGACCTGGACGTCGCTCGCGCGCAGCCGGGCGACGAGAGCCTTCTCGATCGCGGTGCCCGTGGCATCCCCTCCCGCGTGGAGGATGCGCGGATAGGAGTGCGCCGCCTCGAGGCCCTTGACGTACGCGCCGTCCGCGCCGCGATCGAATGCGACCCCGACGTCGACGAGCTCCCGGATGCGCGCGGGACCCTCCTCGACGAGCACGCGCACGGCCTCGGGATCGCCGAGTCCCGCTCCGGCGACGAGGGTGTCTCGGATGTGGTCTTCCGCCTTGTCGTCGGCGAACATGACGCCCGCGATGCCGCCCTGGGCGAAGCGCGTGTTGGCGTGATCGAGGACGTCCTTCGTGACGAGCGTCACGCGACACCCGTGATCGAGCGCGTGAAGCGCGACGGTCAGGCCCGCGATGCCCGAGCCGACGACGACGACATCGATCGTCATGACGCGTGCGTCCAATCGCTCGGGCGCGCCTCGGGCGGCTTGGCCGCGAGCATCCGCTCGAGCGCGAGCCGCGCGGGCTCGGCGACGTCGTCGGTCACGACGATGCGGTTGCGCACCTCGCCCTCGACGAGACCCTCGAGAACCCACGCGAGGTAGCCCGGGTGGATGCGGTACATCGTCGAGCAGGGGCAGACGACGGGATCGAGGCAGAAGATCTCGTGCTGCGGGTTGACGGCGGCGAGGCGCTGCACGAGGTTGACCTCGGTGCCGATCGCGAAGGTGGTGGGCTCTGTCGCGCCCTCGATCGCCCGGCGGATGTAGTCGGTCGAACCGGACTCGTCCGCGGCATCCACGACGTCCATCGGGCACTCGGGATGCACGATGACCCGCACGCCCAGGTGCTCGGCGCGCGCCTTGTCGATCTGACCCACCGAGAAGCGCCGGTGGACCGAGCAGAAGCCGTGCCACAGGATGACGCGCGCGTCGTCGAGCTTCTGCGCCGATGAGCCGCCGAGCGGCTTGCGCGGGTTCCACATCGGCATCTGCTCGAGCGGGACGCCCATCGCCTTCGCGGTGTTGCGCCCGAGGTGCTGGTCGGGGAAGAACAGCACGCGGCGGCCGCGCGCGAGCGCCCACTCGAGCACGGTCCGCGCGTTCGAGGACGTGCACACGATGCCGCCATGGCGCCCGACGAACCCCTTGATGGCCGCCGACGAGTTCATGTACGTGACCGGGATGACGGGGACGAGTCCGTCGGAGTCCACGGCATCCATGTCTCCGTAGACGTCCTCGAGCTGCTCCCAGCACTCCTCGACCTGATCGATGTCGGCCATGTCGGCCATCGAGCAGCCCGCCGCGAGGTTGGGGAGGATGACCGACTGCTGCGGCTGCGACAGCAGATCGGCTGTCTCGGCCATGAAGTGCACGCCGCAGAAGACGATCGCCTCGGCGTCGGGGTGTTCGAGCGCCGCGTTCGCGAGCTGGAACGAGTCGCCGACGTAGTCCGCGTGGCGCACGACCTCTTCGCGCTGGTAGAAGTGCCCCAGTACGACCACGCGATCGCCGAGGGTCGCCTTCGCCGCGATGATCCGCGCGTCGAGCTCCTCGGCCGAAGCGTCGCGATAGGACTGCGGCAGCTCGCCCTGGCGCGGTGAGCCCGCGGGGATGACATCGCCCATGGAGGATCCCGGACCGTAGCCCGGCCGTGCGTCGAACGTCCACGGCCCCTGCGCGAGGTCGGTGTTGCACGTCTCGGCCGTCGAGGCGCCGTCGACGATCGCCTGGATGGCGTGGTCGACGGACGGATCGGTCGGCCGGGGCTGGAGCGCGATGGCGGTCATGATGACCCCTTTCGGGCGGAGTCGGCGAGCGGGCCCAGATCGGCGAGCTCGACGTCGCGGTTGTAGCGGTAGAGGCGGGCGGGCCGGTGGCTGCCCGTGCGGAAGCGCTCGGTCGGCAGCAGAGTGCCGGATCCTTCGACCTGCCGGCGGAAGTTGGCGGGGTCGAGGCGGCGGCCGAGGATCGACTCGTACACCTCGCGCAGCTCGGCGAGGGTGAATTCGTCGGCGAGCAGGCCGTGCGCGATGCGGCTGTAGCCGACCTTGTTGCGCAGGCGCCACAGCGCGTACTCGACGATCTCGTTGTGGTCGAAGGCGAGGCGGGGGAGGGATGCCGCGTCGAACCACTCGACGTTCTCGAGATCCTTCGAGCCTTCGACCTCGTCAGCCCGCAGGAGCGCCCAGTAGACGATCGAGACGACCCGCGTCGGCGAACGGTCTGTGGCGCCGAAGGCGTACAGCTGCTCGAGGTAGCTCGGCGCGAGGCCGGTGGTCTCGCCGAGGGTGCGGGATGCCGCGGCATCCAGGCTCTCGGCGACGTCGAGCCAGCCGCCGGGCAGCGCCCACCGTCCCTCGTGCGGATCCCTCGTCCGCCGCACGAGCGGCAGCACGACCGTCGATCGGTCGCTCCCCGGCTCGCGTCGGAGCGAGAAGATGACGGTCGACACGGCGACGCGCGTGACGTCGTCCGCGACGGGCGTTGGGGTAAGGGAGGAGGCGGCGGTTGTTTGTGTCATGGTGACTCTAACTGTCGAATCGATCTTATAGTCATCACGACAAGAAGGCAAACCGGTGTCCGGACACGACGCGGACGCATAGGTTCGCGTTCTACGCTGGCTCGGCCGACAAGGGAGGGGGAGGAATGCTGATCGTCGACGTGCTCGTCATCGTCATCCTCGTCGTCGCGCTCGTCTCGGGTCTCTCCCGCGGATTCTTCGCGAGCATCGGGACGCTCCTGGGGCTCATCGCCGGCGGTGTCGCGGCCTTCTGGCTGACACCTCTCGTGAGCGCATGGGTGCCTTCGCCCGGGTGGCGCACGGTCGCCGTCCTCGTGACCGTCGGCGTGCTGCTCGCGGGCGGCGCGGCGATCGGCGCGGCCATCGGCTCGGCTCTGCGCGGGGGAGTGCAGAAGCTCCGGCTCGGCGTCGTCGATCGACTGTTCGGAGGCGTCGCCGGCGTCGTCATCGCGGCGCTGTCGCTCGTTCTCGTCGCCCCCGCGATCACGGCCATCGGCATGCCCGGGGTGTCCTCCGCCGTCGCGTCGTCGCGAGTGATCCAGACGATCGACGTGCTCACGCCCCCGATGGTCGATTCGGCGCTCGCCGAGCTGCGCTCGGCCGTGCTCGACGACGGACTGCCGCGGCTCGGGGGCCTGCTCGCTCCGGATGCCTCCGTCGAGCCGTCTCCTCCCGTCGTCCTCGACGACCCCGCGCTCCAGACGGCGGCCGCATCGGTCGCTCGGGTGTCGGGCACCGCCTTCTCGTGCGGCCGCAGCTTCACCGGGAGCGGCTTCGTCGTGAGCCCCGACCGGATCGTCACCAACGCGCACGTCGTGGCGGGCGTCGATGCCCCCGTCGTGGAGCTCCCGGGGCTCGGCGCTCGCGAGGGTCGGATCGTCTATTTCGACCCCGAGGACGACCTCGCCGTCATCGCGGTGGACGACCTGGGCGTGGCGCCGCTCGTCGTCGCGCCGACGCTCGCGCCGGGAGCAGCCGCTGTCGCTCTCGGCTATCCCCTCGGCGGCCCGTTCACCTCCTCGCCGGCCGGCGTGCTCTCGCTCGCGACGGTGCCCGTCGACGATGTCTACGGGCAGCGCCAGGTGCTGCGAGAGGTCTACTCGCTGCAGGCCTCGGTGCGGCCCGGCAACTCGGGCGGCCCTCTCGTCACCGGCGACGGACGTGTCGCAGGCGTCGTGTTCGCGCGCGCGATCGACGACCCGGATCGCGGGTACGCCATGACGACGGCGGAGCTCGCTCCGGTCGCCGAACGCGCACCCGCGCTCTCGGAGCCCGTGTCCTCCGGATCGTGCGTGGACTGACACCGCGATGACGGCCGCGCGCCGATATGCTGGACCCACAATCGAAGACAGGCCGCATGACGTGTGCGGGAGAACTCCGGCATCCATCCGCGGAGTACCGAAGGAGCAAGCCTCCCCGCCAATCTCTCAGGTCCCGTACCGCACACGTCCGGCCGCTCTGGAAAAGGCACCGCTCAGCGGCGTCTGCCGAAGGTGAAAGCCCGCACGGGCGAAGCTCTCAGGCCAATGACAGAGGGGGAGTTCACCGTCGCCGGTCCCGGCGACGCCCCGCCGACCTCGGGAGAACTCGTGTCCGAACCTCGCTCGACCCCGCTCCGCGCCCGTCACGAAGCACTGGGCGCCGCCTTCACCGACTTCGGCGGATGGATGATGCCCGTCCGCTACACGTCGGATCTCGCCGAGCACCACGCGGTGCGCACGGCGGCCGGCCTCTTCGACATCTCGCACATGGCGCAGTTCGGCGTCGCGGGGCCGGATCGGGAGGCGTTCCTCGCCTACGCGCTCGCGTTCGATCCGTCGAAGCTCGCGCTGTCGAAGGCGAAGTACACGATGATCCTCGCCCCGAGCGGCGGCATCATCGACGACCTCATCGTGACCCGCAACGCCGAGGATCGGTTCCTCATCGTCGCGAACGCCGGCAACCGCGAACCCGTGCGCGAAGCGCTCCAGGAGCGCCTCGAGGGATTCGACGCGCAGCTCGTCGAGCTCGACGACGCGCTCATCGCCGTCCAGGGCCCGCGTGCGCGCGAGATCCTCGAGGCCGTCGACGGACTCGTCCACGACGACGACCTCGCCATGGGGCACACGCTCGCGTCGCTTCCGTACTACACGGCGATGGGCATGCGCTTCGCCGGCGGCACCGTGCTCGTCAGCCGCACGGGCTACACGGGCGAGGACGGCTTCGAGATCAGTGTCGACGCCGACGCCGTCGAGGCGCTGTGGCAGGCGATCACCGTCGCCGGCGAGCCGTTCGGTCTCTCTCCCGCGGGTCTGGCCTCACGCGACACCCTTCGTCTCGAGGCGGGCATGCCCCTCTACGGTCACGAACTGTCGCTCGACATCGTCCCCGCGCAGGCGGGGCTCGGGCGCGTCGTCCCGCTGAAGACGAAAGAGGCGGACTTCGTCGGCCGCGCGGCGCTCGAGAGCGTCATCGCCGCCGACGCCCCCGTCCTCGTCGGACTCGTGGCCGACGGCAAGCGCGCGGGCCGCGCGGGGTACGCGGTGTTCGACGGCGACACCCGCGTCGGCGAGATCACGAGCGGCGCGCTGAGCCCGACGCTCGGGCATCCCATCGCCATGGCCTTCGTCTCGCCCCGTGTGAGCGAACCCGGAACCGAACTGTCCATCGACGTGCGCGGGACCCGCATCCCCGCGACCGTCACCACCCTTCCCTTCTACAAGAGGACCGCGCAATGACCGATCTCACCAGCCTCAAGTACACCGCCGAGCACGAGTGGATCGCCGTCGACGGCGATGTCGCGACCGTCGGCATCACCGATTACGCGGCCGACAAGCTCGGCGACGTCGTCTTCGTCGAGCTGCCGTCGGTCGGCTCCGGCGTCGCCGCGTCGACGGTCGTCGGCGAGATCGAGTCGACGAAGTCCGTCGGCGAGCTGTACGCGCCGCTCGACGGCGAGGTCGTCGAGGTCAACGACGCCGTCGTCGCCGACCCGTCGCTGGTCAACTCCGACCCGTACGGCGAGGGCTGGCTCGTGAAGATCTCGATCGACGCAGCAGCACTCGACGGTCTCCTCGACCGCGAGGCGTACGTCGCGCTCACGGGCGGCGACGAATGACGGGCGCGTTCCGGGACCGTCACATCGGGACGGATGCCGCGGCCCAGGCGACCATGCTCGCCGCGCTCGGCTACGACACGGTCCACGCGCTCGTCGAGCGCGCTGTTCCGGCATCCATCCACGTCCGCCCGCGCGAGACGAGCGACATCCCGCCCGCCGCGACCGAGGCCGAGGCGCTCGCCGAGCTCCGCGGACTCGCGTCGCAGAACCGCACCGCGCGCCCCATGATCGGTCTCGGCTACTACGACACCTTCACGCCGTCGGTCATCGCGCGGAACGTGCTCGAGAACCCGTCGTGGTACACCGCCTACACGCCCTACCAGCCCGAGATCTCGCAGGGCCGGCTCGAGGCGCTCATCAACTTCCAGACGATGGTCACCGATCTCACGGGACTCGCCACGGCGAACGCGTCGATGCTCGACGAGTCGACCGCCGTCGTCGAGGGCATGCTCGTCGCCCGCCGCGCGTCGAAGTCGTCGTCGAACGTGTTCCTCGTCGATGCCGACACGCTCCCGCAGACGAAGGCGCTGCTCGAGCACCGCGCAGCGGCCGTGGGGATCGAGCTGCACTACACGCCCTACGGCGATTCGCCGCCGCCGAGCGACATCGACGTCTTCGGCGCGTTCATCCAGTACCCCGGTGCCTCCGGGCGCGTGTGGGACCCGACGGAGGTCATCGGCGCCGTCCAGGCCCAGGGCGGCCTCGTCGTCGTCGCGGCCGACCTGCTCGCGCTCACGCTGCTGCGTTCGCCGGGCTCGCTCGGCGCCGACGTCGCCGTGGGCACGACGCAGCGCTTCGGAGTGCCGCTCGGCTTCGGCGGACCGCACGCGGGCTACATGGCGGTGCGCGCGGGACTCGAGCGTCAGCTGCCGGGGCGTCTCGTGGGAGTGTCGATGGATGCCGCGGGCCATCCCGCCTACCGCCTCTCGCTGCAGACGCGAGAGCAGCACATCCGGCGCGAGAAGGCGACCTCGAACATCTGCACCGCACAGGTGCTGCTGGCCGTCATGGCGGCGATGTACGCCGTCTACCACGGGCCCGATGGGCTCCGCGCGATCGCGACCGACGTCGCGCGCAAGGCGGAGGCGCTCGCATCCCGCCTGCGCGACCACGACCTGACGCTCGTGAGCGACGCGTTCTTCGACACGATCCGCGTGCATACGCCCGGACCGTCGCAGCGCGTCATCGAGCGGGCCCGCTCGAAGGGCTACCAGCTCTTCTGGGTGGACGACGCGACGGTGGGGGTCTCCGTCGACGAGACCACCACGGCCGACGACCTCGCCGCCGTCGCGTGGGCGTTCGGCCTTCCCGCGGCCGACGAGCACGATGTGCGCGACCTGCCGTTCGCCGATGCCGAGGCGCTTGCGGGCGTCTCCGTCGGGCTGTTCCGCGAGGACGAGTACCTCACGCATCCCGTCTTCAACTCGCACCGCTCCGAGACCGCCATGATGCGCTACCTCAAGCAGCTCGCCGATCGCGACTACGCACTCGACCGCGGGATGATCCCGCTCGGCTCGTGCACCATGAAGCTCAATGCGGCGACCGAGATGGCCGCCGTCTCGTGGCCCGAGTTCTCGCGCGTGCATCCCTTCGCGCCCGAGGCGGACGTGCGCGGCTACCTCGCGCTCGTCGAGCAGCTCGAGTCGTGGCTCGCCGAGGTCACGGGCTACGACGCCGTGTCCCTGCAGCCGAACGCCGGCTCGCAGGGCGAGCTCGCGGGGCTCATGGCGATCCGCGGCTACCACCGCGCGAACGGCGACCTCGACCGCACGGTCTGCCTCATCCCGTCGTCGGCGCACGGCACGAACGCGGCCTCCGCCGTGCTCGCGGGCATGAAGGTCGTCGTCGTCGCGTGCGACGAGGCCGGCAACGTCGACCTCGACGACCTGCGCGCGAAGATCGCGGCCCACGCCGACGAGCTGTCCGCGCTGATGATCACGTACCCGTCCACCCACGGGGTCTACGAGCACGACGTGCTCGAGATCACGCAGGCCGTGCACGACGCGGGAGGACAGGTCTACGTCGACGGCGCGAACCTCAACGCGCTCCTCGGATTCGCACGCTTCGGCGACCTCGGGGGCGACGTATCGCACCTGAATCTGCACAAGACGTTCGCGATCCCGCACGGCGGCGGCGGGCCGGGCGTCGGACCGGTCGCGGCGAAGGCGCACCTCGCGCCCTACCTGCCGTCGCACCCCCTGTCGCAGCGCGCCGACCACGCCGGCGGCTTCGTCTTCGACGGCGGGCCGATCTCGGCAGCCCCGTACGGCTCGGCATCCATCCTCCCCATCTCGTGGGCGTACGTCCGCATGATGGGCGCTGCGGGGCTGCGGGATGCCACGGCCGCCGCCGTGCTGTCGGCGAACTACATCGCGCACCGGCTGAAGGATCACTACCCCGTCCTGTACGCGGGCGAGGGCGGACTCGTCGCGCACGAGTGCATCCTCGACCTGCGGCCCCTGCGCGAGGCCACGGGCGTCACCGTCGACGATGTCGCCAAGCGGCTCATCGACTACGGCTTCCACGCCCCGACCATGTCGTTCCCCGTCGCGGGCACGCTCATGGTCGAGCCGACCGAGTCCGAGGACCTCGCCGAGATCGAGCGCTTCATCGAGGCGATGATCGCGATCAAGGCCGAGGCGGACGCCGTCGCGGCAGGGGAGTGGCCCGCCGACGACAACCCCCTCGTGAACGCGCCGCATACGGCGCAGACGGTCATCGAAGGCGAGTGGGACCACCCCTACTCCCGCGAGAAGGCCGTCTACCCCGTGCACACGCTCGTGCGCACGAAGTACTGGCCGCCCGTGCGCCGCATCGACCAGGCGTACGGCGACCGCAACCTCGTGTGCGCCTGCCCGCCGATCGAGGCCTTCGCCTAGCATCCGCCGTCGACCGGGTCATCCCGTCGATCGGCGCCTCGGCCTCGCGTCCGCCGTAGAAACCGAGTGATCCCGTCGAACCCCACCGTCACGGCCCGGGTTCGACGGGATCGCTCGGGTTCGGCGCCGGGGCGCGTGCGTCAGGGCGTCGGGGTCGGGGTTGGGGCGGGGGTGGGAGCGGGAGCGAAGACGCCGGGCCACCAGGCGGCCGCGAGCGGGTAGCCGACGAACGCGATGATGTCGATCAGCGTGTGGGCGATCACGAGCGGCATGACTCGGCCCCAGCGCTTGTAGCACCAGCCGAAGACGACGCCCATCGCGAAGTTGCCGACCATGGGACCGAAGCCCTGATAGGCGTGGTAGGTCGCCCGCAGGGCGGCCGTCGAGAGGATGATCGTCCACCAGCCCCACCCGATGCGCCGCAGGCGGTCGAACAGGTAGCCGAGGAAGATCACCTCTTCGGTGAGCCCGGCCCGCAGTGCGGCCAGCAGGAGGAGGGGGATCGTCCACCAGGAGGGATCGAGCGGCGCGGCATCCACCTGCACCGTGATCCCCAGTGCGCGGCCGAGGGCGTAGAGCCCGAGTCCCGGGATGCCGATGACGGCGACGAGCAGGATGCCGCGCCCCACATCGCCGCCGAAGCGCCGGAAGTCGAGGCCGATGCGCCGGAACGCCGACATCCCGGGCTCCCACAGCAGGTAGACCACCAGGGCCACGGGAGCCAGAGCGAACAGCAGCGAGAGGAACTGGTACAGGACGTCCCAGAACGCCGCAGCGCTCGCGCCGGGGTTGAGGGAGGTCTGCTGATCGCCGAGCGACTGCTCCTGCTGCAGTGCGCGGACGAGCTGGAGCACCGAATACAGGGCGGATCGCCCGACCGAGAGCGCCAGGACGATCCCGATCTCCCACCACAGCCGCGCGTTCGACGCGGGCTTGTGGATACCCTCCGGGGGAAGAGGCTCCGACGTGCTCACAATTGTCAGAATGTCACATCTGAGCGACTTTGAGTAAAGGGCTTGTAACGTTTTCCCGCTTTGATTTGATCGAAGATGAACGTCTGCTTATTGTTTCCCTACCCGTGCCCGACGCCGTAGCCGGCTGTCGTTGGCACAACCTCATCCCTGCACAGGAGGAATCAAGAGTGAAGATCACACGTCTGGCAGCGGGCGTAGGCGTCGTTGCGGTCGGGGCCATGGTCCTGGCCGGATGCACGCCCCCGCGCGAGTCGGAGGTCATCGAAGGCACCAGCATCACGGTTGCCTGGAACGACTTCTACTACGCCCTCAACGACGGCCTCGCCGACACGAACGCGACGGCCAACGCCGTCGTCAACTACATGGCGAAGTCGGGCTTCTGGCACTACAACGCCGACAGCGAGCTCGTGAAGGACACCGACTTCGGCACCTACGAGGTCGTCGAAGAAGACCCGCTCACGGTCAAGTACACCGTCAACGAGGGTGTCAAGTGGACCGACGGCACCGCCGTCGACGGCGCCGACCTCCTCCTGATCTGGACGGCGTTCACGACCCACCGCCAGGACGGCGAGGGCACGGCCGACGAAGAGACCGGCGAGCTCACGGGCCAGACGGGCACCTTCTGGAACACCGGCGCGACCGAGGGCTACGGCCTCGACAACGTCACCGAGGTTCCCGAGCTCGGCGACGACAACCGCTCGCTCACCTTCACCTACGACAACTTCTACGTCGACTGGGAGCTCGCGTTCTCGGGCCCCGGCATCTCGACCCACGGCACCGTCATGCTCGCGTACCCCGACGAGTACAAGGAGGGCGACGAGCAGAAGGCGAAGGACGACTTCGTCAAGGCCGTCCAGGACAACGACCTCGAGTGGCTCGCGCCCGTCTCCGAGGCGTTCAACCAGGACTACAAGTTCTCGAGCGGCACGCCCGACAACCCGCTGCAGCTGCTCTCGAACGGTCCTTACACGATCACCGAGGTCAACGCGACCGACGGCTACACGACGCTGACGGCGAACCCCGACTTCACGTGGGGCCCCTCGCCCAAGTACGAATCGATCACGGTTCGCGTCATCCCCGACATGCAGGCGCAGATCACCGCGCTGGAGAACGGCGAGATCTCGATCGCGTCGGGCCAGCCCACGGCTGACATCGCCGCGCTTCTCGGCGCGGGCGTCGAGGGTGTCGAGTACTCGGGCTCGCCCGAGGGCACGTACGAGCACATCGACCTGCAGGTCGGCAACGGCGGTCCGTTCGACCCCGCGACCTACGGTGGCGACGAGGAGAAGGCTCTCAAGGTCCGCCAGGCGTTCCTGAAGATCATCCCCCGTCAGGAGATCCTCGAGAAGCTCATCCAGCCGCTCCAGCCCGATGCAGAGCTGCGCAACTCGCAGATCTTCCTCCCGGGTACGGACGGTGCCGAGGCTGCTGCCGAGGTCAACGGCTACGCCGAGATGACCGAGCCCGACGTCGAGGGCGCGAAGGCGCTCCTGGCCGAGGCCGGCGTCACCAACCCCACGGTCCGCTTCCTGTTCTCGAACACGAACGAGCGCCGCAAGCAGGAGTTCCTGCTCATCCAGCCCTACGCAGCGGAGGCAGGCTTCAACCTCGTCGACTCGTCGCGTCAGGACTGGAGCAACGCGCTCTCGGCCGCCACGACCGAGTACGACGCAGCGCTCTTCGGCTGGCAGTCCACCTCGACCGCCGTCGGCGAGTCGGCGGCGAACTACCAGACGACCGGCCTGAACAACTTCTACGGCTGGTCGAACGAAGAGCTCGACGGACTCTTCGACAAGCTCTCGAGCTCGTCGGACCCGGATGAGCAGACCGACCTGCGCGTGCAGGCCGAGGAGATCGTCGGCGCCCAGGCGTGGTCGGTTCCGATCTTCCAGTTCCCCGGTATCACCGCGTGGAGCGACCAGACGGAGGGTGTGGTTCCGGGCTTCCTGAGCCCGACCTACTTCTGGAACTTCTGGGACTGGAAGCCGGTCGACGCTGCCGCGGAGTGATCCACGGAGTATGACCAGCAGATAGCTCTGCAAGTCAGAGGGGGGCGCCGGATGCCCGGCGCCCCCCTTCCCCTGGTCACTGCGGCCTTCTACCCCGTGCCGTAGTGTCTTACGCGTGGCTCCGAACGAGCCCAGCGAGAGAGGGCACACCCCCACGTGTTCAGCTATATCGTGCGGCGGCTCATCGCAGCCGTCCTCATCGTCTTCGCGGCGAGCTACATGATCTACATCCTGGCCGCCAACGCCGGCGACCCCCTGGAAGATCTGCGCGGCTCCACCGCACCCAACAAGGAGCAGCTCATCGCTGCGAAGGTGCAGCAGCTGCACCTCGACGTCCCGCCCTACCTCAGATACTTCATCTGGCTCGGCGGCGTCCTCAAAGGCTTCACCGGCAACATCGACCTCGGCTACAACATCAAGGGCCAGGAGGTCGCCGCTCAGGTCGGCATCGGCATCGGCCAGACCGTCCAGCTCGTCGTCGCGGCAACGGTGCTCGCGATCCTGCTCGGCGTCGCGATCGGCATGGCGACGGCCCTGCGCCAGTACAGCGGCTTCGACTACAGCGTGACCTTCATCGCGTTCCTCTTCTTCTCGCTCCCGGTGTTCTGGGTCGCGCAGATCCTCAAGATGTACGTCGCGATCGGGTTCAACAACTTCTTGGCAGACCCGGTCGTAGCCCCATGGATCGTGATCGTGTCGGCTGTCGTCGTCGGCTTCGCCTGGGCGAGCATCGTCGGCGGCGCGGCGAAGAAGTACTTCCTCAACTTCGGCATCGCCACCGTGGTGACGGGGGCCGGTCTCTTCTTCATCCTCTACACCGGATGGCTCGATGCCCCGTCGCTGGGCGTCATCGGCATCCTGATCATCGGTCTCGCCGCGGCGTTCGCGGTCACCTGGATCACGGCGGGCTTCTCGAACCGCAAGGTCATCTACACGGCCCTCGTGGCGGCTGTCGCGGGCGCGGCTCTGTGGTACCCGTTCAACTACCTGTTCTTCTACGTGCCCGGGTACCTGTCCTGGCTCGTCGTCTTCGTCGTCATGATCGCCATCGCCGTCGGTGCCGCGTTCATCTTCGGCGGGGACGAGCGTCCCTCGTCGATCCGCGCGGGTGTCATCGTCGCGATCATCTCGTCGATCCTCATCATCGTCGATCGCGTCATGGCCTCGTGGCCCGACTACGTGCAGCTCACGAACGGCCGCCCGATCGCCACGATCGGATCGTCGACCCCGAACCTCCAGGGCAGCGTCTGGATCCAGACGCTCGACAACTTCACGCACCTCCTCCTCCCGACGATCGCGCTCATGCTCCTCTCGCTCGCCGCGTGGAGCCGGTACTCGCGAGGCAGCCTCCTCGAGGTGATGAACCAGGACTACGTGCGCACCGCGCGGGCGAAGGGCCTCAGCGAGCGCACGGTCATCATGCGCCACGCCTTCCGCAACGCCATGATCCCGATCGCGACGCTCGTCGCCTTCGAGATCGGCGGCATCATCGGCGGCGCGGCGATCACCGAGACGGTCTTCGGCTGGAACGGCGTCGGACGCATGTTCGTCCAGGCCGTCCAGCAGGTCGACCTCAACACCGTGATGGCGGTCTTCCTCATCACCTCGATCGTGACGCTCGTCTTCAACCTCCTCGCCGACCTCTCGTACTCGGCGCTCGACCCGCGGATCCGGGTGAACTGACATGGCAACCAAAGAACCGACTCCCACCGAGTCCCTCAACGAAGTCCTCACGATCGAGCAGCGGGAGGTCGAGGGTCTCAGCCAGGCGACGATCGTCCGCCGCCGCTTCTTCCGTCACCGCGGTGCCGTCTCGGCGATGATCGTCCTCGGGCTGCTGTTCATCCTGATCTACTCGTCCATCGGCTTCGACATCTTCGGCATCAAGGTGCCGGGCTGGTATCCGCACACCTACCTGCAGCGGTTCGATGTCGCGCTCCCGGGCGGTCAGCCCACATGGGTGCTGCCGTTCGACTTCGGCGAGTTCCCGTTCGGACAGGACGAGATCGGCCGCGACATCTTCGCGCTCGTGATGCGCGGCGCCCAGCAGTCGATCACGGTCATGGTCGTCTACGGCTTCGTCGCCGGCGTGCTCGGCATCGTGGTCGGCGCCATCGCGGGCTTCTACCGCGGGTGGGTGGATGCCGTGCTCATGCGCATCACGGACGTCATCATCATCGTCCCGTTCCTCATCCTCGCCGCCGTCATCGGTCGCGCGACGGGTGACTTCGGAGCGTTCGCGCTGGCCGTCGCACTCGGGCTCTTCGGCTGGACGGCGCTCGCGCGTCTGGTCCGCGGCGAGTTCCTCTCGCTCCGCGAGCGCGAGTTCGTCGACGCGGCGCGGGTCGCGGGTGCGTCCAATCCGCACATCCTGTTCCGCCACATCCTCCCCAACGCGATGGGCGTCGTGATCGTCGCGATCTCGCTCCTCATGTCGGGTGCGATCCTCACGGAGGCCGCGCTGAGCTTCCTCGGCGTCGGCGTCCAGTCGCCCGACGTCTCGCTCGGCCAGATCCTCAACCAGTACCAGGGGGCGTTCTCGACGCGTCCGTGGCTGTTCTGGTGGCCGGGTCTTTTCATCATCCTGCTGGCGCTCTGCGTCAACTTCATCGGCGACGGCCTTCGGGATGCCTTCGACCCGCGGCAGCGACGGATGCCGGGCAAGCGCGGTCCGTATCGACAGGCGTTCGGCGCGATGTTCGGCGGGTTCTCCGGTGGCGGTCGTTACGACACGGATCAGGAGGACGCCCGGAACCCGGGCGTCGTCGAGGTCACGTACGCCGACGACGAACTGCGCAAGGAATCGAACTAGTGGTGCTCGTCACACTCCGGGCATCACAGTCCCGGGAAGACGATCACCGCGATGCTCGCGGCGAGCGCCACGAGACTCACGGCGACGAGCAGAGGACGCACCGTCACGACGGCTCGTGCCGTCGTGTCGCGGCGAACGCCTTCGTGCTCGCGGCGCGCGAGCTCTCGGCGGATGACCGTCGCGGGAGCGCCCGAGGCCGAATCCACGGTGTCACCGGGCCGCGCCGCCCCGCCGGCGCGGACGGAATGCGGAGCGTCGCTCCAGTCGGTGCGGTTGGTCGCGCGGCGGCGGCTCATCGAGTCGCGCAGCGACGACGCGCCGCCGGGTGCGGGAGCGCCCCACGCGGAGAAGCTCCTGCCGCCCGAGCGCACGACGAGCGAGTAGCGGGTGTCGACGTCGTCGATGGCGCTGTACGGCACCTCGACGTCGCGAACGAGGTTGCGCAGTTCGACGCCCTCAGCGTCCGTGACGACGCTCGGACGCCAGAAGGCGAGCCATACGAACCAGCCGAGGCTCGCCAGCAGCACGACCGGCGCGAGTCCCGCCCCCACGATGATGCTCGACACCATGCCGGCGATGCAGATCGCCCAGACGACGAGCGTCAGGCCGATTCCGAAGCGGGAGCGGAAGACGATCCGGGGCATTTCAGGCTGATCCACGATCCCATGCTTCCACGAACCATTCGAGAGGACGGTGCTTTCGCATGAGCACGGTCGACACCACTGCGACTGCGGCGCCCGAGGCATCCGGCGACCGCCCCATCATCGAGGCGAAGGGCCTCGCCGTCGACTTCTGGGTCAACGGCGAATGGGTCAACGCCGTCAAGGGCATGGACTACAAGGTCCACCCGAGCGAGGTGCTCGCCATCGTCGGCGAGTCGGGATCGGGCAAGTCGGTCAGCTCGATGTCGCTCCTCGGACTCCTCCCGCCGAACTCCCGTTCGCGCGGCAGCGTCAAGCTGCACGGTCGCGAGATCCTGAACGCCCCCGTCGAGTCGCTGCGCAAGATCCGCGGCAACAAGATCGCGGTGATCTTCCAGGAGCCGATGACGGCCCTGAACCCCGTGTACCGCATCGGCTTCCAGATCACCGAGGCGATCCGCGTCCACAGCAACATGCCGCCGGCGCAGGCCAAGGAGCGCGCGCTCGAGCTGCTGAAGCTCGTCGAGATGCCCGATCCCGAGAAGGCGTACAACTCCTTCCCGCACCAGCTGTCCGGTGGGCAGCGTCAGCGCGCGATGATCGCGCAGTCGATCTCGTGCGACCCCGACGTGCTGATCGCCGACGAGCCGACGACGGCGCTGGACGTCACGATCCAGGCCGAGATCCTGGATCTGCTGCGCAGCCTCCACAAGCGCCTCAACAGCGCGATCATCATCATCACCCACGACCTCGGCGTCGTGGCAGACCTCGCCGACAACGTCATCGTCATGAAGACGGGCGAGGTCGTCGAGCGCGGATCGGTGCACGAGATCTTCACCGATCCTCAGAACGACTACACGAAGGAACTCCTCGCAGCCGTGCCCAAGCTCGGGTACACCACCGAGGGCAAGACGGTTCGCACGGGCGAGCCCGTGCTCGAGCTGAAGAACGCCGTGATCGAGTACCCCGGCCGCCGCCGGGTGCCGGCGTTCCGCGCCGTCGACGACGTGAGCTTCGCGATCCACCCGGGCGAGATCGTCGGCCTCGTCGGCGAGTCGGGCTCGGGCAAGACGACCATCGCTCGCGGAGCGATCGGCCTGCTCCCGTTCAAGGAGGGCTCGGCCAAGGTCAACGGCGTCGAGCTCGTCGGCATCAAGCCGAACGCGCTGCGCGAGCTCCGCAAGGACATCGGCATCGTGTTCCAGGACCCGGGTTCGTCGCTCAACCCGCGCTGGCCCGTCGGCGAGTCCATCGGAGAGCCCCTGCAGCTCCTCGGCGACTTCACCAAGAAGGAGATCAGCACCCGGACCGAGGAGCTCCTCGATCAGGTGGAGCTGCCCCGGTCGTTCCGCAACCGGTATCCGCACGAGCTCTCGGGCGGTCAGCGCCAGCGCATCGGCATCGCCCGCGCCCTCGCGCTCAAGCCCAAGCTCCTCGTCGCCGACGAGCCGACGAGCGCCCTCGACGTCTCTGTCCAGGCTCGCGTCCTCGATCTGCTCGAGGCGCTTCAGGAGGAGCTCGGCTTCGCCTGCCTGTTCGTGAGCCACGACCTCGCGGTCGTCGATCGCCTCGCCGACCGCATCGTGGTGCTCAACCACGGCAAGCTCGTCGAAGAGGGCTCGCCCGACCAGATCCTGCGCAATCCGCAGCAGGCGTACACGAAGCGCCTCATCGCGGCGATCCCCGTGCCCGATCCCGCCGAGCAGGCCGTCCGTCGCGAAGAACGACGCCGTGTGCTCGATGCACAGCTGTCCTCGGGTGAGAAGATCGACGCCAACGACGAGACCGAGACCTTCACGCACGAGACGCCGGGCGAGGTCACCCCGCCTCCTCAGCTCCCGCACGCGTAGGTCGGAGGGCGGGCTCCCAGGAGCCCTGCGGTAGGCTGGTACGTCGGCTTCTCGACGCATCCACCCCACCGCAAGGATCATTCATGGCGCGCGCCCTCCGTCCCGACCTCCGCAACGTCGCGATCGTCGCTCACGTCGACCACGGCAAGACGACCCTCGTCGACGCCATGCTCCGCCAGACCGGCTCGTTCGGCTCGCACGAGCACATGGAAGAGCGCGCGATGGACTCGAACGATCTCGAGCGCGAAAAGGGCATCACGATCCTCGCCAAGAACACGGCGATCACGTACAGCGGGGCCCACTCCGACGTCCCCGTGACGATCAACGTCATCGACACCCCGGGTCACGCAGACTTCGGCGGCGAGGTCGAGCGCGGTCTGTCGATGGTCGACGGCGTCGTGCTGCTCGTGGATGCCTCCGAGGGGCCGCTGCCGCAGACCCGCTTCGTGCTGCGCAAGGCGCTCGAGGCGAAGCTTCCCGTCATCCTCCTGGTCAACAAGACCGATCGTCCCGACGCGCGCATCGCCGAGGTCGAGGAGGAGGCGCACGATCTGCTCCTGGGCCTCGCCTCCGACCTCCACGACGACGTGCCCGACCTCGACGTCGACGCCCTGCTCGACGTGCCGGTCGTCTACGCATCGGGTCGCGCGGGCGCGGCATCCCGCAACCGTCCCGAGAACGGCTCGCTGCCCGACAACGACGACCTCGAGCCGCTGTTCGGCGCGATCCTCGAGCACGTCCCGGCCCCCGAGTACGACGACGAGGCGCCGCTGCAGGCCTGGGTCACGAACCTCGACTCGAGCCCCTTCCTCGGCCGTCTCGCGCTGCTGCGCGTCTTCAACGGCACGCTCAAGAAGGGCCAGACGGTCGCGTGGGTGCGCGCCGACGGCTCCACGAGCAACGCCCGCATCACCGAGCTCCTCAAGACCCGTGCTCTCGACCGCTACCCGGCCGAGAGCGCCGGCCCCGGCGACATCGTCGCGATCGCGGGCTTCGAGGACATCACGATCGGCGAGACGATCGCCGACCCCGACGACGTGCGGGCGCTTCCGCCGATCCACGTCGACGACCCCGCGATCTCGATGACGATCGGCACCAACACCAGCCCGCTCGTGGGCAAGGTCAAGGGTCACAAGCTGACGGCGCGCATGGTGAAGGACCGTCTCGACCGCGAGCTCGTCGGCAACGTGTCGCTCAAGGTCGTCGACATCGGGCGTCCGGATGCGTGGGAGGTCCAGGGCCGCGGTGAGCTCGCTCTCGCGATCCTCGTCGAGAACATGCGCCGCGAGGGCTTCGAGCTCACGGTCGGCAAGCCCCAGGTCGTCACGAAGAAGGTCGACGGCAAGACGTACGAGCCCTTCGAGCACCTCACGATCGACGCGCCCGAGGAGTACCTCGGCGCGATCACGCAGCTGCTCGCGGCCCGCAAGGGCCGCATGGACAACATGACCAACCACGGCACGGGCTGGGTGCGCATGGAGTTCATCGTCCCCTCGCGCGGTCTCATCGGCTTCCGCACCGAGTTCCTGACGACCACGCGCGGCACGGGCATCGCGAACGCGATCTCGCACGGCTACGAGCCGTGGGCCGGCCACATCGTGACGCGCCAGAACGGCTCGATCGTCGCCGACCGCTCGGGCGTCGTGACGCCCTTCGCGATCATCGCGCTGCAGGAGCGCATGTCGTTCTTCGTGCAGCCCACGCAGGAGGTCTACGAGGGCATGGTCATCGGCGAGAACTCGCGCGCCGACGACATGGATGTGAACATCACGAAGGAGAAGAAGCTCACCAACATGCGCTCTTCGACGTCGGATTCGTTCGAGTCGATGACCCCTCCGCGCCAGCTCTCGCTCGAGGAGAGCCTCGAATTCGCGCGCGACGACGAATGCGTCGAGGTGACGCCCGAGATCGTGCGCATCCGCAAGGTGAACCTGGATGCGACGGAGCGCGCCCGCGCGACCGCGCGCCTCAAGCGCCAGGACGCCGGCGTCTGATCGGATTCCGCAGAAAGGGCAGGGGAGACCCTGCCCTTTCGCGTTGGCAGTGATCGGTCCACGGATGACCGAGCGGCACGCGGGACGGGTGAGCGCCCCTCGGTAGGCTCGATCGGTGAGCTCCGATCCGCCCTTCCACGACGCGCACGCGCCGGGGGAGTCGCGCCGCGCCGTGCGCGAGGGCCTCGGCGTCGCGCTCGCGACGAGCGCCTACGGCATCTCGTTCGGCGCGCTGTCGGTCGCGGCGGGGCTGGACATCTGGCAGACGTGCGTGTTGAGCCTGCTGATGTTCACGGGCGGCTCGCAGTTCGCCTTCGTGGGAGTCATCGGCGCGGGCGGACTGACCGCGGCTCCCGCGGCGATCGCGTCGGCATCGCTCCTCGGCGTCCGCAACATCGCGTACGGCATGCGCATGTCACCCGTCATCGGAGAGGGGTTCTGGAAGCGCACGGCGGCGGCCCAGTTCACGATCGACGAGTCCACGGCGGTATCGCTCGCCCAGACGTCGCGGCGGGCGCGGCTCTTCGGCTTCTGGGTCACGGGCATCGGGATCTACGTCGGCTGGAACCTGTCGACCCTTCTCGGCGGACTGCTCGGCGATGTGCTGGGCGACCCGAAGACGTACGGATTGGATGCCGCTGCCGCCGCCGCCTTCCTGGCGCTGCTCTGGCCGCGCCTGCGGCGCGCGCAGCCGATCGCGGTCGGGCTGGCAGCGGCGACCGTCGCGACGCTGCTGACGCCCGTGCTCATGCCGGGGCTCCCCGTGCTGCTCGCGGCCGTCGTCGCGATCGTGGTCGGCTGGTTCAACTGGCTCGGCACGCCCGACCCCGCGCCGCCCGCAGAGCCGGACGACGTCCCCGAGCGGGAGGGACTGCCGTGACCCTGTGGACCGCGGTGCTCGTGGCATCCATCGTCTGCGTCGCGCTCAAGACGCTCGGCTACCTCGTGCCGCCGAGATGGCTCGAGGCGCCGCGCCCGGCGCGCATCGCCGACCTTCTGACGGTCGCCCTCCTCGCAGCCCTCGTCGCGGTGCAGACGCTGGGAGCCGGGCAGGCGATCGTCGTGGACGCGCGCATCCCGGCGGTCCTCGTCGCCGCCGGCCTGCTGATGATGCGCGCGCCGTTCCTCGTCGTCGTCATCGCGGCGGCGGGCGTCGCGGCGCTCCTGCGGCTCTGGGGGTTCGCCGCGTGACGACGACCCCGGCCATTCCGAGCGAGCTGCTCGGCCGTGCGGAGCCGGGCGAGGACGCGTCGGCGTAGGCTTGCCGGGTGAAGTTCTCCTGGGCGCGCGCGGGCACATGGCTGATCGCGTTCATCGTCGGCGCGGTCTACGGTCTGGCCGGCACCATCGCGCACTCGTTCGCGATCGGATGGCTGCCCCTCGGGCTCATCCTGTCGCTCCTGGGCTGTGCCGCGATCCTCGCCGCCGTCCGTCTTCTCACCGCCGACCGCTGGTCGGCGCTCGCGGCCGGGATGGGCATGATGATCGCGACGCTCGTCTTCTCGGGCCGTGGGCCGGGCGGTTCGGTGATCGTGCCCGACTCGGTGCTCGGACAGGTGTGGACGATCGCGATCCCCATCCTCGTCCTTCTCGTGGTCGCCTGGCCGGCGCTTCCCCCGCGCCGGGCCGATGTGCCCCTCGAAGCGAATTAGACTGAACCCGTGACGTATGTGATCGCCCTCCCGTGCGTGGATGTCAAAGACCGTGCCTGCATCGACGAATGCCCGGTCGACTGCATCTACGAGGGTGAACGGAGCCTGTACATCCACCCCGACGAGTGCGTCGACTGCGGTGCGTGCGAACCGGTCTGCCCCGTCGAGGCGATCTACTACGAAGACGACCTGCCCGAAGAGTGGTCGGACTACTACAAGGCCAACGTCGAGTTCTTCGACGACGTGGGCTCGCCCGGCGGCGCTGCGAAGGTGGGTGTGATCCACAAGGACCACCCGATCATCGCGGCCCTCCCTCCGCAGGAGCACTGAGCGTGGGGGTCGCCGACCTCGCCGACTATCCGTGGGACGCCGTCGCTCCCTACGCGCAGGAGGCGCGCCGGCACCCGGACGGCATCGTCGATCTGTCGATCGGATCACCTGTCGACGCGACGCCCGCCCTCATCGCCGAGGCGCTGGCCGCGGGGACGGATGCCCATGCCTACCCGCAGACGATGGGCACGCCCGCCCTGCGTTCCGCGATCGCCGACTGGTACGCGCGTCGTCGCGGAGTGGCGGGCCTCGGCGCCGAGAACGTTCTGCCGACGGTCGGGTCCAAGGAGCTCGTCGCTCTGCTGCCGCTCCTCCTCGGCCTCGGATCCGGCGACGTCGTCGTCCACCCGCGCGCCGCATACCCCACGTACGAGGTCGGCGCGCGGCTCGTGGGCGCGACACCTCTCGCCGCCGACGACCCGGCCGAGTGGCCCACGGGTACGAAGCTCGTCTGGATCAATTCGCCGGGCAACCCCGACGGACGGGTGATGGATGCCGCATCCCTCCGCGCCGCGGTGACCCGGGCACGCGAGCTCGGCGCCGTCATCGCGTCCGACGAGTGCTACGCCGAGCTCGGGTGGGATGCCCCGTGGGATGCCGAGCCGATTCCGTCGGTGCTGGACCCGCGGGTCACGGACGGCGAGCTGCGCGGCATCCTGTCGGTGTACTCGCTCAGCAAGCAGTCGAATCTCGCCGGGTACCGTGCGGCGTTCCTCGCCGGCGATCCCGCGATCGTCGAGCGACTGCTCACCGGACGCAAGCACCTGGGGCTCATGCTGCCTGCTCCGGTGCAGCGGGCCATGACGGTCGCGCTGGCCGACGATGAGCACGTCGCGACGCAGAAGGAGCGGTACCGCCGGCGTCGCGAGGTGCTGAAGCCCGCCATCGAGGCGGCCGGTTTCCGCATCGACGGCAGCGAGGGCGGACTCTACCTGTGGGCGACCGAGGGGCGCGACGCGTGGGACAGCATGGGTCGTCTCGCGGCCCTCGGCATCCTGGCAGGACCAGGGCATTTCTACGGGTCGCACTATCCGCGGCACGTGCGTCTGTCGTTGACCGCGACCGACGAGCGCATCGACGCGGCCGCCGACCGACTGCGTTCAGTGGCACTCTAAGGGTTCCTACAGGCGATCCCCTGTCTGTTTGGCGGTGTCCGCGATAGGTTCCTCGGCCCGTTAGGCTGTAATAGCGCGCTGACGCGGCATCCCGTGTCCTCGCGTCCGTCCCCCGGGTCGTCATCGGCTGTCCGGAGGGGCGACACCCCCGCAGACCACACCAGCGCGAGGAGGCGGCGTGACCGACGCGAGCACCCAGCACGACAAGGCCGTTCTGACCGTCGGCGATCGCACGGCCGAGTTCCCGGTGCTGCGCGGCACCGACGGCGTGCCGAGCATCGACGTCTCGACGCTCACGCGCCAGACGGGGCATACGGCCCTCGACTACGGGTTCGTGAACACGGCGGCCACCAAGTCGGCGATCACCTTCATCGACGGCGACCAGGGAATCCTGCGCTACCGCGGGTACCCGATCGAGCAGCTCGCGAAGAACTCCAGCTACCTCGAGGTCGCGTGGCTCCTGCTGTACGGCGAGCTGCCGACCGCAGACGAGCTGGGCGAGTTCGACGAGAAGATCCGCCGGCACACGCTGCTCCACGAAGACCTCAAGCGCTTCTTCTCCGCGCTCCCGCACACGGCGCACCCCATGTCGGTGCTGTCGTCGGCCGTGTCGGCGCTGTCGACCTACTACGAGAACCAGTCCGACCCGCACAACCCCGAGCACGTCGAGCTGAACACGATCCGCATGCTCGCGAAGCTGCCCGTCATCGCGGCGTACGCGCACAAGAAGAGCATCGGCCAGGCCTTCCTCTACCCCGACAACTCGCTGAGCTTCGTCGACAACTTCCTCAAGCTCAACTTCGGCGTGCTCAGCGAGGTCTATCAGGTCGACCCCGTCATGTCGCGCGCGCTCGAGCGTCTGCTGATCCTGCACGAGGACCACGAGCAGAACGCCTCGACGTCCACGGTCCGGCTCGTCGGATCGACCGGTGCGAATCAGTTCTCCTCGATCTCCGCCGGCATCAACGCCCTCTACGGCCCGCTCCACGGCGGCGCCAACGAAGCCGTGCTCGACATGCTCGCGCGCATCCGCGATTCGGGCGAGAGCGTGCAGCGCTTCGTCGAGCGCGTGAAGAACAAGGAGGACGGCGTCAAGCTGATGGGCTTCGGACACCGGGTCTACAAGAACTACGACCCGCGCGCGAAGCTCGTGAAGGAGTCCGCCGACGAGGTGCTCTCGGCGCTCGGCGTGAGCGATCCGCTCCTCGATCTCGCGAAGGAGCTCGAGGAGATCGCGCTCAACGACGACTACTTCAAGGAGCGTCGCCTCTACCCGAACGTCGACTTCTACACGGGCGTGATCTACAAGGCGATGGGCTTCCCGACGCGCATGTTCACGGTGCTCTTCGCGATCGGCCGGCTGCCCGGCTGGCTCGCACACTGGCGCGAGATGCAGCACGACCCGCAGACCAAGATCGGCCGTCCGCAGCAGCTCTACGTGGGCGCTCCCGAGCGGAACTACCCGGGCGTCTGACGCTAGGGTCGGGGGATGCCCCGACTTCTCGTCCGCCCTCCGTCGCCGCTGCTCGCCGAGGGGGAGCTGACCCACCTCGATCGCGTCGCGGTCGATCCTGCGCTCGCCCGGAAGCAGTGGGAGGCGTACGTCGACGTCTACCGCTCGCGCGGGTGGGAGGTCATCGAGGTCGACCCCGCCGATGCGCACCCGGACGGCGTCTTCGTCGAGGACGCCGTGGTCGTGTTCGGCGACTTCGCGGCCCTGTGCCGGGCCGGAGCGGAGTCGCGCCGCGGCGAGGCCGCCACCGTGCGGGCGGCGGTCGAGGCATCCGGAATCGCTTACGCCACCATCGACGCGCCCGGAACGCTCGACGGCGGCGACGTGCTGAAGGTCGGGCGCACGGTCTACGTCGGCGCGTCATCCCGCACGAACGCTGCGGGCATCGCGCAGCTGCGCGACCTGCTCGCACCTCGCGGCTGGACGGTCGTCGAGATCCCCGTCACGAGAGTGCTGCACCTCAAGTCGGGCGTGACGGCTCTGCCGGACGGGACGGTCGTGGGCTTCGAGCCGCTGGTCGACGACGCGGCGCTGTTCCCGGTCTTCCTCGGCGTCCCCGAAGAGCACGGCACGGCGGTCGTCGTGCTCGACGAGGGCACGGTGCTCATGTCGTCGGACGCCCCCGAGACCGCGGCGCTGTATCGCGCGCGCGGCCTCGAGGTCGTGACGGCCGATGTCAGTGAGTTCGAGAAGCTCGAGGGCTGCGTCACGTGCCTGTCGGTACGGCTGAGGGACTGAGCGTCAACGCGCGGGCGGAGACACGATCGGCTGCTGCAGCTGCGTGAGCCACTCGGACTGCGGCAGCGGCTCGGACTCGAGGTAGACCTCGCGGCTCGGGCCCGCGAGCTCGACGCCCGCCTCAGCGAGGCTCGTCATGAACTCGTGGTACGCGCCGCCGATGCCGGGCATGTCGCCGCGGTAGTCGTAGATCGCCGCGTGTTCGACGGCGGGAAGCTCGACGATCTGCCAGGCCTCGTTCTCGACCGGCTCGTCGCCCGCGATCCAGGAGACCCACACCCGGAGTCCGTCTGTGCCCTCGACCGGCTCGTACCAGAACGTTCCGGGCTCGTGGAACTCGACGCCGGACTCCTGCAGCGCGCGCAGGAGCGGCGGCAGGATCTCGTCGACGACGGGGGAGACGAACTGCGGTCCCATCCCTCCGGCGACGGCGGTCGCGGCGTAGACGGTCACGGCGGGCAGGCTCGTGTAGGTGATGTCGGGCATGGGTGTGGTTCCTTCCGTGAGGGAGAGCCGCGCGTCGATGCGGGCGATGCGTTCGGTGTCTGCTGCCACCGCCTCCGCGAGCTCGTTCCGGCGGCGAGCCAGGACGACCCGCAGGGCCGCCTCCTCGTCATCGGCACCCAGCACAGCGGCGGCGTCGTCGAGCGAGCAGCCGAGTTCGCGCAGCTCGACGATCCGCAGCAGCTGTGCGAGCTGAGCGGGGTCGTAGCGGCGGTAGCCCGTGTACTCGTCGACGCGATGGGGCTCGAGGAGCCCGATCTTGTCGTAGTGGCGCAGCATCCGGGCGCTCACTCGTCCGTAGGCGGCGAACTCTCCGATGGTGTACATGATGGAGACCACGTTCGACCCTGACACCGTGTGAAGGTCAAGCGGTGAGGCTCGACGCGTAGTCGTCCACGATCTCGCCGCGGTCGCGGGGAGGCCGTTCGTAGCCTCCGGCTTCCGGACGCTCGGGGATCTCGATCTCGGGACGCTCGACCTCGGCGTAGGGGATCTTCGACAGCAGGTGATGGATCATGTTGATCCGACCCCGGCGCTTGTCCTCGTTGTCGACCTCGAACCACGGCGCCTCCGGGATGTCGGTCTGGACCATCATCGTGTCCTTCGCGCGGGAGTAGTCCTCCCACTTCGTGATCGACAGCACGTCGTTCGGGCTCAGCTTCCACCTGCGCATCGGATCCTCGTTGCGGGACTGGAACCGGTTCTCCTGCTCGACGTCCGAGACGCTGAACCAGTACTTCAGCAGGATGATGCCGTCCTCGACGAGCATCCGCTCGAAGATGGGCACCTGGTGCAGGAAGCGGTGGTACTCGGCGTTCGAGCAGTACCCCATGACGTGCTCGACGCCCGCCCGGTTGTACCAGGAGCGGTCCATCAGCACGATCTCACCCGCGGCGGGGAGCTGCGCGATGTAGCGCTGGAAGTACCACTGCGTCTTCTCGCGCTCGGTCGGCGCGGGGAGAGCGGCGATGCGCGTGACACGGGGGTTGAGGTACTCGGTGATGCGTTTGATCGTGGAGCCCTTGCCCGCGGCATCCCGCCCCTCGAAGATCACGACGATACGGGCGCCGGACGACTGCACCCACGCCTGCATGTCGACGAGCTTCGCCTGCAGGGCCTTCAGCTCGGTTTCGTAGATCTTCTTGTCGAGACGCTTGCTCATTCCCTGAGCATAGGCCCCGTGTGCGCTGCGCCCTCAGGCGTGGAGCGCCTCGTTCAGCGTGACGCCCGCGCCGGCCCGGCGGACGGCTTCGATCGCGCCCGTCACGGAGTTGCGGCGGAAGAGGATGCCGTTGCGCCCCGAGAGCTCCGCGCCCTTGACGACGGGCTTCGCGCCGTCGGCGCGTGGAGCCTCGTCGGCGAGCACGATCTTCGAGCCCGCCGTGACGTAGAGGCCGGCCTCGACGACGCAGTCGTCGCCGATCGAGATGCCGACGCCCGCGTTCGCCCCGAGCAGCGAGCGCGCGCCGATCGACACGCGGTGCGATCCGCCGCCCGAGAGCGTGCCCATGATGGATGCCCCGCCGCCGATGTCGCTGCCGTCGCCGACGACGACGCCCTGCGAGATCCGCCCCTCGACCATCGAGGCGCCGAGCGTGCCGGCGTTGAAGTTGACGAAGCCCTCGTGCATGACGGTCGTGCCGGGGGAGAGGTAGGCCCCCAGCCGCACACGGCTCGCGTCGGCGATCCGCACACCCGGCGGGGTGACGTAGTCGAGCAGGCGGGGGAACTTGTCGAGCCCCTGCACCTGGATGCCGTCGCGCTGCAGGAAGGGCCGCAGACGCGTCAGGTCGTCGGGATGCATCGGGCCCGCGCTCGTCCACGCGACGTTCGGCAGGTGGCCGAAGATGCCGGTCAGATCGACGTCGTTCGGTCGCACGAGCCGGTGCGAGAGCGCCTGCAGGCGCAGGTAGGCGTCCGACGTCGATTCGGGCGCGGCATCCAGGTCCGACTCGATGAGCACGACGTCGACCGAGACCGCCCGACGCTCGTCGGGCACGGCGAGGCGGTCGAGCTCGTCGGGGGCGATCGCGGGGTCGAGTCCGAGCGGGATGCGCCCGAGCGCAGGAGCCGGGAACCAGGTGTCGAGCACGGTGCCGTCCGCTGCACTCGTCGCGAGTCCGAAACCCCACACCCAACGCTCGTCGCTCATGCCTCAACGCTACCGGGGTGACTGACCGCTGCCGAACCCACCCGATCGTCGCCAACCCACTCGCTTTCGTCGACGCATGTGCGTGGGTTCGCGGAAAGTGCGTGGGTTCGCGACGGTGTGCGGGCGCGCGAGGAGCGTGGGTTCGCAACGGCCGGCGGCAAAACTAGACTCGGGGGATGCCGAAGCTCGATCTGACAGCGCCCTCGATCGACCTCACCCGCACGATCTGCGACATCCCGAGCGTCTCCGACGACGAGACGACGCTCGCCGACCTCATCCACGAGGCCGTGCTCGCGCTGCCCCACCTCGAGGTCTACCGCGACGGCGACACGATCGTCGCCCGCACGAATCTGGGCCGCGCGCAGCGCGTCGCGATCGCGGGGCACATCGACACCGTGCCGATCAACGGCAACGTGCCCACCCGCGACATCGCGATCGACGGCGAGCCGTTCATCTGGGGTCGCGGCACCGTCGACATGAAGGCCGGTGTCGCGGTGCAGCTCAAGCTCGCGCACGATCTCTCCGACCCTCGCGTCGACCTCACGTGGATGTGGTACGACCACGAGGAGGTGGACGCCGACCTCAACGGCCTGACGCGACTCGCCCGCACACGACCCGACCTCTTCGAGGCCGACTTCGCGATCCTCGGCGAGCCGTCGAACGGCACCGTCGAGGGGGGATGCAACGGCAATCTCCGTGCGATCGTGCGCACGCACGGCGTCCGCGCCCACAGCGCCCGCGCCTGGATCGGCGAGAACGCGATCCACAAGGCCGCTCCCGTGCTCACCCGTCTCGCCGAATACCGCCCGCGCGAGATCCTCGTCGACGGTCTCGAGTACCGCGAGGGCATGAACGCCGTCCGTATCGACGGCGGGATCGCGGGCAACGTGATCCCCGACCTGTGCGAGATCGAGGTCAACTACCGCTTCGCGCCGAGCCGCTCCGCCGACGAGGCGGTCGCCCACGTGCGGAGCGTGTTCGACGGCTTCGAGGTGGATGTCGTCGACATCGCGCCCGGAGCACGCCCGGGCCTGGACGCGCCGCTGGCGCAGGAGTTCCTCGCGGCCGTGGGCGGGGACCCGCGTCCCAAGTACGGCTGGACCGACGTCGCGCGCTTCTCGGCGATGGGCGTCCCCGCGGTCAACTACGGTCCGGGCGACCCGCACCTCGCCCATCACGACGAGGAACGCGTGCCGCTCGCCCACATCGTGGACGTCGAGCGCGGACTCCGTGCGTGGCTGACCTGATCGAACCGGCACCACCCCGGCGACGATTCGCCCTCTCGTGGAGGGAGAGTCCGATCCCGGTGCGGATCGGCATCCTCTACGTCCTCTCGCGACTGGTGACGACCGGCTTCTTCCTGATCGCGGCCGAGCTCTCCGGGCCCACGTCGCGCTTCGGCGAGAACGCGACACTCGGCTCGCTCGCCCTGGGCTGGGACGCGCAGTGGTACTGGTACGCGGCCGTCAACGGGTACCCCGTCGACCTGCCGACCAACGACGCGGGTCAGGTCGCCGAGAACGCGTGGGCGTTCATGCCGATCTACGCATATCTCGCTCGGCTGATCGGCATCCCGCTCGGTGCGTGGGGAGCCGGCGCCGTGTTCATCTCGCTGGTCGCGGGGTTCTTCGCCTGCCTCGTGCTGTTCCGGATGCTGCGGCCGCGCCTCGACGAGGGATCCGCGCTCTGGGCGGTGCTGTTCTTCGCCTCCGGGCCCCTCGCCGCGCTCTTCCAGGTCGGCTACGCCGAATCGCTCTTCCTCCTGATGCTGTTCCTCAGCATCCTGGCGGTGATGCGCCGCCGGTACGCATGGCTGTACCTGCTGATCCCGCTCATGGGCTATACGCGGCCCGGCGTGCTGGCGTTCGCCCTGTTCCTCGGACTGCACGGCATCCATCGCTGGCTCACGCGACGCACCGAGCCTCTGCCGACCCGGCAGATCGTGCACATCGTGCTCGCCGGGCTGCTCGCCGTCGTCGTGGGCTTCTCATGGCAGCTGATCGCGGGCTTCGTGACGGGGGATGCCGGCGCCTACCTCGCGACCGAACTCGCGTGGCGGCGCAATTGGATCGGCGACGCCTCCGCGCACTTCATCCCGTTCGAGGGATGGGTGCTCGCCGCGGGATTCTGGTTCCAGACCTGGGGACTCACGGCCGTCACGGGGTATGTCGCGCTGGGCATCCTGGTCCTCGGCCTCGCGGCGCTGCTGCTGTTCGAGCCGCACGTGAAGCGCCTCGGACCCGATATCCGGCTCTGGTCGGCCAGCTATCTGGTGTATCTGCTGCTCGTGTTCTTCCCGCAGTCGAGCGTGTTCCGGCTGCTCGTGCCGCTCTCGCCCCTGTGGGGAGCGGTCGCGATACCGCGCTCGCGGCCGTGGCGGGTGGGCGTGCTGGTCGTCGGAATAGCGCTGCAATGGTGGTGGATCTACAACATGTACGCGCTCGCGAACGCCTACTGGCAGATCCCCTGAGAGGCAAGAGCGCCTCGTCGTGTCCGTGCGTTCGGTAAACTGTCAGTCAAGACCTGACGAAAGGGAGCCGCTATGGCAGCCATGAAGCCGAGAACCGGAGACGGGCCGATGGAGGCCGTCAAGGAGGGCCGCCTCATCATCGTGCGTGTGCCGCTCGAAGGAGGAGGGCGTCTCGTCGTCTCTGTGAACGACGCTGAGGCCAAGGAGCTCTACGACGTTCTGGGCGGAGTCGTCGCTCCCGTCTGAGACGTCGTCGACACGAAACGGCCGGTCATCTGACCGGCCGTTTCGCGTATGCTCCGTCAGTCCCGGGGCAGCGTCGTCAGCTGCAGCAGCCCTTCGCCGACGATCGACAGGGCGCCGATCACGGCGGGGGAGGACTGCGTCTCCTGGATGAGCGAGCGGTACGCCGTCGTGACGGCGTCGCGGCGGACGGGGTCTGCGACCGCGCCGCCGGCGAGCACCCGCGGAACGAGCACCGTGCCGCCGGCGCGCACGAGCCGCAGGCCGTGCTCGACGTACTCGATGACGCCCTCGGGATCGGCATCCACGAGCACGATGTCGTACGACGCTTCGTTCATGCGGGGGAGCACCTCGGCGGCGCGCCCCGTGATGAACCGGGCGCGGGCCGCGGGGATCCTGGCGTCGGCGAACGCCTGGCGTGCGGCGCCCAGGTGCTCCGGCTCCTTGTCGATCGTCGTGAGGGTCGCGCGAGGCGAGCCGTGCAGCAGCCAGAGCCCGGACACGCCGGCTCCTGTGCCGATCTCGACGATGTTGAGGGCCTGGGATGCCGCGGCCAGCACGGCGCATTGCGCCCCGACGGCAGGGCTGATCGGCGACGCGCCGAGCTCGAGGGCGTGCGTTCGCGCCCTCGAGATGTGCTCCGGCTCGATCGTCGCCTCTTCGGCGAACCGCTGGTTCGCATCCTGTCCGCTCATGGTGGCTCCTTCGTGCACAGCCTAGGCGTCGCCGGTGCGCCTCCCGCTCAGGCGCGGCGGTAACCTTGCTTCATGTTCTTCGGGCTCACGATCGAGAAGCTGCTGCTGATCGGCCTCGTCGCAGCGCTCGTGATCGGCCCGGAACGACTTCCCCGCTACGCCGAGGTGCTCGCCACCTTCACGAAGCGCGCGCGCGACTGGATCTCGTCCGCGCGCACCCGGGTGCGCGACGAGATGGGCGATGAGTTCGACGACGTCGACTGGAAGACGCTCGACCCCCGTCAATACGACCCGCGCCGCATCATCCGCGAGGCGCTGCTCGACGATTCGCCCGTGGTGAAGCCCGTCTCGCCGAACGCGATGACGAAGGCGCCGGCCGTGGCGACGCCCCCGCTCGAGGCTCCTGTGCCGTCGCCGTTCCGCGCGGGCGCGGTGCCGCCGTACGACTCCGAAGCGACCTAGCTGTTCTTCCCCGTGAGGTTGTGAACGCG
>NZ_JBIMKU010000004.1:0-403935 GCF_051860965.1 Microbacterium sp.
CGAGGTGGTGTAGTAGCGGCATCCGATACCGGGACAGAACCCGACCGACTGTCGACCGCGGAACGTGCAAGTGATAGCTGATGCGGTGCGGTCCCCACCGTCGGGTGAACCGCAACGCGACGATGCGGCGCTCCAAGTGTTGAGACGAACGGTTCGGCTGCCGGCACGGCCTTGAGCTGCGGTCCGTCAACGGCAATCCGGCCCGATATCGCCGCGACCACCTTGAAGCGGTCGCCGGCGAGCATTGAAAGCGTTCCGCAGCACGCCGCACCGCCCAACCCTGGTCGACGATCAGAGAAGCAAGACGACGACGCCCCTCGGGCGTCAAGGGCGCGTTAGCGTGAGTCACGAAGACCTCCGTGGATCCGATGTGAGGGTGGTACCCACATCGTCCCGGAGGTCTTCGCTCACCTCACGTGATCACAACGTGTCGGGGAAGAACACCTAGCCGAGCCTGACCGGCAGCGCCTTGCCGGCGAGGCCGCGCGGCTCCGATGCGATCCGGCCCGCGAGCTGGTCGATCACGCGCGCCGCGGGGTCGCCGGGGTCGGCGATGACGACGGGGGTGCCGGCATCCCCGTCCGCCCGCAGCGCCGCGCTCAGTGGAACCGACGCGAGCATGGCGGTGTCGAGTGCCGCGGCGACCTGCGCACCGCCGCCCTCGCCGAAGAGCGCGAGCACCGATCCGTCCGGCAGCTCGAGCGGACCCATGTTCTCGACCACGCCGATGACGCGCTGGCCGGTCTGCCGCGCCACGAGCCCGGAGCGGACGGCGACGTCGGATGCCGCGGCCTGCGGCGTCGTCACCACGAGCACGTCGGCGTTCGGCAGCAGCTGACCCACGGAGATGGCGACATCGCCCGTGCCCGGCGGCATGTCGAGCAGCAGCACGTCGAGGTCGCCGAAGTAGACATCGGTCAGGAACTGCTGCACCGTGCGGTGGAGCATCGGCCCGCGCCATGCGACGGCACCGAGCGGCTCGTCGCCGGCGGAGCGGCGCAGGAACATGCCGATCGAGATCACCTTCACCCCGTGCGCGACGGGCGGGAGCATGAGGTCGTCGATGCGCGTGGGCTGCGGCACCGCACCGCGCTCGTCGACGAGGCCCATGAGGCCGGGGATCGAGAAACCGTGCACATCGGCGTCCACGAGGCCGACGGCGAGCCCGCGCGCGGCGAGCGCGACGGCGAGGTTCGCCGTGATCGTCGACTTGCCGACGCCCCCCTTGCCGCTCGTCACGGCGATGACGCGAGTGAGGGTGCCGGGGCCGAAGGGCATCTCTCGCGCCCGCCCGCCGCGCAGGCGCTCGGTCAACGCTTTGCGTTCGGTGGGGGACATGACGCCCACGTCGAGAGCGACATCGGCGATGCCGGGGACGGATGCCGCGGCCGCCCGCACATCGCTCGAGATGCGTTCCGCGGCCGGGCAGCCGACGATCGTCAGCGCGATGCCCACGCGGGCCACGCCACCGTCGACGGAGATGTCGCGCAGCATGTCGAGGTCGGCGAGGGGCCGACGCAGCTCGGGGTCGACGACCGCCCCGACGGCGCGCCGGACAGCGGCTGCGGCATCCGTCTCCGTCATCGGCGCTCTTCGCGCGTGCGCAGCGCTTCCGGATCGCGCCCGTCGCGCTCGTCGAGGCGATCGAGCAGCTGCCGCAGTTCGGAGCGCAGGGCGTCCTTCGTCACGACCTCATCATGGAAGTCCTTCACCGTCAGGCGCAGAGCGACGATCTCGCGCGCCAGGTACTCGGTGTCGGCCAGGTTGCGCTCGGCGCGCTGGCGGTCCTGCTCGATCTGCACGCGGTCGCGGTCGTCCTGCCTGTTCTGGGCGAGCAGGATGAGGGGCGCGGCGTACGACGCCTGCAGCGAGAGGATCAGGGTCAACAGGGTGAAGTTCGTCGCGCGCGGGTCGAACTGCCACTCGACCGGCATGAGGGTGTTCCACGCGAGCCAGACCGCGACGAACACCGTCATGCCGATGAGGAATCCCGAGGTGCCCATTCCCCGGGCGAAGGCCTCGGAGAACCGGCCGAAGCGATCCTGCGACGGGCGCGGGTTGCGGCTGATGATCCCCGAGCGCCCGCGGGGCGCGTCGAGCGAGGGGAGCCGGGACGTCTTCGCCATCAGCGCCTCCTCGGGACGGCGCCCGTCGTCGTCGCGACGCGTTCCTCCGCGTCGTCATCGTGCGAGCGCCAGTCTTCGGGCAGCAGGTAGTCGAGCACATCGTCGACGGAGACGGCGCCGACGAGGCGACGGGCCTGATCGACGACGGGGAGCGAGACGAGGTTGTAGCTCGCGAGCATGCGCGCGACCTCTGCCGCCGACGCGGCGGCGGGCACGGGCTCGAGCGAATCGTCGATGATCGCGCCGAGACGCTCGTGCGGCGGGTAGCGCAGCATCCGCTGGAAGTGCACGGTGCCCAGCAGCCGGCCGGTGGGCGTCTCGTACGGCGGGAGCGTGACGAAGACGGCGGCGGCGAGAGCGGGATGCAGTTCGTGACGGCGGATCAGGGCGAGCGCCTCGGCGACGGTCGCGTCGGCCGAGAGGACGATCGGCTCAGGCGTCATGAGGCCGCCGGCGGTGTCGGGGCTGTACTTCAGGAGTGCGCGGACGTCTTCGGCCTCTTCGGGCTCCATGAGGTCGAGGAGCTCCTCGCGCTGCTCCTCCGAGAGCTGGCCGAGGACGTCGGCCGCGTCATCCGGTTCCATCGCATCGAGGATGTCGGCGGCGCGCTCGTCGTCGAGGCTCTCGAGGATGTGCACCTGCTCGTCTTCGGGCATCTCCTCCAGCGCGTCGGCGAGGCGGTCGTCCGACAGTTCGTCGACGACTTCGAAGAGCCGCTCCTCGGGCAGATCGAGGAGGGTGTTCGCCAGGTCGGCGGCCTTGAGCTCCGAATAGCTGGCGACGAGCTGCTCGGCCGACTGCGCCTCGCCGGGCACGGCGCTCTCGCGCACGTCGCTCCAGTTGGCGAACGTCGTCGGTCCTTTGGCGAAGGGCGAGGCGCTGGTGCGCGGCTTGCGGAGGAACAGCTGCCCGACATCCCACTCGCCGAGGCGGTTGCGCTCGATCGCGACGTCTTCGATCTGCGCGCCCCCCGAGCCGTCGGTGAAGAACACCTTGCGGCCGATGAGCTCCGCGAGCACCCGCACCTCACCGCCGCGCTGCTGGAAGCGGCGGACATTGATGAGGCCGGTCGTGATGACCTGACCCGTCGCGATCGAGGTGACGCGGTTGATCGACACGAAGACGTGACGGCGTCCCGGGATCTCGACGATGAGGCCGATGACCCGAGGCGGGTCGTCTTTGCGGTAGATCACCACGACGTCGCGGACCTTGCCGAGTCGGTCGCCTGCGGGGTCGAAAACGGAGCACCCGGTCAGGCGCGCGACGAAGACCCTCTGCGTGCTCACACGTCCCAGCGTAGCCCCGCCTCCGTGGGAGAATGGGGTAATGACGATGATGGGCGGACGCTTCCCGCAAGGACCCGACGATGTCGGGCAGACGGTCGCGGAGTTCACGGCGTACGAGAAGGCGCAGAAGGCCGTTTCGACGCTCATCGCGGCCGATGTCCCCGCTCGCGACATCGCGATCGTGGGGCAGGGCCTCCGCTCGGTCGAGCGGGTCACGGGTCGGCTCGGCTATGCCACGGCAGCGCGCTCCGGCGCGATCAACGGCGTGCTCCTCGGTCTGCTCTTCTCCGCCATCCTCGTCATCGGCTCGCCGTCGGTGCCGATCCAGGCGTTCGTCGGCGTGCTCTTCGTCGGCATCGCGCTGGGCATGCTCCTCAGCATCATCACGTACTCGTTCGTGCGCCGCCGTCGCGACTTCGCCTCGGTGACCCAGGTCGTCGCCGATCGCTACGAGGTCACGGTGGCCGCCTCGAGCGTGCAGCGCGCCCGTCAGGTCCTCGGTCCGGTCTCGCCTCCCGCCGCTCCGGTCGCTCCCGCGCCGGCGGCGACGCCCGCGCCCGTGGACGACCGCCCGCAGTACGGGCAGCGGGTCGACCCCGACGAAGCGAAGACGGCTCCGGATGACGCGGATGACTCCGCCGACCGCGCGTCGGGCAGTGACGGCCCCGATGCCGACGCGGGGGCCACGAGCGGGGCTGCCACGCAGGCGCACGCGACGGAGGACTCGCCCTCGGACACGGCGCGTGACGAGGCCCCTCGCGCGGCACGGCCCGACGCCGCCGCCTGATGCGCATCTCGGTCGACCTCCCGGCCGGACCCGTCGAGGTCTCCGCCGACCTCGAAGCCCCCGTCGATCCGTCGGCGATCGTCGCGATCGCCCACGGGGCGGGCGCCGGGTACCGGCATCCCTTCCTCCTCGGCTTCGCGAGCGGACTGCAGGCCGAGGGCTTCGCGACGCTGCGGTTCAACTTCCCGTACGTCGAGGCGGGGCGCCGGATGCCCGGCCCCGCCGCCCATGCCGTCGCAACGTGGCGCGCGGTCGCGGATGCGCTGACGTCGGAGGCTCCGGAGCTCCCGTTCTGGGCCTCCGGCAAGTCGTACGGCGGCCGCATGGCGTCGATGGCGGCTGCGGAGGGCGCGATCGCGCCGGCGGGGCTCGTGTATCTCGGGTATCCGCTGCATCCGCCCGGGGATCCGTCGAAGGCACGTGTCGCGCACCTGCCCGACGTCGCTCCGCCGCAGTTGTTCGTCGAGGGCACGAACGACCCCTTCATCGACCCGCACGCGCAGCTGCGGGACGCCGTCGCGTCGTGTCAGGACGCCGAGATCGCATGGATCGACGGCGGCGGCCACTCGTTCGAGGTGAAGGGTCGCAAGCGGCCGGCGGACCAGATCGGCGAGGAGCTCGCTCCGCTCGTCGCGGACTGGATCCGCGCCCGGTCCTGACCGGTCGCGCAGGTCACCCGTGGATCGGGGCCTCGCCGAGATCGAGCGCTGACTCAGCGGCCCGCCGCGTAGCCCTGCATGCCACGTGGGTTGGCCGCGGCCCAGAGCAGCCCGGTCGCGGCATCCCGACCCACGGCTGACACGCGACCCAGAGCCCAGTCGCCCGCGCGGGTGACCGTGTGACCGCGGCGCACCAGTCCCTCGATCACGTCCTCTCCGAGTCGATCCTCGACGACCACGCCGGTGGGATCCCAGGTGCGCGGCCAGAACGAGTCGATCAGCGCGGTCGTGTGCAGTGACGGCGCGTCGATCGCCTGCTGGGGAGCATGGCCGCCCGCGAGCATGCGCACGAGCACCGGCAGCTGCCACTGCTCCTGCTGGTCCCCTCCGGGCGTCCCGATGGCCATGACGGCCTTCCCGTCACGGAGCACGAGCGTCGGAGTCAGAGTCGTACGCGGTCGCTCACCCGGCCGCAGGGCGGACGGCGAGGACTCGTCGAGCCACGTCATCTGCAGGCGCGTGCCGAGGCAGAAGCCGAGCTCGGGGATCGTCGGCGACGACTGCAGCCAACCGCCCGACGGCGTGACCGCGACGATGTTGCCCCAGCGGTCGATGACGTCGATGTGGCACGTGTCGCCCCGCGTCTGACCGGTGCGGTCGACGGTCGGCTCGCCGAGACCCGATTCTCCGCGCACGAGTGGCGGCTCGAACGCCGCGCGGCCCTCGAGGACCGCCGGCCGGAACTCCGCTGACGCGTGCGCGCCGATGTCAGCGCGCCGCGCCTCGATGACGGCATCCGTCAGCAGTTCGTCGACCGCGGCCCCGTCGCCGAAGTATGCGTCGCGATCCGCGAGCGCGAGCTTGAGCGCCTCGATCAGGTGGTGCGCGCCGAGCTCGGTGGACGGGTCGATCGCCTCTTCGGGCAGCCCGTCGAGGATCCGCAGCGCCTCCAGCAGAGCCGGCCCCTGCGTCCAGGAACCCGCCTTCGCGATGGTCGCGCCGCGGAACGTCGCCGTGACGGCATCCTCGTACCCCGCATCGAACGCGGCGAAGTCGGCGGGAGCGATGACCCCCGCGTGCAGACCGCCGGTCGAGTGCCGGTGCGGCTGCTGGAGGAACGTGGATGCCGCGTGCGCGACGAGTCCGGTCTTCCACTCCGTCCGCGCGGCGTCGATGCGTGCCGCCCGGCCCACGGGGCCGTCGTCGCGCACCGTGCACGACGCGTGCACGAGCCCGTCCAGCACGTCGGCGTAGGCGGGATTGCGGAAGATCCCGCCGTCGAGTGCGGGCAGCCACAGGTCGGCTGAGGAGGGCCAATCGTCTTCGAAGAGCGCGCGCACACGACGTATGGTCGCCAGCACCTGCGGCACGAGCGGGATGCCCGTGCGCGCGTAGTCGATCGCGTAGGCCAGGACGTCGCCGACCTCCCACGTGCCGTGATCGCGCAGCAGCACGAGCCAGGCATCCACCGCTCCCGGCACCGCCGCCGCGAGTCCGCCCGCGCCCGGCACGAGGTCGAGTCCTTCGGCCCGGAAGTGCTCGATGGTCGCGCCCTGCGGCGCCGGCCCCTGGCCCATCAGCACGACCGGTGTTCCCGGGTCGGCCGCGGTCGCGAAGACGCCCACCAGGTCACCGCCCGGTCCGTTGAGGTGCGGTTCGGCGAGATGCAGCACGAACCCGCCCGCCACGACGGCGTCGAACGCGTTGCCGCCGCGCTCGAGCACGGCCTGCGCCGTCGCCGTGGCGAGCCAGTGGGTGGATGCCGTCATCCCGAACGTGCCCGTCAGGGTCGGGCGGGTCGTGAACGACGGTGGGGGAGTGATGGTCACGCGCGCAGCCGTGCGATCCATGCCTCGACCTCGTCGGCCGTGCGGGGGATCGCCGCAGAGAGGTTCACGGGGCCGTCCTCGGTGAGCAGGATGTCGTCCTCGATGCGCACGCCGATCCCGCGGTACTCCTCGGGCACGG
Organism: Microbacterium sp.; assembly: GCF_051860965.1. Classification (GTDB taxonomy): domain Bacteria; phylum Actinomycetota; class Actinomycetes; order Actinomycetales; family Microbacteriaceae; genus Microbacterium. Next base: position 6,827 of record NZ_JBIMKU010000004.1, read on the forward strand.
TGACGTCGTCGATCTGGAAGTACAGGCCCGGCTCGATCGTGAACACCATGCCCGCCTCGAGCGTGCCGCCGGCATAGAGCTCGCGGCGCGCCTGCGCGCAGTCGTGCACGTCGATGCCGAGGTGGTGGCTCGTGCCGTGCACCATCCAGCGGCGGTGGTGGTGCCCCGTCTCGGGGTCCATCGACTCGTCCGCGGTGACGGGGAGGATGCCCCACTCGGCCGTCCGCTTCGCGATGACCTCCCACGCCGCTCGATTGAGATCGCTGAACCTGGCGCCGGGCTGCGCGATCGCGAACGCCGCGTCGGCGGCCTCGCGAACGGCTTCGTACACGCGGCGCTGCACGTCGGTGAACGTGCCGCTGACCGGCAGCGTGCGCGTGATGTCGGCCGTGTACAGGCTGTCGACCTCGACACCCGCGTCGACCAGGATGAGATCGCCCTCGAGCACGGCACCGTCGTTGCGGGTCCAGTGCAGATAGCAGGCGTGGGGTCCGGATGCCGCGATCGTGTCGTACCCGACGGTGTTGCCGTCGCTGCGCGCCCGCTGATGGAAGACGCCCTCGACGATGCGCTCGCCGCGTGGGTGCTCGATGATCCGGGGGAGGTTGGCGACGATGTCGTCGAAGCCGTCGGCGGTGACGTCGACCGCGATCTGCATCTGCGCCTTCTCGTAGTCGTCCTTGATGAGACGCAGCTCCGACACGACGCGCGTCAGGTCGTCGTCCTCGTCGAGGACCAGCTCCCCGTCGACGGAGGCGAACGTGTCGATGTGCGCCGTCGCGACGCCGAGTTCGTCGGCGACGGCGGCGAGCGATGGACGCGGGCCGATCCAGAACTCGCCGATCGAGGCATCCGAGTAGAACTCGCTCGTCGTGCGGTCGGCGCGCTCGCGGAAGTACAGGGTCACGTCGTGACCGTCGTCGGTCGGCTCGAACACGAGCACCGAGTCGGGCTCGGCGTCCGAGGCCCAGCCGGTGAGGTGCGAGAAGGCGGAGTGCGCGCGGAACGGGTAGTCGGTGTCGTTGCTGCGCTGCTTCAGCGAGCCGGCGGGGATCACCAGGCGCTTGCCAGGGAACTCCGCCGAGACCGCGTCGCGGCGCGCCTTCGCGTACGGCGCCTGCTCGCGCACGGGCGGCGCGAGGTCGGGGCGGTCCGCCCAGCCTGTCGAGATGCCTTCGAGGAAGCCCTGTCCGAACGACTGCCGACGGTTGGTCGACGAGGTCACGGGGGCGGATTCGGTCGAGGTGTCGCTCATGCATCCATCCTCGCACGCACGCCTCTCAGCCAGCAGGCTCCAGTTGCACCACGAGAGGGCGGTGGTCGCTGCCGGAGTCGTCGGTCGAGCGCACGACCACCGAGCCCGTCGCGACCCATCGGGTGGAGGCCATGACGTGGTCGATCGGCGCCCCGAGCAGCGCGGGATACGCGCTCGACCATGTTCCGACGGCTCCGCTGCCGGTGGACGCCGCGGCATCCGTGCACCGGCCGAGGTCACCCCCGTCGACGCCCAGGCCCGACATGTGGTCGACGGTCGCGTTGAAGTCGCCTGCCATGATCACGTTGCCGTCCGCGCACTGATCGGCGAGCCACTGCAGGTCCTCGCGCCACTCGCGCATGTACGCGGGCCGCGGGGCCACAGCGTGCGCCGCGACGACGATCGGCCCGTCGCCCGAGACGGGCATCGCGACCGCGCTCGGCACGGTGGAGGTGTTGCTCGTGCCGTCGGCGGAGGACTCGATGACCGAGTAGTCGCCGAGATCGGGCGAGATCAGCAGCGTCGTCGATCCGGCGTCCCACTCGGTCGACGGATCCTCGGCGTGGTGCGCCCACATCGGGCGGCCGAGCTCGCGCATGGCGATCGCGACGCTCGTGCCCGTCTCGATGGTGGTCTCGGGGAGGGTGACGATGTCGGCATCCATCGCGACCGCCAGGCGCGCGATCTGATCGGGGGATGTCGCCGGCCCCGCGGTGTTCCACGTCAGGATCCGGATGCTGCTCTCGGTCTTCGCGGGCAGCTCCTGCACGCCGAGCCCTCGCGAGACGAGGATGACGCCGTTCGTCGCCGCGGCCAGGCCCGCCAGCAGAGCGAGTGCGAGCGCGAGCGCCCGCAGGGGCTTCGCGAAGGCGATGAGGAGCGCGAGCACCGCGGCGGCGGCGAAAGCGAGAGCCAGCACACCGCGGAAGGACACGATCTGCGCGATCGGGAAGATGCGCTCGACGCGGAAGAAGCCGGGGAACGTCAGGACCGCCGCGGCTATCGCGCAGAGCACGGTGAAGAGGATCCCCAGCAGGCGCAGCACCCGCCCGACTCTATGTCAGGACTCTGAGAGATCCGTCTGGCGACACCCCCGGTACGCTCGGAGCATGGTGGGTGAACGGCGCTTCGAGGGACCCGCCGATCTGCACCTGCATTCGCTGCAGTCGGACGGCACCGAATCCCCGGCGCAGGTCATGGCTGCGGCACACCGTCACGGCATGCGCACGGCCGCGCTCACCGATCACGACACGACGTCGGGGTGGGCCGAAGCGGCCGAGGCCTCGGCATCCCTCGGCATGACGCTTCTGCCCGGGATGGAGCTGTCGGCCAAGCACGAGTGGCGGAGCGTTCACGTGCTCGCCTACCTCATCGACCCCGACGCCCCCGGGCTCCGGGCCGAGACGGCGCGCATCCGCTCGTCGCGCCTCGATCGCGCACGTCTCATGGCCGACCGCATCTCGCGCGACTTCGACCTCGTGTGGGACGACATCGTCGCGCAGACCTCGGACGGAGCGACGATCGGGCGCCCCCACATCGCCGACGCCCTCGTCGCCCGCGGACTCGTGCGCGACCGCGCCGAGGCCTTCGCGAGCATCCTTAGCCCTCGCGGCGACTACTACGTCGCGCTCTACGCCCCCGATCCCGTGACCGCCGTCGAACTCGTGCGGGCCGCCGGGGGAGTCTCGATCGTCGCGCACCCCGCGGGGCGCGCGGGCGTCCTGCCGAAGGGACTGCTGAACCGGATGCTGGACGCCGGCCTCGGCGGCTTCGAGCTCGGTCATCGTGAGAATCTCGAGCCCGGCATCCGGACCCTCGAGAAGCTCGTCCGCGAGCGCGACCTGATCGTGACGGGCTCGAGCGACTACCACGGCCTCGGCAAGCCGAACCTGCCCGGCGAGCACACCACATCGGTCGACATGGTCGCACGCATCGTCGATGCCGCAACGGGAAGCGCCCCCGTCTACCCGTGAGGGCGGACGAGGGCGCTCCCGAGACGGATGACTAGCTGAGGGCCTTGGCCTTGATGCTGTCGTACTCGGCCTGGGTGATCGTGCCGGCGTCGAGCAGTGCCTTCGCCTTCGCGATCTCGTCGGACGGGCTCGTGCCCGCGACGCTCTGGATGTAGTCGTTCTGCGCCTTCTGGAACTGCTTCGCCTGAGCGGCGCTGCGCTCCGCCATCCCGCTGCCGCGCGCGATCAGGTAGACGAGCGCGGTGATGAAGGGGAAGAAGATGAGGAAGAAGATCCACACCGCCTTCCACCACCCGCTGAGCTTGTGGTCGCGGAACAGGTCGGAGATGATCGCGAACAGCGCGAAGAGGTACGCGACGAAGACGAATGCCCAGAGGAACCACCAGATGAGGTCCCAGAACGAACCCCAGAAACCCTGGTACTCGTAGCCGGTCGTCACGGCGTCGATGAATCGCACGATGTGTGCCTTTCTCAATGAGGGGTCACGACGCTCACGCGTCGCTCAGCGCTCACGTTAGCGCTTCGCCGCCCCTCGCCGCATGATTCATGCGGCACATGACGCGACGTGCCGATTCAGGATGCCGCGGGCGCCCCGCCGCCGGCCGGGCGACGGCGACGACGCCGACGCGGAGCCGGCTTGCCGTCGTGGTGCTCCTTGCCTCCGCCGTCGTGCGTGCCCGCACCTTCGGCGCTGCGGTCCGCCGCACCCGACGCGCCCTCGTGCGCCGCGCCGTCGGTGGAGGCGTCGGCCGCGAAGGTCGCCCCGACGCGCTCGCCGCCCGACCCGCTCGTGCGACGGCGTCGACGGCGGCTCGTGCCGGCCGTCGTCTCGCCCTCCGCCGCGGCATCCGTCGCCCGTGCGGGCTGCTGCGTGCGCACGGTCTGCGTCTTCGGTGCCGTCGCGATGCGGCCCTTCGTGCCTGCGGGGATGTCGAGGTCCTCGTAGAGGTGCGGGCTCGACGAGTACGTCTCGACGGGCTCGGGCTTGCCGAACTCCAGGGCGCGGTTGATGAGCGCCCACTTGTGCAGGTCGTCCCAGTCGACGAACGTCACGGCGATGCCGGTCTTGCCGGCGCGGCCCGTGCGGCCCGCGCGGTGGAGGTACGTCTTGTCGTCGTCGGGGATCGTGTGGTTGATGACGTGCGTGACGTCGTCGACGTCGATGCCGCGCGCGGCGACGTCGGTCGCGATGAGGACGTCCTTCTTGCCGGCCTTGAAGGCGGCCATCGAACGCTCGCGGGCCTCCTGGCTCATGTCGCCGTGCACGGCGCCGGCGTTGAATCCGCGGTCGCTGAGCTCGTCGACGAGCTTCTGCGCGGCGCGCTTCGTACGCGTGAAGACGACCGTCTTGCCGCGGCCCTCGGCCTGCAGGATGCGGGCGATGACCTCGTCCTTGTCGAGCGAGTGCGCGCGGTACACGAGGTGCTTGATGTTGGCCTGCGTGAGGCCCTCGTCGGGATCGGTCGCACGGATGTGGATCGGGTTCGACATGAACCGGCGGGCGAGGGCCACGATCGGGCCCGGCATCGTCGCGGAGAAGAGCTGCGTGTGACGGATGGCCGGCACCTTCGAGAAGATCTTCTCGATGTCGGGGAGGAACCCGAGGTCGAGCATCTTGTCGGCTTCGTCGAGCACGACCTCCGTCGCGTTCGACAGGTCGAGCAGACGCTGGTTGTTGAGGTCGATGAGGCGCCCCGGCGTGCCGACGACGATCTGCGCACCCGCCTTGAGCTGGTCGATCTGCCCCTCGTAGGCCTTGCCGCCGTAGATCGCGACGACGCTCGTCGAGCGGCCCGACGCGAGCATGTCCATGTCTTCGTACACCTGCACGCACAGCTCGCGCGTGGGGACGACGATGAGCGCCTTGACGCCCGGGGCGGGGTTCTGGCCCAGGCGCTGGAGAACGGGGATGCCGAAGCCGAACGTCTTGCCGGTGCCGGTCTTGGCCTGGCCGATGATGTCCTGGCCGGGGAGGCCGAGCGGAATCGTCTGCTCCTGGATGGGGAAGGCATCCACGATGCCTCGCGCTGCGAGGACATCCACGATGTCCTGATCGACGCCGAGTTCGGCGAAGGTCGTCACGATATGAGCCTGTCTGGCGGTGAGAAGCCGCCGGGGTGAGGGGTCCACGCCTTTCACTCAGCCACAGGCGCGGGGGTCCGGATCCGATGCCGGGACCAGTCAAGGATACCGGGCGAGCGGTCCGGATGCCTGCGGCCGTAGGCTGTTCGGCGTGGTGAAGTGGTTCTGGCAGCGGTCACGCCCCTCGGGCGAGAAGCTCGCGCTGCGTGCGCGGGGGGACTTCGGCGGCGCGACGCGCGTCGATTTCGAGGAGCTCGCGCCCGACATCGACACGTTCCTCGGGCAGGCGGCCTACCTGCAGCTCGGCTACTTCGAGACGCTCAGCGAGCTGATCGCGCTGACGCCGGAGCTCGGGCAGAAGGAGTCGCTCTCGAAGGCCGCCGGCGCGGCGCTCGAGAAGCACGAGGGTCTCGTCGCCGTCATCCGCGAGAGGGGCGACGATCCGACGGCGCTCATGCTGCCGTTCCGCGAGCCGCTCGACGCGTTCCGCCGGGCGACGCACGGCGTGCGCGCGCAGGAGACCATGCTCTCGGTGCACATCACGGCGGGCATGCTGGATGACTTCTACCTCGCGCTCGCGTCCAGCTACGGCGAGACGGGGCGGCGGGTCGCGCGCATCCTGCAGGCCGACGACGACCGCCAGGCGATCGTCGAGATCATCGGCGCCACGATCGCGAGCGATCCCGAGTGGAAGTCCCTGCTCGCCATGTGGGGTCGTCGCCTCGTGGGCGACACCCTGCTCATCGCGCGGGCGGCGCTGCGCCCGACCGAGCTGCGGGTCGCCGACGAGGAGAAGGTCGAGCCCGTCTTCACGGAGCTCATGGCCGCGCACTCCCGCCGCATGGACGCGATGGGACTCGCGGCCTGACGCTCAGAGAAGCTTGAGCTCGGCCTTGCGGCGGGCGTCGCCCTGCACGCGCAGGCGGCTCATGACCGCCAGGACGGGCCATGTGACGATCGGCGCGATGAGGGCCGAGAGCCAGGGCCACGGCGTGTCGATGCCGACCCCGGCCCACGTCAGCACGAGCCACACGAGCCCCGCGGCTGTGGCGCCGACGATCGGTCCCACCGCGACACCGCGGGTGCCGCGATCGGGCACGAGGAAGTGGATCGCCATGCCGATCGCGGCGCCGATGATGAACGCGAGCAGGATCTGCATGGTCGTGTCAGGCGACGAAGCCGACGCGGCGCGACTCTTCGGTGCCGAACTCGACGAAGGCGAGACCCGAGGTCGGGATGATGTAGGAGTTGCCCTTGGAATCGGTGAAGCTCACGTGCGTCGCGCCGCTGTCGAGGGCGGCGGCGACCGACTTCTTGAGTTCGGCGGCGGGCTCGCTCGTCTCGAAGGTGAGCTCGCGGCCGGTGTTGGCGATGCCGATGCGGATCTCCACGTGAAATGACCTCCTGCGTGCCGGGGTGCCTCCCCGGTGCATGGCAACTCTACGACACGGCACAGAGGGCATCGGCCGGTCCCGGCACGCTCTGGGCGAACGCCGATGTCCGGCGGCCGCGCTAGCGTCGAGGTCATGATCCCGGGGGACGCAGACGCGAGTCCGCGCGCATTCGACACGCAGCAGCAGCCTGCTCCGCGCACCCTCGATCCGCAGCAGCGCGAGGTCGTGGCGATGGATGCCGCGGCCTCCAGCGTCGTCGTCGGCGCCCCCGGCTCGGGCAAGACCGAGACCCTCGTCGCGCGCGTCAGCGCGCTCGTCACCGCGGGCGTCGACCCCGACGGCATCGTCGTCCTGACGCCCTCCCGCCAGACGGCGACGGCGCTGCGCGACCGCCTCGCGCTCGCCGTCGGGCGCGCGACCTCGGGCCCGCTCGCGCGCTCCGTCGCATCCTTCGCATTCCAGCTCGTGCGTGCCGTGGCGGTCGCGACCGACGCCGAGCCGCCGCAGCTGCTGACGGGAGGCGACGAGGATCAGCTCATCGAGGATCTCCTCGACGGGGATGCCGAGGACGAGGCATCCGGAGCCGTCCGCTGGCCCGAGTGGCTGCCCGCGCCGATCCGCGCGACGCCGGGCTTCCGCTCGGAGGTGCGCACGTTCCTCGCCGAGTGCACGGCGCTCGGCATCGACCCGGCGGCATTGCGCGAGCTGGGCGCGCGGCACGACCTCGGCGCATGGACGGCGCTGTCGGAGTTCTTCGCCGACTACCTCACCGTCCGCGCCGACATGCGCGGCGCCCACCGCGATGCGGCGGGCCTCGTCCGCGAGGCGGTGGGCATCCTTCGCACCGCCGGCCCTGGGTTCGAGGCGATCGACCGCGTGCGGGTGATCCTGGTGGACGACGCGCAGGAGCTCACGCTCGGCGGTGTCGAGCTCGTCGAAGCGGCGCGCTCGCGCGGCGTCGCGGTCCTCGCCTTCGGCGACCCCGACGTCGGTTCGGGGGCGTTCCGCGGCGCGACCCCTGAGAACTTCGCACGGCTCGCGGCATCCCTTCGCGACGTGCGCGTCCTGGGCACGCCCCATCGCGGCACGCCGTGGCAGGCCGAGCTCGTGCGACGCGTGACGCAGCGCATCGGAGCGGTCGGGGTGGTGGCGCATCGGGGAGCGGGGGCCGATGCCGAGCCCGATGCCTCGGTGCGCGCGCTCACCCTCCGCTCATCGGCCGAGGAGTACGACGCGATCGCGCGGCTCCTGCGCGAGCGACACGTGCACGACGGCGTCGCGTGGGGCTCGTGCGCCGTCATCGCCCACGACACGCGTCAGGTCGTCGCACTCGAGGCGGAGCTGTCGGCGCGGGACGTTCCTGCTCGGGCCAGCGGGCCGGGCCGACCCCTCGGCGGCCTGCGCGCCGTACGCGATCTGCTGCGGCTCGTCGACCTGGCGTCGCGTGAGGAGTGGACGTTCGATGACGTGTCGGATGCCCTTCTCGGCGCCTACGGCCGGCTCGACCCCATCGAGCTCCGACGGCTGCTGGCGACGTTCCGTCAGGCGATGCTCGCGCAGATGACGGGTCTCGAGGGCGATGCGCCCGCTCCGTCACCTGCCGAGGCTGTCGCCGCCGACGGACCCGTGCGCGTCGAGCCCTCGGGGCGCGATCTGCTGCTCTCGGCGATGCGTCGGCCGATCGAGTTCGACCTCATCGACACGCGGGAAGCGCGGCGGGCGGCGGATCTCGCGCGCACGCTGATGGCGCTCCAGGCCGACTTCGCCCGCGGTGCGACGGCGCACGAGCTCCTCTGGACGGCGTGGGAGCGCACCAAGCTCGAGCGCCCCTGGGCCGAGCTCGCACGCGGCACGGGGCCGCTCTCCGATCAGGCGAATCGCGATCTCGACGCCGTCGTCGGCGTGTTCCAGGCCGCGAAGCGGTTCGTCGAGCGCTCCCTCGACGCCGATCCGCGGGTGTTCGTGCGCAGCATCCTCGACAGCGACGTCGCCGAGGATCGCCTCGACGCACCGGCCCGCGACGACGTCGTGCGCGTGCTGACGCCCGCCGGTGCGCTCGGGCTCGAGTTCGACACCGTCGTGATCGCGGGGATGCAGGAGGGCATCTGGCCCAATACGCGACTGCGCGGCAGTCTGCTCGACACCTGGCGGCTGGCGGATGCCGCGGCCCGCGCGCCTGGCGACCGTGCGGCGACCCTCGACCGGCGCCGCGCGGCGATGCACGACGAACTGCGGCTCCTCGCCCGCGCGCTGTCCCGCGCGACCGCGCGCGTCGTCGTGACGGCCGTCGACGACGACGACACCGGACCGAGCGTGTTCTTCGAGTTCCTGCCCGATCCCGAGAAGCACACGGTCGAGCACCCGCTGTCGCTGCGCGGACTCGTCGCGCGTCATCGGCGCACGCTGACCGACACGACGAGCCGGGCGAGCACCGCCCGCGCAGCCGGGCAGCTCGCGGTGCTCGCCGACGCGGGCGTGCCCGGGGCGCATCCGCGCGAGTGGTACGGCGTCGAGCCGCCGACGTCGCTCGGGCCCCTGCGCGATCTCACGAAGGAGGACGTCCGCGTCTCGCCCTCGCGGCTCCACACGCTCGAGGAGTGCGAGCTCAATTGGGTCATCGGCGACCTCGGGGGCGACCCCGGCGGCGCGACGGCCGGGCTCGGCACGATCATCCACGCGGCGCTCGAGCACGCCACGTCGTCGAGCGAGACGGCCCTCTGGGAGCAGGTCGAATCACGCTGGGGAGAGCTGAGCTTCGAGGCGCCGTGGCGGGATCGCGCCGAGCAGGCGCGCGCTCGGGACCTCGTGCGGCGGCTGCACCTCTACCTGCACCGATTCGAGCAGTCGGGCGGTGCCCTGATCGGCGCTGAGCCGCACTTCGAGGTTCCCATTCCGCTCGAGGGCGACGAGGTCTTCGAGTTCGGCGCCATCCTCTCGGGCTACATCGACCGCGTCGAGCTGACGCCCGAAGGAACGGTCGTGATCATGGACCTCAAGACGGGCAAGCGCGAGCCGCAGACCGACGCGAAGGTCGTCGACAACCCCCAGCTCGGGGCGTACCAGCTCGCGTTCGAAGCGGGCGCGATCCCCGCGGCGGCCGAGTATCCGTCGGGGGGCGCGAAGCTTCTCGTGCTGCGGCCGACAGCAGCGAAGGCCGACTACGCCACGCCGGCGCAGCCCCCGTTCGACGACGAGCGGCGCGCGCAGTTCGTCACCCGCCTGCAGGCGGCGTTGCGCGCGATGCGCGGGACGACATTCACCGCGCCCTACGAGGAGCACTGCCGCGACGAGCACTCGTACGGCCTGTGCCGCATCCACACGATCGGCGCGGTGAGCGCGTCGTGACGGCGTTCCTCACCGCACGTGTGATCGCCGCCGCCCTCGGGCAGTTCCCGCCCACCGACGAGCAGGTCGCGGTCATCGAAGCACCGCTCGAGCCTGCTCTCGTCGTGGCGGGCGCGGGCAGCGGCAAGACCGAGACCATGGCATCCCGCGTCGTGTGGCTCGTCGCGAACGGGCTCGTACGACGTGACGAGGTGCTCGGCCTCACCTTCACCCGCAAGGCTGCCGGCGAACTCGCCGAGCGCATCCAGCGCCGCCTCGCGCGGCTGGCGGAGTTCGAGCGGCGGGGCCTCCTCGACGCGCTGCCGACGCTGCACGGGAGCGGGGCGCTGGAGGTGTTCGGCGAGCTGGAACGCAGCGGCGCGGTATCGACCGACAGACATGCCGCGATGGACGCGCTCGCACGGTCCCTCGGTGCGACGACGCAGGAGTCCGACGACGACGCGCTGCTGCATCGCCCGACCGTCTCGACCTACAACAGCTTCGCCGACCAGATCGTGCGCGAGCACGCCGTCCGGGTGGGGAGGGATGCCGAGGCCGCCGTGCTCTCGGAGTCCGCGGCGTGGCTGCTCATGCGGCGCGTGGTGTTCGCATCCGACGATCAGCGCCTCGAAGGCCGCGGCGAGGCGGTGCGGAGCATCATCGACGCCGCTCTCCGGATCGCACGAGACGGCGTCGACAACCTCGTCGACCTCGAGGCGCTCGCGGCGTTCCCCGACGAGTTCCGCACCGTCCTCGCGCTCCCGTCGACGAACGCCCGCACCGTCGTGTACGCCGATGTCGTCGAGGCGGAGCTGAAGGTCTCGGCGCTCGCGCTGCTGACCGACCTCGCACGCGAGTACGCCGCGCGCAAACGGCGGCTCGGCGTCATCGACTTCTCGGACCAGGTGGCGGGCGCCCTCGAGGTCGTGGCGAGTCATCCCGCCGTCGCCTCCGAGCTTCGCGACCGCTATCGCGTCGTGCTTCTCGACGAGTACCAGGACACCTCGGTCGTGCAGACCGATCTCCTGGCGGCCCTCTTCCGCGACACCGGGGTGATGGCGGTCGGCGATCCGCACCAGGCGATCTACGGATGGCGCGGCGCGAGTGCGGGCAACCTCGGCGGCTTCTCGGCGGCGTTCTCGCCCGAGCGGGAGTGCCGTCGCTTCTCGCTGCTCACGAGCTGGCGCAACAGCGCCTCCGTGCTCGTCGCGGCCAACGCCGTGCTGGCGCCGCTCGCGGCGTCGGCACCCGTGCCGGTCGAAGAGCTGCGCCCGCGCCCCGGAGCGCCCGCGGGTCACGTCGAGCTCGCGTTCGACGCCGACCTCGACGCCGAAGCCGACCGGGTCGCGGCGTGGTTCGCGCGTGTCCGATCCCGTCGTGCGGCGGAGGGCCGTCCCACGACGGGGGCGATCCTCTTCCGCAGCAAGAAGCACATGGTGCGCTTCGGCGACGCGCTCGGGCGTCGCGGCATCCCGCACCGCATCCTGGGACTCGGCGGTCTGCTCTCCACGCCCGAGGTCGTGGACGTCGTGTGCGTGCTGCGCGTGCTGAGCGATCCGAGCGCGGGGTCGGCGCTCATCCGTCTGCTCGCGGGGCCGCGCTGGGCGATCGGGCTGCCCGACCTGCGTGAGCTCGCGGCGCTCGCGCGTCGGATCTCCCGGCACGATGCGGCGCTGCAGCCGCTCGCACCCGAGGTCGTCGAGCGGCTGCGGGGGAGTGCAGGCGACGACGGGGCATCCCTGGTCGACGCGCTCGACTTCGTGCTCCGCCATCGATCCGACCACGGCTGGCTCGCGGGGTTCACGCCCGAGGCGCGCGAGCGTCTGCGCGAAGCGGGCGGCGTGCTGGCAGGGCTCCGTCAGGCCGTCGGCATGCCGATCCCCGATCTCGTGCGGCTGGTGGAGCTCGAGCTGCGACTCGATGTCGAGCTCGCGGCGAACGAGTCGCGGGGGCCTGCGCGCATCGCATCGGCCCAGCTGCGCGCGTTCGTTGACGAGCTCCACGCCTTCCTCGCAGCCGATGAGACCGGCTCGCTCGCGAGCCTGCTCGCATGGCTCGATCATGCCGAGCAGCTCGACGAGTTCGCCCCGCGTACGGAGCCGCCCGAGGACGACGTCGTGCAGCTGCTGACGATCCACGGCTCGAAGGGTCTCGAGTGGGATGCCGTCGCCGTCGTGCGGCTCGTCAAGGACGAGCTGCCCAGCTCGCCGCGCGACACGAAGGGATGGCTCGGCTTCGGCATCCTTCCGTACTCCTTCCGCGGCGATGCGACGTGGCTGCCCGAACTGGGCTGGCGGGGAGCGTCGACGCAGCAGGAGCTGAAGGCGGCGATGGATGCCTTCGTCCAGGTGAACCGCGATCGCCAGCTCGCCGAGGACCGCCGTCTCGCGTACGTCGCGGTGACCCGGGCGCGTGATCATCTGCTGCTGACGGGCTCGAGCTGGTCGGGCACGAAGAAGCCGCGACCCGTGAGCCCGTTCTATCTCGAGATGGCCGACGCCCTCGGCGTCGAGCCCCCGCCGGACGACGCCGGTGACGACCCGTACCAGGGTGAGCGTCGCGCGCTGACGTGGCCCATCGACCCCCTCGGGTCGCGGTGGCCCGCCGTCGCGCACGCGGCCGCGACCGTCGCCGACGCGCTCGCCGCGCCGCGGCACGATCCCGACGATGACGTCGCGCTCCTCCTCGCCGAGCGCGAAGCCAAGCGCGCAGCGCCCACGCAGCTGGCGCCGACGCGCATCGCGGCCTCGCGCTACAAGGACTTCGTGGCCGACTACGCGGGCACCGTCGCACGGATCGCGCGTCCGCTGCCCGAGCGGCCGTTCCGTCAGACCCGTCTCGGCACCCTCTTCCACGCGTGGGTCGAGCAGCGATCCGGGCGCGTGGGCATCGGCGGCTCGATCGACGATGCCCTGTGGGAACTCGACGAGGACGCCCCCGAGACGGATGCCTCGACGGAGGACGCCGAGGCCCTCGACCGTCTGCGCACGACGTTCCTCGGCTCGGAGTGGGCGGACCTCAAGCCGCTCGAGGTCGAGACCGAGATCGACTTCACCCTGACGGCGCTCGACGGTCGCGAGCACGTCGTGATCTGCAAGCTCGACGCCGTCTACGAGCGGGCCGGGCGCGTCGAGATCGTCGACTGGAAGACGGGCGTCGCACCTCGCACGAAGGCCGAGAAGGAGGAACGGATGCTGCAGCTCGAGCTCTACCGCCAGGCCTACCACGTCGGCCGGGGCGTCCCGTTGGAGCAGATCGACGTCGTGCTCTACTACGTCGCGGACGACCTCGTCCTGCGCGGCTGAGGGCTACTGCGACATCCAGCGTCGCAGCGCCGCGTCCGAAGCGCGCTGAGCGTCCCCGACGGCGTCCTCCGACGCATCCGGATCATCGTCCCCGGCATCCATCGTCGCCTTCTCCTCGGCCACCACCGCCACGGGCAGCTCGATGGGCGAGGTCGAGACGTCGTCCGGATGCCACTCGTCCTCGACGTGCTCGGCCGCCGCTGCCGTCGGCGCCTCGGGCACGTCGGGGATCCACAGCGACAGCTCCTCGGCATCGTAGGCGTCGGTGTGCATCGACGTGTCGCGCAGCGAGGCGGGCGACTCGGGAACGCGATCGAGCAGGGCGATCGCGTCGTCGACGTCTCCTCCCGCGTGCGCCACGAGGTCGTCGCCGGCGACACCCGCCGCGAGTGACTCGAGCAGAGCCTTCGCGTCGTCGACGACGTCTGCGCGGTCCGTGTCATGGCCGTGGATGAGCCACTTCGCGAACTCGAGCTCGGCGTACAGGCGGGCGCGCTCGCGCGTACGGCCGTCGGGCGCGCGACCGCTCGCCGCGACGTACGCCGCATAGACGTCGTCGGCGGCCGCGGGCGCCGATGCGAGCCACTGCAGGTCGGTCGCCGGGTCGCCGACCGACAGGCCGTGCCAGTCGAGCAGTCCCGTCACCTCGGGTGCGCCGTCGACGTCTTCGAAGAGGAAGGATGCCGCACCCGCCCCGCCGAGGACGACTGCGGACTCGAAGTGCCAGAGCTCCTCGGCGTCGACGGCGCGGTTCCAGCGGTCGCGCAGCGCACGCGGGAGCGAGCGGGTCGCATCGGCACGATCGACGAGTCGGGAGACGTCGTCGCGGATCTGCTGCGGGGTGCGCACAGGCAGGCCCTCCGTGCGCACGATCGAGAGGGGAAGCCCGTGGAGGGCGGCGAGGGCGGCGCCGAGCGACGTCGCGGCGCCGCGACCCGACGGCAGGTGAGCCGCGTCCACGCGGTAGCCGGGCAGGAAGTCGACGACGATCGCGCGGCTGTCGCCGAGGCCCGTCTCGCCGAGCAGCTCGGGCGCGCGGAAGGGCAGCAGCCCGCGGACGCCGGGCGTCAGGGCGCGCAGGGCCCGGGCCTCGGCGGCGAGCTCGGTCGCGGCCTCGGCCTCAGCGGGAACACGGACGACGACCCGACGTCCGTCGTCGAGCTGAGCGACGGCGGAGTCGTAGCGGCCGGTCGCGCCCTCCGTCAGTGCGCCGACTCCGACGACCCCGACCCGCGGCAGAGCCGACGTGACGGACGCGGCTAGAGTGAGGGGTGAGCGTGCCATGTGCCCAGGGTAGGTCGGGTGTCCCGACCCGCCCACGCGCCACGCCCGTGCCGTGTCAGGCCGGCGTCCGGTCGGCGCCCGTGATGCAGAAGGGTCCTCCGTCATGTCGTCCTCGCGTCGCCCCGATCTCGAGGGCTTCCACCGCGCCGCGGACGACCGGGCGATGCCGGATCTCGTCGACGAGGCGAGGGCGGATGCCGCATCCCACGTCCTCGTCATCGCGGGCGACGCGGCGCCGCTCGACGAGCCGGGTCGCCTGCACTGGAGCGCGGCCGCCGACGTCCCCGACGGCGGGGAGTGGGCGTTCCTCGGCCGGGATGCCACGGGCTCCGCGGTGCTCGCCGCGGTGTTCGCGCGCTCCGATGATGAGCTCTTCGCAGCTCCGGGCGGCTGGGGCGGACTCCGCGTCGTGGGCGGAACGCTCCCGGCCCGCGAGGCGGAGATCTTCATCGAGGCGCTGAGCCTCGGCCGGTGGCTGCTGGATGCCCCGTTCTGCCCCGCGTGCGGCACGCGCACACGGCTGGAGAAGGCCGGATGGTCCAGGAGGTGTCCGCACTGCGGCCGGGAGCACTTCCCCCGGACCGATCCGGCGGTGATCGTCGCGATCACCAGTGCGCGGGATCCCGACCTGCTCCTGCTCGGCTCGAACGCGCTGTGGAGCGCGAACCGGTACTCCTGCTTCGCGGGGTTCGCGGAAGCAGGGGAGTCCCTGGAGTCCACGGTCCATCGCGAAGTGCACGAGGAGGCGGGCGTCGAAGTCGAGGACGTGCGGTACCGCGGCTCGCAGGCGTGGCCGTACCCGCGCTCGCTCATGCTCGGCTTCCTCGCGACCGCGGTCGACGACGGCGCCGCGCGCGCCGACGGCGAGGAGATCGCCGCGGTGCGGTGGTTCACGCGGGACGAGATCGGCGAGGCCCTCGCGGGAGGCGGTGACATCCTGCTGCCCGGCACGGCCTCGATCTCGCACCGGCTCATCAGCGACTGGTACGCGGGCCGTTCGTGAGCGATCGCGCCCTCGAGGGGCTCGACGAGCGTCAGCTCGAAGCGGTCACGGCGTTGCGCGGACCCGTCGCGGTGCTCGCGGGAGCCGGCACGGGCAAGACCCGCGTCATCACGCACCGGATCGCACACGGCGTCGACACCGGCGCCTACTCGCCCGGCCGGGTCATGGCCGTCACCTTCACGGCGAAGGCCGCGGGCGAGATGCGGGGGCGCCTGCGCGGTCTGGGCGTCGAGGGGGTGGCCGCCCGCACGTTCCACGCGGCGGCGCTCGCCCAGCTGAACTTCTTCTGGCCCTCGCTCGCGGGTGGCAGCGCGCCGAAGATCGTCGACAGCAAGGTGCGCCTGCTCGCGCACGCCGCCGGCGGCATCGGCATCGACCCCGACACTCCGACGCTGCGCGATGTCGCTTCGGGCATCGAGTGGCGCAAGGTCACGATGCGCTCGATCGACGAGTACGTCGCGGCGCGTCCGAACGGCATCGGGCGACTGTCCGCGGGCCGGGTCGCCGACCTCCAGCGCGCCTACGAGAAGCTCAAGGACGAGCGTCGGCAGATCGACTTCGAAGACGTGCTGCTCGCGTGCGCGGGGATGCTCGAGGCCGAGCCCCACGTCGCGAAGGCCGTGCACGAGCAGTACCGGCATTTCACCGTCGACGAGTTCCAGGACGTGTCGCCCCTGCAGCATCGACTGCTCGAGCTGTGGCTCGGCGAGCGGCACGATCTGTGCGTGGTGGGCGACGCGAGCCAGACGATCTACTCGTTCGCCGGCGCCGAGGCACGGTTCCTGCTCGAGTTCGAGAGCCGCCACGCCGACGCTCGGGTTGTGCGGCTCGAGACGAACTACCGCTCGGACGCCGCGATCCTCGATGTCGCGAATGCGCTCATGCGGGGGCGCCCGGGAGCTCTGCACCTCCGGCCCTCGGCCCAGGCGCGTCCGCGGCATCCGGCTCCCACCGTGTCGGAGCATCGCGACGAGGTGGCCGAGGCCCGTGCGGTCGCCGTCGCGGTCGCGGCGCAGCTCGCCGAGGGGATCGACCCGCGGGCGATCGCCGTGCTGTACCGCGCGCACGCGCAGTCCGCCGAGATCGTGTCGGCTCTCGCCGACCGGGGGATCGCCGCGAGCGTGCTCGGCGGGAAGCGCTTCTTCGACCTGCCGGAGGTGCGCCAGGCGGTGATGGAGCTGCGCGCCGCGACGGTCGCGCCGATCGAGACGGGATTCGTCGAGACCGTGCGCGACATCCTGCGCACGCGCGGGCTGACCGACGATCCCCCGCAGGCGGGCGGTGCCCTGCGCGACGCGTGGGAGGCACGGGCAGCCGTGCTGCGCCTCGCGGAGGAAGCGCCGGAGGGCACGACTCTGCGCCTGTTCACCGACGATCTGATGGCCCGCGCGAAAGCCCAGGACGACCCTGCGCTGCGCACCGTCACCCTCGCGACGCTGCACGCCGCGAAGGGTCTCGAGTGGGACCACGTGCATCTGATCGGCTTCGCCGAAGGCCTCCTGCCGATCTCGTACGCGACGACGTTCGAGCAGATCGACGAGGAGCGGCGTCTCGCGTACGTCGGCATCACGCGGGCCGCGCGTACGCTCGCGGTCTCATGGGCGCGAGGACCGCGGGAGCGCTCGGCGTCGCGATTCCTGCGAGAGATCGGCAGCGGCACTCTGGGTGCGGCGGGCGGCTCCGCACCGAGCGATGCACGACGCCGCTACGCAGGTGCACCGAGGTCGCCTGCTGACGGAGCGGGCGGCGGGATGCCTCGTCGATGAGCCGCACCGCGGTGATGCCCGCCTCGATCACGAGCGCGGCGTCGAGGGGTGGCGCGGGGGCCGCGACGAGCTGACCCGCGAGAGCCGGCCAGGCGGCATCCGCATCGGTGCGATGGAGAGCCAGGCAGGCGACGCACGCGGTTCGGCCCGGAACGATGACGGGTCCGACCTCGATCGCACCGGCCGTCAGGACGAGTGGCAGATGCGGCCGATCCGCTGCCGTGAGCGACGAGACCGTGCGCGGAGCGAGCACATGATGCGCGACGACGATCGTCGGTGACGCGGACGTCTCGGCCGCGTGGACGACGTGTGCGGATGCGCCCGTCAGCTCGACCGCCTGCATGAGCAGCCAGCGCAGCTCGTCGCGGGCATCGGAGGGAAGCAGCAGTGCGACATCGCCGACGGGGCGGTGCTCGGGTGCGAGCGCCCGGCGGATGCGCTGCACGAACGCCGCCGCTGCGCCCTCGGGCGCGCCGAGCGCGGCAGCGACGGGATCGAGTGCCGAGTCCGGGATGCCGTGCTCGAGCTCGCGCACGAGCCGCTCCTGCCAGCTCGCGGGGTTCTCGATGATCGCGACCGCCTCGATGCCGAACTGCAGCGTCGTCGGAGTGCGCCACAGCGGCGGATGGGCGGGATCGATGCGGAGCATGTCCCGATCCTCGCCCGGCAGGGGGTCGGCCTCGCGGCTGTCCACAGATTCGAGTCCTGTGGAGGAGCGGATGCCCCGCGCTCCGCGGACTACACCGGCTTCGGGTCCTCCGGCACGTCCGGCTCGCCGGCAGGCTCCGCACCGGGGTCCTCGCCCGCGAGCAGGCGCTCCAGCGCATCGTCCATGTCGTCGCGCGTCGGCTTCTCGCCGCGCGCCCGCGCCTCGAGGCGCGCCACGAGCGCGGCCGGATCGTCGATGTCCTCCGAGGTCGGCATGAGGTCGGGGTAGTCCCAGAGCGCGTCGCGCGCGGCGACGCCGACGGCATCCGTCACCGCCCGCCACATCGCCGCGGCCTCGCGCATGCGTCGCGGACGCAGCTCGAGCCCGACCAGCGAGCCCAGTGCGCGCTCGGCCGGCCCGCCGACCGCGCGGCGCCGGCGCACCGCCTCGGAGATCCGCGCAGCGGAAGGGAGTCGGGATGTCGCGTCCTCGGTCACGACGTCGACCCATCCCTCGATCGTCGCGAGAAGGTTCTCGAGCCGGCCCAGGGCCGTGAGCTGAGCCTCGGACTTCGGCGGCAGCAGCGCGCCGCTCTCGATCGCGCGGCGCAGCTCTTCGGGCTCGGAGGGATCGAATCGTTCCGCGAGCGCTTCGAGGGCGTCGGTGTCGACGTGCACGCCGCGCGCGTAGTCGGTGACCTGCGAGATGACATGCAGGCGCAGCCACTTCGCGTGCCGGAAGAGCCGGGCGTGAGCGAGCTCGCGCGTCGCGGCGTACAGCGCGAGCTGATCGTCGGGGACCTCGAGGTCGCGGCCGAAGTCGGCGAAGTTCTGGGGGAGGATGGCGGCTTCGCCGTCGGGCATCAGAGGGATGCCGACGTCGCCGCCGCTCACGACCTCTTTCGAGAGGTCGCCGACGACCTGCCCGAGCTGCGCCGCGAAGAGCGAGCCGCCGACCATGCGCATGAGGCGGCCGGCTCCCTGGATCATGCCCTGCATGTCCTCGGGCGCCTGCTCGCTGAGCGCGGACGTCATCGCGTCGGCCATGCTCGTGGCGACGGGGGCGGCGAGCTCCTGCCAGACCGGCAGGGTCGCCTCGACCCAGCCGCCGCGCGTGATCGTCTGCGGAGGCTGCGCGAGATCGGAGATGCTCGTCGCCTCGCTCAGCCACAGCGTCGCGAGCGAGAAGGCCTGATCGAGATCGGTGCGCTGCCCGGCGGTCACGCCGAGACCGTCCTGATTCGCGATGTGCAGCGCCTGGCGCTTCGTCGCATCCCACGAGATCCCGTCGTCCGATCCCGCGAAGGCGCCCTGGAGGTGCCGCATGACGGTCTGCATCATGGCGGGGTCGATGTTCATCCCGGTCAGCTTCTCGAGCTGCTCGGGGTCGAACTGGGCACCGGACCCACCGAAGAGCTGCCGGATGAGCTCCTGGAACTCGTCTTCGGGAGAGCGATCGTCGTCTGCCACTTCAGCCGCCTTTCAGCCGGTTCATGACGTTGCGATCTACGCTAGTCGCAGCATCCATCGCACCCTCCGGCAGAGACCCTGACGACTTACGCCGGTCGCGAACGACCAGGCTCGAGGAAGGTCCCCACTGTGGCGCTGTTCGATGAGAACGTCTCCGTGACGCCCGCACCGCGTCGGCGCATGCCCAAGGGCATGATCGCCGGTGTCTGGGCGCTCGCGATCGCCCTCGTGATCCTCCTCGTCATCACGTTCCTGCCGACGTCCTACGTCATCCAGCGGCCTGGTCCCGTGTACAACACCCTCGGAACGGCGTCCGCGGCGGACGGCACGCAGGTGCCGCTCATCTCCGTCGAGGGCGCCGACACGTACCCCACCGAAGGAGCCCTGGATCTGCTGACGGTCCAGGTCGTCGGCAACCGCGAGCGCACTCCGTCGTGGTTCGAGCTGGCTCTCGCGTGGTTCGACCCCACCAAGGCCGTCCTGCCGATCGACAACGTCTTCCCCGAGGGGCAGACGACCGACGAGCGCAACGAGGAGAGCGCGGCGCTCATGGTCGACTCCCAGAAGGAGGCGACCGCCGCCGCACTCACGCACCTCGGCTACGACGTCAATCCGCACATCCGGGTCTACTCGTTCACCGACGACTCCGCCGCCGCCGGCAACCTCGAGGAGGACGACGTCATCCTGTCGGCGAACGGGACGCCGGTATCGGATGCCGCGACCCTCCGCACGATCATCAACGACGGCGGCGGGGCCCCGGTCGAGATGGTCATCGAGCGCGACGGCGTCGAGCAGACGGTCTCGGTCACGCCCAGGGAGACCGAGATCGACGGCGAGACGACGTGGCTCATCGGGGTGACGCTGCTGTCGGACTACGACTTCCCCTTCGACGTCACGATCCAGCTCAACAACGTCGGCGGACCGAGCGCGGGCATGATGTTCGCGCTGGGCATCATCGACACGCTGACGCCGGGGGAGCTCAACGGCGGCGAGCAGATCGCCGGCACGGGCACGATCGACTCGGCGGGCAACGTCGGACCGATCGGCGGCATCCGCCAGAAGATGTGGGGCGCCGTCGGCGCGGGCGCGGACTGGTTCCTCGCACCCGAGTCGAACTGCGACGAGGTCGTGGGCTATGTGCCCGATGGCCTGCGCGTCTTCTCGGTCGGAACGCTCGACGATGCGATCGCGGCGCTCGACGCGATCTCGACCGGTGGCGACCTCGACGCGCTGCCGACCTGCACGGCCGGATAGTCCCGGAGTTCGCCCAGCGCAAACACGGCCAACCCACAGAACGCCGCCGCCTAGGATGAAGGGGTGACCACGACCTCAGCGCCGAACCAGGCCACGCCCTCCCGCTCCCGACGCATCATCGCGATCACCCTGGCGATCATCGCCGCCCTCGTGGTGGCGTTCTTCGTCTTCGCGAATCTCTACGCCGACTGGCTCTGGTACGACCAGCTCGGCTTCGACAGCGTCCTGCTGACCCAGTGGACGGCGCGCGTCGTCATGTTCGTCGTGGGCTTCCTCGGGATGGCGGTGCCCGTCTGGCTCTCGATCCAGCTCGCGTACCGTCTGCGGCCCGTATACGCGCGCCTGAGCTCGCAGCTCGACCGCTACCAGGAGGTCGTCGAGCCCCTCCGCCGTCTGGCGATGTGGGGCATCCCGATCTTCTTCGGCTTCTTCGCCGGCTTCGCCGCCTCCGCCCAGTGGGAGACGACCTGGCTGTGGCTGAACGGGGTCCAGACGACGGTCACCGACCCCCAGTTCCACCTCGACACGGGCTTCTACCTCTTCGCGATGCCGTTCTACGGCGCGCTGCTGGGCTTCGTCTCGGCGACCCTGCTCATCTGCCTGCTCGTCACGGCCCTCGTGTCGTATCTGTACGGGTCGGTGCGCGTGGGCAACCGCGAGCTGCGCATCTCGAAGGCGGCCCGCATCCAGCTCGCCGTCATCGCGGGCATCTACCTGCTCGTGCAGGGCGCCAGCATCTGGCTCGACCGCTATCAGACGCTCGTCGAGCCGGGCGCCCAGGGTCGCATCACCGGCCCCGGCTACACCGAGGCGAACGCCGTCATCCAGGGCCAGACGATCCTCGCGATCATCGCCGTCATCGTCGCGCTGCTCTTCTTCGTCACCGCGATCATCGGGCGCTGGCGCTACCCGCTCATCGGAACGGCGCTGCTCATCGTCTCGGCGATCGTGCTCGGCATCGGCTACCCGTGGGTCGTGACCACCTTCCAGGCCGTCCCGAACCAGAAGGCGTACGAGAGCCCGTACTACGAGCGCAACCTCAAGATGACCAAAGAGGCGTACGGCATCGACACGGTCGAGAAGACCGAGTTCAGCGCCAAGACCACTGCCGAGCCGGGCCAGCTGCGTGCGGACGCCGACACGACGGCGCAGATCCGCATCATGGATCCCGCGATCATCGGACCCACGGTGCGGCAGCTCGAGCAGTACCGCCAGTACTACCAGTTCGGCGACCCGCTCGACGTCGACCGATACGAGATCGACGGCGAGATGCAGGACACCATCGTCTCGGTGCGCGACCTCAACATGAGCCAGCTCGGAGCGGGTTCGACGTGGGTCAACGAGACCCTCGTCTACACGCACGGCTACGGCATGATCGCCGCCGCCGGCAACGAGCGTACGGCCGACGGCAACCCCGTCTTCCTCGAGCGCGGCATCCCGGCGACGGGCTTCCTGTCCGACAACGAGAACTTCCAGCCGCGCGTCTACTTCGGCGAGACCTCGCCGACGTACTCCATCGTGGGCGCCCCCGAGGGCACGCCGCCGATCGAGCTCGACTACCCGTCGGGCGGCGACAGCGCTACCGGGCCCCGCACGACCTTCAGCGGTGACGGCGGACCCTCGGTCGGCAACATCTTCAACCGCATCATCTACGCGCTGAAGTTCCAGTCGGAGCAGATCCTGTTCTCCGACGACGTGAACGACGACTCGCAGATCCTCTACGACCGCAACCCGCTCGACCGCGTGCAGAAGGCGGCGCCCTACCTCGAGCTCGACAGCGACCCGTATCCGACGGTGGTCGACGGTCGCATCAAGTGGGTCGTCGACGGCTACACGCTGAGCGCCAACTACCCCTACTCGACGACGGTGCCGCTCTCGCAGGCGATCGCCGACTCGAACAACCAGCAGCCGCGGTTCGCGCTCGACGACATCAACTACATCCGCAACTCGGTGAAGGCGACGGTCGACGCGTACGACGGCTCGGTCACGCTCTACGCGTGGGATCCCGAGGACCCCCTGCTGCAGGCGTGGCAGAACGTGTATCCCGCGACGGTCAAGCCCATCAGCGACATGTCGGCCGATCTCATCAGCCACGTGCGGTACCCCACCGACCTGTTCAAGGTGCAGCGCGCCATGCTGCAGATCTACCACGTCGACGACCCGGGCTCGTTCTACGAGCGTGACAACGCGTGGGCGACCCCGGAGGACCCGCAGAACTCCAACACGCTGCAGCCTCCGTACTACCTCACGATGCAGATGCCGGGCCAGGATGCCGCATCCTTCTCGATGTTCACGTCGTTCATCCCGTCGTCGACGACCGGCACCACGAGCCGCAACGTGCTCATGGGCTATCTCGCGGCCGACTCCAACGCGGGGCGCGAAGCGGGGAAGAAGGGCGAGGACTACGGCAAGCTCAGGCTCCTCGAGATCTCGGCCGACACTCCAGTGCCCGGTCCCGGCCAGGTTCAGAACCGGTTCGACTCCGATCCGACGGTCTCCCAGCAGATCAACGTGCTGACGATCGGTCAGTCCGAAGTCCTCAACGGCAACCTGCTGACCCTCCCCGTCGGAGGCGGTCTGCTCTACGTGCAGCCGGTCTTCGTGCAGGCGGCCGAGGGCACGCAGCTGCCGCAGCTGCGGAAGGTCCTGGTCGCCTTCGGCGACGACATCGCCTTCGAAGACACCCTCAACGAGGCGCTCGACGTGCTGTTCGGCGGTGACTCGGGTGTCGACACGGGCGATGGCGGCGTCGTGCCCGACCCGGGTACCACCCCGACTCCCGAGCCGACCGAGCCCGGCACCGAGACCCCCGGCACCGGGGTCCCGTCGGCGGAGTTCGAGGCGGCGCTCGCCGATGCGCAGCAGGCCATGCTCGATCGCGACGCGGCCCTCAAGGCAGGCGACCTGACCGCCTTCGCCGAGGCCGACGCGCGCCTGACGGCCGCTGTGAGCACGCTGCTGGAGCTGAGCGGCCAGTAGGGCGTACAGACACCGAGAGGCGCGTCATCCCGTCGGGGTGGCGCGCCTCTCGCATCCGCCCGTCGATCCTTCGCGGGCGTCAGCCGCACCGCCGGTGCCCGACCCACCCTGCGGCGGAATGCAGGCCCTGTTCGGCCCGAATTCGGGACACGACGGCCGAGGATCTCGATACGACGGCCGTGAATCGGGACACGAAGGCCGTGAATCGAGAAGTGCGCGCCCGCTCAGGCTGTGAGGATCGCGAACCAGATCAGCAGCAGCGTCACGAGGAACCCCGCGAGCTGATTGAGCCACAGGAAGCGGTCCCATCCGCGAGTCGCCGAGACCGCGGTCTCGTCGGTCACGCCGCGGAACGGCCAGACCGTCGCGAGGTAGGGGAGTGCGACCACCGCGGCGAGGGGCCCAGGCCAGGTCGTGAACAGCATGACGATGCCCGCCGCCGCGTAGCACGCGAGCGCGAACCAGACGGTCCAGCGCGCACCGCGCGCGGTCGCGATGGACGAGATCCCGGCTTCGCGGTCGGCCACGAGATCCTGCACCGCGCCGAAGGCGTGCGATGCGAAGCCCCACAGGGCGAATGCCACGATCACCAGGGCCAGCTGCCACGTCCAGACGGCGCCGGCGAGCACGAGGCCGTAGACGGCGGGCGAGAAGAAGTGGATGCTGCTGGTCACCGAATCGGCGAACGGCACCTCCTTCAACCGCAGCGGAGGGGCGCTGTAGAACACGACGAAGAACAGGCTCGCGGCGAGCACGACCCACGAGAGCGGCGACCCGACGACGGCGAGATACACGACGAAAGGCAGACACGACAGGCCCGCCGCCCACAGCGTGATGCGGTGCATGCGCCGATCGAGCACGGCGCCGTGCGCGCCTCCCTTGCGGGGATTGCGCATGTCGGACTCGTAGTCGAAGACGTCGTTGATGCCGTACATCGCGAGGTTGTACGGCACGAGGAAGAAGAGCGTGCCGATGATGAGGGTCGCATCGATCTCGCGCGTCGTGAGCAGATAGGCGGCGGCGAACGGGTAGGCGGTGTTGATCCAGCTGACGGGTCGCGACGAGACGAAGAGCTGCGTCGCGACGGATGCCGGTCTCACGCGTCCGCCCTGCGGGGGGCGCGCCGGCGCAGCAGTGTGTGCACGGCGGGAACGAGGAAGGCCGCGCAGATGGCGTACGAGAAGTCCTCGATGGGTGCGAGGCCGACCCGCAGCCCGCTCAGATGCTCGTCGGGATACGTGAACAGCCCCGCCGCGATCATGAGGTTGTCGAAGACCGCGGTGAGCAGGAACAGCGCCGCGGCGGTGAGCGCCGAGAGCGCCATGCGGTGTCCGAAGTCGGGATGACGGACCGTCGCGAGCGAGACGATCGCGGTGACCACGGCGAAGGGGATGATGAGGAGCGCGTATGTCATCGTGCCCCCTCGGCGTCCCCGCGGCGCAGCAGTCGGTCGATCCCCGCGTAGACGACCAGGGCCAGGTAGCACAGGAACGCGAGGAAGAACGGCTCCTCCAGCGGCAGCTCGGGCGCGAGGTCGACGCCGAGCAGCGCGGGGCTGCCGCCCTTGACGAAGATGCCCAGCGCGATGCCCGCGGCATCCCACACCAGGAAGAACGCCGTGCCGATCGCGACGGCCGCGGCGGTGCGTCCCGGGGTTCGCCACGCGGCGAGGCGGAATCGCCAGTCCAGCGCACCCACGCCCGCGGCGCTCAGCAGGATGATCGCGAGATACAGGCCGGGCACTCTCACACTCTCGCACGATCGGGCTCGGGCAGTGGTCCCGGAGTGCGGTCGCCGCGCAGGCGCTTGAGGACGAGCTCGGCGGAGATGAGGCACATCGGCAGGCCGATGCCCGGCAGCGCCGACGCGCCCGCGTAGAAGAGTCCGTCGACCTTCTTCGACACGTTCCGCGGACGGAACACGGCACTCTGGCCGAGGGTGTGCGCGAGACCGAGCGAATTGCCGCGCCACGCGTGCAGATCGGCTTCGAAGTCGCCCGGAGCGATGGTGCGCCGCACGACGATGCGTTCGCGCAGATCCGGGATGCCGCAGCGCTCCGCGATCTGGGCGATCACGCGGTCCGCGGCCGCCTCGACGCGCGGGTCGCCGTCGCCGTCCTCGCCGCCGCGCCCGATCGTCGGGTCGGCGGGGACCGGCACGAGGACGAAGAGGTTCTCGCTGCCGGCGGGCGCGACGCTCGGATCGGTCGCGCTGGGGCGGCACACGTAGAGCGACGCAGGGTCGGGGATGCGCGACGGCGTGCCGAAGATGTCGTCGAAGCCGGCCTTCCAGTCATCGACGAACAGGAGCGTGTGGTGCGCCAGTTCGGGGAGGGCTCCGTCGACGCCCAGCAGGAGGAGGAGCGCGCCCGGACTCGGTGTGCGCTTGGTCCACCACGACTCGGGGTAGCTCTGCAGCTCGCGGGGGAGCAGGGCCGTCTCGGTGTGGTGCAGGTCGGCTGTCGAGACCACGAGGTCGCCCGCGAGCTGCGTGCCGTCTGCGAGACGGATGCCGGTGGCGCGCGCGTCTTCGGTCTCGATCGCGACCACCTCGGCGCCCGTGATGATCTCGACGCCCTCGGCCACGGCGAGTCGCTCGATCGCGACGATCACCTCCGTGAGGCCGCCTCGGGGATAGAGCACGCCCTCATCGAGATCGAGGTGACTCATCAGGTGGTAGAGGCTCGGAACGCCGTAGGGCGAGCCGCCGAGGAAGACGGCGGGGTACTCGAGGATCTGCCGCAGGCGCTGATCGGTGAAGCGACGGTCGACGTACGACGCGAGCGAGCGGGCGAGCAGGGGAGCGAGGGTCGGCAGGCGCCGCACGACGGCGGGATCGCGCAGGCCGGCGGTCGACTCGTACGTGTCGTAGAGGAAGCGGTTCACGGCCAGGTCGTAGGCGTCGCCCGCCGAATCGAGGTAGGCGTCGAGCACGGCACCCGAACCGGGCTCGATCGCCTCGAACAGCGCGGTCGCGTGCACACGCCCCGACCGGATGTCGACGGGGTCTCCCTCCGCGCCCGAGTAGACGCGGTAAGCGGGGTCGAGCGGAACGAGATCCAGCTCCGCCTCGGCCGTCGTGCCGAGCAGCGCGAAGAAGTGCTCGAACACCTCGGGCATGAGGTACCAGCTGGGGCCGGTGTCGAACCGGAAGCCGTCCTTCTGCCACGAGCCGGCGCGACCGCCGACATCGTCGCGCCCCTCGACGACGGTGACGCGCCAGCCGTCGCGGGCGAGCAGCGCAGCGGTCGCGAGACCTGCGATTCCCGCGCCGACGATGATCGCGCGCCCCGGCTCCCTCGCGGCGCTCATGCGCGTGCCCCGCGAGGCGACCCGCCGAGCACCGCGCGCAGCGCGATCCGAGCCTTGACGGGGTCGGGGACCCGCACGCGCGCGGTCGTGTCGCCGGATCGGCGCAATCGCTCCGACAGCGCCGCGAACAGGTCGTGGGCGGCGGTCACGGCACGCCGGCAGTCCGAGGGCAGGAGCTGGATGACGGATGCCGCTGCCGCGAGATCCCCATCGATCCGGTCGAGCACGGCGGTCCGCGTCGTCGCGCCCGTCGCGAGTCCGAGGTAGTCGCGGCCCAGGGCCGTCTCGTCGTGACCGAGGTCGCGGAGGAAGTTGACGTCCTGGAACGCGGAACCGAGACGTCGGGCGCCGTCGACGAGCACGTCGGAGGGTGCGACGGGATGCGTCGACCCCGCGTTGACGAAGACCTGAAGGCACATGAGGCCCACGACCTCGGCCGAGCCGTAGACGTAGGCGTCGTGGGAGGCGTCGTCGTGGTCGGATGTCGAGAGATCCGTGCGCATCGAGGTGAAGAACGGGCGCACGAGGTCTTCTCCGATTCCGCATTCGCGCGCGGTGAGCGCGAATGCATGGACGATCAGGTTGGCGCTGAATCCGCGCTCTATCGCTGTCAGCGTCTCCGCCTCGAGTTCGTCGAGCACGACCTCGGCCTCCGCGGGGCTGAGGCCCGCGGCCTCGGCCGGTCCGTCGACGATCTCGTCGGCGACGCGGACGAGGGCGTAGATGCTGCGCACGTGCGGGCGAGGGCGGTTGCCGAGC
The DNA here is from genome assembly GCF_051860965.1 of Microbacterium sp. Lineage (GTDB taxonomy): Bacteria > Actinomycetota > Actinomycetes > Actinomycetales > Microbacteriaceae > Microbacterium. The sequence goes on from NZ_JBIMKU010000004.1 coordinate 34,634, forward strand.
AGGCGGCACGCGAGGCCGAACGACGTCGAGTACTGCGAGATGACGGCGGCCGCGGCATCCCGCGCCGTCGCGTCGTACAGGGCGAGGCTCGTCGGTGCGCCGCGGCGGACGGTGCGGTCGGTCACGGGACGCGATCCTCCACCCGATTCGCGAGGACGCGCAGCAGGTCGCCCGCTGCCGTCGGCAGGGTCGGGTCGTCTGCCGTGAAGCGCACGCGCGCGAGGGTGTCGTCGATGAGTCCGCGCAGCTGCTGTCTCGCGCCGCTCTCGTCGAGCATCCGCTGCGCCTCACGCACGGCGATGGGCCCCGTGTGGGCGACGGCGAGCGCGTCGCTGACCCGCGGCCATGCGGTCGTTCCGCGCGCGAGTGCCACGAGGGGCGTCTGCTTCGCCTCGCGCAGGTCTCCGCCGATCTCGCGGCCGGCCTGCTCCTCGGACCCGAAGGCCCCGATGAGGTCGTCGACGAGCTGGAACGCGAGACCGAGATCGCCCCCGGCCTGCTCGAGCACCGCGAGGGCGTCGGCGGAGGCGCCTGCGAGCAGCGCGCCGGCCGCGAGCGGCGCGCGGAACGAGTACACCGCTGTCTTGTTGTACGCCGTCTCGAGGAGTGCGGACGCCTCGGCCGTGCCGGACGTGACGCTGTTCTCGACATCGGCGAGCTCGCCGGCTGCCGAGACGTAGACGGCGTCGTCGAAGAGCGAGTAGAGAAGCACGCGGGCGGTCTGGTCGATGTCGGCGAGCGCGATGAGGCGTGCCGCCTCGTGCAGCAGGAGGTCGCCGGCGAGGATCGCCGCGGCGTCGCCGAGGAGCGCGGCGCCCACGGCATCCGCTCCGTGCGCCGCACCGCGCTCGCGGAATTCTCCGGCCACGTTCGGGATGCCGCGCCGCACGGTGTCGTGGTCGATGACGTCGTCGTGCACGACGAACGCCGTGTGGAGCAGCTCGAACGCGGCCGCCACCGGGTACAGCCCGCCCGCCTGTGCGGGATCGCCCCCGAAGGCCTCGAACGCGGCGACCACCAGGGCGGGACGCAGGCGCTTGCCGCCGGCGGCGGCACGTGCGACCGCGAGGCCGAGATCGGCGAACCCGCCGCCGAGAGACTGCGCCCGGCCGTTCAGTCGCGCGAGCGAGGCGTCGATCGCCTCATCGATCGCCGCGCGGGTCGGAGGGTCGATCATGACGCCCGTCGCTGGGGGAGCCGGCCGGCGTCGAAGATGTGCAGCTGCTGCGACTGCAGCACGAGCCACGGGCTGAAGGCCCAGGGCGTCGAGTCGATGGATGCCGCGAGATCCGCCGGATCCACCCACTGCGCATCGACGACCTCGAGCGGGTTGAGCGTGAGCTCGTCGCTCGTGCGGGCGGTGTACACCGGGCACACCTCGTGCTCGACGATGCCGCTGGCATCGACCGCGCGGTAGCGGAAGAGGGGGAGTGCGAGTTCGAGATCGGTGAGCGTGATGCCCAGCTCGTGCTCGGCGCGGCGGTGCACGGCGGCGATCACGGGCTCGGCCGGCTTGGGGTGGCCGCAGAAGGAGTTGCTCCAGATGCCGGGCCAGGTCTTCTTGCTGAGCGCGCGGCGCGTGACGAGCACCTGGCCGTCGTCGTTCATGACGTGACACGAGAACGCGAGGTGGAGGGCGGTGTCGGTACCGTGCACACTGCTCTTGGGAGCGGTTCCGATGGGACGGCCCTCCTCGTCGAGCAGGACGACGTGCTCGATGTCGACCATGGAGTCCTCCTTGAATTCGCTAGTTTAGCTAGCAATCTGCGTGGTCCCGATGATAACAAGGGCAGGGAGGGAGTGTCCACATGAGCCAACCCTGGCAGCCCCAGACGCCTCACGACCATGCCGTGATGGATGTCCTCCTCGCCGTCCGCGCCTTCAGCGATGCGATGGATCGCATGTACGGCGGCATGAAGGACGACATGGAGATGAACTCCACCGACCTCGCTGCGCTCCGGATGCTCATCACGCGCGAGCAGCGCGGCGACACGGTCAGCCCGCATCAGGTCGCGAAGCACCTGCGCATCTCCACGGCATCCACGACCAAGCTCATCGACCGCCTCGCTGTCGCGGGCCATGTCGAGCGGCGACCCCACCCGCGCGACGGACGGGCGCGGATCGTCGTGCTGACGCAGGCGTCGCGTCGGGAGTTCTTCCGCCATTTCGGCGAGAGGCTCCAGACGATGCGCGGCGTGGCCGAGCGCTACGACGAGGAGCAGCTGCGGGTGATCTCGCGCTTCCTCACCGAGGTGGGGGACGTGTTCGACCCGAAGTAGATGGCCAGGTTCTGTGTGCTGAAAAGCCGTGCTAGGCTATCTTCTTGTGCCGCGGGGTGGAGCAGCTCGGTAGCTCGCTGGGCTCATAACCCAGAGGTCGCAGGTTCAAATCCTGTCCCCGCAACGAAAAGAAGAAGGCGTCCCGTTCACGGGGCGCCTTCTTCGCTTGCCCGGCCGTGCGCCCGCGGGCGAGGATGGAGCATGACTTCCCCCCGCGATGTCGATCCGCTGGACGACATCCCCGACGGTCGCGACGAGACCGCCGCGGAGCGTGCCGACCGCAACTGGATCGAGGTCCTGCAGGAACTGCGCGTCCTGCAGACGGGCACGCAGATCCTCACGGGCTTCCTGCTCGCGCTCGCGTTCCAGCCGGCGTTCAGGGATCTCAGCGGCGGGCAGCGCACCCTCTATCTGATCCTCGTCGTCCTCGCGGCTCTCAGCGCCATCGTCGCGCTCGCACCGGTCGCCCTGCACCGCGTGCTGTTCCAGCGCCGCGCGAAGCGCCGCGTCGTCGAATACGGGCATGCGGCGCTCGTCACCTCGCTCCTGACGGTCGCCGTGCTGCTGATCGGAGTCGTGGCGTTCGTCTTCGACGTCGTCGTCGACGGGTCGGCATCGTGGGCGGCGGTCGTCGCGCTCAGCATCGTGCTCGTCATCCTGTGGATCATCGCTCCGCTGATCATCCGCGCCCGACACTCAGGATCGGAGTGACAGTGACAGGTCCGACCACCGCGATCGCCGTCGGCCAGTTCGCACCGGCAGCGGACACCGCGGCCAATCTCGCGATGATCGCGGAGCTGGTGGCCGAGGCATCCCTCCGCGGAGCGAAGCTCATCGTGCTGCCCGAGTACGCGAGCTGGTTCGTCGACCCGTTCGACGAGTCGCTCGCCGAGAACGCGCAGGGCGTCGACGGGCCGTTCGTCGAGGGCCTCATCGCGCTCGCCGATCAGCACTCGATCCACCTCGTCGCGGGGCTCCTCGAGCGCGGCGACGCGGGTCGCGTGCGCAATGCCGTCGTCGCGGTCGACCGGACCGGCGTCCTCGCGACGTATCGCAAGGTGCACCTCTACGACGCCTTCGGGCAGCGCGAGTCGGACTGGGTCGAACCCGGCGAGATCGCTGCGCCCGAGACCTTCGCGCTCGACGGCCTCACGTTCGGGCTGATGACCTGCTACGACCTGCGGTTCCCCGAGATGGGCCGCGTCCTTGCGGATGCCGCGGTCGACGTCGTGCTCGTGCCCGCGGAGTGGGTGAGGGGGCCGCTCAAGGAGCACCACTGGCGGACGCTCCTGCACGCGCGGGCCATCGAGAACACGCTCTTCGTCGCGGCGGCTGATCACCCGCCCCCGCTCGGGGTCGGACTGTCGATGATCGTCGACCCGCAGGGCGTCGAGCTGGCGGGCGTCGGCACCGGCACGGGCGTCGCGGTCGCGCACCTGGACCGCGACGCGGTCGCCCGCGTGCGGCGCGTCAATCCGGCCCTGCGGCTGCGCCGGTTCCGGGTCGTGCCGGAGTCCTAGGCGCGCAGCAGGGAGAGACGGGATGCCGCTTCCTCGAGCACTTCGACGCGCTTGCACGCGGCGAATCGCACGAGCGTCGCGTACTCGTGCCGATGCGCCGGCGAGGCGAAGGCCGTGAGCGGGATCGCGACGACACCCGCGCGATCGGGCAGCTCGCGGCAGAAGTCCGCGGCATCCATCGCCCCGACGCCCGCCGCGTCGGCGACGGTGAAGTAGGAGCCTGCCGGCACCGAGACCTCGAACCCCGCCGCCTGCAGGCCGGCTCCGAGGATGTCGCGCTTGCGGGCCAAGGCGTCGGCGATCCCCGTGAAGAAGGCGTCGGGCAGGCGCAGACCGGTCGCGATCGCGGGCTGGAACGGCGCTCCATTCACGTAGGTGAGGAACTGCTTGACGGCCAGCACGGCATCCACGAGCGGGGCGGGGCCCGAGATCCACCCGATCTTCCATCCCGTCGTCGAGAAGGTCTTGCCGCCTGACGAGATCGTCAGCGTCCGCTCCCACGCGCCCGGCAGGGTCGCGATCGGCACGTGCGGACCGTCGAAGACGAGGTGCTCGTAGACCTCATCCGTGAGGATGACCGCGTCGTGCGCATGCGCGAGACGCACGACGGCTTCGCGGACCTCGGGCGTGAACACCGCTCCGGTCGGGTTGTGCGGATCGTTGACGAGGATGACGCGGGTGCGATCGGTCACCGCCGCGGCGAGCTCGTCGAGGTCGGGCTGGAAGTCCGGCCACCGCAGGGGGACCGTCACCAGCCGCGCGCCCGACAGTGCGACGACCGCCGCATACGAGTCGTAGTGCGGTTCGAACACGACCACCTCGTCGTCGGGTCCGTCCACCAGCGCGAGCAGCGCCGCGGCGAGCGCCTCGGTCGCGCCCGCCGTCACGATGACGTCGCGATGCGGGTCCAGCGCGATCCCGTAGAACCGCTCCTGATGATCGGCGATGGCGTGAAGGAGGTCCGGGATGCCGCGGCCCGGCGGATACTGGTTCACGCCGTTCGTGATCGAGGCGCGCGCGACCTCGAGCACCTCGGCCGGCCCGTCCTCGTCGGGGAATCCCTGGCCCAGATTGATCGCGCCCGTGCGGCCCGCGAGGGCGGACATCTCGGCGAAGATGGTGGGACGGATGACGCCGTCGTCGTCGATGAGGCCGGCGCCGGCGGCCGCGCGGCGCCACGCGCCGGGTGTCTCTCGCATCCTGAAACGGTACTCGCCCTTTGCAGACGGTTCGCATAGACGGATCCCATCCGCGGCATAAGAAACGCACAGCAACCGCGGGCACAGTGGGGGAAGCTTGAAGAAGGAGCAATCATGAGCGACAACCAGGGCGAGCGTCCGCTGGACGAGACCCCCGCAGACCACACGGCGGCGGAAGGCGTGTCCGCGACCGACGCATCCGCAGCGGAGCCCACGGGCCCCGACGCCGGGACCGCCTCGGAGACCCCCGCGCCCGAGGGACCGGCCGGTGCGCCGCAGGCAGCGGCTCCGCAGACCCCCGCGACGCCCCCCGTCGCTCCTCCCGCAGGCTGGACGATCCCCGCGCGTCCCGCCGCCCCCGCCGGCGCTGCGCCGGCGTACGCCCGTCCCCAGGGCTACGCCGGCCAGCCCGCGCAGCCGCAGGCCTATGCGGGTCACGCGCCCTATGGGCAGCCCCCGCATGGCGCGGCCTTCGGTGCGGCTGCGGCGCATCCCGCCGACGCGCAGCCCACGCTTCCGATCACGGGCGCGGCTCCGACCGTCACAGCCCCCAAGAAGCAGAAGACGGGCACCAAGGTCGCCGGTCTCATCGTCGCCGCCGCTCTCGTGAGCGGTGCGGCCGGGCTCGGCGGCGTGTGGATCGGGTCGAACCTGTTCTCGAACGACGGCACGACGCCGGCGGCCGGTCCGAGCACCGTGACGGTCAACGACACCGAGTCGGTCAACCAGACGACGGCGATCGCGGCGAAGGTGCTCCCGAGCGTCGTCACGATCGAGGCGTCGGGGTCGAGCGCCTCCGGCACCGGCTCGGGCGTCATCCTCACGAGCGACGGCTACGTCGTGACGAACACGCACGTCGTGACCCTCGACGGCGCGTCCAGCGACGCCACGATCCGTGTGACGACCTCGGACGGCCGCGTCTTCGACGCCGAGATCGTCGGGACCGACCCCACATACGATCTCGCGGTCATCAAGCTGGTCGACGCCGACGGACTCACGCCGGTCGAGTTCGCAGACTCGTCGAAGCTCAACGTCGGCGACCAGACGATCGCCGTCGGTGCACCGCTGGGCCTCTCCAACACCGTCACGACGGGCATCGTGAGCGCGCTCAACCGCTCGATCGAGATCGCTTCCTCGGCGGCACCCGATTCGAGCACCGCGCCCGAGGACGGCGACGACGGCGGGCAGCAGAACCCCGAAGACCAGTCGCCGTTCTTCTTCGACTTCGGCCAGGGCCAGCAGCAGCAGGGCCAGTCCACCGAGACGATCAAGATCGCCGTCATCCAGACCGATGCCGCGATCAACCCCGGCAACTCGGGTGGTGCGCTGGTCGACTCCGAGGGCAAGCTCATCGGCATCAACGTCGCGATCGCGTCGGCGGGAGGCTCGTCGGGGCAGTCCGGCAACATCGGCGTCGGATTCTCGATCCCGTCCGACATCGTCAAGCGCATCAGCGACGAGATCATCGCGGACGGCTCGGCCACGCACGGCCTCCTCGGGGCGAATGTGCTGTCGGCGGCCTACGTCGAGGGCACGACGATCACCGGCGCGTACATCGACGAGGCGGTCCAGGGCGGTGCGGCCGCCGAGGCGGGCCTGCAGAAGGGCGACATCGTGACGGCGTTCAACGGCGTCCCGGTCACCGACTCCGTCGACCTCACCGCACAGGTCCGCGCGGCCGCGGCCGGCTCCGACGCGACGGTGACGTTCGTCCGCGACGGCAAGACCAAGACGGTCGACGTCACGCTGGGCGAGCTCCAGTAAGACGGCTTCAGGACGCCACCCCGCGATAGGCTCGCGGGGTGGCGTCCTTCTCGTTCGGCGCGGGGAATGCGCGCAAGCTCGCAGCGCTCCCGCTGTATGCCGCGGGGCGCATGCTCACCGCGATCGTTCCGCGCTCGCGCGACGAGTGGGTCTTCGGATGCGGCGCGGGCATCGGCGACGGGGCGCTCGCGCTGTGGAACCTCGTCTCCGACGAAGGCCACTCGGCGGTGTGGCTCGTGGGGTCGGAGCGTGAGGCGCGGGATGCCGCGGCCCGCGGCATCCCGCATCTGCACAAGACGTCGCTCGCCGGTCTGTGGCGCACCGCACGCGCGCGCGTCGTCGTCGTCACCCACGGGTTCGGCGACGTCAACCGCTACGCCGTCTCGGGGGCCTTCGTCGTGCAGCTGTGGCACGGCATCCCCCTCAAGCGGATCGGACTGGACTCGCCCGAGACACTGCGACTGCCCCGTCCGCTGCGCCGACTTCCGCTCGCCGCGCTCGCCCGCCGGCTGCTCGCGACCATGTTCCGCGGCGCCTCGCGCCGCATCCGCGTGCTTCCCGCCGCGTCCGACGTGGTGCGCGGCCGTCTCGAGTCGGCCTTCGCGCTGCCCGACGACCGCGTGCCGGTGACGGGCGAGCCGCGCGTCGACGTGCTGTCGCAGGGCGACCCGCAGACACGCCGCGGCGCGGCGCGCGAGACGATCGCCGCCCTCACGGGTGAGGTCGACGAGGGGACCCGGCTCGTGCTGTACGCGCCGACGTGGCGCGACGGCGATGTCGATCCCGCGATCCCGTCGCCCGACGAGTGGGCGGCGATCCTCGAGGTGCTCGAGCAGGAGCACGCGGTCCTGCTGGTGCGCTCGCACCCGCTCGGCGCGGGTGACTACGCCCCGCCGACGCCCGAGCGTCGCGTGCGGAGCCTCGGCAGCGACCTCGTCAGCGATGTGACGCCGCTGCTGCCGGGCCTGGACGCGCTGGTGACCGACTACTCGTCGCTCGCTTTCGACGCGTCGCTCGTTCCTCTGCCGGTCGTCTACCTCGCGCCCGACGTCGAGTCGTATGCGCTCAGGCGGGGGTTCTACGGTCGATACGCCGATGTCGCCGGCGATCGGTGGTCGTCGACGTGGCGGGATGCCGCGGTCGCCCTCGCCGCGGTGCTGGGCGACCCGCAGGAGCGCGAGCGGCGGGTCGCGGCATCCCGCGCCCTCGACGTCGCCGTGCACCGGCATCGCGACGGCCGCAACACCGAAAGGGTGTACCGTGCGATTCTGGCGGGCCTCGCCCCCGACCCGAGGAAGGGACGTCGATGACCGACGCACGGTTCCAGACCGAGTCAGGTGAGCCGATGCTCGTGCTCTCGGGCGCGGGTGCGCGCCCCGCCGCCGTCGCCCTGGTCGGCCCCCGTGCGCGGGTCGAGGCGACGCTCACGGGGCGCGGCAAGACGTGGCGCGCGGTGCTTCCGCTGCGCGCGGCACGCTGGGGCGGTCCGGAGCTGCCGCTGCCCTCGGGCGCCTATCGTCTCGAAGCGTCGGGCGTGGAGGACGCACCGGGGTCGATCCCGACCATCCTCCTCGGCCCCCTCCGCGCGAGCCTCGACGGCTGGTCGGTGCGCATCGGACCCCCGATCGACCCCGCATATGACTCGGGGGAGGGCCAGGACGCGCTCGAGCGGCGGTATCAGACCCGGCCCGGCGGCCTCGAGAACGCGGTCTTCTTCGAGAGCTTCTACGGGCGCAACGCGAGCTGCAATCCGCTGGCGATCGATCGGGAGCTCGCTCGACGGGCACCGGGGGTGACGCGGTACTGGAGCGTGGTCGACCTCTCGGTGCGCGTCCCCGACGGCGCGATCCCCGTGGTCGACGGCAGCCCGGAATGGTGGCGCGCCCGGGGCGCATCGCGCCTGCTCGTCGTCAACGACTGGCTGCGGCGGCGGTTCGAGCGCCGCTCCGGTCAGGTCGTGCTGCAGACGTGGCACGGTACCCCGCTCAAGCGCCTGGCGCTGCATCGCCCCGGATTCGACCCGCGCCGGATGGCGGCGGTCGTGCGTGAGTCGCGGCGGTGGAACGTGCTGCTCGCGCAGAATCCGTACGCCGCGCGGCTCCTCGGCAAGGCCTACGCGTTCCTCACGAGGCCGATCTGGGTCGAAGGGTACCCGCGCAACGACGTGCTCGTGGCGACCGACGGCAGAGTTCCGGACGGCACGGCGACCCGGGAGGCCCTCGGCATCCGTGCCGACGAACGCGTCGTCCTCTACGCGCCCACGTGGCGCGACGACCGCGACGAGATCGTCGACTTCCTCGACCCGGCGGCCCTCGCGTCGGCGATCGACGCCGTCGTGCTGGTGCGCGGCCATTCGCGCACGCTGCAGCCGGGGAAGGATGCCGCGGGCCCGCGCGTCATCGATGTCACGGCTTTCCCCGACACCTCGCAGCTGCTGCTGGTCGCCGACGAGCTCGTGACGGACTACTCGTCCGTCATGTTCGACTTCTCGGTCACGGGCAAGCCCATGTACTTCCTCGTGCCCGACATGGAGCACTACCGCGGCGAACTGCGAGGCTTCTACTTCGACCTCGCGGATCACGCGCCCGGTCCCGTCGTCCGCTCGCAGGATGAGCTGATCGCGGCGCTCGCCGATCCCGACACGGCCGCCTACTCCGACAAGTACGCCGTGTGGCGCGCGAAGTTCAACCCCCGCGACGACGGCCGTGCCGCCGAGCGGGTGGTCACCCGCATCCTCGATCAGGGCTTCGTCGAGCGCTGACACCGGCATGTAGACCCCGGCGTCCAGCCGCTGTCAAGCGCGCCCAGCGCATCTCTGTACGACTTAGTCCAAGCTCTTGACAAAGTATTTCCCGTCGAAGAGACTGGCGAGCGTTCTGCAACAGCGAAAGGAACCTCAATGAAGAGAATGCGATGGCTCGCTCTAGGAGCGGCTGCCGTGACTGCGGTCGGCCTCGCCGGATGCTCGACCTCGTCGGGTGACGACGGGGGCGCCGACTCGAAGCAGCTGACCGTCTGGGTGATGGGTGACTCGTCGGAGAACTTCGACGCGCTCATCGAGCCGTTCGAGAAGGAGAGCGGCGTCGACGTCACGACGGTCGCCGTGCCGTGGGACAGCGTCGACCAGAAGTTCACGACCGCCGTGGCCTCGGGAAACGGGCCCGACGTCCTGCAGATCGGCCTGTCGAAGCTGCGCACCTACGCCGACAGCGGTGCGCTGCTGACTCTCGACGCCGATACGATCGCCGACTACCCGAACCTCGCGGCGGACAACTTCATCGACGGCATCGCCGGCGACGCGACGGCCATCGACGGCGCGGTCGTCTCGGCGCCGTGGGTGTCCGACACCCGGGTGCTGTTCTACCGCAGCGACATCCTCGCGGAAGCGGGCATCGATGCACCGCCGGCCACGTGGGATGACCTGCGTGCCGACGCGAAGACGCTCGCGGGTCGCGGCGACGGACAGTACGGCTACTACATCCCCCAGTGGGACAGCGCTCTGCCCGTCGTGATGACGTGGGATCAGGGTGGCGACATCGTGGATGCCGAAGGCCTCATCGACTTCGACACCCCTGAATTCGATGATGCCGTCGACCTTTACACCGGCCTCTACGCCGACGGCAGCGTGCCCACGAACAGCGACTTCGATCAGACGCAGGGCTTCATCTCCGGGATCACGCCGATGCTCGTCAGCGGTCCGTACCTGGGCGCGGCCATCGCTCAGACCGCCCCCGAACTCGACGGCAAGTGGGCGGTCACGACGATCCCCGCCGGCTCGGATGACACGTCCTTGCTGGCTGGGTCCAACCTCGGAGTATGGGGTTCGACGAAGAACCGGGCTGGGGCGCTGCAGCTCCTCGACTTCCTTGCACAGCCCGATGTGCAGCTGCAGTGGTACGAACTGGACGGCCAGCTGCCCACGGCCAAGGAGGCGCTCGCGGATGATTCGCTCACCTCGGACCCGCTCGTCTCGGTGTACTCCGACCAGCTTGCGAAGTCGCGGCTCCTCCCGCTCGTCCCCAACTGGGACGGCGAGACGGGCAAGGCTCTGCTGGACGCGTTGAACTCGATCGTGCTCACCGGCGCGAACCGAGACGACGCCCTGACAGGCCTTTTCGACGCCACCGCCGGAACACCCGCCAACTGAACCACGGGGTGCGGGACGCCGCTGCGCGTCCCGCGCCCCGCCCGAGGCCATGAAGACCCGAATCACTCCCTATGCGTTCATCGCCCCCGCGATGCTGCTGCTCATCGTCTTCGGCGTGCTGCCGATCGCGGTCGCGCTTCTCGTGAGCTTCACCGACATGAATCTCGCGGGGCTCGGCGACTGGTCGCGCATCGAGTTCGTCGGTGTCGCGAACTACGAGCAGCTCTTCGCGGATGCCGCGTTCTGGCAGGCCCTCGGCAACACCGCCGTCTTCGCGATCCTGGGGGTGCCGACCGTCGTCGTGCTCTCGCTGGTCATCGCTTTGGCCCTGAACCGATCGCAGGGACGCTTCTACCGGGCGCTGCGTTCGTTCTACTTCGTGCCGGCGATCACGGCGATCGTGGCGATCGCCCTCGTATGGGGCTACCTCTTCAACACGCAGTTCGGTCTGTTCAACTATCTGCTGTCGCTCGTCGGCCTGCCGCCCGTCCCGTGGCTGTCGGATCCGGTCGTGGTCAAGTTCTCGGTCGTGCTGGTGGCGGTGTGGCGTGGACTGGGCCTGAACATCATCATCTTCCTCGCGGCGCTGCAGGGCGTGCCCAAGGAGTACCTCGAGGCCGCGTCGATCGACGGGGCATCGGGATATCGCCGCACGGTGTCGATCGTCATCCCCCTCCTGAGGTTCGCGATCTTCTTCGTCTCGATCACGACGATCATCGCGTGGCTGCAGTTCTTCGACGAACCGTTCGTGTTGACCAAGGGCGGCCCGTTGGGGGCGTCCACATCGATCTCGCTCTTCCTCTACCAGGAGGGCTTCTCGGCGAGCCAGTTCGGCTACGCCAGTGCGGGATCGGTCGTTCTCTTCGCGATCATCGCCGCCGTCACCGTCATCCAATTGCGCTTCCGGAGGGCCGATGTCGACTACTGAACTCCTCACGCGTGGGGCGCGTGCGCTCGAGGCGAAGAGCGCGCAGCGCCCGCGGGCGCCTCGCGGGCGCGTCGGCACGGTCGTGATCGGCGCGTTGCTCGCCGCCGGGGCGCTGATCACCGCCTTCCCGTTCCTGTGGATGGTGTTCGCCTCGGTGAAGCCCCGCAGCGAATCCGTCGCCTACCCGCCGCAGCTGCTCCCGAAACAGCCGACTCTCGAGTATTTCGTCGAGCTGTTCGTCAACCTCGACTTCGGGCGCTACCTGCTCAACACGCTGATGATCGTCGCGATCTGCATGGTCGGCCTGTTGCTGATGGCCGCCGCCGGCTACGGGTTCGCCAAGTTCTCCTTCCCTGGGCGAGACGCGTTGTTCTTCCTCGTCCTGGTGACGATGATGATCCCCGGCCAGGTCACGATGATCCCGAGCTATCTCATCCTCAACGGCATGAAGCTCACCAACACCCTGGTGGGCATCGCGCTGCCGATGCTCGTGTCGGGATTCGCCGTGTTCCTGTTCCGGCAGTTCATGGCCACGATCCCCACCGAGGTCATCGAGGCGGCGCGCATCGACGGGGCGGGAGAGTGGCGCATCTTCCTTCGGATCATCCTTCCGATGTCGGGACCGATCCTGGCGGTGCAGGTGGTCCTGACCTTCATCGCCGGGTGGAACAGCTTCCTCTGGCCCCTCATCATCGCCAACGATCAGCAGCTCTACACGCTGTCGGTCGGGATCTCGCTCCTCAACCAGCAGATCGCGACCAACCCCTCGCTGCAGATGGCCGCCTCGACGCTGATGGTGGTCCCCATCCTGATCGTCTTCGTCGTCTTCCAGCGCTACGTCGTCCAAGGGTTCGCGCTCTCGGGACTGAAGTAAGGATCCTTCATGACTCACCTGCACCGACCAGGATTCGTGCGTGCCGAGGGCACCCGGATCGTCGACGACGCCGGCCCGCTGCTTCTTCGCGGTGTCGGTCTGGGCACCTGGCTGCTCCCCGAGGGGTACATGTGGCGCTTCGGTGACGACCTCGCCTCTCCTCGGCAGATCGAGGCCCGCATCGCGAGGCTTCTGGGTGCGGCGGGTGCCGACGACTTCTGGCGGCGGTTCCGTGACGCGTTCATCGCCGACGACGACTTCGCGCTCATCGCTGCGCAGGGCTTCGACCACGTACGGCTGCCCATGAACGCTCGGGCGCTGATCGACGACGACGGCTCATTCCACGAAGACGGTTTCGCGCTCGTCGAGCATGCGGTCGCACTGAGCGAGCGGCACGGGCTTCGTGTGCTCCTCGATCTGCACGGCGCACCGGGCGGCCAGACCGGCACCAACATCGACGATTCGCCGAACGGCAAGCCCGAGCTCTTCATGTCCGAGCACTATGGCTCGCTCACGATCCGGCTGTGGGTGGAGCTCGCCCGGCGCTATCGTGACCGCGACGCCGTGCTGGGATACGACCTGCTCAACGAGCCGCTTCCCGAGGAGTGGCAGCATCGCTACCGCGACGAGCTCGTGGCTCTGTATCGCGATCTGACTGCGGCGATCCGTGCCGTCGACGATCGGCACCTCCTGATGTACGAGGGGAGCCACTGGGCGACCAACGCCGATCCCGTGTCGGAGCGTTTCGACGGCAACCAGGCCGTGCAGTTCCACCGGTACTGGTGTGCTCCCGACGAGGGGAGCATCGAGGAGTTCCTCGCGCTGCGCGAGGCCATCGGCACCCCGTTGTACATGGGGGAGGGCGGCGAGAACACTCCCGGCTGGGTGTACGCGGCCACGCGGCTCTACGAACGCCACGACATCGGGTGGAACTTCTGGCCGTGGAAGAAGCTCGGCACTCGTACATCCCCGCTTTCGGCAGACGTGCCCGAAGGGTGGGATCTGATCGGCGACCCCGAGGTCGAGATTCCAGCCGAGCGTGCCCGAGAGATCCTCGACGGCTTCCTCGAGGCGATCCGCTGCGCCGCGTGCACGCAGCGCAGCGAGGTCGTCGACGCGCTGTTCGCCCGCCCTGGCATGACGCTGCCCGCCTGGGCCGGGCTTCGGGGCGGCGCGGCGGAGCCGATCGCACAGCTGGTCGACGGGCCTCTCGCCGAGGGCATCTGGCACCATACGAACGGGGCGCCGTACGCCGCACACGAGCGACCGGCGGTCGTGCTGCTGCCCTCGGAGCGGCTCGAGTTCGTCCTGGTCGACGAGCCGTCCGACGTGCGCGTGATGTCCGAAGCGGGCGTCACCACCTCCGCGTGGGAGGACGGCATGCTCACCTTGTCGACCGTCCACGGCGCGCGGATCGTGGAGGTGGAGGTGCGGGCATGACCCGATATCTTCAGAGCATGAGTGGCCGAGATGTGAAGGCCGACAGCGCTCCGCGCGAGTCGGCGACGGTCACCTCGTTGCGCCAGACCAATCGTGCCGCCGCGCTCCAGTACATCATCCGTGAGCGTGAGACCACGCGCGCCGCCGTTGCGCGCAACGGCGGCCTCTCGACGGCGTCTGCCGCCAACATCACCACCGAACTCATCGAGGATGGGCTGGTCGTCGAGACCGGATCGGTCGCCTCTCGCGGTGGTCGCCCGATCGCGCTGCTGGCGCCGCGGGCCGAGGGCGCCTACTCGATCGGCGCGGATGTCGGCGAACGCGGCGTGGCCGTGGAACTGTTCGACCTCAGCCTGCGCATGGTCGACCGCGAGTTCCGAGGCGGTCAGCGCCAGGAGACCCCTGAAGACATCGACCGTGATCTGAAAGAGGCGATCGACGCGCTCCGCGAGCGCAACGCGTCGCGGTGGGAGCGGGTGCTCGGTATCGGGCTCGGCCTGCCGGGCGTCGTGGAGTACGCGCCGAGCGGTGCGCAGATGCTCTATTCGCAGAGTCTCGGCTGGGAGCCGCATCCGATTCCCCTCGATCTCGACCCGCACCTTCCCGTCTTCGCGGACAACGGCGCCAAGACGCAGGCACGCGCTGAGCTCTGGTACGGTGCCGCGCGCGGTATCGACCATGCGGTGGTCGCCCTGCTCGGCCGCGGGGTCGGACTGGGCGTGATCACGCAAGGCGAGCTCTACCGCGGAGCATTCGGGGGTGCGACCGAGTGGGGCCACACCAAGGTGCGCTTCGATGGTGCGACCTGCCGCTGTGGGCAGCGTGGCTGCGTAGAGGCCTACCTCGGCGCCGATGCCCTTCTCGAGGCCTGGCGGGTGCGCGGAGGCGTCTTCGACGGCAGCGGATGGCATGCCGTGGGCGCTCTTCTCGACGCGTCGCAGCACGATGCCGCGGCTTCGGCCGTCGTGGACGAGACGATCGAAGTGCTCGGTGCGGCGCTGGGGAGCCTGGTGAATCTGACCAATCCCGAGAGGATCGTCGTCGGCGGCTGGGTAGGCATGCGGCTCATGGAGCGACATGGACCGGCGATCACCGACGCGGTGAGGCGCAACTGCCTGGAGCGGTTGGGCACGCAGTTCTCGCTGGTTCCCGCGTCCTTCGGCGGCGACACCGTCGCGCTGGGGTCGGCGATCCTGCCGATCGAGATGCTTATCAACACACCGCGCGCCGATCTCGCCTTCTCGTAGGCCTGACGCGCTGCGCCGACGTCAGCTCACGGCAGCGGCGTGTTGCGGCTGCCGAGCCGCGAGGTGTCGACCGTGTCGTGGGCGCCGCGGGCGACGCCGCTGACGAACCCAGCGCCCCACGAGAGGTGCATCGACGGCAGCACGGCAGCCGTCCAGAGCTTGTCGCGCCAGCCTCTGCCGCCGCCGTTTCCGAGTGCGACGACGATGATGAGCAGCGCGTACAGCGCGAGCGGAACGTAGACGATGGATGCCACGAAGGACCAGACTCCCGAGATCACGCCGGTGAGCTGCAAGAGCCCGACGACCACGGCGAGGACGATGTCCAGCACGAGGAGCGGCGGGGCGAAGAAGCGGAGCGAGTTGCCGCGGCCGAATCGGCGCACGAGCTCGCCGCGCCAGCGCCCCGTCGCATAGAACTGCCGCACGAGGCGGGCCCAGCTCTCACGGGGCCAGTACGTGACCGACAGGGACGGATCGAACCACACGCGATACCCCGCGCGTCGGATGCGCAGATTCAGCTCCCAGTCCTCGCCGCGCCGGATCGACTCGTCGAAGAGGCCGACCTCGTCGAGGACGGCGCGGCGCATGACGCCCAGATACGCCGACTCGGCCTCGCCCGCCTGCGTACCGCCGTGGTAGGCGCCGCCGCCGAGGCCGATGGGGGAGTTGTACGCGCGGGCGACCGCTCGCTGGAAGGGCGACCGGCCGTCGGCGCGCATGACGCCGCCCACGTTCGCCGCGCGCATGCCCTCGAGGGTCTGGAGCGCACGGCGGGTGTAGTCGGGCTCGAGCTCGGAGTGGGCGTCGACCCGCACGACCGTCGGGTAGCGACCGGCGCGGATCGCGAGGTTGAGTCCGACGGGGATGTCGGCAGCCGGATTGTCGATGAGCACGATGCGCTCGTCGGTCGCGGCGAGGGATCGAGCGAGCTCGCTGGTGCCGTCGGTCGACGGTGCGAGGGCGATCACGAGCTCGACCGGGCCCGCGACATCCTGTGCCAGGACTGTCCGCACCGCGCGTTCGAGGTATCCGATCTCGTTCAGGACGGGCATGACGAACGAGACGCCGGAGCCCGGGGGGACGACCGGTGCATCCTTGCGACCGGGATCCACGACATGCACGCGTCGATCATGTCATGTCCGCCTCTGGGTACGCTGGAGGGGTGGGTCTGGTCTCCGACGCGAAGAAGGCAGCCGCGCTCGTGCGCAAGGCGGTGGCGAATCGGTCCGCTGCGCGCGAGGTGCGCAGAGCGCTCGCCGCGAGGCATCCCGATCCGCCGCACCATTTCCGCGTGGCCGTGTACTTCGCCGACGGCGCGGTGAACATGTACCAGATGCGCCAGTGGTACAAGCCGCTCGCCGAGCTCGCCAAGACCTGGCCCGTCGTCGTGCTCGCCCGTGCCGCGACCGGTGCGCAGGCCCTCGTGGCCGACGGCGCTCTCCCGGTCGCGTTCGTGCCGACCGTCCGCGACCTCGAACGGTACATCGCCGAGCAGGACATCCGGGTCGTGCTGTACGTCAACCAGAACACCCGCAACTTCCAGATGTTCCGCTACGGGCGCCGCTGGCATGTCTTCATCAACCACGGCGAGTCCGACAAGATGTACATGACCACGAACCAGTACAAGGCGTACGACTACGCGCTGGTGGCGGGTCAGGCGGCGCGCGAGCGCCTCTCTCGCGTCCTATGGGACTACGACCTCGACTCCCGCACGATCGAGATCGGCAGACCGCAGGCCGATCACTACTCCGGCACGCTGCCGTACACCCCCGATGACCGCACCGTCGTGCTGTACGCCCCGACGTGGGAGGGGGATCGCCCCTCGGCCCACTACGGCTCGATCCGCACGCACGGCGAGGCCCTCGCATCCGCCCTTCTCGCGACGGGTCGCCATCGTCTCGTCTACCGTCCGCACCCGCGGTCGGGTGTCGTCGACCGCGAGTACGGAGCGGCGAATCAGCGGATCATCGCGGCCATCGCGGCGGCCAACGCCGCCGATCCGTCGGCGCAGCACGTGTTCGACGACAAGCCGGACCTCGGCTGGCAGCTGTCAGCCGCCGATGTCGCGATCGTCGACATCTCCGCGATGGTGTACGACCGGCTCGCCGCCGACAGGCCGCTCCTCATCACGCGTCCGGCAGACCCGGCCGCCGTCATCGACACCCACGGCTACCTCTCCGCGTGCGAATGGCTGGATGCCGCGACGGCGGGCGCGATCGTGTCGCACACCGATCGGGTGCTGCAGGACCCGGGCGCGACCGCGCGGCTCGAGGAGTGGGTGCGGCACTACTTCGGAGACACCGCACCGGGCGCCGCGAGTGCGCGCTTCCACGACGCGATCGGCACGCTCATGCACCGGTGGGACGAGTGGCACGTCCGCTCCCTCGACGAGGGCGAGGACGACGAGGTCGACGAAGCCGAGCTCGACGACGAGCTCACAGCCTGATCACACCACCGTCTCGGAGCGGTCGGCGAGCCGCGCGATCGCGCGGAGCGGGATGCTGACCCACGTCGGGCGGTTGCGGGCCTCGTAGATCGCCTCGTAGACGGCCTTGTCGAGTTCCAGCGCCGCCAAGAGCTCGCGCTGGTCGTCGAGGTCGGTTCCGGATGCCGCGCAGTAGCCGTCGAGGAAGGCCGTCCGGGCGCTCCGCGCCCACTCCTGCGCCGCGCCGGGCGCGCGCGCCGGATCGCCCTGTCGGATCGAGCCCGCGACGTAGTCGAACGACCTGAGCATCCCGGCGACGTCGCGCAGAGCGAGATCGGGCTCCCGGCGCTCGGCCATGGGCCGCAGCGGCTCGCCCTCGAAGTCCAGCAGCACCCACCCGCGGTCGGGTACGAGCAGCACCTGCCCCAGGTGATAGTCGCCGTGGATGCGCTGCCGATGCGGCCACCAGGTGGCTTCGGCGCGCTCGTAGACGCGCTCGATCGCCGCCTGCCGCTCCGCGATGGCCGGCACCTCCGCGATCGCGATCGACAGGCGCCGCCGCCACGTGGCCGACGTCGCGGCGCGCGAGGCGTCGTCTGTCTGCGGCGTGGGGAACAGTGCCGCGAGCGAGAGGTGCACGTCGGCGGTCGCGGCTCCCAGATCGCCTGCGCGCTCGGTGAAGTCGTCACCGCGTGCGCCGGCCCGCAGCGCCACCCGCCAGGCGTCCTCGACCCCGGGCAGGAACTCCTGCGCGAACGCGAGGGAGCCGTAGACCGATCCGGCGGCCGTCGTCGAGTCCGGCCACCGAGCCTCGAGCGACCCGACGGCGCGAGGAACATGCGCCGAACCCGCGTCGGCGAGGGCGGTCGCGAGTTCGATGTCGGGGTTGAGGCCCGGGTGAAGCTGCCGGAAAACCTTGCAGATGATGGGCTCACCGGTCTCGCCCGCGTAGATGATGGACGTGTTGGACTGCTCTCCGCGCAGGACGGAGGCGTGGCGAGGACCGGTCGCGATCTCGGCGGAGTTCGGGATGCCGCGCGTCACCACGTTCGGACCCCGCGCCTCGCCTCCTCCGGTCACGAGCGCGAGCAGCGCTTGAGCGTAGGCGGGGTCGTGGGCACCGTCGACGAAGGTCGTGCCGGGCTCGGGGCTTCCGATCACGTGCTCGGCGTCCGCGTCGAGGTGGGCCGTCGCGCGCTCGGCGATCGGCACCTGATAGAGCACGGGAGGAAGGGACCCCTCGTCCGAGACGAGCAGCGTGCGCAGCCGCGCTTCGTCGCCGGGGAGCGGGTTGTCGATCTCCCACCAGCCGATCAGACGCAGGCTCGGCGGCCTGCCCTTCGCGGCGTACCACCGCTGCCGCGGCATCCAGGCCGCTAGGCACGCCAGCGTGCTGTCCATGTAAGTGAGGTTAGGGGTCGCGGCGAGGTGTGTCGAGAACGGATTGCAAGCGCTTGCAGCCTCAGGCTCGACACGGGCCGTCAGTCGCCGTCGCCGTCGCCGTCTGCGACGGCCGCCGGAAGCTCCGTGGGGATCGAGATGGAGATCGAGCCGATCCCGGGGAACGACTCCGCCCCCAGGTCTATCGTCGGCGAGTCCGGCAGGCGCTCGGCGACGGGGGGATCGGGAAGCGGCTCGGACGGGAGTCCCGCCCACTCGACGGGGTCTTCGGGAAGCTTCTGGAACAGGCCCATGCCGCCATTGTCCCACCGCTGTGCGGGGCGGGCACGTCATACGACGAACCGCCAGCAGTACTCCTCGCCGGTCTCGGGACGGAACCATACGAGCGTCATCGTCAGGTCGGCGGTGTCGATCTCGCAGAAGCAGAGCGCGACCGTCTCGGCAGGCAGGATCTGACCCCAGTGCTCCGTCGCCGCGACCTCCGGCCCGTCGGCGAACAGGCGCACGAAGTCGAGCGCCTCGAGCCCCGAGTTGACCACGACGGGATGCCGAGGATCCGACCGCTCGACGTGCCAGGGCACGAGGTAGGCCGGGCGAGGACTGTCGTCTGGTTCGAGAGCGCGGAGCATGCGGCCGACGGTAGGCACGACGGCCGACGCGCGGGACGGCGGATCCGCGGGTCGGCGCCCTCGTTGTGGAGAGGATGCGCCGCAGCCGCGCGGGGGAGGAGACGGTCAGTCGTCGCCGAGATCCTCGGGATCGCTGCCGGCCGCAAGCTCTCGGCGTCGACCGGTGGCGCGACGCGCGGCGGTGCCGACGGCATCCGCCCCCTTCGACACGCCGCTCGCGATCGCTCCGCCCGCGCGGCGGAGTGCGCGGCCGGCCGTCGACTCGATCGTGAGGGTGCCGGGCTGCGGTTCGAGTGCTTCGGGCACCTGCAGCGGGGGAGCGCCGAAGGCGCGACGCGAATTGACGAGCACCCGCCGCCCCAGGATGTGGTTGCCCGTGCCGCCGATGACGGCGCCGATGCCGAACGGGAGGGCCTTGCCGATCCACGATGCACCGCCGCGCACCGCGAACTGGTGGATGAAGGTCGTCTTGAGCCGATCCACGAGCGGGCCGACGGCGGCCCGCGGCAGCGTCTTGGTCACCAGCTCGCCCCAGTAGCCGGAGCGCGTGCCGCCTTTGCCGGTCGCCTGCGCCGCGAGCTGCGACACGAGGTCGATGCCCTCCCTCCCGAGCATGAGCGTCAGCACGAGTGCGCGCGCCCGCTCGGGATCGGCGACCGGGATGCCGTGCACCTCGGCGACCGACTGCGCGAAGAGCGTCGTCGCCTCGAGGAAGCCGACGGTCTCGACCCCGCTCAGCGCGAGCGTCACGCCCGTGCCGATGCCGGGGACGACGGCGGTCGCACCGACGGCGGCGCCGCCCGTCGTGACGGCCGTGAGATATCGGCGCTCGAGCATGCGGACGATGTCGGCCGTGCCGGCACCGGGATGACGCAGGCGGATGCCGCGCAGGTGCGCGAGCACGACCGGCCGCTGGATCGCGAGAACGCGGTCGAGCATGCGAACGACGTGCGGATGCTCGTCGGAGCCGACGGGCGGCATGTCGCCCTGCCACGGCGCGTCACCGGGCAGGGAGTGGATCTGATGCACCTTCTCCGCCATGCGCCGATCCTAAGCCGACGACCCCTGGGTGATCGCCGGGCTTGACAGGCTCAGACGTAGAGGTTCGCGCGCTCGAGGTCCTCGGCGAAGTCGACCTCGACGGCGTAGAGATCCGAGATGTCCATGGGCGCCAGCAGGACGCCGTCCTCGGCGATCGCGAGCTCGAGGCCGCGCTCGAAGTAGTCCTGGTCGTCGACGCGCGTGAGCTGGCGCATGAACGCCTTCTTGTCGGCGCTCGAGATGTAGTTGATGCCGACCGCCTCGCCGATGCCGCCCTTGACGGTCTTCGAGAGCTCTTTGATGAAGCCTTCGGGCGTCACGGTGTACTTGACCTCTTCGTCGCTGACCTTCGAGGTGTTGACGGTCACGAAGGACTGGTCGCGCTCGATGAGCGAGATGGCGCGACCGAGGATGCGGGGGTCGAAGACGACGTCGCCGTTCATCCACAGGACGCCGCCCCGGCCCGTCTTGGAGAGGGCGCGCAGGAGGCTCTTGGACGTGTTGGTCTGGTCGTAGCGGTCGTTGTACACGTAGTTGACGTCGGGGAAGGCCTCGACGATCGTCTCTGCGCGATAGCCGACGACCGTGGTCAGCTCGGCGTCGTCGCCGAAGACCGCACGGATGTTGTCGTGCTGCTGCTGCATGATGCTGCGGCCGTCGTTGAGCTCGGTGAGCGGCTTGGGCAGGCTGCGACCCAGGCGCGAGCCCATACCGGCCGCGAGGATGACGGTCTGAAGAGTCATGGTGTGCTCCTGGAGTGTGGATGGAGACGGCGAATTCACCGTACGGACACTCCTTCGTGCCTCGCCCATGGTAGCGATAGCGCCTGGGAAGGTGCATAATGTCGGGTCGCCGTTGCCATTTCGTGACATTTCGCGCTCCCTGTGACAACTCGCCGAGTATGGCGCGTCGGACGGGAACGGGTTGATAGCCTCGAACAGTGACAGCCTCCCTTCCGGTGCCACACGAGCCCCATCCGGACCAACCGGACGACTCGGTCGAGCGCGCGGAAGGCGCCGAGATCGTCGAGATCACCCAGCCGCAGGCGCCGCCGCGGGCCAAGCGACCCGCCGCGCCTCGCAAGCCGCGTGCACCGCGGGCCCCCAAGAAGTCGGCTGCTGATCCGGGACCCCCGCCGCCGTTGCCGCCCGAGTTCGTCGCGGCGGACGACGTCGTGGTACCGCCCCGGCCCCCGCTGCCGGGCGCGTCTGCGAACCACGGATCCGACGACGCCCCGATCGGCGACGCGACTCCCATCGCGGTCGTCGAAGCCGAAGAGCCGCCGGCCGCCGTCGAGGACGAAGCGCCGGCCGAGCCCGAACTGCAGGCCGATGTCGTCGAGCCCGAGGCGGTCGCCGTCGAAGCCGATGTCGTCGAAGTCGAAGAGCTCGAGGCCGACCCCGCGGAACCCGAAACCTTCGAGGCCGACCCCGCGGAACCCGAGACCGTCGACGCGGAGCCCGCGCCCGAAGCCGGCGCGGCGGACACCGAAGCGGCGCTCGCCGCCGTCTTCGCCGAGACGGCAGACGAGGCATCCGTCGATCCGTCCACGGCTGCGCTCCTCCTGCGCGGTGTCACGAAGAGCTTCGGCGACACGCGCGCCGTCGAGGGAATCGACCTCACGGTGCCGGCCGGCACGTTCTACGGTCTGGTGGGACCGAACGGCGCGGGCAAGACCACGACGCTCTCGATGATCGCGGGCCTGCTCCAGCCCGACCGCGGGCTGATCCGCGTCGGGGGAGTGGATGCCGCGGCCAAGCCTCAGCAGGCCAAGCGCCAGCTCGGCGTACTGCCCGACCGGCTGCGCACCTTCGATCGTCTGACCGGCCGTCAGCTGCTCTACTACTACGGCGTGCTGCGCGGACTCCCGTCCGCAGTCGTCGAGAGCCGCACCGCCGACCTCGCGCGGGCCTTCGACCTCACCGATGCGCTCGGACGCGTCGTCTCGGACTACTCGGCCGGCATGGTCAAGAAGGTCATGCTCGCGGGCGCCATGATCCACTCGCCGCGCGTGCTCGTGCTGGATGAGCCGTTCGAGGCCGTCGACCCGGTGTCGAGCGCCGTGATCCTCGACATCCTCTCGGCCTATGTCGCGCACGGCGGCACGGTCATCCTCTCCAGCCACGGCATGGACCTCGTCGAGCGCGTCTGCACGCGCGTCGCGGTGCTCGTCGCGGGCCAGGTGCTCGCCGAGGGCACGATCGACGACGTGCGGGGCGAGCTCACGCTCGAGCAGCGCTTCATCGAACTCGCAGGTGGCCTCAGCGACGTGGAGGGCCTGGAGTGGCTGCACACGTTCTCCGACTGAGGATCGCCCTCCTCGTCGGCGCCCTGCGGGGCGACACGGGTCGTGCGACGCGCGTCGTGATCGGACTCATCCTTCTGGTGACGGCGACCGTCGCCGCCTGCTGGGCGCTGCTGACGCTGCGGGATGCCGCGGACGAGGTGGCCCTCGCCGTCACCGTGCTCTGCGGGTCGGCCATCACGCTGGGGTTCGCGCTCGCGCCGGTCGTCGCGGCGGCGGCCGATCCCCTCGATCCGCGCCGATTCGCGCTCCTGGACATTCCGCACGGCCGCCTGGCCGCCGTGCTCGTGCTCGCCGGATTCGTCAGCGTGCCGATCGCCGCACTCCTCGCCTTCGCGATAGCAGGCGCCGTGCTGTGGGGCGCGCACGGTGTGCCGTGGGCGGCGGGAGCGGTGTCCGTCATCCTCGGTGTCGCGACCTGCGTGCTCCTCGCGCGCGTCTGCATGGCGCTGACCTCGCTCTTCCTGCGCGACCGGCGCTCGCGCGAGTTGACGGGGCTCTTCGTGCTCGCGATCCTCGTGGTCGTCGTGCCCGTGGGCGTCTTCCTCGCATCGCTCGAGTGGGACGGCACGGTGCCGAGTCAGCTGTCGGAGGCGGTCGATGTACTCGCCCTCACGCCGTTCGGAGCCGCGTGGGCCTTCCCCGGCCTCGTGGCGCAGAGCGATCCCGGTGCCGGACTCTCGCTCGCGATCGCGGTGCTGTCACTCGCGCTGCTGGGGCTGCTCTGGTGGTGGCTCGTGCGTCGCCTGCTGACGACGACGGAGCGCCCGACCTCGGGTCGCGAGCGCGCCGGACTCGGCTGGTTCGGCGTCGCCCCGGGCACCGCGGGGGGAGCCATCGCCGCCCGCAGCCTGCAGTACTGGTTCCGCGACCGCCGGTACGTCATGAATCTCGTGGTCATCCCGATCGCCGCCGCCGTCGCGCCCGTCCCACTGCTCATCGCGGGCGTGCCGCCCGAGATCGCGCTCCTCCTGCCCGTGCTTCTGGCGGCGCTGTTCCTCGGATGGCTCCCGCACAACGACCTCGCCTACGACTCGACCGCGGTATGGATGCACCTCGCGAGTGGCGTCCGGGGCCTCTCCGACCGCGTGGGGCGTCTCGTGCCGGTCCTCCTCGTCGGCGTCCCCCTGCTCGCGGTCGCGATCCCCGTGTCGGTCGCGGTGTACGGGCGATGGATGCTCCTGCCCGCCCTGACCGGCGTGTGCGTCTCGCTCTTCTTCTCGGCGCTGGGACTCTCGAGCATCTCCTCAGCCGTCGCCCCCTACGCCGTCTCGCGGCCGGGCGAGAGCCCGTTCCAGCAGCCCCAGCGTGTCGGCTCGTCGGGTGCGATGGCCCAGACCCTCGTGATGTTCGGGGCGATCGCGCTGACGGCTCCCGTGCTGTGGCTGTCGTGGCTCGCGATGACCGGCGACGCCGATCTCGCCACGGTGGCCCTGTGGTGGGGTGTCGGCATCGGCGCCGTCGTCTTCGCGGTCGGCATCGGGTTGGGATCGCTGGCGTTCGAGCGCCGCGGCAGCCGTCTCATGGAGTTCGCCGAAGCGACGTGAGCCCGCCCGCCCGCCATCGTCCGCGGCTAGACTGGCTCACCATGAGCACCCCCCTCGATACCCCCGATCAGGGTGGAACGACCACCCTCGACCGCGAGCTCGAAGAGCTCATCCGCGAGGAGAACATCGAGCCGGGCGACCACGAGCGCTTCTCGCACTACGTCAAGAAGGACAAGATCCTCGAGTCGGCGATCACCGGCAAGCCGGTGCGCGCGCTGTGCGGCAAGAAGTGGACGCCGGGCCGCGACCCCGAGAAGTTCCCCGTCTGCCCGACCTGCAAAGAGATCTACGAGTCCCTCGTCGGCTGATCAAGAGTCGGCCGTTCCGACGGTCGACCGCGTGTTCGCGAGCCAAGGAGGATCTCGCGAGACGAGGATGATCCGAGGCGGAACGTCCTTCTGTCGCGACAACTCCCTTGCCTCGCGGAACGCAGTGACTCACGCGTCGACGTAGACCGTGGGGATCGCCGGATCCGACCTGCTGAGCGCGAGTCCTCGCACGGGGAGCTCCTCGCGAGCGAGAGCGTGGTGGGCGCGCGCCGCGAGCACGCCCGGCGCCCCTTCGAACGCCACGTCGATCTCGCCGTCGACGACGAGCGGCACCTGGAGCGCGCGTGCGTCGGGATGCTCCGCCGCCGTCGACACGGGCTCGAAGCCGTCCGAGACCGAGACCAGCTCGCTCGTGGCCGTCCCGCGCTCGAGCGTGCGGAACGCCGCCTTGCGGCCGCCCTTCGAGCCCTTGTCGGTCGACGCCTTCGCGACGGAGACCCAGCCGCCTGCGGCGTCCTGTCTCGCCACGAGCTTGTAGACCATGCCGGCGGTTGGCACGCCGGAGCCGGTGACGACCGACGTGCCGACGCCGTATGCATCGACGGGGGATGCCGCGAGCGACGCGATCGCGTACTCGTCGAGGTCGCTCGTCACGGTGATGCGCGTGCCGGTCGCTCCGAGCTCGTCGAGCTGCGCGCGCACCTCGCCGGCGACGATCGGCAGATCGCCGGAGTCGATGCGGACGCCGCCGAGGTCCGTGCCCGCGACGCGGATCGCGGTCTCGACGCCGGCGCGGATGTCGTACGTGTCGATCAGCAGCGTCGTGCCGACGCCGAGCGCCGCGATCTGAGAGCGGAACGCGTCTTCCTCGGTGTCGTGCAGCAGCGTCCAGGCGTGGGCGGCGGTGCCCATCGTCGGGATGCCCCAGCGCCTGCCCGCCTCGAGATTGGACGTCGCCCCGAAGCCGGCGATGAAGGCCGCGCGCGCCGCGGCGACGGCGGACTCCTCGCCCGCGCGGCGCGAGCCCATCTCGGCGAGGGGCCGATCGCCGGCGGCGATGCTCATGCGGGATGCCGCGGTGGCGACGGCGGAGTCGTGGTTGAGCACGCTGAGCGCGAGGGTCTCGAGGATCACCGCCTCGGCGAACGTGCCCTCCACCGTGAGGATGGGGGAGCCCGGGAAGTACAGCTCACCCTCGCGGTAGCCCGTCATCGAGCCGGTGAAACGGTAGCCCTCGAGGAAGGAGACGGTCGCGGCATCCACCACCTTCTCGTCGCGCAGGAAGCGCAGCTCGTCGTCGCCGAACCGGAAGTCCCGCAGCAGGCTCAGCAGTCGTCCTGTTCCGGCGACGACGCCGAAGCGGCGGCCGCCCGAGAGCCGGCGCCCGAAGAGCTCGAAGACGCAGTGGCGTTGCGCGGTGCCGTCGCGCAGGGCCGCGTCGAGCATCGTGAGTTCGTATCGATCCGTGTGCAGGGCGCTCGATGCGGGCATGCGGTCAGCCTAGCGACGCGGCGGTCTGGCGTAGGCTGGTCCATCGTGAACGACGCCCCCATCGGAATCTTCGACTCGGGTGTCGGGGGACTCACGGTGGCGCGAGCGGTCTCGGCACAGCTGCCCCGTGAATCGATCCTCTACATCGGCGACACCGCCCGCTCGCCGTACGGTCCCAAGCCCATCGCCGACGTGCGCCGGTACGCGCTCGAAGTGCTCGATTCCCTCGTGGACCAGGGCGTCAAGATGCTCGTGATCGCGTGCAACACGGCATCGGCCGCCATGCTCCGCGACGCACGGGAGCGCTACGACGTGCCGGTCGTCGAGGTCATCGGCCCCGCCGTGCGCACCGCGATGTCGACGACGCGCAACGGGCGCATCGGCGTCATCGGCACGGCCGGCACGATCGGCTCGGGCGCGTATCAGGACATGCTCGAGGTCAACGAGCGGCTCACGGTCTTCGCGCAGGCCTGCCCGCGGTTCGTCGAGTTCGTCGAGGCGGGTGTCACCGACTCGCCCGAGGTGCTCGCCGTGGCCGAGGAGTACCTCGCGCCGCTGCGGCACGCCGGTGTCGACACGCTCGTGCTCGGCTGCACGCACTATCCCTTCCTCGAGGGCGCGATCAGCTATGTCATGGGCCCCGACGTCTCGCTCGTCTCGAGCGACACCGAGACGGCGAAGGACGTCTACCGACAGCTGGTCTCCCGTGACCTTCTGGCGGGTCCGGATGCCGCGTCCCGCCACGTCTACGAGGCCACCGGCGACTCCGCCGACGAGTTCCTGCGCCTCGCGCACCGCCTGATGGGTCGCGAAGTGAGCGAAGTCCAGCTCGTCCAGACCGGCGCCATCGACCTTCCCCGATAGCCCACCCGAAAGGCTCCCCATGACCGATATCGTCCGCGCCGACGGCCGCGCGACCGACCAGCTCCGCCCCGTCACGATCGAGCGCGGCTGGAGCGCCCACGCCGAGGGCTCGGCGCTCATCTCGTTCGGCGGCACGAAGGTGCTGTGCACGGCGTCCTTCACGAACGGCGTCCCGCGCTGGCTCACGGGCAAGGGCAAGGGCTGGGTGACGGCCGAGTACGCGATGCTGCCCCGGGCGACGAACTCGCGCAACGACCGCGAGAGCATCAAGGGCCGAGTCGGCGGTCGCACGCACGAGATCTCGCGCCTGATCGGCCGGGCGCTGCGCGCCGTGGTCGACACGAAGGCGCTGGGCGAGAACACGATCGTGATCGACTGCGACGTGCTCCAGGCCGACGGCGGCACGCGCACGGCCGCCATCACGGGAGCCTACGTCGCGCTCGCCGACGCGATCGAGTGGGGCCGTGAGAAGAAGTTCATCGCGCAGCGCTCCACTCCGCTCATCGACACGGTCTCGGCGATCTCCGTCGGCATCATCGACGGCGAGCCCATGCTCGACCTCGCGTACGTGGAGGACGTCCGCGCCGAGACGGACATGAACGTCGTCGTGACCGGTCGCGGCCTGTTCGTCGAGGTGCAGGGGACCGCCGAGGGCGCGCCGTTCGACAAGCGCGAGCTCGACGCCCTGCTCGAGCTCGGTGTCGCAGGATGCGCCGACCTGCGCGCGATGCAGCTGGCGGCTCTGGAGCAGTCGTGACACGGCAGCTCGTCCTCGCGACCCACAACGCGCACAAGGTCGAGGAGTTCGCCGCGATCGTCGCCGCGACGCGGCCCGACCTCGAGGTGATCGGCTACGACGGCCCCGAGCCGGTCGAGGACGGCGTGACGTTCGCCGAGAACGCGCTCATCAAGGCGCGGGCGGCGGCGGTGCACACGGGGCTGCCGGCGCTCGCCGACGACTCCGGCATCTGCGTCGACGTGCTGGGCGGTTCGCCCGGCGTCTTCTCGGCGTATTGGGCAGGACACGCGAAGGATGCCGCCGCCAACCTGAACCTGCTGCTCGATCAGCTCTCCGACGTCCGGGATCCGGGTCGCACCGCCCAGTTCGTCTCGACGATCGCGCTGGTGGTGCCGGGCGCCGACGAGCATGTCGTCGAGGGCGTCTGGCCGGGACGCCTCGCGGTGGAGGCGTCAGGCGCGGGCGGCTTCGGCTACGACCCGATCTTCATCCCCGACGGCCAGGAGCGCACGGTCGGGGAGTGGTCCGCCGAGGAGAAGAACGCGGCATCCCACCGTTCGCGGGCGTTCCGCGCGCTCGTCCCGCTCCTCGCCGGCCTGTAACGAGAATCAGACTCATTCCCGACTGGGCGCGAAGCGCACTCGACAGTCGGCACCGGGCCTAGCCTGGAGCCATGCACGATCACGCGCCAGCGGGCGGCATCCGAGGCGCGAGCAATCGCCGTCTCCTCGCCGTGTCGCTCGCCATCACGACCGTCGTCATGCTCGTGCAGATCGTCGGCGCCGCGCTCTCGGGGTCCCTCGCCCTCCTCGCCGACGCGGCACACATGTTCACCGACGCCGCAGCCCTCGTGATCGCGCTCATCGCCAGCATCGTCGCCGCCCGACCCGCGAATGCGCGGAGCACCTTCGGGTACCAGCGCGCCGAGGTGTTCGGCGCCCTCGCCAACGGCGTGATCCTCATCCTGCTGTCGGTGTGGGTCGCGGTCGAAGGCGTGTCGCGACTGCTGAACCCCGAAGAGACCGAGGTCGCGGGCGGCCTGATGCTCGTGATCGCCGTGATCGGCCTGCTGGCGAACGCGGTCGCGATGTGGCTGCTGAGCGCCGCGCAGCGCCGCAGCATCAACGTGCGCGGCGCCTACCTCGAAGTGCTGGGCGATCTGATCGGATCCGCCGCCGTCATCGTCGCCGCGATCGTCATCGTCACGACGGGGTGGATGCCCGCGGATGCGATCGCCTCGCTCCTCATCGCGGCGATGATCGTGCCCCGTGCGATCTCACTGCTCCGCGAGGTGTTCTCCGTGCTCTCGGAGTCGACGCCGAAGGGCATGCACGTCGACGAGATCCGCGAGCACATCCTCTCGACGCCGGGCGTCGTCGACGCGCACGACGTGCACGTATGGCAGCTCACGCGGGGTGCGCCGGTCTTCAGCGCGCACGTCGTGGTGGATGCCGAGGCCCTCGCGGACGGCAGGTCGTCGTCGATCCTCGCCAAGCTGCAGAGCTGCCTCGCCGAGCACTTCGACGTCGAGCACTCCACCTTCCAGCTCGAGCCCGCGGATCACGTCGAGCACGACGCGCACGCCTAGGGGTATGCTCGCGCTGTGCGCGGCATGGGGGCGGCGCCCTCTTCCACAGGGAGCCCATTGACCACGTCCGCGCAGCCCGAATCGCCCGCGGCGTCCGTCGCGCCTCCGCTCGCAGTCGCGAGCACGGCCCGACCGCGACGACGCAGCATCGCCGTCGCGATCGTCAGCGAGCCGGGACTGTGGCTCCTGCTCTACGTGGTCGGCCTCGCATTCGTCGCGTTCTGGCCCGTGCCGATCGATCGCGATGCCGACGCGATCCTGGCATCCATGACGCAGGCGGTGCCATGGCTCACCTACGAGCGCATCGAGTTCCTCGCCAACGTGGTGCTGTTCATGCCGTTCGGGCTCCTGCTCGTCGCGACGCTGCGACGGCGCGGCACGCTCGCCCTGCTGATCGCCGTCGGCGTGTCGATCGTCATGGAGGCGGGGCAGGCGGCCTTCCTCCTCGAGCGGACGCCCAGCATCCTCGACATCGTCGCCAACACGACGGGCGCGGCGATCGGCATCGTCCTCGCCCTCGATCTGCTGCGACCCGCGAAGCCGCGAAGCTAGTCCTCGCGCACGACCTCGCTCGGCGACGTGTCGGGCCGGAGCCCTCGCCACCGCGAGTGGCGCAGGATCCCGCCGGGCGTGAACTCGGCGTACTCGACCTCGCCGACGATCTCGGGCCGCACCCAGAGCGCGTCCGCGGCGTCTTCGCGCGGCACGCCCACGAAGGGGTTGTCTTCGCTGCGCAGCGGCGTCAGCGTCTTCTCGAGCAGCGCGAGGGTCTTCTCGCTGAATCCCGACCCGACCCGGCCCGCGTACTGCAGTCCGTCGGGACCCGGGATGCCCAGCAGGAGCGAACCGATCGAGCCCGAGCGCAGACCTCTCCCCGGGCGGATACCGCCGATCACGACGGCCTGCGCGTGCGTGATCTTGACCTTGAGCCACGATTCGGACCGGATGCCGCGTCGGTAGCGGGATGCCGGATCCTTCACGACGATCCCTTCGAGACCGAACTGCCGGCTCGCGTCGAGCGCGGCATCCACGTCGTCGAACACGGGAGGGACCACGATCGGAGCGATCGCC
Source organism: Microbacterium sp. (assembly GCF_051860965.1). Lineage (GTDB taxonomy): Bacteria > Actinomycetota > Actinomycetes > Actinomycetales > Microbacteriaceae > Microbacterium. The sequence continues at coordinate 65,402 of NZ_JBIMKU010000004.1, forward strand.
CCCTCGGCGACCTGCTCGAGGACCTTTCGCCGCTCCGCGAGCGGCAGCGCAGCGGTGTCGGTCGATCCGTGGGCCAGGACGTCGAACAGATACCAGCGCACCGGCGTGCGCGGGGCTTCCTTCGCGATCTCGCGCGGTTTCGAGAGGTTCATGCGGTTCTGCAGCAGCGGGAAGCTCGGCCGGCCGCGCTCGTCGAGCGCCACGATCTCGCCGTCGAGCACCACCGGGTCCGTTCCGAGCCCGGCGTCGAGAGTCGTGAGCTCGGGGTACTTCGCAGTGATGTCGTTGCCGCTGCGCGCGCGCAGGTGCAGGCGCTCTCCGTCCCAGAAGCCGATCGCGCGCACGCCGTCCCACTTGGCTTCGACCCAGGGTCCCCAGCGCTGGGCGGACCGCCGTGCGATCCCCGGTGAGCTGACGGTCGCGAGCATCGGGGTCAGTGCGCTCGCGGCCGGAACGGGCGCAGGCGCAGCGTCTCGCGCCCGCCCGACGGCGAACGGCGCCGCCTCCGTCGCGCCCCGGGCGATGATCGGCTGGCCGTCGGACTGCGCGCGGCCCGCGGCATCCGTCTTCATCCGATGCAGCAGCCAGCTGGACTTCTCACCCGCACCCTCGGTGCGGATGAGGGCGAGTCGCACGCGGCCGAGCGGACCGCCGGGCTGTCCCTCGAGCGTCGCGATGATCTCGTCCTCGCGCCATTTCTCGAGCTCGTACGTGCCGCGATCCCAGATCGTGACCTCGCCGCCGCCGTACTCCTTCGCGGGGATCACCCCCTCGAACGACGCGTAGTCCATGGGGTGGTCCTCGGTCATGATCGCGAGATTGTTGCGCCGGTACGACGGCGGGATGCCGCGCGGCACCGCCCAGCTCACGAGCACGCCGTCGTGTTCGAGGCGGAAGTCCCAGTGCAGCGCGGTCGCGTGGTGCTCCTGGATGACGAAGGTCGGCAGGTCGCCGACATTCGTGGCGCCGAGCGGGTTCGACGGCACAGGCTCGGGGGTCTTCCCGGCCGTGCGCTTGGAGATGTAGGCGGCGAGGGGTCCGTCGCCCGCTTCGCGGGCCCCGGCTCCGAAGCCGAGAGCGGCGAGGGGGTCGCCGATCGTCTCCATGCGTGCGAGGACCTCGGCGAACTCGAGCTGCCGCAGATCGGGATCGTCGAGTTCGTCCCAGCTGCGGGGAGCCGCGACCGTCGGATGCGGGCGGCCGCGCAGCGAGTACGGGGCGATCGTCGTCTTGGCGCCGTTGTTCTGGCTCCAGTCGATCAGCACCTTGCCGTCGCGCTCGGCCTTCTTCATGCTGCTCACGACCAGGTCGGGGTGGTCGGCCTCGATCGCGCGGGCGAGCTCCTTCGCGAGGGCCGATGACTGTTCCGTCGTGTGTCCGGGCGGCAGGGCGGAGTACAGATGGATGCCCTTGCTCCCGCTCGTGACGGGCAACGGCTCGAGGCCCATGTCGGAGAGGATCGCGCGAGCCCACTGCGCGACGAGCGCGCACTCGGCGAGGCCCGCGCCGGGCCCCGGATCCAGGTCGAGGACGAGGCGGTCGGCCGGGCCGCGCTCGCCGTCTGCGGTGAACCGCCACTGCGGCACGTGCAGTTCGAGGCTCGCGACCTGCGCCAGATACACCAGAGTCGCGCGATCGCCGACGAGCGGGTAGTCCTTGGCGCCGCTCGAGTGCTCGATGGGCGAGCGCTGCACCCACGACGGCGCGCCGCGCTCGAGGTCTTTCGCGAAGAAGACCATGCCCGGATCCTGTTCGGTGCCGACGCCCTCGGGCCAGCGCTTGCGGGTGACGGGACGCCCGATGACGTGCGGGATGAGCAGGGGGGCGATGCGACTGTAGTAGTCGATCACCTCGCCCTTCGTCGTGCCGGTCTCGGGGTAGAGCACCTTCTCGAGGTTCGTGAGACGCACGCGGCGGCCGTCGACGCGGACGAGCTGCTCACCGGGCATGCGTTCAGGCTAGCCGCGAGAGGTGTGACAGGTGTGTACTGGTGTGATGAGAGCGATCTGGAAGGGCGCGCTGACCTTCGGCCTCGTCAACGTGCCGGTGAAGGTCTATTCCGCGACGGAGGACCACGATGTGTCGCTGCACCAGGTGCACGCCGCCGATGGCGGACGCATCCGGTACCAGCGCATCTGCGAGATCGACGGCGAGGTCGTGCCGTTCCAGGACATCGACAAGGCGTACGACGACGGCGAGCAGACCGTCGTGCTCACGAAAGAGGATCTCGCGTCGCTTCCGTCCGAGAAGAGCCGCGAGATCGACGTGGTCGAATTCGTGCCGAGCGAGCAGGTCGACCTCCTGACCCTCGACAAGGCGTACTACCTCGAGCCCGACTCCGCGTCGCCGAAGGCGTACGTCCTGCTGCGCAAGACGCTCGAGGCGACCGATCGCACGGCGATCGTGCGCTTCTCGCTGCGGCAGAAGACGCGTCTCGCTGCACTCCGCGTGCGCGGCGACGTCCTCGTCCTGCAGACGCTCCTGTGGGCCGATGAGGTGCGCGAGGCATCCTTCCCCGCCCTCGACGAGACGGTGCGCATCTCTGCGAAGGAGCTCGAGCTGTCGGCATCCCTCGTCGAGAGCTTCGCGAGCGACTTCGACCCGGAGGCCTTCACCGACGAGTACCAGCAGGAGCTGCGCACCCTCATCGACGCCAAGATCGAGAAGGGCGATGCCCTCGACACGGCCGAGACCTTCGGAACGCACGACGAGGAGGACTCCGGCGGCGAGGTCATCGATCTCATGGAGGCGCTGCGCGCCAGCGTCGAGAAGTCGCGCGCGGCCCGTGCGGGTTCGACTGCGAAGACGGATGCCGCGAGCGCATCGGGGAAGACGTCGAAGGCGTCCGGCAAGCCGGCTGCGAAGAAGACGGCGGCCAAGAAGCCGGCCGCCAAGAAGAAGGCGTCCTAGGCCTTCGGCGCCTCACCGTCGTGGTGCTCGGGACCGCGGTCGAAGACCTCGGGGTCGAGCACGAGGGCCTCGGCCTCGGTGTGATCGGTCACGACGTCGGCGCCCGCGGCCGCGAGCTTCTTCGCCTTGTGGCGCTCGCGGAAGTAGTGCCAGAGCGTCACGAGCGCCGTGCCGCCGACCGCGGCGAGCAGGATCAGGTCGATGTACTCCTGCACGAACCACGCGACGGGCGGGATGAAGCCGATGGCATAGCCGAACATCGTGAGTCCGAAGCCCCAGATGACGGCGCCGATGAAGTTGTAGAGCGTGTAGCGCCACTTGTTCATGTGGCCGACGCCCGCCGCGACAGGCGCGAACGTGCGGACGATCGGCACGAAGCGGGCCAGGATGATCGTGAGTCCGCCGAAGCGCTCGAAGAACGCGTTGGTCCGCTCGACGTTCTTGACGCTGAACAGGCCCGACTCCTTGCGCTCGAAGATCGCAGGGCCCGCCTTGTGGCCGATGTAGTACCCGACTTCGCCGCCGACGAAGGCGGCCAGGCCGATCAGCAGTGCCACCCACCACACGCTGATGCCGAACACGCCGTTCGGCGCGTAATCCTGCGGGTGGGACAGGAGGCCGGAGATCACGAGCAGGGTGTCGCCCGGGAGGAGGAACCCGACCAGTAGTCCCGTCTCGGCGAACACGATGAAGCACACGACGAGGAGCGCCCAGGGGCCTGCCCCCGCGATGATCGTCTCGGGGTCGAGCCAGGGGATGAGGGCGGTAGGAACGGCGTGCACGGTGCGGGATTCCCGTCGGTCGGATCGGTCGGCGGTGGCTCGCTCGATCGAGCGAACCCGTGCGGAAGGTGGGACTTGAACCCACACGCCCGAAGGCACAGGAACCTAAATCCTGCGTGTCTGCCAATTCCACCACTCCCGCGGGTGCGATCAGTCTACTGAGCGACCTGTGCTCCGGCTGTGGGGGTGGCCCCCGCATCCATCGTCCTCTGGCGCAGGCCCCCGGTCGGTCGATAGCGTGAGCGCGTGTCCCTGCTCGACATCCCGATCGTGGACGGCCCCGTGCCGTGGATCGTCTACGGCGTCGCGGTCGCGCTGGCCGTCATCCTGCTGATCCGCACGCCCACCGCGCGGTGGATGCTCACCGCCGCGATCGGCGTCCTCGGCGGTGCCGTGATCGCCGCGGCGATCTACCTCATCGCGAATGCGACGGATGCCTTCGGCAGCGCGCTCCCGCTCGAAGTGTGCTTCTGGGCCATGGCGGCCTTCGCCGGGATCGGGCTGGCGGTCGTGAGCCTGTGGCAGAACCCCGTGTGGCGGAAGATCGTCGCCGTCGTCGCGATCGTGTGGTTCGCGATCACGGGGGTCATCGGCGTCAACGCGTTCTACGGTCTCAATCCCACGCTCGGCTCGCTCTTCGGCGCGGCGGGCGACAACCCCATCGCGATCCCGACGAACAGCGCGAGCCCGACGGGTCCGAGCGGACCGCTCTACGAGACGTGGACCCCGCCCGCGGACATGCCGGCCAAAGGCACGCAGGGCACGCAGAGCATCCCCGCGACGACGTCCGGGTTCGCCGCCCGAGACGCCGGCATCTACTTGCCTCCTGCGGCGCTCGTGAAGGATCCGCCGCGTCTCCCGCTGGTCATCATGATGATGGGCTACCCGGGAAACCCCGACCCGAGCTATATCGGCGATGTGCTCGACACATTCGCCGCCGAGAACAAGGGTCTCGCGCCGATCGTCATCGTCGCCGACCAGATCGGCTCGGGCGGCGACCCGGCCTGCGCGGACTCGAAGGCCTACGGCAACGCCGAGTCGTACATCACGAAAGACGTCGTGACCTGGGCGAAGGCGAACCTCAACATCATCGATGACCCGAAGTCGTGGGTCATCGCCGGGTACTCGAACGGCGGCGGATGCGCCATCAAGTACGGCGCGCTCGAGCCGACCGCCTGGAAGAACATCCTCGACATCTCGGGGGAGGAGTTCCCCGGTTCGGAGGATCCCGCCAGCGTGACCCAGCAGATCTACGGCGGCGATCAGGCGGCCTTCGAGGCATCCAAGCCCATCAACATCATGAAGGCCGCGAAGCCGGGGTCCTACGACGGGGTGACGGCGGTCTTCACCGTCGGCGGCGCCGACCCCGACTTCATCCCGGCGGCGATGGCCGTCTCGGCCGAGGCACAGGCGGCGGGCATGAAGACGACCTACTACGAGGTTCCCGGAGCCGGACACGTCGTCGACGGCCTGAACGGCGGGCTCACCGAGGGATTCACCGTGCTGTACCCCGTGCTGGGGCTGTCTCCGAACTAGACGTCGCAGCGCGGGGGCTGTGGATAACTTCGGGATGCCCCCGGAGGCGCCGGGCGATGATCCTCCGGTGACTTTCGCCGCCGCTCCCTCCGCTGCCGCGACCGCCGTGGCCGAGCGCGTGCGCGAGCGGCTGCGGGTCGAGCAGACGGATCCGTCGAGAGACCCCGATCGAGCACTGCGTCTCGCCCGTGCCGAAGTGCGGCGGCACAACGACTTCGCCCTTGCACGCGGACTCGCGCCGGTCGATGACGAGGCCGCGTGCGTGCGCGACGCGCTCGCCGCCGTGTCGGGGTACGGGCCGCTGCAGGTCCACCTCGACGATCCGACGGTCGAGGAGCTGTGGATCAATGCCCCCGATCGCGTCTTCGTCGCGCGCGCCGGGGTCGCCGAACGCGTGCCGCTGGCGCTCACCGACACCGTCGTTCGCGATCTGGTCGAGCGAATGCTGCATGCGAGCGGTCGCCGCGTCGATCTGAGCCAGCCGTTCGTCGACGCCTCACTGCCCGACGGCAGTCGCCTCCACGTCGTCATTCCCGACATCACTCGTCGGCACTGGGCCGTCAACATCCGCAAGTTCCTCCCGGCCTACCGCTCCCTCGACCAGCTGGTCGCGTCGGGGTCGCTCGACCTCCGTGCCGCAGACCTGCTCGAAGACGCCATGGCGTCGGGGCGCAGCATCCTCGTCTCCGGTGCGACCCACGCGGGCAAGACGACGCTCCTCGCGGCTCTCATCGCCGCGTGCCCGCCGGGGCACCGGATCGTCTCGGTCGAGGAGACCTTCGAGCTCGCGGCATCCGCGCCCGACATCGTCGCGCTGCAGGGGCGTCAGCCGAGTCTCGAGGGGACGGGCGAGGTCACGCTGCGCCGACTCGTGAAGGAGGCCCTGCGCATGCGGCCCGACCGCCTGGTCGTCGGAGAAGTGCGCGACGCCGAGGCGCTCGATCTTCTTCTCGCGCTCAACACCGGCATCCCGGGCGCGGCGACGATCCATGCGAACTCGGCCCGTGAGGCGCTCGTGAAGCTCGCGTCCCTGCCGCTGCTGGCGGGCCGCAACATCGACGCCGGGTTCGTGCTGCCGGCCGTCGCGTCGTCGGTGCATCTCGTGGTGCATTGCGCACGGGATGCCGCGGGTCGTCGCCGCGTCGTCGAGATCATCGAGCCGACCGGGCTGTCGAAAGGCGAGATCTCGGCGCGCACCGTCTACGGAGCGGCCGCATGACCTTCGTCTGGGGCGCCGCTCTCGCCGCCGGGGTGCTGCTGACCCTGTCGCCGTGGCTGTGGCCGGCCGGCGCTGCACGCGTCGCGGCGCCCGCATCGGGGCGGATCGCCCGTCTCCTCGAAGAGGCGGGTCTCGCGCGGGTCTCTCCGCTGCAGCTCACCGCGATCGCGGTGGGCTGCGCTGCCGTCGCCGCGGCCGTCGCGTGGCTCGTGACCCAGGTCGGCGCTCTCGCCGTCGTCGCCGCGTCAGCCGGCGCGATCGCGCCCCTCGCGTGGCTTCGAGCGCGCCGCACGAAGCTCCAGCGCACCCGCCGCGGACTCTGGCCCGACGTGTGCGATCTGCTCATCGCGTCGGTGCGCGCAGGCATGTCCCTTCCCGAATCCGTCGCGAGTCTCGCCGGGTCGGCGCCTGTCGAGCTGCGACCGGCCTTCGCATCCTTCGATCGCGATCTCGCGGCATCCGGTCACTTCGATTCGAGCGCGGCACGTCTCAAGGCGATGCTCGCCGATCCGGTCGCCGATCGTATCCTCGAGACGCTGCGCATGGCGCGCCAGGTCGGCGGCACCGAGCTCACGCCCGTGCTGCGCGCCCTCGCGGCGTCCGTCCGCGCCGACGCCGCCCTGCGCGCCGAGGTCGAGGCCCGTCAATCCTGGATCCGAGGCGCCGCCGTGCTGGGCGTCGCCGCGCCGTGGGTCATCCTCGCGCTGCTGGCGCTGCGCCCCGAGGGCGCCGAGGCGTACGGCAGTCCCGAGGGCGTGGCGCTCATCATCGGCGGCGCAGCCGTGTCGTTCGTGGCGTTCCGGGTCATGATCCGGCTCGGTCGACTGCCCGAGCCGCGACGGTGGTTCGGATGACGGATCTCGCATTCGCGGTCGTCCTCGGCACCGCACTCGGCGTCGGCGTGTGCCTGCTTCTCTCGCTCGGCCCGCGGTGGCGCGCGGTCGGACTCTCGCGCCGGCTCGCGCCCTACCTCCGTGATGTGACGGATCCCCTCGGCCTGACGAGCCCTCCGATCGGCGGCGGTCACGATCTGCTCTCCGTGTGGCGCGACGCCCAAGCGCGCTTCGGGCGCGTGGTCGGCGCATCGGCCTCCATCGAGCGGCGACTGCGTCAGAGCGGATGGGCGATGGATGCCGCGGCCTTCCGCGGACGGCAGCTCGCGTGGTCCGTCGCCGGCGTGGCCGCCGGCGGTGTGCTGGTCGTGATCCTCGTGCTCACGGGGGCCGCGACCACGGCGGTCTGGCTGGTGCCGCCCCTTTTCGGTGTCACGGGGGTCATCCTGTGCGACGTCCACCTGACGCGAGCGGCTCGGGCGCGCATCACCCGGATCGAGCAGGAGCTGCCGACCGTTCTCGAGTTCCTCACCCTGTGCCTGTCGGCGGGCGAGGGCATCCTCGACTCGCTGCGGCGCGTGAGCGACGTCGGGTCCGGCGAGCTGACCGCCGAGCTTCGCGAGGCGGTCGTCGCCGTCGGCACCGGGGCGTCGCTCTCGGACGCGCTCCTGCGGCTGTCGGCCCGCCTCGAGCTCGCGCCGCTCTCGCGCACGATCGACCAGATCGTCGCGGCGCTCGACCGCGGCGCACCGCTCGCGCACGTGCTCCACGCGCAGGCGGACGATGCGCGCGAGGACGCCAAGCGCGGTCTCATCGAGAGCTCCGGGCGCAAGGAGATCTACATGCTCCTTCCCGACAAGCGTGAATAAAGATTGCTGCCCTCGGCCCATTCTCGGGTTCTTCAGGGACCATCTACCTATGACCGAGGCTGTCTGGCTGGACTACCACGAGGCCGCGAAACGCGTCGGCCGTGACGACCGCACCATCCGACGATGGCGCCGGCACGGGCATGGCCATGACCTGGGGGCTCCGTGACGGCCAGAGGGCCCGAGTCGTCGAAGAGGAGACGCTGCTCGCGTGGTTCCGGCAGACGCTGCAGAATGACCCGGTGCACCAGCTCCGGCTACGAAGGGTCCTCGAGCGGCAATAGCGCCTCCGGGTGATCGTCGTACCAGGCGCGGACGTAGATCGCGAGCGCCTCCTCGAGGCACTCTTCATAGGTCGGGGGTCGCCCCTCACGCAGATACGCTCCACTCATGCGAGTGACCGTACCAGGCGGTCGTCAAGCGAGGCGCTGGACCATGAGCTGAGTGCTGTAGCCGTTGGCCGCGCCGATGACCTTATTGGCGCCCGAGTTCTGGATCGCGCGGAGCTTGACCGTGTCGTTCGCGTTCAGCTGCAGGAAGGCCTCCACGTCGACCGTCTCGGCAACGGCGGACGCGTTGCTCGAGGCCTGGCGCGAGTAGGTCGTGGACCCGTTGATGCTGACCGCGAGTGCGTGGGTGCTGGCGCTGCCTCCGAGTGCGAAAGTGACGGCGCCGAAGATCCTGTAGAGGCCCGCGAGGCTGCACGTGACGATGCCGGTCGCCGGGACGATGCTCAGACCGACGCCGATCGTCGCTGGCGTCTGGCCGGTGAAGACGACGTCCGCATACGCGCCGCTCGTGAGGGTCTGCGTGTTCGCCGTCTCGATCGCGAGGAGCGCCGGCGACCTACGGTTCCATCCGCTGCCGTCGTACTCGAAAGTGAGCTCGGTGTCAGTCTCGTAGAACTCGAGGCCGTCCCAGATCTCACCCGGAGCGAGACCCGAGCGCGCGCTGGCGGTGCCCGCACGGCGGAACGCGTACTTCTTCGTGTAGTCGACGCCCGCCTGCAGATCGACGACAGTCTGCGGCGGGGTTGAGGAGAAGATCGGCTTCCCGCTGGCGTCCAGTGCGTTACCCATGGTCGTGCTCCTTGTCAGGTGGTGAAGACGGTTAGTCCTCGGCTAGTTCGGGCTCGACACCCGGTAGATCCAGGTCCGCGATCAATCGGGCCTGGAGGATCTGTTCATCGAGCATCGGCCGCCAGTCAGGGCGCTGCTGGATGAACTGAGCGACGGAGCTCGCGAGCCACTGTGCGACGTGGATCGCGTCGATGTTGCCCCCACGGCGCCGTGTGGCGGCGTACGCGGCCTCGTAAGCCTCGGCCGCACGCTGCTCGTCTCCGGTCGCGCCGTCGACGAGTAGGAGAGCCTGCAGTAGCACCTGGTCGGAGTAGCTCATAGCGACGCCTTCCCTCCCGAGTACACGACGTCGTCGGACTTCGCCTTCGCGGCGACCCGCCCGTCAGCGACGTCCGCGACCCTGGCGAGCAAGTACTCGCCGGTGAACGGGTTCTGGACGTAGATCGCCGGCGCCTTCGAGGTCGTCGCTGGGACGATCGCCGCCGTCGCCGTCAGGCCCGCCGAGATGCGGCCGGTCAGTTCGGGACGAACGAACCCGGAGCTCCACTGCTCCATGAGTGCGCCGCCCGACTTCGGCAGGCTGGTCCAGCCGCTCCCTGAGAACGGGCCACGCTTCGCCGGGGACTGGGGGAAGAACCCCTTCACCCAGTCGAGCACTCCCGCGACGGCGTCGCCGGCCGGTTTGAACATCTGGTTCACTCCGTCGATGAAGCCCTGAATCAGCGCCTTCCCCGAGTCGACCAGCAGAGATCCCGCCTTCGAGAACAACTGCCCGGCACGCTCGGGGAGCGACCGGATGAACGAGATCGCGGCATCGATGTTCGCGCCGACCTCGTGGGCGAACCGGAGACCCTCAGCAACCGTCGTGTCGATCGCTTTGCGGAATCCGCGGCCCATGTCGTCGGCTGCTCGGAACACGTCGCCGAGGGGACCGCTCAGATTCAGGAGCTGCTCCCCGATCTCGTCGATGCTCTTGTTGCCCGTGATGAGGTCGAAGAATGCACCCAGCAAGGCGGTCTGGTTGGACAGCGCCTGCGACACGTAGATGATCGGACCGGCCAGCGCCGCCGCACCCTCGATCAGCGCCGGCAGCGACTCCACGATCGACTTGAAGAGGCCTGGGAGCTTCGGGAGCACGTCCTTGGCCATCTCGGCGAACGCCGGCACCACGTCGACGAATGCTTTCGACAGAGCGGGCCCCTGCTCGTTGACCAGCTGCTCGAACACCGGGAAGAGGTCATCCGAGAGCATCGTTGCGAGATCCGTGGCGATCGGGAGGAACCCGGTACCGATCTTCGCCTGCAGGTCATCCCAGGTGGCCGCGTTGCGGCGGTTGACGTTCGCCAGTTCACCCGATGTGTTGAGGAAGTCGCCCTGAACCTTCGCGGTCTGCTCGAGGAGCGCCCCGTAGCGGGCCTGGACCTTCTGCGCCTCGGTGAGTTCATCGCCGGCAGCCGCGATCCCGTTCGCGTAGGCGTAGGCCTCCACCCTCGCCGCTGAGAGATCGATGCTGTACTTCCGCAGCGGTTCCGTCTCGCCGGCGAGGCCCGACTGGAACTTCTCCAGGGCGTCCGAGACCTCGAGGTTGTAGACCGACGCGAAGTCCGAACCGCGGCCGATGAGCTGCTCAAGCGTCCCCACCACGTCACCGCTGCTTCCGGCGATCGTCTGCACGAACCCGGCGAACTGTGTCGCGTACCCGTTGAGCTCCCGCTTGCTGAGACCGTACGCCTTCGCACTGTCGTCCCCTAGCTTGAGCACCGCCGCGGCAGCATCGCCGTACGCCACGGTGACGGCGTTGAGTGACTCGTTCAGGCTCGACGCGATGTCGATCGTTCCGATGCCGAACTCGATCGCCGACCGCAAACCCGAGCCGACCGCGTAGCCGATCTGCGAGGTGAGGTTCGCGGCCAGGTTGCCCACGAACGACCCGGCGAAGATCGCCTTGAACCCCGACGAGAAGCGCGTCCCGCTGCGTCGGCCGGCCTCCTCGAGCTCGTCGCCAGCGCGGTCGGCCGCGGATGCGAGGCGAGCCTGCGCATCGCGGAGATCGTTCGTCGACGAGCGGGCGACGTCCTGCGCGCGACCGAGCTGACGAGAGGCCGACTCGAGGCGCTCCTCGGCGCGAACCACCTGCGAAGAGTCCGACGCGTACCGATCCCGAGCCTCAGCGAGCTGCCGCTCCGCGAGGCGGACCTTCCCCGCCGCATCCTGCTCCCGAAGGCGAGCGGTCGACACCTTCGCGGCCGCCGACGCGAGCTCCTTCGTCGCCTTGTCTGTGAACCCGCCGGACTGGCCCTCGAACGCCTTCTTGAACCCGGCGCCAGTCTCCTTGCCGGACTTCTCGCCCGTCTTGGAGAACGCGGCACGGAAGCCCTTGTCGGACTGCTTCGCCGCAGCGTCCGTCTCGGTGGAGACGGCCTTCCGGAAGCCCTTGAACGTGGGGACGATCGCGTACGCACCCTGACCTACCTGGTCGACCATCTCAACCCACTCTCGACGTCGTCTCGCGAGCCGTCAGAACCGTCGCGATCGCAAGAAGGACGCGGATCTGGCGCCGCGAAGTGATGGAAACGCGCTCAGCGCCCGGAGGGGGAGGACCACCCGGGCGGGAGGTGGTCCGCGTTGCGGGTCGATGCTGGATTTTGGCGGCGTTGCGATGCGACGATGACTTCATTCGCTCAACGGCTCGAAGGAGAGCACCATGACCTCGTACCTCGTGTCCTACGACCTCCGGGCTCCCGGTCGGAACTACGACGACCTTCTGAAGTACCTCCGGAGCCTGCCGTACTCCGCGAAGCCGCTGGAGAGCCTTTGGCTGGTAGAGACCACCATGACGGCTGTCGAGCTTCGTGACTCGCTGAGCAGGCTCGTCGACAAGGGCGACGGGATCATGGTGGCGAAGACCAGCGGCGAGGCGGCGTGGCGGAATGTCGACGGCGACAGCGACGGCCTGAAGGGTCACTTCTAGATCGACACCGGTCGTCTGCCTAGGGGCGCAGCGGAGGTTCTGACAGGGCCGAAAGGCACCACGCAACGAGAAACCCCAGCCTCTACGCTTCACCCGCTGTTGCGTCATGAGCGACCTGATGCGTGGTCGGGTGTTGACGCCCCTAGGCAAGCTCATCCGACTACCTCGACAGCTTCACTTCGACGAGAGCGCCGGAGCTGGCAGTCGTGAGCGCGAGGCCGACGACGTTCACGTCGTTCGTGCCATTCGTGTGCGGCGCCACACGACCCGTGGACGCTGCTTCGAGCGTCTGACCGGCTGTGACGCCTGCCGACGTCGTGAGGCGCTGCACGCCTGACTTGTGGACGGTGACCGCCTCACCCGTCGCGGCATCGTGGCCTGCGACACCGATCCAGGAATGCGCCGCGGCCGACGTCGGCGCGACGGTTCCCACGCCTGAGAGCCCAACGAGCTGCCCGCCGGTGATCGCCGCCGACGCGACGAGAGTGATCGCCTTGCCTGGCGCATAGAGTGGCACGTACTCAGCCATCAGTCGTCGTTCTTGACGTCGGCGAGAGCGGCGCGCGCGGAGTCGAGCTCCGCCACCTTGGCGATGAAGTCAGCGTCCGTGGCGAGTGCATCCTGGACGGCGGCGTCGAACTCGTTTGAACCGTCCATGGGGGTGGCGTGGCGGATGAAGCGTTCGCGTGCGACGATCTTCTCCCTCACATCGCTCGGCGTGTTCAACCGGAGTCCGCCGGCGGCGAGCTTGTACCAGTCGATGCTGGAGCGGCTCGTCCCGTTGATGTAAGAGAACCCGTCCGTCGACCACGTGTCGCCCTCCGCGAAGCAGACGGTGAAGTCGACCAGATCTGCTCCGTCACCGCCGTACTCGACACCCTGCTCGGCGTGCGTGGGGCTAACCCCGAAGACCTGCGAGACAGAGATACGGAACGACACGATCGGGCCGATCGCCGACCAAGCTGCCTTCACAGCGCGGAACGCGGCAGCCGCCTTATCGTCGGCGAGGTCAAGGATGGTCGCCGCGGTCGTGAAGCCGTTGAACCCGTATCGCTGCACCCCGTCGACGATCGGCGCTGCGAGACGCGCGAACTCCGCCTGCAGCGACTCGACGAGCGGATCGAGAAGCGGGAGCATCGCGGCGCGGGTCTCGAGCAGCAGCTGGTCCTGGAAGCGGATGCCACCGAGTGAGAATCCGACGCTGTTCTGGTGGTCGACGTGTGCGCGGATCGAGATGTCGGTGACCGCGTCGCGCGCTTCGTCGTCGCTCATCTCGAGGAACTGCGACCGCGTCGTCGATGTCGCGTGCGCTCGCACGACCTCGACGAGCTCAAGCGCTCGAACGATGGGCCGTGGGGTGTCGATACCGAGCACTTCGCACTGCGCCTGGAACGCAAGCAGATCACCCCACGAGAGCGGGCGAGCGAGGCCGGCCATCAGCGACCACCTCCGACCGGCCGAATGAAGCCCTCCGCGAGGAGCTGCCGCACCTGAGCGGGTACGGTGTCCTCCGGCAACAGACCGTTCCGGTAGACGTACGTTCGCTGGCCGTCGAAAGTCTCAGCGACGACCAGGTGGCCGACGACGACGTACTGCTCGCGGCTGGTGACATAGTCGTGCGTCATCGCGCACCTCCGAACAGCTCTGCGTAGACCTGATCGTCGCTACGGGTGTCGAGTGCGATGTCGCTCGCGGTGAAGCCGGCCGTTCCGTCGTCGCCGAACATTGCCCTGTAGGCATTGTTGTCGGCGGCCGCGCGGAGATCGCGGATCTCGCTGGTCGGAACTGCCGTGACGAACTCGTTCTTGATCGCTCGAGCCTTCACGGCGCCGATCGCGGCGAACAGCTGCTCGTTGGTGGCGTCTGCGGGGAGGTCGAAGCGGGCGGCGAGATCGGCGCGGAACTTCGCCCGCGGATCGCCGTGGACTGATGGCTGAGCCATGCGGACTCCAGAGAAATCGTGATGATCCCGCGCGATCCCAGATCCGACCGCGGTTCTCCCCTGGAGTGACTGCCCCGGCTGCGCGATCCCTGACCGACTGCAACCTGGCTCCGCCATGATAGCGCGGATCTACGAAACTCGCGCTCCGACACGCAGATCTAGCTCCGGATGTTTCTCCAGCTCGGCACGGATCCGCACCGCGAGCTCGTGATCGTCGATGCGGCCCTCGGCCGTGACCACGTTCTCGCGGCCGATGAGTCGCTCGAACAGCTCGAAGTCGATCACTCCCGCCACCCGTCGACGCAGCTCTTCGAGCTGATACTCCTCGAGCACGGCCTGTGTCGCTCGGAACCGCCGGCGCCATCGCGCAGCCTCCGCCGCGAGCTGCGCGTCCCGCTCCGCCCCGGTCACGAGCCACCTCGATTCGAAACGCGACGCGTATCGCGACACCACTTCCCGCGCCAATTGAGGCTCGAAACCCGCGGGATTACGCGGAGAACGAGGTTCTGAATCGAAACGCGACGCGACTCGAATCGGTGCGGGGAGAAACGCGCCCGCACCGTGCGGGAGGTGGGCAGGGATCGGTCGACATCGAGATTTTCGGCGGACAGGCGAGTCATGCTGCACCCCGCTGGCTCAGGATCGAGCCCGGTGAATCGGGACTCTCCCAGTCGTCGCTGCCTGGTACTCGAGCAGCCCACTGCCGCACCTGACCAGTCTGCTGATCCACTTCCACATCGTCCTGGCCTTGCTCTTGCTCTTGCCTTGCCTGTCCTTGCCTGTGCAGTCCCCCGGGACTGTCCCCGGGTACGGTCCCGGGGGACTTGGAGCGTTGCCGGCGCTTCTTCTCCCGATCGCGTCGGCGGTTGTTCTCGAGCACCTCGAAGTCCGTTCGCGAAGTCTGGTCTCGTGCGTAGTCCGCAATGATCCAGGCGTCGTCGCCATCGGGCACCCAGAGTTCGAGCTGGACGAGTCTTGCGACGACATCAGATCGGAACGTGGGGATCAGCGGGAGATCGTCTCGTTCGACGCGACCATCGGTGCGGTTCGAGACGCTCCATGTCGTGGCCATGAAGAGACATGAACGCTCGGCGTCACTGAGACGGAGGATTCGTCGATCGGATAGGTATCGCTCGGGGATGCGCGCGTCAGCCACGGGAAGCTCGCTTTGCTGCACGGATCCGACCTGCGAGAGCGGACTCCCGTTCCGTGCGGTCTATGCGAAGCACGGCATTCATGATCGCCTTGTGCAGCTCCCACGCCTCACGACGCTCCAGAGCGATCGCTGGCCCCTTCCGGGGCGTCAGTACGACCACAGCTGGCTGACGCGCAGACGCGTCGCGTGCGGTCACTCCGAAGGTGTCCTGTGGCGATCCGGCGATCGTGTTGGTGTCAGAGGTATCCTGGGGCTTGAGTTCGGGCCCCTGCGCCCCCGAAGCCGCCTCGTTTCCACCGGGGCGGTTTCTCTTTGCGGTCACGACGACGCACCTCCGCGGAGGAGGGATGCGAGTCGTGTGCGCTGCGCGTCGGTGAGTGGAGGAGCGTCGGCGACGACGCGGGTGATGTGCTTCTCGAGGTTCGCGGCCGCGAGATCGCGGCGTGCGTCGACAAGATCTGGATCGTCAGCTGCTCGAGAGCGTGTGAATGCGGCGACGCGTGCGCGTGCGCCCTGGATAGTTGTGGGCATCGGAAGCCTCCGCGGGCATGGGACCTAGCCCCTCTGCTGGGAGGAGCGAGTGCCCGCGACAATGCCGAATTCGCGGTCGTGGCTTAGAAGCGTCTTGCTAGGGATCGTAGCAGCGTACGCGTCAAGATGAATCTGCCGCGCGCATCTTTCGCGAGAGTGCCCGCGGGGAGGGCATCGAGGCCGGCACTCAGCGTGGTGCCCTTCACCGTGAGCGGCTGGTCGCGATGCTCCGCGCTGCAGCGCGTGCAACGCAGGGTGATTCGCTCGGGGGCGTCCCACGTCGCGGGGGTGTCGCTGGATGAATGATGCTCCGCCCGGGTGGACTCGACGGTTCGCCACACATCTACGCGGGGTGTCTTCTCGCCGAGCCACGGCCCGAGATGCCGGTCGAGGACCGCGACGAGCAGCGGCTCGTCGTGGTCCTCGCACACGACCACGTGCGTACCGGCCGTCCTCATAGCTCACTCATCCTCGTCGTCAACGCTCACGAGGATCGTATGTGCGACCCGGTCCACGCGCTCCCGACCGACCTCGACGAAGCGACCGATACAGATGCCGACGGACGAGACCTGCGGGCCGATGCGCCAGCTGTCGTCATCGCGCATCGTCGCCGACATGTCGACGCCCACGGTCGTCAGCGTCGGGTGAGCGGTCCACGTGCCGGGAATCGAAATCGCGTGCTCGGCATTCAGGATCCGCGTATAGACGGAAGCCCGTCGCAGGTCTTCGGCGAGAGTGCCGCAGTCCTCCCACTGGAGAAGATCCGCGCACCCCGCCGTCTCCACAACCCATTCTCGATCGCGACGATTTCCATACTTGCGACCGATGTTGCTGATCGAGATTGATCCGTCTGCGGACACGTCGATCTCTCGATACCAATCGGGGAAGGCGTCTACATCGCCGGGGCGCCCCGTCGCATTCGCGAGCAACAGGGCTCTCCAGTCGCGAACTCCAGTGATCTGCTTCCAGGACTGCTGCAGAATCTCCGGGACTGACGTATCAGGACCGCGTGAGGCGATATCTTCGTTGGTGGTCATTGCATCCTCCTGTGATGTGATGATCCGCCCCGTGTCGCCTGCCAGCGGCACGGGGCCTACTTCTGCCCGTCGATCGACGAGAAGTCTCTACGTGTTCTCCGACAGCCACTCGACCCGGATCAGGTCGGGACTGAAAGCGGCGCCGGCGCCAGCAGGCATGATCGTGACGCGCATCAACGCGTTCAGGATTGCTCGACGACGCTCAACGCCATAGGACGCCCATGAGGCCCGCGCCTGGGCTCCCACAGCAGCCTGCGGGAGAACGGGCGGCAGCGCGTCGTTTAGCGCCGCCTCGAGGCGTTCCCGCTCTGAGCGACCCTTCGCAGTGATCCGGGCGAGCTGCGCGGCATCGATCGCCTCGTCCGCGAACATGTCAGCTGCAGTTGCTAAACGTGCGTCGACAGCCGAGATCGCTTCGCGGGTCGCGCGGACGGCATCGGGGTCCCCGGCAGTGAACAGCTCTGCCGCATCGGGGCGCTCGAGACGCCGAAGCAGGATCTCCGTGACGAGCTCGTCGACAGGATCCTGCAGCCGCCGGACCCTGTGGCAATCGCCACAGGCGTATGCAGCCTTCACTGGCTTGGACTTCTGGCCGGGCTTCGGCGTCCACGGGGGGAGACGCTTCATTCTGCCTCCGCACAGCCCGCACAGGGCGATCCCCGCGAGCAGATACTTCGGGGGGTGCCCGACCCGTGAACTCGCCGCCCGCGTCGGATCGTCGAACAGAGCGACAAGCCGATCGTGCGTGTCGCGATCGAGGATTGGTGGATGCGCTGAGGGGTCGAACTCGCCGACGACAACGCCGCGATGCGTTCGCATCCCTGCGAGCGAGGGACGCCGCAGGAGCTGTCTCAGCGTTACACCCTGCCAGGGCGCACCTGTGGGGCTCGGCACGCCGCGGGCTGCGAGATCGGCAGCGATCGATCGCAAGGAGTCGGCGTCCAAAACACGTCGGGCGGCATCGCGGATTACCGCAGCCTCGGCCGGCTCCACTAGGTCGCGGCCGTCCACGCGCCGATAGCCGTAACCGGGTCGCGTGGTCGGCAGCCCTTTTGCGGCTCGCTGGTCGCTCGCGCGCCTTTGACGTTCGCCCTTCCTGCGAGTCTCGAACCTTGCGATTGCGGCGAGCATCGTGCCGCGGAACTCGCCATCAGCGCTCGCAAGATCGATCTCACCGTCGACGGTAACGAGGGCCAGCCCGTGGTCGATCAGAGTATTGAGATCTCGAGTCGAGCGAGCGATGCGGTCGAGGTCTACGGCGATGACGACGTCGAGGTTGTTGGACGCAGCGAGCATCTGTCCCCAGGCAGTCTTCGCACCGCGCGGCTTCGACGCCGAGACGTCGTCATCAGTGAACGTGCCGGCGATCGACCATCCCCGTGCGACCGCCAGCGCCGTGGTGCGTTGGATCTGCCGTTCGATGCCCTCGTCATCCGACTTCGACTGCCGTACGTAGAGGGCCGCGCGCTTAGTCATGAGAGGAGTGTATATCCGTTTTTGTCACCGCTCGTGTTCCTCATCCTTCCCCTCAGCGTGCTCTTCGCCGTCTTTCCGGGGATCTTTCTGCTTCGACTCGGCCTCGGCTGACCATCAAGGGGGTAACTCATGTTCCGATCACTTCTCGCCGGAGCGCGCGCAGCGCTCCACGATCTCGACCGCGACGAGCGCGGCGACGTGCCCGGCTGGGTGCTCATCACGCTCATGACGGCCGGGCTCGTCGTGCTCATCTGGGCCGTCGCAGGCCCCGCGCTGTCGGGCCTGTTCGAGCAGGCGATCTCGCGCGTCAGTGGCTTCTGAGCCGCGGCGCGGGCTCGCGGACGACGCGGGCTCTGCTCCCGTCGAGTTCCTGCTCGTCGGACTCGTGCTCACGTTCCTGACGCTCGGAGTCCTGCAGTTCGGACTCGCGCTCTATGTGCGCAACGTCCTTCACGACGCGGCGGTCGAGGGCGCGTACGTCGCGGCGCTCGCCGACACGACGCACGCGACGGGTGCCGACCGCACGCGAGACATCATCTCCCGCACCGTCGGCGAGCAGTACGCGACCGACATCGCGGTACGCGAGACAGGGCGGCTCGGCGAACCGATGATCGAGGTGTCGGTGCGGGCGGCGCTGCCGATCCTCGGGCTGCTCGGAGCCCCCGGCACGCTGGAGGTGACCGCGCATGCGCCCGTCGAATCCTTCGACTGAGCACGACGATCGCGGTTCGGCGGCGCTCGAGTTCATCCTCGTGGGTCTGCTCCTCCTCGTGCCGATCGTCTACCTCGTCATCGCGCTCGGTGCCCTTCAGGGTCAGTCGCTCGGTGCAGAGACTGGCGCCCGGCATATCGCGCGGGTGATCGCGACGGCGGAGGATGCTTCGGATGCCGCCGCCCGGTCGGATCGGGTGCTCGCCGCGGTCACGGCGGACTACGGCCTCGATCCCGGTGCGGTGTCGGTCTCGCTCGCATGCTCGCCCGCGGGAGCGGAGTGCCCCGAAGCGGGCGCCGTGCTCACCGTGACCCTGCGCACGACGGTCGTGCTGCCGCTCGTGCCGCCGGTCCTCGGTCTCGATGGGCTCGCCCGCATCCCCATCGAGGCGACCGCCGTGCAGAAGGTGTCACGACTGTGGGGCGCGCGATGACGCGCTCCGACGACACCGGCAGCGTTCTGCTCCTCACGATCGGGTACGCCGTCCTCGCTCTCACCGCGCTGCTCGTCTGCGTCGACGCGACGAGCCTCTACCTCGCGCAGAAGCGGCTCGATGCGGCGGCGGATGCCGCTGCCCTCGCGGGTGCCGACGGCTTCGCGCTCGTCGTGGTCGAGGGTGACCCGGTCGCGGAGCTGTCACCGGCGGGTGTGCGCGCGCAGGCGGATGCCGTCGTCGAGGCGTTCGGCGGCGACGTCGCGCTCGTGGCGGCGGGCACACCGGACGGCGTCTCGGCGCGCGTCACGGTGGCGGGGGAGTGGCATCCACCCGTCCTCTCGCTCTTCGCGCCCGACGGCGTCGCACTCGAGGCGACGGCGACCAGCCGCACCGCGCTGCGCTGAGGCCGTCACGGCGAGACCCGTCAGCGTGCGCCAGCCGGGGGAGGTGTCGGTCGCGGCACCCACCGCACGAATGCGGCGGCACCGAGAAAGGCGATGACGCCGATGACGCCGGATGCGACGGCGAGGGTGGATGCCGCGGCGATCGCCGACACCAGGAGGGGAGCCGCCGCGCCGCCTGCGTCGGTCAGCGTGCGCCAGGAACCGAGGAACGGCGCGGGATCGGCCTTGGGCGCGGCATCCGCCCCGAGGGTCAGAAGGATCCCGCTCGACAGGCCGTTGCCGACGCCGAGCACGGCGGCGAAGAGCGCGAACCACATCGCCGACTGAGCGAGATCGTGCGTGAAGGCGAGCGCGACGAAGCCCGCGCCCATGAGGACCATCGCCGGCAGCGCCGCCCAGAGTCGGCCGAAGCGGTCCATGACCTGCCCGCTGGCGTAGAAGAGCGCGAAGTCGATCGCTCCCGAGACGCCGACGACGAGCGCGATCGTCTGCGCATCGAGGCCGATCGACAGCCCCCACAGGGGCAGCACGACGTGAAGTGCGGATCGGACCGCCGAGAGGGATGCCGCGGCCAGCCCGAGGCGCGACAGCACGCCGCGGTAGCGCCACATCGTGCGGAAGACTCCGATGCGCTCGGCCGTCGGGATCGATCCCGTGACGGGCTCACCCGTGTCCTCCACGAGCGTGGCGGGTGGGGGAGCGAACTGCTTCTCGGGATCGGGGCCGAGCAGGACGAGCAGGATCGTCGCGATCAGGCACGCGCCGAAGAACCAGATCGTGGCGTGCTCGTCGCCGAAGACCGCGATCAGGGCCGCGGCGACGAACGGCCCGATGAACATGCCCAGGCGCCAGGTGCCGCCGAGCAGCGAGAGCGCGCGGGCCCGAAACGCGAGGGGCACCCGGGTCGTCATGAACGAATGGCGGGCCAGGCCGAAGGCCGCGGCGCAGAAGCCGATCAGCAGCACTGCGATCGCGAAGACGCCGAGCGAGGGCGCGAGCGCGAGCGCGACGACCGCCAGGGTGGCCACCGCTCCCGCGATCGCCATCGTCAGTCGCTCGCCGATGCGCGCGACCGCCCAGCCGGCCGGGATGTTCCCGCACAGCTGCCCGACGACGAGCGCCGCGGCGACGAGGGCGGCGGTCGCGACATCCGCTCCGAGCTGTGCGGCGATGACGGGGATGAGCGGGATGACGGCGCCCTCGCCGAGGGCGAAGAGCACGGTCGGGCCGTAGACCATCGGGCCGAACCGCCACAGCACGTCCCGTGCGCGGGGCTCGACAGGTTCGGTCACGGTGATCCACGCTAGCCGCTGGGGTCAGGCGCACAGCGCTTCAGCCGATGGGACGCGGGGGGATGCCGCATGCACGTTAGTCTGGAGTGTCATGCTCGAACTCGATCTTTCCGCCGACATCCAGGCGCTGCGCTCCACGTTCGGCGAAATCCGCGCCGTCGTGGACGTCGACGCACTCACCGCCGAGATCGCTCGTCTGAGCGAGGCAGCCGGCGCTCCGAATCTGTGGGACGACGTCGATGAGGCGCAGAAGGTCACGAGCGCTCTGAGCCACCGCCAGGCCGAGCTCAAGCGCATCACCGATGTCGAGAGCCGCCTCGACGACCTCGACGTCCTCATCGAGCTCGCCAACGAGATGGAGGACGAGGACTCCGCCGACGAGGCCCGCAAGGAACTCGCCGAACTCGAGGACATCATCAGCGAGCTCGAAGTGCAGACGCTCCTCGACGGCGAGTACGACGATCGCTCCGCGGTCGTGACGATCCGCTCCGGCGCCGGCGGCGACGACGCGACCGACTTCGCCGAGATGCTCCTGCGCATGTACCTGCGCTGGGCCGAGCGTCACAAGTACCCCGTCAAGGTGATGGACACCTCCTACGCCGAGGGTGCGGGCATCAAATCGGCGACCTTCGAAGTGGATGCTCCGTACGCGTACGGCACGCTGTCGGTCGAAGCGGGCACGCACCGCCTCGCGCGCATCAGCCCCTTCGGCTCCGCCGACAAGCGTCAGACCTCGTTCGCGGCGGTCGAAGTGATCCCGGTCATGGAAGAGGCGGTCGAGGTGGAGGTGCCCGAGGGTGACATCCGCGTCGACGTCTTCCGTTCGTCCGGGCCCGGTGGCCAGTCGGTCAACACGACGGACTCGGCTGTGCGCATCACCCACCTTCCGACGGGCCTCGTCGTCTCGATGCAGAACGAGAAGTCGCAGATCCAGAACCGCGCGGCCGCGATGCGCGTGCTGCAGACGCGGCTCATGCTGCTCCAGCGCGAGGAAGAGGCGGCGAAGAAGAAGGAGCTCGCGGGAGTCATCACCGCGAGCTGGGGCGACCAGATGCGGTCGTACTTCCTCTACGGTCAGCAGCTCGTGAAAGACCTCCGCACCGGCCACGAGGTCGGCAACCCCGCGACGGTCTTCGACGGCGACCTGGACGGCTTCATCAACGCGGGCATCCGCTGGCGCAAGCGTCCGAACGACGACTGACCGAGTCGATGAACGGGACCGTGCACAAGCGTTCGGACCCGCAGGCGACCGAGCGCATCCTTCGCTCCTTGCCCGCGTGGTTCGGGATCGAAGACGCGATCGTCGATTACGCAGCGAAGTCGACCGTGCTGGAGTCCTACGTCAGCGAGGACGAACACGGGGATGTTGTCGGTGTGGCGCTCTTCGAGCGCCACTTCCCGCAGTCCGCCGAGCTGAGCCTCATCGCTGTGCACGCCGATCATCGCGGTGGCGGCCACGGACGGAAGCTGGTCGAAGCGGGCGAGGAAGCGCTGCGCCGTGACGGATGCCAGTATCTGGAGGTCCACACCGTCGGCGCGTCCTTCGAAGACCCCGGGTATGCCGCGACGCGTTCGTTCTACCTCTCGCTCGGCTTCGCTCCCATGCACGAGTTCGATGGTCTGGATTGGGACGGCCCGACGCTCATCTTGATCAAGCGGCTGTAGGCAGCGCGGCAGACCGAGGCCCCCTCCGCGACCGAAGCGGCTCAGCGAGCTCGTACGACTCCTCGCCGTCCATGAACTCCTGGACGATGCGATCCGAGGCGTGGATGCACATGATCCGCGGCGGCCCCGATCCCGTGTTCGTGAACCCGTGCCACACCGGGGGGCCGTCGACTGCCGTGTCGGTGGGGTGCGCGACGATCGTTCTGACGATGGATGCTGCGCCCCCGGGTGTCGCTCGGAGGGATCGGGCCGCACCTGCTTAGGCTGGCTGAGCCATGATCCGGTTCGAGAACGTCACGAAGCGCTACCGCGGCACAGCCCGACCCGCCTTGAACGATGTGGACTTCGAGGTGCTGCGGGGCGAGTTCGTCTTCCTCGTCGGCGCGTCCGGTTCGGGCAAGTCGTCGTGTCTGCGCCTGATCCTGCGTGAGGAGACCCCGAGCGACGGCCGCGTCGTCGTGCTCGGGCGGGACCTGCGCACGCTGTCGAACCGCAAGGTGCCGTACTTCCGGCGCCACGTCGGAGCCGTCTTCCAGGACTTCCGCCTGCTGCCGGGCAAGACGATCTTCCAGAACGTCGCCTTCACGCTCCAGGTCACGGGCTCGTCGCGCGCCTTCATCCAGCAGGCGGTGCCAGAAGTGCTCGCGCTCGTCGGCCTCGAGGGCAAGGAGAAGCGCCTGCCCCACGAGCTGTCGGGCGGCGAGCAGCAGCGCGTCGCGATCGCACGCGCCCTCGTGAACCGCCCCCAGGTGCTGCTGGCCGACGAGCCGACCGGCAACCTCGACCCCGCGACCTCGGTGGACATCATGCAGCTCTTCTCGCGCATCCATGCCGGCGGCACGACCGTCGTGATGGCCACGCACGAGGCCGGATTCGTGGACCAGATGCAGCGTCGCGTCATCGAGCTGAAGGACGGCGAGATGGTCCGCGACGAGCGTCACGGCGGATACGGCGACACCTCGGGCATCCCGAGCCTCGCACCCGAACCCGAGCGCGGGGCAGCCGCCGTCGCGGCGCTCACCGCCGTGCTCGAGCTGCACCGCGAGATCGTCGAGAACGAGACGGGCGAGCAGCCCGCGGCCAGCGAGGTCGCCGCCGCCGTCGCCGAGGAGATCGCCGAGGCGGAGAAGGCCGAGATGCTCGAAGAGGCTGAGACCACGCCCGACCGCGAGCCCGAACCGGAACCCGAACCGGCAGCCGTCGATCGCCCGATCACGAAGGAGCCGGAGCGCCCCCGCACGAACCCCATCCCGGTCGTCGAGGCGATCGAGATGGATGTCTCTGAGCTCGGGCTCGCCGACCGGCTGGGCCTGCACGGTCAACGCGACGAGGACGAAGTGGGGCCGACGACGTGAGGGTCGGTCTCATCCTCGGCGAGGCGCTCTCGGGCCTGCGGCGCAACGCCTCGATGGTCATCTCGGTCGTGCTCGTGACGTTCGTGTCGCTCACGTTCGTCGGTGCGGCGATCCTCATGCAGATGCAGATCGGCACGATGAAGGACTACTGGGTCGACCGCGCCCAGGTGTCGGTCTACATGTGCAGTGCGATCTCGACCGCCGAGACGTGCACCGGGGGAGCGGCCACCGAGGAGCAGATCGCCGAGGTCCAGGCGAAGCTCGACAGTCCCGCGATCGCGACGCTGATCCGCGGCACCAGCTTCGAGACGCAGGACGAGGCGTACCAGAACGCCCTCGACCTCTTCCCGGCGGACTACGCGAGCCTGCTGACGCCCGAGCAGTTCAACAGCTCGTTCTCGGTGAACCTCGTCGACCAGACGCAGTCGGACGTGCTGATCGAGGCGTTCCAAGGACAGGCCGGCGTCGAGCAGGTGAAGGACGAGCTCGAGTATCTCGAGCCGCTCTTCTCGGCGCTGACCGTCGCGACATACATCGCGGTCGGGATCGCGGCGCTCATGCTCATCGCGGCGGTGCTGCTGATCGCGACGACGATCCGGCTCTCGGCCTTCGCCCGACGGCGCGAGATCGGCATCATGCGGCTGGTCGGAGCATCCAATCGCTTCATCCAGACGCCGTTCGTGCTCGAGGGCGTGTTCGCCGCGCTCATCGGGTCGATCCTCGCGAGCGGGGCGATCCTCGCCGGTGTGCACTTCGGCGTGAACGGCTACCTGCGCGGGCGCATCACGTTCGTCTCGACGTGGGTCGGGATGCCGGAGGCCTGGGTTGTCGTGCCGATCATCGTCGTCATCGGCGTGCTGCTCGCGGCGCTGTCGGCCGGCTTCGCGATCCGGCGCTGGCTCCGCGCCTGAGACCCTCTGCGATAGACTGACAGGCTGCCGCGGCCCGCGGCATCCATCATCAAGGAGCCACCATGCCCAGGGAACGCGGTGAACAGGTCGTCGCGACCAACCGTAAAGCCCGGCACGACTACGCCATCGAGAAGACCTACGAGGCGGGGATCGTGCTCACGGGCACCGAGGTGAAGTCGCTGCGTCAGGGGCGTGCCAACCTGACCGACGGCTACGCGTACATCGACGGCGGCGAGGCGTGGCTGGATGCCGTGCACATCCCCGAGTACTCGCAGGGCCACTGGACCAACCACGCGACCAAGCGCACGCGCAAGCTGCTCCTGCACAAGGACGAGATCATCAAGATCTCGCACGCGGTGTCGGCGGGCGGGTACACCCTCGTGCCGCTCAAGCTGTACTTCTCGGACGGCCGTGCGAAGGTCGAGATCGCGGTCGCGAAGGGCAAGCGCGAGTACGAGAAGCGGCAGACGATCCGCGAGCGCGAAGACAAGCGCGAGGCCGAGCGCGCGATGCGCTCGCGCAACCGCCTCGGCGACTGACTACTTCGCGCTGAATCGGGCCTCGACGGCGGCCGACACGACGATGTCCTCGGGCTGGAACTCCATCGCGGGTGCGGCTCCGGCTGAGTCCAAGGATGCCTTGGCCATCGCCATCATGCGCGGCTGCGGCGCCTGCGGCGCGTCTCCGCCGCCGCGCATGAGCAGGCCGACGTCGGCGATCTCGAGCGGTGTGACGGTGCTGAGTCCGATGGCGGTGGCGTAGGCGGTCGCGCGGTCCACCGCGACGCGCACGGCCTGCGACGACACCGCGCCCTCTGTGAGGCGCGCAGAGTCGGGCGACAGGCGCCACACGAGGTTGTCGATCTGCACGCCGTCGCGCTGCGCGACCTCGGTCATCCACCACGACAGCGCGGCGATGTCGGTGAACGTCGCGGTGACCTCGACCGAGGCGTAATGCACGAGTGCGAGCTGCTTGCCCTCGTTGTTCCAGGGGCGGTTGGCCCAGAGCGACACGCGCTGGCTGGACCAGTCGCTCACGCCGCCCGCGAGCTTGCGGGCGGCGAGGTCGTCGCGCAGGGGAGCGGTGAGCGCCGAGATCTTCTCGACGACGGGACCGCGTTCGGGGCCTTCGGCGCGCACCGACAGGTGCACGACGGCTTCTTCGGGGGCCACGCGGGTCTCGTGCTCGCCGCGCACGGTGATGATCACTTCGCTCATGCGATGAGCCTACGTGGCGTGGGCGGCATCGCGAGAGGACGTCCGCCATCTGGGGGACGGCCGTGTTTCCGCCGCACATGGGGAATGTGTCGGTCAGATCAACCGAAACTGGGAGCCCAAAACCGAATGGGCGCTCGCGGTTGAAGATTTTCAACCGCCCGATCTGGCGTTTAGCGGCGACGTGTCCGCCAGAAAGCCGACAGAGCGGTCCCGTAAACGTTGCGTGACAGTCCCGGTGCGTTGGTTGCGGGCCGCCGGGAGACGGCGTGGACTCGTGTCACGAACGGCCCCCGGCGTGGTGGGTTACCCACCCCATCCGGAAGGAGTGCCGTGTTCATCTTCCTGCTGCAGGTCCGCCACATGCTGGGGGGCTACCCCGAGCTGTACCTGTTCGCCGTGTACTCCCTTCTCATCTGGGGGATGTGGCTGCTCAAGGTCCTCGTGAGCATGCGCTACCGGCCGTACACCGAGCCGCACCGCGCCGGCACGAGCGTCATCATCCCCGTCGTCGATGAGCCCCTCGATCTCTTCCGCGATGTGCTGCGCCGCATCATCGACCAGAAGCCCGACGAGATCATCGTCGTGATTAACGGGGCGCGCAATCTCGATCTGGAGGAGGTCTGCGCCGAGTTCGCCCCCGCCGTCCGCTGGGTGCACACGCCGATCGCCGGCAAGCGCAACGCGGTCAAGGTCGGCGTCGAACTGTCGAAGTACGAGATCTCGGTGCTCGTCGATTCGGACACGATCTGGATGCCCGACGCGCTCGACGAGCTCGTGAAGCCGTTCAAGGACGAGCGCGTGGGCGGCGTGACGACCCGCCAGCGCATCCTCGAGCCCGAGCGCAGCTGGATCACCCGGTGGGCGGACTGGCTCGAGAACACGCGGTCGCTGTACTCGATGCCGGCGCAGAGCGTCGTCGGCCAGGTGGGCTGCCTGCCCGGACGCACGATCGCGTTCCGTCGCAGCATCCTCGTCAACGTCATGGACAAGTTCATGACGCAGAAGTTCATGGGCGTCTTCCTGGAGATCTCGGACGACCGGACGCTCACGAACCTGACCCTGCAGGAGGGCTACCGCACCGTCTATCAGCACACGAGCCTCGTCTACACCGACGCTCCGCTGCAGCTCAAGAAGCTCTACAAGCAGCAGCTGCGGTGGGCGCGGGGCAGCCAGTACAACACGCTGCGGATGATGCCGTGGATGCTGGGCCACGCTCCGATGCTCGCGCTGTTCATGGCGATGGACATCATCCTCCCGTTCCTCCTCGCGGGAGTCCTGCTCGGCTGGGTCTATCGCGCCACCGTGGGCGCAGGCGAGAACTTCTACGCCGCGATCCTGCAGGAGTTCGGCGTCGGATCCGGCGTCATCTGGGTCATCGCGCTCATCGTGGTCTCGTCGGTGCTGAGCATGGCGATCCGGCAGCTCCGGCACCTGTCCGAGAAGCCCAGCGACTTCCTGCGTCTGCCCGTGTTCATCATCACCTCGACGATGTTCCTCATGCCGATCCGGCTCATCGGGTTCTTCCGTATGGGTCACGCGAGCGGCTGGGGCACCCGTGCCGGGGCGTACGCCGGCGGCGACGCGCCCACGTCGGACGAGCAGGTCGTGCCCGACCCCGTCAGCGAGCGGATGCACCGCGAGCTCGAAGATGCGGATCGCCGGGAGCCGGTCGACGAGCTCTTCGGCGAGATCGTCCCCGAGCGGGATGCCGCGCCCGGCCGCGCGGCCGTGTCGACGCAGACGCGTGTCGAGCGCCGCCTCGCGACCGCGACGGAGACGCAGACGGTCGTCGCCGCGGAATCGCACCCGACCGCACCCGCCCGCCCGCAGCGTCGTCGCCTGAACCCGAAAGCCGCGTGGCCCTACGTCATCGGCGCCGCGATCATCGCCCTGGAGGTCTGGATCATTGTCTGACATCAACCCGCGCAACTGGTGGGCCTCGAGCGGCCGCGCTTCGAAGCTGACCGCTCTCGGCGGACTCGTGCTGACGGTCGCGCTCGTCGCGACGAGCGCCGTCGTGTGGGCGTCGCCGGGCGGCTTCACCCCCGGTCCGAGCGCCGAGGATCAGCTCGCGGCCGCGCTGGCCGAGAACGCCGCGCTGCAGGATCAGCTCGATGCGGCCGAGAAGTCCAGCGCGACGGCCACGCCGAAGCCCACACCCAGGCCGACGGCGACCCCGACACCGACTCCCACCCCGACTGCGGCGCCCGAGCCCGAGCAGCCCGTCCGAACGGTGACGGTCTATCGCACGTCGCCCGAGGGCGGCGGCGAGCAGGCGGTCGATCCCGCGCCCGCGCCGTCGAGCCCGTCGACGTCGCCTGCCGTGACGGCGCCGCCGGTGGCATCCCTCATCGCGCCGACGCAGCGGTACTTCGGGATGTACACGGCGCAGGCGCCCTTCAACTTCGCGACGTTCGACGACGCGGCGGTGAAGGTCGGCACGCGCCAGTCGCTCGTCGGCTACTTCGGGGGCTGGGATCAGACCTTCCGCGGCGATGCCGTCGTGCGCTCGTGGGAGCGCGGTCTGCTGCCGATGCTCACGTGGGAGTCGCGTCCGATCGCGGCCGCGAACGACGTGCCGGAGGACCCGGAGTACGCGCTTCCCCGCATCCTGTCGGGGGCGTTCGACGACTATCTGCGGCAGTACGCACGCGATGTCGTCAAGACGGGCCTGCCGCTCGGCATCCGTCTCAATCACGAGATGAACGGCACGTGGTACCCGTGGAACGAGCAGAAGACGAACGGCTCGTCCAACAACGGAAACAATCCCGGGGACTACGTCGCCGTGTGGCGGCACGTGCACGACATCTTCGAGGCCGAGGGGGCGAACGCCTTCGTGATCTGGACGTGGGCGCCCAACATCGTCAACAATCTGCCCGCCCGGCACCAGGATCCGGCGTACCTGCAGTCGCTGTACCCGGGTGACGAGTACGTCGACGTGGTCGGCATCTCGGGGTACCTCCGGCAGCCGTTCGTCACGGCGAACGACTTCACCTTCGACTACACGTTCGGCGCGACGCTCGCCCAGCTGCGGGCGCTCACCGACAAGCCGATCCTGCTCGCCGAGGTCGGGGCGACCGAGAACGGCGGCAAGAAGGTCGAGTGGCTGAACAGCCTGTTCGGTGCGCTCGCCCAGCCCGAGAACGCCGACATCATCGGTCTCGCGTGGTTCAACATCGCCGTCACGACCGTCAGCCAGGGCCAACTCGTCACCAACGACTGGCGCATCGACTCCCGGGCCGCGTCGCTCGCGGCCTTCCGCACCGGCATCGCCTCGCCCGGGGCGAACTTCCGCCTCATCGCCTACTGACCGTTCCGCACTGCCTCGTCCTGCCGTTCTGCTGAGAAAAGGAGATCCACATGTCCCCGCACCTCCGCCCCGCACCCGTACCGTTCGACGACGAGACGCCGCTGCGCGTCAGCGTCATCGGCACCGGCTACCTCGGCGCCACGCACGCCGCGGCCGTCGCCGAGATGGGCTTCACCGTCATCGGCGTCGACCACGACCCTGCCAAGATCGCCGCGCTCGAGGAGGGCGAGGTGCCCTTCTACGAGCCCGGGCTGCCCGAGCTCATCCGCAAGAACATCGCGGCCGGCCGTCTGTCGTTCACGACCGACCTCGGCGCGGCGGTCGCGGCATCCGACATCCACTTCATCTGCGTGGGCACGCCGCAGCAGGCGTCGAGTCACGCGGCGGACCTCTCGTTCGTCGAGGGCGCGACTCGTGCCGTCGCCGCCGCGCTCACGCACGACGGGCTGATCGTCGGCAAGTCGACGGTGCCGGTGGGCACCGCACAGCGCCTGCGCGACATGGTGGACGAGTTGGTTCCCACCTCGATCCACGTGGAGCTCGACTGGAATCCGGAGTTCCTGCGCGAGGGCTACGCCGTCGAGGACACCCTTCGGCCCGACCGCATCGTCGTCGGGGGAGCCTCGCCGTGGGCCGAGGGGCTGCTGCGCCGCCTCTACGGGCCGGCGATCGCGGCGGGAGCGCCAGTCGTCACGTGCGACCTGCCGACCGCCGAGCTCGTCAAGGTGAGCGCCAATGCGTTCCTCGCGACGAAGATCTCGTTCATCAACGCGATCGCCGAAGTGTGCGAGAAGGCGGGGGCGGATGTCTCGACCCTCGCCGATGCGATCGGCTACGACGCGCGGATCGGCCGACGCTTCTTGAACGCAGGGCTGGGGTTCGGTGGGGGATGCCTGCCCAAGGACATCCGCGCGCTCACTCATCGCGCCGGCGAGCTGGGCGCGCTGCAGGCCGTGGGGCTCATGCAGCAGGTGGACGAGATCAACATGGCCCAGCGTCAGCGCGTCGTCGAGCTCGCGATGTCGACGTGCCCGGTGAACATCCTGAACGCCCGCGTCGCGGTGCTCGGCGTCGCGTTCAAGCCCGACACCGACGACGTGCGCGACTCGCCCGCGCTCAATGTCGCGGCGGCGCTGCACCTGCGGGGTGCGCTCGTGTCGGTCTACGATCCCGAGGCGAATGCGACGGCGAAGCGGTCGTTCCCGACGCTGACGTACGCCGCCTCGATGGAGGCCGCGGTGACGGGCGCCGACCTCGTGCTCGTGCTGACCGAGTGGCCCGAGATCGCGACCGCCGATCCCGGAGCTCTCGGGCGGCTGGTCGCGCACCGCGCGATCGTGGACGCCCGGCGCTGCCTGCCCGTGCAGAAGTGGATGGATGCCGGCTGGCACATCGCGACGCTCGGCAGCGCCGAGACCGAGGCGCCCCGCGCGCGCCGGGTCGTCGTCGCCGCCTAGGCTCCGATCGTCGTGCCGCTGCGCGGGAGGGAGCGGCACGACGATCGGGTTAGGTGTATCCTGAAAAGCTCTGGTGCTCCGGCATCCAGCAGTTGGAAACTCCACAGTGTGACAGCGGCCACCTCGCAAGAGGACCACGGGGATGATCGGTTTCGACATCGCCTGCGTACCCACGAGAAGCGGGCCGAGGATGCAGGGTTATCTCGTAAACGACCTCTGCAAAACCATAATTGCCGATGCAAATCGCAATGAGTTCGCCCTCGCTGCCTAAGCGAGCCTGAACTCCGTGAGACCGTAGGCGTCCCCGCTACGGATCCTCGCGTCATCTAGGGGACTTGCTGTGTGACGGCGTCTGGACGTCACACGGGACTCTTCCCAGGCTGGGCTCGTCGACTTAGGTGTCTGTGACAAAGGTCGGAGCCGAGCAGAACGTCTTCACAGACTGCGCCCGGAGAATGCGTGGACATTCAGCGATGGACGGGGGTTCGATTCCCCCCATCTCCACCAACCGCTGTCATGAAAGAGGGCCAGAAATCCGCGGAATCACGCGGATTTTTGGCCCTCTTCGTTTGCTCTGGCTTGGTGTCGATTCGCGATTTGCCCACACTTTGCCCACACATTTCGGGCTTGCCCACAGTCATATCTGAACGATCCGGCTGACGTCGGCGGCGAGAGCCCCCTGGTTGAGGCGCGCGGCGACATCGGCCAGGTCGTCCTCGAACAGGTCGGCATAGGTGTCGAGAGTCATCGCCGCGGACTTATGACCGAGCATGCGCTGCACGGCCTTCACGTTCGCGCCCGATGAGATGGCGAGGCTGGCGGCCGTGTGCCGAAGGTCGTGCGGCGTGAGTCGCTCGACGCCGGACCGCTCGAGCGCGGCGGCGAACCAGGAGGTCGCGCCGACGCTCGTCTTCGCCCGACGCAGATGGGAACCCTCAGCGTCGGTGAACACGAGGTCGTCCGGCCCCTTGCCGCTGCACATCTCTTTGAGCGGCTCTTCGAGGAAATCCGGGAAGGGAACGATCCGCCGCTCCCAGTTCTTCGGCGCTCCGACGACGATCCGACCTTCGACCTCGACGGCAGCACGATTGACCTGGATGCGCTGACGATCGAAGTTAAGGTCACGAACGTGCATGCCGATCGCCTCGCTCCATCGGAGTCCGCAGTAGCTGAGGACGAGGATCAGGGTTCGGTACGTCGATGTGCTCGCGGCTTCGGCAAGGCGGACGACCTCGGCATGTGTGAGGTATCGCCGCGGCTTCTCGGAGCGTTTCGTCGGCAAGTTCTGCGCGCCGCGGGCGACGTTGCGGGGGATACGTCCGTCGCGGACTGCGGTGTCGAGGATGCCGGCGAGCACGCCGAGCGCGCGATAGACGACCGTCGCCGATCTCGGCTTGCCCGTGACCCCGCTGCTCTTCGTGCGGTTCGTCGCCGCGGTGCCCTCGGAGAGCTCGCGGATCCACTGTTCCACTTGGGATGCCCGGATGTCGCCGATGCGGGTGTCTTCCCACCGCGGGCGAACGTAGACGCGCCATGACGTCTCGAGCGAGCTGTATGAGGACGCCTTGAGCGAGTGTCGTTTGTTGCGCATCCACTCGGTGCCGAGGTCGCCGACCGTGGCTCTTGCCGCTGACGGGTCGGTGTAGGAACCGTCGGTGCGAGCGACCTCCGTGCGAGCGAGGAAGATCTCGGCGTCGCGCTTCGTCCGGAACCCGCGCTTCTCGACCTGCCGACGAGTGCCGTCGTCGCGCCAGCGAACGCGATAGCGGCGGCCGGCCGCCGCCTGATAGCTCGCGATGCTTCCCATGCTGACCTCGCAGTCAGAGTAGCTCAGGCCGCCGACGGCGGCGCGTCCTGTTGCCGATCCGCATCACGTCTCGCACACGATGCGAGAGTAATGCGCCCGGAGCGTACGTTGATTCGCGCGGGTGGTCCACTCGCTCGCTATGGTGACCACGTGGCAGAGAGCAGTGAGCTCCAGCAGCTCATGGACGAGCACTTCGCGGCGCCCTGGCCCGATTCGGTCGAGCGCGGCGCGGAGTATCGAGGTGTCGATGCAGTAATGGTCGATGCGAACATCTTCGGTTGGGCGACGCGCGCGGGGTCGCTCACCCGTGAAGAGATCCTTGAACTGTCTCAGTCGTGCAACCATCTCGACGCGGCGATACCTTGGATCCCCCTCCGGGCCCAGCCGTCCTTCGAGCGACTCGTCCAGATCGCACGCCTCACGGCTGCGAATTCCCGAGGCGTCGCTGAACCGGACGTCGCAGGTTGGATCCGTGCACGAGCGGCGCCCGAAAGGCGGACGGCGAGCGCTCGACAGCAACGTGCCGCCATATGGGCGAACGCCAACGTTCGCGCAAACAACCGTGACGCCGCCGCCGATAGAGTTCCGGCGTGGAACTTCCTGCGCTCATCGTCAACGTCGGCCTGTTTGTGGTGAGTGCTGGAGCAGCCGCGATCGCTTGGTGGCAGGCCATCGTGGCGAGCAAAGCTCAAGCCGGCGCGGTCGCTGCCGAAGCGTCCACGCTGCGGGCTCGCAGAGATGCGAGCGACGCGCTTGCAAAGGCGAACGAGATATCCGCGGTCAGTTTGAGGGCACCGTACGCGGCCGCGCTCAGCGAGTACGGATCGGATCTGCTTCAGGGGAAGCTTGTTCCCAGCACCGCGCGCCACCCCCTCGTGGTGATGGCGAACCACACGAAGAAGCTCACCGCCACGGGGCTCGCCTCTGGAGAGGACACGACGGTCCTTGCTAGTTGGGTGGGCGCATACATCACACAGCTGGAAGTCGATCCCGGCGACTGGGCCGCAGCAGTAAAGGACGCGGGGATCCTCGACCAGCG
Source organism: Microbacterium sp. (assembly GCF_051860965.1). Classification (GTDB taxonomy): domain Bacteria; phylum Actinomycetota; class Actinomycetes; order Actinomycetales; family Microbacteriaceae; genus Microbacterium. The sequence goes on from NZ_JBIMKU010000004.1 coordinate 99,345, forward strand.
CCTCCGACGATGGGTCCGAAGCCCCGAGTCCGCTCTAGCAGAGATACGTAGCGACCCGCGCGCGAACATGCGCGGCTTCGCCGGGTTCGAGGACGTCTAACTTTCGCCTGCGAACGCCGGCTCCGCCGATAGGCTGCGGGCATGACGGACGATGTTGCCGAACGCGCTTTCACGTACGAGGACCTCGTCGAGGCGCTGGCGGCCGGATACCAGGGAGTGACAATCGAGAGGATTATCCGCGATCTCGGTGGCGGCGCCGGCGACTACACGGTGTATTGGCCGAAGGATTCGATTCGGGTCATCGACGGATCGAGCTACGAAGTCGCGCGTGCGGTTTACTGTCTGCTGCGGGATGAGCGGACGCGATGGATGGGCGCGCCAACAAGCTCGATCCCAGCCGTCATAGCGCGCATCCGTCGAGACCTCGCGCCGGGTGGCGGATTCGCGGGGCTCACCCAAGCGCAGAACTCCCGCGTCTATGTGACAGACCGGCACCTGCCCGCTGATATCAGCACGCTCCCGGACGATCCGTACACGATCCACTTCAACCGGACCGGACATCGCTCGGAGTTCGATTTCTCGAGCCTCCCCGAGTACTGACCTCCTTCTGCAACCTCGACTTGACGCACGTGTGACTCCGGTCTTCGCACTCCATATTGCTGATCGAGCGCCATCGCCTCAAACAGCGAGAGGTGCTTGTCGAGCACCTCGTTGGCGGCAGGAGCCTCAGAGATTCTGAACGGCATTCAGTCAGAGTGGCCCCCTCGGCAGGGGGCGGTCGGTGGGCTAATCACATCTGGGGAGAGACGGTGGGCCGTACCGCGGCCACCTGGCCATCTCAAGCGTGGCGGCGAACTGAGCGAAGCTCTCAACCCTCGTGAAAAAAAGGTCGGGGCGCCCGAAACGCAAGAGCTCGCGAGAGTCGCTACGCGGCGTGAACAGGAGCTCAGGGACCAGAATGAAGCCCTCGATCTCATAGCCGGACAGGTCGTAGTTATCCCCAATCGGCGTCGCGCGAAGGGTTGCGATCTTGCTCCGCCAGTCGTCGAGCGCTGCCTCAAGGCGTGAGCGTGCGTTGCGAGCGGCGGCGTACTCACCAGCCATGTAGTCCAAACGGACAACGAAGTTCTTGCACGAGACCAAGAAGGCTTTTCCGCCCGCGACCAGGATCGCGTCGGTATCGGTGATCGACTGCCCGTTCAGTCGCAGGGTGCGACCTCGCAAGTCTCTCAGCTCGGGTGGCGGCGCATAAACGCTGGCGTCGATGAGCGTCTGGGTTGCGAGTTCGAACTTGGTGGCGGTGAGGTTCGCGATCGCACCACCCCTCTGCGGAGAGAGCTGTAGCGCATCGATGAGGTGCCAGACATACGCCCATGCATCGATGACGATCTCGCCGTGACACTCTCTCAAAATCGGCCCCGGAAGACTCCGCCGACCGTGCTCGTAAAGATCCCGGACGTTGCTGATGATGTCCGCGCTAGTCAGTGCTGCCTGCCCGTTTGCCGCGAGCCACTGTGCGATGTCTGGCTTCCTCAACGTCTCATCGAGGTCGTCCAGCAGCGCCGACGTCGTACGGTGCAGGGTGCCGAAGTGGGGGAGTGATAGCCCTGCCTCTGAATCGTGGTCGATGACGTGGTGCAACAACGCGTTTCCGAAGATAATCAGGGACGCGGAGACACTCGGCGCATCGAGGTTCTCCAGCACCCCGTGCTCGCCCAGCACACTGCGCGTGGGAGTGTTGGTGGTGAACGCTCGGACAGTGAACTGTACGGGTTCTCTTGCCAGAGTCGCGCCCCTGAAAGGACCCGACCACGTCTCGTCCGGAGCGATGCCGTCCTTCAAGCGATACGCCACGAGCATCGGAGGATCGCCGCTGAAAGTGTCCCCAGTGACCGTCTCCAACCGCGGCATTTCATCGGCGGACCTCCAGCTATTGCGGAGATCGAACTCGCGGAGCGCCTCCCGCAGAGAGTCGCTCTCCACGGGACGCGGTTTGCGATTACGCCGCACCAGGTACTTAACACCCTTATTCGCGCTTCGGATCGCGCTCTCGAGGCTGTTCGTCATGAGGGCGAGTGCCATTAGGCGTGCGAGCCTCATCGACACATCAGTTGAAACAGCAGTCGCCCTGAAATCAACCAACTCGCCGTCAGCGTTGCCGGCGAGGTTCTCGGCGACCCGCTCCGTTTCGTCGCTCTGGTACTGCGGCGAACCCGACGAGGCAAGTGCCAAAGCGAGTGGGTTCAACCGCCGGATCAGATACAGCCAGCTTGTGGCGTCATAGGTGGTCGTGACGTCAGCCGCGGCGGAAACCATCGCGTCTCTCAGCGTTACCAAGTAAATGAAAGCTGCTTCCCCTTCGACAACGGTCTGATGTTGGTCGCGAGGGGTAGCGGCAAGCAGAATCTCCGTCGCCCAGCGCGATGCGGCCGGGAAGCAACGCACGAACGCCCAGTCGAAATCGGTGAACCCCGCCTCCGCACTCCAGGGTTGATCGATGGGAGGCGGCTCGCCGTCGTGCGGGCCGAACGGTGCATCGAGCCGGCCAAACGGTAGGGGACTCGGAGCGGCAGGACGGCGAAACGCGTCTCCAGTCGGCATGGGCTCATACTGCCTCCAATCGACGGATCCCGTCACTGATCGCAGCGGAGTACGAGGAGCGAGCGCGGTCGGCGATCTCCGTCCGCTCGCGGAACGCACTCCCGGAGGTTACGAGCTTTCGAAAAGCTGATCGCTTGCCCGGCAGGGAGGCGTCGTGCGGGGTGCGATCGGAGGGATTTGCGCGGGCAATTCGGAGAATGGTGGGGCCGGCCGAAGTTGGATCGAGTCCGAGGGTGTCGACTAGCTCGGAGGTCCGGCTCCGACACCCTTGACCCGGCCTCGGATCCCCTGGGGGTCGGTGTGCTGGGACGCCGTAGGCCGATGCCGTGCACTACGTTCTATTGATCACGCGACCATCGGAGACCCAGTGCCCATTCCAATAGAAATCGCGCGGGAGCTTCGCTACGAGCTCGGGATGGTCGACTTCACGCACGCGCGACTGACGCAGGCTGCATCGAGCGACGAGAACGCCCTGCCCACCGGGATGCTGGCTGCTCTCGTCGAGTCGTTCATCGCTCACGCTCGTTTGATGGACGAGTTTCTCGGCGGTCGGCCGAACGTGCGCAAGGACGACGTGGTGGCGGCCCACTACGTTCCGTCCTGGGCACACCGCGGGTTTCTCACTGATAGCGACCGGGATCGGGCAGACAAGCAACTCCTCCATTTCACGACCAGGCGACGTCAACGCGAGCGATGGCCATCCATTCGATCGCACGCCGGCTCGCGTCCATCTACCTCGAGTTCTACGACTCGCTCGATTCCGCCGACCGGTATGAGCTCGAAGGCACGGCGATCGCTGCGCGCGAGATTCTCGAACGATCCGACAAAGATTGGAAACGCGAGATCAACCTCGGACTTGTATGGGCAGAGGCTGACGCAGGAAACCGAAGCACCTAGCGCATCTGCCCGCGCGAGCGGGCGTCGTCGAGCGTGCGGCTCAGGTCAGTTCGGCGAGTAGGTGTTGGTTCCGCTTGGAGATGAGGCGTCGCAGCTAGGTAACGAGAACCATGCGTTCGGCAAGCCACCCGAAGATGGGCGATCCGACGGTGATGGTGTCTGTCATCCGGCATGCGTTTCCCACTGACTCGAACCGATGCTCGTGAGCGAACGTCTTGAACGGTCCGCGCACCTGTTCGTCGACGAATCGCGTGGGCTTCTCCAGTGCTGTGATCTTCGAGGTCATCGTGAACCAGATGCCGAAGTGGCGTGCGCGCCAGGTGACGGTCTCACCCAGACCGATCGTGCCCGAGGTTGTGCCGGCGATCGCGCGCTCGCCGGACTGCTCCATCGACGACACGTGTGCGTCGATGTTGAGAGAGATCTCGAACAGCGCCTGCGAGCTCACATCGGCGTCGGTCACGACCACGAACGTTGACGGCATGCTTTCATTCTGCGCGCTGTCAGGTGCCGTACCGACTGCACGGAGCCCGGTCGAGCAACAAGCACCCTGGCCCGGTTAAATACCGACTCCAGTCGTCGGGCTAGAGACGGCCGATTACCCGGCCCGAGGTTCTTGCGCCGTTGGGTTCGACATACGCACGCCGGCGGCAGGCGACCACTGGGCCGGGATGACGAAGCGCGTCTGCGTGGATAATCACGAGCATGTATGGGCAACGAATCGCGCGCTGGGAGAAGGTCACTGAGTGGCCGCTCACCGTCGCAGCCATCCTCTTCCTGACTGCGTACGCTGTTCAGATTCTGGCTCGGCCAGACGGACTCCTAAGTGCCGTGTGCGAGGTGACCCTCTGGCTGACCTGGCTCGTGTTCGCGATCGACTACATCACTCGGCTCGTCATCACTGAACACAGGTGGCGATGGTTCTATCGACACCTGCTCGATCTCGCGATCGTGGTGCTGCCGATGCTGCGACCCCTGAGGCTGATGCGCTTCCTCACCGTGCTCGCGATCCTCGGCCGCGGAACCGGCACATTGCTACGCGGTCGAGTTGTGATCTACACCGTCGGCGCGACTGTGCTCGTTGTGTTCATCGCTGCACTCGCCGTACTGGACGCCGAGCGCGGAGCGGGCGGGGACATCACCACGTTCGGCGACGCCATCTGGTGGGCGTTCGTCACGATCACGACGGTCGGCTACGGCGACTTCTTCCCGCTGACGGTTACGGGACGGATCGCGGCAGTCGGCCTCATGATCGGTGGCATCGCGCTGATCGGTGTTGTCACGGCGACGCTCGCATCCTGGATCGTTGAGCGGGTCGCGGACCAGGCGACCAAGACGACGACTGCGACCGAACGCCAGGTCGAGGAACTCAGACAGGAGATCCACGAACTGAAGGATCTGATCCGCGAACTCAGACCCGCCGCCTGACAACGAGAAGTGATGCACGCAGGCACCAATCGGTGAGGTAGGCGCGTCACCTTGCGTGGTCGCGGATCGCGTGTCAACCTGGTTGTATGGCTCGCGGGCGGTACAAGCAGCGAAAAGTCGCGGCAGATTGGGAAAGCCGAGTCGCGGCGGAGAGCCGTGCGCGCCACGTTGAATCTGTTGCTGACGTGTCCGCAGAATCCGATCCCACGCCGCCAGCCCCGAGACTACGAGCTGGAGATGGCTCCTCGTTTCGACGACCGGCGGCCGCATTCCCGGATCAGTCTTCACGTGCTGTCCCGGCTCAGGCGGTGGTGCAGAGTCGGGCTCGAGCGTCGACTCCTTGGGAGAAGAAGACGACTCAACAATCGGATCTTCGTCGGCTGACCGAGGTTTCGAATGCGCTCTCAAAGCTTCACCGCGAGGAGGCTAAGCTGCTCCGCCAACGTGACGCGCTGATCGCCGAGCTAAGGGCTCAGGGCGTCGCGTGGTCCGCACTCTCAATGCGTACCGGCCTCAGTCGTCAGGCTCTGAGCAAACGAGTTGCGCCCGCGGGATGACGCGTAGGCCGTCCGCGGCCGCTCGCTGCCGAGTGCCTCGCACAGCGTGGAGGTGTTGTGGTCTTCAGTGACGGGCTCGTATCCATCGACCTGGTCAGGGCGTGCCGGCGCCGTCGCCCGGAGGCTCCGCGACTGCGAGGATAGCGGCGCCGAATGCGGCGGGGGCCTCGGCGGGAAGGTTGTGTCCCGCGTGTGGCACCTGGCGGTGTTCACGGGGGCCTGTGAAGAATCGATCGTGCTGTGATCCGTCCGTGGCGGGGAAGTTGCCGTCGGCCATTCCGTCGAGGGTGATGGTCGGCACGCTAATGGTCGGAGTCAGCGCCAGGCGTTGCTCGAGCGCCTCGTAGGCGGGTGCGCCGGGGGCGAGCCCGAGCCGGTGGCGGTACGAATGGATCACCACATCGACGTAGTCAGGGTTGTCGAACGCGGCGGCCGCCTGATCGAGCTGTGCGTCGGAGAACGGCCACTCGGGCGAGTTGCGTCGCCAGATGACGTCCGCGATCTGCTTCCGGTTCTGCTGCAGGCCGGCGACGCCACGTGCGGTTGCGAAGTACCAGAAGTACCAGAACCCCGCTTCGAGGTCCGGACGAATCGGGGTGCGAGATGCCGAGATGTCTTGGATGAGGTAGCCGTTCACGACCACAAGTCCTGAGATGCGTTCGGGCCAGAGAGCCGCGACGACGCACGCCGCTCGGCCGCCCCAGTCGTATCCGGCGAGGATCGGCTGCTCGAGCTTCAGTGCGTTGATGAATGCGAGCAGGTCCGCGCCGAGCGCCGCCTGCTGACCCGAGCGGGGCGCGGAGTCGTTCAGGAACCGTGTCGGCCCGTGACCGCGCAGGTAGGGCACCACCACCCGGAAGCCCGCGTCGACGAGCATCGGGATGACTTCGCTGAAGGCGTGCACGTCGTACGGATACCCGTGAAGGAGCACGACGGGTTCAGCGGAAGGATCGCCCGCATCCACATACGCGACGGAGAGCTCGCCAGCATCGATCGTCTCGAAAGGGAGAGAGTTGAGAGTCAAGGTGTCCTCCAGGAACGGGGATCTGCGGACCGGTGGGAGGGAGCTCCGCGGAAGACGGCGCGAAGCTCCCTCGCCGGGTCACGCGGCGGCGGATGACGTGAGGCTGGAGACGTATGCCTTGGCGGCGTCGACGATCGTGGCGGTGACAGCGTCGGGCTGCGAGACGCTGATCGCGTGCGAGGCTCCGGCGATCTCGCGGGTGCCTCGCGATCCGGCGCGATCGGCGCCGGCGCGGTGAACGGCGACAGGGATGTTGAGGTCGGCGTCACCGAACACGAACCACGCCGGGATGTCCTTCCAGGCCGGGCGCTCGGCGGCCAGAGGCTCGGACAGCGCCGCCTGTGTCACGGGCCGTTGAGTCGCCGCCATGAGCGCGGCGTCCGCCTCGGAGGCGTCGGCGGCGAACTGGTGGTGGAAGAGCTCCTGGCGGATGGCGATCTCGTTGCCTCCGCTCGCGACGGGATAGGCCGCGAGTGCGTCGCCGAGCGTGCTGCCCGGCGCGCTCGTCGACAGGTCGAAGGCGCTCTGGCCGGTCTCAGGGACGAATGCGGCGGCGTAGACGAGCCCCACCACGGCCGGGTTCTCGGCGGCGGCGGCGGTGATGACCATTCCTCCGTAGGAGTGGCCGACGAGGACGACGGGTCCGCCGATGGATGTGATGACGTCGCGCACGTACGCGGCATCGCCGGCGAGGCTGCGAAGGGGGTTGGCCGCAGCAACGACGTGCACGTCGTGGGCGAGTAGTTGGGCGATGACGCCGTTCCACGAGGCGGACTCCGCGAATGCTCCGTGGACGAGGACGATGGTCGGCTTCTGGTCGTGCATGATGTTCCTTCTTTCTGATGGGGTGTTGTTTCGAGGGGAGTCAGGCTTGCGCGAATGCTTTGCGGAGGACGTGGACGGCCTGCTCGATGGCGGCGGTCGCGGCAGCCGACGAGCGCAGCGGGTCGAGCATCATGAAGTCGTGGATGGTGCCGTCGTAGCGGACGAGCGTGGTGCGGACGCCCGCCGCGATCAGGTGTCGCCCGTAGGCCTCACCTTCGTCGCGGAGAACATCGTTCTCGTCGACGATGAGGAAGGTCTCGGGGAGTCCTTTCAGCTCGTCGATCGGCGCTCGCAGCGGTGAGACGGTCACGTCGTGGCGGTCGGCGTCGGCAGGGAGGTAGTTGTCCCAGAACCAAGCCATCGCGTCGGCGCGAAGGTGGAAGCCTTCAGCGAACTCTCGGTAGCTGGCGGTGTCCTGGCCGGCATCGGTGACGGGGTAGTAGAGCGACTGATGGATGAACGCGACGTCGCCGCGCTTCTTCGCGAGGATCGTGAGCACTGCGGCGATGTTGCCGCCGGCTGAGTCGCCCGCCACGGCGAGCCGACCCGCATCCAGCCCGTGACCTTCCCCTGCATCCGTGATCCACCGCGCGGTGGCGTACGCCTGTTCGATCGCGACAGGATGCCGGGCCTCGGGCGAACGGTCGTATTCGACGAACACGACCGCGGCCTCGGCACCGATGGCCAGTTCGCGGATGAGGCGATCGTGGGTGCCGGCGTCACCGAGTACCCAGCCGCCACCGTGCACGTAAAGCACAACCGGCAGCAGCTCCGTCGCACCGACCGGCCTGACGATTCGGACCCTCACGTCTCCGACCTCAGCGGCGACGGTGATCCACTCGTCGGCGACGTCGGGCTTCGGCACAGGTCCCGCCTGTACGCCGTCCAGCAGCGCACGCGCGCCTTGCACGCCGAGGTCTGCGAGGAACGGCGGGGTCGCGGCGGCCCGGGCGAATGCCTGTGCTTCATGTTCGAGGGTGTGGTCGTTCATGTCGTCGTCCTTGTCATGAGGTCTGCGAGCGGCCGGGGTTCGTGCGGCTCACCAGGAAGGACAGGGCGACGATCGCCGTTGTGACACGCCTAGCCGATTGCGAGGGCGTCGTCACAAACCGCACGTCTGTCCGGTCTGTTCGTATGACTGAGGAAGGGACACGACATGAGAATCACCGTTATCGGAGGCACCGGACTGATCGGGAGCCGACTCGTCGATGTGCTGGAGCGCGGAGGGCACGCGGTCGTCACCGCCGCGCGTGCCACCGGCGTGAACTCGTTCACGGGCGAAGGGCTCGAGGCCGCGCTCGACGGAGCGCAGACCGTCGTCGACGTCTCGAACTCCAGCTACACGGACGTGGCGGGCGCGCTCGAGTTCTTCGAAGCATCCACCCTGAACCTGCTGACGTATGGCGCTGCCGCCGGAGTCCGACACCACGTCGCGCTGTCGGTGGTCGGCACGACCCGTCTCGCGAGGGCGCAAGGCGGGTACTTCATCGCGAAGGCCGCGCAGGAGCGCCTCATCGCCGACTCTGGTCACGACTACTCACTCGTGCACGCAACGCAGTTCTTCGAGTTCATCCGCAGCATCACCGAGACCGCCACCCGCGGTCGAGTCGCCCACCTCGCGGATGTGCTCGTGCAGCCTATGGCCGCGGACGACGTGGCTTCGGCGGTGGCCGACACCGCGCTCGGCGAGCCGGTGAACGGGGTCGTGGAATTCGCCGGTCCAGAGGTCTTCGGGCTGGCCGACCTCGCCCGACGTGAGTTGCGGTTCCGACAGGACGAGCGCGAGATCGTTGCCGATCCGCTCGGCACCTACTTCGGGGCGCGCCTCGCTGAGCGTGATCTTCTGCCCGAAGCGGTCGCCACGATCAGGCCGACACGGCTGCACGAGTGGCAGACGCGCGCCGCGGTGCCACACTGAATCGAGACGATTCTCCCGATCGTGTCACAAACGCCCGCGCTGCCTTGTCAACAGTGCAACGCAGGTCGCGATCGCCGTCGCGCCCTCATCCCGGGAAGGCGGACGACCGTGGCAGACGACGCGAGCATGCAGGACCTGGCCGTGGCGACGGAAGCGTTCGAGCAGTGTCGGCGACGGCTCTTCGGCATCGCCTATCGCATGCTCGGCAGCGTCGCTGATGCCGAGGACATCCTTCAGGATGTCTGGATCCGCTGGCAGTCGACCCGGCGTGACGAGGTGCTCGAGCCGACAGCATTCCTCTCGACCATCACCACCCGGCTCTCGATCAACTCGCTGCAGTCGGCGCACACTCGTCGCGAGACGTACATCGGCCCGTGGCTCCCCGAGCCGATCAACACGGCTGACGATCCGTCACTGGGCGCCGAGCGCGGAGAAGCGTTGCAGTACGCAATGCTGATCCTGCTCGAGAAGCTCACTCCCACCGAGCGCGCGGCCTATGTGCTTCGGGAAGCGTTCGACTACCCGTACGAGCGCATCGCCGACATCGTCCAGACCACCCCCACATCTGCACGCCAGCTCGTCAGCCGCGCACGCAAGCATCTCGCCGCCGAACGACGCGCCACCGTGGCTGCGGGAGAACAGCGCCGGCTGCTCGAAGCCTTTCTCTCTGCCGCCCAGCGCGGCAATGCCGCGGCGCTCGAGGAGCTCTTCGCCGCTGACGTCGTGAGCTACTCCGACGGCAACGGCATAAAGCTCGCGGCCCGAGTCCCGGTCATCGGCCAATCTCGAGTGGCGAAGTTCGTCGCCGCATTCTCCAGCCACTTCTGGACTGGCAAGACGATCGACTGGGTCGAGGTCAACGGCCAGCCCGCCGTCACCCTGTCCGAGGGCGGCGTCGTGACGACCGCGCTCACGGTGACGGCGACCGCCGATGGCATCCGTCAACTGCTCTGGATCATGAGCCCCGACAAGCTTCAGCACGTCACGACGGTGGGCGCATGACATGGTGGCGCAACTCGTCACGGCACTCCGATCCGCAGGCGAAGGCTGCCCAGCAGGCGCGGCTCCAAGAGACTGTTCGCGCGCTCATCGCAGGTTGTGAACAACGTGACCTTGCGCTGATCGCGCGCATCCTCACGTCCGACGTCGACGCCGTCGTCGACACCGGTGGAGCAGTCTCGTGCCCCTCGCACCAGGCCGACGGTGCTCGCGAGGTCTCTGATCTGATCCTGGGGATCCTCGCGCAGTATGCGCGGGTCACGCTCGAGGAGCGATCCATCAACGGTGAGCCGGGGATCTTGATCCGCGACGATCATGGAGTTGCCGGGGTGATCACGCTCGGGACGAAGCAGGATGCCATCGCTCACCTCTGGATCGTTCTGAACCCGGCGAAGATCTCTCACTTCGACGTCGACTGACCCGCCGGCGCACCAACGATTCCGCCCTCCCTTCCCACATGATGTGCGGGAGGGGAGGGCGGATGCTGAATCATCGGGTCAGGATTCGATGTTCCCGCTCATCGTCAACCAGAGCGAGACACCCTCACCGGCGAGGGGGGTTGAGGGGAAGCCACTGCTCCAGACGAGTCTCGAAGATCTCAGCCCCTTCGACCGGGATCAGCGTGCGCTCCTCGATGTGCGCACCGTAATAGTGCGCCTCGTCGTCTCGGATGACGGTCCGAGCGTCTCGGCGGAATGCGAGCCCTCGCCGCACGAACTCATCGAGACCGAATGCTTCCGGCCCTGCGATCTCGATGTCACCGACCGGTCCGCGGGCAGCCGTGCGGGCCACCGCAGTCGCGACGTCCTCCGCTGCCATCGGCTGGATGAGCGCGCCTGGCAGGCGGACGACATCGCCGTCCGTCGAGATGTCCGCGATGCTGCCGAGGAACTCGAAGAACTGCGTCGCGTGCACGAGCGAGTACGGCACACCAGAGTCGCGGATGAGCTTCTCCTGTGCGATCTTGGCGCGGAAGTAGGGGATGTTCTGCGGGCGGTTGGTGCCCACGATGGTGAGCGCGACGTGGTGCTTCACTCCGGCGACCTTTTCGGCTTCCAGGAGATTCGTCGTGGACGTCACGAAGAAGTCGAGCACGTCCTTCTCCTCGAACGACGGCGAGTTCGAGACGTCGACGACGACATCGGTTCCCGCGAGCGCCTCCGCAACCCCTTGGCCGGTGAGCGTGTTCACTCCCGTGTTCGGCGCAGCGGCCACCGCCTCGTGTCCGTGCTCTGTGAGCTTCGCGACGACCTTCGAACCGATGAGGCCCGTGCCTCCGATGACGACGATTCTTGCCATGACCTTGCCTTCCGTGATGTCCGGCGCGCTCGTGCGCACCCACACATATGACAAGGGCCAGGCGCGCATTGTGACGACGGATGTCGAAGCGTCCGAGGGCGATCGGTCAGCGGGCGCAGTGCAATCCCGCTCCGACGGCGAGAGGATAGCGGTCGGGCTCGGCTCCGTTCCCATCGCTCGCTTTTTCCAGACTGCGCGCTGGCGCGCTCCGCTTAGGAATCGCTTTCGACGGGAACTCCACCGATCCCGACCGCTGATTCGGCCGATTGTCGAAGCGCCGATGCCTGAGCGGAGCAGGGGAGTCGCGGCATCCGATTTGCCCACAATTTGCCCACAATCGGTGGAATCCAGTGCAGTTTCGGTGGTCTGAGCACACCCACGAAAGGCCGAGAAGTCCGCGGAATCACGCGGATCTGGCCGAAATCCGCGGAACGGCGCGGGGGCCTCGGCAGAATTCGATTCCCCCCATCTCCACGAGCCGCTGTCACAGAAGAGGGCCAGAAAACTGCGGAATCACGCGGATTTCTGGCCCTTTTCGTTCGCTCGGGCTCGGGACGGTATCGCGATTCGCCCACACATCGCTTTGAGCGGGCCTCGAGGAAGGCGGGGTGGGGGACGATGCTGCGCTCCGGTTCTTCGGTGCTCCGACGACGATGCCACCTTCGACCTCGACTGCGGCGCGATTCACCTAGACGGTCTGGCGTTCGATGTTGATGTCACGAACGTGCATGCCGATCGCCTCGCTCCGGGTCGCGTGCGGCAATGGATGCGATGAGGATCGCCGCATGGATGGCCATACAGACACGAAGCCCCCGCTCGACAACATCGGGCGGGGGCTCGTTTGGGTATCTCAACGATCGCGGCTCATAATCAGTGTCCTTCCCTCGGGATAGCGAATCTAGCCACCGACGCGGATTTCGACAATGGCTCTCGGTGCGCCGCCGTCGTCACGAAGGTTGTCCGCAGTGGGGAGGATGCGTGCACGACGCCCGAGCGGCCCACTTGGATCGCTGAACGGGCGTCGCAGCGCCTCAGCGTGGGGGCGTCAGCAACGCTGACCCTACGTGGACGCTCGGGTAGGGCGGTGGTAACAATCAGATGCGGTCGGGATCTAATCGGGTCCGCAGAGACTCAACAGGGCGGCATGCAGAGGTCACTTGTCTGCCTCGATGGCGATGGTGTTGCCGTCGGGGTCGGCGATCCAGAAGATGCGCCCGCCGCCTGCTCGCGGAGCGATTCCTTGCTTGTCCTGTCCGAGACCGTCGTATCGAGGTATCTCTGCTCCAGCGTGGGTGAGTTCGTTGAGGACAGTATCGACATCGTCGACGTACCAGGTCGCGACAGTTGACTGCGCTCCGCCGGCGTTGGGGGTCTCAAAGACGTTGAGCAGGGTTCCGCTGCCCGCTCGATAGGTGCGGCCTCCGCCGTCGATGTCAGCGCTCGGACCCTCGCTGACCTTCTCGAGCCCAAGGATCCCCTCGTAGAAGTCGACCGCACGATGGATGTCGGCAACGCCGATTGACGCGCGCACGGGGAAGTCGCTGAGACCCATGTGCCCCACGCTAGTCCCACTACAGCCTGTCGACCGGTCGTTGAGCTGCCAGAGTCTGCGACTAGATCCGGGTATGCCTGGCCGGGTTCGGAAGACGTTCGATAAGCGCCACTCGCAGCTCGTAGGCGTTGGCTTCGTTCAGGCTGGGCCGTAGATGGGTCTGCTCAGGTTCAGCCGTTGCTGGCTCGGTGAATGATCAGCTCATCGACCGATGCCATCTCGCGGGAGGTGGGCGGGACGAACAGCGAGAGCGCGCGCGCCAGCTCGGTTCTGCTGATCGGGTACGCGTTGGCGTTGGAGTCGACGTTGCGGCGCTTCAACCTGTCCCAGAGCAATTCTTCGTTCACCTCGAACACGTGCCAGGAGATCCGTGCGCCGGATGCGCGTGCATCGGCGAACTTCTGTGACCGTTCGGCGGGCATCCAGAGGCCGTCTTCCAAGATCACGTCGATGCCGGAACCCAGGAGCGCCAGCGCATGACGGTAGAGCACGCGTTGCAACCGATCGTGAAAGTCCGCGTCGGCGTGCGGGATGCCGAGCCGAGCCTGCCAGTCATCCGTCGCCAGTCGAATTCCGTGACCTTCAGCCTCGAGGCGGGTCGCTACGGTCGTCTTGCCCGCGCCTGGCGGCCCGCAGAACAGGGTGAGAGTGGGCGGGGACGTCCGGTCGCCCGTTAGCTGCGGGGTCACCGGGGGACTCCGGGCTGTTGAGACTCACTCCGAGCGCGCTTCCACGGCCCTACAAGCAGCAGAAGGCACGGAGCGAGAACCATGACAACAGGGTACGCGTCGCCGACCTAGTGGACTGGGCTTCGGGCTGCCCTCAACCATCCGTGCGATCGGCGCCGACGACCAGACCCTCCGCCTGCCGGAAGAGTACGGGGCGCTAGCGCCGACGAAGACGGCATCGATGGAATCAATCTGCGCCAGTACCACTCCTTCGACACGCTGCGCGACTTCGGAGAGCTCGTCGTGCCTGAGCTCCGACGACGCGGTCGAATGCGCGACGGCTACGTCGCGGGCGAAACGCTCCGCGAACGACTGTTCGGCGATGGCCCACGGCTTCCCGATCGACACCCGGCCGCCCGGTACCGCGGAGGTCGAAACCTCTAGCGCCGAGACGCACGCTCGCGCGGTAAAGCATCCGGGCTTCGACCGTCCTGGGAAAGATCTCATCGCGTATCACCTCGCCCGCGATGCCCTCTTCAGGTGTGAAGACGGGTTCGACCCCGAGCCCGGTGGAGAGGAGCGGTCATGCCGCGCAACGATGACACCCCGAGCCTGGGCGGTGAACGAAGGGAAGCCGAAGGAGACCTCGCAGAAGCGGGCTCGCGGCGGGTCATCCCCGACATCTCCGGCAATCCCGACGCCTACGCACGACTGATCGACATCATCGGCACGATGACGTCGAGCGGTGCCCGTGCCGACGCCCTCTATCAACGCGCACTCAAGCGCGCCTCGGGCGATCCCGAGTTCGTGACGCTCGTCGCGAAGACCGCGGGCTCGCTGGAGGAGGACGCCTACGAGGAGAGATGGGCGCTGACGCAGCTGATCGTCGACCTCGAGAGTCCGGATGCCGCGGACGCGCTGGTCGAGCTCGTCCGGGCGCCGATCCCGCCCGAGAAGGCGGAGGATCCGTCGCATGGCCTGAGCACCGTGACAGAGGAGGTCATCCTCCGCACCACGGCGATCGAGGGTCTCGCCCGGCTTCAGCATCGGGACGTCGACACGACGGACACGCTGCTCGAGACCATCTCGGCGAGCGACTACGTCTCGCTGCGCCGCGCCTCGTGGTTCGCACTCGTCGACGGCGGTCGTGACGACGCGATCGAGAAGGCACGCAGCATCCTGGGGGATCGCGGCGACTCCTGGATCACCGAGCTGAAGCGCATCCCCGTCGAGGAAGCGCCGCAGGCCGATCGCGCGCAGATCGGGCGAGCCAAGCCCCGACCGCGTCGCCCCCTTCCCGAGCCGTTCGACGGCTGACGAACACTCGCATCTGACGATCTGGAGAACATCATGGTCCACTGCACGTACACGGTCCCCGACAAGAACGCGTCGGGCGACAGCTTCTACGGAGCATCCATCTGCAATCAGGTGTACATCGACTACTTCTGGGGCACCTACGGATTCTCGGGCAACAAGAACTACTGGGACGACGGCTTCGGATGGGATGACCCCTGCAACACCGATCAGCCGCTCGCCCGGGCGTTCAACGGATGCTACGCGCTGACGTACTCGGCATCCGACTACCAGAACGACTCGTACTCGGGCGCGTGCCTGAACTGGGCGCGTCGCTACGTGCGCGAGCACATCGACGACCTGCGCTCGAAGTGCGGCGACGGCTCGAAGATCGCGAGCTTCTCAGGGGGAACGGTCGAGCTCTATCTCGGTTTCTTCTACTCGAAGCACGTGCCCGGGCGGGCCGAGACGCTGCTGCACGAGTCGCGGCACTCGGCCAAGTCGCACAACGCGAAGTTCCCGGCCGGCTCGACGTTCGGCGAAGGCAAGGACGGCGCCGACTCGACGTGGGACTACAACGGCGCGTGGATGTACGGCGCCCTCTACCTCTGGTGGTACTACGCCCAGGGTGCGCGCACGACGAGCGCCCTCCGCCAGGCCGCTCGCCAGCGGGCCAACGTCGTTATCGACGGCGCATTCGCGACGCATCCGGGGTTCAGCATCTGACGCGCCGACCCTCTCGGCTCGAAGACCGGCGCTGCGGCGCTCGTGAGTGCCCTCGCCATCGCGCAGGGCACTCACGACCGCGTGGGCGTCGAGCATCGACGGCGTTGACTCCGCGCGTCGAGACGCCGGTGGCTCAGCTCTTGAAGAAGGCGTTCGCGCGGGACGTGTAGAGCAGGATCAGGCCGATGAGCGGCAGGATGATGCTGCCGACCGCGCTCCAGGCCTGACCCGGCTGCGTCACCAGCAGGTAGATCGAGCCCGCGATGTTCAGCAGGAAGACGATCGTCACGATGAGTCGAGCGCCGTTGCTACCGCCGAAGAGGCCCAGGCTCACCAGAATCGTGATGACACCGACCACGATCGCGATGATCCCGAGGGCGAAGTTGGCTCCGAAGAGGGAGAAGATGCCGGTGATGATCTGCAGTGCGCCGGTGATCCACGCGATGATCGCGACGAGGGTGACACCGAAAGGTCGTGAAGTGGCCATCAGGACTCCCTGATTCGTGTGCGGGATGAACTGCGGGGTTCGGACGTGCCCACGATAGCGCTCAGGCTGAGCTCAGATCGAGCATCCACCGCGACCTGCACGTGGCTTCCGCCGCGACCGCACCCGCGAGTAGCCTCGGACGCGAACGAGGGGAGTGCCATGAAGAACGAGAAGTCCGTGCTCTCGCTCTGGTCGAGCGGATCCGTCCTCTCGATCGCGTCGAAGAACTCCGTCCTGTCGATCGGCAGCGTCGGCTCGGCGTGCTCGATCGGATCGATCGGCTCCTTCGGCTCGATCCTCGGGATCGGCTCGGCCGTGTCGCTGCTCGCGATCATGTCGTGGGTGTCGGTGGCCTCGGTCATGTCCGCGACGAGTGCCGGTGGCGTCATGTCGGGCGGGGCCATCTCGAAGGAGCTCGAGCGCAAGAGCAAGGGCAGGGGCAGGCGCTAGTCCGACCAGAGCCTCTCGACCGCGACCGAGCGACCGAGAACCCGCTCCGCCGCGCGGTGGCCCGAGAGCAGGGCCGCGGTGACGGTGGCAGGGTCGTCCGTCCACGTCGCCTCGCCCGCGAGGTGCAGCACGTCGCCGACCGGTGTCGCGATGACCTCGTGGTCATCGGTCGTCGACCCGACTGTCATGTACGCGTACGAGCCGTGCGAGAACGGGTCGTCCTGCCAGTGCGTGATGTCGACGTGCGTGGGCTGCGGCACGGCGTCTCGGTACAGCCGGCGCAGCTGCGTCAGCACCGAATCGACGACGCGATCCGGCGCCCACGAGCGTGTTGCGATCGCGGCCGGACCGGCGGCGAAGGTGAGCAGCGTCGGCGTGCCGTGCAGCGCCGTGAGGTCGTACCACGAATGCCACCACACGCCCTCGGGGCCCTGCTGGCGGATCGCGTAGACCCCGTCATCCCAGAACTTCTCGTCGAACCGCAGGAACACCTTCTCGAAGGCGTTCATCGTCAGCCGGCCCAATGCCGAGGCGTTCGGCTCGGGCAGCGGCGGATCGATGACGAAGTCGGACGACTGCAGCACGCCGACCGGCACCGTGACGACGGCGTCGGCCGCGGCGAACTCCCCGCGGTCGGTCGTCACGACGACTCCGTCGCCCGACCATGCCACCCGCGAGACCACGTGCTCGAGTCGCACGTCGAGGCCCTCGGCGAGGTGCGTCGGCAGGCGGTCGTACCCGTCGGGGAAGACGACTTCGTCGCCGTCGATCGAGTCGTCGTCCAGCCCGTGGGCGGCGAGGTCGGCGATCCAGGCCCCGTACTGCTCCTCGGAGCGGTGCTGCATGTACTCGCGCACGCGCTCGGCTCGCTCGGCATCCCACCCCTGTCGCGCGACGGCTTCGTCGGTGACGTCGAGGTACGAGGCATCCGGAGCCGAATCGGCGACGACCTCGAGGAGCGTCGCGTCGACGGCGTGGATGTCGGCGATGGATGCCCGTGCCTCGGCATCCGTCAGCCGCACGCCGTCGGGACCGTAGTAGGCGATCGGCCGGCTGTCGGGCTGGTAGCCGCCGACGGTGAACTCGACCGTGCGCATGCCGAAGGCCCGCGCCGCCGCGTACACGGGGGAGTCGGTGATGCCGTGGATCCAGGATGCGCCGAAGTCGGTGATGCGCCCGTCGGTGCGGTCGGTGTGCACGCGGCCGCCGGTTCGGTCGCGCGCCTCGAGCACGACGACGCGACGGCCTTCCTTCGCGAGAAGACGGGCAGCGGTCAGGCCCGAGACACCCGCACCGATGACGATCGTGTCGAAACGCTCCATGCCCGAAACGTTAGCGCTCGCCGCCCGCCAGCTGTTGCGTTCCGATGACGTTGAGCAGCTGCAGCTTGTCGTAGCTCTCCGTGCCCGGCGTCGCGGTGAGCACGAGGAGCGTCTGGCCCTGCTCGGGATCCACGAGGAACTGGCACTGCAGGTCCATGATGCCGATCTCGGCGTGCTGCACGCGCTTCTCGCGCGCGTGCCCCGTGCCCACCTCGTGGGCCTCCCACAGCTGTACGAACTCGGGACTCTCGGCGAGCAGCGCGTCGACGATGGCGCCCGCGCGAGAGCGCGCGCCGTGCTTCGCGTACGCGCGACGGATGTCGGCGGTGAACGCCCGGGAGTGCTCGGGGTGATCCTCGGCCGGGTACACGTTCCGCGCGGAGGGGTCCATGAACCAGCGGTAGCCGACGCTGCGCATGTGACCCTCGAAGCGCGTCTCGTCGCCGAAGAGCGCTCTGGCGGCCGGTGTCTGCGCCAGGGTCTCGCCGAGTTCGGTCATGACCTGCGCGGGAGTGTCGGCGAGCCGATCGAGCACCCGCATCGTGCCGGGCGAGACGTGATCGCCGCGCAGCCCGCGCACCGGCGCGGTATGACCCGCGAGCCGGAACAGGTGATCGCGCTCGTCGAGCGTCAGCCGCAGTCCGCGAGCGATCGCGGCGAGCATCTGCTCCGAAGGCTGGGGGCCGCGGCTCTGCTCGAGGCGGCTGTAGTAGTCCACCGACATGTCGCAGAGCGCGGCGACCTCTTCGCGCCGGAGGCCCGATGTGCGGCGTCGCGACCCTCGCCGCAGACCGACATCCTCGGGCTGCAGCGCTTCGCGCCGACGGCGCAGGAAGTCGGCCAGCTGTGCTCTGTCCATGGTTCGAGTCTCCGAGATCGGGATGCGGGGAACAAGGGATCGGGGATCCCTGTCTCACGCGGCGACGGTGACCCCCGTAAGGCGTTCGGACTCGCGCCGCACCCGGGCCGCGGCATCCACATCCCGCAATCGCGAGTAGAGCGGCTGCTCGGCCGGAGGGCCGCCCAGGTGGCGGAAGCCCCGCGGTCCGTAGAGGTGCCCGCCCACGGCGTCAGCACTGGTCGCCGCGTACACGGCCGACAGCGCGGCGGACTCCGGCGTGCCGACGATGAGGCCGAGGCGCGAGAGCGTGCGGATCACCTTGACGGCCGTCGTGTCGTCGGGGCGCCCCATTCCGGGCTGCGCCGACAGCAGGTTCGTCGGCGTGATGCCGGGGTGCGACAGGGTGCTGCGGATGCCCCAGCCCGCGGCATCCGATCGCCGCTGCAGCTCCGTCGCGAACAGGCCGAAGGCGATCTTCGACGAGCTGTACGCCTTCATGGCGTCGTAGCCGTTCTCCCACTGCAGGTCGTTCCAGTTGATCGCGCCTTGGTCGGCGGCGATGCTCACCTGACTGGTGACGTTGCGCAGCAGCGGGCGCAGGCGCCCCACGAGCGCGAAGTGGCCGAGATGGTTCGTCGCGAGCTGCAGCTCGAAGCCGTCGGCGCTCACCTGCCGGGTGGGAGGCGTCATGACACCCGCGTTGTTGATCAGGTAGTCGATCGGGCGTGCGTCGGCGAGAAGCTCGTCGGCGAACGCGGCGACGGATGCGAGCGACGCGAGATCCATGGGGCGGACCTGGGTGCCGGCATCCGGCGTCCGCTCGCGGATCCGCGCCGCGGCGGCCTCGCCCTTGGCGCGGTTGCGCACCGGCATGACGATCTCGGCGCCGGCGCGGGCGAGGCGCGCGGCGATCTCGAGGCCGACGCCGTCGCTCGCGCCGGTGACGACGGCGAGCTTTCCGGTCAGGTCGGGAACGGTGATGTCGTGGTTCTTGGGCATGCATCCATCGTCTGCATCGGCTCGCACCGGATGAAGGCCCCCTCTACCCAGGGATCGCGAGTCCCTGGCTGGCGTGTCCGGCCTGCGCCGTAGAGTCGCACGATGGTGACGGTTTCCATCGACCTGGCGCGGGCGCTCGCGTGGCGGCTGCGTCGACACGGGCTCCAGCAGCCCGACGCGGTGTCGGTCGCCGACGTCGCCGACCGCGTGATCGCGTTTCGCGCGTGGCCGCCTGACAATGCGGGGCTCACCATCGCGGCGCGCCGCGCGGAGCCGGGCCCCGCGGCGCTCGATGCAGCTCTCGCGTGCGGGGACGTCATCCGCAGCTACGCCTTCGGCGGCGGGCAGTACGTCTTCACGCGCGAGACCGCGGCGATCCTGCTCACGGTGCGCACCGCGACGGGTGTCTGGAAGACGGAGCGCTGGCAGAAGCAGGGCGGCTTCGCGCTCGACGACTGGCAGCCGTTCCGAGAGGCGGTGCGAGACCTGCTCAGCACGGGGCCGAAGAGCAGAACCGAGCTGAGCGCAGAGCTCGACGGCATGCCCGCCCTCCGTCATCTCGCGCGCGCGGCTTGCGGGGCAGGCGCTGACGCCCTGTACAAGCCCCTGCACTGGTGGGGCGACATGACCTTCGGGCCGAATCGCGAGGGCACGGCGACGTTCCAGCTGGTCGATCCGCCGCTGGAAGCGCTCGACCTCGACGACGCCGGGCGGCGTGCCGTGCGGGCGTACCTTCATGCCTATGCGCCTGCGACGGATGCGAACATCGCCGCCTGGTTGACCGAGGGGCTCGGCGTGCCGCGCAAGCGGGTCCATTCGTGGATCGCGGATCTCGGCGATGATGTCACGACGGTCGAGGTCGACCGGGCTCCGGCGTACGCCCTTCGCGCGGATGTGGACGAGATCGTATCGGTGGCGCCTTCGACCGACGTGCGGCTGCTGCCGGCGTACGACCCCTGGGTGACCGGCCCGGGCACCGCCGACGCGAGGATCGTGCCGTCCGATCGCCGGTCTCTCGTCTCGAACGGAGCGAACCTGGTTGTGATGGGCGGCGTCGTCGCGGGCACCTGGAAGATCCGCAAGGGCGTCGTCACGGTCGACGCGTTCGCACCGATCGACGAGGCGCTTCTCCGCGCCGAGGTCGAACGGCTCGCGACGATGCGGGGCGAAGAACTCGGGGTCGCGCTAGCGTCGAACGCATGAGCATTCACCTCGTGGGCGGCGGGCGCGACGAATCGCTGTGCGCGGCCGTGCTGGCCCCGTTCGTGAGAGAGGCGATGGATGCCGCGCACCCCGCCGAACCCGTCATCGCGCTGCTGCTCGTGCTCGAGGAGGACGACGATTCGAGCATCGAGCGGTTCCGCTCGGTGCTGGTCGCGGCGGGCGCGCCGGTCGCGAGCGTCAGGGTCGAGGCGATCGTCGAGGGGGAGTCCTTCAACGCGGCCGCGGTCGACGGCGTCCACGGCGTCTTCGTCGGCGGCGGACTGACCCCGGCCTACCACGACGCGATCATCGGCATCGCGCCGCAGATCCGCGCGGCCGTCGACGCCGGCGTGCCGTATGCCGGGTTCTCGGCGGGCGCGGCGGTCGCGGCATCCCGAGCCATCGTCGGCGGGTACCTGCTCGACGGGGTCATCGTCGCGCCCGAAGACACCGGCGAGGAGCTCGACGATCTCGACGTGCGCGACGGGCTCGGTCTCGTGCCTGGCAGCATCGACGTGCACGCGGCGCAGTGGGGCACGCTCTCGCGCATCGTCGCGGCGGTGGATGCCGGGCTGACGCCGCTCGGCGTCGCCGTCGACGAGCACACGGCGTACGTCGTGCACCCGGACGGCCGGACGCGCGTGCGCGGTGTCGGGCGCGCGTGGAAGGCCGCGGCCTCGACCTCGGGCGTCGAGGTGACGATCGGCAGCCGCCGGCCCCGGTTCGTGCCGGAGGACTTCGAGCCCCCGACATCGCTCGCGGCTCCCGGCTTCCGGCTCGAGCCGCTGGGTCCGCAGCACAACGCCTCGGATCTCGCGGCGTGGTCCTCGAGCATCGCGCACATCCGCTCGACGGCGAGCTACCCGGACGACGGCTGGCCGCCGCTGGAGGGGATGACGCCCGATGAGAACCTCGTCGACCTCGTCCGTCATTCGGCGGACTTCGTGGCGAAGAAGGGATTCACCTTCACGGTGCTCGACCCCGACGACGATCACGTCATCGGCTGCGTCTACCTCTACCCGTCTTCGTCGCCCGACTTCGACGTCTCGGTGCAGTCGTGGGTCAGTGCCGATCGCGCCGAACTCGACGGGCCGCTCGCGGATGCCGTCGCCGCGTGGATCGATGCGGACTGGCCGTGGACGCGACTCGACCGCTACGGCCGGTGAGGGGTCAGTCCCCGAGCCCGCCCGCTGTCAGCAGATCGCGCAGGCGTCGGCGGAAGATCTCGACCTGCTCGTAGTCGAGGGTGACGGGATCGCCGACGGAGTACGAGATGCATCCCGCCGTCGCGAGTCGCACGCAGCTCTGCACGTCGACCTGGGTCTGGCCGTGGAGGATCAGGTTGCGGATGACCGCCACCTCGACCGCTCCCGACAGCCCGTCGGGCACATCCGACCAGCTGCGCCCGGCATCCAGCAGCAGACGCGAGCCCCAGTCCTCGACGCCGTAGCCCGCGCGGAAGTCGTAGCCGAGGCGGTTCAGCGCGGCGGCCTCAGCGAGTGCGTACGAGAGCACGAAGGTCGCGGTGAGCACCGTGCTCTCGTCGTCGAGCGCCTCGACGTGGTCGACGAGCGTGAGCCCGCTCTCGCGCGCCGAGGTCTTCAGGCGCAGCTGCGACTTCTCGGTGACGTCGAGGTCGTCCCAGAGCGCGCGTTCGCGCTCGACAGCGATTCGCGTGCTGATCAGTGATTTCGTGAGCGCTCCCCAGCGCGTCCAGATGTCCGACAACGTGTTTCCCCCCAGATTCACGATTCGTGGTCCGCGAAACTCTAGCCGCACACCCTCAGGAACGGCTCAGCGTCAGGCGATGACTTGCTCACGACTGGAGGAGCGGCTCGAGGAGCTCGAAGATCACGCAGTCGGTCTGCGCGGCATCCAGCCCACCGTCGAAGCGCAGGATGCGCCACGTCGTGGCATCGCAGAGCGCGATGTGACATCCGCGTCGATCATTCCTCCTTGCGGGGCGTCATGAACCACTCGACGAACTTCGAGGCGCGCCCATCCTCCGCGAAGTGCACCTCCCAGAGGTTGGAGTAGAACTGGTGCCCCGGGTAGTCGACGTGGCCTTTCACGATGCCCAGGCGCGCGTCCTCGATCAGCACGTCGAACTCGTACTGCGGGTTCGGAGGTTCGTCCTCGCCCCACATCTCGACGATCGCGTCGATCCCGATCACGGGGTCGGGATCGTCAGGTCGGAACCAGTACTGCGCGTCGTCGGTGAAGATCGCGCGGACGTCCGCGGCATCCTTCGTCGTCCACGCGCGGATGTAGCCGTCGAGCCATTCCTCGGTCTGAGACATGCACCGTGTCTACCCGAGGCGCGGCTCGGGGTCTACGGCTTCCGTCAGCCCTTGGGCCAGTCGATGAGCAGGATGCCCTGCTTCGTGTCGGCGAGCTTCACGTTGCCGGGCGTGAAAAGGTACGTCATGCCGTAGCCGTTCTCGTCGGTCGCGATCGTCGTGTCGGGGTTCTCGGTGATGTAGATACCCTCGGGCGCATCTTCGCGGATCCAGCCCTGTGCGATGAGGGACTCCTGCGCGGTGGCGGCATCTTCATCGGAGACCGGGGCCCAGCCGAAAAGCTGGAGATGATCGCCGGCGGGGCCTTCGAAGTCGGCCCAGACGCACTGAATGCCGTCGGCGATCTCGAGGTCGCCGAGATAGAACCGGCTCGCCTGGGACGTCCATCCGACCGACGCGAAGTCGGCGACCGTCTGCTCGAGGATGATGTTCTCGCACGTGGCGTCCTCGGCGATGGGCGCCTCGGTCTCGGTCGCCTCGGGCGCGGGCTCGGTGGGCGTCGGGCTGGATGCCGTGGTCGTCGTCGGCGTCGGCTCAGGGGCTGCGGAGCTGCACGCGGTCACGAGGAAGGCCGTCGCGGCGAGCACGAGGGCGGCGCCGAGGCGGGGGATGCGGGAAGTCATTCGAGAAGGCTCCGTGAAGGTGGGGGAGAGGAGTCAGGACGGATGAAGCAGGTCGAGGAACGGCTGGTGGAGCACCCGGTTCGTCGCGAGCGACGAGCGCTCCGACAGCGAGTCAGCGCCCGAATAGGCGGAGAACCTGCCGCCGGCCTCGGTCACGATCGGGACGAGAGCGGCGATGTCGTACTCTTTGACGCCGAACTCGGCGACGAGCTCGAGTCGGCCTTCGGCGAGCAGCATGTAGGGCCAGGCGTCGCCGTAGCCGCGGTCGCGCCAGACGCTGCTCGTGAGTCGCTGGAGGGCGTCGAGTTCACCGGCATCCCGCCACTGTTCGATGCTCTGGAAGCTCACGCTCGCCTTGTCGAGCTCGGCGGTGTCGGACACCCTGATGCGCTTCGGGGCGTTCGTCGTGTTCGTCCAGGCGCCGGCGCCGGATGCCGCCCACCAGCGCCGCCCGATCGCGGGCTGGCTCACGACGCCGACGCGCGGCACGCCGTCGATCACGAGGGCGATGAGGGTCGTCCACATCGGGATGCCCTTGAGGTAGTTGTGCGTCCCGTCGATCGGGTCGATGATCCACTGGCGGTTCGAGTCGCCGGTCGTTCCGAACTCCTCGCCGAGCACGCTGTCTGCGGGTCGTTCGACGGCCAGGATCGCGCGGATCGCCTCTTCGGTCGCGAGGTCGGCATCCGTCACGAACGTCGCGTCGGGCTTGGCCTGCACATCGAGATCAGGGGAGTCGAAGCGGGGCATGGATGCCGCGTCCGCCGCATCCGCCAGTCGCAGCGCGAGGTCGAGGTCGGCGTGCAGGTCCCCCTCGAACGGCGCGTCGAACGACGGTGCGATGGAGGGGGAGGTCACCAGCCAAGGATAACCGCCCGGGAGCGCCCTCGATTTCCGAGTGACGCGATCGTGATGGTAACGTTTATCCTCGGTTCGCCTCGCGCGGATCGCCTGCACCTCTAGCTCAATCGGCAGAGCAACTGACTCTTAATCAGTGGGTTCTGGGTTCAAGTCCCAGGGGGTGCACCACTCCGAAAGGCTCCGCGTGGCGGGGCCTTTCGTCGTTTCGGCACGACTGCCCGTCGCGGTACGCAGACGGCATCCCGAAAGCCGCAGGTCTGCCGTGCCGACTACGCAAGTCGCGTCCTCTCGCGCGCTCTCGCGGGTGCTGTCCCACACGCTGGAATGGCCACCCTCGAACCTGGAGCACACATGTCGAAACCACGTCGTACTGCACTCACGACCGTCGGCGCCGCGATCGTGGCCGCCGCATTCGCCGTGGGCACGACGACGATCGTCGCGCCCGAGGTCGTCGAGCGCGCGTACGGCGTGGTGCAGGTCACGGTGGCGAAGGTCGTCAACTCCGTCGCGCTCCCCGAAGCGCGGCTCGGCGCCACGGGCGGACAGCGCGAGCTCGACCGCTTCGACGGAACATTCACCCGCATGGTCGCCTACGACCGCGAGGGCGTTCCGCCCGTCTGGGCGGCCCACAACAACGCCGGGGGAGATGTCGTGCTGCCGCTCGAGATCGGCGACGAGATCGTGGTGATGGATGCCGGGGGCACCGCATCCATCCACCGCGTCGTCGATGTGCGCGTCACGGCCAAGTCCGGCGTGACGTCCGAGGAGCTCGTGGGGCTCGGCGGCGACGTCGCGCTGCAGTCCTGCTTCTTCGGCGAACCCCGCATGCGATTCGTGGGCCTGCAGCCCGTCGACGCGTGAGCGAGATGAGGAGAATCCGCTCAGATGAGGATGGATCGGGCCGGATCATCCTTGTCTGGCGTGATTCTCCTTACCTCGCGTTCGAGAGGGGAGCGGAGGAACGAGAACGGGCCACCCCGCGTCAGCGCGGAGGGCCCGCTCCCTATAGACCCGACGCGGCGAAACGGCCGGCCGGGAACCTGCGAAGCCGCCGTCAGGCGGCGTCGCCCACGAGCACCGCCGCCGCTTCGTCCGCGGCATCCGGCTCTCGTCCGTCGATCCGCGCGAGCGCGCGGCGTCCGATCATGATCGTGAGTGCGGCGACGACGATGGATGCCGCCGCGAACACGTAGGGGATACTCGGACCATAGAGGTGCCACAGCAGCGCCGCAAGCGGGGGAGCGGCCGCACCTCCGAGGAAGCGCACCGCCGAGTACGCCGACGACGCGACCGAACGGGGGAGGTCGGTCGCCTCCATCACCGACTCGGTCAGCACCGTGTTCATGATGCCGAGCAGCAGCCCTCCCACGATGATGCACGCGACGAGCGCGGCGGGAGACGCGACGAACACCGCCGCCGCGACGAGGTCGAGTGCGAGCAGGGGCAGCACAACGAGGATGACGGTCGTGCGCGGCATCCGCCGCACGAGGACCGGCGCGACCCACACGCTCGTGACCGCGAGAGCGAGGCCCCATCCGAAGAAGGTCAGGCCGATGCCCATCGCGCCGAAGCCGAGCGGGAACGGCGAGAACGCCAGCAGCACGAAGAAGCCGATGTTGTAGAACAGCGCCGTGACGGCCAGCACCGCGAGGGCGGGCTCGCGCAGCGCCCGGAACGGCGCTGAGAGCGACACGGGCGTGCGCTTCTCGCTCGGCCCGCGCAGCAGGACGAGCACCGCGACGAACGCGATCGCCATGAGCGCGACGACGCCGAAGAACGGGCCGCGCCAGCTGATCTCGCCGAGCAGGCCTCCCAGCAGCGGGCCGACCGCGATGCCCAGGCCGAGGGCGGCCTCGTAGAGCACGATCGCCGCACCGCTGCCGCCCGACGCCGCGCCGACGATCGTGGCGAGGGCCGTCGAGATGAACAGGGCGTTGCCGAGGCCCCACCCCGCGCGGAAGCCGATGATCGCATCGACGCTGCCGCTCAATGCGCACAGCAGCGCGAACACGACGATCAGGGCGAGGCCCGCGAGCAGCGTGGCCTTCGCGCCGATCCGGCTGGAGATCCAGCTCGTGACCAGCATCGCGAGGCCCGTCACGACGAGGTAACTCGTGAACAGCAGTTCGGTCTGCACCGGCGATGCCGAGAGCGAGTCGGCGATCGCCGGCAGGATGGGATCGACGAGCCCGATGCCCATGAACGCGACGACGCACGCGAAGGCGACGGCCCACACCTGCGCGGGCTGGCGCCACGGAGAGCCGGTCGTGGCGGTCATCGGACGACCTCGGCGACGACGGTCTTGCGTCGGAGGATGGATGCCGTGATCGCGAGCGCCTCCCACTCGCGCTCATCGAGGTCGGCGAAGTGCGGCGCGAGCGCCGCGGTGAGCTGATCGCGCCACTCGTCGAGCGCCGCGAGCCCCGCCGATGTCGCGGTGACGATCGAGACGCGGGAGTCCGCGGCATCCTGCTCGCGCTCCACGAGTCCCGCGTCGGCCATCTGGCCGAGGAGCCTCGTCATGCCGGGCTGGCTCACGCGGCTGACGGTCGCGAGCGCACCCACGCGGAGCGCGCCGTGATCGCGCAGCAGCGCGAGCGTGCGCCACTGCGCCGCAGGGGTCTCGTTGCCGGTCTCGAGGGCGGCGATGCGGGTGAGGGTGGCGGATGCCGTGATCAGGGTCTCGATGTCTTCCAGATGAGTCACGACATAAGCATACCAACGATATATAACTATGGGATGCAACGCCGGCGATCATCGCGAACAGGTAACGACACGCCGACGCGAGGCTCCTCGACTTGACGATCGAGGTCTCGTTTCATACATTTCCACTACCTGAATCGGTTTTCAGGTAGGCCCTCCCCGGGCACCAGATCCTTCCAATGGTGAAAGGCACGCACATGCGGGTTACGAAGAAGCTGCTCTTGGGATCCGTGGTCGCCACGGCCGCCCTCCTCCTCACGGCGTGCGCGCCGTCCACGGCGCCCGGTGGTGGCGAGGAGTCCGGTGAGGCCGGCCCCGCCGAGATCACGGTCGGCATCGTCACGAGCGAGACGGGTCCGCTCGCCGGCTACGGCAAGCAGTACCTCGACGCGTTCAAGGCGGGCCTCGAGTACGCCACCGACGGCACCGACGAGGTCGACGGCACGAAGATCGTCGTGGAGTACCGCGACGACGCGGGCGACCCCGACAAGGCCGTCACGGCCGTCAAGGAACTCGTCGGCGCGGGCGTCAACATCATCGCCGGCACCGCCTCGTCGGGCGTCGCGCTCGCCGTCGCGGAGCAGGCGGCTCAGAACAAGGTGCTCTACATCTCGGGTCCGGCCGCGGCCGACGCGATCACGGGCATCAACGAGTACACGTTCCGCTCGGGCCGCCAGTCGGCGCAGGATGTCGCGACCGCCGGCACCTTCCTCGACGACATCGAGGGCAAGACGATCACGGTCCTCGCGCAGAACAACGCGTTCGGCACGGGCAACGAGGCCGCGGTCACCGCGATCCTCGGCGCCCAGGGTGCGACGGTCAACTCGGTGCTCGTCCCCGAGGATGCGACCGAGTTCACGCCGTTCGCCCAGCAGGTGCTCGCGGGCAGCCCCGACCTCGTGTTCGTCGCGTGGGCCGGTGCGACCTCGGGCGCGATGTGGCAGGCGCTGAGCCAGCAGGGAGTCATGGACGAGATCCCCGTCGTCACCGGTCTCGGCGACTCGGCGACGTTCGGTGCGTACGGCGAGGCGTCGGAGAAGATCAGCTTCCTGAACCACTACTTCCCGGGCGCGCCCGACAACGACGTCAACACGGCGATGGTCGACGCGATCGAGAAGGCCGGCGGCACGCCCGACCTCTTCAGCCCTGACGGGTTCAACGCGGCCATCATGATCGTCCAGGCTGTGAAAGAGGGCAAGGGCGACGTCGACGCGATGATCGCGGCGCTGGAGGGCTTCGAGTTCGAGGGTCCGAAGGGCACCATGACGGTGCGCGCCGGTGACCACGCGCTCATCCAGGACATGTACCAGGTCAAGCTCGTCGCCGATGGCGGCAGCTTCGTGCCCGAACTCGTCGACACGGTCTCGGCCGACGACGTCGCGCCGGCAGAGGCGAAGTAGTCGTGAGCACCCCCGTCCCGTCCGCGCTGTCGATCGAGGGCCTCGGCCTGCAGATCGGCGGAGCGACGATCCTCAAGGATGTCGGCCTCGACATCGCCGCCGGTTCGCTGGTCGGCGTGATCGGGCCCAACGGCGCCGGCAAGACCACGTTGTTCAACGTGATCTCCGGGCTGATGAAGCCCACGTCGGGGCGCATCCTGATGGACGGCGCCGACGTCACGTCGGCATCGGTGACCGCCCGTGCGCGGGCGGGACTGGGGCGCACCTTCCAGACTTCGTCGCTCTTCCCCCGACTGAGCGTCCTCGAGAACGTGCGGCTCGCCGCGCAGGTCGGCCTCGGCGGCTCGGCGTCCCTGTTCCGCTTCCCGAAGCGGACGGATGCCGCGACCGAGCTCGCCCTGCGGCAGCTGCACGCCGTCGGTCTCGATCACAAGGCCGACACCGCGGCGGGCGACATCTCGCACGGCGACAAGCGCAAGCTCGAGATCGCGGTGCTCATGGCCACCGACGCATCCATCGTCCTGCTCGACGAGCCGATGGCCGGTGTCGCGTCGGGCGACGTCGCGGGCCTCGTCGAGAACATCCGCACCCTGCAGGCCGAGAAGAACTGCACGGTCCTGATGGTCGAACACCACATGGACGTCCTCATGGGGCTCGTCGAGAAGGTCGCCGTCATGTACTTCGGCACGATCATCGCCTACGACACCCCGCAGGCGATCATGGACAACCCGCTCGTGCAGAGCGCCTATCTCGGAACGGGCACCGCCGCATGACGTCGTCGATCCTCACCGTCAGCGGTCTGCGCTGCTCCATCGCGGGGCAGCAGGTCGTCGAAGACGTCTCGTTCGAGGTTCCCGCCACCGGCATCACGGCCGTCCTCGGTCGCAACGGCGTCGGCAAGACCTCGACCCTGCGCGGCCTGATGGGCCTCATCCAGCGCCGGGGCGAGGTGCGCCTCGCGGGGGAGCGCATCGACGGGCTCCCCACCTACAAGATCGTGCAGCGCGGCGTCGGCTACGTGCCGGAGGACCGCGAGGTCTTCGCGAAGCTCACGGTCGCCGAGAACCTCGCTCTGGCAGAGCGGCAGAAGAACCCCCGCCGCGAGTTCGTCGCCGAGCTCTTCCCCGACCTCGTGCAGCGACGCGACCAGATGGCCGGCAGCCTGTCGGGCGGGCAGCAGCAGATGGTCTCGGTCGCCCGCGCGCTCATGAACGACAACCGGATCCTGCTCGTCGACGAGCCGACGAAGGGCCTCGCGCCGAAGCTCGTCACCGAGGTCGCCGACGCGCTGGCCGAGGCATCCAAGATCGTCCCCATCCTGCTCGTCGAGCAGAACCTCGAAGTCGTGCGCCGTCTCGCGCACGGCGCGATCGTCATCAGCGGCGGCCGGGTCGTGCACACCGGCGACGCGACCGAGATCCTCGACGACGAAGAACTGACCCGCCGCCTGCTCGGCGTGCACACGGAGGCCGCCGCGTGAGCACCCTGATCCTGACCCTCATCACCGGCGTCGGACTCGGCGCCCTCTACTTCCTGGTCGCGTCGGGCCTGTCGCTCATCTACGGGCTCATGCACGTGCTGAACTTCGCGCACGGCGCGTTCCTGACGCTGTCGGCCTTCATCGGCTGGTGGGTCGCCTCGTCGCTCGGCACCGAGTCGTGGGGATCCTTCCTGCTGTCGATCCTGGTGGGCGCGGTCGTCGGAGCCCTGTTCGCGACCTTCACCGAGCTCGTGCTGATCCGCCCCCTCTACGAACGGCACATCGAGCAGGTGCTCGTCACGGTCGGTCTGTCCTTCGCCGCGGTCGCCCTCTTCGAGGGCATCTGGGGGACGGATGCCATCAACATCGCGGGTCCCCCCTGGCTCAAGCAGACGACCGACGTGCTGGGTGCGAAGATCCCGAACACCTACTGGGTGCTCATGATCGCGGCCGTCCTGGTGCTCGCCGCACTCGTGCTGTTCCTCAAGAAGACCCGCTACGGCATGATCATCCGCGCCGGCGTCGAGAACCGGTCGATGGTGACCGCGCTCGGCATCGACGTGCGGCGCTCGTTCACCCTCGTCTTCGCGATCGGCGGCGCGGCGGCCGGCATCGGCGGGGTGCTCGCGATGCACTACTCCACGTTCGTCTCGGCACATCTGGGACAGACCCTGCTGATCTTCGCGTTCATCGTCACGGTCGTCGGGGGCCTCGGCTCGCTGACGGGAGCGGCCATCGCATCCGTCCTCGTCGCGGTGCTGCAGCAGTTCGCGAACTTCTACCTCGGCGGCACCGGCGACTTCATCGTCGTCATCCTGCTCGCCCTCGTCCTGCTCATCCGGCCTGCGGGCCTGCTCGGAAAGGCGGCGTGACGTGAACATCCGTCGCTTCCTGCCCGCCGTCGTCGGCGCTGCGCTCGTCGTGTTCATGGCGGTGCTGCCGCTGCTGAACCTGTCGCTGCCCGGCATCCTGCCCACGCCCACCTACATGCCGGGCACGCTCGCACTGCTGTCGCTGTGCATGGTGTTCGCCGCCCTCGCGCTGTCGTACAACATGCTCCTCGGCACCGCCGGCATGCTGTCGTTCGGCCACGCGCTGTACTTCGGCGCCGGCGCCTACGGCCTCGGCATCGCCCTGGAGTACTTCGGCGTGCCCCTGTGGCCCGGTGTGTTCATCGCGCTCATCGGCGGAATGATCATCGCCCTCGCGACGGGCGCGGTCGCGATGCGGGTGTCGGGCATCCCCTTCGCGATGGTCACCCTCGCCTTCGCCCAGGCGGGCTCGGTCCTCGTGCGCCGCAATCCGCAGATCACGGGCGGCGAGGAGGGCCTCAGCCTGCCGACCGAGCACGTGCCCGACTTCCTCATCGGCGTCGTCAACACCCGAAACCTCTACTGGCTGTGTCTCGCGATCCTCGTGATCGTGTACCTCGTCACGCTGTGGGTCGATACCTCACGGCTCGGACACCTCGCCGAGGCGACGCGCGAGAACGAGCAGCGCGTCAGGGTGCTGGGACTGCGGCCGTACACGGTCAAGCTCGTCGTCTTCGTGATCGCGGCGGTGCTCGCGAGTCTCGCCGGCGTCGCGTACATGCTCCTGCAATCGGGCACCGTGCCGCGCGCCGTCTCGGCCGATCTCACCATCACGGTGCTCGTCATGGTCGTCCTCGGTGGCGTCGGGTTCCGATGGGGTGCGATCGTTGGCGGTGTGCTGTACACGCTCCTCGACCAGCGCCTCACGGTGCTCGCGGGCTCCGAGGCGATCGCGGGGCTGCCCGACATCCTCCGCATCCCGCTCTCCGAGCCGCTCTTCATCCTCGGCGTGCTCTTCATCCTGGTGGTGATGTTCCTGCCCGGAGGCATCGCCGGCACCGTCGACAAGGCTGTGCGACGCCGCCGAGGCGAGCGGGCGCGCACGTCGCTGCCGTCGCTCGAGGAGTCCGCGGAGCTCGCCGACGAGGTGAAGGTCTGACGATGGACGGCATCGCGTGGAACGACATCGTCGAGGACGATCCGCACACGGTGGGCCGCTGGCTCACCGATCGGGCGGCGACGTCGCCGCGGCGCATCGCGATCGACGACCGAGGCGTCACGATCGACTACGCAACGCTCGCGCTGCGCGCATCCGGTCTGGCCGAACGGCTGCGGGATGCCGGCTACGGCCCCGGCGACCGCATCGCGACCGTGTCGGGCAACTCGACCGACCACGTCGTCGCCTTCTTCGCGTGCGCCCTGTCGGGCGTCGCCTTCGTGCCGCTCTCCTGGCGGCTCACACCCCGGGAGCTGAGCGATGTGCTCGTGCGCTCGGAACCCGCGCTCGTCCTCGTCGAAGAGGACTACGCGGCGGTCGCGAGCGAAGCGCTCCGCGGTATCGACACCCCGGTGGCCGCGCTCGGCACGACAGGGATCGAAGCATCCGTCCCGCGCGCCGTCCTCCCGGGCACTCGTCGCCACGTGCGCGACGACGACCCGCTGCTCGTGATCTTCACGTCGGGGAGCGAGGCCGCACCCAAGGGCGTCGTGCTCACTCACGCGAACTGCTTCTGGAACAACCTCGCGCTCGCGCAGGCGCTGCCGTTGACGCAGGACGACGTCGTCCTGGCGATGCTGCCGCAGTTCCACGTCGCGGCGTGGAACTGCCAGCCGCTCCTGGCCTGGTGGGTGGGCGCGACGGTCGTGCTCGAGCGATCCTTCCAGCCCGCGCGCATCCTGCAGCTCATCGAGGAGCGCCGGGTCACGGCGATGATGGGCGTGCCGACGCAGTACGCACTGCTCGCCGCGGACCGCGACTGGCACGCGACCGAGGTCTCGTCGCTGCGCCTCGCGCTCGTGGGCGGCGCCACGATGCCCGTCGCCCTCCATCGGGAGTGGGCCGGTCGCGGCATCCCGCTGACGCAGGGGTACGGGCTCACCGAGGCCGCACCGAACGTGCTGCACCTGCCCGCCGATGAGGCGGCGGCGAACCCGGGTGCCGTCGGCCGGCCCTATCCGCATGTCGCCGTCGAGATCGTCGACGTCGAGTCGGGACTGCCGCTCGAGGGAGCGGCCACCGGCGAGCTGTGGGTGCGCGGACCGAGCGTCTTCGCGGGCTACATCGGCGACGAGACCGCGACGGAGGCCGCGATGAGCGGGCCGTGGCTGCGCTCGGGAGACCTCGTCGAGCGCGATGTCGCGGGTGTCATCCGCATCGTCGACCGATTGAAGGACATCTACATCTCGGGCGGCGAGAACGTCGCGCCGGCCGAGGTCGAGTACGCGCTGTGCCTGCATCCCCTCATCGCATCGGCGGCCGTCGTCGGTGTTCCCGACGCGGTCTGGGGCGAGCGCGGTGTGGCCTTCGTGGTCGCCGAGCCGGGCGCGTCGCTCTCGCGAGACGAAGTGGTCGCCCACGCGCGGCGCAATCTCGCCGCGTTCAAGGTGCCGGTGCACATCGAGTTCGTCGAGGCGCTCCCGCGCTCGACGATCGAGAAGCTCGCCCGCTCGCGTCTGCGGGCCCGGGCGACGGACCTCATGGAAGGGGTGCGGCATGAGCGTTCCCGATGACACCGATGAACTCGTCTCGCCGGCGACCGGTCGCCCGCTGACCAAGCGCGGCGAGGCGACGCGACGGCGACTGCTCGAAGCGGCCGAGGTGGTGTTCGCCGAGCAGGGGTACCACGAGGCATCCATCGTCAAGATCACCGAGCGAGCCGGGATCGGCCTGGGCACCTTCTACCTCTACTTCGACAGCAAGCAGTCGATCTTCGAGGCTCTCGTCGTCGACCTCAACCGGCGCGTGCGCCACTCGATGTCGGAGGCGATGGGCGGCGCCGGGTCGCGGCTCGAGGCCGAACGGGCGGGGTTCGCGGGGTTCTTCCGTTTCACCGCGGAGCATCCCGCGCTGTACCGGGTCGTCCGCGAAGCCGAATTCGTCTCGCCGGAGGTGCTGCGGCTGCACTACACCCGCATCGTCGAGGGCTACGAGGCGGGCCTCCGCGCCGCGCAGCAGGCGGGCGACGTCGACCGTGCGCTCGATCCCGAGACCACGGCCTGGGCCCTCATGGGCATGGGTGAGCTCATCGGCATGCGGTTCCTGCTGTGGGAGCGGGATGCCGACGGCAAGCCGCCCGTCGAGCTCGACCCCGTCGTCTTCGCGGGCATGACCCGCTTCATCGACAATGCGCTCGCACCGCGCGACACCCCGAAGGAAGACCAGTGACAGACCAGGATCTCGCGGGCAAGCGCGCGCTCATCACCGGCGGTGCGAGCGGCATCGGCCTCGCGTGCGCGCACGAGTTCGCCGCGCGGGGCGCGCACGTCACCGTGGCGGATCTGAATGCGGATGCCGCAGCCCGCGCCGCGGCCGAGGTCGACGGTGACGCATGGGTCGTGGACCTCTCCGACACCGCGGCTCTCGACGACCTGGAGCTCGACGTCGACATCCTCGTCAACAACGCCGGGATCCAGCGCGTGAGTCCGATCGAGGAGTTCGATCCCGACACCTTCCGGCTGCTGCTGCGCCTCATGCTCGAGTCGCCGTTCCTGCTCGTGCGCGCCGCTCTCCCCGGCATGTACGCGAGGGGATGGGGGCGCATCATCAACATCTCGAGCGCCCACGGCCTGCGGGCGTCCGCGTTCAAATCCGCCTATGTCTCGGCGAAGCACGGCCTCGAAGGGCTCTCCAAGGTCACCGCGCTCGAGGGCGGACCGCACGGCGTCACGAGCAACTGCATCAATCCCGCGTACGTGCGCACACCGCTCGTCGAGAAGCAGATCGCCGACCAGGCGAAGCTGCACGGGATCCCCGAGGACGAGGTGGTCGAGAAGATCATGCTCACCGAGACGGCGATCAAGCGGCTCGTCGAAGCGGACGAGGTGGCATCGCTCGCGGGGTGGCTGGCCTCCGACAGGGCCGGCATGGTCACGGGCGCCTCCTACACGATGGACGGCGGCTGGACGGCGCGATGACCGGTCATTCCTATCGCACGCTCGACGTGCCCGTCTCCGGCGGCGATCTGCGGGTCGCCGTGTGGGACCCCGAGGGCGACCGCACGGCCGATGTCCTCCTCATCCACGGCGTGACCTCCTCGCACCTCGCGTGGCCGTACGTCGTCGACCGGCTCCCGGGCGTCCGCGCCGTCGCTCCCGATCTTCGCGGCCGCGGCGCGAGCAACGCGCTCGAAGGTCAGGCGGGGATGCGCGCGCACGCGGACGACCTCGCCGCCGTCCTCGACGCGCTCGACATCGACCGCATCGTCGTCGTGGGCCACTCGATGGGCGCGTTCGTCGCCGTCGCCTTCGCGCACCTGCATCCGCAGCGCGTGTCGCGCCTCGTGCTCGTCGACGGCGGACTGCCGCTCGACGTTCCGGCGGGCCTCGACGCCGACACGATGGTCTCCTCGATCCTCGGTCCCACCGCCGCGCGGCTGTCCATGCGGTTCGCCGACACCGACGCCTACCTGGACTTCTGGCGCGATCACCCGGCCTTCCGCGACGCCTGGACGCCCGCCCTCGAGTCGTACCTGGCGTACGACCTCGTCGACGACGGCGACGGGATGCTGCGACCTGCGACGAGCTACGAGACGACCGTCGAGGACAGCATCGACCAGAACACGGGCACGACGCTCACCGACGCACTCGCGGGGCTGCGGCATCCCGTCCGGTTCCTCACGGCGCCCCGCGGTCTGCAGGACCAGGAGCCGGGACTGTACGCGCCCGCTCATCTCGCGCGCGTGCTGTCCGAATACGACGTCGTCCACGAGCGCGTCGACGGCGTCAATCACTACACGATCGTGATGTCGGATGCCGGCGCTGCTGCGATCGCGCCGGTGATCGCAGCGGAGATCGGGTCGGCCTAGCGGCCGACGCGCCGCTTGAGGAGCTTCTGCTCCTTGCCGTGGACGGGGGAGTCGCCCGCGACGAGGCGCCCGCGGGACGCACGCCGCGTGTCGACGACCGCTCCGATCGCGAGCGAGAGGGAGATGCCCCAGCTGAGCCACGCGAGCGCCGTGCGCCACGTGAACGGCTCGTTCTCGCGGAGCCCGCGGAGCAGGGTGATGCCGCCCGTGACGGCCGTGATCAGACCTGTTCCGAAGATGTACTTCCGCATGGCACCACGCTATCGCGTGAGGGACTTTCGTCGCGGCCCTTGACGACCGCGCGCGACGATGTCAAGCGCCGGAGAGGCCGGCACCCCTGCGATAGCCTGAACGGACCGCCCGCAGCCGTCTGGAGTTCCGTGACCAAGGCCGAATTCGTCGTCGTCGCCAATCGTCTGCCCGTCGACCGAGTGGTGGATGCCGAGGGCGACGAGTCCTGGCGGACGTCGCCGGGAGGACTCGTCACCGCCCTCGAGCCGGTCATGCGCGCCGAGCACGGCGCGTGGGTCGGATGGCCCGGCCAGGCCGATCTCGAGCACGAGCCGTTCGACCACGACGGCACGCACCTCATCCCCGTGACGCTGTCGGCCGACGACGTCGAGCTCTACTACGAGGGCATGTCGAACGACACGTTCTGGCCGCTGTACCACGACGTCATCGCGGCTCCGCGCTACCGCCGCGTGTGGTGGGACGCCTACGTCCGCGTCAACGAGCGCTTCGCGAAGGCGGCGGCGGATGCCGCGGCCCCGGGCGCGACGGTATGGGTGCAGGACTACCAGCTGCAGCTCGTGCCGCGCCTTCTGCGGGAAGCGCGGCCCGACCTGACGATCGGCTACTTCCATCACATTCCGTTCCCCGCATACGGCCTCTACTCGCAGCTTCCCTGGCGGCGGCAGGTGCTCGAGGGTCTGCTGGGCGCCGACGTCATCGGCTTCCAGCGGGTGGCGGATGCCGGCAACTTCGCGCGCGCCGTCCGTCGACAGCTGCGCTACGAGACCCGGGCGACGGGCATCCGCGTCCCCGAGCCCGACGGGTCGACGCGTGTCGCCGTCGCGAAGGCGTTCCCGATCTCGATCGACGCGGAGTCGTACGTCGAGATGGCCAAGCGGCCCGAGATCCAGGCCCGTGCAGCAGAGATCCGCGAGAGCCTGGGCAACCCGAAGCACATCCTGCTCGGCGTCGACCGGCTCGACTACACGAAGGGCATCCGGCATCGCCTGAAGGCCTTCGGCGAGCTCATCGAAGACGGACGGATCAACGTCGAGGACGCCACGCTCGTGCAGGTCGCGAGCCCCAGCCGCGAGCGCGTGCAGGCCTACATCGAACTGCGCGACGAGATCGAGCTCATGGTCACGCGCATCAACGGCGACTACGACACGCTCGGTCACACCGCCATCCGCTATCTGCACCAGGGCTTCCCGCGCGAGGAGATGGTCGCCCTCTACCTCGCGGCCGACGTCATGCTCGTCACAGCGCTGCGCGACGGCATGAACCTCGTCGCGAAAGAGTACGTGGCTGCTCGCGTCGACAATCGCGGCACCCTCGTCCTGAGCGAGTTCGCCGGCGCGTCCGACGAGCTCGGCACGGCCCTGCGCATCAACCCGCACGACATCGACGCACTGAAGGACACCATCGTGCGGGCGATCGAGATGCCGCCCGCCGAGCAGGGGCGGCGCATGCGCTCTCTCCGGCGGAAGGTCCTCGACAACGACGTCGCCGCGTGGTCCCGATCATTCCTGGACGCGCTGGCCGCGGCATCCCACGCCCGCAGGGAGACCCGATGACCCGTCTGAGCCGCGAAGAGGGCCTCGGCCGCATCGCGCACGCCGATCGGCTGCTGATCGCCGTCGACTTCGACGGCACGCTCTCGCACCTGCACGACGAGCCCATGAAGGCGCGCATGATCCCCGCCGCGCGAGCGGCGATCGAGCGCCTCTCCGCTCTGCCCGACACGACGATCGCGTTCGTGTCGGGGCGGAGCCTGCACGACCTGCGCGAGATCGCCGAGCACGGGGACGACTCGCCGATCCTGCTGGCGGGCAGTCACGGCGCCGAGTTCTGGGTGCCGGGGGAGGGTGCTCTCGAACCCGACGCCGATGAGGTCGACGACGAGCTGCGCGACGTGCTGTACCGGCACGCCGTCGCGGCGACCGACGGCATGGAAGGCGTCTGGATCGAGCCGAAGACCTTCGGGCTCGGCGTGCACACCCGCACCGCGACGCCCGAGACGGCGGCGGCGGCGGATGCCGCGGTCGATGCGATCGTGGCCGCCGAGGCACCGCACTGGCGCCGCCGCACGGGCAAGAACATCGTCGAGTACGCCTTCCGGCACGAGGGCAAGGATTCGGCGATCGCGGCTCTGCGCGAACGCGTCGGCGCCACGGCCGTGATCTTCGCGGGCGACGACGTCACCGACGAGGACGCGCTCGTGAGTCTCGGCGAGGCCGATCTCGGCGTGCACGTGGGAGCGAGCGAGAGCGCGGCATCCGTCTTCGTGGATGACGTCGAAGATCTCGCGGCGTTCTTGGACGAGCTCGCGACCGAGAGGGCATACGAGCGGGAATAGACTTCGAGGATGCCCGGGACTGAGAACCAGATCGACATCAAACCCCGCAGCCGCGTCGTCACCGACGGCATCGAAGCGACCACCTCACGTGGCATGCTCCGCGCCGTCGGCATGGGCGACGAGGACTGGGAGAAGCCGCAGATCGGCATCGCGTCGAGCTGGAACGAGATCACGCCCTGCAACCTGAGCCTCGACCGCCTCGCGCAGGGCGCGAAGGAGGGCGTGCACTCCGGCGGCGGCTATCCGCTGCAGTTCGGCACGATCTCGGTCTCCGACGGCATCTCGATGGGCCACGAGGGCATGCACTTCTCGCTCGTCTCGCGCGAGGTCATCGCCGACTCGGTCGAGACGGTCATGATGGCCGAGCGCCTCGACGGCTCGGTGCTGCTCGCGGGCTGCGACAAGTCGATCCCGGGCATGCTCATGGCCTCGGCCCGCCTCGACCTGTCGAGCGTCTTCCTCTACGCGGGGTCCATCGCGCCCGGCTGGGTCAAGCTGTCGGACGGCACCGAGAAGGACGTCACGATCATCGACTCGTTCGAGGCGGTCGGCGCGTGCCTCGCGGGCAAGATGAGCGAAGCGGACCTCAAGCGCATCGAGTGCGCGATCGCGCCCGGCGAGGGCGCGTGCGGCGGGATGTACACCGCCAACACGATGGCCTCCGTCGCCGAGGCCCTCGGCCTGTCGCTGCCGGGCTCGGCAGCGCCGCCGTCGGCGGACCGTCGCCGCGACTACTACGCGCACCGCTCCGGTGAGGCCGTGGTCAACCTGCTGCGCCAGGGCATCACGACGCGCGACATCCTGACGAAGGAGGCGTTCGAGAACGCGATCGCCCTCGCGATGGCGCTCGGCGGCTCGACCAACGTCGTCCTGCACCTGCTCGCGATCGCGCGCGAGGCCGACATCGATCTCACGCTGCACGACTTCAACCGCATCGGC
Organism: Microbacterium sp.; assembly: GCF_051860965.1. Taxonomy (GTDB): domain Bacteria; phylum Actinomycetota; class Actinomycetes; order Actinomycetales; family Microbacteriaceae; genus Microbacterium. The sequence continues at coordinate 139,163 of NZ_JBIMKU010000004.1, forward strand.
GACAAGGTGCCCCACGTCGCCGACATGAAGCCGTTCGGCAAGTACGTCATGAACGACGTCGACCGCCACGGCGGCATCCCGGTCATCATGAAGGCGATGCTCGACGAGGGGCTGCTGCACGGCGACGCTCTCACGGTCACGGGCAAGACGCTCGCCGAGAACCTCGCCGACCTGGACCCCGATCCCGTCGACGGCACCGTCATCCACTCGTTCGACGACCCGATCCACGCCAAGGGCGGCATCACGATCCTGCACGGCTCGATCGCGCCCGAGGGCGCCGTCGTCAAGTCGGCGGGCTTCGACGCGGACGTGTTCGAGGGTCCGGCGCGCGTCTTCGAGCGCGAGCGTGCGGCGATGGATGCCCTCGAGGCGGGCGAGATCGCCGCCGGCGACGTCGTCGTCATCCGCTACGAAGGGCCCAAGGGCGGGCCGGGCATGCGCGAGATGCTCGCCATCACGGCGGCCATCAAGGGCGCTGGGCTCGGAAAAGATGTACTACTCTTGACGGACGGCAGATTCTCAGGCGGCACAACCGGCCTGTGCATCGGCCACATAGCACCCGAAGCGGTGGACGCTGGTCCGATCGCCTTCGTGCGCGATGGTGATCTGATACGGGTCGATATCGCGGCTCGCACGCTCGACCTACTCGTCGATGATGCAGAGCTCGCCTCCCGCCGCTCCGGCTGGGAGCCGCTACCCCCGCGCTATACCCGTGGCGTCCTTGCCAAGTACTCCCGACTCGTGCGCTCCGCTGCGGAGGGCGCGACGACCGGGTAGCACCCCGCATCCCGCTTCCTATCGAGGATCACCCCATGACTGCCGATTCCCTGCCGGCTGTTCCCCGGCCCCCTGCCCGCGCCTCTTCCGCGCCCGTGCTCACGGGCGCCCAGGCGGTCGTCCGCTCGCTCGAGATGCTCGGCGTGACCGACGTCTTCGGTCTGCCCGGCGGCGCCATCCTCCCCGTCTACGACCCGCTCATGGACTCGACCGAGCTGCGCCACATCCTCGTCCGCCACGAGCAGGGTGCCGGTCACGCCGCCGAGGGCTACGCGGCGGCGTCGAACAAGGTCGGCGTCGCGATCGCGACCTCCGGTCCCGGTGCGACGAACCTGGTGACGGCGATCGCCGACGCCTACATGGACTCGGTGCCGATCGTGTGCATCACGGGCCAGGTGTTCTCGACCCTCATGGGGACGGATGCCTTCCAGGAGGCCGACATCGTGGGCATCACGATGCCCATCACGAAGCACTCGTTCCTGGTGAAGGACGCCTCCGAGATCCCGGGTGCGATCGCCGCCGCGTTCGAGATCGCCGGCACGGGGCGGCCCGGTCCCGTCCTCGTCGACATCACGAAGGACGCCCAGCAGGCCGAAGCGCCGTTCGTCTGGCCGCCCAAGATCGACCTGCCCGGCTACCGTCCCGTCACCAAGGCGCACGGCAAGCAGATCCAGGCGGCGGCCCAGCTGCTCGCCGAGGCCAAGAGGCCCGTGCTGTACGTGGGCGGCGGCGTCATCCGCTCGCAGTCGTCCGCCGAGCTCCTCGCCCTCGCCGAGAGCACCGGCGCGCCCGTCGTGACGACCCTGATGGCGCGCGGTGCGTTCCCCGACTCGCACCCGCAGCACCTCGGAATGCCCGGCATGCACGGCACGGTTCCCGCCGTGCTGGCCCTGCAGGACGCGGACCTGCTCATCTCGCTCGGCGCGCGCTTCGACGATCGCGTGACGGGCAAGGCGGCTCTGTTCGCCCCGAACGCGAAGGTCGTGCACGTCGACATCGACCCCGCAGAGATCTCCAAGATCCGCACGGCCGACGTGCCGATCGTGGGCGACCTGAAGGACGTCCTGGTCGATCTCGCGTCGGCGTTCCGCGCGGCATCCGCCACCACGAAGCCCGACATCGCCGAATGGTGGGCGTTCCTCGACGGCCTGAAGGACGAGTTCCCCCTCGGCTACACCCAGCCCACCGACGGCCTCATGTCGCCGCAGTACGTCATCTCGCGGATCGGCGAGCTGACCGGACCCGAGGGCATCTACGCCTCCGGCGTCGGACAGCACCAGATGTGGGCCGCGCAGTTCATCAAGTACGAGCGGCCGAACGCCTGGCTCAACTCCGGCGGCGCCGGCACGATGGGCTACTCGGTTCCTGCCGCGATGGGGGCCAAGGTCGCCGAGCCCGACCGACAGGTGTGGGCGATCGACGGCGACGGCTGCTTCCAGATGACCAATCAGGAGCTCGCGACCTGCGCGATCAACAACATCCCGATCAAGGTCGCGATCATCAACAACTCCTCGCTCGGCATGGTGCGGCAGTGGCAGACGCTGTTCTACGACGGCCGCTACTCGCACACGAACCTCAACACCGGGCACGGCACCGTGCGCATCCCCGACTTCGTCAAGCTCGCCGAGGCGTACGGCTGCCTCGCGATCCGCGTCGAGAAGGAGGAGGACGTGGATGCCGCGATCCGGACCGCCCTCGAGACGAACGACCGCCCCGTCGTGATCGACTTCGTGGTCTCGGCCGACGCGATGGTGTGGCCCATGGTTCCCCAGGGCGTCAGCAACAGCTACGTCCAGTACGCGCGCGACCACGCGCCCGCCTTCGAGCAGGAGGACTGACCATGTCGAGTCACGTGCTGAGCCTCCTCGTCGAGGACAAGCCGGGTCTGCTGACCCGTGTCGCGGGGCTGTTCGCCCGTCGCGGCTTCAACATCGAATCGCTCGCCGTGGGCGTCACCGAGGTGCCCGGTCTCTCGCGCATCACGGTCGTCGTCGACGTCGACGAACTGCCCCTCGAGCAGGTGACGAAGCAGCTCAACAAGCTGATCAACGTCATCAAGATCGTCGAGCTCGACATGAGCACGTCGGTGCAGCGCGAGCACATGCTCGTCAAGGTGCGCGCCGACAACCAGACGCGCTCGAACGTGCTCGAGGTCGTGAACCTCTTCCGCGGATCGATCGTCGACTACGCGCCCGACGCGCTCGTCGTCGAGGTCACGGGCGACAAGGGCAAGGTCGACGCCTTCCTTCGCGCGCTCGAGCCCTTCGGCATCAAGGAGCTCGCCCAGTCGGGCCTGCTCGCCATCGGCCGCGGTGGCAAATCGATCACCGAGCGCGTCCTGCGCGGCTGACGCATCCATCCGCTTCATCTGAACCCCAGCAATCAAGGAGACACACCCATGGCTGAACTGCTGTACGACGCAGACGCAGACCTCTCGATCGTCCAGGGCAAGAAGGTCGCCATCGTCGGCTACGGCTCGCAGGGTCACGCGCACGCGCAGAACCTCCGCGACTCGGGCGTCGAGGTCGTCATCGCCCTCAAGGACGGCTCGAAGTCGATCGAGAAGGCGACCGAGGACGGCTTCGAGGTCAAGTCCGTCGCCGACGCCGCCCAGTGGGCGGACCTCATCATGATCCTCGCGCCCGATCAGCACCAGCGCGGCATCTACAACGACCACATCAAGCCCTACCTGCGCGACGGCCAGACGCTCGCGTTCGCGCACGGCTTCAACATCCGCTTCGGCTACATCGACGCGCCCGAGGGCGTCGACGTCATCCTCGTCGCGCCGAAGGCCCCCGGCCACACGGTGCGCCGCGAGTACGTCGCGGGCCGCGGCATCCCCGACATCATCGCGGTGGAGCGGGATGCCTCGGGCTCCGCGTGGGCGACTGCGCTCTCGTACGCGAAGGCGATCGGCGGCACGCGTGCCGGCGTCATCAAGACGACCTTCACGGAAGAGACCGAGACCGACCTGTTCGGCGAGCAGTCGGTGCTCTGCGGCGGCACGTCGCAGCTCGTGCAGTACGGCTTCGAGACGCTCGTCGAGGCCGGCTACCAGCCCGAGATCGCCTACTTCGAGGTGCTCCACGAGCTCAAGCTCATCGTCGACCTCATGTGGGAGGGCGGCATCGCCAAGCAGCGCTGGTCGGTCTCCGACACGGCCGAGTACGGCGACTACGTCTCGGGCCCGCGCGTCATCGACCCGAGTGTCAAGGAGAACATGCAGGCGGTGCTCAAGGACATCCAGTCCGGCGCGTTCGCCGAGCGCTTCATCGGAGACCAGGACGCCGGGGCGCCCGAGTTCCTCGAGCTGCGCGAGAAGGCCGCGAAGCACCCCATCGAGGCCGTCGGCCGCGACCTGCGCGCGCTGTTCGCCTGGAAGCAGACGGACTCGGACTACACCGAGGGCTCGGCCGCACGCTGAGTCCCCGTCACGACCACCGCTCCTGATCGGATCGGTCTCGGGCCCGGCCATCACCTCCCACCCGGAGGCGATGGCCGGGCCTCTTTCCGCGAGCATCCCCATCGGGTCGCACACCTCGGCGGGGCCGCGGGTGACGCTACGCTGGTGCCCGTGACACCACGCCCCGACGACGACGCGCTCAGCTGGTCGGGCGACGACGATCCGACCCTCGACGTCGGCACGCCCGGCGCGATCGAGCGCGCCGATGAGATCGACGAGTCCGAGACGGCGATGGATGCCGCACCCGTCGCGCTGCCCAAGGGCTACACGGCCGTCGGACAGGGGAGTGCCGACGTCGGTCGCATCGAGGCCGACGGAAGCGTCGTCATGCCGGGGGACCGCGAGCCCATGAGCAACGCAGCGCTCATCGCGCTCGGCGTCTTCGGCGGCGTCTACCTGCTGTACGTCATCGGCTGGATCATCGGCGGCCTGCGGCTCGAGTTCTTCGCCGTCGCGGCGGTCGCGGCGCCTGCGTACTACGCGTCGCTGCTCTTCGCAGTGCTCGCGCCGATTCTCTGGTTCGCGACGACTTATCTCCTCACCCGCCGGTCGAAGGCGTGGCTGCGGATCGTCTGGTACCTGGCGGGCGTGGTCCTGCTCGTGCCGTGGCCCTTCCTGATGGTCGGGATGGTGGGACAGTGAGCGCACGAATCGGCGACGCGCGTCGCCCGGCTCTGCCGACGTGGCGCATCGCGACCATCGCTGGCCTCTTCGGTCTCTTCTACGCGTATGCCGTCTGGACGGCCCTCGACTTCCTCATCCTGCAGGCGAACGGCTACCTCGGTCTCAACGGCCTGGGATGGTTCGTCCTCCTGTTCGCTGTGGTCTTCCCGATCCTGGTCTTCGCCGCCGCCTTCGCGTTGGGCTGGCGGCGAGTCGCATGGCAGTTCGCCCTGATCCTCCTGACAGGCCTCGCACTTGTTGCGGTGCTGTGGCTCAACGTGCTTGCGTTCGCGACCACCAGCTTCTCTATCTACGGCGGCTGACGGCGACCACGGAGCCTGTGACAGAGCGTCACACGTACGGGCCGGGGCATGTGCGGCCGGTAGGCTTGCGACAGCCTCGCCCCGATGGCGTGCGGCGTGGCATCCGTCGTCTTCTCGCGCTGTCGCGCACCGCAGCCACAAAGGATCCACCCGTGACGAAGCCCGTCGTGCTCATCGCCGAAGAACTCTCGCCCGCCACGATCGACGCACTCGGGCCCGACTTCGACGTGCGCCACGTCGACGGCACCGATCGCCCGGCCCTGCTCGAGGCGCTCGCTGAGGCGAACGCGGTGCTCGTGCGGTCGGCGACGAAGATCGATGCCGAGGCTCTCGCAGCGGCACCCGTGCTCAAGGTGGTCGCCCGCGCGGGCGTCGGCCTCGACAACGTCGACATCAAGGCCGCGACGACGGCGGGCGTCATGGTGGTCAACGCCCCGACATCCAACATCATCTCGGCCGCCGAGCTCACCATCGGCCACATCCTGTCGCTCGCGCGCCGCATCCCCGCCGCGCACGCCTCCCTCGCGCAGGGGCAGTGGAAGCGCAGCGCCTACACGGGCACCGAGCTGTTCGAGAAGACGGTCGGGATCATCGGCCTCGGCCGCATCGGCGCCCTCATCGCGGCACGCCTGCAGGCGTTCGACATGCGCGTCATCGCGTACGACCCCTACGTCACGAGCGCCCGCGCGCAGCAGCTCGGCGTGCAGCTGGTCTCGCTCGACGAACTCGTCGAGCAGAGCGACTTCATCACGATCCACATGCCCAAGACGCCCGAGACGACGGGCATGATCGGCATCGACCAGTTCCGCCTCATGAAGCGCACGGCCTACGTCGTGAACGTCGCCCGCGGCGGCCTCATCGACGAGGAGGCGCTCTTCAAGGCGCTCACGACCGACGAGATCGCCGGCGCGGGGCTCGACGTCTTCACGACCGAGCCCCCCGTGGAGGGCGGCTCCGCGCGGATGCTCCTCGACCTGCCGAACGTCGTCGTGACCCCGCACCTCGGCGCGTCGACCGAGGAGGCGCAGGAGAAGGCGGGCGTCTCGGTCGCCAACTCGGTGCGCCTGGCGCTCGGCGGAGACTTGGTTCCGGATGCCGTCAACGTCGCGGGCGGCGTCATCGACCCCTACGTGCGGCCCGGCATCCCGCTCGTCGAGAAGCTCGGCCAGATCTTCGCCGCCATCGCCCACTCGCCGCTCACGTCGCTCGACGTCGAGGTGCACGGCGAGCTGCAGGCGTACGACGTGTCGGTGCTCAAGCTCGCGGCTCTCAAGGGCCTCTTCACGAACATCGTGAGCGAGACCGTGTCGTACGTGAACGCGCCCCTGCTCGCCGAGCAGCGCGGTGTCGAGGTGCGTCTGCTCGTCGACGACGACAGCCCCGAGTACCGCAACGTGATCACGCTGCGCGGCGCGCTGTCGGACGGCTCGCAGCTCTCGGTGTCGGGAACGCTCACGGGCACGAAGCAGGTCGAGAAGCTCGTCGCGATCAATGACTACGCGATCGAGCTGCCGATCGAGAAGCACCACATCGTCATGCTCTACACCGATCGCCCCGGCATCGTGGCGGTCTACGGCCAGAAGTTCGGCGAGGCGGGCATCAACATCGCCGGCATGCAGATCGCGCGTCGGACGGCCGGCGGCCAGGCGCTCTCGGTGCTGACGGTCGACTCTCCCGTGCCGGACGCGCTCCTCGACGAGGTGCGCTCGGCGATCCACGCGGACCTCTTCCGCGAGATCGAGATCACCGAGGCATGACCGCTCGCAGCGCCCGTTAGCACGGCCGCGGCACGCGCGTCCACGGTTGGCTCGGCGCCGAGGCCGTGCCGTACGGTGACAACGACCCCGTCGATAGGACCCCCGTGACCGACGCCGCGCCACCCCCGCCCCTGACCGCCCCCGCCGACGCCGGATCGCCCGCCGTCCAGCTGACCGGGCTCACCAAGAGATTCGGCGAGAAGCTCGCCGTCGATGCGCTCGACCTCACGGTGCCGGTCGGATCGTTCTACGGGCTCGTCGGCCCGAACGGCGCGGGCAAGACCACGACGCTCGCCATGGCGACGGGGCTGCTGGTCCCCGACGCCGGCACCGCGGTCGTCGGCGGGATCGACGTATGGCGGGATCCGGTGCGCGCGAAGGCGCTCATCGGCAATCTCGCCGACGGCGTCAAGCTCTTCGACCGCCTCACGGGCGAGCAGCTCATCACCTACAACGGGATGCTGTTCGGTCTCGACCGCGCGACCGTCGCAGAGCGCGCAGCCGACCTGCTGCGCATCCTCGACCTCGAGGATGCAGCGGGGACGCTCGTCGTGGACTACTCGGCCGGTATGACCAAGAAGATCGCGCTGGCGTGCGCGCTCGTGCATGCGCCCCGCATCCTCGTGCTCGACGAGCCCTTCGAATCCGTCGATCCCGTATCGGCGGCCAACATCCGCGACATCCTCACCGAGTTCGTGCGCGGCGGAGGGACGGTCATCGTCTCGAGCCACGTCATGGATCTCGTGCAGCGGATGTGCGACCACGTCGCGGTGGTCTCGGCAGGGCGCGTGCTCGCGGCGGGGACGGTGGACGAGGTGCGCGGCGGCGAGAGCCTCGAGGACCGCTTCGTCGAGCTCGTCGGAGGGCGCCACCACGCACAGGAGCCGGAATGGTTGCGACGCTCGTAAGGCTGCGGCTGCAGGTCCTCGCGAACAACCTGCGTCGCAGCACGTGGCAGCTCGTAGCCACGATCATCGGCGGGCTGTACGCGCTCGGGATGCTGGCACTCCTCGTCGCCGGATGCATCGCCCTCGGCGTCGCCGCGCCCGTCGAGGTCACGACGACCATCATCGTCCTGGGGGGTGCCGCTCTCACCGTGGGGTGGACGGCCTTCCCCGTGCTGCTGACGGGCATCGAGCAGACGCTCGATCCCTCGCGGCTGGCTCAGTTCCCGATCCCCGTCCGCACGCTGCTCGTGGCCCTCACGGCGGTCGGGGTGCTCGGCATCCCGGGCATCGTCACGGTTGTCGCGGGCCTCGCCACCGCCGCCGCGTGGTTCCGCCATCCCGTCGCGGCGGCCGCAGCGGTCGTGTGCTCGCTGCTGGGCGTGCTGATCGCGATCGTCGGCTCGCGCGCGGTCGCCTCGGCCAGCACGGGACTGCAGGGCAGCCGACGAGCACGCGAGCTCACCGGCATCCTGATCCTCATCCCGCTGATCCTCCTGGGGCCCATCATCGTCGGCTTGATGCAGGGCGTGCGCAGCTCGATCGATGTGCTCCCCGCGGTCGCGACCGCGCTCGGCTGGTCGCCCCTGGGGGCCGCATGGGCCGTTCCCGGGGCGGTCGCGGCCGGTGACGCGGGCGGCGCGCTGCTGAGGCTGCTGATCGCGAGCGGGACGCTCGCGCTGCTGGTGCTGATGTGGCGGGCAGCGCTCTCGCGCGCCCTCGTTTCTCCGGCGCGCGCCACGACGCGAGCCGTCGCGAGCGGCCGGATCGGCGCGTTCGGCTGGGTGCCGCAGACGCCCGCCGGAGCCGTCGCGGCACGGTGTCTCAGCTACTGGCGCAGGGACCCCCGATACACGCGGCAGCTGATCTCGGTGCAGCTCATCCCGCTGCTGCTGTGGTTCTACTCGAGCCTGAACGACTCGTCGGCGCTGATGCTGTGGGTCGGTCCGCTCACGGGCTTCATCTTCGCCCTCGCCCTCGCGACGGACATCTCGTACGACGGCACGGCGTTCGCGACGCACCTCGTCGCGGGCGTCCGCGGGCGCGCGGATCGGCTCGGGCGGCTCGGGGCGCTCGCCTCGTTCGCGGTGCCGATCACCGTGCTCTTCTCGATCGGCGGGGTCGCGCTCACCGGCGAATGGCAGCACCTGCCGTCGATCCTCGGACTCGCTCTCGGAGCGCTCCTGGCCGGGTTCGGCGCCGTGAGCATCTCGTCCGCGCGGTTCGTGATGCCCGTGCCGGCCGCCGGTGACAACCCCTTCAAGTCGGCGCCCGGTGCCACGTTCACGACCGGTCTGCAGATCTTCGTCGTGTGGGGCGTCGTGCTCGCCCTCCTCGTGCCGACCGCGGTGCTGGTGATCCTCGGCTTCATCACCGGATCGGCCGTGTTCGGCTGGAGCGCACTCGTCGTGGGCGTCGTCGTCGGCCTCGCCGCGCTCCTCGTCGGCGTACGCGTCGGCGGTGCCGTGCTCGATCGCTCCGGGCCCGCGCTGCTCCTGCAGCTGCGGCGGCTCCAGGGGGCGTGAGCGCTCAGTCGCGGATGGCGCGCTGCACGAGCGCGACGAGCGCCTCCATCGCGGCGCCGCGGGGGACCGGACCCGGGATCGAGCCGCCTTCGAGGGCGTTGTTGAAGTAGAGCCCGTCGCTCACGAGCATCACGAGATCGAGGGACGCCTCGTCCTTCGCATGCGGGCGGATCGCATCCGCCCACAGCTCGCGCACGTTGCGCAGGGCGTCCGAGGCGGCGGCGTTGCCCGACTGCGCGAGTCGCGCGGTCGCGAGGATCGCGCGATCGATCGGGTCGTTCTGCATGACGGACGATCGCAGGAAGTAGGCGACCGCTCCGTCGGGGGCCGCGTTCATCGCGGCGACATCGTCGTCGACGAGCGCACGCAGGCGGGCCAGGATGCCGGCCTCGAGGGCCTCCTTCGAGGCGAAGTGGTAGAGCAGGCCGCCCTTCGAGACGCCCGCGGCGCGGGCCGTGGCATCCATCGTCGCCGCTCTCTCGCCGTCCTCCACGAGGATCCCCTCGAACGCGTCGAGCACCTTCTCGCGGGCGAGGGGAGGGCGACTCATGGGCTCGATCGTATCGACAGCGTGGTCATGACCCTGATACTATACCGGCTGGACGGTATAGAAACTGAGGCACTGTCATGACCACCGAAACGATCACCGAGGCGATCCGCGCTGAGAAGACCCAGCGGGTCGGCTGGCGCGGCTGGGCGGCGCTCGTCGTGCTCATGCTCCCGGTGCTGCTCGTGTCGGTCGACAACACGGTCCTGAGCTTCGCCCTGCCGGCGATCGCCCTGGATCTCGAGCCGACGAGCGCGCAGCAGCTGTGGATCATCGACGCCTACCCGCTCGTGCTCGCCGGTCTGCTCGTCACGATGGGCACCCTGGGCGACCGCTTCGGACGGCGACGGATGCTGCTGATCGGCGCCACCGGCTTCGCGGCCGTGTCGGCGCTCGCGGCGTTCGCCCCCAACGCCGAGCTGCTCATCGCTGCGCGCGCGCTCATGGGCGTCTTCGGAGCCATGCTGATGCCGTCGACCCTGTCGCTCCTGCGCAGCATCTTCACCGATCGTGATCAGCGACGCTTCGCGATCGCGGTGTGGGCGTCGATGTTCTCGGCGGGCGCGGCGCTCGGGCCCATCGTGGGCGGCATCCTGCTCGAGCACTTCGCGTGGGGCGCGGTCTTCCTCATGGCCGTCCCTGTGCTCGTGCCGCTGCTCTTGCTGGCGCCGATCCTCGTGCCCGAGAGCCGTGACCCGAACCCGGGGCGCATCGATCCGATCAGCATCGTGCTGTCGCTCGCGACCATGATCCCGATCGTCTACGCGATCAAGGAGCTCGCGGTGCACGGCGTCGCGTCGCTCGCGTGGGTGTGGTTCGCCGTCGGCATCGTGTTCGGGTGGCTCTTCGTGCGCCGCCAGCTCAAGGCCGAGACGCCCATGCTCGACATGCGGCTCTTCCAGAACGCGACCTTCAGCGGGGCGCTGCTGGTGAACCTCCTGAGCGTCGTGGGCCTCGTGGGATTCCTGTTCTTCGTCGCGCAGCACCTGCAGCTGGTCGTCGGGCTGAGCCCGATGGTCGCGGGCTTCGCGCTCGTGCCGGGCCTTGCGGCGATGATCGCCTCGGGACTCATCGTGGTGCCGATCGCCAAGCGCGTGCCGCCGCGGATCGTCGTACCCGCCGCTCTGACGTTCTCGGTGCTCGGCTATGTCGCGGTCGCCTTCGCAACCGGTCCCGAGAGCCTCGCGCTGCTCATCGGCGCGTTCGTCTCGCTCGGCATCGGCATCGGCGCGGCCGAGACCGTCTCGAACGAGCTCATCCTCGCGAGCGCGCCTCCGGCGAAGGCGGGCGCAGCCAGCGCGGTGTCCGAGACCGCCTACGAGCTGGGTGCGGTCCTGGGAACGGCCGTGCTGGGCGGCATCCTCACCGCCCTCTACCGGGCCAACCTCGTTCTGCCCGCGGGGCTGCCCGTCGAGGCGGCGCACGCCGCGGGCGAGACGCTCGCCGGCGCGGTCCATGCGGCGGATGAGATCGGCGGATCGCTGGGCGCGGCGGTGCAGGATGCCGCGGCCCACGCATTCGACGCGGGGGTCGGCACGACGGCGCTCATCGGTGCCGGTCTGGTCGTGCTCGCCGCCGTCATCGCGGCGATGACGCTCGGCCGCCGCCGGTCCTGACCGGTGCGCCGCTTCGCCGAACCCACCATCTTTTCGCGAACCCACCCCGTTTTGCGCGCTGAGGCGGGTGGATTCGCGAGAAGTGGGTGGCTTCGCGCAGAACTGAGGATGAGGATCCGCGCCGGTAGGCTGGCGGGATGCCGCGCACGTTCCCGAACGACACCGTCAAGCTCGCCGTCATCCCTGGTGACGGCATCGGTCCCGAGGTGATCGCCGAGGCCGAGAAGGTCCTCGACGCCGCGACGGCGGGGAGCGGCATCCGCTTCGACAAGACGCACTTCTCCCTCGGCGCCGACCGGTTCCTCGACACCGGCGACACGCTGACCGACGCCGATCTCGAGGCGATCAAGGGGCACGACGCGATCCTGCTCGGCGCCGTCGGCGGCGTGCCCGGCGACCCGCGCCTGAAGGACGCCAACATCGAGCGGGGACTGCTGCTGAAGCTGCGCTTCGAGCTCGACCACTACGTCAATCTGCGTCCGTCGAAGCTCTACCCCGGCGTTCCCGGACCGCTCGCCGAGCCGGGCGACATCGACTTCGTCGTCGTGCGCGAAGGCACCGAGGGCCCGTACGTCGGCAACGGCGGGTCGATCCGCCGCGGCACGCCCCACGAAGTCGCGAACGAGACCTCGGTCAACACCGCCTACGGCATCGAGCGCGTCGTGCGGTTCGCCTTCGACCTCGCCGAGCAGCGCCGCAAGCAGGTCACGCTCGTGCACAAGACGAACGTGCTCGTGCACGCCGGCGGGATGTGGAAGCGGATCGTGGATGCCGTGGCATCGGAGCATCCCGACGTCGCCGTAGACTATCTGCACGTCGACGCGGCAACGATCTTCCTGGTCACGAACCCGGGCCGCTTCGACGTGATCGTCACCGACAACCTCTTCGGCGACATCCTCACGGATCTGGCAGGCGCCGTCACCGGTGGCATCGGCCTCGCCGCTTCGGGCAACATCAACCCCGACGGCACGTTCCCCTCGATGTTCGAGCCCGTGCACGGATCGGCGCCCGACATCGCAGGACAACAGAAGGCCGACCCTACGGCCGCGATCCTCTCCATCGCCCTGCTGCTCGATCACCTCGGGCTCACGGACGAAGCGGACCGCGTCACCACCGCGGTCGAGGCCGACATCGCGCACCGCGACGGCACTGCCCGCCCGACGTCCGAGATCGGCGACGCGATCGTCGCTCGGCTGCAGGCGTAACATTCGACGCAAGAGACCACAGGACGTGACATGACCCTCATCGACTCCGATCCCGACACGGGACTCGCCCCGCTGCAGTTCGCGGTGACGAAGAACCTCAACGCCAAGACCACCGCGCAGCGCGACGAGATCCTGCAGAGCCCGGGCTTCGGCACGAGCTTCACCGACCACATGGTCGACATCTGCTGGTCCGTAGGCGGCGGCTGGCACCGCCCGCGCGTCCAGCCGTACGGCCCGCTCTCGCTCGATCCCGCCGCCGCGGTGCTGCACTACGGGCAGGAGATCTTCGAAGGCATCAAGGCCTACCGCCACGCCGACGGCTCGATCCACACGTTCCGCCCCGACCAGAACGGCCGGCGCCTGCAGCGCTCCGCGCGCCGGCTCGCGCTGCCCGAGCTCCCGGTCACCTACTTCATCCAGTCCCTCCGCGAGCTCATCGCCGTCGACGGGGCCTGGGTGCCCTCCGGCGCCGACCAGAGCCTGTACCTGCGGCCCTTCATGTTCGCGAAGGAGGCGTTCCTGGGCGTGCGTCCGGCCAACAAGGTCGGGTACTACGTCATCGCGTCTCCGGCCGGGGCGTACTTCACCGGTGGTGTGCGCCCCGTCTCGATCTGGCTGAGCGAGGACTACGCCCGCGCCGGCAAGGGCGGCACGGGAGCGGCGAAGACCGGCGGCAACTACGCCGCGTCGCTGCTGCCGCAGTCCGAGGCGTACGAGAACGAGTGCGACCAGGTGGTCTTCCTCGATCAGGATCGCAACGTCGAAGAGCTCGGCGGCATGAACGTCGTGTTCGTCTTCAAGGACGGCACCATCGTGACGCCCGAGTCGCCGTCGATCCTCGAGGGGATCACCCGCGACTCGATCCTGCAGCTCGCGAAGGACCGCGGCCACAAGGTCGAGGGCCGCAACGTGTCACTCGACGAGTGGCGACAGGGCGTGGCATCCGGCGACATCGTCGAGGTGTTCGCGTGCGGCACCGCCGCCGTCGTCACGCCGATCGGCGTGCTCAAGGGCCGAGACTTCTTCGACGAGCAGCCCCTCGGCGAGCTCGCCCTGTCGTTGCGCGAGGAGCTCACCGACATCCAGTACGGCCGCCGCGAGGACAAGCACGGCTGGCTCGTCCGCCTCGACGGCTGAGGAGTGGTCGATAGGCTGAACGGGTGAGGATCGCACGCTTCAGCCATCAGGACGCCATCCGCTTCGGCATCGTCGACGGGGGCGAGCTCGTCGTCCTGAACGGCGACCCGATGTTCGCGGGCTTCGACACGACGGGGGAGCGCGTGCCGATCGGCGACGTCGCGCTCCTGGCGCCCGTCATCCCGCGCTCCAAGGTCGTGTGCGTCGGCCGCAACTATCGGGATCACGCGGCGGAGCTCGGCAATGACGTGCCCACGGCACCCATGCTGTTCTTCAAGCCGAACACCTCGGTCGTCGGTCCCGGCGACGCCGTCGTGCTGCCGAAGCACTCCGATTTCATCAGCTTCGAAGGAGAGCTCGCGGCCGTCGTCGGGCGCATCGCCAAGAACGTGTCGGCCGAGAACGCGCTCGACTACGTCTTCGGCTACACGATCGGCAACGACCTCACGGCGCGGGACTGGCAGAAGAGCGACGGGCAGTGGGCGCGTGCGAAGGGCTTCGACACATCGTGTCCGCTGGGCCCGGCGATCGAGACCGAGTTCGACCCCTCCGGCGACGCCGTCATCACGACGCGCCTCAACGGCGAGGTTCGCCAGCAGGGGCCGATCGCCGACATGATCTTCTCGCTCGCCGAGATCATCGAGTACGCCTCGGCGGCGTTCACCCTGCTCCCGGGCGACGTCGTCCTCACGGGCACGCCGGCCGGCGTCGGCCAGATCGTCGCGGGCGACGTCGTCGAGGTCGAGATCTCAGGGCTCGGCATCCTGCGCAACACCGCTCGCGACGCGGGATGACCGACACCTCCCTCGATCTGGCACGCATCCAGCGCCGCACCGTCTGGGTGCTGTCGCTCGGCCAGGTCCTGGGCGGCATCGCGTTCGGCGCGACGCTGTCCCTCGGCGCCGTGCTCGCCGCGGAGATCTCGGGTGACGAGGCGTTCTCCGGTCTGGCAGCCGCCGCGGTCACCTTCGGCACCGCCGCGATCGCCGTGCCCCTGGCGGCGCTCGCGCGAAGGTTCGGCAGACGAGTCGCGCTCACGAGCGGCATGGCGACGGCCCTCGTCGGCGTCGTGCTCGTCGTCACGGCGATCGGCCTGCGGTCGTTCCCTCTGCTGCTGGTCTCCTTTCTGCTGGTGGGCGGCGGGCAGGCGGCGAATCTGCAGACGCGCTTCGCCGCCGCCGACCTCGCGACCGACGCGACGCGCGGCCGCGACCTGTCGATCGTGGTGTGGGCGACGACGATCGGCGCCGTCCTCGGGCCGAATCTGACAGGGCCGGGGGAGCTCGTCGGGGATGCGATCGGGATGCCGCCCCTGAGCGGCCCCTACCTGTTCACGATCGTCGGACAGCTGCTGGCGATCGGGCTGTATCTGGTCCTGCTGCGACCCGATCCGCTCGTTCTGGCGCAGCGGATCGTCGCCGATCGTGCGGAGAGCGCGGCCCGGGGCGGCGCCATCGCGAAGGCCGATCGGCCGTCCGTCGCCCGCTATGCGATCTTCGCGATCGCCGCCGCGCACGGGGTCATGGTGTCGGTCATGGCGATGACGCCGGTCCACCTCCTGCACCACGGCGCCGACCTCGCGATCATCGGCCTCACCCTGAGTCTGCACATCGCGGGCATGTACGCGCTCGCTCCGGTCTTCGGCGTCCTCGCCGACCGGCTCGGCCGCGTGTCGACGATCCTGGTCGGGCAGGCCCTGCTCGTCGCGGCGCTGCTCACGGCGTCGTTCGGGCAGGAGTCGAACGCGGCGGTCACGGTCGGACTCGTGCTGCTCGGGCTGGGCTGGAGCGCGACGACGGTTGCCGGCTCCGCCCTCCTGACCGAGGCGTCGTCGGAGGAGCGGCGCACACGACGGCAGGGGCTCAGCGACTTCACGATGAGCATGGTCGCCGGCGTCGGCGCGATCCTCGCCGGTGTGGTGCTGGGCTGGATCGGGTACGGCGGGCTCGCGCTCACGGTCGGCGTGCTCGTCGTCGCCGTCGCCGCGCTCTCGCCCCTCGGGCGGCGCTCTCCGGCGCTCGCTTAGCTGACCTGGATCGAGATCAGGATGCCCAGATCGAGGTCTGCAGGTCGCTGAGCAACGCTGCGCCGTCGACGTTGGTGGCAGATGAGTAGATCCACACGTCGCCGCGTGTGACGACGGTCTCGACGGTGTCGACCGGGAACTGCTCGTTGGGGGTCGTGAGAGTGCACGTGTCGCCCTCGCCCTGCGGTCCTGCTCCGCATGTCCAGCCCTGCGCGCCGAGGTCCGTGATCGCCGCGTCGGCGGCGGCGGTGTCGGTCGTGCTGATCAGCAGCAGGAACCCCGTCGCGTCGCCTTGGATCCAGTCGCAGCCCAGGGCGAGCGTCGCGCCCTGCGGCGCGGGACGCACGAAACCCACGCCGTCGCCCTGCAGGGTCATCTGATCGACCGTCGCCGCGCGAGTTGCTGCCGTGCCCACCTGGGCGCAGTCGGTGGGCAGGTTCGCGGCGGAGGGCGGATCGGTCGGGTCCGGCGAGGGAGTGAGCGAGGGGCCGGGGCTGTGTGACGGCGGGGGAGTCGTGGCGGAGCCGCCGGGATCCGTCGCGCACGCCGCGAGAGCGAGGGCGAGGGCGGCACACGCCGCCAGGGCGAGAGAAGTTCGACGGAGCATGACGTGCCTCTCTGTGGGAGCTGCTGTGCCCGAGCCTACGTGGCGCGAGAGGTCCGCGCATCGGCGTCGGTAGAATCGTGAGGATGCCTTCCTCACCCCATCCCCGCACCACGACCGCAGCCGGCGCCGACGTCCGCGTCCGGTTCTGCCCCTCGCCGACGGGTCTTCCGCACGTCGGAATGGTCCGCACGGCGCTCTACAACTGGGCGTACGCACGGCACACGGGCGGAAAGATGATCTTCCGCGTGGAGGACACCGATGCCGCGCGCGACAGCGAAGAGAGCTATCGCCAGCTCGTCGACGCGCTGACGTGGCTCGAGATCGACTGGGACGAAGGCGTCGAGAAGGGCGGTCCGCACGAGCCGTACCGTCAGTCGCAGCGCGGTGAGATCTATGCGGGCGTCCTGCAGAAGCTCATCGACGCGGGTGCGGTGTACGAGTCGTACTCGACAGCCGAAGAGATCGATGCGCGCAACGAGGCCGCCGGCCGGGCGAAGCAGCTGGGCTACGACAACTTCGACCGCACGCTGACCGACGAGCAGAAGGCGGCCTTCCGCGCCGAGGGCCGCGAGCCCGCGTGGCGCGTGCGCGTGCCCGAGCACGACGTCACCTACGTCGACCTCATCCGCGGCGAGGTGACCTTCCCGGCAGGGTCGTTCCCCGACTTCGTCGTCGTGCGCGCGGGCGGACAGCCTCTCTACACGTTCACCAATCCCGTGGACGATGCGCTCATGGGCATCACGCACGTCATCCGCGGCGAAGACCTGATGCCCTCGACCGCCCGCCAGCTCGCGCTGTACGCCGCGCTGATCGATGCCGGCGTCACCGACTTCGTGCCGCGATTCGGCCACATGCCGCTCGTGCTCGGCGAGACCGGCAACAAGAAGCTGTCCAAGCGCGACCCGCAGGCCGATCTGTTCCTGCAGCGCGAGAAGGGCTTCATCCACGAGGGTCTGCTCAACTACCTCGCCCTGCTCGGCTGGTCGATCGGCCCCGACCGGGACATCTTCTCGCTCGAGGAGTTCACGGCGGCCTTCGACATCGTGAACGTCAACCCGAACCCGGCGCGCTTCGACCAGAAGAAGGCCGAGTCGATCAACGGCGACCACATCCGCATGCTCGCTCCCGATGACTTCGCCGCGCGCATCGTGCCCTACCTGCGCGCGGCCGGGGTGCTCGGCGACGAGCTCACTCCCGAGCAGAGCGCGCTGATCGCGGCATCCGCCCCACTCGTCCAGGAGCGCGTGCAGCTTCTCGGAGAGGTGCCGGGGATGCTGGGCTTCCTCTTCACCGACGAGCTGACCTACGCCGAGGACGCCCTGTCGGCGCTCCCCGCGAACGCGGGCGAGGTGCTCGTCGCCTCGGTCGGCGCCCTCGAGCTCGTGCCCGAGGCGGAGTTCACCGCCGCCGCGGTGCAGGAGGCGCTGTCCACGGCGCTCATCGACGGCCTGGGGCTCAAGCCGCGCGTCGCCTACGGCCCGCCCCGTGTCGCGATCAGCGGACGTCGCATCTCGCCCCCTCTCTTCGAGTCGATGGAGCTCCTCGGCAAGGCCGAATCCATCCGCCGGCTGGGTGCGCTCGTGGCCCGCGTGGGCTGACCGACCCGACACGCCGGGTTTGGCCTCGCCGTCGAAGTCGACTAAGCTTGATCTTCGGCACGGCTTCGGTCGAGGCCATTGGGGTATGGTGTAATTGGCAACACGGAGGTTTCTGGTACCTTTGTTCTTGGTTCGAGTCCAGGTACCCCAGCTCGAAAAAACCCCCGGTCATCCGGGGGTTTTTCGTTTGCGCCGACACGGTTGCAGGGCCATGTCCGTGACGTGACGAAGGCGGCGTGGGCTGGATGCTCCAGCCCACGCCCCTGCGTCGTGATGGTCGATCAGGCGGTTACCGCTGTGGCCGCGCGGCGGCGGTGCTCCACCCGGTGACCGACCCAGAAGCCGATCGCGATCAGCCCTGCGAGAGCGATTCCGAGCATCCACGGAAGCAGGCTCGGGGCCGCGCCCGACGCGCCATCGGCGAGCTGGTCGGAACCGTCCGCGATCTTGCCGTTGCCGTCCGCGAGGGTCGTGGCCCCGGCCGACAGTTCGCCCGAGCCGTCGGCGAGCTGCTGCGAGCCGACCGAGAGCTCGCCCGCGCCGTCGGCGAGATCGGAGATGCCGGATGACAGAGCGGTCGCGCCCGTGGAGAGCTCGCTCGTGCCCGTCGCGAGTGAGCTCGCACCGCTCTCGAGCTTCGCGGCACCGGCGGACAGGGTGCTGTTGCCGGCGGCGAGTTCGTTGAGCTTCGTGTTGATGGTCACGCCCCCGTCGACGAGCTTGCCGGTCTTGGAGTTCAGCAGCGCAAGACCACCGGCGATCTCGGTCGCGCCCGCCTGGACGCTCGCGGTACCCCCCGTGAGCGCGGCGGACTTCGCGGCGAGCGTTTTCGCACCGACCGAGACCGCGCCTGCTCCGTCTGCGAGCGCTGAGGCGCCCGCGTCGACGTCCGCTGCGCCCTGGGCGACGTTGCTCGCTCCCGCCGAGAGCTGCGCAGCGCCCTGAGCGACCTGAGAGGCTCCGCCGGCCAGGGAGTCCGCCCCGACCTTCAGCGTCTGGACATTGCTGTTCAGGATCGCGGCGCCATCGGACACCGAGGCGGCGCCGCCGGCGACCTGAGCGGCAGCTGCCGAGAGCTGCGACACCTGCTGGATGAGCGCAGGATCGGCCTGCGCCGATGACAGAGCGGACAGGAGCGCGGCGAGACCGCCGGAGACCTGACCTGCGCCGCCCGCCACCTGTGCAGAGCCGGCGGCGAGTGACGACGCACCTGCGGCGAGCTGCCCGGTGCCGTCGGCGAGCTGGCCGGCGCCGGTGGAGACCTCGTTCGCACCGCCGAGGAGCGTCGTCGCACCGGTGGAGACCTGGGCGGCCCCCGCGCTCACCTGGCTGGTGCCGCCGGCGAGCGTCGCCGCGCCGCCCGCGACCTGGCCCGCGCCGATGCTGACGGACTGGATGCCGCCGATGAGGGGAGCAGCGCCGCCGTTCACCTGCGCCGCGCCCGCCGCCAGCTTCTGCGCGCCCGCATCGAGCTTCGCGATGCCGGCCGATGCTTCGCTGATGCCGTTCCGGAGATCCGTGCTGCCCGCGGCCAGCTTGCTCGCGCCGTCGGCGGCTTTTGACGCGCCGGCCGAGAGGGTCACGGCGCCGTCGGCGAGCTGAGCTGCGCCCGACGACGCCTTGCTCGCGCCGGCGGCCACTTTCGCGGCACCCTCGTCTGCGGCAGCCGCGCCCGCATCGAGCTTCACCGCACCCGCGGCGAGCTCGCCCGCGCCGTCGGAGAGCTGGACCGATCCGTCGGCGAGCTGCTGCGATCCGTCGTCGGCCTGCGCAGCGCCGGCCGCGAGTTCGTCGGCGCCGGCTGAGATCTTCGTCGTCGTGAGCACGTACATCGCGATCATCGCAGCCAGCAGAACGCTGAGCACGATGACGGCGATGCGCATGCCCAGGCCGTGCGCGTGGGTTTCGGTTCTCGTCATTGAGTCACTCCAAGGGTGGTCGCGCCTGCGCGCAGGCGTGGATGGGTGCACCGACTGACGCCGGTCGACAGCGGACCGCGGGTCGCGGTCACCTCGAACCGTGCACCGTCGCTGGTGCACGGACCCCAGAAGGTCGCTGTCGTGAGAGCGGTGCGAATGTAACAGGCGGATGCCGCGGCATCCGCGTTCTCCACACCCGTGCTGGGGGTGGCACCAAGTCTCACGGGGAGTGAGACTCGATTTCTTGTGTGAAGGCGACAAAACCGTGATCAACCGTTATCTTCGGGGGCGGCGATAATGGGGCGATGGAGGTTCGGCCGCAGGCGTCTGAGCAGTCCCGCGAACTCGCGGAGCTGCGTCGACGCGCCTACGGACCGGGCGCCGACATCGCGGCCGATCCGACGGCGGTGGCGCGACTGCGCGCCCTCGAGGAACTGGTGCACGAGCACGAGCCCGCGGCGTCGGTGCCGGTGGAACCTGCCGTGCGGGAGCGACCGCGCCCGGACGACGACGACGCGAGTCGTGGGGGAGCCGCCCCGATCGAGACGCCCCGCCTCGATCCTCCGCCCATCGAGACGACCTCCGCCGACGACGCGGTGGAGCAGGGGACACGTGCTGCCGAGACCCCGCGCAAGCAGTGGTGGAGGGTCATCCCCGTGTGGGTCATCGCGCTCGCGAGCGCGGGCATCGGCGCGGCGATCGCGCTCTCGGCGGTGAATCTCGCGGCCGACCGGCCCGACGCCACGCTCGTCCCGGAGTCGTCGACCCCCGAGACGGGCGCCGACTTCGATGAGCGCGTGCGCGGATTCGACGGCGATCCGTCCACGATGCAGTACTTCGGCGACTTCCACGAGATCGACGTGTGGGAGCTGCGCAGCCGGATCGGCGCTCCCTGCGTGCTGCTGTCGTCGCGCGGACGACCCTTCACGATCGGCTGCGCCGCGCAGGACCTCGACCCCGTGGTCGACTTCACCGTCCAGTCCGGGATGCTGGGCATCCTCAACGATCAGCTCCGCGACGGCATGCTGCTGCGCTTCGTGGGGCGCGACGACCGGATCGACGTGTGGGTGCGCGAAGCGCCCGCGCGCGAGACTCAGCCGCGCGACACCTCCGACACGGACTCCACGCCGAGCGCGCTGTAGTCGGGATCGTCGTCGCTGTGGACGACGAGCATCATCGCGATCGCCGCGGCCCACGCGCGGGCGCGCACCCAGGTGGCCGCGTCGTAGCGTCCGTCGAGGGCCGAACTGAATCGGGAGCGTCCGTCCGCGTCGAAGGCGAGCCACGCGACCGAGAGGTCATAGGCGGGGTCGCCCGCCGTGACGTCGCCGAAGTCGATGATCGCGATGAGCCTCCCGCCGTCGGCGACGAGGTTGCCCGGATGCAGGTCTCCGTGGATCCACACCGGAGGACGGCTCCAGGGCGCAGTGTCGACACCGGCCTGCCAGGCCGCCTCGAGCGCGTCGATCGCCCCGGGCGCGAGCGTGCGTGTCCGACGCAGGAGCGCGATGCGCTCCCCGACCTGCGGAGCGCGGTGGCTGAGCGGCACACCGCTGAAGGGGTTGACGGGATGGTCGGCGGGCGCCGGCGCGTGCAGGGCCGCCAGGGCGGCGGCGAGCGACTCGGCCCAGCCGGTGCGCTGCGCGCGGGCCACGTGAAGCCCCGGGGCGCCCTCGAACCACGGCACGATCGACCAGTGCCAGGGATATTCGGACGACGGAGACCCCGCGAACACCGGGAGGGGCACCCGGATGCCGGTCGCCTCGACCCGCGGACCGATGACCGGCAGCGACCGCTGCTCGTGCAGGACGAGCGGTGCGGCGACGGCGCGGCGGGGGAGCCGCACGGCGAGGTCGTCGCCGATCCGCCAGACCTCGCTGTCCCAGCCCTCCGAGGTCTTCACGAGCGCGCGGGAGGCGGCATCCGGGATCATGGCCCCCGCTTGCGCGAGCAGGGTGCGCACGAGAGCCTCGTCGATGAGCACCTCTGCGGCCGGCTTGTCGGGCATCCATCGACACTATTCCACGCGGAAGTCTTGTTTTATGTTGCAATGCCTTGTACTGTGTGGGAAACCAACGGAGGGCGCGCAGGATGTACGCAACGGAGCGGCACGATCTCATCGAGCGACTGCTCGGCGATGAGGGGCGCGTCAGCGTCGTGGAGCTCGCTCGCCGATTCGGTGTGACGACCGAGACCATCCGGCGCGATCTCGACCTGCTCGAGCAGTCGGGCTCCCTGCGTCGCGTGCACGGCGGCGCTGTGCCGAGCGAACGCGCCAGTACCTCGGAGCCGTCGCTGGTCGAGCGCGAGCTGCGCCACGCGCCCGCGAAGGCCGCGATCGCACGGCGCGCCCTCGACGCCCTCGGCGAGGGCTTCCGCGGATCCGTCTTCTTCGACGCCGGAACGACCACGGCCGCCGTGGCATCCCAGCTCGCACCCCGCCTGACGACGGCGCGCATCGATGTCGTGACGCACGCGCTGCCGCTCGCGAACGCGCTCGCCTCCGTCCCGCAGGTGTCGCTCTCGGTCATCGGAGGCCGTGTGCGACCCCTCACCGAGGCGGCCGTCGGATCCGGCACCGTCCAGGCGATCACGGGCCTTCGTCCTGATGTCGCGTTCCTCGGCACGAACGGCCTGTCGGCCGGGTTCGGCGCGAGCACACCCGATGCCGACGAGGCGGCCGTGAAGTCCGCCATCGTCCGCTCCGCGCGTCGGGTCGTGCTCGTCGCGGATGCCGAGAAGCTCGGTCGCGAGCTGCTCGTCTCGTTCGCGCCTCTCGACCAGCTGGACGTGCTGGTGACGGATGCCGAGCCCGACGCGCTCCTTGCCGCCGCGCTCGACGAGGCCGGAGTGGAGGTGTGGCTCGCATGATCGTGACTCTCACGGCGCACCCCGCACTGGATCGGGCGATCCGGCTCGATGCCCCACTCCAGCCCGGCGAGGTGCAGTCGGCGACGGGCGAGCGTGAGGACGCCGGCGGGAAGGGCATCAACGTGGCCCGCGCCGTGGCCGCCGCCGACCGGGAGACAATCGCGGTCCTGCCGCTCGCACCGGACGATCCCTTCGACGCGGCGCTGCGCGCCACGGGGATCGCAGCGCGTCGCGTTCCCGTCGCGGGTCGCACCCGGACGAATCTCACGATCACCGACCCCGCGGGCACGACCACCAAGATCAATCTCCCGGGCGCATCCCTCACCGGCGGGGAGTCCCTCGCGCTGATCGCCGCGGTGGTGGATGCCTCGGCGGGGGCGCGCTGGCTCGCGCTGGCCGGATCGCTGCCACCCGGGGTCGACGACGACTTCTACGTCGAGGTGATCCAGGCGGTGCGCGCGGCGCACGGCGCCTCTGCGCCGCTCATCGCGGTCGATACGTCCGGCGCTGCGCTGCGGGCGGTCGTGGATCGGGCGGCTCCCGACCTCATCAAGCCGAACGACGAAGAACTCGCCGAGCTCGCGGGGGGCGGGCTCGGCGGGCCCGATCTGCCCGATGCCGTGCTCGGCATCGCCCGCACGATCGTGCCCGGCCGCGCGCGTGCGGCGCTCGTGACGCTGGGTGCGCGCGGAGCGATCCTCGTGACCGGCGACGGCGCGTGGAGCGGGGCCGCTCCCCGCATCCGCGTCGCGAGCACGGTCGGCGCGGGCGACAGCTCGCTCGCCGGCTACCTGCTCGCCGAGTCCGAGGGCGCGGCTCCCGAGGAGCGTCTCCGCCGGGCGATCCGGTACGGGGCGGCCGCGGCATCCCTCGCCGGCACGCAGGCCCCGCGTCCGCTCGACCTTCCTTCCGCAGACGTGCCGGTCTCGGCACTCGACTGAAAACCACACGAAACCACATCGACCACTGGAGGTCACCGTGTCCGACACCATCACTCCGGCTCTCGTGAGCCTGGACGCCGATCTCGGCGCCGACAAGGCCGCGGTCATCCGCGCCCTCGCGGCCCGCGTCGTCGCGGAAGGGCGCGCAACCGACGCGGACGCCCTCTTCGCCGACGCGTGGGCGCGCGAGGAGAAGGACGAGACGGGGCTTCCGGGCGGCATCGCGATCCCGCATGCCAAGAGCGCCGCCGTCACCGAGCCCTCGCTCGCGTTCGCGCGTCTGACGCCGGGCGTCGACTTCGGAGCACCCGACGGGCCGGCGGATCTGGTGTTCCTGATCGCCGCGCCCGACAACGCGGCCGAGGCGCACCTCGCCGTGCTGTCGAAGCTCGCCCGCAGCCTCATGCAGGACGAGTTCACGGCAGGGCTCCGTGCCGCGAAGACGAACGACGAGGTCGTGGCGATCGTGCGCGGCGCGATCGGCGAAGGGGATGCCGCGGCTCCCGCCGCCGTGCCGGCCGCCGCCGCCTCGGCGCCGTCCTCCGCCGACAGCAGCCACACGATCGACGGTCGTCCCGCGAAGATCGTCGCCGTCACGTCGTGCGCGACCGGGATCGCGCACACCTTCATGGCGGCGGACGCACTGACCGCGGCGGGCAAGAAGGCCGGCGTCGACCTCGTGGTGGAGCCGCAGGGCTCGAGCGGCTATCAGGCGCTCCCGCGCGAGATCATCGACGGTGCGGATGCCGTCATCTTCGCCAACGACGTCGACGTGCGCGAAGCGCAGCGCTTCGCGGGCAAGCCGGTCGTCCGTTCGGGCGTCAAGCGCGGCATCGAGCAGCCCGACGCGCTCATCGCCGAGGCGATCGCGGCGGCCAAGGACCCGAACGGGGCGCGCGTGCCCGGCACGGCCGCCGCCGCCGGAGCCGGCGGCGGATCGACCCAGACGCTGTCGTGGGGCGCGAACATCCAGCGCATCCTGCTCACGGGCGTGAGCTACATGATCCCGTTCGTCGCGGGCGGCGGTCTGCTGATCGCCCTCGGGTTCCTGCTCGGGGGCTACGAGGTGACCAACGACGCGTCGAAGGTCATCATCGAGAACTCGCTGTGGGATCTTCCGGCGGGAGGCCTCGGCCAGTATCTCGGCTCCGTCGCCTTCATGATCGGCGCGACATCGATGGGCTTCCTCGTCTCGGCCCTCGCCGGCTACATCGCCTTCGCGATCGCCGATCGCCCCGGTATCGCCCCCGGCTTCGTCGCAGGCGCTGTCGCGGTGCTCATGAACGCGGGCTTCATCGGCGGCATCATCGGCGGCCTGCTCGCGGGCGTCGTCGCCTGGTGGCTCGGTCGTCTCCCGGCTCCGCGCTGGCTGCGCGGCCTCATGCCCGTGGTGATCATCCCGCTCGTCGGCTCGATCGTGGCATCCGGTCTCATGATCCTGTTCCTCGGTCGACCGATCGCCACGCTCATGGTGTGGCTGACCGACTGGCTCACGAGCCTGACGGAGTCGGGTGGCGCCGCCATCGGCTTGGGCGTGATCCTCGGCCTCATGATGTGCTTCGACCTCGGCGGACCCGTCAACAAGGTGGCGTACTCGTTCGCCGTCGCCGGCCTCGCCGCAGGATCGGCCGACAACCCGGCGCCGCTGCTCATCATGGGCGCCGTCATGTGCGCCGGCATGGTGCCGCCGCTCGCCCTGGCCCTCGCCTCGACCGTGCTCGCCCGTCCGCTCTTCACGCCGGTCGAGCGCGAGAACGGCAAGGCGGCCTGGCTGCTCGGGGCGTCGTTCATCTCGGAGGGCGCCATCCCGTTCGCGGCTGCCGACCCGCTGCGCGTCATCCCTGCCTCGATGGTCGGCGGTGCGGTGACGGGTGCGCTCTGCATGGTGTTCAGCGTGCAGTCCTACGCCCCGCACGGCGGCATCTTCGTGCTCTTCGCGATCAACCCGATCTGGGGCTTCATCCTGGCCCTGCTCGCGGGCACCGTGGTCTCGGCGCTCCTCATCATCGCGCTGAAGAAGTACGTCGCCCCGA
Organism: Microbacterium sp.; assembly: GCF_051860965.1. Classification (GTDB taxonomy): domain Bacteria; phylum Actinomycetota; class Actinomycetes; order Actinomycetales; family Microbacteriaceae; genus Microbacterium. Next base: position 165,116 of record NZ_JBIMKU010000004.1, read on the forward strand.
AGGAGCTGCGCGAGGCCGAGGAGTCCTCGGCGGTCGCCGTCGCCGTCTGATCACTCGCATCCGTCGCCGGCATGCGACAGAGTGGATGCAGGAACGCCGAAGAAGGAGAACCCATGGCAGAGCGTCAAGCCACCATCGCGAGCAGCTCGGGGCTGCACGCCCGCCCCGCGAAGCTCTTCGTGCAGGCGGTGCAGGAGAAGAAGATCCCCGTCACGATCGCCGTCGAAGGAGGCAAGGACCTCAACGCCGGCAGCATCCTGTCGCTGATGGGGCTCGGCGCCTCGAACGGCACGGTCGTGACGCTCAAGGCTGAGGGCGAGGGCGCCGAGCAGGCGCTCGACGAGCTCGTCGCGCTCCTCGAGACGGACCTCGACGCCGAGTAGCGTCCGACACGACGAAGGGCGATGGATGCCGCATCCATCGCCCTTCGTCGTCGTTCAGATCTCGGTGGACTCGCCCGCCGCGAGAGCCAGGTACTCGCCGCCGCCCTGCTCGGTGGCCCACTTCAACCGCGCGTGGTGCATGGTGTGGCCGGCGACCGAGAGGGTCATGTCGTGCGTCCCGAACGCGCGGCGCGGAGCGACGGCGAGCACGAAGTCCATCGCCTCGCCGATCTTGAGCCAGGGCGCCCCGATCGGCGCGGCGAGCAGGCCGACCTCGACGCCCTTCGGCACCGAGTAGGAGTCGCCGGGGTAGTAGAGCTCGTCGTTGACGAGGACGCCGACGTTGTCGATCACGGGGATCGACTCGTGGATGACCGCGTGCGTGCCCCCGAAGAACCGCAGCGTGAACGGCTCGACCGTGGCGGTGTCGCCGGGACTCACGACGATGATGTCGTAGCCGCCCGCCGCGTTCGCGACGCCCTGCGGGCCGTAGATCGGCACGTCCGGCACGGCCTTGCGGATGCGGTCCAGGTGGTCGCTGGTCCAGTGGTCGGGATGCTCGTGCGTGAGCACGACGGCGACGACGTGCGCCAGATCGTCGAGCGGCAGCGTGAAGGATCCGGGATCGATGAGGAGGGAGCGCCCCTCGAGGTCGACGCGGAGGGCCGCGTGCTCGAATTTCGTGACTCGCATGAGGGAGAGTCAAGCGTTCGCGGGGGAGCGCGGCAAGGGTGCGCGCCGAACCCGCGTCGATTTGGCCGGGGTGCGGCAGGCATGGCATAATCGAACGGTTGTCGCGAACGGCCCCATCGTATAGCGGCCTAGTACGCCGCCCTCTCACGGCGGTAACGCGGGTTCGAATCCCGCTGGGGTCACCAACGAGAGAAGCCCGGTCCACAGGACCGGGCTTCTCTCGTTCTCGGCCTATCCCTGCACGTCGTACACCCGGTCGAAATCCGTCACGATCGTCCAGTCCGTCGCGGCGCGCAGAACCTCCAACAGCGCCAGCGCACTCCGCTTGGCGGCCTCGAACCCGGCGGGGGAGTGCACGTCGATCGCGAGGGGCGGCGGCTCGCCGAACTTCGGGATGTCGATCTCGACCCAGACTCCGCCGGCGAGCGGAACCCGAGGTCGGGCCGGACGCGTGGCGTCGACGGCGGACCCGACGGCCCGCGCGATCGTCGCGAGCGCCGTGGGCTTGTCGACGGCGTCCGCGGCGACGAGGGTCGCGATGGCGGGCACGTGCGAGCTCTCGGTCATGGTGTCTCCTGCGGTCTCGTGGTCGAGGAACGGCCGGTATCGGTGAGCACGGCGACCGCGGCGCGCTGCCCCGAGACGAGGGCTCCCTGGATCGATGCGGTGTCGCGGTGATCACCGGCGAGATAGATCCCCTCGGCGAGCCGGGACGGCGCGGTCACGCGCAGCGGAGGCGGCTGCACGGGCAGGGCGTGCACGATGTCGTCGCGTCGGACGAGCCTCCACACGGTCGCCGAGGCGTCCCACATCTCGCCGAGCTGGCGACGCACCTGCGCCTCGGTCGCCGCGTCGCGCCGGTCGCCGGGCAGCAGACACGTCGCCTGTACGAGGTGCGCGCCCGGAGGGGCGTAGGAGGGTGCCGTGTCCGACATGACGACGGTGTTGACGATCGGTCCCGACCGGCGCCCGTCGACGGCCAGGAGAGCCGATCCGGTCGGCGCCGCATCCGCCGCGAACCACCACGTCTGCAGGCCCTTCGTCGCCGGCCGCGGCACGTCGACGAGGTCGCTCACCCGCTCGGGGCCGACGGCGACGACGACGGCGTCCGCGCGCAGCGGATCCGCACCCGCGACGTCGATCTCGATGCGACCGCGCGCGCGCCGTACACCCGTCGCACGCGCGCCGAGCCGGATCGTCGCGCCCTCCGCCTCGGCGGTGCGGGCGAGCTGGGCGGGGAGGGCGGCGATGCCGCGATCGGGAACGCCCGGGGCGCCGATCGCGAACATCCGCACGAGCAGCCGCGCGAAGACGTCGGAGGTCCCGCCCGTGTCGTCGGCGAGCACGCCCGCGAGGAACGGCTCGAGCACCTCGGTCCGCAGCCTGCCGCGCAGGCCCGCGGCATTCCACCCCTCCCGCAAGGGGCGGTCCGCGCCCGCGATCATGCGCCGCGGGTGCAGGAGTGCCGGCGCGATCCAGCGCGCGAGCGCCGCCGCGTCGCGGGGCGATACGAGGCCGGATGCGAGAGTGCGGGGGATGCTCAGCGGATGCCGGACGGGATGCCGCAGGTCGACGGAACGCTCGCTGCGCCGCACCCGCACGCCGACCGGGAAGCGGCGCAGTCCCAGGTCCGGGATGTCGACCCAGCGCCGGATGGCGGGATAGGCGGGGTTGAGGACCTGGAACCCGCGGTCGAGGAGGAACCCGTCCACGGTATCGGTGCGCTGTCGGCCGCCCACGGCGTCCGACGCATCGATGGTGAGGACGCCGCATCCCGCGCCCGCGAGAACACGGGAGGCCCGCAGGCCGGCGAGTCCTGCGCCGATCACGATGACGTCGTAGGCCTCCATTCCCCTCACGATAGGCGCTCCGCTGCAGGCCCGGGCCGGAGGAGGGCCGTCGAGTCCGCGCGGCCGCGCTCTGCGCGCACTAGTCTGCGAGGAGAAGTGAGCACGGGGGGAACCATTGCGTCGCAGAGCGCTGTTCGCTGCGGGGGTCGTCGCCGCCGTCGTCGGCACGGCCCTGCTGGCATCGACGCCCGCCCTGGCCGTGCCGGGCGACGACGGCCCGCCGCCCGCGTACGGCATCGACACCGACATCACGATGACGGGCGTCGCCGAGGGGCAGGGTGTTCGAGGAAGCCTGCCGATCGGCTCGGAGGTGAGCGATCCCAGCGTCGGCTATCCGTCGGCGCCGCCGGCGGGATTCGCGACCGCGAATCAGGACTTCGCGGGGATCATCACGTCGCAGGGCGCCGAGACGGGCACGCAGCTGCGCCTGTTCTGCATCGACATCCGCACGAACACGTACCCCGGCCTCGGATACATCAACGGCAGCTGGGAGCAGGCGGGCATGCCGAACGTCGGCTACGTCGCCCGTCTGCTGAACGACTACTACCCGAACACGAACGAACCGGCGTCGGCGCCGAACGTCAATGCCCGGGCCGCGGCCGTGCAGGCGGCGATCTGGTACTTCACGGACTACTTCGTCCTGGCATCCAACGATCCGATCCGCCCGTACACCGAGGCGATCGTCAACGCGATACGCGTCCAGCCACCGCTGCCGTTCCCGACCCCGCCGTCGCTCACCGTGACACCCGCGGACGAGTCCGGTCCGGTCGGCACACCCGCCGGACCGTTCGCGATCGCCACGAACGCCGCGGCCGGCGCGGAGCTGTTCTCCTCGGGCGGCACGATCTACGCCGACGCGTCGGCGACGACCCCGATCGCGCAGGGCACGGCGGTGCCCGACGGCACGCAGGTGTGGCTCGTGCCGACCGACCCGTTGCCCGGGGCAGAAGTCACGCTGCTGGCGCGGGGGGAGTCCGAGGTGCCGAGCGGCAACGTGTACATCTACGACGGCAACACGCCCGGGGTGGATGATGCGCAGCGCCTCATCCTCGCCGAGACCGTCGACGTCGTCGCGAACGTCACCGCGACCGCCGAGTTCGTCGCCGTGCCCGTGCTCACGGCCGCCCTCACCGTGACCAAGACGATCTCCGGTCCGGAGGCGGGGAGCCAGGGCGCGATCGCGATCGACGTCGCGTGCGACAGCGGCATCGACGAGACGTTCACCATCCCCGCCCGTGCGACGGGATCGCGGCAGTTCGTCATCGACGAGATCCCCGTCGGAGCGGTCTGCGAGGTCTCGGAGCCCACCGACGGCGCGACGACGGAGGCACTCACCGTGACCACGACGGGACTCGGCCGGGTGGTGGTCGCCCAGGGCGGCTCCGCCGCCGCGGTGGTCAACTCGTACGCCCCGGCGCTCGCTCCATCGGGAGCGACGGCGCCGGTGCCCGTGCTCGGGGCGGCCGTGCTGCTCCTCACGGGCGGCGTGTGGCTCGTCCTGCGCGGCCGTCGTCGGCAGCGCTCCTAGCCCTCGAGCTCCCGCTGCCAGTCCGCGGGTACGCGCTCGGCAGGACCGGGCACGGTCTGCGATGCGGGGTGACTGTGCGGCGGAGCGAGTTCGGGTCCGCGCGTCGTGCGCTCGGTGCGATAGTCCCAGAACCAGTCCTCGCCGGGCTCGAACGACTGCATGACGGGATGCCCGGACTCGTGCCAGTGCGCCGTGGCGTGCTTGTTGAGCGAGTCGTCGCAGCATCCGACGTGTCCGCATTTCGCGCAGCGGCGCAGGTGGACCCACCAGCTGCCGGTCTGGTCGCACTCGAGGCATCCCGTGCCGCTCGGGGGAACGCGGGGGTCGATGTCGTCGCTCATGCCTTCAGCCTGTCAGTGCCCGGCTCAGCCCGCCAGGGCGCGGTGCACGGATGCCACGGCGCTCGAGCCTTCGCCGACAGCCGCCGCGACGCGCTTCATCGAGCCCCGACGCACATCGCCCGCCGCGAACACGCGCGGCGTCGACGTCTCGAACGGCAGGGGCTCGCGCCCGACCCGCTGCCACTGCTCGAGGGTCTGGATCGCGACATCCGTCCCCGTCCGCAGGAAACCGTCGTCGTCGCGGTCGAGGGCCGTGAGCCACGTCGTCGCGGGCTCCGCGCCGATGAAGCAGAACAGGCCGCGGGCTTCCACCTCGCCGACGCGGTCGATGCGCACGCGCTCGAGCGACGTGCCGCCGTCGAGCCCGACGACGCGCGAGCGCGTGAGCACCTCGACGTGCGGATCCTCCTGCAGACGGTCGACGAGGTACGACGACATCCGCGTGCCGAGGTCGTCGCCGCGCACGACGAGGCGCACCGGGCAGCCGCTGGCCGACAGGTACAGCGCTGCCTGGCCCGCGGAATTCGCCCCGCCGACCACGACGACAGGGGAGTCCATGACCTGACGCAGCTCGAGGGGCGTCGCGGCGTAGAAGATCCCCGCGCCCTCGAAGTCGTCCCAGCGGTCCAGGTCCAGGCGTCGGTACGCGGCGCCCGAGGTCACGATCGCGGTGCGGGAGCGGATGACGCGACCGTCGCTCAGCGTGATGTCGAGGTTGTCGCCGACCGGTGTGAGAGCCACCGCTTCGCAGGGAGCGTAGACGCGCACGCCGAACTTCAGGGCCTGCAGGGATGCCTGGCCGATGAGACTGCCGCCGCTCACGCCGAACGGGAAGCCCAGGAAGTTCTCGATGCGGGAGGTCGCGGCGGCCTGTCCGCCGGGAGCCACCGAGTCGAGGAGCACCGTGCTGAGGCCCTCGGACGCGCCGTAGATCGCCGCCGCGAGTCCGGCCGGGCCGCCGCCGACGACGACGAGGTCGACGATCTCGTCGCCGTGGGGCTGGTAGCTCAGACCCAGGCGCTCGGCCACCATCCCGGGCGTCGCGCGGAGCATCGGCTCGCCCTGGAGGAAGGCGACGGGCAGATCGTCGACGGTGATGCCGTGGTCGTCGAGGTGACCGAGCGAGCCCGGCTCCAGCTCGACCGCCGTGTGCACGAGGTCGAGGCGCTCGGCGAAGCGGCGCAGGAACATGAAGTCGCGATTGGACTTCGGCCCGACGAGCTTGAGGGTCAGCGATGCGGGGCCGTGTCGCAGCCCTTCGCGGCGTGCCCAGAGCGCGTGCAGGATGATGTCCGACAGCTCGTCGTCCTCGGCCATGATGCGTCGCAGCGCCGCATAGTCGACGCGGCGGATGCGGCCGGGCTCGGTCGCACGGCAGGAGAGGAACGGGCTCTGCCCGTTGAGCAGACCGAGTTCGCCGGCGAACGAACGGGGGCCCATCTTCGCGATGACGACCTCTTCGACCCATCCGAGCGAATCGCGCACGATCTCGACCTCGCCCTCCTCGATGAGGATGAGGTCGTAGTCGGGATCGCCGGAGCGGAAGAGGTAGTCGCCCGGGGCGACGTCGAGGGGCTCGCCGAAGGCGAGCAGCCTCGACCACTGGTCGTCGGTGAGGGTGGGGCGCTGGACTGGATCGAGCTGGACGTCCTTCACAGCAACGAGGCTAGCGACCCATCGAGCCTCGGGGGCCGGTTCCGGACCTGGGAAACGAAAACGGCCGGGGCGGCGTTCGCCACCCCGGCCGATTCAGATCGAGAGATCAGAGCGGACGGATGTTCGCCGCCTGCATGCCCTTCGGGCCGCGCTCGGCCTCGAACTCGACCTTCTGGTTCTCGCGGAGCTCCTTGTAGCCTTCTCCGGTGATCGCGCTGAAGTGCGCGAACAGGTCGGCACCCCCGTCATCGGGAGCGATGAAGCCGAAGCCCTTCTCGGAGTTGAACCATTTCACGGTGCCAGTGGCCATCGTGTTCTACCTTTTTTTCTTCTGCGGGCCGCCGAAGCGACCATGTGTGCCGCTTCGACGTGTGCGGAGCGGACGATTCAGGGGACGCATCCAGAGGATGCAGTCGTGGGATGGGGGGAGGGCGGAGGTCGAGACGACCGTCCGGGCGTCATGCTGCCTGCAACTCCGTGCGATGCGCGGAGGAGTCGACGCGTGACCCGAGTGGGCGTGACGAGACTAGCACGCCCGGCTGGGGTCAGCGGTAGCGGTAGTGCTCGCCGACGGAGGAGATCCATCCGGCGAACGCGCGGGCCTCGGCATCCTGGCCCGTTGCGACGTACGTGAGCCACACCTGGCCTGCGACGTCGACGACGATGTGCACAGCCAGCGGATCGACCGACCGCTTGAGCTGGTGCGGCGTGATCTGCCCGCGTGGTCCGTACAGCACGCGCGCGATCGCGGGCTTCTCGAGGCGGCCGCGGCGCAGCAGCTCGGCTCCGGACTCGACGGATGCCCGGGCGCCCGCGGCGGGCTGGCTCAGCATCCCGAAATGGATCCACCGCCCATCGACGACGATGCCTGCGAGCGCGCGCTCCTCGCCGCTGAACCGCGCTCGGTCCGTCCACCGCGATCCGTCCCACCAGCGCTGGCGTCCGCGGCCGTCGTCGTACCATCCCGCCGCCGTCCCCGCGCTGATCGCCGGCGTCGACGCGTCGGTGTGGAGCTCCACGTCGCGCTCGTTCAGGTCGACGTAATGCTCGGTCCAGCGGGCGCCGTCCCACCAGCGCTGTCTGCCGGTGCCGTCGTCGTACCAGCCGGGTTCCGCTGAGGAGGACATGTCTCGACAATACGACGGATGCCGCGACCCCCGAGGGGATCGCGGCATCCGGTGTCGATGCGTCTACGCCGTCGCGTCGGCGCGCTTGGGCAGCACCCATCCGGCACGGGGGAAGTGGCACGTGTACCCGTTGGGGTAGCGGATCAGGTAGTCCTGGTGCTCGGGCTCGGCCTCCCAGAAAGGACCGGCGGGCTCGATCGTCGTGACGGCCTTCCCCGGCCAGAGTCCCGACGCGTCGACGTCGGCGATCGTCTCGCGAGCGACGCGCTCCTGCTCCGGCGAGAGCGGGAAGATGGCCGAACGGTAGCTCGATCCGATGTCGTTGCCCTGACGGTCCTTCGTCGACGGATCGTGGATCTGGAAGAAGAAGGACAGGATGTCGCGATACGTCGTCTGCGCGGGGTCGAACTCGATCTCAACGGCCTCGGCGTGGCCGGGGTGGTTGCGATAGGTCGCGTGGTCGTTCCGGCCGCCCGTGTACCCGACGCGCGTGCTGAGCACGCCCGGCTGGCGCCTGATGAGGTCCTCGACGCCCCAGAAGCAGCCGCCCGCGAGCACGGCGGTCTCGGTGCCGGCGTGCTGGGTGATCGTTCCGGTGTCGGTGGGTCCGCTGGTCATGATCCGTTCTCCTGATCGGTGGTGAAGAGTGAGAGGTAGGCGCCGTAGCCCTCGGCCTCGAGCTCGGCTGCCGGGATGAAGCGCAGTGCGGCCGAGTTCATGCAGTATCTCAGGCCTCCGGCATCCCGTGGGCCGTCGCGGAACACGTGGCCCAGGTGGCTCGAGGCTCCGGACGACACGACCTCGGTGCGCGGCATGAGCAGCTTCCAGTCGGTCTTCGTCGACACGGCATCGACGTCGATGGGCTTGGTGAAGCTCGGCCAGCCGGTGCCGCTGTCGTACTTGTCGGTCGACGAGAACAGCGGCTGACCCGAGACGACGTCGACATAGATGCCGGCGGCGTGGTTGTTCCAGTACGCGTTGCGGAAGGGCGGCTCTGTGCCGGCCTCCTGCGTCACGGCGTACTGCAGGTCGGTGAGGCTGCTCACGGCCTCTGGGGTCCTGCGGTAGTCGTTCATGGGATTCCCTCCGGGATTCCGCCCCTGGCTGGGGCGTCACTGTAGAGAACGGATCGCATGCCGGGTTTGGTCCCGCGAAACTGGGAGCGCGCCGTGAGTTCTCAGCCCGCCGCTTCGGAGCGGAAGCGGCCGATGGCCTCGACCCACGATCGCAGGAACGCCGGCTCGTCGAGTCTGCGCCGTCGCATCCACGACGTCACCTCCTCGTTGCACTTGCTCGCGTTGCAGGAGCGGCAGGCGGGGACCACGTTCTCGAGCGTGTACCGGCCACCCCGCGAGATCGGCAGCACGCAGTCCTTCTGGAGCGCCACGCCGTCGGCGCCGCAGTAGGCGCAGCGTGCCCACGCATCCAGGATCCGGAACCACTCGGCGTCGGTGAGATCGCTCCCGGATGCCGCGACACGCCGGGACCGCCGTCGCGCCGCGCGCGCCTTGCGGGTCTGTCCCACTGCCATACCGCCGACGCTAGCGCGGGTCAGGATGAGGTTCCGGATGCCGCGCGGGCGCTCAGCCGTCGCTCGCGCATCGCGAGGAAGAGCGGGAAGGTGAAGGCGAACGCGGTCACGAGGGACAGCGCGATGTAGAGCCAGGCGCGCTTCATCCCGAGACGGCGAGCCTCGACGACGAGGAAGACCGCACCGGCGACGGCGACGATCAGCAGGTCCACCCCGATCGACGAGACGGCCGGGCCGCTCCCGAACAGATCGCCGAAGTAGTCGCGTCCGAGCACGACCGTCCAGGCGTTGAGCACGAACGTGCCGACGAGGCCGACGATCGCCAGGCAGAGATAGGCGACGGCGAGCGGTGTCCAGTTGCGACGCATGAGTGCTCCGTTCGTTTCCCGGATGCTATCGCCGCGCAATCCGAATCGCCGTGCACTGCGAATCCCCGGTATGACTCCTCCCGAGAGTTCCTGGGGACCGGGGGCGTCGACCTCACCAGCGAAGTCGTCGGCCGCGAACTCCCCGCACGCGTCGTCGACGAAGAGCGCGAAGAAGCCTGCCGCGACGAAGCCCGCCGTGAAGAAGCCTGTAGCGAAGAATCCTGCTGCGAAGAAGCCTGTCGCGAAGAAGGCCGCCGCGCAGAAGGACGTCGCGAAGAAGCCTGTAGCGAAGAAGCCTGTCGCGAAGAACCCCGCCGCGAAGGCGAAGAAAGCGACTGGCGACCGCGCGCCGCGCGACGCGGACTTCACAGCCTCCGGTGCGGAGTCGCGTACCGACGGCGAGCGCATCACGGTCCACGACGGTCACATGACCATCGAGGCCGGGACGCCGCGGGAGCGCGCGGAGGCATCTGCGGACGGAGACGCCGCCCCGGCCGAGGACGTCACGACGACGCGGGAGCCGCAGGGGGTCGCAGCGACGGAGCCGCCGTCGCGGACCGCCGCTCCCGTGGACACCGCGCCCATCTCCGTCGTCCAGCGGCCCGCGATCACCAAGCCGCCGTACGTCCCGCGGACGGCCACGCCCACCGCCGTGGCCGCGTCCCCGCCGCAGAAAGTCGACGTCCCCGCCGTCGTAACGCCCGTGGAGCGCGTGCCCGAGGCGACGCCCGCGCCCTTCCCGCGCCGGCTGAGCGCCGCCGAACGACTCGCCGGAAGCACCACCCGCGTGCGCACGCGGGTGCGCGAATGGATGACGGACCGCAGGGCCATCGTCATCAGCCTCGTCCCGGTCGTCGCCATCGTCGGACTCCTCACGGGAGCCGCCGTCTACACGGCGGTGAGCCCCCCGCAGGCGACGGCCGCGGCCCCGGCTCTGTCCGACACGCAGACGGCCGCTCAAGCCTGGCTCATCGACAATGCCGTTCCCGGCCGGCCGATCATCGTCGATGCCGCCCTGGTCCCCGGCCTCGTCGACGCGGGGTGGGCGCCCGGCGACGTGCTGACGGCAGGGGATGCCTCGACCACCGAGTGGCGCGAGATCGCCTACGTCGCCTCCGCGGGAGACGGCGGGGATGCGACGACGGACGCGGCGATCCGGAGCTCCGTTCCGGCAGCGACGTTCGGCGACCTCGAGATCCGTCGCGTCGTGCCGGAGGGCGCGGTCATCGCCGCGGCATCCGAGCGATCCGCCGCTGCGACGCGTCGCGAGTTCGGCGCCGAGATCTCGCGCAACCCCGCGGTCGAGCTGTCGACGCCGGATCGAGTCGCTCTCGCGAGCGGCCTCGTCGACGAGCGCATCAGCGCCGTCCTGGGCGCGCTCGCTGCCGTCGGCGTCGTCACGGTGACCGACCTGCCGGTGATCGCAGGCGAAGAGGGGCGCACCCTCCGTCAGGTGTCGCTGTCGGGCGTGGGTGATGTGCCGCTCGTCTCGGGAGCCGAACCGTCCGAGCAGGCGCGCGCCATCTTCGACGCGCTGAGCGGCGACTACGCCCTGGACGCGCTGTCCGTCGACGGCGCCGACCTCGTCCTCCGCTTCCCCCTCCCTTCCGAGACCTCGCCCGAATGATCGCCCGAACGCCAGACAAGGAAGTCCCATCATGAGAGTCACCCGCAGAATCCGCGGCGCGATCGTCGTCGCAGCCATCGCCCTCGTCGCCGCCCTGGCCGCTCCCGCGGCGGCCACCGCCGCGCCACCCGCTCGGACCGCCGTCGCAGACATGGGCTGGCTGCGGCTCGGCCACTTCTCGCCCGAGACGAAGAACGTCGACGTGCGCGTGGCCGCGCTCAGTGGCGGATCGATCCTCTTCGAGCTCAGCGGGGTCGGCTACGGCGACGTCTCGCCCTACCAGGCGCTTCCGACCGGCTCCTACACCGTCAGCATGGTGCCGGCGGGGAGCAACGACTGGACCAAGCTCGCCCTGTCGGCGACGGTCAAGATCGCGGGCGGCACGGCGACGACCGCAGCCGCCTACGGTCCGACGAAGTCGCTGAAGGTGCGGCTGTATCAAGACGACCTGACGGCCCCGACGGCGGGCAACGCGCGTATCCGCGTCATCCAGGCCTCCACCCTCACCCCGAGCGTCGACGTCCGCACATCCACCGGCGTGTCGATCGCGAGCAAGGTGAAAGCGGGAACCGCCACCGACTACGCCGAAGTCCCGGGCGGCGACTGGACCCTCCGCCTCACCGGCTCGGGAGTGTCGGACTCCGCCGACGTGAGCGTCGCGGCCGGCACGGTCACCTCGCTGTTCGTGCTGGACACCTCTGACGGCGGGCTGACGATCGTGCCCGTGCTCGACAGCGCGGCCGCTGCTCTCGTGCCGATCGGCGGCGTGCAGACGGGCGGCGGATGGCTGGCGTCGAAGGATGCCGTCACCGTGCGTTCGTTCGCCGCCATCGCGGAGTGACGCGCTCATGAGCAGACCGGCACGTGTCCTCGCGGCGCTCGCCGCGGGGGCGCTGTCGGTGGTTCTGCTCGCGGGGTGCGCGAGCGCGGACGCGGAGCCCGCTGCCGCCCCCGCACCCGTCGCCACGGCCGACCCGTTCGCGGCCGGGGGGCTCCAGGATCCGAATCCGCGGGCCGAGACGGTCTCGACCGCGACACCCGTGCGGGTCGCGATCCCGTCGATCGGGGTCGATTCCGCCCTCGAGTCGCTGGGTCTGGGTCCGGGGGGCGAGCTGACGCCCCCCGTCGACTTCGATCTGGCCGGGTGGTACGACGGAGGAGTCGTGCCGGGGGCGGTCGGCCCCGCGATCATCGCGGGCCACGTCGACTCGGTGACGGCTCCCGCCGTGTTCTCCCGCATCGGCGAACTCGCGCCCGGCGCAGAGGTGCTCGTGACGATGTCGGATGCCACCGTGCTCACCTTCGTCGTGACGGGCTCGGCGCAGTCCGAGAAGTCGAACTTCCCCAGCGACGCCGTCTACAGCAACGTCCCGGCTCCGGAACTGCGGCTCATCACCTGCGCAGGCTCCTTCGACTCGTCGATCGGCCACTACACCGACAACCTCATCGTCTTCGCCGCGCTGCGTCCGTGAGGCGCCGAGCCGGCGACGCGACCTGTGCCGACGAGGTCCGCAGGCGGTCAGTCGGCGTCGTCCGGGGACGCAGTCGACGCGGTGGCCTCCGCACGCCGACGACGGCGCACCGCCCGGACGATCGCCCAGACGCCCACGCCGACGATGCCCACGACCACGACCCACGGGATCAGGAATCCCAGCGCGATCACGATCCCGTTGAGCGTCGCGACGAGGCCGTTCCACCCCGCGACGAGTCCGTCCCAGAAGCCGGCGGGGTCGGCCTCGACGGTCTCGACGACGGGTGAGAGCGTCACGGTGAGTGTGGACAGCTCGACCTGCCCCTCGAGCATCTCGAGCTGCTGCTGGTACGACTCGAGGGTCGCCTGGCGGTCCGAGAGCGCCGACTCGGCGGCGATGAGGTCGGCGACGCTGGTCGCCTCGGCCATGAGCTGGGTCAGTCGGTCGACGGATGCCTGTGCGGAGTCGATCCGCGCGCGAAGGTCGACCGTCTGCTCGGTGACGTCCTGACGGTTGATGGAGGATGCCGTCACGTCGCCGAGATCCGACAGCTCGTCCACGAGCCCCGACAGCTGATCCGTGGGGACGCGCACCGTGACCCACGCGCCGTCCATCGGATACGGAGCGATCATCGAGTCCTGCGACATGCCCGTGCTCGGATCGACGGGCACGACTCCCGTCGTGCCGACGTTCATCGACTCGACGTAGCCGCCCCGGGCCTCCGCGGCGCGGCCGACGCTGCGTGCCGCGACGGGCACGTCATCGACCGTCACGCTCGCCGAGGCCGTCGTGATGATCTCGCGAGCGGCGTCGCCGACGGACGTGGATTCTTCCGAGCCGCCCGACATCGTGGCGCCGTCGAGCTGCTTCGCGCCGTCGATCGGGGTGGTCGCGAAGTCGACGCCGCCGTCGGTCGCGGGAGCCACGGCCGACCCCGCTTCGTCGGTCGCGGTGCCGCTGACGATCCCGCCGACGGTGGGGGCGATGAGGGCGGCGATGGCCACGACGGCCGCCGCAGCGCCGCCCGCCATCCAGATGCGCCCGCGCTTCGCGCGTCGGGCACGGTCGGTCCGGCGCTCCCGCGCGATGTCGGCGAACAGCGCATCCTCGATCTCGTCGATGCGTGCGTCGCTGAGTTCCGCGAGCGCGGGCTCGGGAAGGGACGTGTCATCCCGCTGCGTGTTCATGTGCTCTCCTTGACGACCGTCCGCAGACGCGTGCGGATGCGGGAGAGACGATTGCGCACGACGCCGTGGGCGACACCGAGCTCCTCGGCGGCCGCCTGGTAGGCGTATCCCTCGGCGGCGCACAGGCGGAAGATGTCCTGATCGAGCGGTGTGAGCCCCTCGACCTCGCGCAGGATCCGCTCGGCCAGGTCGGCGCCCAGCACCTGCTGCTCGACATCCACCGTCGAGGCCATCGCCTCGTCGATGTGCGCGCCCGTGTGCTCGCGGTCGCGCTTCTGACGACGGATGCGATTCGCCGCCTGGAAGCGGCAGATCGTCGCGAGCCAGGGGAGGAGCGATTCGCCCGCGAGCTCCATACCGGGGAGCTTGCGCCACGCCACGAGGAAGGTCTCCTGCGCGACGTCCTCCGCGTCGGCGGGATTGCCGACCAGCCCGTGCGCCATCCAGTACACGGGACGCACGTAGGCGCGATACAGGGCGCGGAAGGCGTGCTCGCTGCCGCTCGCGGCCATCGCCACGAGCTCGGCGTCGCTGCGCGTCGTCTCCACCCTCACCTCGCCATCGGTGTGCACCATTGTCTCTCAGTGTGGAGGTGTCGCCGTATCCGGGATCGTCTCGTCTGGCGTCGTGACCCCGCGGGCACCGCTATCCTGGAACCCGCGAGAGGGAGTATCCCGACAGCGTGCATCCGTCATCACGGGCCCCGACAGCGCGGCCCCGGGTGCACGTCGCGGGCCGGTCCGGTCCGCGGGGAGAGACTTTCGGCATCCACCGACCCTCCCGCATCCCCGAAAGGCCCTGACGTGGACCTCGACCTCCCCATCTGGTTCGAAGTGGGCTCGCTCGTCGTGCTGACCCTGATCCTCGTCGCCGACCTACTGCTGATCCTCAAGCGCCCGCACATCCCGTCGACGCGCGAGTCCACCCTGTGGGTCGTCTTCTACGTCACGCTCGCTCTGATCTTCGCGGGCCTCATGTGGATCTTCGCGGGCGGCGAGTTCGCGGGGCAGTTCATCGCCGGCTGGCTCACGGAGTACAGCCTGTCGATCGACAACCTCTTCGTCTTCGTGCTGATCATGAGCCAGTTCGCCGTGCCGCGGCGCTACCAGCAGGAAGTCCTGATGGTGGGGATCATCATCGCGCTCGTCCTGCGCGGCATCTTCATCCTGCTCGGCGCCGCCGTCATCGAGAACTTCAGCTGGATCTTCTACATCTTCGGCGCGTTCCTGGTGTGGACCGCATGGCGTCAGGCGTTCCCCGGCGGTGACCACGACGACGACGTCCAGCGCGAGAACTTCATCGTGCGGGTGCTGCGTCGCACGATCGACATCAGCGACCACTACGACGGCGCGAAGATCCGCACCGTCGTGAACGGCAAGAAGATCTTCACGCCGATGATCATCGTCTTCGTCGCGATCGGTGTGACCGACCTGCTGTTCGCGATCGACTCGATCCCCGCCATCTTCGGCATCACGCAGAGCCCCTTCATCGTCTTCACGGCGAACATCTTCGCCCTCATGGGTCTGCGCCAGCTCTACTTCCTGCTGGGCGGGCTCCTCGACCGCCTGCGGTACCTGCACTACGGCATCGCATTCATCCTCGCCTTCATCGGCGTGAAGCTCGTCCTGCACGCGATGCACGTCAACGAGCTGCCCTTCATCAACGGCGGCGAGCACATCGAATGGGCGCCCGAGATCTCGACCTGGATGTCTCTGGGCGTGATCATCGTCGCGATGGCCGTCGCGACGATCGCGAGCCTGATCGCGTCGGCGCGCGAGAAGACGTCGTCGACGGAGGCGGCATCCATCGACGACGGCACGGGAGCCGCACCGACGGCCGATGCGGCAGCCGCGGTCGTCGCCGACGAGAAGGGCACCCCGCCCACGGTCGAGCAGCCGCCCGCACCCGACGAGCGCTGAGCACGCCCGCGCTCAGAACGCCTGCAGGTTCGCCCCGAGGCCGCCGGAGACGTACTCCGATCGCAGGATGCCGCGGCGGCGCAGGATCGGCACGAGCTCGTCCAGGATCCGGTGCACCGTCACGGGATGCAGATCGCCCCAGATGAGCACGCCGTCGTTGCCCCACTCGCCGAGCTCCTCGATGAGGTCGGCGAACTCGCCCGCCGTGCCGACGAAGCCCGTGCGATCGGAGATCCGGCCGAGGCGCGCGTGGGCCGCGAGGATCGTGCGAAGGGGAGTGGTGTGCACGTCGTGCTTTCCGACGAGCCGCGCGATGCTGCCCTGCGAGACGTGTCCGCCGAACACGGAGAGGTCGAGCGGCGCATCCGGGTCGAGCGCCGTGAGATCCGTCTCGAGGTCGCTCGACTGCTTCTCGGCGATGTAGGCGATCGCCGCGTCGTCGGGATTGCGGGATGCCGCCACCACCCGATCGGCTTCCTCGGGGGACGACACGATGACCGGCTGGATCGCGAAGAGGATCTTGATGTCCTCGGCGGTGCGCCCCGCCTCGACGGCAGCCGCGTGGATCCTGGCGCGGTAGGCCGTGATGCTCTCGCGGTCGAGCGGGGCCAGGGCGAGCTGGACGCCCGAGTTGGCGCCGGCGAAGCCGAGCCCTCGGCCCGAACCGCCCGGTGAGACGATGACGGGCTCGCCGTCGGTGAAGGGCAGTGCGTTGAGCGGGCCGTCGAAGCCGTAGTACTCGCCGCGGTGCTGCACGTGCTCGAGGAGCGTGCCATCGGCATACCGGCCCCGAGCCGGGTCGGCGATGAGCGCCCCGTCGGGCCAGCTGTTCCACAGCGCCCTGATCCCCGCGAGCCACTCCTCGGCACGGTCGTAGGCGCCGTCGTGACCGGGCGGGGGAGTCGTGCCGAAGTGCCGTGCGCTGCCCGTGTCGGTCACGACGTTGAGTCCGAGCCGATGCCCGCTCAGGTGCTGCAGCGTCGCGAACTGGCGCGCCGCCGTGTACGGCAGGTAGGCCGCGGGGTTGACGGTGGGCACGATGCCGAGGTGCTGCGTCGCGGCGAAGAGGTAGGGAGCGAGCAGCAGCGGATCGTGCTTGGGGCCGCCGAAGGCCTGCCGCACGCGCAGGTCGATCGTGGCCGGCGAGCCGAGCGAGGGAGCGTCTTCGATGATGAGCAGGTCGAAGCCCGCCTGCTCGAGCGCGCGCACCGACTCCTGATAGAGCGCGGGCTCGGTCCAGCGGTAGTTCCAGTCGAGGTACGGGTGGCCCCAGCCGTGCGGGCCGAATCCGCGCGCGAGGAACCAGCCGAAGTGCTGAGGGCGGCTCACGCCGGCACCGCTTCGGCCACGGCAGGCGCGACGGCGGGTCGGGCGGCGGCGAGGGCGCGGTCGAGGTCGGCGATGAGGTCGGCGGCATCCTCGATTCCGATCGACAGCCGCAGCGTGCCGTCGAACACGCCGTGGGCCGCGCGTTCCTCGCGGGTGCGCTGCACGTGGCTGGTCGTCGCGGGATGCAGCACGAGCGACCGCACGTCGCCGACGTGCGTCATGTGCGTGAAGACCTCGCCCGCCTCGACGAACCGGCGCGCGTCGTCCGTGCCGCCGTCGAGGGTGAAGGTGAAGACCGACCCCGCGCCGTCCGGCAGGTAGCGCTCGACGTGCCGGTGGTGCGGATGCGACGGCAGGCCCACGTAGTCGACCGAGGCCACCTCGGGCCGGGCCTCGAGCCATGCCGCGACGAGCGCGGCGTTGCGGGACTGCTCGCGCACGCGCAGGCTGAGGGTCTCGAGCCCCTGGCCGATGAGGAAGGCGTTCAGCGGCGACGGCGTCGGGCCGAGGCGCGGTGCGACCGTCTCGCGCAGGTGCGCGATGCGGGCCAGTCCGCCGTGGCGCTCGTACAGGCTCGCGCCCCCCGTGCGCGTCGGCTCGACCAGGTGGGGGAACTTCGCGCCCGAGGCTGTGGCGTCGAAGCGGCCGTCGTCGACGATCACGCCGCCGAGCACCGAGCCCTGACCCGAGAGGAACTTGCTCGCCGAGTGCACGACCACCGCCGCGCCGTGCTCGAGGGGGCGCTGCAGGTACGGCGTCGCGAGGGTGTTGTCGACGACGAGCGGGATGCCGTGGCGATCGCCGACGTCGGCGATCGCGCGCACATCGAGCAGGTCGTTTCGCGCGTTCGCCAGCGACTCCGAGAACAGCGCGCGCGTCGTGGGGCGGATGAGCGCCTCCCACGCGGCGGGGTCGTCGATGTCGTCGACGAAGTCGACCTCGATCCCCAGGCGGGCGAAGTTGTCGAGGAACAGCCCGCGCGTGCCCTCGTAGATGTGCGTCGAGGTGACGATGTGGTCGCCGGACGCGACGAGACCCAGCAGTGCGACCGTCACGGCGGCCTGCCCGCTCGCGACGAGCAGAGCCTGGGCGCCGCCCTCGAGGAGGGCGATCCGGCGCTCGACGACATCGATCGTGGGATTGCCGACGCGCGTGTAGCCGAAGCCGTCGCCCTGCCCGAAGTGCGCCGCAGCGTCGTCGAAGCCGTCGAACGGGAATCCCGCGGTCAGGTAGATCGGCGTCGTTCGCGACCGCGCGGCGTGCGGCGTGAGGCTGCCGTGCACCTGCCGCGTCGTGAAGCCGTCGCGGCGGTCGGATGTCGTCATCGTGCGGGCCTTTCGGGAACAGCGGATGCCCCAGGGTGCCACGGAGTGCGCGAACTGCCGGTCGAATGAGAAGCAGTGTTACGGGAGGGCGTCCGTCCGGCCGGTGGTAGTCTGGGCCGGTGCGGATCGCTCGCCTCCTCCTTAGCGGCCGCGACGAGTCCTAGTTCCAGGCCTCCCTCGTCGCGGAGTTTCGTCGCGGGCTTGATCACCTCTTCCCAGGAGAACGACTGAGCAATGAGCACCACTGATTCCGGCATCCCCGATCGCCCCCGAACGCTGGCCGAGAAGGTCTGGGACGACCACCTCGTCGTGAAGGGCGAGAACGGCGAACCCGACCTCATCTACATCGATCTGCACCTCGTGCACGAGGTCACGAGCCCGCAGGCGTTCGATGGGCTCCGCGCCGAGGGGCGGCCGCTGCGCCGCCTCGACCTCACGATCGCGACCGAGGACCACAACACGCCGACGCTCGACATCGACAAGCCGATCGCCGACCTGACGAGTCGCACGCAGATCGACACGCTGCGCCGCAACGCCGAGGAGTTCGGTGTGCGTCTGCACTCCCTCGGCGACAAGGAGCAGGGGATCGTGCATGTCGTCGGTCCGCAGCTCGGCCTCACGATGCCCGGCATCACGGTCGTCTGCGGCGACAGCCACACCTCGACCCACGGCGCTTTCGGCGCGATGGCGTTCGGCATCGGCACGAGCGAGGTCGAACACGTCATGGCGACGCAGACCCTGCCGCTCAAGCCCTTCAAGACGATGGCGATCACGGTCGAGGGCGATCTCCGTCCGGGCGTGACGGCGAAGGACATCATCCTGGCGATCATCGCCGAGATCGGCGCGAACGGCGGTCAGGGCTACGTGCTCGAGTTCCGTGGCAGCGCGATCCGGTCCCTCTCGATGGAGGGGCGCATGACGATGTGCAACATGTCGATCGAGGCCGGCGCGCGGGCGGGAATGATCGCCCCCGACGAGACGACGTTCGCGTACGTGAAGGACAAGCCGCACGCCCCGCAGGGTCAGGACTGGGACGAGGCGGTCGCCTACTGGCGCACGCTGCCGTCCGACGAGGGCGCCGTGTACGACGCCGAGGTGTTCCTCGACGCGAACGCGCTCGAGCCGTTCGTCACGTGGGGCACGAACCCCGGGCAGGGCGTGTCGCTCTCGGGCGTCATCCCGGAGCCCGCGTCGTTCGCCGACGCGAACGAGCGCGCTGCCGCCGAGCGTGCGCTGGAGTACATGGATCTCCAGGCGGGCACGCCGCTGAAGGAGGTCGCGGTCGACGCGGTCTTCATGGGCTCGTGCACCAACAGCCGGATCGAGGATCTCCGGGCCTTCGCATCCGTCATCGAGGGCCGCACGAAGGCCGACGGCGTCCGCGTCATGGTCGTGCCCGGCTCGGCACGAGTGCGCCTCGAGGCCGAAGCCGAGGGGCTCGACAAGATCTTCACCGATTTCGGCGCCGAGTGGCGCTTCGCGGGCTGCTCGATGTGCCTCGGCATGAACCCCGATCAGCTCGCTCCGGGGGAGCGCTGCGCCTCGACGAGCAACCGCAATTTCGAGGGTCGGCAGGGCAAGGGCGGCCGCACGCACCTCGTCTCGCCGCTCGTGGCGGCGGCGACAGCCGTCGTCGGCCGACTCGCGAGCCCCAGCGATCTGCCCGCACGCGAGACGGTGGAGGCCTGACATGGAGAAGTTCACGACCCACACGGGCATCGCCGCTCCTCTGCAGCGCTCGGCCGTCGACACCGACCAGATCATCCCCGCGGTGTACCTCAAGCGCGTCACGAAGACGGGCTTCGACGACGCCCTCTTCGCGAGCTGGCGGCAGGATCCCGATTTCGTGCTCAACCAGCCCGCCTACCAGGGGGCATCCATCCTCGTCGCCGGCCCCGACTTCGGCACGGGGTCGAGCCGCGAGCACGCGGTCTGGGCGCTGCGCGATTTCGGCTTCAAGGTCGTGCTGAGCCCGCGGTTCGCCGACATCTTCCGCGGCAACGCCGGCAAGCAGGGTCTGGTGACGGGAGTCATCTCGGAGTCCGATCTCGAGGCCGTGTGGGCCGCGATCACGGCGGATCCCGGCATCCGGATGACCGTCGATCTCGGCGCCCGCACGGCGACGATCGGCGATCTCGAGATCGCTTTCGACATCGATGATTACACTAGGTGGCGGCTTCTCGAAGGGCTCGACGACATCGGGCTCACGCTGCGCAACGAAGACAAGATCGCGCAGTTCGAGGCTCGCCGCGAGGCGTGGCGACCACGGACGCTCCCCGTCCGCTGAGGCCAGGGAAGGCCACCGCACAACGGTGGCACGGCCCGACCGCACGCCCCCTCGAAGACACAAATGAGGTTCACTGGATGAAGACCCTTCTCGGCGATGCCGCACCGTCAGGCAACCCGCAGCCAGCAGGGGAGGTCCTCTCGATCCGAGGTGGTCGTCCCCTCAGCGGGCGCATCGAGGTGAAGGGCGCCAAGAACCTCGTCACGAAGGCGATGGTGGCGGCTCTCCTCGGAGAGACGCCCAGCACGCTGCGCGACGTGCCCGAGATCAGCGATGTCGGGGTCGTGCGCTCCCTGCTCGAGGTGCACGGCGTCCGCGTCGACGACGGCGACGAGGAAGGCACGCTGCACTTCGATCCCAGCGGCGCGGTCGCGGCCCACTTCGAGGAGATCGACGCGCATGCCGGGGCGTCCCGCATCCCGATCCTCTTCTGCGGTCCGCTGCTGCACCTGCTCGGCGAAGCGCTCATCCCCGATCTCGGCGGCTGCCGCATCGGCGACCGGCCGATCAACTTCCACATGGACGCCCTCCGCGCCTTCGGCGCCGTCGTCGACAAGAGCTACGAGGGCATCCGGATCACGGCTCCCAACGGTCTGCACGGCGCGAACATCGCGCTGCCGTATCCGAGCGTCGGCGCGACCGAGCAGGTGCTGCTCACGGCTGTGCGGGCCAAGGGCACGACCGAGCTGCGCAACGCGGCGATCGAGCCCGAGATCATGGACCTCATCGCGGTGCTGCAGAAGATGGGCGCCATCATCTCCTACGAGCCCAACCGGGTCATCCTCATCGAGGGAGTGGATGCCCTGCAGGGGTACGACCACCGCGCGATCTTCGACCGCAACGAGGCCGCGTCGTGGGCCTGCGCCGCGCTGGCGACCGACGGCGACATCTACGTCGGCGGAGCCAAGCAGCAGGAGATGCTGACGTTCCTCAACGTCTTCCGCAAGGCCGGCGGCTCGTTCGACGTGCACGAGGACGGCATCCGGTTCCGTCGAGGGGATGCCCCGCTCAAGCCGGTCACGGTCGAGACCGACGTGCACCCCGGCTTCATGACCGATTGGCAGCAGCCGCTCATCGTCGCGCTGACGCAGGCCCATGGGCAGTCGGTCGTGCACGAGACGGTGTACGAGAACCGTCTGGGTTTCACGGCCGCGCTCGTGCAGATGGGCGCCGACATCGTCGTGCACCCGCACGGGATCGACGCGGCCGATCGGCGAGTGCCGCGCCGTGCGCTCGAGCAGGCGGCGGTCATCAACGGTCCGACACCGCTGCGCGGCGCCGACGTCGAGGTCCCCGACCTGCGCGGCGGGTTCAGCTACGTCATCGCGGCGCTCGCGGCGCAGGGCGAGTCGACGGTCAGCAACGTCGGCATCATCCGCCGCGGGTACGAGAAGTTCCTGCCCAAGCTCGACGCCCTCGGCGCCGACGTCGACGTCATCGGCTGACCCCATGACGGGATCCTCGGCGACGCCGCGCGAACCGCGCCCCTTCGTCTTCTGGCTGCTGGCGTCGATCGTCGTGCCGCTCGTGGGGCTGATCGCGAAGATCCGCATCTCGGGTGAGAAGCTGCAGCCCAGCGGCGCTTACGTCCTCGCGCCCAACCACTACTCCGAGGTCGACCCCCTCATCGTCGCCGTCGCGGTCTGGCGGCTCGGACGCCCGCCCCGCTTCATGGCGAAGGAGAGCCTCTTCCGCGTGCCCGTACTTGGATGGGCTCTGCGCGCGACCGGAATGGTCCCCGTCGCGCGATCGTCGTCGAGCGCGTCGGCGAAGCAGACGCTGAGCGCGTCCGAGACTCTCGTCGAGCACGGCCGCGGGGTCATCGTGTATCCCGAGGGCACGCTCACGCGCGACCCCGACATGTGGCCCATGCGCGGCAAGACCGGTGCCGTGCGCCTCGCGCTCGAGGCCGACATCCCGCTCATCCCGATGGCGCACTGGGGAACGCAGGCGATCATGCCGCGCTACGGGAAGTTCCGCCTGTGGCCCTTGCGTCGGCCCGTCGCGGTGCGGGTGGGCGCCCCCGTCGACCTCACCGCGTTCCGCGGCAAGCCCCTCACGAACTCGCTGCTGATCGAGGCGACGACCCATCTCATGAACGCCGTCACGGCGCTCCTCGAGGAACTGCGCGACGAGAAGGCGCCGGCCGAGCGCTGGGACCCGGCCGTGCACGGGCAGAAGGAGACGGGGCGCCTTGACTCCTAGACAGGACGCCCGCCGCGGCGGATCGCAGCCCCGCGTCGCCGTCGTCGGCGCCGGCAGCTGGGGCACGACGTTCGGCAAGATCCTCGCCGACGGCGGTGCGCACGTGACGATGTGGGCGCGCCGCCCCGAACTCGCGCAGGAGATCAACGAGGCCAAGCGCAACAGCGAGTACCTGCCGGGCATCAACCTGCCGCGGTCGATGTCTGCGACGCATCATCTCTCCGAAGCGCTCGACGGTGCCGAGCAGGTCTACCTGTCGATCCCGAGCCAGGCGGTGCGCCAGAACCTCAAGGCCGTGAGGCCGCTCATCGCGCAGACCGAGGCTCCGATCGTGTCGCTCATGAAGGGCGTCGAACGGCGCACGGGTCTGCGCATGAGCCAGGTCATCGAGCAGGAGCTGCACTGCGACCCTGATCGGATCGCCGTGGCATCCGGACCCAACCTCGCCCTCGAGATCGCGCGGGAGCAGCCCACGGCCGCCGTCATCTCCTCGACGAGTCAGGAGACGGCGGATGCCGTCGCCCGCCGCGCGCGCAACGACTACTTCCGCACGTTCGTCAACACCGACGTGATCGGCACGGAGTTCGGCGGCGTGCTCAAGAACCTCATCGCCGTCGCGATCGGCATCGTCGACGGCGTCGGCTACGGCGAGAACACGAAGGCGTCGATCATCACGCGCGGACTCGTCGAGATGACCGACTTCGCCGTCGCGTTCGGGGCGCACCCCGAGACGCTCCAGGGCCTCGCGGGCCTCGGCGACCTCATCGCGACGTGCCAGTCGCCGCTCAGCCGCAACAACACCGCCGGACGCCTGCTGGGTCAGGGCTACCGCTTCGACGACGTCGTCAAGCAGATGAACCAGACCGCCGAGGGCCTGGCATCCGTCGCCCCCATCCTGCAGCTCGCGCGCGAGGTCGGCGTCGCGATGCCCATCGTCGAGCAGGTCAAGATGGTGCTCGACGGAACGATGAACCCGCGCGACATCGCGCCGCACCTGACGACCGACGACGACACGCCGATGGGCGAGAGGACGCAGAATGGCCAGAACGGCGGTGGCGGTGCTCTTTGGAGGTCGCTCCAGCGAGCACTCGATCAGTTCCGCCACGGCGGGAGGGGTGCTGCGGGCGATCGACCGTGAGCGGTTCGACGTCATCCCGATCGGGATCACCCGCGACGGCGCCTTCGTCCTCGAGGACGACGACCCCGACAAGTTCGCCCTCGACAAGGATCGCCTGCCCGAAGTCCTCGACAACGGCACGCGCATCCTCTGGCCCGACTCGACCCTGACCCGCGAGCTCCGCGTGACGGATGCCTCGGGCGCCACGCGCTCGCTGGGCGACGTCGATGTCGTCTTCCCGATCCTGCACGGCCGCTTCGGCGAAGACGGCACGATCCAGGGGATGCTCGAGCTCCTGGGTCTGCCGTACGTCGGCGCGGGCGTGCTCATGTCGGCGATCGGCATGGACAAGCACGCGACCAAGAGCGTCCTGAAGTCCGCGGGCGTGCCCGTCGTGCCGTGGGTCACGGTGACGCGCAGCGACCTCTCCCGCGACGGCGACCTCTGGCGCCGTCGCATCCGCTCCCTCGGTCTGCCGGCCTTCGTCAAGCCCGCCCGCGCGGGGTCGAGTGTCGGCGTCTCGAAGGTGACGGACTGGACTGAGCTGGATTCCGCGCTCGACGTGGCCTTCGCGGAGGACGCGACCGTGCTCGTCGAGCAGGGGATCACGGGGCGCGAGGTCGAGTGCGGTGTGCTTCCGGGCGTGGACGGGGGCGAGCCGCGCGTCAGCCTCGCGGGCGAGATCGTCGTGACCGGACGGGAGTTCTACGACTTCGAGGCGAAGTACCTCGACGCGCCCGGCGTCGAGCTCGTGTGCCCCGCCGATCTGCGGGACGGCGAGCTGCGCGAGATGCAGCGGATCGCCGTGCAGGCGTTCGAGGCGCTGGGCGGCGAAGGGCTCGCGCGCGTGGACTTCTTCTTCACCGGCACGGAGTTCTTCGTCAACGAGGTCAACACGATGCCCGGCTTCACGCCGATCTCGATGTTCCCCAAGTGCTGGATCGCGTCGGGCATGTCGTATCCCGAGCTCATCAGCGAGCTCATCGACGCCGCGTCCTGAGCGGTCAGCCCTCGTCGGGCAGGACGGACTCGGAGTCGACGCACGCGCTCTCGGCGGGGATCGCGCCGCTGACGATCGGGCCGAGCCGGTCGAGGACGTTGTTGGACCCCACGACCTCGTTGTCGAGGAAGACCTCGACGGCGGGCGTGCGCCCGTAGGTGGTGATGCGGTACTTCGGGGCCTCGGACTCGTCGACCACCCAGTCGACGCCGCCGATCGTGATGCAGCGCGCCTCGGTGGGGCCGGGAGGCGTCACGCCGCAGGTGAGGAGGATCGCCGCGTCGGGATCGCCCCACGCGCCCGTCGCCTGGGCATCCGTCCACCGTCGGTCCTGACCGTCGATCGTCCCCGGCAGGCGCACGATGACGTCGGCGCACAGGGGATCGTTCGCGTCGTCCGCGGCATCCATCGACACCGTCGACGTGCACGCCGCGAGCGAGCCGGTCAGCGCGACGGCCGTCACGAGGGCCGCCAGGATCCGGGATGCACGCACCCCTCCAGGCTACCCGCGCCCGATCACTGATCGGCGCTACCGTGGGGGTGATGGATGCTGCAGCCGACCCGCGCGTAGGTGAGCTGACCGAGGGCGCCGTGCTGCGAGCGATCCTCGCGCGGCTCGGACCGTCGCGCGCCGAGATCGGCCCGGGCGACGATGCCGCGGTTCTCGCTGCGCCGGACGGCCGTGTCGTCGCGACGGTCGACACACTCGTGCACGGCCCGGACTTCCGTCTCGCCTGGTCGAGCGCCTACGACCTCGGCTGGAAGGCGGCCGCCGTGAACCTGGCCGACATCGCCGCGATGGGCGCGCGCCCGACCGCGCTGCTCGTCGCGCTCGCGATGCCCGACGACACGCGCCTGTCGTTCGTTCACGGTCTCGCCGACGGTCTCCGCGAAGCCTGCGAGTCGCTCGCGCCGGACTGCTCCGTCGAGGGCGGCGACCTCACCGTCTCGGACACGCTCACGATCGCCGTCACGGCACTCGGCTCGCTCGACGGGCGGGCGCCGGTGCTGCGCTCGGGTGCGCGGGCCGGCGACGTCGTCGCCGTCGCAGGCGGGCTCGGCGCCGCGGGGCGCGGTCTCGCGAAGCTGTTCGGTCGATTCCGGGATGCCGCAGGCCGCCCGATCCCGGTCGACGACGTGACGCGCACCGACCGCGACCTGGTCGCTCAGCTGCGACCGTCACCGCCCATCGCGCTCGGCCGGGCCGCGGCCGACGCCGGAGCGACGGCGATGATGGATGTCTCCGACGGTCTCGTTCTGGACGCCACGCGGATGGCAGCGGCCTCGGGCGTGACCCTCGACCTCGACACCGCCGGGCTCGGCGACGATCCGGATCCAGCGCTCACGGGCGGCGAGGACCACGCGCTGCTCGCCACCTTCGCCGGAGCTGTGCCGGAGGGCTTCCGGACCATCGGTCGGGTCGTGGATCGGGGGGCGCATCCGGTGCTCGTCGACGGACGCCCTCACGACGGGCGCGGGGGATGGGACCCGTATCAGGACTGGGACGCGCACCGCGGCTGAGCCGCGCTCTGCCGTCGAGGAGCGGACCTCAGGCGGGCCCGGCCCACCACAGCGTCGTGTCGCCGTACTTCCGGGACCGCTCGATCGCGATCTCATCGGGCATCGTCGGCTCGGGCGAGCGCGACGACCTCTCGATCACGACGGTCGCGTCGGCGCCGAGCGACGGCGCGAGGAGCGCGAGCACCGTCGTGAGCTCGGTCTCGCCGAGGTCGTACGGCGGATCGATCAGCACGAGATCGAACGGCCCGCGCGCCGCGCGCAGGAAGGCGTCGACGGCCGTGCGGTGCACGCGTGCCACTCCGCCGCCGAGAGACTTCACGACGCGGTCGGCGTTGCGCTGCGCGACTCCGGCCGCGCGCGGCGCCTTCTCCACGAGGTCGACGGATGCCGCGCCCCGGCTGAGCGCCTCGAGCCCGAGCGCTCCGGAGCCGGCGTAGAGGTCGAGCACGGCCGCGCTGCGCACCGCGTCGGCCGACTCCAGGGCACCGAAGAGGGATTCGCGCACGCGGTCGGAGGTCGGCCGGGTGCCGGCATCCGGAACCTCCAAGGCCAACGAGCCGGCCCGGCCGGAGATGATGCGTGTCACACGCTCACGATAGCGGCGCGGACGCGGAGTCCTCTTCCCGCAGGCGCGGCGTCGTGCGGTACTCGGGCCGGAGCCCGGCCTTGTCGGCGTAGAACGCGCGGACGCGGTCCATGTCGGCGCGGACGTCGCCGGTGAGCTCGATCGTGACGCCGAGTCCCGTCGTCATCGTCGTGCGATCGACGTAGCCGAGCGTGACGGGCAGTCCCGCCTCGCGGGCGATGCGGTAAAAGCCGGACTTCCAGTACTCGCCCGATCCGCGGGTCCCCTCGGGGGTCACGACGAGCCCGAAGACCTCGCCGGCGCGCACCCTCGCGACGACGTCGGCCACGACGTTCGCGGGTTTCGCGCGATCGACGGCGATGCCGCCCAGCCCTCGCATGATCGGACCCCGCCAGCCCCGGAAGAGCGAGTCTTTGCCGAGCCAGCGGACGGGGATGCCCAGGCGCCATGCGATCGCGAGCATCAGGACGAAGTCCCAGTTCGACGTGTGCGGCGCGCCGATGAGCACCGTGGGCGTCGTGGGTGCGGGCTGGGAGACGAGACTCCAGCGGCTGCACGCCCAGTAGACGCGCGCGAGGAGTCGACGGATCATGCCGCAACCGTACGCCCTGGCCCATGTCGGTCGGGGCATGGAACCCGAGGTCGCCGACGCTCCCTAGACTCGGAGCATGGCCGATCTGACCCTCGAGTCGCGCCTCGACGGCGCCGTCGGGGGCAAGACGGCGTCGGCGCTCGAGAAGGCCTTCGGCATGCGCACGGTCGGAGACCTCGTGTCGCACTATCCGCGCCGCTACGCGCGCCGTGGCGAGCTCACCCCGATCTCGTCGCTGCCGCTCGGCGAACCCGTCACGATCGTGGCCGAGGTCGTCCGCGTGAACGAACGGCGCATGCAGAACCGCAAGGGCACCCTGCTCGAGGTGACGATCAGCGACGGCCAGGGCAGTCTCTCGCTCACGTTCTTCAATCAGGCGTGGCGGTCGAAGGACCTCCGCCCCGGGCGACGCGGCATCTTCGCGGGCAAAGTGGGCGAGTACCGCGGAGCGACGCAGCTCGCGCATCCCGACTACGAGCTCTTCGACGACGAGGACCAGGCGCGCGAGAACGCTCAGGCCTACGCGACGGTGCCCATCCCGATCTACCCGGCCACGAGCACGCTCGCGAGCTGGCAGCTCACCAAGATCGTCGAGCTGGTGCTCGACGGGCTGGGCCCGGTCGCCGATCCGCTGCCCGACGACCTGCGCGAGCGTCACGGTCTCGTGAGTGCGCGCGAGGCGATCGAGTGGATGCATCGCCCGCAGTCCGAGGAGCAGTACGAGCGCGCGCGCGCGACGCTGCGCATGCACGAGGCGTTCGTGCTCCAGGCGGCGCTCCTGCAGCAGCGGCAGTTCGTGCGCGCACTCTCGGCGACGCGTCGGCGGCCCGGCGCGCTCCTCGAGCGCTTCGACGCGATCCTGCCCTTCGAGCGCACGCCCGACCAGGTCTCGGTGGGCGACCAGATCGCGCGCGATCTCGAGGGCGACTGGCCCATGAACCGGCTCGTCCAGGGCGAGGTCGGCTCGGGCAAGACGCTCGTCGCGCTGCGCGCGATGCTGCAGGTCGCCGAGAGCGGCGGCCAGTCCGCGCTCATCGCGCCGACCGAGGTCCTCGCCGGTCAGCACCTGCGCTCGATCGCCCGCATGCTCGGCCCCCAGCTCGCGCCCGAGCTCATGCCGACCTTGCTGACCGGCCAGCTCCCGGCGGCCGAGCGCCGAAAGGCCGCACTGCGCGCCGCGTCGGGACAGGCGCGGATCGTCATCGGCACGCACGCGCTGCTGAGCGACACGACCACGTTCGCCGACCTCGGGCTCGTCGTCGTCGACGAGCAGCACCGCTTCGGCGTCGAGCAGCGCGAGGCCCTGCGCGCGAAGGGGTCGTCGCCGCACGCCCTCGTGCTCACGGCGACGCCGATCCCGCGGACGGTCGCGATGACGGTGTTCGGCGATCTCGACGTCTCGACGATCCGCACGATGCCGCAGGGGCGCGCCGGCATCGAGACCTTCGTGGCCCCGCTCGCCGAACGGCCGGCCTGGTTCGGGCGCGTGTGGGAGCGCATCGCCGAGGAGGTCGGCGAAGGGCGCCAGGCGTTCGTCGTGTGCGCGGCGATCGACGCGGAGGCACTCGCGAAGAATCCCAAGGCCGACGCGGAGCAGCCCGACGCCGGAATGCTCGAGGGCGAGTCCGAGAAGACCCGCTGGGGAGTGGTGCAGGTCGCCGACCTGCTGTCGCGGCATCCCGCCTTCGACGACATCCGCGTCGAGATCCTGCACGGCAAGATGCCGTCGGACGAGAAGGATGCCGTCATGCAGGCGTTCGCGCGCGGCGACATCGACGTGCTCGTCGCCACGACCGTCGTCGAGGTCGGCGTCGACGTGCCGAACGCCTCGACGATGGCGATCCTCGAAGCGGACCGCTTCGGCGTCTCGCAGTTGCATCAGCTGCGCGGACGCGTCGGCCGCGGGGGAGTTCCCGGACTCTGCCTCCTCGTGACCGAGGCGCCACCCGGATCGCCGGCGCGCCAGAGGGTCGAGGCGGTCGCGGCGACGCTCGACGGATTCGAGCTCGCCGAGGTCGATCTCGATCTGCGCGGCGAGGGCGACGTCCTCGGCGACGCCCAGTCCGGCGCCCGCTCATCGCTGCGGCTCCTGCGCGTCGTGAAGGATGCCGACCTCATCGCCGAGGCCCGCGTCGCCGCCGAGAAGGTGCTCGAAGAGGATCCCGCGCTGCGCCGGCATCCCGGTCTCGAAGCCGCCATCGAGCGTCGCGTCGGCATGGCCGAGAGAGCTGCTCTCGCGCGGAACTGACCACGTCACCGCCCCGGGTACGCTGGAGGCGTGAATCCTCGGATCGCCGTCGTCCCCGGGTCCTTCGACCCGCCGACCCTCGGCCACCTCGACGTCATCCGCCGCGCAGCGGGTCTCTACGACCAGCTCCATGTGCTCGTCGTGCACAACCCGGGCAAAGAGGCGATGCTGCCCATCGCGCAGCGACTCGCACTGCTGGAGCAGTCCATCGACGAAGCCGGTATCGACGGCGACGTCGTCGTCGCGTCGTGGAGCATGGGTCTGCTCGTGGACTACGCGGTGGACGTGGATGCCGGCGTGCTCGTCAAGGGCATCCGCTCGCAGGTCGACGTGGCGTACGAGACGCCCATGGCGATCGTCAACCGCCACCTCGCGCACGTCGAGACCGTCTTCCTGCTGCCCGATCCGTCGCACGCGCTCGTCTCGAGCTCGCTCGTGCGGCAGGTGGCGGGCCTCGGCGGCGATGTGTCGCCGTTCGTCCCGGCCCCCGTCGCCCGCTTCCTCGCGACGGGCGTCGAGGAGCGCTGACAGGCCTCTCCCGGGTGTGCTCCCGGTAGGATCGACGCTTGTGAGCAGGCATCGTCACGGCCCCTTCGCCGTCCCCGTCAGAGACATCGTCCACCGCTCCGGCGAGATGCGCGAGGTAACGCTCGAGCTCCCCGTGAAGGAGAAGTGGGGCGAGGGCCTCGTCGCGGTTCCCGAGGGCGAGACGATCGTCATCGAGGGGCGCCTCGAGTCGGTGCACGAGGGGATCCTCGTGTCGGCCACCGTCGACACCGGGTACGAGGGCGTGTGCGGACGATGCCTCACCGACATCGCCGAGCCGCTCCGAGTCGAGATCCAGGAGCTTTTCGCGTATCCTGGAGAGGAAACAACTGACTTCGAGGTTCAAGACGACCACGTGGATCTTGAAACTCCGGTCAGGGATGCGATCGTCCTGTCGCTTCCGTTTCAGCCGGTATGCCAGCCGGATTGCCCCGGACTCGATCCGAACACGGGTGAGAGGCTGGCCGAGAACGCCGGCGAAGAGCAGCGCGAACCCCTCGATCCACGCTGGGCCGCGCTCCAGGACTACACCACAGACCACGACGACGATGCTCCGCGCCGCACGGCCGTGAGCAGCACCGTCGAGAACACAGAAGAGAGCTAGTCATGGCAGGTAACCCCCCCAAGCGGAAGGTCTCCCGCTCGAACACCCGCTCGCGTCGCGCGCAGTGGAAGGCCGAGGCCACGCCGCTCGTCAAGACGATCGAGAACGGCAAGGTCGTCTACAGCCGTCCGCACCAGGCGAAGGTCGTCACCGACTCGCAGGGCACCGAGCTGTTCCTGGAGTACAAGGGCCGCAAGGTCGCCGACGTCTGATCGATCCGCGGCTGACGCGGTGACCGACGTCACATCGGGGCTCTCGAGCCTCACCGACAAGCTCGGGGTCGACATCGACCCCGAGCTTCTGTCGCTGGCGCTGACCCACCGTTCCTGGGCGTACGAGAACGGTCAGGTGCCCCATAACGAGCGACTGGAGTTCCTCGGCGACTCGGTGCTGGGGCAGGCGGTGACGGTGCGGCTGTACACGCGTCATCCCGATCTCGAAGAGGGCGCCCTCGCCAAACGGCGTGCGAGCGTCGTCTCGACGGTGGCACTCGCGCAGATCGCCCGGGGGATCGGGCTGGGGGAGTACCTCAAGCTCGGCCGCGGTGAAGACCAGACCGGAGGCCGCGACAAGGACTCGATCCTCGCCGACACGACCGAGGCCCTCATCGGCGCGACGTATCTGTCGGCGGGGCCGGATGCCGCGACCGCCCTCGTGCTGCGACTCATCGATCCGCTGCTCGACGATCCCGAACGCTACGGCGCGGCGACGGACCCCAAGACGAGCCTGCAGGAACTCGCCGCGCGGAGCGGCATCGGCCAGCCGCGCTACGAGGTGACCTCGACCGGGCCGGATCACGAGCGTCGCTTCACCGCGACCGTCTTCGTGGGCGACGCATCGGCGCAGGGCGAGGGAACCAGCAAGAAGTTCGCCGAGATGGCGGCCGCGCTGCGCGCCTGGAAGGAGCTCACGGGTCGTGCCTGAGCTTCCCGAGGTCGAGGTCGTGCGTGCGGGCCTCGCGCCGGCGGTGACGGGCGCGCGCGTCATGGGGGTCTCGGTCTTCGACGAGCGCGCGCTCACCCGGCATCCCGGCACGGGGTCGGACTTCGAAGCCGCGCTCGCGGGTCGCTCGATCCGCGCCGCGGCGCGGCGGGGCAAGTTCCTGTGGCTCCCGCTCGAGCCCCTCGCGCCGGGACCGGCGACCGAGGCGCTCGTCGGACATCTCGGCATGAGCGGCCAGCTGCTGCTCCGCGAGCCCGGTGCGCCGCTCGAGCGGCACGAACGCGTGCGCATCGACCTGCAGCATCCCGTGCACGGCGATCTCTCGATCGTCTTCGCCGACCAGCGCACGTTCGGCTCCCTCGCGATCGACCCGCTCGTGCCGACGACGGATGCCGCGCCCGGCGGCTTCGGGTCGGCAGACCCTGTCGTGCCGACGCAAGTCGCCCACATCGCGCGGGATCCGCTCGACTCCGCGTTCGACGACGCCGGGTTCCGCCGCGCTCTGGCGCGCAAGGACTCCGCGATCAAGCGCGTGCTGCTGGACCAGACGGTCGTGAGCGGCATCGGCAACATCTACGCGGACGAAGCGCTGTGGGGCGCGCGCGTCCATCCCGAAACCCGCGCGTCCTCGCTCTCGACGCGCGCCGTGAACCGGCTCCTGGCCGAGGTGCGGGCCGTGCTCGAGAAGGCCCTGGCCGAGGGAGGTACGAGCTTCGACGCGCAATACGTCAACGTCAACGGGCAGGCCGGGTACTTCGCGCACTCGCTGCACGCCTACGGCCGCACGGGCCAGCCTTGCGACCGGTGCGGCCGGCCCATCGTGCGCGTCTCTTTCATGAACCGCTCGAGCCACTTCTGCGCCGGATGCCAGAAGCTCCCGCGTCTCTGACACCCAAGTCCCTGCCGCGCCGAACCCACTCCCTCTCATCGAACCCACTCGGTTTCGTCGACCAGAGTGTGTGGGTTCGGCGGAAGTGGGTGGGTTCGCGCGCGGCGTGCGCGGCTCAGGACACGATCTTCTGCCACTCGCCTGAGTAGCGGGTCGGGATGAAGCCCATCGCCTCGTTCACCGCGAGCATCGGCCGGTTCTCCTCGGCGTTGCCGGTCACGATGCGATGCCCCTCGGGGAACGATTCCCGCCCCAGCCGCAGCGTATGGATCTTGACGAGAGCTCCGAGGCGATGCCCGCGGTGCTCGGCGAGCACGAGCGTGTCGTTCTGCTCGATGGGTTTTCCCTCCTGGCGGAACGAGACCAGCTCGGTGAAGGCGACGAGGCGCCCCGATGCGACGTGCTGCGCCGCGCCGACGATGAGAGTCATGCCGCTGTCGGCGTACATCTTCTCGAGTGCGCGCACGCGCGCGGCGTCCCACTCCTCCTCGTCCAGCACGGAGTCGCCGGCCGGCGCGTCCGTCGACATGCGTGACTTCATCCACGCGTAGTCGGCGACCCACTCCTCGGGCGCCGGCGCGGTCCACGACACGTACCGATAGCCATCGCTCGCCGCTTCGGCCTCCTCGAGAAGGGGATCGAGAACGGCGAGGTCGCCGTCGAGGTGCAGGGTGCTGATGCGGTACACCTGCTCGAGCGCGAACCCGGCACGTGCGGCGAGGCGGGCGGTGGCATCGTCAGGCACCGCGCCGAATCCGGTCCGCGCCGTGATCATCGCCCCTGGCGGCTGGGCGTGCTCGGGTTCGCCG
The DNA here is from genome assembly GCF_051860965.1 of Microbacterium sp. Classification (GTDB taxonomy): domain Bacteria; phylum Actinomycetota; class Actinomycetes; order Actinomycetales; family Microbacteriaceae; genus Microbacterium. Next base: position 198,798 of record NZ_JBIMKU010000004.1, read on the forward strand.
AGCACGGGATGCTCCGTCCATCCCTGGAGGATCACGCGACCGCGTCGAACCGCCTCCTGGACGAGGAAGTCCAGACCATGCCGGCCGGCACCTCGTCGGCGGAACTCGGGCAGCACTTCGACCCGCACCTGTGCCCGGCGCGAGCCCGTCTCGAGCGGGAGCCACATCATCGCTCGACCGGCGACCTCGTCGTCGAGGCGCAGCAGCCAGCCGTGCACCTCCTCATCGGGCCGCAGCCAGTGCGGATGCGACATCTCGGGCGTGATCTCGGGAGCGTCATCTCCGATCAGCAGCGCCGAGATGCGGTTGCGGATGTCCACGGCGACGCGGAAGTCGGCGTACTCGCGTGAGCCGATCTGCTCGACACGGTCGGGGACGGGGATCGGCGTCAGGGTGATCTGATCAGGCATCGAGAATCTTCTTCCACGCACCGCCGTACGATGCCGGCACGAAGCCGATGGCCTCGTTGATGTCGAGCATCGGGCGGTTCTCCTCCGCATTGAACGTCGACACCCGCGGCGAGTCGGGCATCAGGTCGCGCCACCGCAGCAGGTTCGCGCACTTCACCAGGGCGCCGAGGCGGTGGCCGCGGTGCTCCTTCAGCACGAGGGTCCCCCACTGGTGTGTGGGCGCCGTGTGGTCCGCTCCGATCACGAGCTCGTTGTAGGCGACGATCGCGCCGGTCGGCACGTGTTGCGCGCACGCGACCGAGACCGTCTGGCCGGCGGCGGCCATGCGGGCGTCGCGCCGCACGACGCGGTCGGCGTCCCAGGTCTCCTCGGCCCATACCAGGGCTCCGGTCGGCACGTCGGTCGACATGCGCGAGATGACGTAGGCGAATCCGTCGCGGTGCTCCTCGGGTGTGGGCGACGTCCAGGCGAGGAGCCGGTAGTCGTCTCCGGCCGTGCGGATCGCGTCGTCGAGCATCGACTCCACGACATCCATCGGCGCCGTCAGGTCGAAGACGCTGTTGCGTTCCGCCTGCTCGAACGAGTAGCCCTGCGCGAGCATGAGCACCGTCTGCGGGTCGTCCGCCGGGATGGATCCCCACCCGGTCGGCGAGGCGAGCTGCCGGCCCGAGAGGTCGGGCTTGTGCAGCGTCCAGGTCTGCAGGACCGTGCGCCCGTGGGCGACCGCCTCGCGCTCGAGAAGGGCGAAGAGGGCGTCCTCTACGCCGGCGTCACGGTGCTCGGGGAGCGCCATGGCGTCGAACTCGATGTTCTCGGCGCCGTCCTCGAGCGGCACCGTGATCGTCAGAGCGCCGACGATCAGTCCGTCCCGCTCGGCGATGAACCCGTACTGCAGACGGTCGGTCTGGTCCTGCCAGCCGGGCAGCCACTCCGACGCGTCCTGGTCGAAGTGGTCGTGCCCGGCGTCGAAGCGACATACCGCGTCGGCGATCCGCGCGGCCGCGATCAGCGGGCCGGCGTCGGCGGCGTCGATCGTCGCCGGCACGGGGATCCGCGTGATCGTCAGCTGCGACGCATCCATCGTCTTCGTCATGTCAGCACCTTCTTCCATGCGCCGCCATAGGCGATCGGTGCGAAGCCGATGGCTTCGTTGATGTCGAGCATGGGGCGGTTCTCCTCCGCGTTGTACGTCAGCACCCGGTGCGAGTCGGGCACGAGGTCGCGCCACGTCAGCAGGCCCGCGCACTTCACGAGCGTGCCGAGCTTGTGGCCGCGGTGGTCCTTCAGCACCAGGGTGTCCTCCTGATGGGATGCCTCGGTGCGGTCCTTGCCCACGACGAGCTCGTTGAAGGCGCACAGCTCACCGGTCTCGATGTGCTGCGCCGCAGTCACCAGCAGCAGCCGCTCGGAGTCGGTGTAGAGCGCGTCGTGGCGGGCGACGCGCGCAGCGTCCCACACCTCCTCGTCGAACTCCATCTCGGCGGCGGGCGCGTCGGTCGCCATGCGGGACTTCATCCACGCGTAGCCGTCGACGTACTCCGCCGGCGTCGGCGGCGACCACTGCACGACGCGGTAGTCCCGGGAGGCCTCGAGCGCCTCGGCGTGCAGGCGCTCGACGTCGGCCCAGTCGCCGCGGAGGTCGAAGGCGCTGTTCCGCTCGACCTGCTCGAGCGTGTATCCGCGGCGCCGGTAGAAGTGAGCGGCGCGATCGTCGGGGATCGAGCCGAACCCGGTCGGCGCTTCGATGTGCGGGCCATCGGAGGCGGGATGCGACGCCCACGACTGCAGCACGGTCCGACCGTGCTCCCGCACCGTCTGCTCGATCAGCTCGTACCCGGCGGCGCCGATGCCCTTGCCCCAGGCCTTGCGGAGCAGCTCGATGAGCCAGAACGCCGTCTTCGAGCCCTCGTGCTGCGGGATGTCGACGGCCACTCGGCCGACGAACTCGCCGTCGAGGATCGCAACCCACATGAAGCGCAGCTGGTCGGGGTCCGGCTGATAGTGGGGGAGCAGCTCGGCAGCGGTGATCGCTTCGTCGCCATGGCCGTCGATCTCCTCGAAGACCCGGTTGCGGACGTCGACCATCGCGACGAAGTCGCTCGCGTCGGCGGCGTCGATCGACGCGGGGATGACGAGGGGCCGCAGCTCGAGGCCCGTCGTGGTGGTGGTGTTCATGGTGTCTCTTTCGTCAGAAGTGCGTGTCGTGGGGACGGTGGTGCGGTCGGATGACGACCGCACCACCGTCACAGCTGCGGCCGCTGGTGCTGCAGACGCAGAGTCGCGGCCTCGCGGGCGAGCCGCGACTGTTCGTTGGTCACGAGCCGGGAGTGGCTCGCATGGTCCGCGCGACGAGTCGCGCTGCGGGAGCTGCGCAGGAGGAGCCAGAGGCCGAGTCGCAGGGACGCGCGGTCGGTGAGGCTCAGCGGAGAGCGCAGATCGGACAGCTCGGGAACGAGCTGCGAGGGCGGATGGAGGTCCAGGGTGCGGACGTCCAGAATCTGCTTGGACATGGTGGTGTCTCTTTCGAGTCGAAGAAGGATGTGAAGGGTCCGGACGGATCGCGAGGATCCGGGGTGCGCACGAGAGGCGCAGCGGGGCGGCGGTCGCGGGAGTGCGTGACGGCGGATGCCGTCGATCGACCCGTCAGAGGACGGAGTTCTCCCGTGGCCTGATCAGCCGGCGGTGGGTGCGAACACGCAGAAGGACCCGGTCGCCGAGGCACCGAAGAATCCGCGAGCAGCAGTGCGGTGTGCACGGGCGGCTGGGTTCATTCCAGTGGCAGTGATGCGAATCATCATGGGGCGACCTCCTTTCGACTTCTGACGCGAGAAGCGACGCTAGCGGAGTTCTCACAGCTCGTCAAGTAACCCGGGCGTGTCGCGATCGACGTGGCGTCCCGACGGCCCGCCGCCGCGGCATCCCTCCGCTCGTCGGATAGTTTTGACGGGATGTCCAGGCCGGAGGCGATCGTATGCACCTGAAGAGCGTCACGCTCAAGGGCTTCAAATCGTTCGCCCAGCCGACGACCTTCGCCTTCGAGACCGGTGTCACGTGCATCGTCGGCCCCAACGGCTCGGGCAAGTCGAACGTCGTCGACGCCCTCGCGTGGGTCATGGGCGAGCAGGGGGCCAAGACGCTCCGCGGCGGCAAGATGGAGGACGTCATCTTCGCCGGCACGGCGACCCGCGGCCCGCTCGGCCGTGCCGAAGTGCAGCTCACGATCGACAACAGCGACGGCGCGCTGCCGATCGAGTACTCCGAAGTGAGCATCAGCCGGACGCTCTTCCGCAACGGCGCGAGCGAGTACGCGATCAACGGCGACACGTGTCGCCTGCTCGATGTGCAGGAGCTCCTCAGCGATTCCGGGCTCGGCCGCGAGATGCACGTCATTGTCGGGCAGGGCCGCCTCGACAGCGTGCTCCAGGCGACGCCCGAGGACCGCCGCGGATTCATCGAAGAGGCCGCCGGCATACTCAAGCACCGCCGCCGCAAGGAGAAGACGCTCCGCAAGCTCGAGGCGATGGAGGCCAATCTCACGCGTCTCAGCGACCTGGCCGGCGAACTCCGCCGCCAGCTCAAGCCCCTGGGTCGTCAGGCCGAGATCGCGCGCGAGGCCGCGACGATCGCCGCCGTCGTGCGCGACGCGAAGGCCCGCCTGCTCGCCGACGACCTCGCAGGCCTCCGCGCGCAGCTCGCGGATCACGTGCGCAGCGAGCAGTCGCGGCACACCGAGCGGCTCGTGCTGCAGGACCAGTCCGACAACGTGCGCGCGCGGATCGAGCAGCTCGAGACGGACCAGCGCAGCGAGGCGGTCGATGAGGCGCGCCGGGTCGTTCACGGCCTCGAACGCGTGCAGGAGCGGCTGCGGTCGCTGTACTCGCTCGCCGGTCAGCGCCTCGCGCTGCTCGGTGATCCCGACGGCGAGGAGCGCCTCGAGCTCACGACGGTGTCGCAGGCGATGATCGACGAGGCGCGGACGGAGATCGACGAGATCGCCGCGGGGCTCGGCGATGCTCAGGATGCCGCCGCCTCTGCGTCGCGCGACGTCATGCGGGCGCGGGCCGAGCTGGACGCCCTCGACGTCGACATCGCGGCGCAGAGCGCGCTGGTGTCGGAGCACGACATGCGGATCACCGCGCTCCGCGGCACGGCGGAGGCCGCGGCATCCGCACTCACCGCCGTCCGCACCGCCGTCGACCGCCAGCAGAAGGCGCTGGATGCCGCGCTCGCCCGTCGTGCCGACGCGGCCGAGACCCTCGCCGGCGTCGACCCCGACCTGGTGCCCGAGGGTTCGGGGGCCGAGTACGCGTCGGCGTACGAGCGCGCGCAGCGCGACGCGACGGATGCCGAATCGGCTGCCGCGACGCTGCGCGAGCGCCTCCACGCGGCCGAGCGGGAGCTCGAGGCTCTCACGGCGCAGACGACTGCTCTCGGGCGAGCGCTCGACGGGCGCAATGCGGCCGCGGAGATCGTCGCGCTGGGCGCCGCGGGGGTGCGCGGACTGCTCGGCGACGCCGTGAAGATCACCGCAGGCTACGAAGCCGCGATCGCCGCGGCGCTCGGTCCCCTCGTCGAGGGCGTGCTCGTCGACTCGCGCACGGACGCCGTCGCGACGGCGCGGCTCGTGCGCGAGGGAGACCTCGGAGCGATCGACATCGCGATCGCCGACGCCGGCACGGTGACCCCGCGCTTCCCGGTCGTGGCCGGCATCACCCCGGCACGGGACGTCGTGACGGCGCCCGAGGGCGTCCTCGGCATCCTCGCGTTCGTCGTCGTCGCAGACGACCTCGATGCCGCCGTCGCGGCCGGGCCCGTGCTCGCTGCCGCCGAGGTGGGCGGCCCCGTCACGATCGTCACGCGATCGGGCGAGGTCGTGACCGAGTACACGGTGCGAGCGGGCTCGGGGCAGGGCCGTTCGCGGCTGGAGCTCGTTGCGGAACGGGATGCCGCGGCAGAGCGCCGCGACGAGATCATCGTGGTCGCGGACTCGCTGCGCGAGGCTCTCGCCGATGCCGTCGGCGCGCTGGAGTCCGCGAGACAGCGCACGAAGGGCGCGCTCACGACGCTCCGCGAGCACGATGCCGCCCTCGCGGCCCACACCGAGCAGGTGAACCGGGCGACGGTGCGGCACGAAGCCGCCGTCGCCGAGTGCGAGCGGCTCGAGGCCGGCCTCGCGCAGGCCGCGGCGGCCGTCGAGGACGCCGAGGCGTCGGCCCGCTCGGCCGAGGATCAGCTCACGAACGCCCTCGAAGCCCCGCGTCCCATCCTCGACGCGTCCGCGCGCGACGGCATGCTCGCCGACCTCGAGGCGGCGCGCGATGCCGAGATGCGCGCGCGGCTCGACGTCGAGACGCTCAAGGAGCGCATCCGCGCGGGCGAGTCCCGAGTCGTGCAGCTCGAGCGACAGCGCGAGCGCGAGCGCGAAGCGGCGGCCGAGGCAGCGCGGCGCGCGGTCGTGCGGCGCGCCCAGCGCGAGATCGCCGCCGGAGTCGCCGAACAGCTGCCGGCGGTCCTGGACTCGGTCGACCGCTCGGTCTCGGTCGCGCGCGTCGAGCTGGCCGCGGCGGAGTCGGCGCGCACGGCGCTGACCGAAGAGCTCGCGACGCTTCGGAGCCAGGAGACGGCTCTGCGGGAGCGACTGGCGGGACTCACCGAGAGCGTGCACAGCCTCGAGCTGCAGATCCACGAGAAGCGTCTGCACGTGACGGGCCTGCTCGAGCGCGTCGCCTCGGAACTCGGTCTCGACGAGGACATTCTCATTTCGGAATATGGTCCCGATCAGGACATCCCCGGCGAAGGGGAGGATGCGGCATCCACTCCCTACGACCGCGCCGCCCAGCGCCGGAGACTCGCCGACGCCGAGCGCAAGCTCGCGCAGCTCGGTCGCGTCAATCCGCTCGCGCTCGAGGAGTTCGCTGCCCTCGAGCAGCGCCACGTGTTCCTGACGGAACAGCTCGCGGACCTCACGCAGACGCGCAAGGACCTCGTCACGATCATCGAAGAGCTCGACGAGCGAATGCAGACGATCTTCCTCGCGGCGTTCGAGGACACGAAGGTCGCGTTCGGAGAGGTCTTCCCGATCCTGTTCCCCGGCGGCACCGGCAGCATCTCGCTGACGAACCCCGACGACCCGCTCACGACCGGCATCGAGGTCGCGGTGCGGCCCGTGGGGAAGAAGATCGAGCGACTGTCGCTGCTGTCGGGCGGCGAGAGATCGCTCGCCGCGGTCGCGCTGCTGACCGCCATCTTCAAGGCGCGGCCGAGCCCCTTCTACATCCTCGACGAGGTCGAGGCGGCGCTCGACGATGCGAACCTCGGCCGTCTGCTGGGCGTTTTCGAGCAGCTGCGGGCATCCAGCCAGCTGATCGTCATCACGCACCAGAAGCGCACGATGGAGATCGCCGACGCGCTGTACGGCGTCTCGATGCGGCAGGACGGCGTCTCGGCCGTCGTCGGTCAGCGAGTGGGCGAGCGCGTCGCCTCGTAGGCTGGACGCATGGCAGAGAACTCCTGGTCGCTCGGCCGCGCCCTGCGCGGCATGTTCGTCAAGCCCACGATCGACGAGACGACCTGGGACGACCTCGAGACCGCGCTCCTCACGGCGGACTTCGGGCCCGATATCACCGAGCGCATCGTCGACGAGCTGCAGGCGAAGGTCGAGCGGTACCGCACGACCGATCCGCGCGACCTCAAGCGCATGCTCGTCGAGACGCTCGAGGAGCACTTCGCGAAGTTCGACACGACCCTGAAGCTCACCGAGCGTCCCGCCGTCGTGCTCGTGGTCGGAGTCAACGGCGTCGGCAAGACGACCACGATCGGCAAGTTCGCGAACTTCCTCAAGCGCTACGAGCGCTCCGTCGTCGTGGGTGCCGCCGACACCTTCCGCGCGGCCGCCGTCGACCAGCTGGCGACGTGGGCCGAGCGCGGTGGGGCGACCATCGTGCGTCCGCAGCAGGAGGGTCAGGACCCGGCATCCGTCGCCTTCCAGACCATCGAGTACGCCAAGCGCACCGGCACCGAGATCGTGCTCGTCGACACCGCGGGGCGCCTGCACACCAAGGGCGGCCTGATGGACGAGCTCACGAAGATCCGGCGCGTCATCGAGAAGCAGGCGCCCATCAGCGAGGTGCTTCTGGTGCTGGATGCCACGACCGGCCAGAACGGCGTGATGCAGGCGCAGGCCTTCCTCGAGCACGCGGGTGTCACGGGTCTCGTCCTGACGAAGCTCGACGGGTCGGCCAAGGGCGGCTTCGTCCTCAACGTGCAGGAGAAGACCGGCATCCCCGTCAAGCTCCTCGGTCAGGGCGAGGGGATCGGCGATCTCACGGGCTTCACGCCGCACGTGTTCGCCGCGTCGCTCGTGGACTGACACGCCGACCCGCCGCCGGGACTGGCACCCGGGCCCTCACCCTGCTTTCATGGGGACATGGCGATCGAGCACGACTACTTCGGACTCCTCGAGTCGGGCCCCGACGGCTCGATCTTCTGGTCCGAGACCGTGGAGCTGGGCGACCAGGCGGTCACGGTCGACCTGACCGCGCCCGATCAGGACGACGTGTCCGAGGCGGCGCTGGATGTCGCGGCCGGCCTCATCTCGGGGCTCGAGCAGATCGACCGAAACGCGCGCAACGCGATGGTCAACGAGCTCGACAATCGCACGAGCGAAGTGACGGAGTACATCCTCCAGCAGCAGGAGGAGCTCGGCGAAGAGCTCGAGGACGTGCTCGTGGACATCTCCGGCGACGTGCAGATCGACGTCATCCGATCGCTGTCGCTCATGAGCATGACGATCCTCGCGGACGAGCTCGGCGGCCAGGACCCCTTCGCCGTCCTCGAGTACGCGCTCGAGCCCGACTCGGCCGACGACGTGCTCCTGGTGAACATCGGCTCCGACGGCGACGTGCTCTCGGTCACCTCCGCGGACTGAGCGAGCCTGCGTGCCGGCGGCTACACGGCCTGCGCGAAGTCCGTCTCGGCCGACTCGACGAAGTGCGAGAGGTGGTCCGGGATGACGCGACCCTTCGACACCATCGACTGCGCCCACAGACGCCCCGCACGGTACGAGGAGCGCACGAGCGGCCCCGCGAGCACGCCGAGGAACCCGATGCGCTCGGCCTCGTCCTTGAACTCGACGAACTCCTGCGGCTTGACCCAGCGTGCCACCGGGAGGTGACGCGGCGAGGGCCGCAGGTACTGGGTGATCGTGATGATGTCGGTGCCGGCTTCGTGCAGGTCCTGCAGCGCCTGCACGACCTCTTCGGGCTCCTCGCCCATGCCGAGGATGAGGTTCGACTTCGTGATGAGCCCCGCCGCTCGCGCCTGCGTCAGCACATCGAGCGAGCGCTCGTAGCGGAAGGCCGGGCGGATGCGCTTGAAGATGCGCGGCACGGTCTCGACATTGTGGGCGAACACCTCCGGGCGGCTGTCGAACACCTCGCCGAGCAGGTGCGGGTCGCCATCGAAGTCCGTCGCGAGGATCTCGACGCCGGTATTGGGGTTCATCGCGTGGATCTGCCGCACCGTCTCGGCGTGCAGCCAGGCTCCGCCGTCGGGCAGGTCGTCGCGCGCGACGCCGGTGACCGTCGCGTAGCGCAGGTTCATGCGCACGACGCTCTCGGCGACGCGACGGGGCTCGTCCGTGTCGTAGTCGGCGGGCTTGCCCGTGTCGATCTGGCAGAAGTCGCAGCGACGCGTGCACTGCGAGCCGCCGATGAGGAACGTGGCCTCGCGATCCTCCCAGCACTCGTAGATGTTGGGGCATCCCGCCTCCTGGCAGACGGTGTGCAGCTCCTCCGACTTCACGAGCGCATGCAGCGCCTGATACTCCGGCCCCATCTTGGCCTTCGTCTTGATCCACTCGGGCTTGCGCTCGATGGGCGTCTGCGCGTTGCGCACCTCCAGGCGCAGGAGCCTGCGCCCGTCCGGACCCGTCGCCGGAGCGGAGGACGCCGGCGTTCCGCACGCGCTCACGCGGCGACCCCCGCGTACTCGGCCGTGAACGCGCGGGCGATGGAATCGACGATGTCCGCGGGCGAGACGTCCCGTCCCACCACTTCGCTCACGGTCGTCACGCCGGCGTCCGTGATGCCGCACGGGATGATGCCGCGGAATCCCGCGAGGGTGTTGTCGCAGTTGACGGCGAAGCCGTGCATCGTGACACCCTTCTCGACCCGGACGCCGATCGCGGCGACCTTGTCCTCGGACAGCGGCCGGCGCACCCACACACCGCTGCGGCCATCGACCTGATACCCGTCGACGCCGTGCTCGCGCAGCGCGTCGATGAGCAGCCGCTCGATGCGGCGCACGTGCGCGACGACGTCGACCGGCTCCGGCAGTCGCACGATGGGGTAGCCGACGAGCTGCCCCGGTCCGTGCCACGTGATCTTGCCGCCCCTGTCGACATCGACGACCGGAGTGCCGTCGGCGGGGCGCTCGTGCGGCTCGGTGCGCTTGCCCGCCGTGTACACGGCCTCGTGCTCGAGGAGCAGGAGGGTGTCGGGACGGTCGCCGGAGACGACGTCGGAATGGATGCTGCGCTGCAGCGCCCAGCCGTCGAGGTAGGGCACGAACGACGGCGCGAGCCCCGCGTACTGGATATCGAGCATGACGCCCTCCGGTTATTGGATCGCGTCTAACAATAGACGATGGTCAAGACGGCCGGTCGCGCAATAGCGTGGAGGCGTGAGCACCGAGTCCCGCGCTGGCAGACCCCGTTCGTCATCCCGAGAGACCCTCGCGGAAGCGGCGTGCGAGCTCTTCCTCGAACGCGGATTCGAGGCGACGTCCGTCGTCGACATCGCGCAGCGGGCGGGCGTCAGCCGCTCGAGCTTCTTCAACTACTTCGGCTCGAAGTCCGACATCCTGTGGTCGGGTCTCGACGCGCGGATCGCGACCCTCGAGGCGCGCCTGCGGGATGACGAGACGACGGATGCCGCCGCCTCCGTGCGCGCGGCGGTGGTCGCCGTGGCATCCGGCTTCACGCCCGACCCGCTCGCCCTCGCGATCGTCAACACGGGCGCCATGGGACTCGAGCTCGAACTGGAGCGCGAGGCCGCGCTCCGCCGTGCGCGCATCGCCTCCCTCGTCGCCGACCGTCTCGTGCGCGGCGGACGCGACCGGCTCGCCGCCGACATCGCGGGCGCCGCGTGGGGCGGAGCCGTGCTCGCCGCGATCGAGGCATGGGCGCACGACGGCGCCGGTCGCACCTCGCTCGATCGATTCCTCGAGCGCGCCGCGTCGCTCGCCGCGGGAGAGCCGGCCGGTGCCGTGCGCCAGTTGCGCCTGGTCGTGCAGGCGCCCGCGTTCGAAGAGGCGCTCGCGTTCTACCGCGATGTCGTCGGGATGCCGCAGGCCGAGGCGTACGAGGCCGACGGCGGAGCACGCGTCGTGATCCTGGATGCCGGCAGAGCGACACTCGAGCTCGCCAACCTCGCGCAGGTCGCCTTCATCGACGGGGTGGAGACCGGCGGCGATGCCCCGAGCGAGCGCCTGCGCGTCGGGCTGGAGGTCGCCGACACCGCGGGTGCCGTGGACCGCCTCGTGGCCGGGGGAGCGGTGATCGAGGCATCCGCCCGCGAAACGCCGTGGCGATCCGTCAACGCCCGTCTCCGCGGGCCGGCCGATCTCCAGCTCACGATCTTCCAGGAACTCGGACCGGAGGGGTGACGGTCGCGCGGACGGAAGCGCGCATGCCGGACACGTACGGGGTGAGACATCCCTGACGATGGAGGCGACATGACCCCCGACCTGCTCGACGATCTGCTCGATCGCTCGGCCCCCGCGATCCGCGCGCCCCGAGACGCCGACCTCGCGGCGATGATCGCCGAGGCGCACGGGAAGGCTCCCCGGCCGCGCCGACGCCGCATCGTCATCGCGTCGAGCGTGCTCGCGGCGGTGATCCTCGGCGGTGCGGGCGTCGCGACCGCAACCGATCTCTTCCCGTGGGCGGGCCCGCAGAAGGACCCGTACGTATCTTTCGAGTATCGGCTCCCGAGCGGAATCCAGTGCGAGCAGCGCATCTTCGAGGTCGACAGCATGAACGCCGACGCAGAGCAGTGGCTCCGCGAGTTCGCAGGCCGCAACGATCTGGTCGCGCTCGCCGACGTGGACGGATACCTGGCGCGAATGGAGCAGTGGGAGAAGGAGGATCCACCGGCCGCCGATGCCGAGCGGCAGTCACCGGACGAGCGCTACTGGTCCGCGGTCAGCGCCGCGGTGTGGGAACGCATCGCCCTGGAGGCGGAAAGCGCGGGGTTCGGCGCGGGCGTGTTCAGCGCCGAGCAGTCGCTGACCTTCTGCATGGACGAGAACGGCTCCGTTACGTTCCCGACCGGGCCGGACACCGCCCCGTGAGCCGTGACGAGCGGAGGCTCACCGGCGCACTGACCGCGGCATCCGGCGATCTCCTCGCCTATCTGCAGCGTCGCGCAGGGCTCGACGACGCCCCGGATCTGCTCGGCGAGACGATGGTGGTGGCGTGGCGGCGGATCGCCGACCTGCCCGGTGATCCCGAGCGCGCGCGGATGTGGCTGTTCGGCATCGCGCGCGGAACCCTGCAGAACCACGCGCGGGGCGAGCGTCGTCGCTGGGCCCTCGCCGACCGCATCCGGCACACGACGGGGGATGCCGCAGCGCCGCCCGCCGACGCCGGACTCGAGGTGCGCGACGCCGTCGAGCGGCTCGATCCGGACGACGCGGAACTCGTTCGACTCGTGCACTGGGAGCGGATGACGCTCGTCCAGGCCGCCGAACTGCTCGGCATCCCGGATTCGACCGCGCGCACGCGATACGCGCGTGTCAGGGAACAGTTGCGCGCAACGCTGGGAGTCACCGCGAACGCGTAAACTTGGCGCATCATGGCGACTTTCGGCACACTCTCCGACCGGCTGACCGACACCTTCCGCAATCTGCGGAAGAAGGGGCAGCTCACCCCCGCCGACGTCGACGGCACCGTCCGCGAGATCCGCCGGGCGCTGCTCGAGGCCGACGTCGCGCTCCCGGTCGTCAAGGACTTCACCGCCAAGGTGCGCGAGCGCGCCCTGGGCGACGAGGTGAACCGGGCGCTCAACCCCGCGCAGCAGGTCGTGCAGATCGTCAACGAGGAGCTCGTCGCGATCCTGGGCGGGCAGCAGCGACGGCTGCAGTTCGCCAAGAACCCGCCGACCGTCATCATGCTCGCGGGGCTCCAGGGCTCGGGCAAGACGACGTTCGCGGGCAAGCTCGCCAAGCAGCTCGAGAAGGACGGACACACGCCCCTGCTCGTCGCGGCCGACCTCCAGCGGCCCAACGCCGTCAACCAGCTCCAGGTCGTCGCGCAGCAGGCCGGCGCCGCGATCTACGCACCCGAGCCCGGCAACGGCGTCGGCGACCCCGTCAAGGTCGCCAAGGACGGCGTCGAGACCGCGCGGCGCCAGCAGCACGACATCGTCATCATCGACACCGCCGGCCGCCTCGGCGTCGACGCCGAGCTCATGAAGCAGGCCGGTGACATCCGCCGCGCGACCGATCCCGATGAGGTGCTTTTCGTCATCGACGCGATGAGCGGGCAGGATGCCGTCAACACCGCGAAGGCGTTCCAGGAGGGCGTCGACTTCACCGGCGTGGTGCTGTCGAAGCTCGACGGCGACTCGAAGGGCGGAGCCGCGCTCTCGGTCGCCTCGATCACGGGCCGCCCCATCATCTTCGCCTCCACGGGAGAGGGGCTCGACGATCTCGAGCCGTTCCACCCCGACCGCATGGCGAGCCGCATCCTCGACCTCGGCGACATCCTGACCCTCATCGAGCAGGCCCAGCAGGCCTTCGACGAGGAAGAGGCCATGAAGATGGCCGAGAAGCTCGCCACCGAGCAGTTCACGCTCGAGGACTTCCTCGCCCAGATGCAGCAGATGCGCAAGATGGGCTCGATGAAGAAGATGCTCGGGATGCTGCCGGGCATGGGCCAGATGAAGCAGCAGCTCGACGACTTCGACGAGCGCGAGATCGACCGCACCGAGGCGATCATCCGCTCGATGACGCCCGCCGAGCGCCGCAACACGAAGCTCCTCAACGGCTCGCGGCGCCTGCGCATCGCGCGCGGTTCTGGCATGACCGTGACCGACGTCAATCAGCTCGTGCAGCGCTTCGACCAGGCCGCCAAGATGATGAAGACCGTCGCCCGGGGCGGCACGCCGAACATCCCCGGCATGGGTCCCATCCCCGGTCAGCGCCCCGGAGCATCGGCCAAGCGCGGCAAGCAGCAGAAGGCCAAGGGGTCGCGTTCGGGCAATCCGGCGAAGCGCGCCGCCGAGAACGCCGGCATCGCCGCGCAGCCGGCGACCCCGACCGGCTCGGGCTTCGGCCTCGGCGGCGCGAAGGGCGCGCCGAGCGAGGCCGACCTCGCGGAGCTGCAGAAGCTCCTCGGGCGTGGCTGATTGGCCACTGCGTCGATTCCCCCGATAGCCTGAGCGGACTGCGTACGGCTGGGGGCCGCGCGAGCGGGTTTATGGGGGGAACGGCTGAGGATGGGTGAGCGCTAGCAGCGTCTTCGTCAGAGACATCCCGCTCTTCGTGGAGAGCGACACGGGACACATCGGGAAGTTCCCCGCCAACCGCTGGCTGCGGTGGGCGGTGCGCCTGATCGTGGCAGTGCCGTTCCTCGCGATCGCGATCTGGTTCCAGCTCGCCTCGGGCGGAGACTGGACGGGTACCGCCAACGGCGTGCTCGCCGAGCGCGTCCAGTCGCTGCCCTGGGGATCGTCCGAGGTCGAGACCCTCGGCCAGCTGTATCCGCCGATCACGAGCCTGCTCGCGCTCGTGATCCCCGGTGGGGCGTTCGGGCTCGCGATCACGGGATGCCTCGTCGGGGGGCTCATGCTGCAGCTCGTCGTGCAGTCCATGCAGCGCAAGGGATTCGTGCTCCCCGTCCGGCTCGTGTTCGTCCTCACCCTGGCGCTCACGCCCCTGTGGGCGTACATCGTCACGACGAGCTTCGAAGCGACGCTCGGGCTGACCTTCTTCGGCCTCGGCATGATCGACCTCGTGCGCTTCGTGACGTTCGCCAACACGCAGGCGGGCTTCCGCGCCGGACTGCTCTTCGCCGCGTCGGCGTTCTCGGACTCGACCGGCCTGTTCGCCGCGCTCGTGGCGGCCGCGGCATCCACCTTCATCATCCGCTCGCGCGACGGCTCGCGCGCGGCGAACGCGATCGTCGTGATCTTCCCGACGCTCGCGTTCCTGGGCTCGCTGATGCTGCTCGGTGTCATCTTCCGCGTCGGACCGCTCGCGATGATCCGCGGCGACCTCGCGTGGAACCCCGAGCGTGCGACGTCCGTCGGCTCGTATCTGCTGAGCCCCGGCGGACTGCTCTACCTCGCGCCGACGATCGTGGTCATCATCACGGCGCTGTTCCTGCGCTTTCCGGGTGTCGGGCTGACGGCCGCCATGCTCACCGCGGTGACACTGCTGGCCTTCATCGTGGGACTGACCCCCACGGGCGTCGCGGGCATCAACTACACGATGATGCTGCTGCTCGCCGTCGCCGTCGTGCCGCTCGCCCTCACCACCCGCGATCGCGTGCTCACGATCGCGACGTCGGTGGTGCTGTGGGCGATCGGGTGGGCTCAGGCCTTCGCGAACCCCACCGTGACCGCCTGGATGGGTGTACTGACAGGAGGCGCGTCATGACAGCTCCACTGCAGGTCGACACGACGCTGCTCGACCCCGGACTCCGCACGACGTACGCGACCGAGGGGTGGCTGCCCGTCCGGCGCGACGGAGACGTCGTGGATGTCGCGGTGTCCGCGCCCGTGACGCCTCGCCGTCGCGCGCGGATCGAAGCCGCGATCGGCGCGCCGATCCGCGAGACGGAGGTGGCGCAGTCGGCGATCGTCGGCGTGCTCACCGACCGCTTCAGCGCCGAGTTCGCCGATCAGGCCGCCGACGGTCTCTACCGCATCGACCCCGTGCTGTCGGCGCGCGCCGTGCTGTCGCGATCCCAGAAGGTCGTGGGCGTCATCCTGCTCGTCGTCGTCCTCGCCTGCGCCGTCGTGTGGCCGCTGCCCACCCTCATCGCGCTGATCGCGGTCGCGAGCGCCGTCTTCCTGGCGAGCACGCTCTTCAAGTTCGTCGTGGCGCTGCGCGGTTCGCGCTACGACCTCGTCGCGCATGTGAGCAAGGGCGACATCGCTCAGCTGAAGGATGAGGAGCTGCCGATCTACACGGTGCTCGTCCCCGTGTTCCGCGAGGCGCGCATCGTCGGCCGTCTCGTCGAGAACCTCGGTCGGCTGGACTATCCCGCCGAGAAGCTCGAGATCCTGATCCTCGTGGAGGAGGAGGACGACGAGACGCGGGATGCCATCGCGGTGAGCGATCCGCCTGCGAACTTCACGGTCGTCACGATCCCGAAGGGCTCACCGCAGACCAAGCCCCGCGCGTGCAACGTGGGCCTCGAGGTCGCCCGCGGCGAATACCTCGTGATCTACGACGCCGAGGACGCCCCCGAGCCCGATCAGCTCAAGAAGACCCTCATCGCCTTCTCGCGGGCCGATCCGTCGGTGGTCGTCATGCAGGCGGCGCTCAACTACTTCAACGCGCGCGAGAACATCCTCACCCGCATGTTCTCGCTCGAGTACAGCTACTGGTTCGACTACATGCTGACGGGACTCGACGTGCGCGACCTGCCGATCCCGCTCGGCGGCACGTCGAACCACTTCCGCACGGGAGCGCTGCGCGAGCTCGGTGGCTGGGATCCGTACAACGTCACCGAGGATGCCGACCTCGGCATCCGCGCCAGCGCTCTGGGCTACCGCGTCGGTGTCGTCGACTCCACCACGATGGAGGAGGCGACCTCTCACATGGGGATCTTCATCGGCCAGCGGAGCCGGTGGATCAAGGGCTATATGCAGACGGCACTCGTGCATGCGCGGCGTCCGTTCGCCCTCATCCGGGAGATCGGCTTCCGGCGATTCGCCGCGTTCGCGCTGCTCATCGCCGGCACGCCGCTCACCTTCCTCGGGGTCATCCCGTTCACGGCCCTGACGATCGTCTCGTTCGTGTTCCCGTGGTTCGATGCGTCCGCCGCGTTCCCGCCCGTCGTGCTGTGGCTGTGCCTGCTCAACTTCCTGATCGGGAACGCGCTGATGGTGTACCTCAACATGATGGGCCCGTACAAGCGCGGCGCGTTCTGGCTCGTCGGATGGGCGGTCCTCAACCCGGTCTACTGGCTGCTGCACTCCGCGGCGTCGTACAAGGCGCTGTGGCAGCTCATCACGAAGCCGCACTACTGGCAGAAGACCGAGCACGGACTGTCGACGTTCGTGCTGGAGGAGGAGCCGGCGTCAGTGCCCCAGTGATGCGAGGTGCTCGCGCAGCGTCGGTCCCGCGCGGAACTCCCGGATGAGGTGCTGCACCACTTCGCGCAGGTCGCCGTTCGCGGCGTCGGCGACGAGCGTCTGGCGCGTCGAACTCGCGCCCTCCGTCAGGATCCTCTCGAGCCCCGCGAACTCGCGCGCGCACTTGAGGTCGACGGCGATGTCGGCGAGTCGCTCCGTCGTCTCGCGCAGATGCTCCGCGACCGGTCGCTGCGTGCCCTCGGCATCCACGATCACCCGGGCGTCGAGTCCGTAGCGCGCGGAGCGCCACTTGTTCTCACGCACGAACCACGGCGGAAGCGTGACGAGCTCGCGCCCTTCGTCGAGTTCGCGTGAGAAGTGCTCGACGAGCACCTGGACGAGGGATGCCACGGCCGCGAGCTCGGGCAGGGTCGACATCCCGTCGCACGCGCGCACCTCGATCGTCCCCCAGCGCGGAGCGGGCCGGATGTCCCACCGCACTTCGCTCGCGTCGGCGATGACCCCCGTGCGCACCATCCCGTCGAGGTAGGTCTCGAACTCCGCCCAGTCGCGCAGCGGCCAGGGGAGTCCCGCGGTCGGCAGCTGCTGGAACACCAGCGCACGGTTCGAGGCGTACCCCGTGCGCTCCCCGGCCCAGAACGGGCTCGATGCCGACAGCGCCTGAAGGTGGGGGAGATACACCGTGAGGGCGTTGATGATGGGGAAGACCTTGTTGACGTCCTCGACGCCGACATGCACGTGGATGCCCCAGATCATCATGTTGCGGCCCCACCACTGCGTGCGCTCGATGAGCTTGTGGTACCGCGTCTTGTCCGTGACCTGCTGGTCGTACCACTGGGCGAACGGGTGGCTGCCGGCGCACAGCAGCTCGATGTCGAGCGGGTTGGTGACGGTGCGAACGGCGGCGATCGCGTCGGCGATGTCGTCGACCGCGGCGGCGATGGTGTCGCCGATGCCGCTCGTGACCTCGACGGTGTTCGTGAGCAGCTCACCCGTCACGGTGTAGCGCTCGTGCTCGGTGACGTCTTCGAGGACGTCGATCACCTCGGGGGCACGCGGGACGAGATCGCCCGTCTCGCCGTCCGCGAGCATGAGCTCCCATTCCAATCCGACCGACGCGCGGGCGGATGTCGCGAAAGCCTCCGTCATCCGCTCAGTCTGGCACGCGCGTCGCGTCGCGCGATGGTTCGCGACGTGCCGTGTCATCTGGCAGAATAGAGGGTCGGACGACGTACTCGACCCTCTATCCAGTGCGAGCGTCCCCCTTCAGAGCTTCCGCCGGGTGTGCACCCCACTCTCCAGGCGACCAGTTCGTCCACTCCCACACATTCAGGAGAATCGTGGCTGTCAAGATCCGTCTCAAGCGCATGGGCAAGATCCGCGCGCCGTACTACCGCATCGTCGTCGCCGACTCGCGCACCAAGCGCGATGGTCGTGTCATCGAAGAGATCGGCAAGTACCACCCCACCGAGCAGCCCTCGTTCATCGAGGTCGACTCCGAGCGTGCGCAGTACTGGCTCGGCGTCGGCGCGCAGCCGACCGAGCAGGTCCTCGTGCTTCTCAAGCTGACCGGCGACTGGGGCAAGTTCCAGGGCGACGCCGACGCCGTCTCGACCGTGCAGACGGCCGCGACGAAGGAGGCCTTCGAGGTCGACTCGTCGAAGAAGTCGGTCGTCAAGCCCAAGGCCGAGAAGAAGGCCGAAGAGCCCGTCGCCGAGGCTCCTGTCGAGGCGGAGGCCGCTGAGGCCGACGCCGCACCGGCCGAGTAAGACCTTGCTCGCCGCCGCGCTCGAGCACGTCGTCAAGGGGATCGTCGATCACCCGGACGACGTCCGCATCCACTCGTCCACGTCTCCTCGCGGCGACGTCCTCGAGGTGCGTGTGCACCCGGACGACCGTGGACGCGTGATCGGGCGCGGCGGCCGCACGGCCAAGGCGCTGCGCACGCTCATCTCCGCTCTCGCCGACGGCCGCCGCGTGCGCGTCGACGTCGCCGACGACTGATGGCCGCCGCACCCGCAGACCGCACGCAGCTCCGTGTCGGTCGCCTCGTCAAGGCGCACGGACTCAAGGGCGCGTTCAAGCTCGAGCTCTACACCGACGACCCCGAGGGTCGCTTCGCACCGGGCACGACCTTCACGCTGCAGGTTCCCGAATCCTCCCCGTGGCACGGCAAGCCGCTGACGGTGCGCGAGTTCCGCTGGATGAACAGCCACGCCGTCGCATTCTTCGAGGGCGTCGACGACCGTGACACGGCCGAAGAGCTCATCCGCGCGATCCTCTGGATCGACCAGGACTCCACGGACGCGCCCGCCGAGGAGGACGCCTGGTACGACCACCAGCTCGTCGGCCTCGACGTCGTGCGCGACGGCGCGACCGTGGGCCGCGTCATCCGCGTCGACCATCTCCCCGCGCAGGACCTCCTCATCGTCAAGACCGCGGGCGGCGAAGTGCTCGTGCCGTTCGTGAAGGCGATCGTCCCCGAGGTGGACGTCGTCGCCGGCCGTGTCATCGTGACGCCCCCGCCGGGCCTGTTCGAAGAGGTCCCCGACGCCGAGGCCGAAGAGGCGCCCGTCGAGGAAGAGCCCGTAGAGGACTGACGTGCGCATCGACGTCGTCTCGATCTTCCCCGAGTTCTTCGACGTGCTCGAGGTCTCGCTGCTGGGCAGGGCCCGCGGCAAGGGCATCCTCGACATCCGCGTCCACGACCTGCGCGATCACACCCACGACCGCCATCGCACGGTCGACGACACCCCGTACGGCGGCGGCGCCGGCATGGTCATGAAGCCCGAGCCGTGGGGCGAGGCGCTCGATGCCGTGGCGATGGATGCCGCATCCCGCCCCGTCTTCGTCTTCCCGTCGCCGGCGGGGGAGCGCTTCACGCAGGCGACCGCGCGCGAGCTGTCGGGGGCGCCGCACCTCGTCTTCGGCTGCGGCCGCTACGAGGGCATCGATGAGCGCGTGTTCGCCTACGCCGCGACGCTCGGGGAGGTGCGCCTCGTCAGCCTCGGCGACTACGTGCTCAACGGCGGCGAAGTCGCCGCGATGGCGATGATCGAGGCGATCGGGCGCCTCGTGCCCGGGGTCGTCGGCAACCCCGAGAGCCTCGTCGAGGAGTCTCACGAGGACGGCTTGCTGGAGTATCCGTCCTACACGAAGCCCGCGTCGTGGCGGGGCTACGACGTGCCCGAGATCCTGCGCGGCGGCGACCACGGCAAGGTGGCACGCTGGCGCCGCGATCAGCAGGTCGAGCGCACACGTGAACGCCGGCCCGACCTCTTACCCGACTGAACCCGCGGAGTCCAGCCGCCTCCCGCGGCCACACGGCTGACTAGCCTGAGTACGGCGGACGATGAACCGCCGGAAATGGGGGACGCCGTGGAGGCATGGCCGGGATCGACCTACCCGCTGGGGGCGACGTTCGACGGGAACGGCACGAACTTCGCGCTCTTCAGCGAAGGTGCGACGAAGGTGGAGCTCTGTCTCTTCGGCGAGCGGGGGCATGAGACGCGCGTCGAGCTCGTCGACGTGGATGCCTTCGTCTGGCACGCCTACCTGCCGCATGTCGGACCGGGTCAGCGCTACGGCTATCGCGTGCACGGGGAGAACGATCCGTCGCGCGGCCTGCGCTTCAACCCCAACAAGCTGCTGCTCGATCCGTACGCGAAGGCGGTCGAAGGTCAGGTGCAGTGGGGTCAGTCGGTGTTCGGCTACGACTTCGGCGACCCCGACTCGCGCAACGACGACGACTCCGCGGCCGCGATGATGAAGGGCATCGTCATCAGTCCGTTCTTCGACTGGACCGGCGATCGGCAGCCGAAGACTCCCTACGCGGAATCGTTCATCTACGAGGCGCATGTGAAGGGGCTGACGGAACTGCATCCCGACGTCCCCGAGGAGCTGCGCGGCACGTACAGCGGCGTCGCGCACCCGGCTGTGATCGACCACCTCGTCAAGCTCGGCATCACGGCGATCGAGCTCATGCCGGTGCACCAGTTCGTCGACGACTCGACGCTCCAGGACAAGGGGCTCTCGAACTACTGGGGCTACAACACGATCGCGTTCTTCGCGCCCCAGAACACCTACTCCTCGACCGGCGATCGCGGGCAGCAGGTGCAGGAGTTCAAGGGTATGGTCCGCGCGCTCCACGCGGCGGGCATCGAGGTCATCCTCGACGTCGTCTACAACCACACCGCCGAGGGCAATCACATGGGCCCGACGCTCTCGATGCGCGGCATCGACAACGCCGCCTACTACCACCTCGAGGACGACGACAAGAGGTACTACACCGACTACACGGGCACGGGCAACAGCCTCAACGTCCGGCACCCGCACACCCTGCAGCTCATCATGGACTCGCTGCGCTACTGGGTGCTCGAGATGCACGTCGACGGGTTCCGGTTCGACCTGGCATCGACGCTCGCGCGGGAGTTCTACGAGGTCGATCGGCTCGCCACCTTCTTCGAGCTCGTGCAGCAGGATCCCGTGGTCTCGCAGGTGAAGCTCATCGCCGAGCCGTGGGATGTCGGGCCCGGCGGGTACCAGGTCGGCAACTTCCCCCCGCAGTGGACCGAATGGAACGGCAAGTACCGCGACACCGTGCGCGACTTCTGGCGCGGCGAGCCGCAGGCGCTCGGCGAGTTCGCGTCGCGCCTGACCGGTTCCGCCGATCTGTACGAGCACTCCGGGCGGCGGCCCGTGGCATCCATCAACTTCGTCACCGCGCACGACGGCTTCACCCTGCGCGACCTCGTCTCGTACAACGACAAGCACAACGAGGCCAACGGCGAGGACAACAACGACGGAGAGTCGTTCAACCGTTCGTCCAACTTCGGCGTCGAGGGGCCGACCGACGACCCCGAGATCAATGCGCTGCGTGCCCGGCAGCAGCGCAACTTCATCGCGACCCTCCTGCTGTCCCAGGGCGTGCCGATGCTGCTCCACGGCGACGAGCTGGGCCGTACGCAGGGCGGCAACAACAACGGCTACGCGCAGGACAACGAGATCACCTGGATCGATTGGTCCGATGTCGATCAGCCCCTCGTCGAGTTCACGGCCGCGCTCGCGCGCCTGCGGCGCGAGCATCCGACGTTCCGACGCAGCCGCTTCTTCGACGGGCGCCCCGTGAAGATGGAGGAGGGCTCGCCGATCCCCGACATCGTGTGGCTGCGACCCGACGGCTCGGTCATGCAGCCCGAGGACTGGGATTCCGGGTTCGGTCGCGCGATCGGCGTGTTCCTCAACGGCGGCGGCATCCGCGAGCGCGACCGTCGCGGCACGGAGATCGCCGACACCCACTTCATCGTCCTGTTCAACGCGGGCGACGAGACCACGGACTTCCAGCTGCCGTCGCCGCGCTTCAGCCCGGAGTGGGACGTACTGATCGACACGGCCGGTTCGCGCGCCAACACCGAACCGATCGAGCCCGGCGAGGTCGTGCCTCTGGAGGGGAAATCGCTCATGGTGCTGCGCGAGCACTATCTCCCCGAGCCCGAGGTCGACCACTCGGTCGCCGCATCTCTCACGGCGCAGGCGAACCCCCTGCATCCCGACGATCTGCCGGCGCAGGCGCCGAAGTCGGAGCTGTGACATGACCCGGCATCCGATCTCGACCTACCGGCTCCAGATTCGCCGGGACTTCGATCTGGATGCCGCGGCCGCGGTGACCGACTACCTCCGGAATCTCGGGGTGTCGTGGGTGTACCTGTCGCCGATCCTCACGGCGAGCGAGGGGTCGGATCACGGCTACGACGTCGTGGACCCCTCGCGCATCGATCCCGCTCGCGGTGGCGCGGAGGGCTTCGCCCGATTCGTCGACGCGGCGCGGAATGAGGGCCTCGGCATCCTGGTCGACATCGTGCCCAATCACATGGGCGTGGGTGCGCCGCGCGAGAACCCGTGGTGGTGGGATGTGCTCATGCGCGGTCGGGATTCGCGATACGCGGTCGCGTTCGACATCGACTGGGCGGCGGGCGACGGAAAGGTGCGGCTGCCGATCCTCGCCGCACCGCTGGACGACGTGAGCGATGACATCGAGATCGTGACCGATGCCGCACCGGACGCGCCGTACGGCACACTGCGCTACTTCGACCACGTGCTGCCGCTCGCGTCCGGCACGGCGGGAGCGGACGACACGCGCGCGGTGGTCGATGCGCAGAACTACGAGCTGCGATTCTGGCGCGACGAGGCGGGCGAACTCAACTACCGCCGGTTCTTCGCCGTCACCACGCTCGCGGGCCTGCGGGTGGAGGACCCGCAGGTCTTCGCCGAGTCGCACGCCGAGATCCTGCGGTGGACCGATGACGGGCTGGTCGACGGTCTGCGCGTGGATCACCCGGACGGCCTCGTCGATCCGGGCGGATACCTGAGCCGGCTCGCGGAGGCGACGGGCGACGCGTACGTCCTCGTCGAGAAGATCCTCGAGCACGGCGAGGATCTCCCGGGCGACTGGCGCACGGCCGGCACGACGGGCTACGACGCACTCGGCGAGATCGACCGCGTGCTCGTGGACCCCGGCGGCGAGACGGCGCTCGACGAGCTCGCGACGCGGCTCCGGGGGCGACCGGAGGACTGGCACGACCTCATCCACACGACCAAGCGCATGATCGCCGACACGATCCAGGTCGCGGAGATCTGCCGCCTCGCGCGCGAACTGCCCACCTCGATCCCGCACGCCGAGGACGCCCTGGCGGAGCTGTTGGCGTGCTTCCCGGTCTATCGGTCGTATCTCCCTGCGGGGATCGAGCATCTGCGCACCGCTGCCGCCGAGGCATCCGTCCGGCGTCCCGATCTCGCGGAAGCGATCGGCGCGCTCGTACCGGTGCTCTCGGATCCCTCGAATCCCGTCGCGCGGCGCTTCCAGCAGACGACGGGTCCGGTCATGGCCAAGGGCGTCGAGGACACCGCGTTCTACCGCTACAACAGGCTCGGCACGCTGACCGAGGTCGGGGGCGACCCGAGCGTCTTCTCGCTGTCGGTCGCGGAGTTCCATCGCGCGCGGCAGTCGCGCCTGGCCACGTGGCCCCACGCCATGACCGCCCTCTCGACGCACGACACGAAGCGGGGGGAGGATGTGCGCGCGCGCCTCGCGGTGCTGTCGGAGATCCCGGATGCCTGGGCCCGGACGCTCGCCGAGCTGCGGGCGGTCGGCTCCACCGGACACGGGCCGTTCGACGACCTGCTGTGGCAGGCGATCGTCGGATCGTGGCCCGCGTCGGCGCAACGGCTGCACGCCTACGCCGAGAAGGCGGCGCGGGAGGCCGCCGAGGCGACCGGATGGTGGCATCCCGACGCCGCGTTCGAGGAGCGCATGCACGCGCTCGTGGACTCGGCCTTCGGTGCGGCGCGCGGCACCGTCGAGCGGTTCGTGACCGAGATCTCTCCGGCCGGCTGGTCGAACGCACTCGCGGCCAAGACGCTGCAGCTCACCGGTCCCGGAGTCCCCGACGTGTATCAGGGCTCGGAGCTGTGGGAGCAGTCGCTCGTCGATCCCGACAACCGCCGCCCGGTCGACTTCGCCCTCCGTCGGCGCATGCTCGCGGAGCTCGACGCAGGAGCGGTCCCGCTCGTCGACGATTCGGGGGCCGCCAAGCTGCTCATCACCTCGCGCGCGCTGCGCCTGCGACGCGACCGACCCGAGCTGTACACGCGCTACCGGCCGCTCACCGTCGTCGGCGAGGCGGCACCGCACGCGATCGCCTACGACACCGGCGGCGCGGTCACGGTGGCCACGCGGCTGCCGACCGGTCTCGCACGGCGCGGAGGGTGGGCGGATGCCGCGGTGCTCGTCGCGTCCGGCTCGCTCCGGGATGTCTTCACGGGCCGGCGCTACGACGGCGGTGCGATCGCCCTCGCCGAGCTGCTGTCGACCTACCCCGTCGCCCTGCTCGCGCCGGAAGGGGACCCGTCATGATCGAGGTGTGGGCCCCCCGAGTCGATCGAGTGCGGCTGCGCCGTCCCGCGCTGGAAGATGTCGACCTCTCGCTTCACGACGGCGGCTGGTGGCGCGTCGACGTCGCGCTCGACGACGGCGACGAGTACGGCTTCGTGCTGGATGACGCGGACACCGCGCGGCCCGATCCGCGCTCGCGTCGGCAGCCACGGGGCGTGCACGACCTGTCGGCGGTCTTCGATCCCGGCGCCCACGAATGGCGCGACGCATCGTGGACGGGGCGCCCGCTCGCCGGTGGTGTGATCTACGAGCTCCACATCGGAACGTTCACGACCGAGGGCACGCTGGACGCGGCGATCGGCAGACTCGATCACCTGGTCGACCTCGGCGTGACGTTCGTCGAGGTCCTCCCCGTCAACGCCTTCAACGGGGTGCACAACTGGGGCTATGACGGCGTGCTCTGGTATGCCGTCCACGAGGTCTACGGAGGGCCCGCCGCGTATCAGCGGTTCGTCGATGCGTGCCACGCCCGCGGGCTCGCCGTCATCCAGGACGTCGTGCACAACCATCTCGGCCCGAGCGGCAACTACCTTCCCGAGTTCGGGCCGTACCTGCGCGATGCCGAGCGCAACACGTGGGGCTCCTCGATCGACCTCGACGAACCGGAGGTGCGCCGATACATCGTCGACAACGCGCTCATGTGGCTGCGCGACCATCATGTCGACGGCCTGCGGCTCGACGCCGTCCACGCGCTCAAGGATTCCTCCGAGAAGCACATCCTCCAGGAGATCGCCGAGGAAGTGGACGCCCTGAGCGCGCACCTCGGGCGCCCCCTCACCCTCATCGCCGAATCGGATCTCAACGATGCACGGCTGGTCACGGCTCGCGAGGCGAGCGGCTACGGTCTGACGGCCCAGTGGGACGACGACTACCACCACGCCCTCCACGTGGCGCTGACGGCCGAGACGACGGGCTACTACGCCGATTTCGCCCCGCTGTCGGCGCTCGCCAAAGTCGCGACGCGAGGGTTCTTCCACGACGGCACGTGGTCGTCGTTCCGCGGGCGCGAACACGGACACCCGATCGATCCCCGCATCCCGACCTCGCGCCTCGTGACGTTCGGGCAGGATCACGACCAGATCGGCAATCGCGCGGCGGGCGATCGCCTCTCGCAGTCGCTCGACGAGGGCGGACTGGCGATCGCAGCCGTCCTGACGGTCCTGACGCCGTTCACGCCGATGCTGTTCATGGGCGAGGAGTGGGCCGCCTCGACGCCGTGGCAGTTCTTCACGTCGCATCCCGAGCCGGAGCTCGGGCGTGCGACGGCCGAGGGGCGCATCGCGGAGTTCGCCGCGATGGGGTGGGACCGCTCCGTCGTCCCCGATCCGCAGGATCCCGAGACGTTCCTGCGCTCGAAGCTCGATTGGGAGGAGCGCCAGGGCGGCAGGCACGCCCGCATCCACGCGCTCTACCGCTCGCTGATCGCGCTGCGCGCGCGCATCCCCGCCCTCACGGATCCGTCCTTCGCGTCACTGGATGCCTCAGCCGACGCGCGGGGCGTGTTCCGCCTGCGTCGGGGCGGGCTCGAGATCATCGCGAACTTCGCGCAGAGCCCGGCACGCGTCGAGACCGATGCGGACCTCGATGTGCTGCTCGACACGCATCACCGGACCACGCTCGTGCGCGGACCGCGCGGGGGAACGCTCGAGGTCCCCGAGCGGGCGGCGGTCGTGCTCGGCTGACTCAGGCGACGCCGAGGTGCGATCGGTCGGTGAGCACGATCGGGCCGTCCTCGGTGATCGCGATGGTGTGCTCCGAATGCGCGCCGCGCGAGCCGTCGGCCGAGCGCAGCGTCCAGCCGTCGGGATCGGTGATCAGCTCGTCGGTGGACTGCAGGAACCACGGCTCGAGCGCGAGCACGAGCCCGGCCCGCAGGGGATACCCGCGCCCGGACTTGCCGTCGTTGGGCACGTGCGGGTCGCCGTGCATGATGCGGCCGACGCCGTGGCCGCCGAAGTCGGTGTTGATCTCGTAGCCGTCCGCGTGGGCTATCGCGGAGATCGCGTGCGAGATGTCGCCGATGCGGTTGCCCACGACCGACGCGGCGATCGCCGCATCCAGCGCCCGCTCCGTCGTCGAGATGAGCGCGAGGTCCTCGTCGCGGGGCGCGCCGACAACGAAGGACACGGCGGAGTCGGCGACCCAGCCGTCGACAGCGACGGCGAAGTCCAGCGAGACGAGGTCGCCGTCGCGCAGGTCGTAGTCGAAGGGGAGCCCGTGCAGCACCGCATCGTTCACCGAGGTGCAGATGACCTTGCCGAACGGACGCGCGCCGAACGACGGGTGGTAGTCGATGTAGCAGGACTCGGCACCCGCGCGACGGATGAGGTCGTGCGCGCGACGGTCGATCGCGAGCAGATTGGTGCCGACCTTCGTCTCGTCGCGCAGGGTCGCGAGCGTCTCGGCGACGAATCTGCCCGCGGGCCTCATCGCCTCGATCTCGGCGGGTGTGCGCAGCTCGATCATCGGGCCGTCCTCTCTTCGCCTCCATTCTGTCGGATGCCCCGACGTCTGGCTGGGAGGATGCCTCGCGTCGCACGCGGAGGGGGTCCTCGATCCTTCCGACCGGCGTACCATCTGAGGCATGTGGCTTCGTCGGGGATTCTTCGGGTGGCTCATCCCGGCCGCCTTCGTCCTGCCGCTCTGGCTGTTCGTCGGCTGGGCGGTCACCGGCGCCGGTGGCTGGGCGTTCCTGTGGATGCTCTTCGCGATCCCCGGCGTCTTCGTCTGGCAGGTCATCCTGACGCTGCTCGTCCGCGCGCGCGGGACCGTTCGCGCGCAGCGCGCCGTGTCGTGGTGGGATGTGCTGGGCTTCACCGTCTGGCACGCCCTCGTCATCGCGCTGGGCTTCTTCGATCCCGTGTGGTGGACGCCCGTCCTCGTCGTCGCCGTGCTCGCCGGGCTCGGTCTGTTCTGGGGTGAGCTCGCCCAGCTGTGGCGCGAGGCGCGACCCACCAGCATCCTCCTCCGCACGAACGAGGGCATCGGCTACATCCCCCCGATGGCGACCTCCGAGCCGGCCGCCGAGCGCCCCGAGATCATCGTCGTGTCGGAGAATCGCAGCCCCTCGGACGCCTGAGCGTCGCGTTTTGGCCGGTTGCGGCATCCATGGCAGAATGGATGTTTGTGCCCTGACCAGGTTCTGCCTCAGGGGAACCGTCGCCCGGCCTTCGCCGGCGGCATCGGGTACACGACATCCTTTCCATTCCTTCCCGCGGTCGACCTGTGGCGGCCGCAGAGAGAAACGATCATGCAGATCCTCGACTCCGTCGACGCGGCATCGCTGCGCTCCGACATCCCGACCTTCGCCCCGGGCGACACCGTCAAGGTGCACGTCAACATCACCGAGGGCAACCGCTCGCGCATCCAGGTCTTCCAGGGTGTCGTCATCGGCCGCCAGGGCGACGGCGTGCGCGAGACCTTCACGGTCCGCAAGATCAGCTTCCAGGTGGGCGTCGAGCGCACCTTCCCCGTGCACAGCCCGGTCATCGACCACATCGAGCTCGTGACCCGCGGCGACGTGCGTCGCGCCAAGCTCTACTACCTGCGCGAGCTGCGCGGCAAGAAGGCCAAGATCAAGGAGAAGCGCGACTGACCGCGTCTCCTGCGAAACCCCGGGCCCACGTGGTCCGGGGTTTCGTGTTCTCCGCCGGGAACACGCCGCGAATGCACGCTCGCCGCCGCGCCGCGCCGCGTCGGATGTGCGAACCTTGGAACACGACTGCGCCGCCGCGCGGCGAGCACCTCGAAGGACCCAGATGACGACCGAGCAGACGGCTCCCGAAGCTTCGCTCCCGACGCGACGATCCGAGGCTGAGCGCAACGCGCCGCGCCGCCGGGGATGGGTCACGTTCCTGCGCGATGTCGTCGTCATCATCCTCGTCGCGGTGCTCGTCTCGTTCCTGGTCAAGACGTTCGTCGTGCGGTCGTTCTACATCCCGTCCGGCTCGATGATGAACACCCTCATGATCGACGACCGCATCTTCGTCGACGAGCTCACGCCGCGTTTCGGCGAGTACGAGCGCGGCGACATCGTGGTCTTCCGCGATCCGGGCGGCTGGCTGCCGCCGAGCCAGCAGCCGGCGCGGCCCCCCGTTCTCGAGGCGATCGACTGGGTGCTCTCGCTCGTCGGGCTGACGGCGCCCGACAGCGACGATCACCTCGTCAAGCGCATCATCGGGCTTCCGGGCGACCACGTCGTGTGCTGCAACGCGATCGGCCAGATCACCGTCAACGGCGTGCCGATCGACGAGACCGCGTACACGAACCTGCCCGACGGCAGCCCCGCCTCGGCCGATGCCTTCGATGTCACGGTGCCCGAGGGGAGCCTGTGGGTGCTCGGCGACAACCGGAACAAGTCGAAGGACTCCCGCTACAACCAGGATCAGCCCGGCAAGGGCTTCGTGCCGATCGACAACGTGGTCGGGCGCGCGTTCATCATCACGTGGCCGTTCGACCGCTTCGGCCTCCTGGACTTCCACCACGAGGTCTTCTCGGGGGTGCCGGCTCCATGACGGTCGCCGAGCCTCGTCTGACTCTCGAGCGGCGGCTGCTCAAGGAGCATCCGATCGTCATCGCGTGCGACGAGGTCGGCCGCGGCGCGCTCGCGGGGCCGGTCGCCGTCGGTGCCGCGGTCATCGACGCTCCGCGCTCGCGCAAGCGCATCCCGCAGGGGCTCCGCGACTCGAAGCTCGTGCCCGAGCTGCGCAGGGCGGATGTCGCGGCCCGCGCCGCCTCGTGGGTGTCGGCGAGCGCCGTGGGGTGGTCGAGCTCGGCCGAGATCGATGAGATCGGCATCATGCGTGCGCTCGGGCTCGCGACGATCCGGGCTCTGGCCGATCTGCGCGCGCATGGGATCGTGCCCGAGGAGGCGATCGTGATCCTCGACGGCAATTACGACTACATCACGCCCGCGGGGGCGACCGGCCTCCTCGTCCGGCCCGTCATCAAGGCGGATCGCGATTGTGCGAGCGCCGCCGCGGCATCCGTCATCGCCAAGGTCGCGCGCGACGCGCTCATGACGCGACTGCACGATGACGAGCCGGTCTACGGGTGGGCGCGCAACAAGGGGTACGCCAGCCCCGACCACCGCGACGCGATCCGCTCCCACGGGCTGTCGGCGCAGCATCGTGCGTCGTGGTCGATCGCCGACGCCCCGACGCTCTTCTGAGCCTCCCTAAGATAGAAGCACCATGGATGACGACGTCTTCGAGGACTACGACCGCGAACTCGAGCTGGCGCTCTACAAGGAGTACCGCGATGTCGTTTCGCAGTTCCAATACGTGATCGAGACCGAACGACGCTTCTACCTCGCCAACGAGGTCAACGTCGTGCGGCGCGACACCGAGCACGACTTCTATTTCGAGATCTCGATGACCGACGTCTGGGTGTGGGACATCTACCGCGCCGACCGGTTCGTCAAGAGCGTGCGCGTGCTGACGTTCAAGGACGTCAACGTCGAGGAGCTCTCGCGGCGCGACTTCCACCTGCCCGAGGAGCTCTCGCTCGACACGTGAGCCGCGTCGACTCCTCCACAGCCGAGGCGTAGAGTCCTCGATCCACGGTTCCGCCGATCTCGCTGCCGCGTGGCATTCGACGCGCGCACGCTGGGGGAATGGCAGCGAAAGACGACCTCGGCAGAGCTGGTGAAGCCCGCGCGGCGCGGTACCTCGAGACGATCGGCTGCACGATCGTCGACAGAAACTGGCGGTGTCGCGACGGCGAGCTCGATCTCGTCGCGACGACGCCGACGACCCTGCTGATCGTCGAGGTCAAGGCGCGCCGCAGTGCCGGCTTCGGGCATCCGCTCGAGGCCATCGACCCGGTCAAGCAGAACCGGCTCTGGCGGCTGGGCATGGCATGGATCGCCCAGCATCGCGATGTCGTCCAGGGCCGGCGGCTCCAATTCGCGGCGATCGGGTTAACCGGCCCCGACCCGGCGACCGCGGCCCTCGATTTCGTCCCCGACCTCGAACTGCGATGAGCGTCGCGCGCACGTGGGCGGTGGCCCTGACAGGTCTCGACGGGCACCTGGTCGACGTCGAGGCCGACCTGTCCAATCAGATCCCCGAGTTCAAGATCATCGGCCTCGCGGACAAAGCGCTCGGCGAGGCCGTGCAGCGCGTCCGCAACGCGAGCGCCAACAGCGGCCTGCCGCTGCCGCGCCGGCGCCTGACGGTGAACCTCTCGCCCGCGAGTCTCCCCAAGCAGGGGTCCGGATTCGACGTCGCGATCGCGATCGCGGCGCTGGCGACCGAGGCGACGTTGGATGCCGCCTCCGTCGCATCCACGGCGCACCTCGGCGAACTGGGGCTCGACGGCCGCCTGCGGCCCGTGCCGGGCATCCTTCCCGCCGTCCTCGCGGCGGCACGCGGGGGAGTGCGTCGTGTCGTCGTGCCCGCCGCCAATCTCGCCGAGGCCGGACTCGTCGACGGCGTCGAGGTCGTGGGCGCGATCAACCTCGCCGCGGTCGCCGCGCTCCACGGCGCGAAGGTCGAGGTCCCCGATCAGGCACCCGTCGGAGTGCCAGACACCGACAGCGTCGCGGAATCCCGCCTGGATCTGGCGGATGTCGTCGGTCAGCCCGAAGCCGTCGACGCGCTCGTCGTCGCGGCGGTGGGTGGCCATCATCTGCTCATGTCGGGACCGCCCGGCGCGGGCAAGACGATGCTCGCCCGGAGGCTGCCCGGCATCCTTCCCGACCTCGATGACGACGCGGCGCTTGCCGCGGCGTCGGTGCGCTCACTCGCGGGACGCCCGGTCACGGCCCTCTCCCGCGTGCCGCCGTTCGAGGCCCCGCATCACAGCACGAGCGTCGCGGCGCTCGTCGGCGGGGGATCCCGCTTGGTCCGCCCGGGAGCCATCGCTCGTGCGAGTGAAGGCGTCCTCTTCCTGGATGAGGCGGGGGAGTTCCAGGCCAGCGCGCTCGACGCGCTCCGTCAGCCGCTCGAGAGCGGCGCGATCGAGATCCATCGCGCCGGCTTCTCCGCCTCCTTCCCGGCGCGGTTCCAGCTCGTCCTCGCAACGAACCCGTGCCCGTGCGGCAACTACGGCGTGCGGGGTGCGGCGTGCACGTGCACGCCCATGGCGATCCGGCGCTACCTCGGCCGGCTCTCGGGACCGCTGCTGGACCGCATCGACATCGAACTGCACCTCGCGCGCGTGTCGGTCGCGGCGCGGGCTCGCGAGACCTCTGCGCTGACGACCGACGCGGCGCGCGACCGTGTGCACGAGGCTCGTCTGCGATCCGGTCATCGCCTGCGCGAGACGCCGTGGGCGCTCAACGTCCAGGTGCCCGGAACATGGCTGCGGGACGGCCCGACCGCACCCAGCCCCGCCGTGCGCCGTCCGCTCGACGCAGCACTCCACCGGGGCGCGCTCACGCTTCGCGGATACGACCGCGTCCTGCGGCTGGCCTGGTCGCTCGCCGACCTGGCGGGCCGGTCGCAGCTGGGGGTCGACGACATCGGGCGCGCGCTCTACCTCAAGAAGGGACTCACGACATGACACCGTTCGATCTCTCGGCCGCGACGGCACGGCGGGCGCTCGCGGGCGTCAGCGACACCGGCGGTCTTGACGACGCCGCCGCGATCGACCGCTACGCGCGCGCCATCTGGAGCGGCGTGAGCGAGCCGGGCGACGGCGTCGTCGGCACGCTCGTCGCCACCCTCGGTGCGACCGAGTCGCTTGCACGTGCCGCCGACCCCACGCTGCGGATCGAGGGTGTGACGGCTCGCGAGCTCGAACAGGCACGCCGACGCTGGCATCCGCGGCTGCACGCGACGGCGGTCAGCGATTCGCTGTCGATCGCGCGGGTGCGCGGTGTTCGGCTGCTCACCCCGGACGACGTGCACTGGCCGGCGCAGGTCGACGACCTGGGCCGTCACGCACCGCTCTCCCTCTGGGTGAGAGGCGCCGTGTCGGTGCTTCCATCGCCGCATCCTTCGGTGGCGATCGTCGGGGCGCGTGCCTCGACGGGCTACGGCGATCACATCGCGATGGAGCTGGCTGCCGAACTCAGCGGAGGCGGCATCCCGGTCGTGTCGGGCGCCGCTTACGGCATCGACGGCGCGGCGCACCGTGCCGCTCTCCGCGTGGGGGGACGCACGGTCGCACTCCTGGCCGGCGGGGTCGAGCGAGCGTACCCGACGGGCCATACGGGGCTCATCGACGACATCGCTCGGGCGGGCGCTGTCGTGAGCGAGGTCCCGTGCGGTTCGACGCCCACGAAATGGAGGTTCCTGCAGCGCAATCGACTCATCGCCGCGCTTTCCGACGCGACGATCGTCGTCGAGGCGGGGTGGCGCAGCGGCTCGCTGAACACCGCGCACCACGCCCTCGATCTGGGCCGCGGACTCGGTGCCGTGCCCGGGCCGGTGACGAGTCCCGCGTCTGCCGGCGCTCACCAGCTGCTGCGCGCGGGGCACGCCCATTGCATCACGAGCGCCGACGACGTCCGCGAACTGCTCGGATTGAGCCCGACGGCGACACCGCCGCCCACCGACGGCCGCCTGGCCACGGATGCGGCGATGCGCGTGCGGGATGCTCTCAGCACGCGGTCCTGGCGTGATGCGAGCGATATCGCGCGGCGCAGCGGGATGGCGCGCATCGAGGTCGAGGCACTGCTGGGAATGCTCCATCTCGGGGGTGAGATCGAACGCGGCACCGGCGGGTGGCGCCGGGCTACGGCGGCGGCGCGCGGGTGAGTGACATCGGAGCCGTGCGCCAGGACGCGCAGCGCTGTGGCGAGAGGGGGACGCGGTGCGCCGCCGAGCCCCGACCGCCGTCGCGCGGCATGCTGGGAGCGTGGAACTCGCGAACGCGGCGGACGCCTACGCACGGCATCTCGCCGATGTGCGTCGGCTCTCTCCCGCGACGGTCCGGGCCTATCGTTCCGACCTCGCGGACCTCGAGGCGAGCGTGAACGGTGCCGAACTCACCGCGATCGACGTGGAGTACCTGCGGGAGTGGCTGTGGCGCGCGACGAAGCGGGGCGATGCGCGTTCCACGATCGCACGCCGTACGGCGGCCGCCCGCGGCTTCTTCGCATGGGCGACGGACGCCGGGCTGCTGCCGAGCGACCCGAGTGCGCGGCTCGTGGCGCCCAAGCGAGGCCGGACGCTTCCCACGGTCGCCACGGCGGACGGGCTCTCGGACGCGCTCGACCGACTCGAAGCCGCCGCGGCCGACGGCGACCCGATCGCGCTGCGGGATCACGCGCTGATCGAGATGCTCTACGGCACGGGAATGCGCGTGTCCGAGCTCTGCGGACTCGACCTCGACGACATCGACCGGTCTCGGCGCACCGCGCGCGTCCTGGGCAAGGGATCGAAGGAGCGGGTCGTGCCCTTCGGCGGGGCGGCGCACCGCGCCCTCGACGCGTATCTGGTCCGCGGGCGCCCCGCGCTCGCGGCGCGCGGCGGCACGGCATCCCC
Organism: Microbacterium sp.; assembly: GCF_051860965.1. Classification (GTDB taxonomy): domain Bacteria; phylum Actinomycetota; class Actinomycetes; order Actinomycetales; family Microbacteriaceae; genus Microbacterium. Next base: position 232,921 of record NZ_JBIMKU010000004.1, read on the forward strand.
CCGCTCCGTCTTCCTGGGGGCGCGCGGCGCACGGCTCGGCGCGCGCGCCGCGTACGACGTCGTCTCGCGCTTCGTCGGACCGGTCGTGGGAGGCACGGCCGGACCGCACGCACTGCGCCATTCCGCCGCGACCCACCTCCTCGACGGCGGCGCGGACCTGCGCACGGTGCAGGAGATCCTCGGCCACGCGAGCCTGGGTACGACGCAGATCTACACGCACGTCTCGAGCGAGAGGCTCACGGCGGCCTATCGCCTGGCCCACCCGCGCGCGTGAGCCGCCATCGGACGTGGCGGCGGCGGGAGGTGCGGATCAGCAGCAGGGCAGCAGCACGGCGCGTGGCACCCCGCCCAGCAGCAGAAGCGGGTTGATGTACTCACCGTCTCGTCGCACGCCGAAGTGCAGGGCACCGGTCGGGGCGTGCCCGCCGAGGCTGACGACGCCGACCTCCGCACCGCGCGTGACGGCCTGGCCGGGACGGAGAGCGGACTCGATCGGCTCGAACGTCGTGACGAAGCCGCCGCCATGATCGATGGTCAGGATGCCGCGCCCCGCGACCTCGCCCGAGAAGGCGACGATGCCATCCGTCGGCGCCAGGACCTCATCTCTCGCGAGCGGCCGGAGGTCGATGCCGCGGTGGCCGGCTGCGTAGGCGTGTGCGGGGGCGACGTACGGCGCGTCGAGCCGGAAGCCGGCGAGAGGCCAGGCCCAGCGCAGCGACGCATCGGCGACCGCCTCCGCAGAGGCGGACGGATGCGCACCGGCGCGCGCATCGGCGACCGCGGGGGCGGCGGACCAGAGGAGCAGCCCGACCACGGCGAGCCCGGCGGTTCGCGTCGCGCGTCGGTGAGCGGAAGGTCCCATGCGACCAGCGTGCCTGCGCGCGGCCAGCGGGGGGAGCGTGGCGTCGGATGGCGGGGATGAAGCGGCACGCGCGGCGGCTGGGGAGGAGCGCGCGGCTGATACACTGGTGGAGCATCCCTTCATCGGGGTGACTACGCGTGCCCAGAGCGCTGCGGGTTCCCAGGAACACCGCCGCGCGGCACACCCTCCCAACGGTCCTGCTTTTGCGGGCGGGAGTGTGGCCGGGCACCAGGCTCGCCGGCCGATTCGGTCCGGCGCGAAACAACCGCACGGCGCGAGAGCGCCAGAACAGGAGAACGGCCATGGCCGTCGTCACCATTCGCCAGCTGCTCGACAGCGGCGTCCACTTCGGACACCAGACCCGCCGGTGGAACCCGAAGGTCAAGCGCTTCATCCTCACGGAGCGCTCCGGCATCCACATCATCGACCTCCAGCAGTCGCTCACGTACATCGACAAGGCGTACGAGTTCGTCAAGGAGACCGTCGCCCGTGGTGGCACGGTGCTCTTCGTCGGCACCAAGAAGCAGGCGCAGGAGATCATCGCCGAGCAGGCGACCCGCGTCGGCCAGCCCTACGTCAACCAGCGCTGGCTCGGTGGTCTCCTCACGAACTTCTCCACGATCTCCAAGCGCCTCGCGCGCATGAAGGAGCTCGAGGAGCTCGACTACGAGACCCCGGCCAACAGCGGCTTCACGAAGAAGGAGCTCCTGCTCAAGAAGCGCGAGCTCGACAAGCTGCACAAGTCGCTCGGCGGCATCCGCAACCTGACCAAGACGCCTTCGGCGATCTGGGTCGTCGACGCCAAGCGCGAGCACCTCGCGGTCAACGAAGCCACCAAGCTCGGCATCCCCGTGATCGGCATCCTCGACACGAACGCCGATCCCGACGAGTTCCAGTTCCCGATCCCGGGCAACGACGACGCGATCCGCTCCGTGGGCCTGCTCACGCGCATCATCGCCGACGCCGCGGCCGAGGGTCTGATCCAGCGCCACCAGCCGACCGACGAGTCGGCCGAGGCCGCCGAGCCCCTCGCCGAGTGGGAGCGCGAGCTCCTCGAGACGCCCGCCGCCGAGGCGATCGTCACCGATGTGGCCGAGGTCGAGACCATCGCCACCGAGTCCGACGCCGACCGCGCCGGTGCCGCTGCCCGCGAGGTCGCTCCTGCAGCCGCCGAGGCCGAGGCCGCCGACGACGCGAGCCAGGACGCCGAGGCGCCGGTCCAGGACGAGGCCGCCGAGAAGGTCGCGGCCGACGAGGCCGAGGCCGTCAAGGAAGCCGCGGAGTAACCTCCGTCCGCAACGCACTTCCGTCTCGGCGGGATCCACTGCGCCTCGAGAGGCAACGAGGGTCCCGCCGAGGCATCCCACGAGAACTCACCACAATCAAGGAGCCGCCACACCATGGCAAACTTCACGATCGCTGACATCAAGGCGCTGCGCGACCAGCTCGGCACCGGCATGGTCGACACCAAGAAGGCTCTCGAAGAGGCCGACGGCGACGTCGAGAAGGCCGTCGAGATCCTGCGCCTCAAGGGCGCCAAGGGCAACGCCAAGCGTGCCGACCGTTCCACGAGCGAGGGCCTCGTCGCCGCTCGCGAGGTGGGCGGGAAGGTCACGCTCATCGAGCTCGCGTGCGAGACGGACTTCGTCGCGAAGAACGACCGCTTCATCGCGCTGGCGGACAAGGTCGCGGATGCCGCGGCCGCCGTCTCGGCCGACTCGGTCGAGGCCGCCCTGGCCGCCGACGCGGGTGGTCAGACCGTCGAGCAGCTCATCGCCGACGAGGCCGCCATCATCGGCGAGAAGGTCGAACTGCGTCGCGTGCGCACGCTGTCGGGCGACCACTTCGAGGTCTACCTGCACAAGACCAGCAAGGACCTCCCGCCGCAGGTCGGCGTGGTCCTGGCCTACTCGGGCGACGACGCCGAGACCGCTCGCAGCCTCGCGCAGCACATCTCGTTCGCCAACCCGTCCTACCTGACGCGCGATGAGGTCCCCGCGGCCGACGTCGACAAGGAGCGGGAGATCGTCACCGAGATCTCCCGCCAGGAGGGCAAGCCCGAGGCGGCACTCCCGAAGATCGTCGAAGGTCGCGTCAACGCCTTCTTCAAGCAGGTCTCGCTGCTCGATCAGGACTACGCCAAGGACAACAAGCTCTCCGTCGCGCAGGTCGCGAAGGACGCAGGTCTCACCCTGACGGGCTTCGCCCGCTTCAAGGTCGGCGCGTAGCACGTCGGAACGGCCCGCATCGAGATCGATGCGGGCCTTTTCCGTGCCCGCCACCTGCCCGGTGACGTCCCGGGCCGATAGTTTGTACACGCGACGAGAGGACCACCCCCGTGATCGATGAAGCCACCGGACGCCGCCGCGTCCTCCTCAAGCTCTCCGGAGAAGCATTCGGAGGGGGACAGCTCGGCGTGAACCCCGACGTCGTCAGCGCCATCGCGCAGGAGATCGCAGCGGCCGTCGACCGCGTCGAGATCGCCGTCGTGGTCGGCGGCGGCAACTTCTTCCGCGGCGCGGAACTCAGCCAGCGAGGCATGGATCGCGGTCGGGCCGACTACATGGGCATGCTCGGCACCGTCATGAACGCGCTCGCGCTGCAGGACTTCCTCGAGCAGGCGGGTGCGGCGACCCGCGTGCAGTCCGCCATCTCGATGACCCAGGTCGCCGAGCCGTACATCCCGCGTCGTGCGGAGCGGCACATGGAGAAGGGCCGCGTCGTCATCTTCGGCGCGGGCGCCGGCCTGCCCTACTTCTCGACCGACACCGTCGCCGCGCAGCGCGCCCTCGAGATCGATGCGCAGGAGGTCCTCGTCGCCAAGAACGGCGTCGACGGCGTCTACACGGCGGATCCGAAGGTGGATGCCTCGGCCACCAAGATCGACCGCATCACGTACCGCGACGCGCTCCAGCGGGGTCTCAAGGTCGTCGACTCGACCGCGTTCAGCCTGTGCATGGACAATCGGATGGACATGCGCGTGTTCGGGATGGAACCGGCGGGCAACGTGACGCGCGCGCTGCTGGGCGAGTCGATCGGCACACTCGTCACCGCGTGAGGCGCGCTGCCCCAGTAGACTCGACCCCGTACGAAACACCGGAGGAGACATAGTGATCGCGGACGTCTTGGCAGATGCCGGAGCGCGCATGGACCGCGCCGTCGAGGGCGCGAAGGAGGACTTCGCCACCGTGCGGACGGGCCGCGCGAACCCTCAGCTCTTCCAGAAGGTGCTCGTGGACTACTACGGCAGCCCCACACCCCTCGCACAGCTCGCTTCGGTGAACGCGCCCGAAGCGCGCACTCTCATCGTCACGCCGTACGACAAGTCCGCGCTCAAGTCGATCGAGCAGGCGATCCGCGACATCCCGAACCTCGGTGTCAACCCCACCAACGACGGCAACATCGTGCGCATCACGATGCCCGAGCTGACCGAGGAGCGCCGCAAGGAGTACGTCAAGCTCGTGCGTTCGAAGGGTGAGGACCACAAGGTCCACATCCGCGGCATCCGTCGCAAGTCCAAGGACGACCTCGACGATCTCAAGAGCGAGTTCGGCGAGGACGAGCTCGTCCGCGCCGAGAAGGAGCTCGATGCGCTCACGCGCGCCCACGTCGACGCGATCGACGAGGCGCTCAAGCGCAAAGAGGCAGAGCTTCTCGAGGTCTGAGGAAACTGATGGCATCCGGCGCTGATCCGGCAGAGACGCCGCCGCCGAGCCGAAAGGATCTCCGCGGGGCGGCGCAGCCGGTTGAGGCGACCCCCGACGCGGGGGCGGCCTTCCAGTCCCACGTGCGCGCCGCTCGCACCGAGTTCGAGAACCAGGTCGCGCACGCGCGCGCCGACTTCGAAGAGGTGAACGAGCGCATCAAACAGCGCACGGGGCGCGACCTCATCGTCGCGACGCTGATCGGCGTCGCCATCGGGGCACTGCTCGTCCTCTCGCTGGTGTTCTTCAAGGTCGGCTTCGTCGCCTTCGCCCTCGCGGCGATGCTGCTCGGACTCTTCGAGTTCACGAGGGCGCTGCAGACGGCCGGTCGCCGGGTCGATCTGATTCCGCAGCTGGTCGCCGGAACGGCGCTCATCCTGTCGGGATGGTTCCTCGAACCCTGGCTGCTGTGGGTCGCCACGTTCGTCGCGATCTCGTTCGTCGCGATCTGGCGCCTCGTCGGGCAGATGGCGGCGGCCGACGGACGCACCTACGGCGATGTGCTCTCGGATGTGCTGATCGGCGGCTTCGTGCAGCTGTACGTGCCGTTCTTCGCGAGTCTCACCCTCGTGCTGCTGCGCGAGGACGGCGGTCAGTGGTGGGTCCTCGGCTTCATCATCGTCGTGGTCTCCGCCGATATCGGGGCCTACGCCGCCGGGGTGAGCTTCGGCCGACACCCGATGGCGCCGCGCATCAGCCCGAAGAAGACATGGGAGGGCTTCGCGGGCGCGGCACTCGCGACGACCGCTGCGGGCGTCCTCGTCGGGCTCTTCATGATCGGGATCGACTGGTGGATGGGCGTGATCTTCGGCCTGGTGCTTCTGGTCACGGCGACCATCGGCGACCTGGGAGAATCGATGATCAAGCGCGACCTGGGCATCAAGGACATGAGCTCCTGGCTGCCCGGGCACGGGGGAGTCCTCGATCGGCTCGACTCGATCCTCCCGTCGACGGTCGCAGCTCTCACCCTGTTCTACCTCTTCACCCCCCTGGTGGCATCATGACGTCGACCGAGCCCGCTCCCGCCGCCTTCCCGCTCACGCGGGGCCGCACGAAGGGATACGAGCCTCGTGCCGTCGACGCGTTCCTGGAACGGGCGCGCGAGGCCTTCGAGCGGGGCGGCGAACCTGTCACGGCCGCCGACGTGCGTCAGGTCGCATTCCCGCTCGTCCGTCGCGGATACGTCATCGCGTCGGTCGATACAGCCCTGACGCGCATCGAGGACGCCTTCGCCGCGCGCGAACGCGACCTCGCCGTAGCACGCCCGGGCGGTGCACGGGAGTGGGTGGGGGATGCCCGTGAGACCGCGCAGGTCGTGCTCGATCGGCTGGCGCGTCCCTCGGGCCAGCGCTTCGCCCGGGTCGGTGCGCTGCGCTACGGCTATCGGATCGACGAGGTGGATCTCGTGGCCGACAAGCTGACGCGCTACCTCGCGACCGGCGAGCCGGTGACCGTCGATCAGGTCCGGAATGTGGCGTTCCGGATGCAGCGCGGAGGCTACCGCGAAGCGCAGGTCGACGCCGTGCTCGACGCCGTGACCGAGGTCATGCTCGCCGTCGCGTGAGGTTCCGGCATCCATCGCCGACGCTCGGATGGCACGTTCAGGGTGTCCTTCGGTAGACTCGGCCCACTGTGACTTCCGGCGACGAGATGCTTCCGACGCGGCGATCGAGCCGTGCGGATGCCGTGACCCCGGCACCCGTCCGGGCTCCTGCAGTCCGCGTCCCGAGCGCGGCGCCGCGGGTCGCACCCGCCGCGCCGACCCGCTGGTCCCGGCGCCGGAGCGTGCTCGGCGTCTTCGCGGCCTTCGCCGCGATGGGGTTCGTCGTCGCCTACGTCGGACCGGCGGGCATGGCGATCTCCCAGGCGAGCGCCGACGAGCAGACATCGCTGTTCGCCAGCTCGCTGGGCGACGTGCAGACCCGGGAGGTCCCGGCCGATGTCGAACCGGCCGTCCCCGTCGAGTTCGCACGGGACGGCTACGAGGTTTACGTCAAGCCCAAGCCTCCGCCCGTCGTCGTGAAGCCGCCGACGGTCGCGTTCGCGCCGCCGCAGTACACGGGTGGGGGATCCCCCGCCGAGTGGATGGCCGCCGCGGGGATCGCCGAGTCCGATTGGGGCTATGTCGACTACATCGTCCGCAAGGAGAGCGGCTGGAATCCGAACGCGACCAACCGCTCGTCGGGCGCGTGCGGTCTCGTCCAGGTGTATCCCTGCAGCAAGCTCGCCAACGCCTACGACCCGGTGGTCAATCTCGGATGGGCCAACGGCTACGCGAACGGTCGGTACGGCAGCTGGGCGGGCGCGTACGACTTCTGGATCCGCAACAACTGGTGGTAGGCCTCACCGCTATGCCACGATCCCACAGACGTCGCCCGGACAGCGCGGGCGACGACTCCTTCGACCGCCTGCTGGCGGGCTGGAAGCGCCAGGAGACCCGCCGCGGGGTGGAGTGGACCGTTCAGCCGGTCTCGGCACAGCAGGCACTGAAGAGCTACACGTGCCCCGGGTGCGGGCGCACGATCGACGCCGGCGTCGCGCACGTCGTGGCCTGGCGCGCCGACGGCGTCCTGGGCGACAGCGCCGACCTCGCGGCGCGCAGACACTGGCACGAGCACTGCTGGAGGATCGGCTGACATGGAGATCCGCGGACCGGTCCTCCTGCCTGCGCGGCGCGAGGACATCGAGCTCGAGACGCTCGACGGGCTGACGCTCGTCGGCGAGCTCGCCCTGCCCGAAGACCGCGAGCCCGTCGCGACGCTGGTGACGCTGCATCCTCTTCCCACCGCCGGCGGGTTCATGGACTCGCACATCCTCCGCAAGGCCGCCGCGCGGCTGCCGGCTCTGGCCGACCTCGCGGTGCTCCGCTTCAACACGCGCGGCACGACGTCCGCGCGGGGCACGAGCGACGGTGCGTTCGACGGGGGCAATGCCGAGGCCTTCGATCTCGCGGCGGCGATGGAGTTCGTCCGCTACCGCGGCCTTCCGCGTCCGTGGCTCGTCGGCTGGTCGTTCGGCACCGAGATCGCGCTCAAGTACGGCCGGGACCACGATGTCGAAGGCGCGATCCTGCTCTCCCCGCCGCTGCACCGGGCGACACCCGACGAGGTGGCGGCGTGGTCGGGGGACAGGCGCCGCGTGATCGCGCTCATCCCCGAGCTCGACGACTATCTGAGGCCGGATGCCGCAGCCGAGCGCTTCGCGAGCGTGCCCGACGCGACGCTCATCCCCGTCGAGGGCGGCAAGCACCTCTGGGTCGGCGAGACCCAGACCCGTCGTGTGCTCACCGAGATCGTCGCGGCGGTGAACCCCGATGCCCTGCCCCTCCCGACGGAGTGGAACGGCCCGGCGGTTCCCTGACTATCGCTCGTTCTGCCGAGGGATGAGCACCTGGCGGTAGATGATGAGGATGCTCGCCGCGACCGGGATCGCGACCAGCGCGCCGAGGAGCCCGAGGAGCGAGCCGCCGGCGAGGGCGGCGATCACGACGACGGCACCCGGCACCGAGACGGCGCGACCCATGATGCGCGGAGAGATCACATACGCCTCGATCTGCATGTAGACCAGGTAGTAGATCGCGGCGATCCACCACGCGTTCTCGTTCCCCGCCAGGCCGGGGATGAGGCAGGTCAGCACGATGATGGTCGAGCCCGTGAGCGTTCCGACGAGCGGGATGAGCGAGAAGAAGAACGCGATGACCGCGAGGACCGCGGGGAACGGCGCGCCGATGATCGTGAGGAAGATCGCGCTCAGGACGCCGTTGATGACGCCGAGCGACAGCTGTCCGATGACGTAGTAGCCCACCGATGCGGTGATCTGCTCGGCGAGGTCGATGAACCGCTCGCGCTTCGAGGCCGGCACGATCTGGTAGATCGAGCGCTTGAGGCTGGGGGTGGATGCCGTGAAGTAGATCGTCAGGATGAGCACGATGAAGGCGCCGCCGAGGCCGGCGATGACCGCGCCGCCCACGACCAGCAGGCCCTCGCCGATCGAGCCGCCGATCGCGCCGTAGTCGAGCGACTGCCACCAGTCCGAGACGTACTTGAAGATGTCGTCGACCGCCAGTGCGGGGAAGGTGTCCTTCATCCACTGCTGGAGCTCGGTGATCGGGTCCCACGTGCCGGACTCGACGAGCTTCTGGATCGTCTGCACCAGCTGGGTGACCTGCCCGACGATGATCGGGATCACCATCAGGATGATCCCCGCGAACGCCGCCAGCACCGCGAGGATCGTGATGAGCACCGCGGCCCAGCGCGGCAGCTTGCGGCGCTCGAGCCACCCGACGATCGGCTCGAGGCCGAGGGAGAGGAAGAGCGCCGTGCCGACGTAGAGGAGGATCGTCGACAGGCTCTGGATGCTTCCGATGAGCAGCAGACCGAGTCCGACGCCCAGCGTCGCGACGAGCGCCGTCCGGAACGGATTGTGGAACTTCATGGAATCCTCCGACTGTCGCCACGAGTAGCTGCTCTCACCTTATGCACTGACGACGCCCAGCCGGCGGATTGGCCCCTCTCGGGCGATCTCCAGCCGTGTTTCGCTAGTCTGAAATGTCGGATCGAGGTCCGCCGCGCCATCGCGCGGGCCGGGAGAGGGTAATTCGTGCGTTTCGTATGGGCAGTGGCGGCATTCGTGCTCGCCACGGTGATGATCGGCGCGGGAATCGCGCAGCGCACGATCTTCCAGGGCCCCCGCACGTCGACGACCACCATCTCGGTCGAAGACGACGCGCCGTACGTCCTGATCGATGGCGCCGTGCTCAACACGCTGCCCGGCACCCAGACTCTGCGTGCTCACGGAGACGGCGACATCTTCGCCGCGTACGGCCGCACGGCCGACATGGAGAGCTGGCTCGCGGACACCACCTACACCCACGTGACCCTGGACGGCGAGACGCTGCCGCAGTCCGAGCTGGTCCAGCCCGAACCGACCGAGGAGCCGGCCGCCTCACCGACACCCACGCCGGCGCCGAGCGCCGAGGGGGATGCCGCTGAAGAGACGCCCGCGCGCAGCCCGATCGGCTCCGACCTCTGGCTGGACGAGTTCCAGCAGGCCGACGTGCTGATCGCGCCGCTGCAGCTTCCCGCCGAGATGAGCGTCCTCGTGGCCACTGACGGCACGGAGCCCGCGCCGACGGACATCTCGATCTCCTGGCCGATCGGCAACGGGACTCCGTGGGCCGGACCCCTCATCGTCGCCGGCTCCATCGTCATGGCGGTGGGCGTGTTCCTCTACATCCTCGGCATCCGGCACGTGCGTCGTGCGCGTGGCCCGCGCCGAAAGGGCCTCCCCGTGCCGATGACGGAGCCGATCGATCTCGCTGTCGAGCAGTCCGACAAGGGCGTGATCTCGGCCGGGCAGACGCGCAAGTCGCTGGGCGCCGGCCGCAAGGCGCTGATCGCCATCCCGGCCGTGGCCGTGTCCGCGCTGCTGTTCGCAGGCTGTTCCGCCGATTCCTGGCCGCAGTTCGCACCCTCGACCACCCCGGCGCCGACGGCGAGTGTCATCGTGCCGGAAGGGCAGGACGCCCCCGCGGTGACGAAGGCGCAGGCGGAGCGCATCCTGTCGCGGATCGCGAAGACCGCGGCCGAGGCGGACGAGGCGATGGACCCCGCGCTCGCGGCGACGCGTCTGGACGGGGCGGTCCTCGCGGCCCGCGAGACCAACTACAAGCTCCGCGCGGCGATCACCGATTACGCGGCGCCGACGGCGGTGCTCACGAAGCCGCTCGAGATCGTGCTGCCCCAGTCGTACGACGAATGGCCGCGGTCCGTTCTCGCGGTCGTCGACGACGAAGAGTCCAAGACCTCGAGCATCATGATCATGACGCAGGCCGACGCCTGGTCGCCCTACAAGCTCACGTATCAGGCCAGCCTCGAGGCATCCACCCTGATGCCCGATCTCGCCGCGTCGTACGTCGGCGCACCGCAGGTGCAGCCGGACTCGCCGTTCCTCATCATGCCGCCCGACCAGGTCGCGGCCGCCTACGCCGACATCATCGACAAGGGCGACGAGAGCGAGTTCGCGGGGATGTTCGACTCCGAGACCGATCACCTGCGATCCAGCATCGCCGCAGACCGCCAGCGCCGACTCGACGACTTCATGACCACCGGCACCAACACGGGCCAGCTGACCTTCTCGGCGGTACCCGGCACGTTCGACCCGTTCGCGATCGCGACCCTCGAGAGCGGGGCGATCGTCGCGGTCAACCTGCACGAGGTCGAGAACGCCACTCCGACGAACGCGGATGCCGTCATCAAGCTGCCCAGCAGCCCGACGGTCAAGGCACTCGCCGGCGCCGATCAGTCGCCCACGGGCTTCTCGACGACCTACACCGACCAGCTGTTCTTCTATGTGCCGGGGCAGGGATCCAGCGAGAAGATCCGTCTGCTCGGCTATGCATCCGCACTCCTCGACGCGAAGGTGATCAAGTGACCGACCCGACTCCTGCCGCAGCACTGCGCGGCGCCGTCGACCTCTCCTCACTCCGCAATCGTCCCGCAGCGCCCGCTCCCGGCGACGGCAACCGCGCTCCGGCAGCGCCGTCGCTGGTGTTCGACGTCACCGATGAGACATTCCCCCAGGTGCTCGAGCTCTCGCGCACCGTGCCGGTCGTCATCGACCTGTGGGCCGAATGGTGCGGCCCGTGCAAGCAGCTGAGCCCGATCCTCGAGAAGGTCGTCACCGAGCTCGCCGGTCGGCTCGTACTGGCCAAGGTCGATGTCGACGCGAATCCGCAGCTCACTCAGGCGTTCCGCGCGCAGTCGATTCCGATGGTCGTCGCGCTCGTCGGGGGCCAGCCGGTACCGCTGTTCACGGGGGCCGTGCCCGAGCAGCAGGTGCGCGAGGTGTTCGCCCAGCTGCTGCAGCTCGCCGCCCAGAACGGTGTGACGGGCGTCGTGCCGGTGGATCCGGATGCCGCCCCCGACCCTGACGCCGAGCCGGCCGAGCCGCCGCTCCCGCCGCTGCACGCCGAGGCGTTCGCCGCGATCGAAGAGGGCGACTACGCGCGGGCGATCACCGCGTACGAAGCCGCCTTGGCCGAGAACCCGCGCGACGCCGACGCGCGGGCCGGACTCGGCCAGGTGCGTCTGCTCGACCGCGTGCAGGGCCTCGATCTGCAGGAGGCGCGCGCCGCAGCGGCCTCCGCTCCGACGGATGTCGCGGCCCAGTTCGCGGTCGCCGACCTCGATCTGTCCGGCGGGCACGTCGATGACGCGTTCGGCCGCCTGCTCGATCTGTTCGCGGTGCTGCCGTCGGACGAGCGCGGACCCGTGCGGGAGCGCCTGCTCGAACTGTTCGGACTGATCGGCGATGCCGATCCGCGCGTCCTGCAGGCGCGCTCCCGGCTCTCGAACCTGCTGTTCTAGGCGCCCTTCGCCAGCCAGACGACGCCGAGCGGCGGGACGATCATCGTCGCGCGCCCGTTGTCATCGGCGTGGACGACGCCGTGGTTGCCGACTCCCGAGCCGCCGAACGCCTGCGCGTCTGAGTTGAGCACTTCGCGCCACTCGCCGCGCTCTCCCAGGTCGATCTCGTAGTGGTCGATCGGCACGCCGGAGAAGTTGCAGATGACCACGACGACGTTGCCGTGCCAGTCGCGCCGCGAGAAGGCGATGACGTTCGGGTTCCACGACGGGGCGCCGAGACGTGAGAACGCCGCGCCGTCGCTGTCACGCGACCACATCGCCGAATGGTCGCGATACGCGCGGTTGAGCTCTGCCACGAAGGACAGCAGCTCCTGGTGCGACGGCTGGTCCAGCATCCACCAATCCAGGCTGCGACCCTCGGACCACTCGGAGAGCTGGCCGAACTCCTGCCCCATGAACAGCAGCTGCTTTCCCGGGTGCCCCCACATGTACGCGAGGAATGCTCGCATGTTCGCGAGCTTCTGCCAGTGATCGCCGGGCATGCGCCCGAACAGGCTGCCCTTGCCGTGCACGACCTCGTCGTGACTGATCGGCAGAATGAAGTTCTCGCTGAACGCGTATACGAACGAGAACGACAGCTCGCCCTCGTGGTGGGAGCGATACATCGGGTCGCGCTTGATGTACTGGAGCGAATCGTTCATCCAGCCCATGTTCCACTTGAACCCGAAACCGAGTCCGCCCTCGCTGGTGGGTGCCGTGACGCCGGGGTAGCTCGTGGACTCCTCGGCGATCATCGCGATCCCGGGGTAGCGCTTGTAGGCCGTCGCGTTGACCTCCTGCAGGAATCCGATCGCTTCGAGGTTCTCGCGCCCGCCGTGGATGTTCGGCTCCCACTCGCCGTCTTCGCGGGAGTAGTCGAGATAGAGCATGGATGCCACGGCATCCACCCGGAGGCCGTCGACGTGGAACTCCTCGAACCAGTAGAGCGCGTTGGCGACGAGGAAGTTGCGGACCTCCTTGCGGCCGTAATCGAAGATGTACGTGCCCCAGTCCTTGTGCTCGCCGCGGCGAGGATCGGGGTGCTCGTAGAGCGCCTGACCGTCGAAGCGGGCCAGCGCGAAGGCGTCCTTGGGGAAGTGCCCGGGGACCCAGTCCATGATCACTCCGATGCCGGCCTGGTGCAGACGGTCGATCAAGTAGCGCAGATCGTCGGGTGTGCCGAACCGACTCGTCGGTGCGTAGTACCCCGTGACCTGGTAGCCCCAGGAGCCGCCGAACGGGTGCTCCGCGAGCGGCATGAACTCGATGTGGGTGAAGCCCTGTGCGGTCACGTACTCGATGAGCGGGTCGGCGGCGTCGCGGTACGACAGTCCGGGACGCCACGAGCCGAGGTGCACCTCGTAGACGGACATCGGCTGCGACACGGGGGTCGAGCGTGATCGGGCATCCATCCATGCCGCGTCCTGCCAGGCGTGTCGTGCCTTCGTGACCACGGATGCCGTCGCGGGCGGCACCTCCGCCCAGCGGGCCATCGGGTCGGCCTTGAGGATCCACTCGCCGCTCTGCGTGAGGATCTCGTACTTGTAGGCGGTGCCCTCGGGGAGGTCGGGAACGAGGATCTCCCAGATCCCGCTCCCGCCCATCGACCGCATCGAGTGGCCCTGGCCGTCCCAGCCGTTGAAGTCTCCGACCACCCGCACCGCCTGCGCGCTGGGCGCCCACACGGCGAAGGAGACGTCGTCGCCGAGGATGTGCGAGCCGAGTACGCGCCACAGCTCCTCGTGGCGGCCCTCGGCGATGAGGTGCAGGTCGAGTTCGCCGACGGTCGGCAGGTGACGGTACGGGTCGTCGGCGACGAAGTCGGGACCGTTCGCGTACGTCGTCAGCAGCTCGTACGGGCCGGGCTCGCCGGAGTGCGCGCCCTCCCAGATACCGGCTCGCAGATGGGTGAGAGGCACGCGGTCCCCGTCGGCGAAGACGGCGGTCACGCTCTCAGCGAGCGGACGCCGCGCGCGCACGACCCAGCCCTCGCCGTCGGCATGCAGGCCCAGCACACTGTGCGGATCGTGGTACGAGCCCGTCGCGACGGTATCGAGCGTGCGGTCGTCGGGAGTCATTCGCGCCCCTTGATGTGGAGGATGTGCACGGGCTCGACGAAGGCGTCGAGCTTGACGAAGTCGTGGTCGGTCCACGTCCAGCGGGCCCCCGTCACGAGGTCTTCGACGTCGAAGGCGTCACCGGGCTCCACGCCCCAGATGCGCGTGTCGAGATGGACCATCGTCTGACGCACCGAGTGCGGGTCGACGTTGGCGATGACGAGGATCGTGTCCGATCGCCCGGTGGGCGACAGCGCGGCGTCGAGGTGCTTCGAGTAGACCAGGATGGCGTCGTCGTCGCTCCAGTGCACCGAGAGGTTGCGCAGCTGGCGCAGCGCGGGATGCGCCCGACGGATCTCGTTGAGCCTGGTCAGGTACGGCGCGAGCGAGTCGCCCTGCGCCTCGGCGCCCGCCCAGTCGCGCGTCTTGATCTCGAACTTCTCGTTGTCGATGTTCTCTTCCGCGCCCGGTCGGGCCACGTTCTCGTAGAGCTCGTAGCCGGCGTACACGCCGTAGACGGGGGCCGCGGTCGCGGCGATCGCGGCCCGGACCTTGTACGCCGCGCGACCGCCGAACTGCAGGTACTCCGTGAGGATGTCGGGTGTGTTCACGAAGAGGTTGGGGCGCATGAAATCGCTGGTCTCGTGCGAGACCGACGTCAGGAACTCCTCGAGCTCCTCCTTCGTGTTGCGCCACGTGAAGTAGGTGTAGCTCTGCTGGAAGCCCGCGGCGGCGAGACCCTGCATGACCCGCGGGCGCGTGAAGGCCTCGGCGAGGAAGACGACGTCGGGATGCTCCGCATTGACCGTGCGGATCAGCCACTCCCAGAACTGCAGCGGCTTGGTGTGCGGGTTGTCGACGCGGAAGATCGCGACGCCCTGCGCGACCCAGTGCTTCACGATGCGGAGAGCCTCGGCGTAGAACCCGGTCGGGTCGTTGTCGAAGTTGATGGGATAGATGTCCTGGTACTTCTTCGGCGGGTTCTCGGCGAACGCGATAGACCCGTCGGGGAGGGTCGTGAACCACTCCGGGTGCTCGGCCACCCACGGGTGATCCGGTGCGGCCTGCAGCGCGAGATCGAGCGCGACCTCGATGTTCTCGCTGCGCGCGGCACGGACGAACGCACGGAAGTCGGCGAGGGTGCCGAGCTCGGGATGCACCGCGTCGTGTCCGCCCGCGGCCGACCCGATGGCCCACGGCGAGCCGGGGTCGCCGGGCTTCGGGTCGAGCGTGTTGTTGGGGCCCTTGCGGTTGATCGTGCCGATCGGATGGATAGGCGGGAGGTACAGCACGTCGAAGCCCAACGCGCCGACGGCGGGGAGGCGCTTCATCGCGGTGCGGAACGTGCCGCTCTTGACGGTGCCGTCCTTGAGCCGTCGGGACCCTTCGGAGCGGGGGAAGAACTCGTACCACGCGCCGACGCCCGCGCGCTCGCGCTCGACGAGCAGCTCGTGCTCGTCGCCGATCGTGACGAGGGACGTGAGCGGGCGCGCGCGGAAGTAGCCGGCGATCGTCGGGTCGCGCACGATCCGGAGGGCCTCGACGTGCGTCGCGCTCGCGTCGCGCAGAGAGGCGGCGGATGCCTCGAGGATGCGGCGCTCCGCGATCGGCCGCGACTTCTCGGCCACGGCGCGCTCGAACAGGAGAGCACCCGTTTCGCGCATGAGCGGAGCATCCACTCCCGCCGCGATCTTGAGGTCCGCCGCGTGCTCCCACGTGGCGAAGTCATCGCCGAATGCTTCGAACCGGAAGCGCCAGACCCCCTGCTCGAGGAGCGCGACCTGCGTTCGCCAGCGATCGAACCCGTCGTGAAGGGCTGAGAGCCGGTGCAGCGACACATCGCCCGACGGCGCGAAGAGACGCACGTGGACGCCGATCACGTCGTGGCCCTCGCGGAACGCCGTGACGCCGAACGGCACCACTTCGCCGTCGAACGCCTTCGGACGGAACTCACCCCCCGGCACCGCCGGCGTCACGCGACTCAGCGGAATGCGCTTCGTCGAGGTCTCGTGTGCGGAGGGCGCCGCGACGGCGTCTCGGACGGGAAGGGCGGAGGCGCTCCGCCACGGACGGGATGGCGCGGAGCGCGACGTCGTGACCACGTCTCGAACCTACCGCCACCCCCGGGTTGCCGACAGCCGTGGCCCCCCGCGCGTCGAGGCGCTATCGTGCGGGCCCGTCGCTCACTCGGCTCGGAAGAGGTGCATCGACGTTCCGCTCAGGGGGACGACGTCGCCCGGAGCGTGCGTCGCACGATCGGCCAGCGGCACCTCCTCCTCGCTCGACCAGAGCGAGACGTACCGGGTGACGCCCTCGATCTGGGGGAGCGTCACGTCGATCGGACGCTCGTTGCCGTGCACCATGAGCAGGATGCGGTTGAAGTCCTCGACTTCGGGTGTGGATGCCGCGACGTACTGCAGGGTCCGGTGCGTCGGGTCGGTCCAGCGGTCGCCCTCCATCGTCTCGCCGCGTTCGTCGTACCACTCCATGACCGATGCCGACGGCGTGACCTCGCCGAGGCGCGCGAAACGACTCGGCCGGAGGGCGGGGTTCTCCTCGCGCAGAGCGATGAGCCGCTTGACGTTCTCCCGGAGCTCCAGCTGCCAGGGCGCGTGCTCCCACGAGAGCCACGTGAGCGGCGAGTCGTGGCAGTAGGCGTTGTTGTTCCCGCGCTGCGTGCGCGCGAACTCGTCGCCCGCCGTCAGCATGGGCACGCCGGACGAGAGCAGCAGGGTGCCGAGCAGGTTGCGCATCGCCTTGCGCCGCGTGGCCAGAATGTCCTCGTTCGCCGTGGGGCCCTCCGCGCCGTGGTTGAACGAGCGGTTGGTGTCGGCGCCGTCGCGGTTCTGCTCGCCGTTGCCCATGTTGTGCTTGACGTCGTACGAGACGAGATCGCGCAGCGTGAAGCCGTCGTGCGCCGTGACGAAGTTGATGCTGGCGAGGGGGCCGCGCTCGGCGCTGAAGGTGTTGGACGAGCCCGCGAGGCGGGTGGCGAAGCCGCCGATGCCGACGGGAGCCGTCGATGCGCGCCTCGCGTAGTCGACGTCGCTCAGCCAGAAGTTGCGCACACGGTCGCGGTAGCGGTCGTTCCACTCGTGCCAGCCCTCGCCGAAGTTGCCGGTCTGCCAGCCGCCCATGCCGACGTCCCAGGGCTCCGCGATCTTCTTGACGCCGTCCAGCGCCGGGTCGTTCAGGATCGCCTGGAGGAGGGGATGCTCGGGGGTGAAGGTGTGCGCGCCGTCGCGGCCCAGGGTCGCCGCGAGGTCGAAGCGGAAGCCGTCGACCTGCACGTCGTTCGCCCAGTAGCGCAGCGAATCGAGGATGAGGCGGGCTGCGGCATCCGTCGCCGTGTTCACCGAGTTGCCGCATCCCGTGACATCGACGTACGAGCCGTCCTCGTTCTGGCGGTAGTAGGCGCGGTTGTCGATGCCGCGAAGGCTCGTGCGCGGACCGCCGATGCCCTCTTCGGACGTGTGGTTGTAGACGACGTCGAGGATGACTTCGAGCCCCGCTTCGTGCAGGAGTCGCACCATGCCCTTGAACTCGCGCAGGATCGCCTCGGGCCCCTGGCGGCGGGCGTCCTCGGTGGCGTAGGCCGCGTGCGGAGTGAAGAAGTTGACGGTGTTGTAGCCCCAGTAGTTCGCGAGTCCGTGCTGCAGGAGACGCGGCTCGGTGGCGAACGCATGGATGGGCAGCAGCTCGACGCTCGTCACGCCGAGGTCGACGAGGTGCTCGACGATGGCGGGATGCCCGAGCCCCGCGTATGTGCCGCGCAGCGCGCCCGGGACACCGGGATGGCGCTTCGTGAGGCCCTTGAGGTGGCCCTCGTAGATCACCGTGCGATCGAGCGGGACCTTCGGCTTGGCCACGCCGCCCCAGTCGAACGCGCCGTCGACGGCGACGGAGCGCCAGCCCTCGTAGCCGGTGCTGACGAGCCCCCGCGAATACGGATCGATGAGCAGCGTGCCCCGGTTGAAGGTGTTGCCCGGCGCGTGCGGACCGTCGACCTGCAGGGCGTATCGCGTGCCCGGACGCAGCAGCGGCGTCGTCACCTGCCAGACGCCGCCCCCGACGGGTTCGAGCGGCAGCTGATCCGTGATCCAGTCGAGATCCGTGTCGTCGAAGAGCACGAGTTCGATCGCGTCGGCGGCACCCGACCAGACGCGGAGGGTTCCGCCGTCGTGGCCGTACGAGACGCCGAGGGCGTCCAGCTCCGGGCTGAGCAGGCCCGGGGCGGTCGTCAGGGCGGGGGCGTCCGTGCTGGGCATGCGCTCTACAGTAGTAAGGCCATGCGTCGGAGTTGTTACACGGGCGGGGGAGCGTGTTGACGGCCTATCTCGATCACGCGGCGACCACGCCGCTGCGTCCCGAGGCGCGCGAGGCGTGGATCGCGGCGTCGGCGCTCGTCGGCAACGCCTCGTCCATCCACGGCGGGGGTCAGGCGTCCCGTCGCCTGCTCGAGGAGTCGCGCGAGAGACTCGCCGCGGTGATCGCGTGCGACCCGATCGAGGTGGTCTTCACATCCGGGGGCACAGAGGCGATCAACCAGGCGCTGAAGGGCCTGTGGTGGTCGCGCACGGATCGGGATGCCGCGATCGTGCTGCCCGGCGGCGAGCATCACGCGACGCTCGACGTCGTCGACTGGCTCGAGCGCGCGGAGCGCGCCGCTGTGCGACCGGTCGCGCTCGACGACGTCGGGCGCATTCCCCTCGACGGGTTCACCGCGGCGCTCACGGGCGCCGCATTCGCGACGGCCCTCGTCGCGAACAACGAGACCGGGACGATCAACGACGCTGCGGCGCTGGCCGCGGCATCCGCATCTGCCGGCGTTCCGCTGCATCTCGATGCGGTCTCCGCGTTCGGGCACGTGCCGGTGTCGTTCCGGTCGTGGCGGGGGGATGCCCCGCCCGGCGCGGGCCTCGTCGCGCTGAGCGCGTCGGCGCACAAGATCGGCGGGCCCATCGGCGTCGGAGCTCTCGTGGCGGCGCGTTCAATCCGGGTGACACCGCTCGTGCACGGCGGCGCTCAGCAGCGCAGCCTGAGAGCCGGCACGCAGGATGTCGCGGGGGCTGCAGCCTTCGCCGTGGCCGCCGAGCTCGCCGCGGCGGAGCTCGAGACCGAGGCGACCCGGCTGTCGGGACTCCGGGACCAGCTCGTGCGCGGCATCCTGTCGACGATCCCGGATTCCGAGCTGCTCGGGGATCCGTCGGATCGCCTGCCGGGCAACGCCCATGTGCTGTTCGCGGGAGCGGCGGGCGAGACGCTCCTGTTCCTGCTCGACCGGGCCGGCATCGCCGTGTCGACGGGGTCGGCGTGCCAGGCGGGGGTGCCCGAGCCGTCCCACGTCGTGCTGGCGCTCGGACGCTCGGACGCCGAGGCGCGCGAAGTGCTGCGCTTCACGCTCGGGCGCACGACGACGTCCGCCGACGTCGAGGCGGCTCTCGCCGCGCTGCCTGCCGCCGTCGAGCGCGCTCGCGCCGCGCGCTGAGCCGCCTGCCAGGGTGCGCTCCTAGACTGGACGCATGCGGATTCTTGCGGCCATGAGCGGGGGAGTGGACTCCGCCGTCGCGGCCGCGCGTGCCGTCGAGGCGGGCCACGACGTCGTCGGCGTGCACCTCGCCCTGTCGCGCGCGGGTGGGACCCTGCGCACCGGCAGCCGGGGCTGCTGCACGATCGAGGACGCGATGGATGCCCGCCGGGCCGCCGATGTGCTCGGCATCCCGTTCTACGTGTGGGACTTCTCCGAGCGCTTCCGCGACGACGTCATCGCCGACTTCGTGTCCGAGTACCAGGCGGGTCGCACGCCGAACCCCTGCATGAGGTGCAACGAGAAGATCAAGTTCGCCGCCCTCCTCGAGCGGGCGCTCGAGCTCGGGTTCGACGCCGTGTGCACGGGCCATTACGCGACGCTGGTGGACGGCGCGGACGGCCTCGAGCTGCATCGGGCGTCGGATGCCGCGAAGGATCAGTCGTACGTCCTGGGCGTGCTGACGGCTCAGCAGCTCGCGCACACGTACTTCCCGCTCGGATCGACGCCCTCCAAGGCGGTCGTGCGCGCCGAGGCCGAGACGCGCGGCCTGTCGGTGGCGCAGAAGCCGGACAGCCACGACATCTGCTTCATTCCCGACGGAGACACCCGCGGCTGGCTGGCCGAGAAGGTCGGCACCGCGACGGGTGACGTCGTCGATCGCTCCGGCGCGATCGTCGGGTCGCACGAGGGCGCGCACGCCTACACGGTGGGGCAGCGCCGGGGGCTCAAGCTGGGCGTCCCGGCGGCCGACGGCAAGCCGCGGTTCGTGCTCGAGGTGCGCCCCGTGTCCAACACCGTCGTCGTCGGGCCGAAGGAAGCGCTCGCGACCGCCGAGATCGCCGGTGACCGGCTGTCATGGGCAGGTCGCGCGCCCTCGGCCTCGTCGTTCGCGTGCGACGTGCAGATCCGAGCGCACGCCGATCCGGTGCCCGCCCGGGCGTCGCTCGTCGACGGCGTGATCACCGTCGTGCCCGACGAGCCGTTCGATGGCGTCGCACCGGGTCAGACGGCGGTGCTGTACGAGGGCACCCGCGTCATCGGCCAGTTCACGATCGCCCACACCGTCTCGGCGGTCCCCGCCCCGGTGTGAAGGTCGGAGCCCCTCCGTAGACTGACGAGGTGGCAGACGGCGCAGCATCCTCTCTCGACGGACTCGACCTCGACGGTGCGCGCACCGAAGCGCAGCGCCTCACCGATCTCATCATCGGAGCACGTGACGCGTACTACGGCGCCGACGCCGAGATCGTCGACGATGCGACGTACGACGGCTGGATGCATCGGCTCGAGGCGATCGAACGCCTTCACCCCGAGCTCCAGGGCCAGGACTCGCCGACCCTGACCGTCGGGGCCGCGCAGAACTCGCAGTTCGCGCCCGTCGAGCATGCCGAGCGCATGCTGAGCCTCGACAACGTCTTCTCGCTCGACGAGCTCCGCGAGTGGTGCGCGAAGGCCGAGGCGGGCGCGGGACGGCCGGTGCGCTGGCTCACCGAGCTCAAGATCGACGGACTCGCGATCAACCTCCGCTATGAGAACGGCGTGCTCACATCGGCGGCGACGCGTGGCGACGGCCGCGTGGGCGAGGACGTCACGGTCAACGCGGTGCAGGTGGCAGGCATCCCGCGACGACTGGCGGGGTCGGGGCATCCACCGCTCGTCGAAGTGCGCGGAGAGGTCTTCATCCCCACCGCCGCGTTCGAGGCGCTCAATGCGCTGCAGGCCGACATGCGCGATCGGGCGGTCGAAGAGACGCGGGCGCGATCGCGTGCCTTCGACGAGGCGAAGGCGCGTCTGAGCGCCGAGCGCCGGTTCCCGTCGTTCGCCAACCCCCGCAACGCGGCGAGTGGCGGTCTGCGACAGCAGCTCGACAAGAAGGACGGCCTCGAGCTCGAGGCCGGACGCGCGCGGATCGACTCGCTGCGTCTGTTCGTGCACGGGATCGGCGCGTGGGAGCGTCCTCCGGTCGACTCCCAGAGCGAGACGTACGCGCTCCTCGCGGAGTGGGGTCTGCCGACGAGCCCATACTTCCGCACATCCGACTCGATCGACGGAGTCGCATCCTTCGTCGACCACTACGGCGCGCACCGGCACGACGTCGAGCACGAGATCGACGGAGTCGTGGTCAAGGTCGACGAGCTCGCCCTGCACGACGAGCTCGGGGCGACGAGCCGCGCGCCGCGTTGGGCGATCGCCTACAAGTACCCGCCCGAGCAGGTGAACACGAAGCTGCTCGACATCGTCGTCTCGGTCGGGCGCACGGGTCGTGCGACGCCGTTCGCTGTCATGGAGCCCGCGCGCGTGGCCGGCTCCGTCGTGCGTCAGGCGACGCTGCACAATCAGGACGTCGTACGCGCCAAGGGCGTGCTGATCGGCGACACGGTCGTGCTGCGCAAGGCGGGCGACGTCATCCCCGAGGTCCTCGGCCCGGTGGTCGAGCTGCGCGACGGCACCGAGCGCGAGTTCGTCATGCCCGCCGACTGTCCCGAGTGCGGCTTCCCGCTCGCGCCGGCGAAAGAGGGCGACATCGATCTGCGCTGCCCCAACACCCGCGCGTGCCCGGCGCAGGTGCGCGGACGCGTCGAGCACATCGGCTCGCGGGGCGCGCTCGACATCGAGGTGCTGGGCGAGGTCACGGCGGCCGCTCTGACGCAGCCGACGGTGCCATCCGTTCCGCCGCTCGAGACCGAGGCGGGGCTGTTCGACCTCACGATAGATCAGCTCGTCCCGATCGAGGTCGTCGTGCGCGACGCCGAGACGGGTGAGCCGCGCGTCGATGAGAAGACGGGCGAGCCGGTACGACGTGCGCCGTTCCGCCGCAACCCCTCGGCCGCCGAGAAGAAGGACGGCGTGACCGCCCCGCAGCCGTCTGTGCAGGCGGTGCGACTGATCGACGAACTCGAGCGGGCCAAGACGAAGGAGCTCTGGCGGTTCCTCGTGGCGCTGAACGTCCGGCACGTCGGCCCGGTGGCGGCGCGGGCCCTCGCGCAGTGGTTCGGCTCGGTCGCCGCCATCCGCGCGGCATCCCGCGACGAGCTCGCCGCGGTCGAAGGAGTCGGCGGCATCATCGCCGACGCGCTCATCGATTGGTTCGACGTCGACTGGCATCGCGAGATCGTGGAGCGCTGGGATGCCGCGGGCGCGCAGCTGGCGACGCCCGGGCATCCCGGTCCCGGCGCCGCGAGTGTCACGGGCGGCGTCCTGGAGGGACTGACCGTCGTGGCGACCGGATCGCTCGAGGGCTACTCGCGCGAGGGTGCGCAGGAGGCGATCATCGCGGCGGGGGGAAAAGCCGCGTCGAGCGTCTCGAAGAAGACCGACTTCGTCGCGGCGGGGCCGGGCGCGGGATCGAAGCTCGGCAAGGCCGAGGAGCTCGGTGTGCGGATCATCGACGCGGCGCAGTTCCGCATCCTCGTCGAGCAGGGTCCCGCCGCGCTCGACGCGCTCGCCCCCGACGCGGGGTGACGTCGGCTACGAGCCCGCGTTGAGGCTCAGCAGCGAGTCGCGCACCTGACGGCGCAGCACCTTGCCGATGAGCGACTTCGGGAGCTCGTCGACGACATACAGGCGCCGGGGCACCTTGTAGGGCGTCAGGATGCCGCGCGCGAACTCGCGGATCGCCTCGACGTCGACGTCCTTGCCGGGATCGACGACGATGGCCGCGACGACCTCCTCGCCCGAGTGCTCGCTCGGAAGGCCGACGACCGCGGCCTCGACGACATCGGGATGCTGGCGCAGCGCGTTCTCGACCTCGGTGGGCATGACGTTGAAGCCGCCCGTGATGATGAGCTCCTTGATGCGATCGACGATGCGGACGAACCCGGCATCATCGATCTGCACGATGTCGCCCGTGCGGAACCACCCGTCGGCGAACACCTTCTCGGTCTCTTCGGGCTTGCCGTAGTAGCCGCTGAACACCTGCGGTCCGCGCACGACGAGCTCGCCGCGCTCGCCTGCCGGCACGTCCTTCGTCGGCTCGTCGGGATCGACGACGCGGCACTCGGTGCCGGGGAGAGGCAGGCCGACGGTGCCGGCGACGCGATTCGGTGCGACGGGGTTGGCCATGAGCACGGGCGACGTCTCGCTGAGGCCGTAGCCTTCGACGAGATACCCGCCCGTCGCGGCCTCGAACGGCACGACCAGTTCGTGGGGGAGCGCCATCGCGCCCGAGATCGCGACTTCGGTGCCGGCGAGGGAGACGCCCTTCTCCTGCGCGGCCTTGAGCAGGCGGTCGGCGATGGGCGGCACGAGCGGGAGGAAGGTCGCGGGATGCTTCTTCGTGACCTCGAGCACCATGTCGGGATCGAAGCGGGGGAAGAGCACCAGGCGCGCACCCATCGACATCGCGAAGGTGAGGCACAGTGTGAGCCCGTAGGCGTGGAACATCGGCAGGACGGCGTAGACGACGCATCCGGGTCCCCGCACGATGGACGGCACCCACGCGCGCGCCTGGGCGGCGTTGGACAGGAGGTTGCGATGCGTCAGCGACGCGCCCTTGGGGGTGCCGGTCGTGCCGCTCGTGTACTGGATGAGCGCGAGGTCGTCGGTCTTCGGCTTGGGGTGCGCCTGCGACAGGGGCTCGAAGCCAACGATGCTCTCCCACGCCGTCGCGCCGGTCGTGTGCTCGTGCAGTGCATTGCGCGCGTCGCGGGCCTTCGCGATCGGCAGTTTGAGGGCCATGCGCGTGCGGAAGGGCATCGCCTTCGTCACGTCGACGGAGACGAGGGTGGTGACCGCGAGGTCGTCGGGGAACTCCTGGATCGTGCCGACGACCTTCGACCAGACGATCGCGTGCTTCGCGCCGTGGTCCTCGAACTGCTTGCGCAGCTCGCGCGGCGTGTAGAGGGGGTTGTGCTCGACCACGACGGCTCCGAGGCGCAGGATCGCGTAGAAGGCGACGATGTGCTGCGGGCAGTTGGGCAACACGATCGCGACCGGGTCGCCGGCGGTGACGCCGTGCGCCTTGAGGCCCGCGGCGGCGCGTTCGACCTGCTCGTGCAGGTGGCGGTAGCTGGTCTCCCGGCCGAAGAACTGCAGCGCCGTCGCGTCGGGGTAGTCGCGCACGGATGCCTCAACGATGTCGACGAGCGATCCCGACACGGGTTCGAGGTCGTCGGGCACTCCTTCGGCGTAACTGGCGATCCAAGGGCGAGGAGGGTCGTACGTGGTCACGATGCCAGCCTATGCCCGGGCCGCGAAGGCGCACGAGTGGCGCCAACTAGACTGTCCTGGTGTCTGAAATCACCCCCGAACTCGTGCGCCATCTCGGCGTGCTCGCCCGGATCCAGCTGAGCGACGCGGAGGTCGAGCGCCTCACGGGCCAGCTCGACGTCATCGTCGACAACATCGCGAAGGTGTCCGAGGTCGCGACCCCCGATGTCGTCGCGACGAGTCACCCGATCCCTCTCGAGAACGTCTTCCGTGCCGACGTGCCCGGCGACATGCTGACGGTCGCGCAGGTGCTGCAGAATGCTCCGGATGCCGCGAGCGACCGATTCCGCGTGACTGCGATCCTGGGGGAGGAGCAGTGACCGATCTCACGCGTCTCAGCGCCGCCGATCTGGCGTCGAAACTCTCATCCGGCGAGGTGTCGAGCGTCGAGGCGACGCAGGCTCACCTCGACCGCATCGCCGCAGTCGACGGCGATGTCCACGCCTTCCTCCACGTCTCCGACCACGCGCTCGAGGTCGCGGCCGACATCGACCGCCGTCGAGCCGCAGGAGAACAACTCGGACCGATCGCCGGCGTGCCGCTCGCGATCAAGGACGTGCTCGTCACGACCGATATGCCCTCGACGAGCGGCTCCCGCATCCTCGAAGGCTTCATGTCGCCGTACGACGCCACAGTGGTCGCGCGCTCCCGCGCGGCGGGGCTGGTGCCGCTGGGCAAGACCAACATGGACGAATTCGCGATGGGCTCGTCGACCGAGCACTCCGCGTACGGCGCCACGCACAACCCGTGGGATCTCGACCGCATCCCGGGCGGTTCGGGCGGCGGGTCGGCCGCGGCCGTCGCGGCGTTCGAAGCGCCGCTCGCGCTCGGCTCCGACACCGGCGGCTCGATCCGACAGCCCGCGCACGTCACGGGAACCGTGGGCATGAAGCCCACGTACGGCGGCGTCAGCCGCTACGGCGCCATCGCCCTCGCGTCGTCGCTCGACCAGGTCGGGCCCGTGACGCGGACGGTGCTGGATGCCGGGCTCCTGCACGACGTCATCGGCGGGCACGACCCGCACGACTCGACGTCGCTGACCGAAGCCTGGCCGTCGTTCGCGGAGGCGGCCCGCGAGGGTGCCACAGGGCAGGTCCTCAAGGGGCTGAAGGTGGGCGTCATCACCGAGCTCCCCGATTCCGGCTTCCAGCCGGGGGTGTCGGAGTCCTTCCGCGCGGCTCTGTCCGCGATGGAGGCGCAGGGCGCCGAGATCGTCGAGATCTCCGCCCCGCACTTCGAGTACGGCGTCGCGGCGTACTACCTGATCCTCCCCGCCGAGGCATCCAGCAACCTCGCGAAGTTCGACTCGGTGCGCTTCGGTCTGCGCGTCGACGTGCCGGGTGGCACCGTCGAGGACGTCATGGCCAAGACGCGCGACGCCGGCTTCGGAGAAGAGGTCAAGCGCCGCATCATCCTGGGCACCTATGCGCTGTCGGCGGGGTACTACGACGCGTACTACGGATCGGCCCAGAAGGTGCGCACACTCATCCAGCGCGACTTCGACGAGGCGTTCGCGAAGGTGGACGTCATCGCGACCCCGTCGGCGCCGACGACGGCCTTCAAGCTCGGCGAGAAGATCGACGACCCGCTGCAGATGTACCTGAACGACGTCACGACCATCCCGGCGAACCTCGCGGGTGTTCCCGGCATCTCCGTCCCCTCCGGGCTCGCGGCGGAAGACGGCCTGCCCGTCGGCATCCAGTTCCTCGCCCCCGCGCGCGAGGACGCCCGTCTCTATCGCGTGGGAGCGGCCCTCGAAGCCGTCCTGCTCGACCAGTGGGGCGCGCCGCTCCTCGACCGCGCTCCGATCCTGGGAGGTGCCCGCTGATGGGCAAGGCAAAGCTGATGGACTTCGACGAGGCGCTCGAGCTGTTCGAGCCGGTCCTCGGATTCGAGGTCCACGTCGAGCTCAACACCGAGACCAAGATGTTCTCGGCGGCAGCGAACCCCGCGCACGCGTCGAATCACGATGCCACGCCGAACACCCTCGTCGCCGCCGTCGACATGGGGCTCCCCGGTGCGCTCCCGGTCGTCAACGAGACGGCCGTCAAGTACTCCATCAGCCTCGGGCTCGCGCTCGGCTGCTCGATCGCACCGTCGAGCCGCTTCGCCCGGAAGAACTACTTCTACCCGGACCTCGGCAAGAACTATCAGATCTCGCAGTATGACGAGCCCATCGCGTTCGAGGGATCCGTCGACATCGAGCTCGCGGGCGGCGACATCATCTCGGTGCCGATCGAGCGTGCCCATATGGAAGAGGATGCCGGCAAGCTCACGCACATGGGCGGCTCGACGGGTCGCATCCAGGGTGCCGAGTACTCGCTCGTCGACTACAACCGCGCCGGTGTGCCGCTCGTCGAGATCGTGACGAAGCCGATCTTCGGCGCGGAGCACCGCGCGCCCGAGATCGCGAAGGCGTACGTCGCGGCGATCCGCGACATCGTCATCGCGCTCGGCATCTCCGAGGCGCGCATGGAGCGCGGAAACCTGCGCTGCGATGCCAACGTCTCGCTGCGTCCGCGCGGGCAGGAGAAGCTCGGCACGCGCACCGAGACGAAGAACGTCAACTCGCTGCGCTCGGTCGAACGCGCCGTACGCTACGAGATCCAGCGGCAGGCGGCCATCCTCGCCGCGGGTGGCGCCATCACGCAGGAGACGCGCCATTGGCACGAGGACACGGGGACGACCTCGCCGGGCCGCCCCAAATCCGACGCCGACGACTACCGATACTTCCCGGAGCCCGACCTGCTGCCCGTCGCGCCGTCCGTCGAGCTGATCGAAGAGCTGCGCGCGGCGCTCCCCGAGCCGCCGGCCGAGCGCCGTCGCCGCCTCAAGGGCGATTGGGGTTTCACCGACCTCGAGTTCCAGGACGTCGTCAACGGCGGGCTCCTCGCCGAGGTCGAGGCCACGGTCGCGGCCGGCGCGTCTCCCGCGGCCGCACGCAAGTGGTGGACGGGTGAGCTCACACGCGTCGCGAACGCGTCGGGCCGTGAGCCGGTCGAGCTCGTGGAGCCCGCCGCCGTCGCCGAACTGCAGAAGCTCGTCGACGCCGGAACGCTCAACGACAAGCTCGCACGCCAGGTGCTCGAGGGCATGGTCGCCGGTGAGGGGACGCCGCAGCAGATCGTGGATGCCCGCGGCCTCGCGGTCGTGTCCGATGACGGTGCCCTCATCGCCGCGATCGACGATGCCCTCGCGGCGCAGCCGGACGTGCTCGCCAAGATCCGCGACGGCAAGGTGCAGGCAGCGGGGGCGGTCATCGGGGCGGTCATGAAGGCCATGAAGGGTCAGGCCGACGCCGCGCGGGTGCGCGAGCTCGTGCTCGAGCGCGCTGCGCAGCAGTAGCCCGAAGATGTCGCCGGTGGCGGCGAGAATGGATGCATGGGACGCGGCGACGGATCGGGCAGGCTGACATCGCCCGACGACGCGGACGACAGCGGCACCGGCATCCTGCACGTCGACATGGACGCCTTCTATGCGTCGGTGGCAGTGCTCGACGATCCGTCGCTGCGCGGCAGGCCGATCATCATCGGCGGGCTGCAGGGGCGAGGGGTCGTATCGAGCGCCTCCTACGAGGCGCGACGTTTCGGCGTGCGCTCGGCGATGCCGATGGCGCAGGCGATGCGGCTGTGCCCGACCGCCGTCGTCGTGCAGCCGGAGTTCCACCGTTTCCTCGAGGAGTCCGCGAAGGTCATGGCGATCTTCCGCGACTTCACTCCGCTCGTCGAGCCGCTGTCGATCGACGAGGCGTTCCTCGACGTCCGGGGCGCACGACGGCTGTGGGGGAGTCCGGGAGTCATCGCGCGGACGCTGCGCGCCCGCGTTCTCGACACGACCGGCCTCGTCTGCTCCGTGGGGGTGGCGGCGACGAAGCACGTCGCGAAGATGGCATCCACGCTCAGCAAGCCCGACGGATTGCTCATCGTGCCCGAGCACGACACCGCGCGCTTCCTCGCAGCGAGGCCGGTCGGCGCCCTCTGGGGGGTCGGGCCGAAAGCCGCCGAGTCGCTGCAGGGGCGCGGTATCCACACGGTCGCCGACATCGTCGAGACGCCGCGGTCCGTTCTGGATCGCGCCCTCGGTCCGGCGATGGGGGACCGCATCTGGCACCTCGCGCGCGGTCTGGATGCACGCGAAGTGCAGACCGAGCACGTCGAGAAGAGCGTCGGCCACGAGGAGACCTTCCACACCGATATCGACGACACGGCGATCCTGCGCAGCGAGTTCCGCCGCCTCGCCGATCAGGTCGGCGCCCGACTGCGGAAGCACGAGTGGGAGGCCCACACGATCTCGATCAAGGTGCGCTACGCGGACTTCACGACCATCAGTCGCTCGCAGACGCTCTCCGAGCCCACGGCCGTCAGCCAGAGGATCGGGGATGCCGCGCACGAGCTCTTCGCGCTCGTCGATCGACGACAGGCGGTGAGACTCATCGGCGTCCGAGCGGAGAAGCTGCAGGCGGCGGGCGGTGCGGCGCTCGCGCTCTGGGACGACGACGCCGAGTGGCGACGCGTCGAGGGCGCGCTCGACGGCGCGACCGCCCGGTTCGGCAAGGGTGTCATCACCCGCGCCAACCTGATCGGCAAGCGTCGCGGAGGCGGAACGCTGCCCTCGAGTCCCCGACCGCCCCGCAGGGACTGACCCCGGTCGCGGCAGGCGGCTGCAACCTCCTGGTCGGCGACGGGGCTTGTCAAGCACTGGGCAGGTGCGGTGCGGCCGAGTAGCGTGGGGGCATGACCAACATCGCACTCGAACTCGGCAAGGCGTCCGCATCCTTCGGCGTGAAGGGGTCGTACGGTGACGCCCAGGACGTCGGCGGCATCACGGTCATCCCTGTCGCGGCATCGTGGTCGGGCTTCGGCGGCGGATCCGACGACGCCGGCAACGGCGGGGGCGGCGGGGGCGGCTGGTCGATCCCGGTCGGCGCGTACATCCGCAAGGGCGACGACCTGCGCTTCGAACCGAACATCGTCGCGCTGCTCGCCGTCGCGATCCCGTTCGTCTTCTTCGCAGGACGCGCGCTCAGCCGTGTCATCCGCGCCCTCAAGAAGTAGCACCGACCCCGTCGCCGCAGCCCTCGAAGACGCCGCCGCGCGCATCGTCGCGGTCGTCGCGGGACTCGGCGCGAGCAATCCCGTCGTCTTGATCGACGGTCGCAGCGGCGCTGGCAAGTCGAGCCTTGCGCGCGAGATCGTGGCGCGCTGGCCGCTGCGGGGTCGCGTGCAGCTGGTGGCGCTGGACTCGCTGTATCCGGGATGGGATGGGCTCGACGACGGAGTGCTCGCTGCGCAGGATCTCATCCTCCGTCCGCACGCACGCGGCCTCATCGGCGTCTGGCAGCGGTGGGATTGGGATGCCGCGGCCCATGCCGAGGCGCACGCCGTCGATCCCTCGCTGCCGCTGATCGTCGAGGGGTCGGGGCTGCTGACCCCCGTCACCGAGAAGCTCGGCGACGTGCGCGTCTGGCTCGAAGCGCCGAATCCGTCCCGAAAGCGGCGGGCGCTCGATCGCGACGGAGACACCTACCGCCCGCACTGGTCGCGGTGGGCGCGTCAGGAGGACGAGCACATCGTGCGGGATGACCCGCGCAAGCGAGCGACGCTCGTGTTCGACGTTCCCTGATCAGCCGTCGAGGGCGCCCACGAGGCCGTCGAGCCGGTAGCCGAGCCAGTCGTAGATGCCGTACTTCGGATCGTCGTGGTCGTGCTCGTCGTCGTCAACGATCCCGAGCCGCGTCGCGAGCACGAGGCGGATCGCAGCGAGGGTGCGCAGCCACGCCTGGACATCATCGCGATCGAGCACGACCGCGACGATCTCGGCGACCGCGGGATCGTCGAGATCATCGCCGAGTTCGCCGACCTCGCCCAGCGTCGCGAGCACGCGCGCGGCATCCGACCGACGCCTCCCCAGAAGATCGCTCTCGGTGAGCGCGCGGAACTCGCGCGCCGCGTCCGGATCGTCGTACGCATCGGGGACGAGCCGCAGCACGGCGGGGTCGTCGCCGGAGTCATCGGACTCCTCGAGCAGCTCGTCGAACTGCACGACGAGACCGGCGAGATGCGCCGCCTCGATGCGCGCGAGTTCGAGCACGATCGTTTCGGGAGTCACTGCGGAGCCTCTCTCACCGTGGCCCAGAGACCGTAGTCGTGCATCGCCTGGGCGTGGAGCTCCATCTGCTCGCGGGCGCCCTCGGCCACGACCGCGTGACCGTCGTGGTGAACGGCGAGCATGAGACGTTCGGCCTCGGGCTTGGTGTACCCGAAGTACTCCCGGAAGACGTGCGTGACGTAGCTCATGAGATTGACGGGATCGTTCCAGACGACGGTCTGCCAGGGCAACGACGGGGCGACGGCTTCGCGGACGTCCCGATCGATGTCGGGCTGTGCCAAAGCCCCCATCATGCCCAGCCGAGTTCGTGCAGGCGGTCGTCGTCGATGCCGTAGAAGTGCGCGATCTCGTGCACGAGCGTCGTATGCACCTCGTCGCGCAGGTCCTCATCGGTGTCGCACGCGACGAGGTGGGGCTCGCGGTAGACGATGATCCGATCGGGGAGTTCGCCGACGCCATAGCGCTCGCGCTCTGTCAGCGCCCAGCCGTCGTAGAGTCCGAGAAGGTCGAGACTGCCGTCCTCGGGGCGATCCTCGACGACGAACACGACGTTGTCGAGGCCATCGACCATGTCATCGGGAAGGCGATCGAGCACGTCGACGACGAGTGCTTCGAAAGCTGCGGCATCCATCTCCATGGGATGCCTCACATCCGCGGGTGATCGTCGCTGTGCGGCTGCCACCGTTGTCCGCTCGGCACGAGGATGCGGCGCATGCTCAGCCTCGCTCTCTTGGGGTGAGTAACGGGGCTCGAACCCGCGACATCGGCCACCACAAGGCCGCGCTCTACCAACTGAGCTATACCCACCATGCCGCCCGCCTGCGCGAGCAACCAGACGATTCTCTCATATCTCGGGCACGAACGACGACACGACCGAGGCAGCGACCGCGCGTGCGCCGTCGCTGGTCGGACCGGGCTGCGGCACGAACACGGCCTGCCGGTAATAGCCGAGTTCACGGATGGATTCGAGGATGTCGGCGAGCGCTCGGTGTCCGCCTCCCTTGGCGGGCGCATGGATGTAGGCGCGCGGGTACCAGCGGCGCGAGAGCTCTTTGATGCTCGACACGTCGACGTTCCGGTAGTGCAGCCAGCGATCGACGCGCGGCATGTACTTCGCGAGGAACATGCGGTCGGTGCCGATCGTGTTGCCCGCGAGCGGCGCCTTGCCCTCGAGCGGAACGAAGCGCTGGATGTACTCGAGAGCCTGGAACTCGGCCTCGGCGACCGAGACGCCGTGCGGGATCTCTTCGAGGAGCCCCGACTTCTCATGCATCGCCGTGACGAAGTCGTTCATGTGCTCGAGAGCGGATGCGTCGGGCTTGATGACGACGTGGAATCCGGGATCGAGCACGCGCAGCTCGAAATCCGTGACGACGACCGCGATCTCGACCAGCTCATCGACGTCGAGGTCGAGGCCCGTCATCTCGCAGTCGATCCAGACCAGTCGATCGTTCTCGGAAGCTCCCACCATGCGACCCATCCTAATGAGCGGCTCGGACGCGGGATCCGGGATGGCTTCTCGAAGGATCGGACCGGCAGGTACCGTAGAGGTGCCCGCCCTCGTAGCTCAGTGGATAGAGCAACAGCCTTCTAATCTGTCGGTCGCACGTTCGAATCGTGCCGGGGGCACTCAGCGCCAAGGACGCTCTTCGCCGCGGCCAGGCTTGTCGGCTGCCGAAAGACGGAGGCGATGGGTTCGCGAAATCCTGTTCGGACTCGCGGCGCGGCAGCCGCGCGAGTTCGGGCGGGCGTCGATCACCGTGGTGCCGGCGATCGGCTGCCTCGTCTCCATCGTGCCGTTCGTCTTCTCTCGGATCGGCCTGCCGATGCGCGGCGAGATGCTGGCGGAGGCGGATCGGCAGGCGTAGCGTCGGGGTCATCGGAAGGAGTGCATCATGAGCACGACCGAGACCCACCACGCTCTCTGGGTCGCCTACGGAACGGGCGGCGTGAAGGGCAGCATCCGCAAGGACGACGACGGCTATACCGTCACGATGGCCGGCGCGGAGGAGTCCGCCGGCACGTATCCGACGATGGAGATCGCGAAGAGCGCGCTCCACGCGCGGATGACTCCCGGGAGCGATTGGCCGCAGTTCCGCGAGCACTGATCTCGCAACGGCGAGCACTGAGTTCGCGACCGGGGGCCGCGAGCCCGCCCCGACTGTTGCCGTCAGTCTTCCACGGCGTCCTCCGCCGCGCTCCGAGCGGCCGATCGCCGTGCCGTCGGCGTGCGCTCGGCGGCAGCGGGATGGCCCGTGATCGCGGTGGACACGGGTGCCCCGCCCGCCGCGCCGTCGGCACGCTCGCCTCGTCGCGTGTCGAGGAGGGGGAGCGCGATGTGGACGAGTGGCCCGATCAGCACCGCGAAGAGCACCGTGCCGATGCCGACCGTGCCACCGAGCAACCAGCCGATCAGCAGCACCGAGAGCTCGACGCTCGCGCGGCACACCCAGATCGGCCAGCCGAGCTTGGCGTGCAGGCCCGTCATCAGTCCATCGCGCGGACCGGGGCCGAATCGTGCCCCGATGTAGAGGCCTGACGCGATCGCGACCAGCACGATGCCGCCCATGAGCGTGGCCAACTGACCGATGAGACCTTCGACGGGCGGGAACACCGTCAGGACGACCTGCATGCTCGTGCCGACGAGCAGGATGTTGGCGATCGTCCCCACACCGGGCTTCTGCCGCAGCGGGATCCACAGCAGCAGCACCAGGAACCCGACGATGTTCGTGATCCACCCGATCCCGATGCCGGTGCGGACAGAAAGCCCCTGTGCGAAGACCGTCCACGGGTCGACGCCGAGTCCGGCTTCGACCGTCATCGCGCAGCCGGCGCCGTAGAGGACGAGACCGACGAGGAGTTGGATGACGCGGCGAGGCATGCGACCATCCAATCGCATTATTGGACTGTTTCATGCAGTCCAATATCGATACAGTGGCCGGATGGACTCCCGCATCTCGGCTCGCGCCCTGTCGGCCGCGCTCGGCGGCTGGCGCACACGCGAGCCGGTCTACGAGGCTCTCGCAGACGGCATCCGCCTCCTCTGTCTCGACAACCGGATCGCCCCGCGCACCGCGCTTCCTGCGGAGCGGGAGCTGGCGGTCGCCCTCGGCGTCAGCCGGAGCACCGTCGCGGCGGCCTATCGGAGCCTTCGGGACACGGACCACATCGCGAGCATGCGCGGCTCCGGGAGCGTGACGCGTGCGCTGCAGCGTCGAGACCCGGGGCGTGCCATGCCCACGGAGGGCACGATCGATCTGCAGCAGGCGAGCCCACCGGCATGGCCGGGTCTGGCCGGCATCATGTCGGAGGTCGCCCTCTCGTCGGCCGCGCTCGTCTCTCGCGTCGGGTACGACGTCCTGGGCCGCGGCGAGCTTCGCGAGGCGATCGCGGCGCGCTACCGTCTGCGCGGCATCCCGACCGCCGCAGACGACATCCTCGTCACGACCGGAGCGCAGAGCGCGATCCACCTGCTCGCCTCGGTGCTCCTCGGACGCGGGGACAGGGCGCTCATCGAGACGCCGACCTATCCGCACGCGGCCGACGCTCTTCGGCGCGCCGGCGCGCGTCTCGTGGGTCTGCCCGTGACGACGAGCGACGGATGGGACCTCGATCGCGCCGAGCAGGCGTTCGCGCGGACGCTGCCGGTCCTGGCCTACCTGATGCCGGACTTCCAGAATCCGACCGGGCGCTCGATGACCACCGAGGAGCGACGTGCGATCGCGTGGGCGGGGGAGCGGGCGGGAACGGTGCTGGTGCTCGACGAGACCACGGCCGACCTCGACATCGACCGAGGAGACGTCACACCGGGATTCGACGATGCGGACCCTTCGACCATCGTCCGCATTGGCTCGCTCGGCAAGACCGTGTGGGGTGGTCTGCGGGTGGGGTGGATCCGGGCGGATGCCGATCTCATCCGCCGTCTCATGGCCGCGCGCCCGACGCACGACCTCGGCACGCCCGAATTCGAGCAGGCCGTCGCAGCGACGCTCTTCGCCCGGTACCCCGAGATCGTCGCGCAGCGCTCGCATCTGCTGCGCGAGGGACGCGACGTCGTCGTCGCGCATCTGGCGGCCGCGTTCCCCGAGTGGACCGTGCCGCACACTGACGGCGGGGTCTCGCTGTGGATCGAGCTGGACGCCGCGTTGAGCTCGAGCCTCGTCATGGACGTCCGTTCGCGTGGGGTGCTCCTGTCGGCCGGACCTCGGTTCTCCGTCGAGGGCGGTCACGACCGTCATCTGCGCGTGCCGTTC
Organism: Microbacterium sp.; assembly: GCF_051860965.1. Classification (GTDB taxonomy): domain Bacteria; phylum Actinomycetota; class Actinomycetes; order Actinomycetales; family Microbacteriaceae; genus Microbacterium. The sequence continues at coordinate 268,046 of NZ_JBIMKU010000004.1, forward strand.
ACATCTCCGCCCGACGACCTGGCGCGATCGATCGTCCTGCTGAGAGAGTCGTGGGATCGGGTGCGCGGCGGCGCGCCGATCGCCCACGTCGAGCGGTTCGACGCCGTCGTCTGAGGCGTCATCGCGCGTACCTGAGGCAGTCGACGGCGTCGTCTGCCGACCAGAACTCGCCCAGATCGCGGAAGCCGCGGATGGATGCATGGAACCGCCGGGCCCGATAGCGCACGGCGTCGGCGACGACGATCGCCTGGAGGTGGCCGATCACCCGCCCGTCTCGATCGATGACGCGCCACAGCGTGGCCGCGGCTCGCGACAGGCTCACTGGCGAGCGGGGTGAGATGGTCGGCGCAGCGAGCGTCGGTGATTCGAGGGTCAGAAGCATGGTGGTTCTCCTTCCACATTCGAATCTATATACGACCTCCGACACGCGACCCCCGGTCGGCGATGGCCGCTTCCTCCCCAGGGGCGCGCGCAGACTCGCTCATCCCCAGTTCGAGGCGCCGTCGATTCGCGCGACCGTGCGCGGATGGATCCTCTTCTCAGGTGGCGGTGATCCACGGGCACGGGATCACCGCCACCGGACCGGAGAAGGACTCCGATCGAAAGGAAGAACGATGAGCGACACCATCACCATCACGGGCAACGTGGCCACGACTCCCGAGTTCAAGCGCTCGGCAGCAGGCCTGCCGATCGCGACGTTCCGCGTCGGGAGCAGTCAGCGCAAGTACGATCGCGAGAGCGGCACGTGGAGCGAGACGGGCACCAACTGGTACCAGGTCTCGGCGTTCCGCGGTCTTGCCGAACACGCCTTCGCGTCGCTGCGCAAGGGCGAACGGGTCATCGTGACGGGCCGACTGCGCGTGAGGCAGTGGGAGAACGGCACGAAGCAGGGCACGAGCGTCGACATCGAGGCGGATGCCGTGGGCCACGATCTGCTCTGGGGCACCACGGTGTTCACGAAGACGGGTTCGGCACCCGAGGGCACGGACGGTGGCGGCGAGAAGACCGTGGACGCCGCCGCCGAGTGGCACGTCGCGGCAGCGCCCGACGACGCGCGCGACCTCGCGCTGGCTGCGGCCGCCACGCCCTTCTGAGTGTTCACAGCGGGCGCTCGGGGGCGCGCGGCCTAGACTCTGTCCGTGCATCACGACCCCGAGCGCCCTCGCCCTTCGGCACGACATCGAGGCTTGTGGCTCGCTGCGTCCGCGCTGACGGCGGTGGTCCTCGTCGGGTGCACCGCGCAGCCCGCACCTACTCCGTCGCCGTCGGGATCGGCCTCGAATGGTCCGGTCGCGACCCCGACACCGACGGGCGACTCCGCACCCGCCTTGGATCCCGACGGATCCGCCGACGACAACCTGCCCTTCTTCGCCGCCGTCGTGTCGAGCGTCTGGGCCACGCCCGAGCAGACCCAGGGGCGCGCGTACATCGATGCGCTGACCGCCGCCGGGTTCGACAAAGCCGCGATGCAGGTGACCAACGACGTGTCGACCGTCGGCAATGCGGCGGAGAGCATCCAGTTCTCCGTCCAGTGGGGGGACGATTGCCTGATCGGTCAGGTGGGGCCTGCGACGGGCGCCCCCGTGACGGTCGTGGTCCCCGCGCTGACGACGGGCGGATGCCTCATCGGCGAGACGCGGCCGATCGACTGGTAGCCCGGCTCAGGCCGCCTGCGACGCGGGCCGCGGTTGGTAGGCTGAATGCTGACTTCCCGCCGGGTCGGCGCACACTCTCGCGTGATCCGGCGGATCTGAATCCCCGACTCGAAGGTGGTACACCGCGGTGGCCGAATACATCTACTCGATGGTCCGTGCGCGAAAGGCGGTCGGCGAGAAGCTGATCCTCGACGATGTGACGATGTCGTTCCTGCCCGGCGCGAAGATCGGCATGGTCGGTCCGAACGGCGCGGGCAAGTCGACGATCCTCAAGATCATGGCGGGACTCGACACGCCGTCGAACGGCGAAGCGAAGCTGTCGCCCGGCTTCACCGTGGGAATCCTCATGCAGGAGCCCGAGCTGGACGACAGCAAGACCGTCCTCGAGAACATCCAGGACGGTGTGGCGATCAAGCCGAAACTCGATCGCTTCAACGAGATCTCGGCGCTCATGGCCGACCCCGATGCCGACTTCGACGCGCTGCTGGCCGAGATGGGCACGTTGCAGGAGGAGATCGACGCCGCCGACGCATGGGACCTCGATTCCCAGCTCGAGCAGGCGATGGATGCCCTGCGCACGCCGCCGGCCGACGCGGACGTCACCAACCTGTCCGGTGGTGAGCGCCGCCGCGTGGCCCTCGCCAAGCTGCTCCTGCAGAAGCCCGATCTGCTGCTCCTGGACGAGCCGACGAACCACCTCGACGCCGAGAGCGTGCTGTGGCTCGAGCAGCATCTCCAGGCGTACAAGGGCGCTGTGATCGCGATCACCCACGATCGGTACTTCCTCGACAACGTCGCCGAGTGGATCGCCGAGGTCGACCGCGGTCACCTCTACCCGTACGAGGGCAACTACTCCACCTACCTCGAGAAGAAGGGGCAACGGCTCGACGTCCAGGGCAAGAAGGACGCGAAGCTCGCCAAGCGCCTCAAGGAGGAGCTGGAGTGGGTGCGGTCCAACGCCAAGGGCCGACAGGTCAAGTCGAAGGCCCGCCTCGCCCGCTACGAAGAGATGGCCGCCGAGGCCGAGCGCACCCGCAAGCTCGACTTCGACGAGATCCAGATTCCGGCGGGTCCGCGTCTGGGCAACATCGTGATCGACGCCAAGAAGCTCCAGAAGGGGTTCGACGGGCGATCGCTCATCAGCGACCTCAGCTTCACCCTGCCGCCCAACGGCATCGTCGGGGTCATCGGGCCGAACGGCGTCGGAAAGACGACGCTCTTCAAGACGATCGTCGGTCTCGAGCCGCTCGACGGCGGCGACCTCAAGATCGGCGAGACCGTCAAGATCAGCTACGTCGACCAGTCCCGGGCGAACATCGATCCGAACAAGTCGCTGTGGGAGGTCGTCTCTGACGGCCTCGACATCATCACGGTCGGCAAGACCGAGATCCCCTCCCGCGCCTACGTGTCCAAGTTCGGCTTCAAGGGTCCAGATCAGCAGAAGAAGGCCGGCGTGCTCTCCGGCGGCGAGCGCAACCGTCTAAACCTCGCGCTCACGCTGAAGGAGGGCGGCAACCTCCTCCTCCTCGACGAGCCGACCAACGACCTCGATGTCGAGACGCTCTCGTCCCTCGAGAACGCGCTCCTCGATTTCCCGGGCTGCGCCGTCGTCATCACCCACGACCGGTGGTTCCTCGACCGCATCGCGACGCACATCCTCGCCTACGAGGGCACCGACGAGAACCCCGACAAATGGTACTGGTTCGAGGGCAACTTCGAGGCGTACGAGGAGAACAAGATCGAGCGCCTCGGCCCCGATGCCGCCAAGCCCCACCGCTCGGCGTACCGCAAGCTCACGCGCGACTGACGATCGAGTGGACGACACGCGCCTCCACATCCCCATCCACCTTCGATGGGGAGATCTGGACGCCCTCGGGCACGTCAACAACACGTCGATGCTCAAGCTTCTCGAAGAAGCGCGGCTCCGCGCCTTCTGGCGGCCCGAGGACGGCACGGACGGACCGCCCACGGCTGTCTTCGACATGTCGGTGCTCGAGGGCGGCGGATCCCGGGCCACGCTCATCGCGCGGCAGGAGATCGAATACCTGCGGCCCGTTCCGTACGGCCAGCGACCTCTCGACGTCCAGCTGTGGATCGGCAGGATCGGCGGCTCGAGCATCCAGGTCTGCTACGAGGTCTTCAGTCCCATCGGCGACGAACCGCAGGTGCTCTACGCGCGGTCATCCGCCGTCGTCGTGCTCGTCGACACGGCTTCCGGGCGACCGACGCGACTGAGCGGGGCCGAGCGCGCGGCGTGGCAGCCGTTCGTCGGGGAGCCGATCGACTACCGGCGCTGATCCGCGAGCCGGACTCCGTCGGGCACGCGCACCATGATCTCCTGAGCGACGCTCGCGAGCAGGACGCCCTCGCGCGAGTAGACCCGCCCGGTCGAAAGGCCACGGCCGCCGCGTGCACTGGGCGACTCCTGGACGTACAGCATCCATTCGTCGACGCGTCCGGGGCGATGCCACCACATCGCGTGATCGAGGCTCGCGACCTTGAGGCCGGGCGTCGCCCACGCGAGACCGTGCGCGCGGAGGATGGATTCCTGGATCGTGAGATCGCTCAGGTACGCGAGCGCCGCGCGGTGCAGGTGCGGATCGTCGCCGATGGGGCGGCGCACCTTCATCCAGACGGCCTGGCGCGGCGTGTCCTCGGCATCCGCCGTGAGGTAGATGGGCGCCGGCACGTGACGCAGGTCGGCCGGGCGATCGAGGAAGAGCCGCTTCGTCATGGGATGCAGGCCCTCGAGCTGCGCCTCGATGTCGGGGAGGTCCTCGGGCGACGGAACGCCCTCGGGCATCGGCTCCTGGTGGTCGAGGCCCGGGTCCTCGTCCTGGAAGGACGCGATCATCGAGAAGATCGGCACACCCTCCTGGAACGCCTGCGTGCGCCGCGTCGAGAACGAGCGCCCGTCGTGGATCCGGTCGACCGCGAACGTGATGCCCTTGGACGCGTCACCGGGTCGCAGGAAGTATCCGTGCATGGAGTGCACGGCGCGGTCTTCCGGCAGGGTGCGGGATGCGGCGACGATCGACTGGGCGAGCACCTGTCCGCCGTACACGCGACCGAGCGGCATCCGCTGCGAGACCCCCGTGAAGATGTCTTCGGTCGTGCGGGCGTCGGAGCCCGTCAGATCGAGCACAGCGAGCATCGAGGCGACCGGATCGGCCTCGGGTGCGGCATCCGTCTCCACGGTCTGAAAGGCGTCGGTCACGCGGTCTCCGTCTCGGCCAGGGGTCGGTTGGTAGTTTAGAGCGGATGCCCCAGCGACTTCTCTTCGCGGATGCCCATGCCGCGGCCGACGCCCTCACCTTCGCCCGCCGTACGACGCCGCTCGGGGACGGCGCGGTCCGGCTCCGCGCGCACGGCGGCGTCCTCGTCATGACGAGCGCGCCCCTCGCGCCGCGCGGGCTGTTCGACGCGACTCCCACCGTCCTCGGGCTGCGCGTGCTCGCCGTCGACCCCGAGCTCGAGTGCGATCTCGTGGTGGACGCGTCGACGCTCGCCGCCGCGGCCGACGACGCGCGTGCACTCGAACTCCCCGAGACGGGACTCTCGCCGTCGTGGGCGGGCGTGTCGCCGCCGCAGGGCGGATGGATGCCGGCGCAGGGCATCGCCGCCGCGACCCTGGCGAACAGGGCGCAGTGGGGAATCGCCGACGTCGCCGAGACGGTGCCGAAGGATGCCGGCGAAGACGCCGTCCGCGTCGTGCGCGCCGCCGTCTGGGGGGCGCACGACGATGCCCTGGGAGGACTGCCGCTCGGCGTCGCGTTCGCCGCGTTCGCGCTCGGATTCATCGCGGGCGAGGAGGACGCCGTGGTCCGCACCGCGGGGGTCTGGACGCGAGTCACGCTCGCGCGCGGGCACGTCATCGTCCGAGGTCCGGCCCGCATGGGCCTCACCGAGGTGCGTTCGACGGGCTCGGTCTAGACGTCGGCCGCCATCGCGCGACCAGCGGTGCGGCCGGAGAACAGGCATCCCCCCACGAACGTGCCCTCGAGTGCGCGGTAGCCGTGCACGCCGCCGCCGCCGAAGCCGCTCGCCTCGCCCGCCGCATAGAGGCCGGGGACGACCGAGCCGTCGGCGGCGATCGCACGGCCGGACAGATCGGTCTCGATGCCGCCCAGCGACTTGCGCGTGAGGACATGGAGCTTGACGGCGATGAGCGGACCGTTCGCAGGGTCCAGAATGCGGTGCGGCTTGGCGGTGCGGATGAGCCGGTCGCCCCGGTAGGCGCGCGCGGAGCGCAGCATCGCGATCTGCGCGTCCTTCGTGAAGTCGTTGTCGATCTCGCGATCCCGGGCCTCGACCTCGAAGCGGACGCGCTCGGCGTCCAGCGCGTCGCCGCCGGGCAGCGCCTTCATGCCGGCGATGAGCTCGTCGAGCGTGTCGCGCACGACGAAGTCGGCGCCTTTGTCCATGAAGGCCTGAACGGGCCCGGCTGCGCCTTTGCCCAGGCGCGACTGCGCGAGCAGCTTGACGTCCTTGCCCGTCAGATCGGGGTTCTGCTCGCTGCCCGAGAGCGTGAACTCCTTCTCGATGATCTTCTGCGACAGCACGAACCACGAGTGGTCATGGCCCGTCGTGCGCAGATGCGCGAGCGTGCCGAGCGTGTCGAACCCGGGGAAGAGCGGAACGGGAAGCCGGTGCCCCGTGGCATCCAGCCACACCGACGAGGGTCCGGGAAGGATCCGGATGCCGTGATCGGGCCAGACGGGATCCCAGTTGCCGATGCCCTCGACGTAGTGCCACATGCGGTCGCCGTTGATGAGGTGGGCTCCCGCGGTCTCGCTCACGCCGAGCATCGAGCCGTCGACGTACGCGGGCACTCCCGTGAGCATGGACGTCGGAGCCTTGCCGAGACGCTTCGGCCAGTTCTTGCGCACGAGGGCGTGATTGCCGCCGATGCCGCCCGACGACACGAGCGTGGCGCCGGCCTCGATCTCGAACGCGCCCACCACCTCGCGCGACGACGCGTAGCCGCGGCCCGCGCCGGAGGGGGCGAGGACGTCGCCCGCAGCGCCCGTCACGGTGCCGCCCCGGACGGTGAGCTCGGTGACGCGGTGGCGGGGGAGGATGGTGAGGCGACCGGACGCCTCTGCGGCCTCGACCTCGGCCTGGAACGGAGCGACGATGCCGGGGCCCGTGCCCCACGTGATGTGGAAGCGGGGCACCGAGTTGCCGGGTCCGGTCGCGGTGTACCCGCCGCGCTCGGCCCACCCGACGATCGGGAAGAACCCGATGCCCTTCTCACGCAGCCATGCGCGCTTCTCGTGATGCGCGAACTGGAGGTAGGCCTCGGCCCAGCGGCGGGGCCAGGCATCCTCCTCCCGGTCGAAGCCCGCATTGCCGAACCAGTCCTGGCGGGCGAGCTCGATCGAGTCGGTGATGCCCATCCGCCGCTGTTCGGGGGAGTCGACGAAGAACAGCCCGCCGAACGACCACCACGCCTGACCGCCGAGGTTCGTGCGAGGCTCCTGATCGACGATGACGACGTGCTTGCCTGCGGCGACCGCCTCGCTCGCGGCGACGAGGCCCGCGAGACCCCATCCGATGACGAGCAGGTCTGTCGAGCGGGTCGTGGGGGATGCAGCCATGCGGGTCGACTCCTTCGTCGGGTTCGGGGGGATGTCAGGCGGAGGGATGCAGGGGGAGCGAGCCGCCGTCGCGACCTGCCGTAGCCGGGCCTATCCCTGTCGGCTCGAACGTGTTGACCATCGCGTGTGCGGCGCGCAGCAGATAGTCCCACAGGGTCGCCTCGTGCAGCGGGGGCAGTGCGAGTTCGTCGACCGCGACGCGCATGTGCGCGAGCCAGCGGTCGCGCGCGTCGGGGTTGACGTGGAACGGCGCGTGCCGCATCCGCAGCCGTGGATGTCCCCGGGTGTCGCTGTACGTGGTGGGACCGCCCCAGTACTGCTCGAGGAACAGCGTGAGACGCTCCTTCGCAGGGCCGAGATCCTCTTCCGGGTACATCGGCTTCAGCACCTCGTCGCCCGCGACACCCCGGTAGAACACGTCGACCAGGCGGACGAAGGTGTCATGACCGCCGATCTCCTCGTAGAAGCTCAGGGGAGTGGACTCCGTCATGACGTCTCTCCGGGGTCGGCGGGCGGCGTGTGCGGAGTCTTCTTGGCGGCACCCTTCTTCGGCCGCCACACCGGATTGGCGTCGGCGACCGCGATCGGCTGCGGCTTGGTCTTCGGGGGATTCGCGCCGCGCACGCGGCCCGCGCCCTCGAGACCTGACAGCATGATCGAGTTCATGGCGGGGAGCGTGATGCCGTGCTCGTCCATGGCGCGCTTGAGTCGCATCCTCAGCTCGCGGGCGACGTCGTCCTTCGCGCTCGCACGCGTCTTCATGACGAGGCGGATGACGAGGGCGTCACCGCTGACCGACTCGAGACCCCACACCTCCGGGGTCTCGAGGATGCGTGAGCGCCACTTGGGCTCCTTCGCGATCGACTTCGCCGCCCCGAGCATGAGCGACTCGACCTCGTCGATGTCGGCGTCGGTCGGCACCGCGAGGTCGACGATGACCCGCGACCATCCCTGCGACATGTTGCCGATGCGGGTGATCTCGCCGTTGCGGACGTACCAGAGCGTCCCGTTCACGTCGCGCACGTGCGTGATCCGGACGCTGACGTACTCGACGATGCCCGTCGCGAGTCCGAGGTCGACGACATCGCCGATGCCCACTTGGTCCTCGGCCACGATGAAGATGCCGTTGAGCACGTCCTTGACGATGTTCTGGGCGCCGAAACCGAGGCCCGCACCGATCGCAGCCGTCAGGAGGGTGAGCGAGGCGAGCGCATTCGGCGCGAGGACGTTGATGATGAGCAGCAGCGACACGATGACGATCGTGACGTTGACGATGTTCTGCAGGATCGAGCCGAGCGTGCGGGTGCGCTGGACGAGGCGGACGGATGCCAGGGGCGAGCGATCGAGCGCCTGGGTGTCGTCCACATTGGCTTTGCTCTTGGCGCCGTTGACGATCCGGCGCACGACGCGGCGGATGACGAGCTTCAGGATCCAGCCGAGCAGGACGGCGAAGACGACGATGCCCAGGACGGCCAGCAGCTTCCACCCGGCCGCGGCGAAGAAGGCGCCGACGGACTGCCAGAACTCGGCCTGAGTGATCGACGGTGCCGCGGGGTCGACGGAGAACGGAATCATCGCCACGATCCTACTTGCGGGGACCTGAACGGCGCCTGGCGAGAGTCAGCTGACGAGTCCGTTCTCGTACGCGAAGATGACGGCGTGGACGCGGTCCCGGGCGCCGATCTTGGCCAGGACTCGGCCGACGTGCGTCTTGACGGTCGACTCCGAGACGAACAGGCGCTCGGCGATCTCGGTGTTGCTGAGCCCCTCCGCGATGGCGAGCAGCACGTCCCGCTCGCGCTCCGTGAGGGCGGCCGCATCGAGGTCCGCACTGTCGGGGGCCGGAAGACGATCTCCCACGAGGTCCAGCATCCGTCGCGTCACGCGCGGAGACATGACCGCGTCGCCGCGGTGCACCGCGCGGATCGCGGCGACGAGTTCGTGCGGATGGGCGTCCTTGAGCAGGAACCCGCTCGCGCCCGCGCGCAGCGCCGAGAAGGCGTACTCGTCCAGGTCGAATGTCGTGAGCACGAGGATTCTGGTGTCGGGCAGGGATTGCAGGATGCTGCGGGTCGCCGCGATGCCGTCGAGGCCCGGCATCCGCACGTCCATCAGGATCACGTCGGGCGTGAGGCGACCGGCCTCGGTGATCGCCGCCGCACCGTCCGCCGCCTCGCCGACGACCTCGAAGTCGTCCTCGGACTCGAGCACCATGCGGAAGCCCATCCGGATGAGGGCCTGGTCGTCGACCGCGAGGATGCGGATCCGCTCGCTCACGCGGGCCCCTCGCTCGCCGGGATGACAGCGTGCAGGCGCCACACGCCGGGTGCGCGGAATCCGGCATCCATCGTTCCGCCCACGTGCGCGACGCGCTCCTGGAGCCCGCGCAGTCCCAGGCCCGCGCCCTGGGACGGAGCATCCGGGACCGCTCCGTCGTTCTCGATCGAGACGTCGATCCCGTCGTCGCGATGATCGATCTCGATCCGGATGTCGGCGGGCGGTCTCGCGTAGCGCAGTGCGTTCGTGATGCCCTCCTGCACGATGCGCAGCAGAGCCAGTCGTGACGTGGCGGTTGCGGCGCGATCGCCGGTCTCGCGAAGCGTCACGGTCGCGCCGGCCGCACGCGCAGTGGCTACGGCATCCTGCACCGTCGCATCGCCCAGGGGCGCGAGGGGGACCGGGTCGTCGTCGCGGAGCACGCCGAGCATGACCCGCATCTCGGCGAGCGCCTCGCGCGCGGTCTGCGCGATCGCGCGCGTCGCGTCGGCGGCACGCTCGGGATCCTTCGTCGTCGTCGCGCCGTCGGCGAGGGCGACGACGACGGTGAGCGAGTGCGAGACGATGTCGTGCATCTCGCGGGCGATGCGCGTGCGCTCGGCGGCGGCGGCGATCTGCGCCTGCTGATCGCGTTCGACCAGCAGCTGACGCGACCGATCGATGAGCGCCATGAGGTAGCGGCGGCGATTGCCGACGTTCACGCCCACGAGCGCCCCGAGCAGCAGACCCACGATCGACGACACGACCACATTGAGCTGCACGCTCAACAGCGACGGATCGATCAGGATCCGGGCGAGCCCGTTGACCGCCAGCGCCGTGCTCGCGACACCGAACGCGATCCAGCACGAGCGGACGCTGCGATAGACGGCGACGGAGTAGAGGGCGACGACGGCGGCGGGACCGCTGAGGGCCGCCGCGAGCATCGGCTCGACGGCGAGCGTCGGCAGCAGCGACACGGCCAGCACCGCGACCGGCCGGCGACGTCGCCAGACGAGGGCGCCGCAGCCCACGATCGAGAGGATGAGGCCCGCCGCGATCCACCATCCGCTGACGGGAGCCGTGAGCGGCGAGCGCACTGCGACGGACGGCACCGCGATCAGGAACGCTGCGACGGCGATGAGGACGTCGGCGAGGAGGGGATGCCGCGCCCAGAACCTGCGGATCACCCCCGGCGCGCGGGGAAGCCGCAGTTCGTCCTCGCCGGGAGGGGCTCCCGCGGCGGGGACGAACTGCGGCTGCTCGGGCATCGATCGACTCTACGCGCGCGGACTCAGGCGTCGCGCGTGCGCAGCACCGCCCAGCCGCCCACCAGGAGCACAGCGGCCCAGCCGACGAGGGCGAGGAGCGAGGGCAGCACGTCCTGCGCTCCCGGCGCGGTGATCGCTGCGGCGGCGTTCATCGGCAGGTAGTCGCCGAGGTCGACGATCCACCGCCACGACTCGCCCGCGATGGTGAACAGGCTCGTGACGATCGGAGCGACGAAGAGCAGTCCGACGGTCGCGGCGATCGCGCCCGCGCCGTTGCGGATGAGGAAGCCCCAGCCCACGCCGATCAGGGCGAAGCAGATCATCGAGAGCACGCCGAATCCGAGCGGGATGGTCGACACGCCCGCATCCGCCCAGTCGATCCCCGTGGTCAGCAGCAGCGGCGCCGTCGTGGCGACGGCGATCGCGTAGCTCACGATGGTCGCGATGCCGAGGAGCACCGCGACGACGACGGCCTTCGCGGCGAGGACGGCGCCTCGGCGCGGGGCCGCCGCGAGGGTGGAGCGGATCATCCCGGTCGAGTACTCGCCCGTGACGGCGATCGCGCCGAGGATGCCCGCGACGAGCATCGTGAACTGCGTGGGCATGAGGATCGCGCTCACGGCGGGGAACCCGGGCCCGAACTCCGAGGACGCTGCCGCGATCATGGTCGAGATGCCGACCGACAGAGCGACGGCGATGCCGAGCGACCACCAGGTGGAGCGGAGTGTCGTGAGCTTGATCCACTCGCTCATCATGAGTCGCGGGAAGGTCACCCGCGCGGCGGGCGTGCTCCGCGCGACGGTGCGGGGCGGGGGAGCGGTGACGGTGGTCATGAGATCTCCTTGGTCTTGTACTCGACGTCGTCGCCGGTGAGGGTCAGGTAGGCGTCCTCGAGGCTTCCCGAGGTCGGGGTCAGTTCGTGGAGGCTGAATCCGGATGCCGCGGACGCGTCGCCGATCTCGGCTGCCGTGACTCCGGCGATCTCGAGGAGACCGGGCTCCAGGCTCGTGACGGTCACGCCCTCGCGGGCGAAGAGGCCGGCGATGCCGTCGGCGTGCGGGCTGCGCACGCGCACGCTCGTTCGGGTCCAGCGCGCGACGATGTCGTCGACAGGGGCATCGGCGAGGACACGACCACGGCCGAGGACGATGATGTGATCGGCCGTGAGCGCCATCTCGCTCATGAGGTGGCTCGACAGCAGCACCGTGCGCCCCTCGGATGCCATGTGGCGGACGAAGCGGCGCACCCACAGCACGCCCTCGGGGTCGAGGCCGTTGACGGGCTCGTCGAGGATCAGGGTGTGCGGGTCGCCCAGCAGCGCCGCCGCGATGCCGAGGCGCTGTCCCATGCCCAGCGAGAAGCCGCCCGCACGCTTGCGGGCGACCGACGAGAGGCCTGTGATCTCGATGACCTCGTCGACGCGCGTCATCGGCAGACCGTGGGTCGCGGCCATGGCACGCAGGTGATTGCGGGCCGAGCGCCCCGTGTGGACGGCCTTGGCATCCAGCAGCACTCCCACCTCGGTGAGGGGCGAGGGCAGCTGTGCGTAGCGGCGGCCCTGCACCGTGACGCTTCCCGCCGTCGGCTTGTCGAGGCCGACGATCATGCGCATCGTGGTGGACTTGCCGGCGCCATTCGGCCCGAGGAAGCCGGTGACTCTGCCGGGACTGACGGTGAAGCTGACATCTGCGACGGCCTGTTTCGACCCGAAGCTCTTGCTGAGGTTCTCTGCGACGATCATGCTTCCACGCTACGAAAGGGCGCTCTTCACCGCATCGGCCGCGAGGAGGGTCTCGCATGCCTGCCGCGTGGTACCCCGGTACTACGCGGTGGCACGCCAGACTGAGCGCATGCAGCTGCGTTCACTCTCGGCGCTCGGTGTCGTCGCCGTCTGGCTCCTGACCGATTTCTGGCGCCTGTGGACGCCGTCGCTCATCACGATCTTCGGGCGGGCCGCCGAGACGCCGCCCGAACTCATGGGGCTGTATGCGCTCGCGGTGATGTCCGCTCCGCTCGTGCTCCTCGCGTTCGTGCCGCGGAGCGCTCCTCGACTGGCCGCCTGGCTGCTCGTGGCGGCCGTCGCCGTGCGCATCCTGCTGCAGGCGAATCCCGAGGGCGGTCCGGTGCAGCTGTACGGCAGCTCCCTCGGAGTCGTGCTGGCGGTGGCCGCGCTGTGCCTCGCGACGGCGTCGCTCGGACGCGCCCTCGTGCCGAGCGTCATGCTGGGCGTGGCCGTCGCGGCGACGACGCATGCCGCGCTCGGCACGTTCGGCGCCGTGTGGCGGATGGATGCCTGGGCCGTCGCCCTCCTCATCGTGCAGGCGCTGCTGGTCGCCCTCGCCGTGCGGGAGGTCGGCTGGCTTCGTGCGGAGCCGGTCGCACCGCGCACCGCGCTGCTCGTGCTGCCCGGGATGCTCCTGCTGCAGCTCGCGCTCGTGAACGTCGGACGCGGCTCGGCGATCGATCCGCTGTGGGGATCGCTCGCGGTCGTCGCGGGCGCCTGGGCGGGCGTCGTGGTCGCCCTGTCGGCGTCGCCGCGCCGGCGACCGTGGGTCTCGGCCGTGCTGCTGGTCGGCGCCGTCGCCGTGAGCATGCTGCCCGAAGTGACGCGCGACGGAGCGCACGGGGTGCTGAGCGGCTTCGCGCTCGTCGGCTTCCTGATCGGCCCGGCGGCCCTTGCGCGGCTGCTGCTCTTCGCCGCGCCCGGGCGATCGTCACGGCGCACGGCGCTCGCAGCCGGCGTCGGAGCCGTCGTGTGGACCGCGGTGTTCTTCGTCTTCTACGCCGGCTACGACCTCGGCTATCGCGCCGACATCGCGATCGTGCTGCTCGCGATCGGTGTCGCGGCGTGGACGATCGCCTATCGCTCCGGCGGTCCGGTGACCGACGCCGATGTGGTCGCCTCGGTGGTGCGCATCGACGAGTCCGGAGCGCGGGATGCCGGAGCATCCGTCATCGCGGGGCTCGCCGCCGTCGCGGTCGCACTCGTCGGCCCCGCCCTCACGATCCCGACACGCGGCGTGGCGCAGTCGGATTCGCTGACCGCCGCGGCCTACAACCTGCGCATGGGCTACGGCATCGACGGCGCGTTCGATCCGAGCGGCGTCGCGGCGCAGCTGCGCGCGAGCGGCGCCCGCGTCATCCTGCTGAGCGAGATCGACCGCGGCTGGCTGCTGAACGGCGGCCAGGACCAGCTCGCGATCCTGGCACGGATGCTCGGGATGCGCGCGGTGTTCGGGCCCGCGGCCGACCAGGTCTGGGGCGACGCGATCTTGACGGACCTGCCCGTGAGCGACGTGCGCACGGAGCGATTCCCGATGTTCGATGCAGTGACGGGCGCGGGGATGACGACGGCGACGGTCAGGTGGAACGGCGAGCCCGTGCGCGTCATCTCGACGCATCTGCAACCGGACTCCGACGGCGAGGATCGCACTCTTCGTCAAGCCGAGCTTTTCGCCGCTCGGATGGCCGAGGCTGCGGCCCAAGGACCCCTCATCGCGGGTGGCGACCTCAACACCGAACCCGGCACCCGGGCGTGGGACGTCATGCTCGGTGCGGGGGTCGAGGATGCTCTCGCCTCGATCCGCCCTGCCCTGACATCCTCGGCAGACGACCCCGACAGCGAGATCGATCACCTCTTCGTCGCAGGACTCGACGTGACCGCGGCATCCGTCGTCGTCTCTGAGCTCTCCGACCACTTCATGATCACCGCGACGGTGGAATGACGAACGGCCCGTCCCTCGAGGAGACGGGCCGTTCGGTCGGCATCACTGGGCATCGCGCTCCTGCACGGCGAGGGCACGCTCGACTCCGGCGAGGTTCTCGTTGACGAGACGACGCAGGGCGGGCGCGGCGTCGGCGTTGCCGGCGAGCCACGCGCGCGTCGCGTCCCGCAGCTCGGTGTTCGCGAGCGCCGCCGGGTACAGGCCCACGATCAGGTACTGAGCGATCTGGTACGACCGCGAGTTCCAGATGGGCAGCAGCATGTCGAAGTACGGCGCGACGAACCCGCCGAGCACGTCGACGCCCGCCGGGTGCGTGAACCCGAGGGCTGCGGCACGCACGATCGTGTTGGGCGCGTCATCCTGTTCGATGAGGGCGTCCCACGCGATACGACGTGCCTCGACGTTCGGCAGCGCCGCCTTGGCCTGCGCCGCGAACTCGCCGCCCTTGGCGGTGTTGTCGGCAGCGAGGGCGTCGTCGATGTCGGATGCCGTCACGACGCCGCCGGCGGCGAGCGAGACGAGCAGCGCCCACGAGAGGTCGGTGTCGATCTCGAGTCCGTCGAGCGTGACGGCGCCGTCGCGGAGCGCCTGCACCTGCGACCACTGCGCGGGCGTCGACGCCGCGCTCGCGAAGGCGGTGACGAACTGCAGCTGGTTGTCGCTGCCGGACTCCGCACCCTGTGCGAGCGTCCAGAGCCCGTCGGCGACGCGCTCGCGGGCGGCGGCCCGCTTCTCGGGGGAGACGTACGAGTTCGCAGCGAGCTGCAGCTGCGCGAGCGTCGTGCGCACGGTCGTCGACTCGGTTTCGGTCGCGATGTTGCGCAGCACGAGGTCGAGGTAGGCGGAGGCGGATGCCTCGGCGTCGCGGGTCTGATCCCACGCGGCGCCCCACACGAGCGAGCGGGCGAGCGGGTCGCTGATCTTCGCGAGGTGGTCGATCGCGGTCTGCAGCGATCGGTCGTCGAGGCGGATCTTCGCGTAGGCGAGGTCCTCGTCGTTCAGCAGCACGAGGTCGGGCCGCGCGATGCCCTTGAGCTCGGGCACCTCGGTGAGATCGCCGTCGACGTCCAGCTCGACGTGGTGCACGCGCACGAGCGCGTCGCCCTGCAGACTGTAGAACCCGACGCCGAGGCGGTGCGGGCGGATCGTCGGGTAGTCGGCGGGCGCCGTCTGCACGATCGCGAAACGCGTGATCTTGCCATCGGCGTCGGTCGTGATCTCCGGCGAGAGCGTGTTCACGCCGGCCGTGTCGAGCCACTTCCTCGCCCACGTCGACAGGTCGCGGCCACTGGTCGCCTCGAGCTCGGCCAGCAGATCGCCCGCCTCGGCGTTCGCCCACTGGTGCTTCTGGAAGTACGCCGCGACCCCCGCGAAGAACTCCTCGATGCCCACCCAGGCGGCGAGCTGCTTGAGGACCGATCCGCCCTTGGCATACGTGATGCCGTCGAAGTTGACCTGCACGTCCTCGAGGTCGTTGATCTCGGCGACGACGGGATGCGTCGAGGGAAGCTGATCCTGGCGGTACGCCCAGGTCTTCTCCATCGCGTTGAAAGTCGTCCACGCCTCGGTCCACTCGGTGGCCTCGGCGGTCGCGATCGTCGACGCCCATTCGGCGAACGACTCGTTGAGCCAGAGGTCGTTCCACCACTTCATGGTGACGAGGTCGCCGAACCACATGTGGGCGAGCTCGTGCAGGATCGTGACGACGCGGCGCTCCTTGACGGCATCCGTCACCTTCGAACGGAACACGTAGGTCTCGGTGAACGTCACGGCGCCGGCGTTCTCCATGGCGCCCGCGTTGAACTCGGGCACGAAGAGCTGGTCGTACTTCGCGAACGGGTAGGGGAAGCCGAACTTCTCCTCGAAGTACGCGAAGCCCTGGCGGGTCTTGTCGAAGATGTAATCGGCGTCGAGGTGCTGCCACAGGCTCTTGCGGCCGTAGACGCCGAGCGGGATGACGCGACCCGACGAGCTCGTGAGCTCGGACGTCGTGACCTCGTAGGGGCCGGCGATGAGGGCCGTGATGTACGACGAGATGCGCGGCGTGGGCTCGAAGGACCAAGTCGCGGTGGCGCCGGTCGCGACGGGTTCGGGCGTGGGGGAGTTCGACACGATCTTCCACGCCGCCGGCGCGGTCACGGTGAACTGGAACGTCGCCTTGAGGTCGGGCTGCTCGAAGACGGCGAAGACGCGCCGCGAGTCGGGGACCTCGAACTGGCTGTACAGGTAGACCTCGCCGTCGACCGGGTCGACGAAGCGGTGCAGACCCTCGCCGGTGTTCGTGTAGAGGGTGTCGGCGTCGACGACGAGCTCGTTGTCGGCCTCGAGCCCGTCGAGGGCGATGCGCGAGTCGGCGAACGCCGTCGCGGGGTCGATCGCGCGACCGTTCAGCGTGATCTCGCGCACATCGCGGGCGATCAGATCGATGAAGGTCGACGCGCCGGGCGTCGCGGTGAAGCGCACGACGGTGCGCGAGCCGAAGACCTCGGCGCCCTTCGTGAGGTCGAGGGCGATCTCGTACGACTGGGTGTCGACGATCGCGCGGCGCTCCTGCGCCTCGATTCGGGTGAGGTTCTCTCCAGGCACAACGGCTCCCATGGGGTGGATGGTGGATGCCGCGAATGGCGCTGCTGGCGCCGACGGCAACCCTCCCACCCTACCCGCGCCGCCGTTCCGACGCCGTGCGCTCCCTAGGATGAGAGGCATGCGCATCCACATCGCGACCGATCACGCCGGCCTCGACTTCTCGACGCAGCTGCAGCACCATCTCGCGAACCAGGGTCACGACGTCGTCGACCACGGACCGCTGGATTACGAGCCGCTCGACGACTATCCGGCGTTCTGCATCCGCGCCGCCCAGGCGGTCGTGCGCGACCAGGCCGATGGCATCGAGACGCTCGGCGTCGTGTTCGGCGGGTCGGGCAACGGCGAGCAGATCGCGGCCAACAAGGTCCAGGGCGTGCGCGCCGCGCTCGTGTGGAGCATCGCGACCGCCGAGCTCGCCCGTGAGCACAACGACGCCAACGTCATCGCGATCGGCGCACGCCAGCACACGTTCGACGAGGCGGCGTCGTTCATCGACCGCTTCATCGCGACGCCGTTCTCGAACGAGGAGCGCCACGTGCGCCGCATCGGCCAGATCGCGGCCTACGAGCAGGACGGGCATCTCGAGCCCGATCCCCGGGCGCCGCGCGCTGCGCGGGGCGGCGAGTCCGCCGACGACTTCGACCCCGAAGCGGGCTGATGCCCGAGGGTCACTCCGTTCATCGCATCGCCCGCCAGTTCGATCGCAACTTCGTCGGCCGGGTGGTCCGGGCGTCGAGCCCGCAGGGCAGGTTCGCCGAAGGCGCCGCCGTCATCGACGGACGGACCGCGACGACGGTCCGCGCCGTCGGCAAGCAGATGTTCCTCGAGTTCGACGACGACCTCTGGCTGCGCGTGCACCTGGGCATGTACGGCGCGTGGGACTTCGCGGGCGAGGTGCTGGCCGATCGCACGATCGCCTCGGCCAACGGCCGGATGGGGCAGACGAACCAGCGCGGCACGGTCTTCGACGATGCCGGCGAGAACTCGCTGACGTCGATCGGCGCTCCCCGCCGAACGCGCGTGCGGATGTCCGAGCAGACCACGGGACTCCCGGAGCAGGACACCGAGTGGCCCCCGCCGGTCGTCGGGCAGGTGCGTCTGCGGCTGCTCACCGAGGTGACCTGCGCCGACCTGCGGGGGCCGACGGCGTGCGAGCTCCAGACGCCCGACGAGGTCGCCGCCACGATCGCCAAGCTCGGGCCCGACCCGCTCGTCGACGACGCGACCGAGGGCGAGGAGCGCGTCGTCGCGGTCGTGGCCCGCAAGCCGACCGCGATCGGCCAGCTGCTCATGGACCAGTCCGTCGTGAGCGGCATCGGCAACGTCTACCGCGCCGAGCTGCTCTTCCGCGCCCGGCAGAACCCCCACACGCCCGGCCGTGACGTGCCGGCCGACGTCGTGCGCGGCATCTGGCGGGACTGGGTGCGGCTGCTCGCGATCGGCGTCGAGACCGGGCAGATGATGACGATGGACGACCTGTCGCCCGAGAAGTGGCGCGCCGCGATGGCGAGCCGCGACGATCGGCACTGGGTCTATCACCGTGCAGGGCTGCCGTGCCGCGTCTGCGGCACGGCGATCGTGGTCGAGGAGATGGCGACCCGCAAGCTCTACTGGTGCCCGCGCTGTCAAGCGTGAATCTAGGCTGATCCCATGCGTCAGAACCCGAGCTTCGCGATGACGGATGTCGCCGAACTCCGCCGCCTGATCTCCCGCAATCCGTGGGTCACGCTCGTGAGCCAGACCGATGACGGGCTCGTGGCATCCCACTACGCGGTCCTGCTCGACGACGAGCGCGACGACCTCACGATCGTGGGGCATGTCGGCCGCCCCGACGATCTGATCCACGGCCTCGGCGACGGCGAGCTGCTCGTCGTGGTGCAGGGCCCGCACGGGTACATCTCGCCCGGTTGGTACGACGGAGGCACCGAGGTCCCCACGTGGAACTTCGTCTCGGCCCACCTGTCGGGGGTTCCCGAGCTGCTCACTCCCGAGGAGAACCTCCGGGTGCTCGACAAGCTCGTCGCGCATTTCGAAGGCGGGATGCCGCAGCCGCGGCTGATGTGGCAGGCGCCGAACGACCCCGCGTTCGTCGAACGGCTCGAGAAGGGCACGATCGGGTTCCGACTGACCCCCACGAAGGTCGTCGCGAAGCGCAAGCTCAGCCAGAACAAGACGCCCGAGGTGGTCGAGACGATCATCGCCGAGCTCTCGGGCGACGAGCCGTGGGCGAACGCTCCGCTGGCCGCCGAGATGCGGCGCGCGCACGACGCCCTCGCCGCGGCGCGGAAGGAGAACACATGATCGGCACGATCGTCGGCGCGCGCGTGGCCGGCGCCGGCCGCGAGCTCCTGCCCGACGACGGCGCGGTCGACGTCTTCCTCGACGGCGGCGTCATCGCCGACATCGCCCCCACGGGAGCGATGAAGCCTGCGGGCGAGGTGCTCGACGCCGACGGCTCCTGGCTCATCCCGGGCCTGTGGGACCACCACGTCCACGTCGTCCAGTGGGCCCTCGTCGCGCAGCGCGAGGCGCTCGGGCACGCGACATCGGCCGCGCACGCGGCATCCATCATGGGTGCAGCCCCCGTTCTCGCCGACGGCCGACGCGTCGGGACCGGCTTCCGCGACGCGCTGTGGGGCGACGAGCCCACCCTCGCGGTGCTCGATGCGGCGACCGGCGACGTGCCGACGTACCTCATCAACGCCGACGTGCACAGCGTCTGGCTCAACTCCGCCGCGCTGCGACGCGAGGCGATGCCTCTCGACGCGAGCGGCATGCTGCGCGAAGCGCCGGCGTTCGAGATCTCGCGCCGCCTCAACGCGGTGGACCCGGCGGTCGGCGACCGGCTGGTCGCCGAGATGGCTCGGGATGCCGCATCCCGCGGTGTCGTGGGTCTCGTCGACCTCGACATGGCGTGGAACGAGGATGCCTGGACCCGCCGGGTGAACGGCGGATTCGACAGACTGCAGGTCGCGTTCGGGATCTATCCCGAGTTCCTCGATCGCGCGATCGCCGAGGGTCTGCGCACCGGCGACGTCGCACGGGGAGCGGCCTCCGATCTCGCCCGCGTCGGTTCTCTCAAGGTGATCACCGACGGCTCCCTGGGTACGCGCACGGCCGCATGCTCGCACGCGTACCCGGGTGACCCGCACAACCACGGTCTGCTGACGGTCGATCCTGCGACGCTCGTCGATCTCATGACCCGGGCGACCGGAGCGGGGCTCTCCTGCGCGATCCACGCGATCGGGGACGTCGCGAACTCGCACGCGCTCGACGCCTTCGCCGTGACCGGCGCGTGGGGCACCATCGAGCACGCGCAGCTCGTCGCCCATGCCGACATTCCGCGGTTCGCCCGGCTCGGCGTCGGGGCGAGCGTGCAGCCCGAGCACGCCATCGACGACCGGGACATGACCGACGCGATCTGGGCGAACCAGACGGCGCTTCCGTACGCGCTCCGCTCCTTCGCCGACACCGGGGCGAATCTGCTGTTCGGCTCGGATGCGCCCGTGTCGCCGCTCGACCCGTGGGCGGCGATGGCGGCGGCGGTCTATCGCACACGCGACGGTCGTGCACCGTGGCGCCTCGAGCAGGGGGTGGATGCCTCGACGGCCCTCGCGGCATCCACGCACGGCGGCTCGGCGGCGGGCGCCCGCATCGAGGTCGGCGCCACCGCCGATCTGGCGCTGTGCGCCGAGAACCCCCTCGCCGCGAGTGAACCGGGGCTGCGGGAGATGACCGTCACGGCGACCCTGCTCGGCGGCCGGATCACGCACGGGGGTTAGCCCCCGCTCGGGTCCGGGAGGGGGTCGGATGCCCCAGGCCGTGCCCGATCGCCAGGCTGGAGGCATGAGTTCGACGATGATGGTGTCCACCGCGGATCCGACAGGGACGTCCATGACAGCACCCCCCGCCCCGGGCTTCTGGGCTTCGTACCGCGAGGCGTGGAAGCGAGTGCCCGGCAGCGCCGTGTACCTGCTCGCGGTGTTCGTCCTGGCGATGGCGGCGGTCGGCGTCCTCGCGGGGCTGTTCTGGACGGGCGTCGGACTGCTGATCCTCGTGATCGGGCTGCCGCTCATCGTGCTGACGCTGCTGATCGCTCGCGGTTTCGGCGTCGCCGACCGCTTCCTCCTGCAGCTGACCGGGCTGCCCGCGATCGATGAGCCCACCTGGAGTCGAGACGCGCCCGATGCGACCGGCTTCTGGGCGACGCTCACTCGCCCGATCCGCAATGCGCACTACTGGACCTACCTCGTGCACGGCATGGTCGTGAGCCCGATCGTCAGCACGATCTCGTTCGCGCTGACGGTCACGTGGCTGAGCGTCGGACTCGGCGGACTGACCTACTGGTTCTGGGGTCTGTTCCTCCCACGCACCGACGGCGGGCGGTGGGGGCGCTACGTGGCGGATTCCGTGCCCCTGTTCTCGGGCTGGAACGGGTGGGCCGTCGAGGTCGTGCTGTACCTGCTCGCGGGCCTCGTCTTCACGTTCACGATGCCGTGGGTGCTCGGCGGACTCGCCCGCGCCCACCACGGCATCGCGCGGGGGCTCCTCGGCCGCTGGCGGTCCGACGACCTCGCGGCCGAGGTGCGGGCCGAGGCCGCCGCGCGCGGCGCGGCCGTCCACGCCGAGGATGTCGCGCTGCGGCGGCTGGAGCGCGACATCCACGACGGACCCCAGCAGCGCCTCGTGCGTCTGCAGATGGACCTCGCGGCGCTCGAACGTCGCGCCGAGGCCGGAGACGGGGATGCCGCGGCCGAGCTCGCCCGCGAGGCGCGCGGTCACGCGAAGGCCGCGCTCGACGAACTGCGGGCGCTTTCGAGCGGTGTCGCGCCGCCGCTGCTGCAGGACCGCGGACTCGCCGCCGCGCTGACCGCGCTCGCTGCGGGGGCGCCGCTCTCGGTGCACGTGGACGTCGATCCGGCGATCGATCAGGCGGCGAGCCCGGAGATCGCCCGCACGGCGTACTTCACGGTCGCCGAGCTGCTCACCAACGCCATCAAGCACTCCGCCGCCGCCGCCGCGACGCTCACCGCATCCCTCCGTCCCGCCACCGACGAAGCGCTCGGCATGCTCGACATCTGGGTCGTCGACAACGGCCGCGGCGGGGCGCGCTTCGCCCCGGGGCACGGGCTCGAAGGACTCCGCGAGCGGGTCGCCGGTCTGCGCGGCGCGCTGGTCGTCGACAGTCCGGCCGGCGGACCGAGCGCGATCAGCATCCACATCCCGCTCCCGGCGCCCGCCGTATCCTGACGCCATGACAGAAGCCACCGCACTGCGCGTCGTGCTCGTCGAGGATTCCGTGCTGCTGCGCGAGGGCCTCGTGCGCCTCTTCGACGAGGCCGGCTACGTCACGGCCGGCGCATTCGGCGACGCCGCCGACATCGTCGCGCGGGTGCGCGATGCGAAGGCGGATGTCGCGATCCTCGACGTTCGACTGCCGCCAGGATTCCGCGATGAGGGCATCCGTGCGGCCCTGCAGCTGCGCTCCGGCCTGCCGCAGGTCGGCATCCTGGTGCTCAGTCAGTACGTCGAGGGCGTGTACGCCCGCGAGCTGCTCGCGGAGGGCGAGGGCGGCGTCGGCTACCTGCTGAAGGATCGCGTGACCTCGCTCGAGGAGTTCACGGATGCCGTGCAGCGGGTCCGCGACGGGGGCACCGTGCTCGACCCGCTCGTCGTCCGGCAGCTCATCGCCGCCCGCCCCGACCCGGTCGCGGCGCTGACTCCCCGTGAGCGCGATGTGCTCGAGCTCATGGCGGAGGGCCGCAGCAACACGACGATCGCGCAGCGCCTCTTCATCGGCGTGGGCGCCGTGGAGAAGAACGTGAGCGCGATCTTCCAGAAGCTCGGGCTCGAGGAGTCGGGGTCGGATCACCGGCGCGTGCTGGCGGTGCTGGCCTTCCTTCAGCGCTGAGGCGTCGCGGGGGCCTTCACGGCGAGGTCCGGCGCCTTGGTCACGAGGAGCCACACCGGGAGCACGATGATGCACAGCATCGGCAGCAGCGTCATGTCGCCCGTCAGCGCGACCCCGATGAACAGCGCGATCCAGCCGTCCTTCGTCGCCAGCAGCACGACGCCCATCGCACCGCACGCGATCGCGAGGCCCACCGGCATGCCGGGGATGGTCGACTGGAAGAACAGACCCAGCGCGACGCCGACGAAGACGGCGGGGAAGATGCGCCCTCCGCGGAAGCCCGCGCTGGCGGCGATCAGCAGGGCGACGATCTTCACGACCGTGAAGAGGGCGAGCTGGCCCGTCGAGTAGTCGCCTGGATTCGCGATGAGCTCGCCGGTCTGCTCGAGCCCCTTGAACAGCGTGATCTGCCCGCCGACGATGCCCAGGATCCCGAGCACGAGCCCGCCGAGCGTCGTGAACAGCACAGGATGACGCAGCGCGTGGAACGCGCGATGGATGTACGGGAAGACGAAGGCGGCGAGGATGCCGAGCCCGGCCGAGACGGAGGCGACGAGCAGTCCGGTGACGAAGTCGAACGGCGACGGACCACCGTAGGCGGGCACGTCGAACGCGAGCGGGGGAGACCCGAGCCAGTGCATCGTCAGCGCGCCCGCGCCGGCGGCGGCGACGGGGAGGAACAGCTTGTCCCACAGCGAGCCCCCGCCTCGCACCGCGGCGACCGTTCCGGTCAGCACGAGTGCGGCGGCGACGGGCGTGCCGAACAGCGCACCGATCGTGGCGGCGGAGGCGAGCAGGATCGCGACCTTGCCCGGGACGACTTTGACGAACCGCGCGCACAGCGCGACCGCGATCGCGCCGTTGATCGCGATGATCGGGTTCTCGGGCCCGAGGCTCACCCCGCCCGCGAGGCTGATCAGCACGGCGAGCGCGATGCTCGGCACTTCGCGCAGGCGCGGCGGCGGCGTGTCGAGCTCGGTCGTCGCCGAGTCGGGCCCGGCATGCCCCGGCACGAACTGGACGACGAGTCCGACCGCGAGCCCCGTGATCGTCAGGACGCCGAGCGTCAGCCAGGGGCTCTCCCGTGAGAGCCCCAGCGCGTCCGGCAGCGCCTGCCAGAGCCCTTGCTGCAGCCATTCGGCGAGCCTGTCGAGAGTCCACAGCAGGAGCGCCGAGATCACGCCGATGATGATCGCCGGGATCGCGAGCAGGACGAGGTTCCGGATGCTGGGGGCGCCGAGCGGCGCGGGCTCATCGCTCACGGCTTCACCCTAGGGGCGGAACGCGAACGGGGTCGAGGCCCGAAGGCCCCGACCCCGTTCGACGGTCTGCGCTACTCCGCGAGGTGCGCGAAGAGGAACCAGCGGTCCTTCTCGAGGCCCGCCTTGATCGCGATCGCGACATCCTGACTCGTGAGGTCGACCTCGTCGAGGCCGTCGATCGCGGCCTGCGTGTCGGCGATCACGGCATCCATGTCCGAGATCACGTCGCGGATCAGGGTCTGCCACTGCGTGAAGCCGGCCGGGACGGCCGTCGCCTGCGTCTTGGCCGCGACGGTGGCGACGCGGGCGTCGACGGGGAGGCCGAGAGCGACGATCCGCTCCGCGGCGAGGTCGGCACTCGCCTGCGCGTTCGCGACGAGGGTGTCGAGCAGCTCGTGGATCGCGATGAAGTTGGAGCCGCGTACGTTCCAGTGCGCCTGCTTGCCGTTGACGGCGAGGGCCTGGAGCCCGAGAACGAGCGGGGTCAGGAACTGAGCGGTGCCCGCCGCCATCGTGGGGTCGGCCGCGGTCGCGGGGATCGTGGTGGTCTTCGTCATGTCTGTCGCCTCCATCTTCGGGCGGAGTCCGTTCGCTCGAACGGGGCCCTGGTGGTCTCAACGCTACTCAGCCCGGCACATTCCGCAAGCAAGCGAAGGCTGGGCTAAACGACCCCGGAGAGGCGGTTCGGGATGCCGTGACCCACCGGGTAGCGTCGACTCGTGCCTTCCGCAGATCACGACCTCGGCCCGCAGAATCTCGGCGACCCCGCGCGGCTCCGCCGTCGTGAACCGCGCGATCGCTCACCCGAGCACGCCGAGCCGTCGCGCTTCCTGCCCCACGTGCAGGGTCTCCGCGCGATCGCGGTGCTCTTCGTCGTGCTCTATCACTTCTGGCCGGCGCGGCTGCCGGGCGGCTACGTCGGCGTCGACATCTTCTTCGTCATCTCGGGGTTCCTGATCACGGGGCACCTGATGCGCGAGCTGACGGCGACGGGCACGGTGCGTCTCGGGCAGTTCTGGGCGCGACGCGCCCGGCGCCTGCTGCCGGCATCCCTCCTCGTCCTCCTCGTCTGCGCGCTCGTCGCGATGTCCCCGTACCTCACGCCGACCTCCGCGCTGCCCAACGAGGTGCGCGAGATCATCGCATCCACCTTCTACGTCGAGAACTGGTTCCTCGCTCTCAACTCCGCCGACTATCTCAACCACGCGGGCGACCCCACGACGGTGCAGCACTACTGGTCGCTGTCGCTCGAGGAGCAGTTCTACGTCCTGTGGCCGCTCATCATGCTGCTGGCGGCATGGATCGGCGTGAAGTACTTCCGCGGTGCGCGTCGCAGGGCGGTGCTCATCGCGCTGGGCGTCGTGACCGTGGCATCCTTCGTCTTCTGCGTCGTGTTCACGATCACGAACCCGGCGCCGGCCTACTTCGTGACCTTCGGGCGGATGTGGCAGTTCGGCGTCGGCGCGATGATCGCGCTGATCCCGCTCCTGCAGGTGCGCAACGCCTTCGTGAGCTTCCTCCTGGGCTGGGGTGGCGTGCTCGTTCTTCTGTTCGTGGCCTTCCGCTTCGACGGGCAGACCCCGTTCCCGGGGTACATGGCGCTGCTCCCGACGCTCGGGGCCGCCGCGGTCATCGCCGCGTCCAACACCGAGCGCTGGTGGTACCCCACCCGGATCCTGTCGCTGCGCCCCGCGCAGTTCGTGGGAGACATCTCCTACTCGCTGTACCTCTGGCATTGGCCGCTCATCATCATCGCGCCGTCGGTGCCGTTCTGGGGGCTGACGATCTACCACCGCGTCGCGCTGCTCGTGCTGTGCTTCGTGCTGGCGTGGCTCACGAAGCGGTTCGTCGAGGACCCGGCGCGCAGCTGGAAGGTCCTGACGTCGCGGCCGGCGCGCGTCACCCTGTGGTCGTCCCTCGCCGCGATGCTCGTCGTCGCGGGCGCCGCGGGCACGGCGTGGGCGGTGAACGCATCGACCTACAACGACGGCGTCCGGTCGCTGCAGGAGCTGCGTGAGAACCCTCCCGAGTGCTTCGGCGCCGCATTCGTCCTCGACGACGCGTGCGCGGGCACCGACTTCGGCGACACGATCCTGCCGGCGCCCGGCTTCGCCGGCGTCGACCGTCCCGACGCCGCGCAGTGCTTCGTGCAGCTCAACGACGCGCGTCCGGTGTCGTGCGAGTTCGGTTCGGAGGATCCGGATGCGCCGCGCGTCGCGCTGATCGGCGACAGCCACGCGTATCAGCTGCTGTCGACGTTCCAGTCCCTCGCCGACGAGAGGGGATGGCACCTCACGACCTGGTTCAAGGGCGCGTGTCCGTGGAACACGACCCCCCTGTCCACACCCGGCGCATTCGGCGCGGCGTGCACGGAATGGCGCGACGGAGTGCGGGCTCAACTCGCGGACGCGGACCTGGATGCCGTCTTCACCGCGGCCATCGCCACGACCCCGTACTCCTCGGCCGGCTACGGCTCGTCTTACGACGCAGCGGTCGCGGGGTACCAGGACGCGTGGGGCGAGGTGCTCGATCGCGGCATCCCGGTGATCACGGTCGTCGACAACCCCGTGTGGGAGACCGATCCGAACAAGTGCCTGCGGACGCGGGATGCCTCGGCGTGCGACGGCCCTCGGTCGGAACTGCTCGTTGAGGACGATCCGCTGCGGGCGGCGGCATCCGGAATCGAGGGTGTGACTCTCCTGGACTTCACCGACGTCTTCTGCGGCGAGGAGGTGTGCTCTCCCGTCGTCGGCGGCGCGAACATCTACCGCGACCAGGACCACCTCACGGTGACCTTCGCCGACACGCTCGGTCCCTGGTACGCCGAAGCCGTCGAAGACGCCCTGGGTAGAGTTTCGCCATGACCGTAGCCGAAGGCGCCAGCGTCCTGTCCGTCAGCGGACTCTCACCCGTGCTGCACGCGACGTCCTTCGTCGCCGCCGGCGCGCGCGTGATCGGGGCCGTGACCCTCGGCGAGGGCGCGAGCGTCTGGTACAACGCCGTGCTGCGCGCCGACGGCGACACGATCACGGTCGGCGCGCGCAGCAATCTGCAGGACAACGTGGCAGTTCACGTCGACCGCGGATCGCCCGTGCTGATCGGGTCGGACGTCTCGGTCGGGCACAACGCCGTGGTGCACGGCTGTACGATCGGCGACGGCTCGCTCATCGGCATGGGTGCGGTCGTCCTCAACGGCGCGGTGATCGGCGCGGGTTCCCTCGTCGCCGCCGGTGCCGTCGTGCTCGAGGGCACCGTCGTGCCTCCCGGCTCGCTCGTGGCGGGAGTCCCGGCGAAGGTGCGGCGCGAGCTCACCCCCGACGAGAAGGACGCGCTGCTGCGCAATGCCGCCGCGTACCTCGCACACACCGCGCAGCACGAGGACGCCGTCGCGGTCTGAGCGCCTTCACAGCGCGCACGAATGCGGAGATCTGTGTCGACACGCCGTGCGCGGGGCGCGGTTGCCCGGCGCGTCGCGAGACGGGTCCGCAGTTGTGCGCTCTGCGCGCGGCTGGTTGCATGAAGAGATGGATGCCGTCGGCTGGATCTTCGCCATCTCGATGGGGGGCATCCTCGCGATCGTCGCCTGGATGACCTTTCGCTGGTACCGCGCGCAGGGTCCGGAGTCGGACGAGGAATGACATGAGCCGCATCGAGTCGCTCGCGCCGAACGAGGTCTTCGTCTTCGGCTCGAATGCGAACGGCGCGCACGGCGGGGGAGCCGCTCGATTCGCGTACGACCGCTTCGGCGCGGTGTGGGGTCAGTCCGAGGGGCTGCAGGGGCAGTCGTATGGCATCGACACGATGTCGGGCCTGCACGTGTTCGAGGAGCAGGCGGGACGCTTCCTCGCGTTCGCGGCCGAGCATCCCGGACTGCGCTTCCTGGTGACGGAGGTCGGATGCGGCATCGCCGGCTACACCCCCGATGAGGTCAGAGGGTTCTTCGCGGGGGCACCCGGCAACGTCGTCCTCCCGGAGTCGTTCCTGACCTGATCAGTCCCGGGCCGGCGGGTGGTTCACGCCACGGTGGACTTCGTATACGCGCAGGTGCTCGGGCCAGTCGGGGTCGTTCGCGATCGCGACGTCGTCCATGAAGAGGCGGATCACGTGGGCGAGCTGATCGGGGTGGCTGAAGTTGATCGCGTGCGCCGCGCCCTCGAGCAGGACGACGAGCACGTGCGAGTCGGTCTGTCCGGCGATCTCGTCGATGCGGTGCGCATGGGGGAGGAGCGGATCCTTCTCGCCCAGCACGACCAGAGTCGGGATCTTGAGCGCCAGCAGGCGCTCGAGCGAGGGGTACTGCGTGAGCGCCTTGAAGAGCCGCGTGGTGCTGGGCACGCCGAAGCGCAGGTAGTCGGGGACCGCGACGCGCGCCATCCGTGTGGGCTCGCGCGGGGCATCCATCGCCAACTGCGCCATCGCTCGCCGAAGAGGTCGATTGAACACGCCGCCCGCGGGTGACACGAGCACGGCGCGTTCGACCCGCTCGGGGTAGTGGTGCGCGCACTCCAGGATGACCGGGCACCCCATCGAGTTGCCCACGAGCGAGACCTTGTCGACCCCTCGATCGTCGAAGAAGTCCATCGCGGCGTGAGCGAGGTCGGGGATGTCGAGCATGTCCTTCCGCTTGCCGCTGCGCCCGAAGCCGGGGAGGTCGGGCACGAGCGTGTGGAACTCGTCAGCGAGCTTCTCGGCCGTGGGCAGCAGATAGCGCCCCGACAGGCCGAACCCGTGCAGATGCGCCAGCACACGGGCATCCGGAGCAGGACTCGCCGACTCGCGGTAGAACACGTCGACGCCGTCGACGCGCGTCCACTTCTCGGCGAGTGTCGATGCGGGTCGGCGCGGCAGCTTTCGAGGCGAAGGGGATGCCATGGGTGACCTCCGGCGGATGGACGCCTCATCCTCCCGCCGCGGATCCCCTCGGGCAATCACCCGTCCGGGGTGACTCCGGCCCGTGAGCCACCGAGGCGAATGCCCCGCTGCGCCGCCTGCGGCGGCACTTCGGGGCGTTGGAGGGGCTGACGGGAATCGGCCACCGTGTCCCTCCACGCATCGCTGCGCGCTGCGCGGAGCCTCCGACACGGCGGGACCGCCCGCACGCGGGATCGGTTCCGACGGCAGCCACGCGAATGCCCCGCTGCACCGCCTGCGGCGGCACTTCGGGGCATTGGAGGGGCTGACGGGAATCGAACCCGCATCATTAGTTTGGAAGACTAAGGCTTTACCACTAAGCTACAGCCCCATTTCGGCTGATCAGAGCCGAAATGCGCGCGACCGGAAGTCGCTGCATCCACAATCTTACTGGACGCACGCGCCGACGCGGGACGCACACTCGGTCGGAGAACCGGGCTTCCGTCGGAGGATCGCGGCGGAATGCTCCGACCGAACGCGAATCATCCGACGTTTCCGCGCCCGGACGCGCGCACAGAACCCCTGCACGTGCGTCGGCTAGACTTCTCAGGGCCGTTTCGTGTCCGCGTGCGCGCGCGACCTGCCCGGGGCGTAGCTCAGCTTGGTAGAGCGCCCGCTTTGGGAGCGGGAGGCCGCAGGTTCAAATCCTGTCGCCCCGACGAACGACCCTCACCCAGACTTCATATCCCCGCGCTCACGCGCGGTCCAACCGAGGAGAACAACAGGCATGGTCACCAGCACCGTCGAGACGCTCAGCCCCACGCGGGTGAAGCTCACCATCACGGTCACGCCCGAGGAGCTCAAGCCGAGCATCGCGCACGCGTACGAGCACATCGCACAGGACGTCCAGATCCCGGGCTTCCGCAAGGGCAAGGTCCCCGCCCCCATCATCGACCAGCGCGTCGGCCGCCTCGCGGTGCTCGAGCACGCCGTCAGCGAGGGCCTCGACACGTACTACCGCCAGGCGGCGGAGCAGAACGAGCTCCGCGTCATCGGCCGCCCGTCGGCAGAGGTCGTGACGTGGCCGAACGAGAAGGACTTCTCGGGCGACCTCGAGGTCACCGTCGAGGTCGACGTGCGTCCCGAGTTCGAGCTTCCCGCGTTCGAAGGTCTCACTCTCGAGGTCCCCGCGGCCGAGGTCGACGAGGCCGCGATCGATGAGGAGCTCGACCGCCTGCGTGGCCGCTTCGGCACGCTCATCACGGTGGACCGCCCGGCGACGACCGGCGACTTCGTCGAGCTCGACCTCGTCGCCACGATCGACGGCAACGAGATCGACCGCGCCGAGGGTGTCTCGTACGAGGTCGGCTCGGGCGAGCTGCTGCAGGGCATCGACGAGGCCATCGACTCGCTCACCGCGGGCGAGGACACCACGTTCCGCTCGGAGCTCATCGGCGGCGACCACGCCGGCGAAGAGGCCGAGGTCTCGGTCACGGTCAAGGCCGTCAAGGAGCGCGAGCTGCCCGAGGCGGACGACGACTTCGCGCAGATCGCGAGCGAGTTCGACACCATCGCCGAGCTGCGCGAGAGCCTCACCGAGCGCGTCGGCCAGCAGTCGGCCTTCACGCAGGGTGCCGCCGCCCGCGACGCCCTCGTCGAGAAGCTCATCGCCGAGGTCGAGATCCCGGTTCCGCCGCAGCTCATCGAGGACGAGGTGCACAACCACCTCGAGGGCGAAGGCCGTCTCGAGGACGACGTCCACCGCGCCGAGGTCACCGAGGCGAGCGAGAAGCAGTTCAAGACGCAGATGATCCTCGACAAGATCGCCGAGCAGGCCAACGTGCAGGTCTCGCAGGACGAGCTCACGCAGTACCTCATCCAGTCGGCCGCGCAGTACGGCATGGCGCCGCAGGAGTTCGTCGACGCGCTCCAGCAGGGCAACCAGCTGCCCGCCATGATCGGCGAGGTCGCACGCAACAAGGCCCTGGCGGTCGCGCTGGGTAAGGTCACCGTCGTGGACACGAACGGCAAGCCCGTCGATCTGACCGGTTTCGTCGCGATCGAAGACGAGGCCGAGGCCGAGGAAGAGGTCGTGGACGAGGCGCAGGAGATCGCGGATGCCGCGGCCGACGCCGACGCGATCATCGAGGCGGAGGAGAAGCCGAAGAAGAAGGCTCCCGCCAAGAAGAAGGCCGCTGACGCGTAATCGCGCAGGACGGATGAAGAGGGTGGATGCCGCGGCATCCACCCTCGTCTCGTCTCGCCGCTCTGCCCAGGGCGAACACGGCCGGAAGGCCCGCGACGCGCCGGTAGATTCGACTGCGACGACCACGGAATCAGGAGAAGTCACATGGCTGAACCACTTGTCGCGACGAGCGTCTTCGACAGGCTGCTGAAGGACCGCATCATCTGGCTGGGCTCGGAGGTGCGCGACGAGAACGCGAACGAGATCTGCGCCAAGATCCTGCTTCTCGCGGCCGAGGACCAGGAGAAGGACATCTTCCTCTACGTCAACTCGCCCGGCGGCTCGATCACTGCCGGAATGGCGATCTACGACACGATGCAGTTCGTGCCCAACGACATCGTCACCGTCGGCATCGGCATGGCCGCCTCGATGGGTCAGCTGCTGCTCACGGCGGGCACGAAGGGCAAGCGCTACATCACGCCCAACGCCCGCGTCCTGCTGCACCAGCCCCACGGCGGCTTCGGCGGCACGTCGAGCGACATCCAGACGCAGGCTCAGCTCATCGTCTCGATGAAGAACCGCCTTGCCGAGATCACCGCGGCGCAGACGGGCAAGTCCGTCGAGCAGATCAACGAGGACGGCGACCGCGACCGCTGGTTCACGGCGCAGGAAGCCCTCGAGTACGGCTTCGTCGACCACATCCGCGAGTCGGCCGCCGATGTCATCGGCGGCGGCGGAACCAAGTCCTGAGACGACCGAAGGCGAAAGAGAGAACAACGAATGAACGTCCCCACCTTCGGCGGTCTGGCCAACCAGGGTCTGCAGATGCCCGGCAGCCGGTACGTGCTCCCGCAGTTCGAGGAGCGCACGGCGTACGGCTACAAGCGCCAGGACCCTTACAACAAGCTGTTCGAGGACCGCGTGATCTTCCTCGGCGTCCAGGTCGACGACGCGTCGGCCGATGACGTCATGGCGCAGCTGCTCGTGCTCGAGTCGCAGGATCCCGACCGCGACATCATCATGTACATCAACTCACCCGGCGGCTCCTTCACGGCCATGACGGCGATCTACGACACGATGCAGTACGTGTCGCCCCAGATCCAGACGGTCGTGCTCGGTCAGGCGGCTTCGGCGGCCTCCGTGCTGCTCGCCGCCGGCGCGCCCGGCAAGCGTCTCGCGCTCCCGAACGCCCGCATCCTGATGCACCAGCCCGCGATGGGCGAGGCCGGCCACGGTCAGGCCTCCGACATCGAGATCCAGGCGGCCGAGATCCTGCGCATGCGCACCTGGCTCGAAGAGACGATGGCGCGCCACACGGGCCAGGCCGTCGCCAAGGTCAATAAGGACATCGACCGCGACAAGATCCTCTCGGCTGCCGAGGCGCTCGAGTACGGCATCGTCGACCAGGTGCTCACGACACGCAAGCGCGGACAGGCCGCGATCGCCTCGTAGACGATGGATGCGTCGAAACCCCGTCGCCCGGTTCGCCGGCGGCGGGGTTTCGTCATGCGGGTGGACCCATCCGCTCACGGCAGAGCGCCACGCCCGGCTTCCACAATGGCCGTAGCAATCCCGCCCCATGTCGCCGCGACCGGTTAGGCTCGGAGGACGTTCGGGGGGATGAACGCCCCTGTTTCACGAGGAGGAGCCTGATGGCGCGCATCGGTGAGAGTGCCGACCTGTTCAAGTGCTCCTTCTGCGGCAAGAGCCAGAAGCAGGTCCAGCAGCTGATCGCCGGCCCCGGCGTCTACATCTGCGACGAGTGCGTCGAGCTGTGCAACGAGATCATCGAAGAGCGCATGGCCGAGTCGTCCTCGGGTGTCGTGTCGGACTTCGATCTGCCGAAGCCCCGCGAGATCTTCGCGTTCCTCGAGGAGTACGTCGTCGGGCAGGAGCACGCGAAGCGCGCCCTGTCGGTCGCCGTCTACAACCACTACAAGCGGGTGCGCGCCCACGGCACGATCCAGCCCGCCGAGCAGCGCGCCGACGAGGTCGAGATCGCCAAGAGCAACATCCTGCTCCTCGGTCCGACCGGGTGCGGCAAGACCTACCTCGCGCAGACGCTCGCGAAGCGGCTCAACGTGCCCTTCGCGGTGGCGGATGCCACGGCCCTCACCGAAGCGGGCTATGTCGGCGAAGACGTCGAGAACATCCTGCTGAAGCTCCTGCAGGCCGCCGATTTCGACACCAAGCGCGCCGAGACGGGCATCATCTACATCGACGAGATCGACAAGATCGCCCGCAAGGCCGAGAACCCGTCGATCACGCGCGATGTCTCGGGCGAGGGCGTGCAGCAGGCGCTCCTCAAGATCCTCGAGGGCACGGTCGCGTCGGTCCCGCCGCAGGGCGGGCGCAAGCATCCGCATCAGGAGTTCATCCAGATCGACACGACGAACGTCCTGTTCATCGTCGCAGGTGCCTTCGCGGGTCTCGAGGACATCATCTCCAACCGCGTCGGCAAGCACGGGATCGGCTTCGGTGCTCCGCTGCACAACAAGGGCGACGACCTCACGCTGTTCAGCGAGGTCCGGCCCGAAGACCTCCACAAGTTCGGGCTCATCCCCGAGTTCATCGGCCGTCTTCCGGTCGTGGCGTCGGTCAACCCGCTCGACCGCGAGGCGCTCATGGAGATCCTGACTTCGCCGCGCAACGCCCTCGTGAAGCAGTATCAGCGCATGTTCGAGCTCGACGACGTCGCGCTCGAGTTCGAGACCGAGGCCCTCGAGGCGATCGCCGACCTCGCAGTCGAGCGCAAGACGGGTGCCCGCGGGCTCCGTGCGATCCTCGAGGACGTGCTCGGACCCATCATGTTCGACATCCCCTCGACCGACGACGTCGACAAGGTCATCGTGACGAAGGCCTCGGTCGAGGAGCGCGCCGCTCCCACGTTCGTGCTGCGCGAGAAGCGCAAGAGCGCCTGACCCCGCGGGGCCCGGCGCTCTCGCTCATCCCTCGTCAGGCCGCGAGCCCGCGGCGCTTCAGGAGCGGCTCGATCTCGGCATCGCGTCCCCGGAAGTCGCGGTAGGCCTCGAGCGGGTCCTTGGATCCGCCCACGCCGAGCAGGCGCGTGCGGAAGCGATCGCCGTTCTCGCGCGTGAGACCGCCGTTCGACCGGAACCACTCGACGGTGTCGGCGTCGAGCACTTCGCTCCAGATGTAGGAGTAGTAGCCGGCGCTGTAGCCGCCCGAGAAGACATGGGCGAAGTACGTCGACGAGTAGCGGGTGGGCACGGCGGGGTTGTCGAGCCCGATGTCGGCGAGGGCGGTTGCCTCGAACGCCGCGACATCCAGGTCGGCCGCCGCGGCGTCGGCGTCGAGGGAGTGCCAGGCCTGGTCGATCCAGGAGGCCGCGAGGTACTCGCTCGTCGCGAAGCCCTGATTGAAGGCCTCGCTCGCCGTGAGCTTCTCGACGACATCCGCAGGCAGCGGCTCTCCCGTCTCGATGTGCTTCGCGTAGTTCGCGAGGATCTCGGGCCAGTAGATCCACATCTCGTTGACCTGACTCGGGAATTCCACGAAGTCGCGGAAGACGTTCGTGCCGGCGAAGTGCGGGTACGTCACTGTTGCGAACAGGCCGTGCAGCGCGTGGCCGAACTCGTGGAAGAGCGTCGTCACCTCGTCGAGGGTCAGGAGCGTCGGCTGGCCGGCCGCGGGCTTGGACACGTTGAGGTTGTTGACGACGATCGGGTCGGTGCCGCGCAGGCGCGACTGCAGGACGATCGAGTTCATCCACGCACCGCCC
Source organism: Microbacterium sp. (assembly GCF_051860965.1). Lineage (GTDB taxonomy): Bacteria > Actinomycetota > Actinomycetes > Actinomycetales > Microbacteriaceae > Microbacterium. The sequence continues at coordinate 303,087 of NZ_JBIMKU010000004.1, forward strand.
CGCTTGGAATCGCGGGTGTAGAGGTCGAGCACGAACAGGCCCAACGCCGAACCGTCCGCGTTGTGCAGCTCGAACACCCGGGTGTCGGGGTGGTAGCCCGCGAGGTCCGTCCGTTCTGTGAAGGTCACGCCGTAGAGCTCTGTCGCGGCGCGGAACACACCGTCCTGCAGCACGCGCTCGGCCTCGAACCAGGGGCGCAGTGCCGCCGTATCGAGGTCGTACCGCGCCTTGCGCACCTTCTCGGTGTAGAACGCCCAGTCGTGAGCCTCGAGCGCGAAAGGCTCCGCTTCGGCGTCGATGATGGCCTGCAGAGCGGCCTGTTCGCGGCGCGCGTTCTCGGCGGCGGGCACGGCGAGCCTGCGCAGCAGGTCGTGCACGGCCTCGGGTGAGCCGGCCGTCTCGTCGGACGTGATGTAGGCGGCGTGGGTGTCGTATCCGAGAAGGGCGGCACGCTCGGCGCGCAGGCGGACGATCTCGCGCAGTACCACGCCGTTGTCGTGCGCATTGCCACGGCTGCCGCGCGCGCGCGAGGCATCCATGATGCGCCTGCGACTGTCTCGATTCGTGAGCGACGAGAGGTACGGATGCCCCGTGAACAGCGTCAGCGTCACGACCCACTTGCCGTCGAGACCCCGGTCGGCCGCCGCCTGCGCCGCGGCCGAGAGCTCGCCCTCGGTGAGGCCGTCGAGGTCTGCCGCGGAGTCGAACACGACCGCGAGGTCGTTCGTGTCGGCGAGGAGGTTCTTCTCGAACGTCGTCGTGAGCGTGGACAGGCGTTCGTTGATCGCGGTGACCTTCGCCTTCGCGTCGTCGTCGAGTCCGGCGCCGGCGTGCGACATCTCGCGGAAGTGGCGCTCGACGAGGTACCGCTGCTCGGGATCGAGGTCGAGGGTGTCGAGCTGCTCGTGGAGTGTCTTGATGCGCCAGTACAGGTGCGCGTCGAGCTGGATCGAGTCCTGGTGCGCGGACATGAGGGGCGCGAGCGTCTCCTCGATGTGCTGGATGTCGTCGGTCGCATCGGCCGAGGAGACCGTGTAGAAGGTGCGCGCGACATCGCCGAGCAGCCTGCCGCTGGATTCGAGCGGGATCATCGTGTTCTCGAAGGTGGGCATCGACCTCACGCGCGTGATGCTCGCGATCTCGGCCTTGTGAGCTGCGAATGCCGCGTCGAAGGCGGGGAGGTAGTGCTCGGGACGGATCGCCGCGTAGTCGGGCAGTCCGTAAGGGAGCGTGGTGGGGGACAGGAGGGGGTTCTCAGACGCCATGAGTCCAGCCTAATCGCGCACGCGATCGGGTACCTACGAGTCTTTGCAAAGAAGTACTTGCAAAGACATCTTTGCATTGCTATCTTCGACACATGGAAGAGCTGCCGGATGCCGTGAACCCCACCGAGGCGCGTCACAGCGAGGACCGTGTTCTCGACAGCGGCGCGCTGCGGGCGCTCGCTCATCCTCTGCGGGTGCGGATGTACGACATCCTCAGCCAGTACGGCCCTCAGACGGCGAGCTCGCTCGCCGAGATGACGGGGGAGTCGAGCGGATCGACGAGCTACCACCTCCGCGCCCTCGCCAAGCACGACCTCATCCGCGAGAGCGCGGGCCGGGGCACGGGCCGAGAGCGCTGGTGGGAGCGCCCCGAGGGCGGCGTCTCGTTCGCCAACCCCGAGGCCATGGCCACGCCGGCCGGGCGGGCGGCCTCTCAGATCGTCATGACCGAGTTCCTGCGCGGCCGCAATCAGCAGCTCATGGACTTCGTCGAGCGCGGGTTCAACGGCCTCGAGGACTTCTGGCAGAACGGCACGCTGATCTCGACCGCCACCACCCGCCTCACCCCCGAGCAGAGCAAAGAGCTCCAGCTCAAGATCATGGCGCTGATCGATGACGCCGTGGACACCTACCGCAATCAGACCGGCGAGAACGTCCGGCCCGTCAGCATCCGGGCCGATGTGTTCCCGCTCCCCGAGTTGGGAGAGAAGTCATGACCGCCATTCACGCCCCCCGCCTGCTCGCGCCCGCGACCCCGTTCGAGCGCTTCCTGCTCGGCACGGCCGCCCGACTCGATCGGATCGTCGCCGCGCGCCTCGAGCGTCGCGCCGCTCGAGCCGTCGCGGTGCGCCGGGATCCGGCATCCGATGCCGCCCTCGACGTCCGCGCACGCGCGACTCTGCTCGCACCGGTCGCGAACCAGCTCCGGTGACCTCGGCCACGGCGACGGGCGCACCCCCGAAGGCCCCGCTCTCACGCGACTTCGGCAAGCTCTGGACGGCTGCGGCGTTCAGCAACCTCGCGGACGGACTCGGGCGCACCGCGGTGCCGCTCATCGCGACGACGCTCACGCGCGACCCGCTCGCGATCGCGGCGATCGGCGCCCTGGCCTTCCTGCCCTGGCTCGTCTTCGGGCTTCCCGCCGGCATGATCGTCGACCGGTGGGATCGCCGGTGGATCATGGCGATCGCCAACACCCTGCGTGGTGGCACCGCAGTGGCTCTCGCCGTGCTCACGGTCACCGGTTCGCTCACCATCTGGTGGCTGTTCGTCGGCGTGCTCGTCTTCGGTTTCGGCGAGACGCTCTTCGACAATGCGACGAACGCGATCGTGCCCGCCCTGGTCGAGCGCCGTTCGCTCGATCGCGCCAACGGCTTCATGCAGGCTGCGCAGGTGACGATCGACAGCTTCATCGCCACACCGATCGCCGGCCTGCTCTTTGCGGTGTCGCTCGCCCTGCCGCTGTGGGTGGGGGCGGCCGGCTACACGATCCCGATCGCTCTCGCACTGCTGCTTCCGCTCGCGGCGGCTCGTGCGCAGGCGGGTTCCCGAGAGGCTGTCGAGCCGCTCGACAACGCAGCGGCGCAGGTCGCGGCATCCGGCGTCTCGGCTCGCGAGGCGGTCTCGTATCTCTGGAATCACCGGTTCCTGCGTTCGATGGTGATCTTCACCTCGATCATCGGCTGCGCGTTCGCCTTCGCACAGGCGCCGACGATCCTCTACTTCCTCGATGAACTGGATGTCGCGCCCGCCGCGATCGGCGTCGTGACGGCCGGGATCGGACTCGGCGCCCTCGCGGGATCGCTCGTCGCGGCGCGGCTGGTCGCGCGGTTCGGTCGTGGCGCGGTCATGCTGGGGGCCAACCTGCTCGCCGGGGTGTCGCTCTTCGGCGTGTGGGCGGCGCCCGAGCTCGCCACGGGCATCGTTGCGTACGCGCTCATGGCCTTCGCCGTGTCGACGTGGAACGTGCCGTGGGGGGCGTTGCGCCAGGCGATCGTGCCCGGTCGCATCTTCGGCCGTGTGCTGGGGATCATCCGCACCTTCACGTGGGGACTCTTCCCGTTCGCCACGCTCCTGGGCGGTCTCGTCGCGCGCGCGGACCTGCGACTGCCCTACGCCATCGCGGGGGTCGTGACGCTGGTCGCCACGGTCGTCTGCGTGCGTCTGCTGCGGGAGGCGTCGAACCACGACGAGCCCGAGCACTGACCCTGTGCAGGGGTCTCAGGCGAACTCGTCGTCCGCATCGTGCGTGACGACGGGTTCGCCGTCATGACCGAGGGTCACGATGATGCCGGTGTCGAGCTCGGCGATGGGCCGCCCCTCGAGCCACGTGAGCGTCCAGCGCGGGCGCGGTTGGCCGAGGTCGTCACCCGGGATGCTGTCGTCGACGCTCCGGATGCCGCGGACCACGGCATCCGGCACCGCCTTCGGCGGCTCGTCGCCCGGTGTCCAGCGCGTGCCGAGCTGCATCAGATCTCTCCGAGTTCGATGCCGGTCACCGAGAGCGCGTCGGCGTCGGCGTAGACGATCTCGGCGATCCGGCCGACGGCCTTGAGGTCGCCCTCGGCGAGCTGCACCGCAGCGATCGTCGCACCGGGTGCAGCGATCGTGAGGGTGTCGACGGGTGTCTTCTGCGATGCCTTCGCCTCGGTCTTGGCGCGGCGGACGCCCACGAGCGCCTCGCTCACGGCCTTGAGCACGGACGGGTCGCCCTCGATGCCGAGCGGCTCGGGCCAGGGGGCCGTGTGCACCGAGCCCTCTTCGAACCAGGACCACGACTCCTCCGCCGCGAACGCGAGCACGGGTGCGAACAGGCGCAGGAGCGTCGACAGCGCCGTGCGCAGTGCGAGGGCCGCGGATGCCTGACCGACGTCGGTCTGGTCGTACGCGCGCTCCTTGACGAGCTCGAGGTAGTCGTCGCAGAACGTCCAGAAGAACGACTCGGTCAGCTCGAGCGCGCGAGCGTGGTCGTACGCCTCGAAGGCCTTCGTGGCCTCGCGGACGACGCCGTCGAGGGTCGCGAGCATCGAGGCATCCAGCGCGTGCGTGATCTGCGCACCCTCCGGCACGGGGAACGACAGCACGAACTTCGAGGCGTTGAGCACCTTGATCGCGAGGCGACGACCGATCTTCACCTGCGTCGGGTTCTGCGGATCGAACGCCGCGTCGGCGCCGAGACGACTCGAGGCCGACCAGTAGCGGACCGCGTCGGTGCCGTGCTGGGCGAGGATGTCGGCCGGCGTGACGACGTTGCCCTTCGACTTCGACATCTTCTTGCGGTCGGGGTCGACGATGAAGCCCGAGATCGCGGCATGCGACCACGGAGCACGGTCGTCTTCGAGAGCGCTGCGCAGCATCGTCGAGAAGAGCCACGTGCGGATGATGTCCTGCCCCTGCGGGCGCACATCGAACGGGGCGACGAGACCCCACAGCTCGGGGTCCCGCTCCCAGCCTCCCGCGAGCTGCGGCGTGAGGGACGACGTCGCCCACGTGTCGAAGATGTCCTTCTCGCCCTCGAAACCCCCCGCGACCCCTCGCTGATCGGCCGAGTACCCGGGCGGCACATCGATCGTGGGGTCGACCGGCAGCGCAGCGAGATCGGGGGTGATGACGACGTCGAAGTCGCGGTCGCCGTTCTCGTCGAGGCCGTACCACACGGGGATCGGCACGCCGAAGAAGCGCTGGCGCGAGACGAGCCAGTCGCCGGTGAGACCCCCGACCCAGTTCTCGTAGCGCACCCGCATGAAGTCGGGATGCCAGGTCATCTCTTTTCCGAGCGCGACGAGCCGCTCGCGCAGAGACTCGTCACGAGCGCCGTTGCGCACGTACCACTGTCGCGTCGACACGATCTCGAGTGGGCGGTCGCCCTTCTCGTAGAACTTCACGGCGTGCGTGAAGGGCTTGGACACCGAGAGGATGTCGCCGGTCTCCTGCAGCTTCTCCACGAGCGCTTTGCGGCCCGAGAACACGGTCTTGCCGGCCATCTCGGCCTCGTACCACTCCGCACCCGCCGCGCCCAGCCCGGCGGGCGCGTCAGGCAGGAAGCGGCCGTCGAGTCCCAGGCTCGTGAGGTTGGGGAGATCGGAGCCGTCGGTGCGGCGGAGCTCGCGCCACCACACGATGTCGGTCACGTCGCCGAAGGTGCAGACCATCGCGACGCCGGTGCCCTTGTCGGGCTGCGCGAGATGGTGTCCGTGCACCTCGATCGGCGCCTCGAAGAAGGGCGTGAGCACCTTCTTGCCGATCGCGTCCTTGTGAGGGCCCTCGGGGTGGGTCACAAGGGCGATGCACGAGGGGAGCAGCTCGGGGCGCGTGGTCTCGATCTCGATCGAGCCGGAGCCGTCCGCGAAGGGGAACGCGACACGGTGGTAGGCGGCCGGCTGGTCGCGGTCCTCGAGCTCGGCCTGCGCGATGGCCGAGCGGAAGTCGATGTCCCACAGCGTCGGCGCGAGCGACTGATAGGCCTCACCGCGCTCGAGGTTGCGCAGGAAGGCCAGCTGGCTCGTGCGGATCGTGTCGTCCGAGATGGTGCGGTAGGTCTGCGTCCAGTCGACGCTGAGGCCGAGCTGGCGGAAGACCTCCTCGAAGGCCTTCTCGTCCTCGAGCGTCAGCGCTTCGCACAGATCGATGAAGTTGCGGCGGCTGATCGGCACCTGGTCCGCGGGCTTGAGGCTCTTCGCGTCGCCCTGGAACGGCGGAGTGAAGTCGGCGTCGTAGGGCAGCGACGGATCGCACCGCACGCCGTAGTAGTTCTGCACGCGCCGCTCGGTCGGCAGACCGTTGTCGTCCCAGCCCATCGGGTAGAACACCGTCTTGCCGCGCATGCGCTCGAAGCGCACCTTCACGTCGGTGTGCGTGTACGAGAAGACGTGGCCGATGTGCAGGGATCCGGACGCCGTCGGCGGAGGCGTGTCGACGGAGAACACCCCGTCGCGCCCGACCTCGGCGGCGCGCAGCCGATCGAACAGGTACGTGCCCTGCTGCTGCCACGCGGCATCCCACTTGGTCTCGAGACCTTCGAGCGCGGGCTTCTCGGGGATGGATGCATCGGCCATGGAGGTCTCCTAGCGATATATGCGGCACTGTGTGAGCGTGCCTGAGTGTGGGATGTCCCACGATTCTACCGCCGGGTCGTGCCCGATCAGTCCTGGACCTCGATCCCGAGGGTCGCGGCGAAGGCGGGCGCGAGCAGTTCGATCTGCCGGGACGAGAGCGTGACGCCGCGGAGGGATGCGGCATCCGTGTAGGAGAGCGCCTCGAGTCCGCGCAGATCCACGTCGTCCGCGCGCAGTCCGCGGGTGTCGACCTCGTCGGACCGCGTGTTCTCGAACGCGACGCGGTCGCATCGCGCCTGGGGCAGGTCGAGGGTCGTGATCGTGCAGTCCGCGATGAGCACGTCGTCGACCTGCGCGTTCGCGAGCGAGAGGTAGTCGATGCGGACGCCCCGCAGCTCGACCTCGTCGAGCTCGGCATCGGCGAGATCCAGCGTGCCGATACGGCCGCCGGCGATGCGCACGCGCTTGAGCCGGGCATCCCGCGCCGTCACGGTCGTCGCACGAAGCTCGTCGATCACGACGTCGACGAGCGTCGCACCGGTGAGCGTGAGATCGATGACGGATGCCGCGGCCACGCGACACTCCGAGATCTCGCTGTGCGAGGCATCCGACTTCTGCATCAACCCCGTGATCTCGAGACGGAAGTGCTCGTCGCGAGGGCGCAGGCCCTGCGCATCGTCCAGCCGCGGCGGAAGATCGGGCGGCGAGACGCGCGGGGGAGCAGGGGATTCGGCTCGACGTGCCATACCCCGACGCTACCGGCATCCGGCGCGAGCGCTCTTGCGCGGGGCCGGTAGACTGGGGGCACGAGCATCGATCCGGCCATCACCGGGGAGCTCTCGGAAGAACAGGGCTCCGGCCCCCAGTAGAACCGAGCGGGGCAGGCCCGTCACAGCCGCAGTGAGAGTGGCCGACCTGGTCGGCACGCGGGGTGGTACCGCGGTCCTCCGTCCGGGGGATCGTCCTCGCAGGAAGCAGTGGGCACGAGCCCACGACACGCAGACCTGCTGGAGTGACATGACCTACCCCAAGACCCGGACCGGGTCCTCGTTCGGACCCGCCGCCGTCGTGCCGAGCCCGCGGTTCCCCGAGATCGAGCGCGACACGCTCGCGTTCTGGGCCGAGGACGACACGTTCCGGGCATCCATCGACAACCGCGACGGCGCCGAGGAGTGGGTCTTCTACGACGGTCCGCCGTTCGCCAACGGCCTTCCGCACTACGGTCACCTGCTCACCGGCTACGCGAAAGACCTCTTCCCGCGCTTCCAGACGATGCGCGGCAAGCGCGTCGACCGCGTCTTCGGGTGGGACACGCACGGTCTTCCGGCCGAACTCGAGGCCATGAAGCAGCTCGGCATCACCGAGAAGGACGAGATCGAGGCCATGGGCATCGACGTCTTCAACGACAAGGCCCGCGAGTCGGTGCTCGCCTACACGCGCGAGTGGGAGGACTACGTCACGCGGCAGGCGCGGTGGGTGGATTTCGAGCGCGGCTACAAGACGCTCGACACGACCTACATGGAGTCGGTGCTGTGGGCGTTCAAGACCCTGCACGACAAGGGACTCGCGTACGAGGGTCACCGCGTGCTGCCCTACTGCTGGCGTGACGAGACCCCGCTGTCGAGCCACGAGCTGCGCATGGACGACGACGTCTACAAGATGCGCCAGGACCCGTCGGTCACGGTCACGTTCCCGCTGGTCGGGCTCAAGGCCGAGTCGCTCGGACTCACGGGCGTGCGCGCGTTGGCCTGGACGACCACGCCCTGGACACTGCCGACGAACCTCGCCCTCGCGGTGGGTCCGGGCATCCGGTACGTCGTCGTGCCCGGCGGCCCCGCCGGAGCCGCAGACGTGCCCGCCGGCGACGACCCCGAGGGGGCGACGGCGCACCGCTACCTGCTCGCCGACGACCTGCTCGCGGGCTACGCGAAAGACCTCGGCTACGACTCCGCCGACGCGGCGCGCGAGGCGGTCCTGCAGAGCGTCGTCGGCGCCGACCTCGCCGACGTGCAGTACGACCGGCTCTTCGACTACTACGCCGACGCCGCGACGTGGGGCACCGAGAGGGCCTGGCGCATCCTCGTCGACGACTACGTCACGACCTCCGACGGCACGGGCATCGTGCATCAGGCGCCCGCGTACGGCGAGGACGACCAGCGCGTCACCGAGGCCGCCGGCATCCCGCTCATCATGAGCCTCGACGACGGCGGTCGCTTCCTGCCGCAGGTGACGGATGTCGCGGGCGAGCTGTGGATGGATGCCAACACCCCGCTGATCCGCCTGCTCCGCGCCGAGGGGCGCCTGCTGCGGCTCGCGTCGTACGAGCACTCGTACCCGCACTGCTGGCGCTGCCGGAACCCCCTGATCTACAAGGCGGTGTCGAGCTGGTTCGTGCGGGTGACCGACATCAAGGACCGCATGCTCGCGAACAACGAGCAGATCACCTGGGTGCCCGAGAACGTCAAGCACGGGCAGTTCGGCAAGTGGCTCGAGGGAGCCCGCGACTGGTCGATCAGCCGCAACCGCTTCTGGGGCTCGCCCATCCCGGTGTGGAAGAGCGACGACCCCGAGTACCCGCGCATCGACGTCTACGGCTCGCTCGAGGAGCTCGAGCGCGACTTCGGCCGGCTGCCGCTCAACGCCGACGGGGAGCCCGACCTGCACCGCCCGTTCATCGACGAGCTGACGCGCCCGAATCCCGACGATCCGACGGGCAGGAGCACGATGCGGCGCATCGAGGACGTCCTGGATGTCTGGTTCGACTCCGCGTCGATGCCCTACGCGCAGGTGCACTACCCGTTCGAGAACCACGATTGGTTCGACGCGCACTCGCCCGCCGACTTCATCGTCGAGTACATCGGGCAGACGCGCGGATGGTTCTACGTCATGCACGTCCTGTCGACGGCGCTGTTCGATCGCCCGGCTTTCACGGGCGTCTCGTGCCACGGCATCGTCCTGGGCAGCGACGGCCTCAAGATGTCGAAGTCGCTGCGCAACTATCCCGACGTCTCCGAGGTGTTCGACCGCGACGGCTCCGACGCGATGCGGTGGTTCCTCATGGCTTCGTCGGTGCTGCGCGGCGGCAACCTGATCGTCACCGAGGAGGGCATCCGCGCCGGTGTGCGCGAGTTCCTGCTGCCGGTGTGGAACGCGTGGTACTTCTTCGCGACGTACGCCAACGCATCCGGCGACGGCTACGACGCCCAGTGGCGCACGGACTCCACGGACGTGCTCGACCGCTACATCCTCGCGCTCACGGGCGACCTCGTGCGCGATGTCGCCGCCGACCTCGAGGGCCTCGATTCGACGACGGCCGCCGCGCGGCTGCGCGACTTCGCCGAGGCGCTGACCAACTGGTACATCCGCCGCTCGCGCGACCGGTTCTGGGTCGGAGTCACCGATGATCCGAAGAGCCGAGAGGCGTTCGACACGCTCTACACGGTGCTCGAGACGCTCACGCGTGTCGCGGCTCCGCTGATCCCTCTCGTCTCGGAGCGCATCTGGCAGGGCCTCACGGGCGGCCGCAGCGTGCACCTGCAGGACTGGCCCGACGCGACGGCGTTCCCGCAGGCCGCTGACATCCGCGCGGCGATGGATGCCGTCCGCGAGGTCTCGAGCGTCGCCAACGCGCTCCGCAAGCGCGAGGGCAAGCGCGTACGTCTGCCGCTTCCGCGACTGACGGTCGTGGTCGCGGATGCCGCGGCCCTCGCGCAGTTCGACGACATCGTGCGCGAAGAGCTCAACGTGAAGGCCGTCGAGCTCGTCGAGCTCGCGGACGACACCGCCGCGTCCTACGGCATCACCCACCGGTTGTCTGTCAACGCCCGCGCGGCGGGTCCGCGGCTCGGCCGCGATGTGCAGCGGGCCATCCAGGGGGCGAAGGCGGGCGACTGGTCGCTCGAAGGCGATGTCGTCGTCGCGGGCGGTCTCGCGCTCGAGCCGGGGGAGTACGACCTCGTGCTCGAGACCTCGGGTCGCCCCGAGGGCGAGGCGCTCGCGCTTCTGGCAGGCGCCGGGTTCGTCCTGCTCGACACGACGACGACGCCCGAACTCGAGGCCGAGGGCCTCGCGCGTGACGTCATCCGCGCCGTGCAGGACACCCGCAAGGCGGCCGGCTTCGACGTGAGCGACCGCATCGCTCTCGGGCTCCTGTTCGCCGACGCTGCCGACGGCGCGGCGATCGAGTCGGCGTTCGACGTCGCCGACATCGCGGGTGAGACCCTCGCGGTGGAGCACACGATCGCGATCGCGGGACGTGAGGCGCTGGCGTGGACCTCCGAGCCGCCGAGCGACGTGCCGGACCACCTCGCGGAGTTCGCGGCCGGAGCGTTCGCGAACAGGGGTGCATTCACGGTGTCGGTGACGCGCAAGGAGGCCGCGAAGTGAGCGATCGCGAGAGGGCGGATGCCGTCTACACCGCGCTTCTGCAGCGTCAGGGCGAGCGATGGGTCCAGCCGCGTGTCGAACGCACGGCGCGCGTGCTCGAGCTGCTCGACGATCCGCAGAGGACCTACCGGGTCATCCACGTCACGGGCACGAACGGCAAGACGTCGACGGCTCGCCTGATCGAGAGTCTCGTGCGCGCCCTCGGCCTGCGCACGGGCCTGTTCACGAGTCCGCACCTGGAGCGCTTCACCGAGCGCATCATGGTCGACGGCGAGCCGATCGGCGACGCCGCGATCGCCGATGCCTGGGATGAGATCGACCCGTTCGTGGCGATCGTCGATGCCGAGCTCGAGGCCGCCGGCGACGCCCGCCTCACGTTCTTCGAGCTGCTGACGGTGCTCGCGTTCGTCGCGTTCGCCGACGCGCCGATCGACGTGCTTGTGCTCGAGGTCGGCATGGGCGGCGCGTGGGACTCGACCAACACCGCCGATGGCGACGTCGCGGTGTTCGCGCCGATCGACATCGACCACGCCGACCGCCTCGGCGAGACGATCCCCGACATCGCGGCGGTCAAGGCGGGCATCGTCAAGCAGGGCGCGGCCGTCGTCTCGGCGCAGCAGCATCCCGCAGCAGCCGCCGTGCTGCGTACCGCCGCTGCCACGAAGGGCGCCACGATCGCCTTCGAGGGCGCCGAGTTCGGGCTCGTCGAACAGCGACTCGCCGTCGGGGGCCAGCTCATCACGGTGCGCGGCCTCGCCGGCACCTACGAAGACCAGTACCTCCCGCTCTACGGCGCCCACCAGGGCTTCAACGCGGCCCTGGCGATCGCTGCGGTGGAGTCCCTGATCGGCGGCGGCACGCAGCCTCTCACGGGCGACGTCCTCGCCGACGGCCTCGGGGGAGCGACCTCGCCCGGACGACTGCAGCTGGTCGGCACCAATCCGACGGTGCTGGTGGATGCCGCGCACAATCCGCACGGCGCGCGCGCCCTCGCGGCCGCCCTGCAGGACTCGTTCGATTTCGACGAGTGGGGTGTCGTGCTCGGGATCCTCGCCGACAAGGACGCCGACGGGATCGTCGCCGAGCTCGCCCCGATCGCGGCGCACGTGTTCGCGACGTCGCCTGATTCGGAGCGTGCGAGCGAGGCCGACGCGGTCGCCGACCTCGCCGAGGCCCGCGATCTGCCGGTGACGGTGCACGCGGATGCCTCGGCCGCGGCGGAGGCGGCGCGCGAGTGGGCCGCGGCATCGGATCGACGTGCCGTCGTCATCGCGGGATCCGTCGTCCTCGCCGGCGAGGCGATCTCGCTTGCCGAGGCCGACGACTGGAAGAGCGGGTGGCGCTCGTGAGCGAGGCGGCACCGCGGCCGCGACGTGCGCGGGGCGCGGCGGAGTCCCTCGCCTCGATCGTGCTCGCCTTCGAGTCGGTCGTGGCGTTCCTCGCCGGTCTCGTGCTCTATGGCTTGAAGGCGCTCCCCGACGGCATCGAGCCCTGGTGGGGGATCGTCGCGGGCACGGTGCTCGCGGTCATCATGATCCTCACCGGCCGTGTCGTGCGGTACCCCTGGGGGATCGCACTGGGCTGGGCGCTGCAGATCGTCGTCGCGCTCGGCGCATTCCTCGAACCGGCACTCCTGATCGTCGCCCTCGTTTTCGGCGGCCTCTACGGATATGCCACCATCAAGGGGGCCGCTCTCGACCGGCGCAACGCGCGGCTCGCGGCGTCCACCCCTCCCGACGAATCCTGAACCGAACGGACCAACGCATGCCCACGGAAGAGACCCTCGTCCTCGTCAAGCCCGACGGAGTCGCGCGCGGCCTGACCGGCGCGATCCTGGCACGGATCGAAGCGAAGGGCTACGCGCTCGTCGACATCCGTCTCGTCGAGCCCGATCGCTCCACGCTCGAGAAGCACTACGCCGAGCACGAGGGCAAGCCCTTCTACGAGCCGCTGCTCGAGTTCATGATGTCCGGTCCGTCGGTGGCGATCCGCCTTGCGGGGAACCGTGTCATCGAGGGGTTCCGCTCGCTCGCGGGCACGACCGACCCGACGACCGCGGCGCCGGGCACCATCCGCGGCGACTTCGGTCGCGACTGGGGCCTGAAGGTCCAGCAGAACCTCGTGCACGGCTCGGACAGCCCCGAGTCCGCGGCGCGCGAGCTCGCGATCTGGTTCTGAGTCCTATCGGAACAGGTCGTTCACGATCTGCACGACCGCGTTCATCTCGAGCTGGGCGAGCAGGAGGATGGTCGCGTAGCTGAGGATCGCCGCGAGCGGCACCCACGCCATGCCGGCGCCCGCCGCCTTGCGCACTCGAGCGGACGCCGGCACGATCCCGGCGCGCAGCACGTGCAGGGTCACGGCGTAGAACGTGGGGATCGTGACCGCCCAGGTCACCATGCACCACGGGCAGAGGGTGTGCAGGTCGTAGATGCTCTGGCTGATGAGCCAGATGACGAAGCCGAAGGCGAAGGCGATCCCCGCCCAGAACGCGATCCAGAACCATCGTGCGAACCGCGCGCCGGCCAGGATGGCCGCACCGACGACGATGGGAGCGACCCAGCCCGCGAGGCCGAGGAGGGGGTTCGGGAATCCGAACACACTGCCCTGCCACGAGCCCAGGTTGGCGCTGCACTGCACGAGAGGGCTGATGTCGCAGGCGGCGCCCGCGTCGGGATCGACGAGCGCGTGGAGCTTCTCGATCGTGAGGGAGAAGGCCGCCCACCAGCCGATCGCTCCGGCGAGGATGAGCCACACCGCCAGGGCGGTCGGGCGGGTGTGCGTCTGGGGCTGGGCCATGCTCGGATTATCCCAGCGCACGGCTGGATGCATGCCGCGATCGGGCCGTGAAACGCCCTGGCGGGATCCAAGGCGAGCAATCGACGCCCGAAAGTGCGATAATGCTCATGATGCTTCGCGGCCGCGCCGCCATACGCATCACAGAAGACTTCAGGGCAACGAACGCCCTCGCAGCACGAGCCGCAGAGCCGGCTGCAGACCGACTGAGTTTGCGGCACCGCAGGTGCGGCGCCGCCGAGATTTCGCCGGGCGATGCGCGGTGTCGCCCCGCAAGGAGTACGCCAGCGATGGCCGATGACACGAACGAACAGCACGAGCCGCAGATCGACGCGGCCGCAGATCTGACCACCGAGCCCGCGACCGAGTCGTCGGCGGACGCCGCGACCGAGTCCGTCGATCCGTCGACGGATGCGACGCCCGACGTCGCGGCGGCGGTCGAGCCCGAGGGCGCGCCGCAGGACGACGGCGCGACGGAGCCCGAGGCGGCTGCAGAGCCGGACACGACCTCGGAGCGGGAGACGACCGCCCAGCCCGAGGCGACCTCCGAGCCCGAGGCGGACGCGGAGCCTGCACCGGCGACGGAGCCTGAAGACGTTCCCGAGGCCGCCGGCGAGCCCGACGCGACTTCCGAGTCGGCCGGCGAGCCCGATGCGACTTCCGAGTCGGCCGAGCCCGAGAAGGAGGCCGAGCCGGCCGAGCCCGAGAAGCCGGTCACCGCGGTCTCGCTCGGCCTGCTGCCCGAGACCTTCGTCTCTGCGGTCTCGACGTCGCTCATGTTCTACGCGCCCGAGTTCGTGCCGCTTCCGACGCGCCCCGGTCAGCCGCCGCGCGACGAGACGCCCGACGAGCAGCCGACGGGCACGAGCGCGCGCCGCCGCGGTCGTCGTCGTGGTGGCGAGGGCGGAGGCGAGGCATCCGAGGCCCCCGCGCAGCCGGCCCACCGTCAGCGCGCCGTGGAGTTCATCACCGAGCCGCAGCGCATCAAGGGATCGACGCGCCTCGAGGCCAAGAAGCAGCGCCGTCGCGACGGTCGCGAGGCAGGTCGTCGCCGCGCCGTCGTGACCGAGGCGGAGTTCCTCGCTCGCCGCGAGGCCGTCGACCGAGAGATGATCGTGCGCTCCAAGAACGGACGCATCCAGATCGCCGTGCTCGAGGACAACGTGCTCGTCGAGCATTACGTCGCGCGCAACCAGGACGCCTCGCTCATCGGCAACGTCTACCTCGGCCGCGTGCAGAACGTGCTGCCGAGCATGGAGGCCGCGTTCGTCGACATCGGTCGCGGCCGCAACGCCGTACTGTACTCCGGCGAGGTGGATTGGGATGCCGTCGAGACGGGCAACCAGCCGCGGCGCATCGAGCTCGCTCTCAAGAGCGGCGACCGCGTCCTCGTGCAGGTCACGAAGGACCCCGTCGGCCACAAGGGCGCCCGCCTCACGAGCCAGATCTCGCTGCCGGGCCGCTACCTCGTGTACGTGCCGGGCGGCGCCATGAACGGCATCTCTCGCAAGCTCCCCGACACCGAGCGGGCCCGCCTGAAGAAGATCCTCAAGGAGGTCCTTCCCGAGTCGGCCGGCGTCATCGTGCGCACCGCGGCCGAGGGCGCCACCGAGGAGCAGCTGACGCTCGACGTGCAGCGACTCACGAGCCAGTGGGAGCACGTGTCGACGCAGGTCGATTCGATCCAGGCCCCCGCGCTCCTGCATTCCGAGCCGGACCTCCTCGTCAAGATCGTGCGCGACGTCTTCAACGAGGACTTCACCAAGATGCTCATCCAGGGCGAAGAGGCGTACGGGACGATCACGTCGTACCTCGCCAGCGTCGCACCCGACCTGCTCGAGCGCGTCGAGCGCTACGAGAGCGAGATCGACCCCTTCGACGCCCACCGTGTGACGGAGCAGATCGAGAAGGCGCTCGACCGCAAGGTGTGGCTGCCCTCCGGCGGCTCGCTCGTCATCGACCGCACCGAGGCCATGACCGTCGTCGACGTCAACACCGGCAAGTTCGTCGGCTCGGGCGGGAACCTCGAGGAGACCGTCACGAAGAACAACCTCGAGGCGGCCGAGGAGATCGTGCGCCAGCTGAGGCTGCGCGACATCGGCGGCATCATCGTCGTGGACTTCATCGACATGGTGCTCGAGTCCAACCGCGATCTCGTGCTGCGCCGGCTCGTCGAGTGCTTGAGCCGCGACCGGACCAAGCACCAGGTCGCGGAGGTCACGTCGCTCGGTCTCGTGCAGATGACCCGCAAGAAGCTCGGGCTCGGACTCCTCGAGACGTTCAGCGAGGCGTGCGAGGTCTGCGCCGGCCGCGGAGTCATCGTGCACCACGACCCGGTCGTCAAGCACCGCGTGCCGCTCACGGGCAGCGCTCAGGGTGGGCGGCGTCCCCGCAACGGCGGCGGCAGCAGTGCCCCCGCGGCGGGATCGAACGGCGGCACGCATACGATCACCGAGGGCGCGAAGTCCGCGCTCGCGCAGATCGCGGCATCCACGATCCATCATCATGACGAGCAGCCGGCGTCCGAGGCAGCCGCCGAGCCGGTCGTCGAGGCGCCGACGGAGCGCCCGAAGAAGCCGCGCAAGAAGCGCGAGCCCGCCTCGCGAGCCCCCAAGACCGAGAAGGACATGCTGCTGGACTCCGTGCTCAGCGCGCTCCCCGAGCCGAAGGCACCCGGTCAGGGCCGGGGGCGCCGCCGCGTGACGACCGCAGCGCTGACCGGCACGCCGGTCACCCCGCCGACGGGGGAGTAGCGCTACGACTGCGCGCGGCGGGCCTTGCCCGTCACGCGCAGTCCGGAGGCGATGAGCCGCCGGACGAGCTCCCGACCTTCGACGTGCTGCGCGCCCGCGGCCACGAGGCGGGCGTGCGCCTCTTCGGGGACGTCGTAGTGGTCGAGATCGAACCCGCGGCGCGGGATGCCGTTGGCCGCGGCGAACGCGTGCAGCTCGTCGAGATCGCTGTCGCTCACGAGATGCGCCCACAGCCTGCCGTGCGCGGGCCAGCGCGCGTCGTCGATGAGGATGGCCATGGCGAGAGCCTAGTGACCGGATGCCGCGACACGGTCGCCGTTGCTTTTGCGGGTTGGTCCGGCATCCGGTAAAGTAGTCCTTTGGTGCGTCCCATGCGCATGCCTCACGGCGTGTGCTCGACAGTCCGGCAACCGGCCGGAGACAGTCCGCACCGCGATTTCCCCGTCTTTACGGACAATCCGGAGCCGTGTGCTCCCAGACGAAACAGGTGTGAAGTGGTTTACGCAGTTGTGCGAGCCGGCGGCCGGCAGGAGAAGGTGGAGGTCGGCACGATCGTCGTCCTCGACCGCCAGAAGGCCAAGGTGGGCGACTCGATCGAACTGCCCGTCATCCTGCATGTCGACGGCGACGCCGTGACCACCGATGCCGACAAGCTCGCGAAGGTCACCGTCACCGCCGAGGTGCTCGGTGAGGAGCGCGGTCCGAAGATCGTCATCCAGAAGTTCAAGAACAAGACCGGTTACAAGAAGCGCCAGGGGCACCGTCAGGACCTCACGCGCGTCAAGGTCACCGGCATCAAGTAAGTCCAGGAAGAGACTCGAGATGGCACACAAAAAGGGCGCAAGCTCCACCCGCAACGGTCGTGACTCCAACGCACAGCGCCTCGGCGTGAAGCGCTTCGGCGGACAGAAGGTCCTCGCCGGCGAGATCATCGTCCGTCAGCGCGGAACGCACTTCCACCCCGGTGCGAACGTCGGCCGCGGTGGCGACGACACGCTCTTCGCTCTCGAAGCGGGCGCTGTCGAGTTCGGCACGAAGGGCGGCCGCAAGGTCGTCAACATCGTCGCAGCTGCGGTCGCGGAGTAATCCGCGCACAGCGCACATCTTTCGCGAAGGGGGCGGGCTGATGCTCGCCCCCTTCGCTGCATTGTTTCAGGAGGACACCCGTGGTCACGTTCGTCGATGAGGTGACGCTGCATCTGCGCGCCGGTAAGGGCGGCAACGGCTGCGTCTCGGTCAAGCGCGAGAAGTTCAAGCCCCTCGCCGGCCCTGACGGCGGCACCGGCGGTCACGGCGGCGACGTCGTGCTGGTCGCCGACCCGCAGGTGACGACGCTCCTGTCGTACCACCACGGGCCTCACCGGTCGGCGGGCAACGGCGGCTTCGGCATGGGCGATCACCGGTCCGGCGCGCACGGCGAGTCGCTCGAGCTGCCGGTCCCGGTGGGCACCGTCGTGAAGGACCCCGACGGCACGGTCCTCGTCGACATGATCGAACCGGGCATGCGCTTCGTCGCCGCCCCCGGTGGGATCGGCGGGCTCGGCAACGCGGTCCTCGCGAACCCCAAGCGGAAGGCTCCCGGGTTCGCGCTCCTGGGCACGCCCGGCTGGGAGGGCGACGTCGTCCTCGAGCTCAAGACCGTCGCCGATGTCGCATTGGTCGGGTTCCCCTCGGCCGGCAAGTCGAGCCTCATCGCCGCGATGTCGGCTGCGCGGCCGAAGATCGCCGACTATCCGTTCACGACCCTCCACCCGAATCTCGGCGTCGTCCAGGCGGGCGACGTGCGCTACACGGTCGCCGACGTCCCCGGACTCATCGAAGGCGCGAGCGAAGGGAAGGGGCTCGGTCTCGAGTTCCTCCGTCACGTCGAGCGGTGCACCGCGCTCGTGCACGTGCTCGACTGTGCCACGCTCGATCCGGGTCGCGACCCGATCTCCGATCTCGACGTCATCCTCGGCGAGCTCGGCGCCTATCCGGTGCCGGAGGGACAGCTGCCGCTCCTGGAGCGCCCGCAGATCATCGCGCTGAACAAGGTCGACGTCCCCGAGGCGAAGGATCTCGCGGACCTCGTGCGTCCGGAGCTGGAAGCCCGGGGGTTCCGCGTCTTCGAGATCTCCACGGTGAGTCACGAGGGTCTTCGCCAGCTCAACTTCGCGCTCGGCGACATCGTCGCGAAGCACCGGCTCGAGCAGGCGAGCGCGCCCGCTCCGGAGCGCATCGTCATCCGCCCTCGGGGCTCCGAGAAGGAGTTCACCGTGCGGGTCGAAGGCGGCTCCTACGGCACGTTCTACCGCATCCTCGGTGTGAAGCCCGAGCGCTGGGTGCAGCAGACCGACTTCCAGAACGAAGAGGCGGTGGGATACCTCGCCGACCGGCTCGACAAGCTCGGCGTCGATCTGGAGCTCTTCCGCGCGGGAGCCATCCCGGGGGCGACGGTCGTCATCGGCGAAGGCGACGGCATCATCTTCGACTGGGATCCCTCCATGACATCGGCCGCCGAGGTGATGACCGCGCCGCGCGGGCACGACCCCCGCATGTTCACCGACAACCGCCGCACGACCTCGGAGCGACGCGAGCGCTACCACGAGCGGATGGACGCGAAAGCCGAGGCCCGAGCCGAGCTCGAGTCGGAGCGCCTCGCCGGGCGGGGCTGGGACGAGGCCGAGGGCGACGCGTGAGCGCGCTCGATCGCGCTCAGATCCCCACGGCGCGACGCGTCGTGGTCAAGGTCGGCTCCTCGTCGATCAGCGGTGACGCGGCGCACCGCATCGACACGATCGTCGAGGCGATCGCACGGGCGCACGCGCGCGGCACCGAGATCGTCCTGGTGTCGTCCGGAGCGATCGCGACCGCCCTCCCGTTCCTGGATCTCGGCGGGCGGCCCAACGACCTCGCGACGCAGCAGGCGGCGGCCGCCGTCGGGCAGAACGTGCTGATGTGGCGGTATCAGACGTCGCTCGATCGGTTCCGCATCCTCGCAGGCCAGGTCCTGTTGACCGCGGGCGACCTCGAGAACAGCACGCACCGCTCCAACGCGCGCCGCGCGATGGAGCGCCTGATGGGGTTGCGCATCCTTCCGATCGTCAACGAGAACGACACCGTCGCGACGCACGAGATCCGCTTCGGCGACAACGACCGCCTCGCCGCCCTCGTGGCGCAGCTCATCGGCGCCGACGCTCTCGTGCTGCTGAGCGACATCGACACCCTCTACACCAAGCCGCCGTCGGAGCCGGGTGCCCAGCCCATCCGCCACGTCGCGTACGGCGACGACCTCGGTGCGTTCGAGTTCGGCTCGGTCGTCGTCAACAGCGTCGGCACGGGCGGAGCCGCGACCAAGGTCTCGGCCGCGCGCCTGGCGACGGCCTCGGGCATCGGCGTGCTCGTGACGAGTGCGGACCTCGTGGACGCAGCGCTGACGGGCCACGACATCGGCACCTGGTTCGCCCCGAATCCCGAGCCCGCGGCCGCTCCCGTCACAGGCCCCGTGCGCACGGCCGGCGAAGCGGTCGCCGCCGATAGGCTGGGCGCGTGACGACGACTGCGACGACCGCGCGCGAGCGCATGCTGCTCGCGAAGGATGCCGCGCGCTCGATCGGCCTGCTGAGCGATGCCCGCAAGCGCGACGCCCTGCTCGCCATCGCCGATGCGATCGACGCCGAGGCGAGTGGGATCGAGGCTGCGAATGCCGACGACCTGGCTCGGGGCCGCGCCTCCGGCATGGCCGCCGGCCTGCTGGATCGCCTGCGTCTCGACGCTCCGCGCATCGCGGCTCTGGCCGCCGCGGTCCGCGACATCGCGGATCTGCCCGACCCGGTCGGGCGGGTGCTCGATTCCCGCACGCTGTCCAGCGGCGTCGAGGTGACGAAGGTCTCGGTGCCGTTCGGCGTCGTCGGCTCCATCTACGAAGCACGACCGAACGTCACCGTCGACATCGCTGCCCTCGCCCTGCGCTCGGGGAACGCGGTGGTGCTCCGCGGCGGCACCGCCGCAGAGCAGACCAACGGCGCTCTCGTGCGTGCGATGCGCGGGGCCCTCGTCGCGCAGGGACTGGATCCCGAGGCGATCCAGACGGTCGACGAGTTCGGCCGCGAAGGGGCGAAGGACCTCATGCAGGCGCGCGGCATCGTCGACGTGCTCGTCCCGCGCGGCAGTGCGCAGCTCATCGAGACGGTCGTGACCGAGTCATCCGTCCCTGTCATAGAGACCGGCGCCGGAGTCGTGCACATCGTGCTCGATGCGACGGCACCGCTCGACTGGGCGCGCGACATCGTCGTGAACGCCAAGGTGCAGCGGCCCAGCGTGTGCAACTCGGTGGAGACGGTGCTGGTGCATCGGGATGCCGCGGCCCGTGTCGTCGGTCCCGTCGTCGCCGCACTGCAGGAGAACGGCGTCGTGGTGCACGGCGACCCAGAGATCTCGTCGATCGCCGGCGGCGGCGTCGTAGCGGCGACCGACGAGGACTGGTCGACTGAGTACCTCGGACTCGAGATCGCGATGCGTGTCGTCGACGATCTCGACGAGGCCCTCGAGCACATCCGGCGCTACTCGACGCACCACACGGAGTCCATCGTGACGGAGGATGCCGCGAGCGCCGAGCGATTCCTCGCCGAGGTCGATTCGGCCGTCGTGATGGCGAACGCCTCGACGCGATTCACCGACGGCGGCGAGTTCGGCTTCGGCGCGGAAGTGGGAATCTCGACACAGAAGCTGCACGCCCGCGGCCCGATGGGTCTCAGCGAACTGACGAGCACCAAGTGGCTCGCCCGCGGAGCGGGACAGGTGCGCGCCTGAGTCGGCGACGTCCCTCGCGCTAGACTGTCCACTGCCGCTTTCCGCAGCAATCCGAACGGAGCTGGAATGACCCTCGCCACGCTGATCGCCTTCGCGGCCGAAGAGACCGAGCACCACGGCAACGTGCCGCTCGAGACGTTCTGGTACGGCCTCGTGGCGATCATCTCGTTCGGTCTGCTCGCGCTGGTCACGCTCTCGTACCGCAATGTCGCCAACCGCCACTCGGCGAAGGCCGAGGCGTACGCGAAGGCGCACGCGAACGACATCCAGCAGTCAGGACACGGCCACTAAGGCCGCGTCTGCATGTCGGTCGAGCGCCGCCCGAGAATCGGGGTGATGGGCGGCACTTTCGACCCCATCCACCACGGGCACCTGGTGGCGGCGAGCGAAGTCGCGCAGTCCTTCGATCTCGACGAGGTGGTGTTCGTACCTACCGGCGAGCCGTACCAGAAGGCGAAGGTCACGGCCAGCGAGCACCGGTATCTCATGACCGTCATCGCGACGGCATCCAATCCCCGTTTCACCGTGAGTCGCGTCGACATCGACCGCGACGGCCCCACCTACACCGTCGACACTCTCCGGGATCTGCGGGTCATCCATCCCGACGCCGACCTCTTCTTCATCACGGGTGCGGACGCCATAGCGCAGATTCTCAGTTGGAGGGACCATGATGAGATGTGGGACCTCGCCCACTTCGTCGCCGTCTCGCGTCCGGGTCACGTGCTCAGCACGGACGGACTGCCGACGGACGACGTGAGTCAGCTCGAGATCCCCGCCCTCGCGATCTCGTCGACCGACTGCCGTGATCGTGTACGTCACGGAAACCCCGTGTGGTACCTCGTTCCCGACGGGGTTGTCCAATACATTGCGAAGCACCACCTCTACCGGAGCAAGGAATGACTGAACCCGAGCAGCCGGATACACCTCCGCTCACGCGCAAGCAGCTGCGCGACATCCGAAACACCGGAGCGACCCCCGTCGTCACTCCGACCGACGCCGATGGGCCCGCCGAACCGGCTCCTGAGCCCGAGTCGCCGTTCGCGCCGCCGCCCGCTGCCTCCGCGCCGCCGCTGCCGCGTGCCGCGGCGCCGGCGGTCATCGCCGAGCCGCCCGTGCCCGACCTGGCGGTCGACCTCGGCGTGAGTCCCCTCACGCGCCGCCAGGCGCGCCAGCAGGAGCGGATCCGCACGGCCTCGGTTCCCGTCATCACGCCAGACGTCATCGCGGCCCACACCGCGCCGTCCGTCGCCGCGCCGGATCAGGCCGTCGAGCCCGAGACAGATCAGGCCGTCGAGACCGAGACCGATCAGGTGATCGAGACCCCGACCGAGCCCGCGGTTGTCGAGCCCGGCGAGGGCGACGACACGTCGACGAGCGCGCTGCGTGGGCTCTTCTCCGACGACGAGCCCGACGAGGACCCGTACTCCGAGGTCGAGGTGGTCGTCGTCGACGAGCCCTCGTTCGAGCCCGTCGACGACGCCGAGGATGAGGAGGATGCGGATGCCGCAGCCGACCTCTTCGCGAAGTCCGATGACGCCGAGGTCGAGCAGGAGCCTGCGGAACGACCCGTCGTGAACCCCGCGTTCGGCTCGGCGCTCTTCTCCGACGACGCGACGCAGGTCGACCTGCCGCCCTCGTTCGACGATCTGCTGGCCCGGGGCTCGACCGGCTCGGTGGGCACGTCGAGCGCGCTCATCCTGTCATCGCCCACCGGCGAGTCGCCGATCATCGCTCCCGTCACCGCGACGGGCGAGGTGCTCGTGACGGGGACCTTCAATCTGCCGGAGGGGCTCGGCTCGCTGGGCCATGCTCCTGGAGCGGCGGACGGACACGAGGCCGATGCCGTGCTCGTCGACGGCGAGCTGCCCGCTCACTCGTCGCCCACGCCGATCGCTGCGAGCGCGGCCATCAGCACGGTGAAGACCAACGGCGACGTCATCAAGCCGCCGGCGCCCGAGAAGGGCAGCCGCCTCATGATGTGGCTCGCCATCACGGCCGGCGTGCTCGCGCTCGCCCTCGTGGGCGTGCTCATCCTCGCCTTCGTCAACGGGATGTTCTGATGGTCGCCGGCGCGCAGTCGCACGACATGGTCGCGATCGCCGCGGCCGCAGGGGACTCGAAGGGCGGCGAGGACCTCGTCGCCCTCGACGTGTCGGAGCCGCTTCCGCTCGTCGACGTGTTCCTGCTCGTCACCGGTCGCAGCGAGCGCAACGTCGCCGCCATCGCCGACGAGATCGAGGACCGTCTGCTCGAGTCGGGCCACAAGCGCGTGCGCCGCGAGGGCCGTGCCGAAGCGCGGTGGGTTCTGCTGGACTTCGGTGATCTGGTCGTGCACGTGTTCCACGAGGAGGAGCGCACCTATTACGGCCTCGAGCGGCTCTGGAAGGACTGCCCGATCGTGCCGATCGAGCTCCCGGAGCACACCGCCGCGGAGTGACCCGTGTTCGAGGCATCGCGAGCCGTATAGTAAGCTTGTCGAGTTGCCTCGAGCGATCGAGGGAGCATCCGGGCCTGTGGCGCAGCTGGTAGCGCACCTGCATGGCATGCAGGGGGTCAGGGGTTCGAGTCCCCTCAGGTCCACCAAAACTCCCGGTAAAGCACTGAATCTTCACTCCCTGATCAGGGAGCTTGAATGTTTGGTAGTCGTTTACTGGACACTTCGCCGGGTCGCCGCAGTTCGCTCTCGGACCTTCTCGAAGTATCTGGAAGGTGCGCGGCAAGGCCCGCGCACCTTCGCTATATGGACGCTGTTGGCACCTCCGAGTCGGGACACGGGAACTACGTCTCGTTGGCCGAGCTTGCCGCCGAGCTGAAGGTTTCCGTCCAGACGATCTATGACCTGCGGAGCAAGGGCCGTGGCCCCCGTGGATTCCGCGTCGGCACGCAGCTGAGGTTTCGCAAGAGCGAGATCGACGCATGGGTTCACCGCATGGAGCTGGCCGACGAGCAGCGACACCCCGGGGGAGTGTGGTGAACGGGGGGCGGCCGCGCACCCTGATCGGTTCGTACGGAACCATCAGCGTGACCAGGCGGGGCGCGTCGTACGTAGCGTTGGCGCGCATTCGCGACGCTGACGGGCGTCTGCGCAGAGTGACGGGCGCGGCCCGCACGGAGTCGGCCGCTCGAGCCCGTTTGAGGGAGCGCCTGCTGGACAGACCGGGCTTCGGGGCGGGAGGTCTGCTCGATCTCAGCAGCTCCTTCCGTGACCTCGCCGATCTGTGGCTCGAGGATCTCGAGATGCGGGAGCTGTCGGATGGGACGAAGAAGAACTACCGCGATGATCTCCGCCTCCGCGTGCGGCCGCAGTTCGAACACTTCTCGCTCGGTGAGATCACCACGGGCCGCGTGGAATGGTTCCTGCGCTCTGAGAATGCGGTGTCGCCCTCACGCGCACACCACTCGCGGACGGTTCTCAATCAGCTCTTCGGATTTGCTCTCCGGCACGACGCGATCCCGCGGAATCCGGTGCAGGGAACGAGTCCATTGCGCCGGCCGAAGGGCGAGCGCCAGGCGTTGACCATCGCGCAGATCAACGCGATCCGCGATGCCGCGGGTCGCTGGCGGACCGGACCCGACATCAAGGGGCCGAAGCCCGACGGGCAGGTGCGCGACATCACCGAGGTGCTCCTCGGCACGGCGCTGCGCATCGGCGAGTGCCTCGCACTCCGCGTGTGCGACGTCGAGGACGGTCCCAGCGGGATGACGATCTCGGTGACGGGGACGGTCGTGTTGCGCACCGGCAGCGGTGCCGTGCGTCAAGACCACCCGAAGACCGAGCACTCTATCCGCCGAATCGCGGTGCCCGACTTCGCTGCGGACGTCGTTCGAGCACGGCTCGCCGGCATCCTGAGTACCGACCCGGAACGGACCATCTTTGCCAATCGCGCGGGCAGGCCACTGAGCCCGTTCAATGTGCGACGTACCTTCAGAGCGTTCCTCGAGCTGGCAGATCTCGCGGGGGAGGGGATCACACTTCGCTGGTACCGACGGACCGGCGCAACGGTCATCGCGCGCGGGGCGAGCGCCGACGCTGCCGCCACCTTCCTCGGCCACGGATCGACCGCGATCACGGAGGGCCATTACATCGAGCCCGACCGCACCGTGGATCGGGGGCCGGCAGGAATGCTCGACCGGACACTACGCCGCGTGAACCCCGATACCTCGCTGCTCTCGACCGACGACGGAGCGGTCGATGATCCGACGCTCGACTTCCTCGACGACGAAGACATCGAAGCGGCGTAGTACCTACTCGATCGGTTGACCTCGAACGTTCGTGCCCCAACTCGCGATCGGTCCGCCGTTCGGGCCGTGGTTCCGCAGGAACTCGTTGTGGACCCGCTCGCAGGCGAGACGGAGGGTTGTTGACCAGCCGATGACCTCGCCCCGGAAGCTGGCACGGTAGCGAACTTCGGTGGCGTTCACCCGGCGGATCTCGATGGTGCCGTACACGCGGTCGAACGCGTCCACCAAGGTCCACGTGCCCGTCGGACCTTCCTGCGCTGCGAGGAGCGGGTGCCACCGGCGCGGTTCGGCCATAAGGCTTCCTCCTCTGGCCGAACATGCACGAGCGTAGACCGACCAGCAGACGTCGCCGCGCGAATCGTGGGCGCTGGGTGCGCACCTTCCTGCCATGAGCGATCGTGAGCGCGCTGACGCTGTCCTGGAGCACGTAGCTGTGCTCGCGTTCCTGTACTACCCCGGCATCGAGGTGGATGATCCGAGCTACAGCCTCGCCGACGACATCGATTGGTGTCTCGCGCGGCTCGGCGATGTGTCCGACGCCGAGCGGGAACGCATGCGCGCACTCTTTGCACGAGCGATCACCGACCCCACCGCAACGCGCGAGAGCTTGTTCACAGCGCTCGTGGAGTTCGACGGCGTTCTCGCAGTGGACCACCATGAGTAACGCGCAGCCGAGCGACCACGAGCGGGCAGCGCGCCTGGCCGCACAGCGGAAGGTATGGAACGACGCGCACCCGACCTACTACGCGGAGTACCGTGAGCGGAATCGCGAGGACATCCGCCGGAAGAACCGCGAGCGGGAGCGTGATCGTGCTCAGCGCGAGCGGGAGGAGAAGGCGCGCCGCCAGAAGGGGATCGATCGCGCGAGGGCGTGGGCTGCGGAGCACCCGGAGGAGCGTCAGCAAGCCCGCGAACGCTACAAGCAGAAGCACCCGGACGCGTACAAGCAGGCTCAGCGCGACTACTACTACCGCAATCGCGACGCGATCGCCGAGCGCCGGCGGGCGCGTGAGGCCGCAGACCCGGAGAAGGCGAACGAGGCTCGACGCCGCGCGGTCGACCGTGCCCGGGCTGCCGGCCGCAACCCGGCATGGTCGCCCACTCCTGACCAACGCGCGACCCATCGTGCGCTGGAGAACGAAGCAAGGCGCCTGCAGCGTCGCCGCGCGCGCGCCGGGTTGCCCGAGCGTCGGCTTCACCGGGTGCTAGCGCCGGAGCGACGTCACAACGATGCCGCTGCCGACGCCTTCTTCACGCAAAAGCGGAGCGGTGAGGACATCGCCCGAATCAGAGACCAGGACGAGCCGACTCCTCCGCACTTGGTGCGCGCGTGGCGGGAGCGTTCCGAGAACCGGCGTGTGGCGCGCGAGATTCTTGCGATCGCCGAGGAGTACTTCACCGATCATGAGGTCGAGTTGCGCGCGCGGGTCGCGGAGGTATCCCGCGCGCGTTTCCGGGGCGGGATGCTGCCCCTCGATGTTTACACGGAACCACGCCGTCATGCGCTGGAGTTCGCGAGCCGGGGCTACCTCCGTGCCCATGTCGCATCGCCCACATCATCGATAACCATTTTTCGCTGGCTCACGACCGATCTCACTAAGCGGCGACCCGACATCACGCTTTGATCGATCCGCGTTCGGGCATGCTGGGGAGAGCCGAGCGCTTCGCAGTCGCGTCGCTGCGCACGTCTAGGCTGAGCGAATGGTCGACTATGGGGAAGTCGTTTGGGACGGCATTGCCGGAGGGCTCGGAATGCTGTGGGCGGGGATCACGGCGAACCCGTGGACGGTGATCTTGTTCGTGGCGATTATCGTCGGCGCACTTTGGTTACAACTGACACCGACCCGAAGGCGTCGCCGCCGATGACGGCGGCTGCACCTGCGGATGCGGTCGGCTCGGTCCCCGCCGCGGCAGTGATCTCGGCGTGCCTGAGCGCTCAGGCTGGTGTCCCTGCCCGATCCCAGGTGTCGCGCGTGTTCGGTCGGTCCCCGCTGTCGGTCGACTCGCGGCCCTGGTATCTCGGCGCACTCGGTGAACTCGAGGTCGCGAAGCGCTTGGCGAAGCTCGGACCCGACTGGACGGTGCTGCATTCCGTCCCGATCGGCGATCGGGGGAGTGACATCGACCACGTCGTTGTCGGTCCTGCCGGAGTGTTCACGATCAACACGAAGTTCCACGACGACGCCCGGATCTGGGTCGGAAGCAAGCGTCTTTTGGTCAACGGCCAGAAGACCGACCACCTCCGCAACTCCCGCTACGAGGCGCAGCGGATCGCCAGGAAGCTGATGGCGGTCGCGGGGGAGCCGATCGACGTCTACCCGGCGATCGTTCTCGTCGGAGCGCGCAGCGTCACTATCCGTGAGCGACCCGTGGACGTGACTGTGCTCCGAGACACCAAGCTGGTCCGCTGGCTCACCCGCCGCGCAGTCACGCTCACGGCTGATTCGCGCGACCGCCTCGCTGAGATGCTGACGCGCCCGGAGACGTGGGCTACGACATCCGGCGCCTCTTCGGAACTAGACCTCCCGGCGTTCGTCGCTCTTCGCCGCGAAGTAGGCGCCGCGCGGCGCGTGCGTATTCTCTGGGGAACAGCCGGTCTGCTTGGCGGCATGGTGGTGGCCGCGACTCTCGCCATCAACGCATACGCAACGCTCCTTGGCGGATAGGTCGCATGATGGACTCATGCCGCTGAGCCCGACCGTCGCGATGCTTCCCGAAACTCCCGACTCGCGGCTGCTCGCCGAGTTGAGTTCCTACTCGGACGACTTGTCCGAGGCGAGTGATGCGATCGAGCAGGCATTGGAAGCAGGACACGAATCGCCGCTCTGGCAGCCGCTGACAAGCTACGCCGTGGTTGCCTACATGCGCGCGTTCGCGCACTCCAACGTCCGGTCCGGCCTCCTCGCGCACGTTCCAGTCCCTGACGATCTGGTTGAAACGCACGACATGATTCGCGGCTACCGGAACACGACCATCGCGCATTCGCAATCGGAACTGTCGATGTCGCTGCCACTGGCCACACTCACGCCGGAAGGCACCGTCCGCCACGTGCTGCCGATCACCATCCGCCACAATCTTCCGCAGACCACGGCTCGCCGCATCGCCGACGCTGTCGACCGGATGAGCGCCCTCGTGGCCGAGTTGATCCAGCCACTTGCCGAGCGACTCACCGCTGAGTACCGGCACGCAAGCGTTGCCACGATTGCCGGCTGGCCCGTCCCCGACCTGGATCATGAACGTGCTGACCGCTTCACTGCGCAATCAAGGAGGCGGCGCCAGCCGCGATTCGTTGCGTATTGGGACGTCGACGTCGAGCCCGTCGACGACCGCGGTCATGCGGTCTAGAACGAGCTGCTGAGGCGAGGCCAGGTTAGGGGACGCTGTGTCGCCCGCCGATCCCTATCCGAGCAATGAGCGAATCGGGGACCACTACGGGCGCTCGAGCAGACGTTTGCGATCGCTGGAAATCTGAGCAACGCCGCCACGCAGCTGCTGACCGCGTTCTGACCCGATGTGTGCATGCCTCTTGAATCGAACCGTTCCCGGCGAGTGGAGGTCTTCGACCGCGAGCACCCGAATGAGCCGCTCGGGGAGCAGATCGGCGATGCCCTACCCCTACCAGCTCGGCAGGCTCGCGTTACCAGGATGCGCTAGGCGCCACCACAAAGCCGCGGTCCGCTTCACGCGAAGGTCTCGACTGATCTGAGTGCCGTAGTTGTTGCCTGTGCGATGTCGGTTGCATCTGATCCAATGAGAGGTGACGCAGACCAGAAGGACTCGGTAAATGAGCACGATCTTGATCGAAGAAGACTCGGATGACCAGCGTTCAGGGCGTGACCTCGCCGCCACTTACGCTGCGCTACAGCAAACGGCAGCACTCAACCAGAAGGCGCTTGAGCCGATGCTGAACGCGATTTCAGAGACCGCGCGCCTGCAGAACGCTGCCTGGATCACGCAACTGGCCGCGATAAACGTCTCACCGATCATCGCCCAGGCGCACGTCGCCGCGTTGTCGGCGGCTGTGGCAGCTGCGACGCTACCGCGTTTCACGATGCCCCAGATTCCCGGACTCCAGTCAGCCATGCAGTCCCTGTCCGCGTCGGTCACTGCAGCGCATTCAGCCTCTTACTCGGAACTTGCGGCCACCTTGACTGCAGCGATCCCGATGCCGGATCTGAGCGGGATCCAAGCCCTGATCGGCTCGTTGCAAACCGACAAGTGGCAGGAGTGGCTCCGCCACATTCACCGGCCCGCCAATTGGACCGACGCCATCGAAGATCGGATCAACGGTGTTATCGATATCGTCGATGGCGAGGGAATCCCGGTCGCGTGGGTACCGAGGGCTGCGATTCTTGAGGCGCTCCTCAATGCGCCGTCGGCAGACGAGCGTTCGCTGATTCTGATCGAGCGTCGAAATGAGATTATCGATGACTGCGAGGCGGTGCTCTCCCGCGTAGAAGAGGGCGCGGACGCACCGACACTACCCATCGCCCAGAAGGTGCTGGCCGGGTTCAGGGAGGGTCATTGGGAGATCGCTGCGATAAGCGCGGTCGCGGTCATACATGGCATTGTCGAAGCGCTGCGCTGGCCTTCTGATCATCAGAAGGCCCCGCGCCATCACGCGCTGAGGCCGACCGACGGACCAGCACGACTCATGGAGCAGGCGACCCGGGCGCCGCTCGTGCGGTTCTACGACGACTGGAACGAGAAGTCCGGCAAACCCCGTCCGTCGCACGTCACGCGGCACGTCGTTTCGCACAATCTGGGCCCGGACCAGGTCAGCGAACGGAACTGCGTCGTCTCGATCATGCTGATGTGCTCGCTGCTGCGCACGGTCTACGAGCTGGAGCTCGGGAGTGAAGAGTCGGCGGCCTGATCTGGTTGATCGGTGTGCTCAGCGTCCGCGGTGGACACCCACGCTCCTTGATCGTCTCCGATACGCACACGGTGGGCTTCGAACTGTTGCTGCACTGTCCACAGCTCAGAGCCCGCCCGATACCTGCCGAGCAGCTCGTCGGCCGAGCCCGTCAGGTTGGCGGCGAGGAGCCGCACCACAAGTTCGTTGATCACGCTCACGAGATAGGTCTCAACATGATCCGGGAAGGCGCCGTTGTCAGCGTGCTTGACCCGTTTGTAGTTGTTCGAGATCGCGCGAGCCAGTCCCACCTGGCTGTGGATGTAGTCACCCCACCGGATACCGAGTAGTTCGAGACAGCGGTAGACGTAGGTGGCCATCGTCGGGCGACCGCGTCCGCGATCGTACGTCGCGTTCTCGCCCGGACGTTGCCCGATGCGTTGTCCTGCGGCTTCGAGCGCCATGGATGTCGACATGACGACGTCCTCTGTGAAGCGCTGCCGCCGTCCGATCACCGCGACGGCGGGCAGGATGAAGCGATCCCACTGGTCGTAGACCTCGGCCCAGCGACCGAGGCCCTCAGTGCCAACCTCTTGGAGCACCAGGAGTGGCCGTCCGAGCTTCTTGTCGGTCGGCATAGGTTGCGCTCTCTCGCGGATCGTGCGCGCGCTGATCAGCTCGACGAAAGGATGGTCGTAAACCTCGCCACCCATCAGGCGCGCCGAAATCGACTCATCCTGCACCCGGTGCTCGCGAACAGATAGCGCCGTCCCGAACAAGAAGACCAGAAGGTGCGCGACCTTTCGCTGCTCGACGAGGTGGTCAAAAAATGGACGAGCCTCTGCCCATTCGGACTCGATCACGACGTTGTTCGCGACGACATGGGATCGCTCGTAGCCATCGCTGGTTTCGCTCGACGTCCACGTCGTGCAGATACGCATCCTGGCCTCCGCTTGAGCCCACTCGACAGGCTCGGGACTCTCCACCGTGATGTCGACGCCGGTGGAGCGTCCGTTCTCGTCCCGACGCGACTCGGACTCCACTGCACTGAGCCGGGACCACCGATTCAGCCCATCCATCCGAGTCCGGCATGTTTTGATGGTCAGCGGATCCGAGAGAGCGCCATCGCGTTCGAAGAGCAGCGTCTCCTGCGGCGCGATCCGTCCACTACCAATCCGCGAACCCGCCGCCTCGGAATGCCCTGCCCAGCGGCACCCGTAGAGCATGACGTTGCCCTCTCGGGTACGGAGTAGCAGGTTCTCCTGGGGATTCATTCGCCGAAACCACTCATCGACGTGCGCGAACTGATCGACCGCGGATCCAGGGAGGTAGGGAATTTCCACCTCAACGCCGGTGTCACTGAGGCGAAGCGTCGCTCCGAAATACGGGGTAGTTTCAACGCCGTCAACGAGGAGGCCCGCGAGGCTATCCCCGAAGTCGAGGTGTTCGACGCTCACGCGGAGCTCCGTTCTTGGCATTAGTTTGGGCCGGTTCGCTGGGGCGGAGCTGCCCTTGCCGATAGCAGCGACAGTACCGATCGCTTCCGACGTCACCGCGCACCGGGTGGTGTGTATTCACCGCCTGCGGTTGAGATTCTGCTACCAGTAGGCGGCGTCGCCTTAGCTCGGACGCGAACGTCGCAGTATTCCTATGCGGTCATCTTGGTTTGAGTCCCTCCATGGTCCACTGGGTGAACCTTCGGAGGCACATACGATGCAGGGTCACCGCGACGGATTTTGCGATCGCCGAAGATCTCGATGGCTTCCCTGAACGCGAGGTGCGCAGCCTCGACTGAATACTTGGCCTTGCCGGCGTTACTTGTGAACATGGCGCCGAGCGTGCCGTCACCGTGGTCGACGATCTCTTCGCGATCCATCGACGTGATCGATCGCAGCATCGACGGATGACTGAGACCGCTGATCTCGCGCCAGACGATTTCCCCGAACATGCCGCGCATGCCTGTCGCTGCGGTGGATTCCCGAACGATCTCCGCAAACCCGACCCGTCTGTCGGAGAGTGTCGGATCGTCGACTCCGACCCTCTTTGCTGTGGTGCGGATCTGAACGACGTGCTTCCTCTTCCACACTTTGATCTGCTTCCGACTACGGTCCAGCATCGACGTGAGGCCAAGAGTCGGGTCGTCCTCGATGCCCTTGATCATGACTGCGCGCATCTCTGCGTCGGCGCAGAGTTCGCGCCAGGCGTTCCGCAGGTGGCGCTCTATGCGCTCTCGGGGGTCGTCTGGGGCGACGATCCAGAGCGCGAGCGAGGCTGCCTCAAGAGCGGACCGTGCGACCGGGTAGTGGGCTACGGATGGTAGGCGTAGCGGCCCCTCGGGTGGGATGAGGACCGTGAGCGCGTGGAGGGTGTCAGCGGCGTGATTCAGCTGGTGGGAAACGCTGTGGCTGACTTGTCGCCACCCGCTCGCGATGTCGTCGAGGGCGATCTGTGACCCCGGCTTGGGGCGAACCTTTGCGACGCGATTCCAGCGCTCCACCGCGGCGGGCACCTTGCCCAGACGCGCACGCAGCGCTTCGACGGCAGCAAGCTCGGTCGGATCGTCAATGGCCACCAAGCGAATGCCGGCGTAGTCACCCTCTGCGGTCATATGCGAACGGTAGCCGCCCGATCCGACATAGCTCGTCGCCAACGCGACTGGGTCGGGGCGCTGCCCGAAGGTGGAGCCTCGCGAGAGCGCAGGAGCGTTCGGTTGGGTCGATCAGCGGGCGAGCCCGACGATGAGTTGGACCAGGCTTGCGAGGTTCACGAAGGTCTCGACCAGCGATTCCAACCTCGATCGCATGCCCAGCACGCCGACATGCGCGGTGATCCTCGGTCGCACGGGCAGCGCTCGCAAACCTCACCCGAACGCGTTCATGGGTGATGATTCGAGTCGGCGGCTTCCGCCATGAATGCGTCCTCGACGGCGCGACGCCGCGCCACGTCCTCGACGACGAATCTGCGGAAGTCGGCTCCACGGTCCTCAATCGTGACGTCCTCGACTGCCGGGGCGGGATCTTCCCCTGGCCACGCGGTCTGACGTGTCGCCCTGTCGCGGTCGAGACGTGAGCCGCAGGCGGCGACCCAGTCGTGCAGTCGCTCGCGCGCCTCGGCGAAGTCCTGGTGCCAGCCGAGGGGAGCGGAGCCATGCTGCTCCTCGTCGTAGGCGCAGAGCCAGTGCAGGTGCAGGGCGGAGAGTTCCCAGACGAGTTCGGAGTGTCGATGCCACAGCGGCGGGATGATCGACGGTCCGAGTCCGTAGGTGCGTCGTAGCCAGGTCACCCACCTGTCGAGCTCGACCCACTCGAATGCCGCTCGATCCGAGGTGAGCACGTTCCAGTTCACCGGGCGGGGCACGCTCGGCAGGCGATCGGCCGCACCTTCAGGGCCGTCCGGCGTCGGTGGCTCGAACTCGTACCCGGGGAATTGCAGGGGCTGGTCGGCAGTCATCGGGTGCCTCAGAGGGCCACGGGCCTGACGGCGGGCTTTGCAGCGGACGGGGCGGATGCCGCCACCGGCGGAAGCCCGTTGCGTCGGCGTTGCAGGGTGTAGTTCGTGCGCGCGGAGTCGTGGCCGAGACGCTTCGCGACAAATTCCTCGGTCTCGACTGTTTCGCCGTCGTTTTCCCGCGTCGAGGTATGCGTGTAGCCCTCGGCGATGAATACGTCGCCCTTGTTGAACATCGCGTAGGCCCGCTCCGCGTTGCGCCGGAACATGACGAGGTCGTGATACGTGGTCTCAGTCTGAGTGAAGGTGCCGTCTTCATTGCGTTCGAAGTGCTCCTGCCCGATGCGCACCCAGAAGCGCGCTTCGCCTTTCGCGTTGAATGCGAGTTGAGGCTGGGACGCGATGAACCCGGAGAGAGACTGCTGGGTGTGGATAGTCATCGGATGCTCCTACCAAAGGGCCGCAGGTCGGCCATCACCTGGTAGGTGCGTCGCCTATCCCCTCCGCAGTTGCTCTTCGACGCGAACACGGTCGGCTCGAAGTTCTGCGGCATCAGGGCGGGCAGTCCATTCGCGCATCCGCGTGACGATTGGTGGCGCCGACCTGAGCAGTAGGAGGGCCGTGCCGTACGGCAGTGTGCGAATGACGTCTGGGGGCATGATCGGGACCCGGCGCGTTGATCGCTGGTTGGAGCGCATGCCGCGTTCGCCGATCGTGATCGAGTCGGTGACCTCGTCGCGGTCGCCGATCAGGGTGGCGATGTCTTGTAGGTCTCGAGATCCTGAGGCGCCGCCGAGCACGATCTTGGCGATACTCGCGTCCCAGATCGCCGTGGCTGCGTTGTCGCCCCACCGCTGACGGGCCTGCGCAAGCGACTGAAGCACCGGCATCGTGGTGACACCGGTGCCTCCGCCTTCGGCCATCAAGACAGGCAGCGACGGCAGAGGGGCGAGGTTGCCTATTTCGTCCAGCGCGAGAAGCA
This sequence comes from Microbacterium sp., assembly GCF_051860965.1. Lineage (GTDB taxonomy): Bacteria > Actinomycetota > Actinomycetes > Actinomycetales > Microbacteriaceae > Microbacterium. The sequence goes on from NZ_JBIMKU010000004.1 coordinate 337,658, forward strand.
GCGGGGGGTCGAGGCGCGCGCCGGGGGATCTCGCGGCAACCCGCCTCGCTGTCTCTACGAGGTCTTCGACCAGTGCGGCGACCAGGGAGGAGGAAGCGCCGGCACCAGCGCCCGTCGCGAGCAGGTACAGGGTGCCGTTGCGTCGGAGAAAGGTCTCCGGATCGAACTGCTCGTCCTCGCTCGGGCTGACGGCATCGAGAACACGAGGGTCGGCCAGGGCCGCCAACGCCAGGGAGACGCCCTGCCAGATCGAGTCACGCGTTCGGGGGTCGGCGTCGATCATCGCCTCAAGCGACTCGGCCCATCCTGTTGCGGCCGCCGGGTTGGATGTGAGGACCGCGACGGCATCCTTCGCCGCGGCCGGATCGAGCGTCCAGCGAAAGAGCTCACCAGGTGAGCGGCCGTCGAGCGCCGCGGCGTGCAGCAGCGACTGCAGGGCTGTACGGGTCTTGCCCTCCCAGAAACCGCCGTTCTCCACCCCAACGCTCGACAGGCCTGTACCGGCTGCGAGTCCCGCGGCGCGAATCATCGCGGTGAGTGGGAGCTCGCAGCCGCGTACCGGCGACCACCGCAGGCCCGCCGGTACGCCCGGAGCAAGATGTTGCGGATCGAACACGGCGACGGGCCCACGTCTCATGCGCGAGCGAATGGTGGTCGTGAGGTTGTCCGGCCTGGTGGAGGTCGTAACGACGGCACCAGGTGCATCGAGGATCGCGTTGATGACGATGTGGGCGCCCTTGCCTGACCGGGGAGGGCCGATCACGAGGATCGAATCCTCGACCGACGTCCACACCTTCGTTCCTCGTGCCACGCCCACGAGATAACCGACGTCCTCGGATCGCGGCTTCGCGACGGACGCGCGAAGGTGGGCAGCGCGCTTCAGCAACGAGCGATCGGAGGCAGCGCGGCGCACGTCGGCCGACGTCGCGATCCCAGCAATCCGGTTCGGGTCGGACCTGGCGTGACGAGTGTGGTTCCGGATGACGCGCCACACCCACCACCCCGAAACGATGAGCAGCGCCACGAACGCCACGACGACAGCCCAGTACGCCACGGCGTTGAGCCCCGGAGATCCGAGTGCCGCCCCCGGGTCAGCGGGGGAGCCGAAGACACCGAGCCCCGCTGCCAGACCACCTGTCGGCTGCTCAGCTCCCGACAAGAAGGCGGCGAGATTGCCGCCCAGACGCAGGATGCCGGCGATCGCAAAGGCCCCGCCGAGAGCGAGCAACGCGACGTTGGTCAGCCCGTCGGAGCCGGAGACACCGACACCGTGGGGAGCCGTCATGTGACGATCCCGAAGACACACGTGCCGGAGATTCTCCCCACGAGGACAATCTCGCCATCGGCGGTCACGCGGCAGAGCCCCGGTTCCAGCGACGCTCGAGCGGACCCGTCCGCAGAAGCCTTGATGTGACGCACGATGATCGCTAGGGCCACCTCTTCGCCCGGGAGGAAGCCTTCTTCGCCGTAGACAACGCGAGGCGGCTCGATCAAGGGCGTAGCATCGATAAGTGCTGCGGTTGCGGCCCGTGGCTCCGCCGGAGCTCTCGACCCTCCGTCCCGGACCTGCGGCGGTGCAGTCAGGGCGACCGATCCCTGCAGCGGTCGGGTGATGATGTCGGTGAAGACAGTGCCGTCGGCCTCGTAGACCACGATCCGCACCGGCGACCCATGAGCGAGCAGGACCCTGTCTATGACTTCCGCAAAGGAAGCGCGGGCCCAGGGTGGCCCGAACCGAGGCGGTTCGAACGGCGTCCCATCGACGGCGACGGTCATCGTGCCGTCCGCCGAGATCGTCATGGCGATCACGGGAAGGACCGCCGGCACGCGGATCGCGTCGGTGGATCGTCGAACAGCGTGCGCTGTCGTCATCTCACGCCCTCCGTCATCCGGCTCGTGGTGTCGAATGCTGCGAGCTCCGCGGGGTGCAACTGGTGCTGAACCACGAAGCTGCGGTCCTTGATCCTCCAGAGACCTTGGCCCGTTGCCAAGCCGGGCAGGAGGCTCTGCTCGGTACCGGTGAGGCCCAGCGCGGTCGCAGTCGCTCCGAGTTGGTCCGCTTCCTGCCGGTAGATGATTCGCGTCTCCGCGTTGGCGAGGAGGGATGAGGCGATCGCGCGCATCGCGGAGCCCTGGTCGCCGACGTTGTCGAGGTCGGAGAGCTTGTGGAAGACGAGCAGGTTCGCGATTCCGTAGTGGCGGGCGAGCCGCCACTGAGCATCCATCCGTCGCAGGAGGGCTGGATGCGACATGAGCCGCCAGGCCTCGTCATAGATGACCCAGCGCTGCCCACCGTGAGGGTCGAGGAGCGCGGACTCCATCCAAGCGGAGGAGCAGGTCATGAGGACGGACACGAGCGTCGTGTTCTCGGCAACGCGTGACAGGTCGAGCGAGATCATCGGCAGGCTCGGGTCGAATGTGACGGTGCTGGGACCGTCAAACAGTCCGGCGAGATCTCCCGCGACCAGCCGACGCAGGGCGTGCCCGACGACCCTGCCATCCTCGACGAGGCGTCGGTCGGATTGCTGAGATGCGTCCGGGGAGAGGATACGTTCTACGACCATCGGCAGGATGGGGGTCTCGCATGAGCGGACAGTGTCCGCAAGAGCGAGGTCGATCGCGGTGTGCTCCAGCGGGCTGAGTGGTCGTTCGAGCACCGTTTCGGTCAGGGCGCCGATGAGGTCGCGGCGACGAGAGGCGACCTGACCGGCCCAGCTCTCGTCGGAAACGCCGGATGGACGATGCCCTTCATCGAGCGGATTGAGTCGGTTCGCCATGCCATGCCCGAGCACGATTGCCTGCCCGCCCACGGCTTCGGCGACGGCCGTGTGTTCCCCCTTCGGGTCGCCGGGTACGTAGACGCGACGGCCGAAGGGGATCGAACGCGTGTAGAGGCTCTTCACGAGCGACGACTTGCCGGAGCCCACTATGCCTGCCAGGACGATGTTCGGCGCGGTGATCATCCCCCGTGAGTAGAGCACCCACGGGTCGTAAACGAATGACGCACCTGAGTAGAGGTCCTGGCCGACGAAGACGCCTTGCGAGCCGAGCCCGCCTTCGGCGAGGAACGGATACGCTCCGGCGAGCGTCGCACTGGTGTCCTGGTGGCGCGGTATCCGCAGACGGCCGGGGGTTCGCAGCGCCGTGGGGCGCGACTCGCCGGAAGCGGGCAGGTAGGCCGTCGCGCGTAGATCCGCGCGCTGTGCTTCGGCCTCGGCACGGTCGGATGCGGTGGTGGCGGCGCGAGTGGCGGCACTGAGACGCTGGGATGCCTTTCGTCGGGCGCGACGCTCCTTCCTGCGTTCGCCTGCCGGGTCCACGAGCGTTGTGGTGTGTATGCGCTCACCCCCTTGCGCGTTCACAGCGACAACCCGTTGCGGCGGTGAACTTTCGCACCAGACCCCTGGAAGGCGAAGTGGCCAGGGCGCTGAAACGAGTCGTTCGGATTGACGCGGGGCGCGAGCGATTCCGAGACCGCCGGCGCGGCGACGGCGGAGGAGCCCCATGCAATTCGGCCTGAGTGCTGAGATGCCCGATCCAGGGCCAGGCCGGCCCGAGCGACAAGGGTCGACGCACGGCGCAACGCGAGGGCGGCTGCATGGGCTTCCTCGACCCCGGCCCAGTGGTCGCCGTCGTCAGTTCGGGCGATCGCGTCCGAGCTGGTGTGCGCGAACGCGAGCTGATCGAGCACCTGTTCGAGCGATCTCAGGCCGCCCAGCAGGTCCCCGACCAATTCGTACGTCTGTGCCGGGTCATCGAATGTGCGCGTGGCGTGCGCGAGAGCGCGCAATGCGTGACACGCTTCCTCGCCATCGACGACAGGATCCTGGAATGTAGGCATTGCATGTCCCCTTGCAACAGAAGTCTTCAGTCAGGTGAGCGAGGCGTCCCCGCGCGTCATACGGTTCGGCACAGGGGCAGCGCGGCGACTGTGAACGCTTGCGCCTGCTGACCCACGAGCCTCCGTGTTTCGCAGGCAGCTTGCACGGCGGCCTGCTCGATCGCCGCGACTGCGGCATCCAGCTCGTCGACGCTCGGCGCCGACACTGCGACGAGCCCGGTGAAGCGCAACACGCCGTGACCAGCCGTGAGGTCTGACTCTTGCTGCACGACGTCGTTGTATTCGGCGGTGCGCGCGGCATCCTCGATCTGCCCGACCTTCGCCCGCTGCGCGGCATCCGAGAGAAGCCCCACTTTCTTTCTCCTGATGTCCCGCGCGGCGAGGTCGGCACGGACAGGCGTGCACGTCAGAGTGAATGCGCGTTGGATGCCCGAGGTCAGCAGCAAGGGGGAGAGGAAGCCGGGGTACACCTGCGACCGCGGCCACTCCGAGATCCAGAGAACTGCGTGGTGGGCCGAGTCGGTACGCAGCCGGTCCCAGGTTTCGGAGACTGCGATGGGGCCGGCCGTCGCGAGTGATCGACCGATGTCCCCGTGTCTTTCGAGCGCGGGAGCGGCCGCGGGATCGTATGCGGAGCGCAGCACGACCGCGACCTCGCCTGGGCTCAGCCAGCCTGTGGGCGTTAGGTCGGCTGCCCGCAGTGCTGCCGCGAACGTGGTCATCTCCTGACGCAGTACGCTCGCGGCCCCTTTCATGCCACCCCCGGCGGCGCGGATCTGGCGGGCCGCCGCGCGCATGTCGAGCGCGAGGGCGATTGTCGTTTCGTGTCGTTCGCCTGCAGGGCCGGCGCGCTCGATGAGCTCCTTGTAGGTGACCGCGGGCCAAGAGTCATCGTCGACACCATGCCGGGCCCACCATTCGGCGAGCCCGCTTCCGGAGCTGGGCAAAGTGCGCTCGGAGATCTGCACGCGCGCGATGCGGCCCGATCGGCAGACCGTCGCGAGCACGCGCCCCCAGCCTGCCACCCGACGCTCCTGTTCACCGCTGTCGAGAAGAATGAAAGCCGGATGCGTGATGCCGGCGATCGCCGTGAGCGTCTGAGCGTGAGGGTCTTGGATCATGGCAGCGCCCGTCTCGGGGTCGACCCACTCTCGGAGCGCGGCGGCGTCGCCGGGGAGTGCGAGCGTGCCCGCGGGGCGCGGCTTGACCAAGTCCGCACGGAATTGCAGCTGGCCGCCGACGCTTCGCCACACCCAGCGCGTTGAGATCGGCACCCATTCAATGAGCTTCCGACCACCCACGGGGACGAAGGCAAGAGCGACGCTTGTCACCCAGATCGGTGAGGTGAGGCCGAAGAGGATGCCGCCGCCCAGGTACACGGCGCTGGTGAACGCGATCAGTCCGATGGCGAGCGTCACCAACTGTGCCAGGGAGAGGCCGAGCATCACGCCTCGCTTGGACAGACGGGAGAACTGAACCGGGTGCAGCTGGTTCGCGCGCGGGGGGTTGTTCGCTGTCATACTGTCGTCCTTTCGCGCGGAGTGGGGATCGGTCGCGGGGGCGGGTTCGGTGTGCGCGGCTGTGGGATCGGTTGTCCGGCAGCCGGCGAGGCTGTCGGTGCCGGTGGTGTGTCTGCCGGAATGGCACCCTCGGCATGTCCCATGGCTGCTGATCCGGTGGCGTTGCCGAGCTTGGGTCCGGCGGAGGCAGCCTTGCCAGCCATCTGACCGCCGACGATGACTGCGGCGGCCGGGCCGGCGGCCGCCGCAGCTCCTGAAGTTCCTGCGCCTGACGCTGCTGCCCCGGACGCTCCCGCGCCGGCACCCGATCCGGTGGCGCTGCCGGCGGCGCTCGTTGCCACCGGGGCCGCCGACCCGCTCGAGGTGCCACCTCCGTCGAGGATCGACTTCGCAGACTTCGCAGTCGCGGGGGTAACCGGCACCGGGACGGGCCGATTCAGCGCTCCCTTAGCCTCCTGTTCGGTCGACATCGCGTGGTACATATCGACGCCGACGAACGAGATGAACTTGTAGGTCATGTATGGCGCGAAGGCTGCGACGAGCATGAGTACGACTCCGGCCACGGGATCGCTGATGGAGGCGAGATCAAGGTCGATCGGCGCCGCGGTCTGGTTGATCGCGACGAGGAAGAGGACGACGAGCACGAGCTTGGAGAACACGAGGGCCACAACGAACGCCACCCACTTGCCGAACCAGCCGCGGGTAGCATCCCAGGAGAATCCGGCCAGTGCGATCGGCGCGAACACGATCGCCACCAGGAGCAGGGCTTTGCGGATGAGGAGCGAGAACCACACAATCGCGGTGGCTGCGATCGCGAGTCCTGCGAGGAAGATCGTCATGATCGCGCCGACGCCGGGGCTCGCGATGTTGATCGCGACCAGCCCTGCGGCCATCAGGGCGATTCTGTCGCCCATTCCCTCCATCGTGTTTCCGGTTGCCTGGACGATCCCGATGGCCAGCTGATCCGTGACCTCCAGCAGCGTCGCCGTCAGCGCGATTGCGACGAACGATCCGAGCACGGACTTGCCGAGCCCTACAGCAGCCCGGGAGAGCGCAGTCGGATCGCGATGCGCCAATCCGGTGATCAGTTGCAGGCAGAAGAACACGAGCATGACGAACAGCGCGACGCCGAAAAGCAGGTTATACACCTGGGTGTACTGGTCACCGGTGACGTCGACGAGGGTGGTGGTGTCGAACACCGTCCAGACGGCTTCGAAGAACCACGCGGCGGCTGCGGCGAGCGTGTGGGCGAGCCAATCGAAGGGCGCGGCAACGAGCGAAGTGACACCCGACCCGACGGTCTGGCATACCTCGGCGATCGCCGGGATATCGCAGACCCCGCCCACTCGCGTCGTTCCTCTCGATCGGCCGCGTCTCGCTCAGACGGACTGGCCGACACCCCAGAAGAAGTTCACGAGCGTGACCGACGCCCCGCAGATGAGTGCCGCGCCGCACGCCACCAGAACGCCGAGCTTGCCCCGTGAGGCGAGATGGGGGTTCGATGAGTTGGCTCCATACCCCCACGCGACAGCGGCGATGATGAGGGCGAGCACGGCGAGAATGAGCCCGATTGTCATCACTGCGCCCACGATGACGCGGAGTTGCTCGATGCCGGGAAGTCCCGACCCGTTGGGAACGATGTCGATCACGGTCGTGCTCCTTGTCTGCGCAGAAACGAACCTGCGTACAAGGTGCGTGCGGCGTCCCCGAGATCCGTCGACCCGCGCAGTCCGTGCACGCACTCTGGCTAAAGCTGTTGGCCGACCCCGATGAGGAAGTTGATCCAGGCGACCGCCGCGCCGGCAAGTGCCGCTGCGCCGACAGCAACAAGAAGGCCGGTACGGGCTCGAATGGCCGACTGGTAGTTCCCGCTCGTCGACGCGATCGCCCATGTGACGGCGCAAATGAGAATCGCGAGAACCGCGAAAATCAGGACGTACATCAGGAGCGCACCAACGATCGCGCGGAGGTCACCACTACCTCCAACTGCACCGAAATCCGGGAAGATGTCCATTCCGGTCACGCTCGTGCGCCTATCGCGCAAGCCGTTCTGCCAGAGGTCGCGGCATCCAATCCTTCGGCCGCATGCTCGGCGAGCCATGGGTCTGCATCGATGGCCGGCTCGAACGCTCCGCCGGGACGGATCTCGAAGTGCAGGTGCGATCCCGTGGACTTGCCGGATGACCCTACGTCGCCGATGTGCTGACCGGCGGTGACGCGCTCGCCAACCGACACGTGTACGCCGGTCGCCCACATGTGCGCGTACGCTGACGCCACCCGTTCCCCGTTGACAGTGTGCTCGATCACGATCAGCTGTCCGTAACCCCCATACGGCCCTGCCCAGCTGACGATCCCGTCAGCGATCGCGAAGATGGGTGTGCCATCCACAGCAGCGAAATCAGTGCCCGCGTGGAACGCAGTTTGGCCGGTCATGGGGTCCGTGCGGGAGCCGTACCCGCTGGCCCGCACCCACGTATCGCTCGGGAGGGGAAAGACGATGCGGGTTGTTTCGGGAACGGAATCGAGCGGTGCGCCCCCTCCCGTCACCGACGCGATCGGCCGGGTCAGCGCGACGAGGATGGCTTCCGCGACGGGCTGATAATCCTGGTAGCGGTCGGGGAAGGCCGAGCGCTCGACAGCTTGCGCAGCCGAGCCGGGATCAGCTGACTGCCAGCCCGCGATGTCGAGGAGCCCAGCGGGGGAGGGGAAGTTGGGTCCCTCCGCTCCGCCGAAGAATGCGCGCACCTGGTATTCAGGATTCATGAGCTCATCGACAGTGCCCCAACCAGCGGTCGGCCGCATCTGAAACAGGCCGAGGGAGTCGTGGTCGCTGCCGACGCCGTCGTTGGGCATGCTGAGTGATGCGGGATGGGCGGCGTTCGCGAGCATCCGTAGGGTCGACTCGGTGAGCGCGGCCATCAGCCCGATCAGCACCCCCTGCCGCCCGACACCTTCAATGCCGCTGCCAACCGTGATGATCGTCGCGGCACGGGTGAGTTGTGTGTGCCCGAGCGTCACCGACACCCCGTCGCTCCGTATCGCGGTCACGTTCTCCGGCACGTCGGTGACGACGAGCGGGCCGGATGTCTGGCAGGCAGCGAGCGCGGCGGGGGAGAGAACGAGCGGGACTGCGATCAATCCTGCGAACGGCAGGGTAAGAACCGCGACGGCGAGGGCGACCACGAGCTTCTTCATGTTCGGCGTCCGTCACCGGAGCGGATTGTCCACCTCAGAGAGCCGCAGTAAGCGGCACTCGTCGAAACTCGGCTCACACGCGATGAACAGGGTGAATGCGATCGGTCGAGACGTCTCCTGGGTCTGAGTCCCCACGATGCCGGCCCGATGGCGTGTTCCCGTGATCGTGTACGCGATGGTTCCGGGGAGTAGTTGGCCAGGTGCCGCTTGATCGACCGCGTCGCTCCAGGATGCCGGCACGAACGCCTCATCGATGGTGAGCCACTGGCGCGTGCCGTAGGTGCGCAGCGTCAACCACGCGTCCGTCGTCGGCAGATAGGTGCGGACATCGGACGCAAGCCCGGCAGTCTCGGTACCAGAGGGATCCCCTGCGTCGACGATCACCTGTGCGTAGTCGGCTGGATCGAAGTCGGTGGCGGCGTCCCAGTTGATGAGCGCGAAAGCCGCGTCACGCGCGAAGGACTCGGCATCCGATGTCGAGCGGATCGGGGGAAGCGTTGCGCTCGAGGCGCTCGGTTCAGGATCGACGGTCGCGGCAGTCGGGGCCGTCGGCTCGACCGAGGTCGTTGGCGTGCTGGGCGTCGGCGCCAACATCAGGCCGTACAACCCGACGCCGACCAGCGCTGCCATCACACCGACACCAACCGATAGCAGAACGATGAGGCGCCTCCCGGGACGCACGGTGGCGGCCATCACGCGATCTCCCGCCTTAGCTGCGAACGTGCGCTGCGGAGCGCCGCGAAGAACTCCACGGTCGAAGCGAGCGTCGCTTCGAACTGCTCGAGTTGCTCGTCCGTCAGTTCAGTAGCCACAGCCGCGACGTCGAAATGGGTCCACCAGAGATCCAGGTCCTCCCACACACGCACGAACGCACGGACGGGAAAGACATGTGCGGTAGCAGCACGAGACCTGGATGTTCGGCCTTTGCGCTTGGCCTCCTTGACTCGTGCGAGAGCCGCATTCGCCAACTGCTCGAGTTCGTCGGGCGGCTCGAAGTCGTCGGGTGCTTCGAAGTCCTCGAACTGCTGCTGCGGCCCCGGATCAAGGAACTGTCGGAATCGCGCGTGTGACGCCGCGACACTGCCGCCCTCGTCGATCAACCGGAGCTCTTCAGTCGCCTTCTCCTGCAGGGCAGGGTTTGCACCTGGGTCAGAGACAAGGCGCTGCAGTTCGGCGATCCGCTCCAGCGTGGTGTACGACGCCTTGCCGGTGACCAACTGCGCCGCCTGTGTGCGACTCTTGCCGAACTTGAACTGCGGTGGTGCCACGGTGGCACCGCCGTCTCTTCCATCCCGAGCATCCGGACGGCTGAAGCGCGTCGCGGCCTGCCGGCGAGTCGCGTCGTCGGCGATGTGATCCTTCAACTCGGTGTAGAGCGCTGCGGCTTCGGTCGGCGTGAGCGGCTTGTGGAGGACGTTCTCTGCCTGCTCTGCCAACAGCTCGGCGAGCCGATCCGAGATCCCGGACCTCACCCACACCTTGATCGTCTTCTCACCCAGCCGCTTCAGGGCTTCGAGCCGACGAGCGCCGCACACCAGGACGCCTTCCGGAGTCACGGTGACCGGCTGTAGCAGGCCGTCGCGGTTGATCGACTCGGCAAGCTCATCGATGTCCCCGAATTCGGTACGGTGCCGCTTCCCGACGATGATCGATTCGATCGATCGTTCGAGCTCGATGTGGCCCACTCTGGTTCCCACGGTCACCGCCTCGATCGCTCGGCGGGGGCGGCGAGACTGACCGCGAGGACGAGGTCATCATCCGTCAGGAGAGAACGCAGCGGTTCACCGATCAGCAGGCGGAGCAGGATGCCGCGACCGGCCGTCGTCCGGGCGACTTCCGGTTCTGGGTTGCCGAGGACGGCGCGGAGCAAACCGTTCCACGATGCGGAGGACAGGTCGAGGAGGGTTCGTCCGTGAACGTCGCGCCGGAGCGATTCCCAGGCGGTCGCGCGCGAGGGAACCTCACTGAGCCGGGCGCAGATGTACTCCATCGCGGTACGAGCGGGCGTGCGCGGCCAGCCGAGCAGGGTCATGAAGGCGATCGCATTCTCGACTGCCTCACCGATCCCGGCGCCGTCAGATGAGCAGCCGTCATCAGGCGCGTCCTCGATCGACTGCACACGAAGTGCCGGGTGATAGTCGCTCAGGGGGTTCTCTCGGTCACTGAATCGCTCGGGGTCATGGAACGACGAGAACTCGGGTCGGCGCGCCTGGTAGACCGAGCACAGCAGGCCGTTTGCCCGTTCCTCCGCGATCAGCGTCACCTGCACGGCCCGAGTGACTACCGCCCAGGGGTCGTCGGCATTGCGCACCGCCGACGAGCGCATTGCGTCGAATGCGGCCGCCGCGGCATCCCATGGATCAAGTCCGTGCTTGCGCGCCAGCTTTGCGTAACGCCGAACGACATGCTCCATGAGCGCTGCGGCTTCGGCGTCGCGACGCCAGGCGCCGTGGTCCTGCGCGGCGAGGCGTTTGAGCACTTCGCGCAGCCCCTCGGAGCTCTCAAACGCGGCGGGCACGCTCGCCGACTCGGACGAGTCCGCAACGCGCTGCGAGTGCACCAATGCGGCGGCAGCTGAGCGGGAACCCTGGCTCGACATGGCAACCTCGCTACCGACCGATTCCAGAACGACGGACGGACCCGTGATCGGCGCGGCCGTTTCCGAACGCCTCCACCGGGGGGAGGTGAAGGGCCCGTTCTCGGATTGCGCGGCGAGTAGCCGCAACCCCCTGCGTCGGGAAAGCGCGCGCTCGCCGGGCGAGGGAGGACTCGAGGTCGATTCCCTGGCCCGCGACGCGCCCGGTGACGGCAGGAACGAGTTCCGTGGGGCGCATCCAGACCACCTCGCTTCGAACCCGCTCAGCGCCGGATAGGGACAGCGGCTGCCTCGCAAGCGAAGGATCGCCGTGCCGCGCCAATTCGGAGACCTCTTCGAGTGACCGCTTATCGACGAGTTCACGTTCACGCTCGGACGCGTCCAAGCGAAGCGGCAGGCCGGGTCGCTCGACTCGCTCGTATTCGTTCATGACGTAACCTCCTTCTGAACCTCAGGTGTGCCGATCGTCCCCGCGAACCACCGGCCGACTGTCGACGGATGAACTCCCGTGGCGCTCGCAATCTCCTTGTTCGACATCCCGCGCTGACGCATCAGCGCGGCAACGCTTCTACGGGCACCCTTCTCCGGAACCTCGACCAGCGAGCGAATCGGAACGACTTCTGTGGACAGGTCTCGTGGCGTCTCTGCTGTGGAGGAAACGTGAAGCCGGAATCGCTGGGTGAGAACGACCGTCAGGTGAGTGATCGCGAGAAGCACCAGCGGCGGTACTGCGGCAACCGACGCTGCAAGCACGGGAAGAACATTGGCATCGGCCGCGACGACGGCATGGATCGAGTTTGCGGTGACCGATACCGCAGCGCCGATCATGAGCAGCATCCACGGATACCACGCACCCCGCTGTCCGGCGAGCGCGACGACGGCAACGGTTCCCACAACGATGATCCCGTCCACGATGAGCGGCCACGCCCACGCCTGGGTCGGCGCAATGCCGGACCGGCGTGCGAGATCCGCGAGAGCGGTGAACGACAACCAGAACGCGCCGACAGCAATGAAGACGGTGCCGAGAACCGCGGTCCACACGGCAATCCGTCCTGACCGCGGGTCCGTAGCACCGGGGATCACGAGATCACCTGCCCGCTGAGCGAGCGGGATGCTGAGCTGCCACCACTGATGCGAAAGGGTGGCGTCGGCCCCACCACCGTTCGGTACGCAGACCGGATGGTCGTCAGGATCTCAGCCTGATGCAGCCCCGCGTGCTCCGCCGCGGGTCCGAGTACATTGCGCGCGCTCTGATCGGTGATCCCGTTCTCCGCGAGCCGGCATGCGGCCCAGTACAGGGCGCTGTTTCGTTCGCCCTCAGCCCGTGCGGCCATCCAGGCCGCGATACGCTCCGCGTCAACGTGGCGGGCCTCCGCGGGCATTGTCGCAGCAGGGGTCGGCCTCGGGTCAAGGAACTGTCGAAGCGCCGATCCGTCGATAGACACGGCGTCCCCGCGTCCAGCGCCGATCAGCTCATACGCGGACCGATTACCTTCGAACAGCACCAGCGACGGCGGCACGATGACGTAGCCGCCCTCACCCCGGAAGTCGATGCCGGCGCTAGCGGCTTGCCACGATGCCTGAACGCGATCAGGGTCTGCGGGGTAGTAGGCGTGCATCCCACCGGATGCGGTCTTCACCAGCGCCTGCCAGCGATCCACGAGACCTTCCCGGCGAGCGAGCTCGAAGGCAGCGAATCCGCGCACCCGCCCGTGCACGTCGATGTCTACGACCTCGACGGCGGAAGCCCGCCCGGTCGGCATGCCAATGTTCGCTTCTGGCCATCGAGACCACCATCGGGTGATCTGGCTGCCGTCAGAGGTCGCGTCGTGGAACCCGTGCTCTGTGAGTGGCCGCTTCTCCGATGGCTTGCAGGGGAAGATCGGGACTCCTGCCGCAGCGAATCGAGAGGCTCCCTCCCGCGGCGAGAGGCCGATCATTCCGGCGAACAGGGCGACGGTGTCCATCACAGATCCCTTGCCGAGATAGCGGATTGGGCGAAGGAGCGCCGACCCCTCGTAAAGCGGACATCATCGAACTCTTCCACCGGGCCAGCAACGAGAGGCTGAAGTGCACCCCGCCGCGATTCCCTCGTCAGACCCGGCGGGTCGCCCGAGCCGACTTGCATCGTCGGCAGTCCCTTGAGGATCGCGACGGCTGCCGTCCTCACTCGCTCACCAGTGGCTTGCACGACTTCCACCGGCGTCTTTCCATCAACGGATGTTGCCCAGGTCGCCACATACGGGATCGTGTAGCCCGATGTGTCGAGGCCGTGGGCCGCTCCGATCATCAGAGCAACGGACTCCGCTTCGACCTCCCCGATCCCGCGATGGAGTGCGGCATCCGCGTTGTCGGGGCCGTGCAGCATCACGTGCGCCAGCTCGTGCGCCAACGTCTTCGTGCGCGCCGCGGGGTCCATGTCACCCCGAACGGCAACGCTCCGAGTGAGGTAGTCAGTCATGCCGTTGGCCCCGCCGATATCGCGATCGCTCCCAACAATGCGCGTTGTGTATCCGTGTTCGTGTACTAGGGATGCAAGACCATCCCAGAGACCCTGTGGCGCCTCTCCGGCGAGCAACTGTGGAGTGGGCACGTGGGGGATCGGGGCACCGCTCGTCTGCGAGGCATCCCACACGTATGCAGGCCGCACGCCGACCAGTCGCGTGCGCACTTCGTCGTCGCCTCTCGGGACCTCGCGAGGCGCAAGACGACGCCATGACTCGACGACCTGCGGGGTGGGCGAAGCGAACCGAGCGTCGACAGGCGCAAAGATCATGTAGCCGGTCTGGCCGCGGTCAACGGACCTTCCCAGCGAGAGCCACTGCCTGAACCCGGCGACGTACGTCGGCGTGGGCTCAGCCACTCTGCCCTGCTCGAACGCAGCGAGGTGTTGCATCCAGATGAGCATGGTGTTGTTGAACGAACGAGAGCGGAATCGCGCGGTGAACTCAAGAGCTCGCACCCAGTCATCGCTCGTCACGAGCTTGGCCACAGCATCCGCCAGCTGAGCGTGCAGCCGTTCAAGCTTCGCCTCAGTGGCACCGACGGCGGGGTGTTCGTTAGTCATGGTGTGCGCACCTCCTTCTGATCAGCCGACGCAGCGGCTTCCTGTGGGAGGTACGCGCCATCTCACCGGAGCCGACGGGCGAGCGCGCGAACGACCGACCCGAGACGGTCGTATAACTGCTCGGGCTCTAGCGCGCGCCCTCATGAAATTCCGGCGCGCCAGCGCGCGGGCTGTGTGGGGGTGGAGTGCCGGCAACTCCGCTGATCCGTCCTGGGCGATGACCTCCTCTTTGAGCATGCTCAAATTGCTTAGGAGTTGTTTCTAGCACCGACATTGATCATGCGCAACGGTTGATTTGAGCATGACCAACGGGTACATTAAGCATTCTCAACGCCCGTCGAGGGGCGCTCCGAAACGACAAGCCTTGCCTCACCCGAGGGGAAGGGTGGTCTACCGAAATGACAGAAGACGAGAGCAAAGTGGCCGCGGAAGACCTCGCGAAGCGCCTCAGGCTGCTCCTCGACGTCGCGATCACCGAGTCGGGTTCCGAACCGACCTACGCCCAGATTGCGGCGTTCCTCGAGAAGCGCGGCATCAACCTGTCGAGATCTCGATGGACATACATGGTCAACGGTCATCGCTACGTGCAAGATCCCGCGCTGTTCGAAGGGCTGGCTGCGTTCTTCGACGTGGATGCCGCTTTCCTGCTCGGGGAGGACGGCGTCGCGACCCCGGACAAGGTCACCGCGCAGCTGGATCTTGTGCGGGCGATGCGAGCAGCGAAGGTGAAGTCATACGCCGCGCGCACGTTGGGAGATATCTCCCCGAAGGCTCTTCAGGCGATCAGCAGATTCCTGGACGAGGAAATGACACATACCTGAGCAGTGCCCTTGCCGGTCCCTTGTGGCCCCCCACCGGCACATGCTCCCCGGACGGGAGTGACATCGTGAATATCGAGCAGACCGTGTCGACGGCCGTCGCAGACCTTGCGCTGGGTAGCACCTTCACCTTTGACGATCTCGTCGGGGCAATCCAGGATCACCGTCAGCGCACACTCCGAATCGTGGAACTTGCAGATCTCGGCGACCACGACGGCATCTGCGCGGTGTGGCTCATCACCGAGAGCGAAGATCTCGTCCTTCACGCCCACAGCGACTCCGTCCTCCATCGCCAGCAGTTCGTCCTGCACGAGTTCGCCCACATGATCCTCGGGCATGGAGACGACGACGAATGCTCGACCGAAGACTTCCTGCTTCCCGACATCCCCGCCCGAACTCGGCGTCGGCTGCTCACTCGGCGAGATCTGGACTCTGACACCGAGATAGCGGCTGAGGCCTTGGCTGACCATCTCGCTGCGGCGATCCGAGGCTCGGTATACGGCGAATCGCGTTACCTCGAGATCTTCGGGTGATGCAGACCTTCGTCGCAGTGCTGATGTGGCTACTCGTGGCGAGCCTGCTCATCCTGCGCCGAGGACGAGCCGAACGGAGCATCACCTACGCCGCGGTCACGATCGCCGTCGCGATGACAATCAATGTTGATGCGGTCTACCAGCCCCTCGACGCACTCCTCGGTGGCTCGAATGGGGCCACGCTTATCGGGGACTGCGCGCTGATGGTCGGGATTTTTTTCCTTGGCCGAGGGATCATGAAAGCGGGGGAGTATCAGCCCGGCCCTGTCCGCATTGCTCTCGGCCCCACAACCCTCCTTGTTGCGCTGGGTGGCGTCGTCGTCGCCTTCCTTCTCATCGACCGTGGCGCTACGACGACCAACTTCATGATTGATCTCGGAGCGCAGCCCGCGGCAGCTGCGTACTCGATGATCCAGTTCACGTACTACGGGCTCGTCGTTGGCACTATGGCTGTCCTCGCGAGTCGCCAGTATCGGCTGAGTACTGGTGTCCAGCGTCTACCGGCCGGCTCTCTCGTCGTCGGTGCACTCCTCGGAGTCATCTTCTGTGTCGTGGTCCTCATCATGGATATCGCGCATCTCGTCGGGCGAGTCGACGTGATGAGTGCTGTCTCGATCGCGTACGCCCCGCTCTACCTCCTGACATTCCTGTTCCTCTGCGTCGGGCTCGCAGGGCAACCGACAGTGCGCTACCTGCGCGCTCGCCGCAGGGCAACGCGCACCCGCAGCCTGGTCAACGAACTCTCGCCCGCATGGCGAGCGGCAACGATCGTCCGGCCCGGATTGAGCCAGTCGGATGCCGCACCCGTGCGTACCGAGGGTCTCGAGGCGCAGTTGCATCGGCAAGTCGTCGAGATTCGCGATGCGATGATCGACCCAAGAGTGACTTTCTCCCTGAGCGCGCGCGATCGACTCGTTCTCGAGGCTGCGGAGCGGCATCTCCTTGGAGGCGACAGAGCCCGCATTCACGAGCCGGTGGGGTCGGCGACCCGGCGCGAGTCGCAACAAGGAGCGAAGTGAGAGTCCCGATTGCGCTGGCAGGCGCGATGGCCGCCGTGCTGGCGTCAGCAGCGGGCCTGGGACTAGTGATCGCACGTCGACTGACCGCCGCTCCGAGCTCGCGCAGATTCGACCTGACCATCCGCGGCGTCGAACGGGATGGCGACCGGCAAGCGATCGAGCTCGATCGAACCGACCAAACCGAGTCATCCGGTGTGTTCGCCCTGCTGTTCCCGGGCGGCGGCTGGCTACAGCTCTCTGGCGAGGTTTTCGATCGAGGACCTGGACGCGTCGCACGCATGGTTACCGGTACAGCGCCCGGTGTCACACCGTCGGCCGGTGACCGCGGGTCGTGGAGTGGCATCTACTTCATCACGCCAGCCGATGCAGGACTCACTGCACACGATGTCGGCATCTCCACTCCCTCTGGCATGGCGCCGGCGTGGCGCGTTGATGGCAGCGGCGAGCACTCGACGACCTGGGCCGTTCATGTCCATGGGCTTGGCAGCCCTCGGGCGGGAACGCTGCGCGGCGTCCAGGTCGCCACCGAGCAGGGCTACACCTCGCTCGTCGTCACCTACAGGAACGACGGCGAAGGCCCGAAGAGCGGTAGCGGTCGGTCAACACTCGGCGCCACCGAAGCAGACGACGCCGACGCCGCGATCCAGTACGCCATCGATCACGGCGCGCGACAGATCGTGCTCTTCGGCTGGTCGATGGGCGCCCAGGTCGCACTCCAACTCGCCGCACGACCGCAATACCGGCAGCTGATAACCGCGCTCGTACTCGAGTCGCCCGTTCTCGACTGGGTCGCGACAATCAAGGCGAACTGCGCCCGGGCCGGGCTGCCCGCCGCGGCGGGGCTCCTCGCGCTCCCGTGGCTCTCATCGCCCTTGCTGGCTCGTTCAGTCGACCTGCATGGCAGCATCCCCTTCCGCGAGCTCGACTGGATCGCACGAGCGCAGGAGTTGGCCGTGCCTACGCTGATCCTCCACGGAGAGGACGACGACTCAGCGCCGTCTGCCGTCTCTCGCAAGCTCGCAGTGCTGCGTCCGGATCTCGTTCGGCTCGAGCTCTTCGACGCAGACCACACGATGACATGGAACTCTGATCAAGACCGTTGGCGGTCCACGGTTGCTGCCTGGCTTACTGCCGAGGTGACAACTGACTGATGTTGGCGCGCCGAAGCTCTCGCCTGGGGTGATCCGACCTGGGTGGAGAGTCAGCCCTTGTGCGTCCACGATACCGATTGGGGATGGACTGCATCGGGGCGCAGCGGTCGTCGACACAGCTCCCGGCAGAGGAGCGAGCGTTCCTTCTCTCGGCGGCCGATATCGGCCGCCCGATAAAAGGCCTATGACCGATTCGCGCAACAGCTGGTTGCGCAATTGCCCAGGTTGACGCCTTTACGCGGCACTGCAAGAGATAACGAGCCGGATGGTGTGCCCCTGGGTAGGGAATTCACGTGCGGTGGCCTGCGCTCCAAGCTCGCAGAAGAGTTACGCGTCGTTGTCGATGCGCTCGTCGGTGGTTTGGCCGGGCTCTTCGTGGACCGCTTCTACCGGGAGCTTGCGCCGCGAGAGGAAGACTGCGAAGAAGATCAGAGCGGCCGCCTGGATGACAGCCGTAACCACCACCAAAGCGGTCAGAGACTCCGTGTAGAGCACGCCCGCCAGGGCGCCGCCGATGGCAGCGGCAACGCCGAGGACGGCAGCGTAAACCCCATAGGCGGTCGCGCGGTGGGAGCGCGGGATGAGGTCGGCGATGGTCGCGCGCAGGGTGGATTCCTGGATGCCGAGCGCAGCACCCCAAAGCAGTGCACCGGCCACGACCGCCCACATCGCGTCGCCGAACGCGAGCACGGGAATGACCGCACACAGCACCGGAAGCGCCAGCAGGACGCGTGGCCCGATGCGGTCGTATATCCATCCGGTTGCGAGCGCGACCAGGGCATCGACGAGCATCACCGCGGCATAGACGACGGGGACGATCGCGGGTGCAAGGATGCCGCCCTCAACCATGTGGAATGAGATGAGCCCGAAGGTGGCGAACCCTGTGATCGTTGCGGCGCTGAATCCGGCATAGATCCAGAATGCGGGGGGCAGCCGAACGCGGGTGCCCGCCGATACGTCGTCGGGGAGGTCCGGAGTCTGCGGGCGACTCCGGGACTCGAACAGTTCGGGCTGCGGCGCTCGCGACCGCAGCCAGAACAGCAAGCCGAGTGCAGCGATGCCCGGGATTGCGAGCACGGCCAGCGCTGGGCCGTACTGAACTCCGGTGAGTGCAAGCATCCCGGCCACGAGCAGCGGGCCGAGGACGGCACCGAATTGATCGATGGCCTCGTGGACCGCGAAGCCTTTGCCGCGGCCGGTCTGTGCTGTGGCGAACGACAGCATTGCATCCTTCGCTGGGGAGCGGATCGCTTTGCCCACCCGCTCGAGGATGATCAACACTGCCGCGACAGCGAGCGTCTGGGCAAAGCCGAGCGCGGGAACGGCGATCACGGTGAGCGCATATCCCGCGATGGCCCATGCCCAGAATCTGCGGCTCCGATCGGCAAGCGGACCAGACACAAGTCGCAGGAGTAGTGCTGCCGCCTCCCCGATCCCCGTGATTACGCCAACGACGATCGCGGTCGCGCCGAGCACCGCCAAGATCGGTCCCGTTACCGACCTCGCGCCCTCGTAGACGATGTCCGCGAGGAGGCTGACTACGCCGAACGTGGCGACAAACCTCCACGCACCAATCCGCAGCGAATTACGCACCAACGACCCCTTGCGCCCGGGTTACGCCGACGGACGGGCTCACTCAGCCTAGCCAGCCCCGGGCTCGTCAACTTGAGCCAGTCAGGCACGCAATATCTGCCAAGGTCAGTTCGTTTGCTCAGCGCGTGGCGACTCAATCCGGAGCACGTGGCCAGCTCCGCCCACGAGACCTCGACAGCGCGCAATGCGCCGACCAGTTCATCGCGCTCTGTCAGCAGGGCGCGCTCGACCCGATGCAACTTCCCGAGTTGTCGTGAGATGTCCCGAAGCCGTTTGTTGTCTGTTGGTTGCGAGTGTGAGGACGATTGCGGTCTGTGTTCCGCGGGGCGTCTTCTCGGGGAGGGACCTTCGGCCTGGGGCGTTGGGAGGGTTCCGAGGATGATGGTCTATGAGATGAGATTCCTCGAGAACGTTCCGCGGTTCCTGTTCTTCACCGGCAAGGGCGGCGTCGGCAAAACCTCGGTCGCATGCGCCACAGCGGTCCGCCTCGCGGCCCTTGAGCGGCGCGTGCTGCTCGTGAGCACCGACCCGGCATCCAACCTGGGCCAGGTGTTCGGCCTCACGATCGGTAACCACGTCACTGCGATCCCTGACGTGCCTGGATTGGCTGCGTTGGAGATCGATCCCGAGCAGGCGGTCGAGGCGTACCGGGAGCGCATCATCGGGCCTGTGCGCGGCATGGTGCCAGCTGAGGAACTCGCAAGCATCACCGAAGGGCTCTCGGGCTCGTGCACGACAGAGATCGCGTCCTTCGACGAGTTCACCCAGCTCCTGACCGACGACAGTGCGTACGGGCAGTACGACCACATCCTCTTCGACACCGCACCCACCGGGCACACCATCCGGCTTCTTCAGTTGCCGGGGTCGTGGACCGAGTTCCTCTCCACCGGTGGCGATGCGTCGTGTCTCGGCCCGCTCGCGGGACTCGACAAGCACCGCGCGACATACGCAGCCGCGGTGGAAGCCCTCACCGACCCCGCCCGCACCAGGCTCATCCTGGTCGCGCGCCCGCAGTCCTCCGCGTTGAAGGAGATCGAGCGCACGTTCTCGGAGTTGACGGCGATCGGGATGACCAACGGATTCGTCGTGATCAACGGAGTTCTTCCCGAGAGTGCTGGTGAGGAGCCCATCGCGGATGCGCTGCGCCAGCGAGAAGATTCCGCGATGACGGCCGTACCCGCCGCGATCGCAGATCTACCGCGCGACGTGCTGGAGCTCAAGGCAGACAACGTGGTTGGTCTCGATGCCCTCCGTTCGTTCTTCAGGTCGGGCTCTGCCGAAACGACGGCCCCCCGCGTGACGGATCTCGCGGATGTGCCTGATGCGCCTCTGGTGGCCCTGGTGGAGGAGATCGAGCGTGGTGGGCACGGGCTCGTGATGTGTATGGGCAAGGGTGGAGTCGGCAAGACGACGATCGCTGCGGGCGTCGCACTTGCCCTGGCAGAGCGCGGCCATGAGGTGCTCCTGACGACGACCGATCCGGCCGCCCACCTGACGGACACGCTCGGTGCAGAGGTCGATGGCCTCACGGTCACCCGCATAGATCCGGACAGCGCCCTCGAGCAGTACAGAGCTCACGTCATGGCGACGAAGGGAAAGGATCTGGACGAGGAGGGCCGTGCGGCCCTTGCCGAAGATCTGATGTCGCCGTGCACAGCCGAGGTCGCCGTATTCCAGCAATTTTCGCGCGCGGTGCATGACTCGCGTCGGAAATTCGTCGTCATGGACACGGCCCCCACCGGTCACACGCTCCTGCTGCTGGATGCTGCGGGCTCGTACCACCGCGAGATCGCACGACAGATGGGTGCCGCGAACATGTCGTACTCGACGCCGTTGATGCGACTCCAGGATCCCGCGCAGACCAAGATCATTCTCGTGACGCTCGCGGAGACGACACCCGTGCTCGAAGCCGCCGGTCTCCAGGAGGATTTGAAGCGGGCTGGCATCCACCCCTGGGCGTGGGTAGTGAACAACTCCATCGCCGCTGCGCATCCGCAGTCGGCGTTCCTGCGCACACGCGCGCGCAACGAGGTCACGCAGATCGTCCGAGTACGCGAGTTGTCGGATCGTGTGGCGATCGTCCCGCTGCTGGCGGAGGAGCCGATCGGAGTAGCCCGGCTTTCTGCCTTGACCGGCGGCATTCCTCAGTTCGCGTGAGTCCTACCGCCGAATGACAAGCAAGCCGCCGACGGCGCATCCGGCCGCCATGACGAAGCCCATCGCCGAGTACGAGCCGAGGGATGCCGCCAATATCGCGGCCGCGCCAGGCGCGAGTGCGGTGAGCGCGGCCACGGGACCCGCGAGCATGCCATTGAGCCGGCCATAGGACCGCGATCCCCAGCGGTCCGCGATAGCGGACGCTTGCACGAGCGTGAGCGCACCACGCACCGCTCCCGCGACGATCGCGATTGAGAAGATCCAGATCGGTCGGCCTGCGGCGGCAAACCCCACAAGAACGGTGGCTCCCAGCAAGCCGACCACCGCCGGAGCGATCCAGGGGGCCGCTGTGCGCGGCATCCCGAGGTAGAGGAGTCGGCCGAGGACTTGGCCCGCGCCGATGAGGCCGAGCACCCACGATGCCGTCTGAAGGTCCATGCCCTTCTGCACAGACGCCGGTACCGCGGACAGGGTGACCGCGTACAGCGAGAAAGACATCAAAGCGAGTGAGCTGGCCAACACCCAGAATCGGACGGTGCGAAGCACCTGACGAGCCTCTGCGGCGTTGCCTGGCTGGCTGCCGAGGTGAGCCCAGTTGCGTTCCACCGTGAGGGCGTACGTCGGGATGAGTACGGCGGCGAGGACCACGGCAAGAACCACGAATGCCACCCGCCAGCCGGTCAGTTCCACCAGCCATGCGGTAGTCGGAGCGAAGATCGTGGAAGCCAGGCCGCCGGCAAGCGTGACGAGGGTCAGGGGGCCGCGGCGGCCTTCCTGGTGTCGGTGCGTGATGATCGTGAACGCGGCTTGGTAGAGGACAGCGGCTTGGGCGGCACCGCACACGATCCAGGCGGCCACGAAGACCCAGATGCTCGGCGATGCTGATGCGCCCAACAGCGCGAGGGTGGCGATGATCGCACCGCAGACCATGACGCGCCGAGGGTGACTGTCCAGCCACCGGCCAACGGGGATCGCACACACCGCGGATGTCAACAGACCTGCGGTGATTGCGACGAATATGGACTGCTCGTCCCAACCGGTGTCAACCGCGATCGCGGGCGCGGCGACCAGGACGGCGTAGTAGAGAACGCCCCAGGCGACGATCTGCGCGATCGCGAGGGCGGCCAGTCCCGTGCGCGGTCGCGAGAGTACGGTCATCAGCCGCCAGACGCCGCCGGTGCGGCGGTCGCGACGGGGAAGAAGGCGCGAATCAGTAACCAGCCGAGGGCGGCGCCGACCAGCTGCGCTCCGATGAATGGCAGGACGGAGGTGGGTGCAATGCCGGCGAATGTGTCGCTGAAGGCGCGTCCGACCGTGATCGCGGGGTTGGCGAAGCTCGTGGACGAGGTGAAGAAGTACGCGGCGCCGATGTAGGCGCCGACGGCTGGAGCGGCCAGGTGCGACCGTCCGGTGCGGACGAGAGCGAAAATCACCAGGACGAGACCGGCAGTCGCGACGACCTCCGCGAGAAGATGCGGCCACGTGGCTCTGTCATTCGAGCTCCATGCGACGGCGGGCTCGGCGAACATCAGGTTCGCAAGGATCGCGCCGGCGATGCAGCCGAGCACCTGCGCAGGGATGTACGCCGCCGTCACGGCCCACCCCTTGCGGTGAAGCAGTGCGTCGACGACGGATACCACCGGGTTGAAGTGGGCTCCGGACACCGTCTGAAAGACCAGGATCAGAACGGCCAGACCGAGCGCTGTCGCAAACGCGTTCTCGAAGAGGGCGAGACCGGTATCGGATGGCGACAATGTCTGCGCAGCAATGCCGGAGCCGACGACGACCGCAGCGAGGAGCGCGCTGCCGAGGAACTCGCCGGCGAGGGCGCGAGTGGTGTCCGGACTCACGACGCGATGAGCAGCTGCGAGACGCGGTCGAGAGCGCCGGGGACGAGCTTGAAGTACGCCCACGTGCCGCGCTTGCTGCGAGTGAGGAATCCCGCCGCGGTGAGCACCTTCAGATGATGTGACACCGTCGGCTGGCTCAGCCCCACCGGCTCGATCAGGTCGCACACACACGCCTCAGAGCCTTCCGATGCCGAGACAATCGACAGCAGCCGGAGGCGGGCCGGGTCGGCGAGAGCTTTCATCGTCGTGGCGAGCTGCTCCGCCTCTTCGGCAGTGAGCGGCTCACGCTGGAGGGGAGTGCAGCAGCCGCCTGCGGTCACGTCGGTCACCTCGAGCATCGTGGTCATACATCGACAATAGTAGATATTGACAGATGTCGATAGAGCGGTGCACAATCGGGTATCGACGTTCATCGATATTCTGCTGGAGGATGCTGTGACCCTGCTCGACCTGACGCCCCGTGTTGAACAGAACGACCGACTCGCAACGCTACCTGTCGCGATCGTCGGTGCCGGCCCGATCGGACTGGCCGCTGCCGCACATCTTCTAGAGCGTGGCATCGACTTCGTCATCTTCGAGGCAGGCGAGCAGGCGGCAGCCAGCGTCCGCGCATGGGGCCACACCAGGCTGTTCTCGCCGTGGAAGCACCTGGTCGACCCGGCCTCGCGGCGACTGCTCGAGGCGCAGGGATGGGAGCTGCCGGAACCTGAGCGCGCTCCGACCGGCACCGAGCTGGTCGAGAAGTACGTTGCGCCGCTGGCTGCGCTCGAGCCGATCGCCACGCGCACGCGCACCGGAGTCGAGGTCATCGGGGTGACCCGTGAGGGAATGGACCGCACCCGCACGAGGGCACGCTTCGCGACGCCGTTCTCGCTCCGCACTAGGACCGCAGATGGGGAGATCGAAGACGTCGCCGCTCGCGCGGTGATCGACGCCTCCGGCACATACCGGTCGCCGAACTCGCTGTCGTCGGGCGGGCTCGAGTTGCTCGGCATGACGGAGATCGCCGATCGGGTGACGGCCGCGCTGCCGGATGTTCTCGGCCGAGACCGTGCCATGTTTGCCGGGCGGCACACGACCGTGGTCGGGGCCGGCCACTCCGCCGCAAACACTCTGCTCGGTCTTGTGGAACTCGCCCGGCAGGAGCCCGGCACGACCGTGACCTGGCTGATCCGCAACGCGCAGGCGGTGCGAGTCTCCTCCTCGGCAGACGACGAACTCGCCGACCGTGCACGGCTCGGCAGCCGAGTCGACCAGGCGGTCGCCGACGGGCGGATCACTGTCCTCGATGGGTTCGAGATCATCCGTGCCCATCGCACCGGCGACAGCGTTGAGCTCGTCGGGCACCGCCGCGGCGAGGTCGTCAGCCACGTCACGGACATCGTTGTGAACGCCACCGGGTTCCGCCCCGACCTGGAGATGTTGCGCGAGATCCGCCTCGAGCTCGACGACATCGTCGAGGCCCCCAAGCGACTGGCGCCCCTGATCGACCCGAACGTGCATTCCTGCGGCACCGTCGAGCCGCACGGGTTCCGCGAACTCACGCACCCCGAGAAGGGCTTCTTCGTCGTCGGGATGAAGTCCTACGGACGCGCACCGACCTTCCTCCTCGCCACCGGATACGAGCAGGTCCGTTCGGTCACCGCGTGGCTGGCAGACGACACAGCCTCGGCATCCAACGTCGAACTCGTGCTCCCCGCCACGGGGGTCTGCTCCACCGACGCGAGCGACGGAGGCGGATGCTGCTCGTGACGACCGTCCGCAGCATGGTCCCGTCCGACTGGCCGACTGTCGAGGAGATCTACCGCCACGGCATCGAGGACGGCGAAGCGACCTTCGAAACGCAGACGCCCAAGTGGGAGGCGTTCGACGCCGGCAAGATCACCGAGCCGCGCCTGGTCGCGGTCGATGACGGCGGACGCGTACTCGGTTGGGCAGCTGCGTCACGAGTCTCGACGCGTACCGCGTACCGGGGAGTCATCGAGCACTCGGTTTACGTCCACCGCGACGCGCGCGGCCAAGGACTTGGCCGACACTTGCTCGATGCGTTCGTCGCCGCGTCCGATCGGGCGGGATTCTGGACGATCCAGTCGAGCATCTTCCCTGAGAACACCGCCAGCCTCCGCGTTCACCAAGCGGCGGGGTTCCGCGTGATCGGGGCCCGCGAGCGGATCGCGCGGTCGCTTCTCGGCGCACACGCCGGACAGTGGCGCGACACCGTGCTGATCGAGCGACGCAGCGCGGTGAATGGTGACGACTGAGTCAGCGATGGCTGACACGGAGATCAGGCGGCACCTCAGCGCTGTCCGGTCGCTCGTCCTGGCCATCATCTCTGAGAATCAGCCAATGTCGCCCGAATCGATCGCCGCAGAGTGGGCGTCACGGCACCCCGAGTTGGCCGCGCGCCACCGGTCGGCCTTGCCACGCATGACTGGTCAGATCTTGTGGAGGCTTGAGAACCTCGAGTGGGTCAGACGCCAACACGACGCCATCGTGCTGACCGATCTCGGGATGCGCGCGCTAAGAATCGGCCCGCGCGACCTCTGACGTACGAGTTGCGTTCACCCTTCGTTCACATAGAGAGTCTTCTATGTGAATCGGATAGAAGCCCGTCTATCTGACTCGCTGCACCAGCGGTCCGAGATTGGCCCTCAAGGCCTGAACGAAAGCGCATCGTGAACAAGACCACAGTAAAGCTCGCGGCATTCGCAGCGATCACCGCTGCCGCACTCGCCCTCAGCGCGTGTGGCGGTCAGTCCGCCGGCGGCGAGGCGACCACCAACCCGGACGGCTCCAGCAGCGGTCTCAGCGGCGCCGTTGTCGCCGACGGATCGTCGACAGTCGAGCCGCTCACCTCTGCAGCAGCAGATCTCTTCAAGGAAGCCGAGCCCGGCGTCAATGTCACAGTTGCGACGTCGGGAACAGGTGGTGGCTTCAAGGCGTTCTGCGCCGGTGAAACCGACATCTCCAACGCGTCCCGCCCGATCAAGGACGAGGAAGCCGCTGAGTGCGAGGCGAACGGTGTCGAGTACACCGAGGTCGTCGTCGCCAACGACGGCCTCTCGGTCATCATCAACCCGGAGAACGATTGGGCTACCGACCTGACGGTCGAGCAGCTCGCCACCATCTGGGGTCCCGAGTCCGAGGGCGTCGTCAACAGCTGGTCGGATGTCGACCCGAGCTTCCCTGACGAGCCGATCGTTCTGTTCGGTGCCGGCACCGACTCGGGCACCTTCGACTACTTCACCGCTGCGATCAATGGCGAAGAGGGAGCAATCCGCACCGACTACAGCCCGTCCGAGGATGACAACATCACGGTTCAGGGTGTGGCTGGTGACGTGGGCGCGATCGGCTTCCTTGGTCTGAGCTACGTGGAGGAGAACGAAGGCGTCATCGTTGCGGCATCCGTTGACGGAGTCGCGCCGAGCACGGAGACCGTTCAGGACGGCACGTACACGCCGCTCAGTCGTCCCCTCTTCATCTACGTCAGCCACGCGTCCTACACGGACAAGCCGCAGGTGAAGGCATTCGTCGACTTCTACGTTGAGAACTCCGTCGAGGCAGCCGGGCTGGCTCTGTTCGTCCCCCTCACGGACGAGCAGATCACGACCGCGCAGGAGGAGCTCGCGTCGCTCGGTTGAGTTGACGCTGCTCCAGATTGAGTAGAACCTCCTCATGACAGCTGTCACGGAGAAGACCGGGGGCCCGAGGATCACCTCCTCGGGCCCCCGGCCCAAGAGTCACTTCGCGGGCAAGCCTCGCCCGGGCGAGGCCGTGATCAAGGCGGTCCTGAGGATTGCGGCGATCGCGACGATCCTCACGACCATCGGGATCTTGATCGCACTGCTCCTGCCCGCCCTGGAGTTCTTCACGCAAGTGCCCGTCTGGGAGTTCCTGTTCGGAACCCGCTGGGCGCCTCGGTTTGCCGACGCATCATTCGGGGTGCTCCCACTGGTCACGGCAACGCTGTGGACGACCGGGATCGCGCTGCTGGTCGCCGTCCCCTTTGGCCTGGGAGCGGCGATCCTCCTTTCGGAGTACGCGAAGCCGAAGGTCCGATCCGTCCTTAAGCCACTGCTAGAGATCCTGGCCGGCGTGCCGACAGTGGTCTACGGCTTCTTTGCCCTCCAGTTCGTTCAGGCGACGGTGTTCAGGGAGTGGCTGCAGTTGCCCACCGGCGCGTTCAGTGTCCTCGCCGCCGGGCTGGTGATGGGGGTCATGATCATTCCCACGGTCGCGTCCATCTCGGAGGACGCGATGTCGGCCGTTCCGGTCGCGATGCGACAGGGCAGCGCCGCGCTCGGTGCGAACAGGATGCAGACAACTCTTCGCGTGGTGTTTCCCGCTGCCCTCTCGGGTGTGGTCGCGGCCATCGTGCTGGGCATCTCGCGGGCCATCGGCGAGACGATGATCGTCGCGATCGCAGCGGGCAGCCAGGCGCGCATGGTCACCAATCCACTGGAGCAAGGACAGACGATGACCGGCTTCATCGCCAACGCGGCGCTGGGAGATTCCCGGGTCGGAAGCCTGGAGTACGACACGTTGTTCGCAGTCGGGCTGCTGCTGTTCCTCATAACGCTGGCGATCAACTTCATCAGCATCCGCTTCGTGCGCCGCTTCAGAGAGGCCTACTGATGTCTGTCACCGCGCACAGCCAGCGGCCGATTCCCATCGCGGAGCCCCTCGGCAAGGGGAAGAACGGAGAGCTGCGCCCCTCAGCGCTGATCTTCCTGATCCTGCTGTGGCTGTCCCTGCTGATCGCTTTCGGCGTGCTCGTGACGCTGCTCATCACGATCTTCATCGAAGGCCAGAGCAAGCTCACACTCGACCTGATCACGAACTACCCCGCCGCGACGCCCGACAATGCCGGCGCGCGGCCAGCGATCCTCGGCTCCGTGCTTGTGATCATCACCACTGCTGTCCTGTCGCTTCCGGTAGGAATCGCGGCGGCGGTGCACCTGGAGGAGTTCGCCGACAATCGCAAGTGGTACAACCGGCTGGTCGAACTCAACGTACAGAACCTCGCCGCTGTGCCGTCGATCGTCTACGGCCTGCTCGCGCTGGCGTTCCTGAAGATGCTCGGCGTCGCCGACACCAACATCGTGATCGGCGGGGCCTTTGCTCTGACACTGCTGATCCTGCCGGTCATCATCATCGCCACCCGCGAGGCGCTGCGCGCAGTCCCCGGCGAAATCCGCGATGGATCCTTGGCGCTGGGCGCGACGGCGTGGCAGACGACATGGCGGCAGACGCTTCCCGCGGCCGTACCGGGCATCGCGACCGGATCGATCATCGCCCTCTCGCGTGCACTGGGTGAGGCGGCGCCACTCCTGGTGCTCGGCGCGCTCGTGTACATCACCTTCGATCCAAATGGCCTCATGAGTGGCTACACGACAATGCCGATCCAGATCTTCAACTGGACCGGCCGACCGCAGGAAGGTTTCCACGAGTTGGCTGCGGCCACCAGCGTGCTCCTGCTCATCGTTCTCCTCCTGATGAACGGTGTCGCCATCTTCATCCGCAACAAGTTCCAGAAACGGTGGTAGCCATGAGCGACCCGACAACGACCACGAGCGACCACGACGAGCCGCACCCCAACTTCCATCCCGCGGAGGTGAGGGTTCTGCGCGAAACCCCGAGCGGCATCATCAGCTGCGAAGACGTCAACGTCTTCTACGGCGAATTCCGCGCGGTCACCGGCGTGAATCTGGACTTCGGCAAGAACGAGATCACCGCACTGATCGGACCGTCAGGATGCGGCAAGTCCACACTTCTGCGCTCGCTCAACAGGATGAACGATCTCGTCATCGGCGCCCGCGTGGAGGGGCAGGTGCTGTTCCAGGACGAGGACATCTACGGCAAGGGCGTCGACCCGATCGAGGTTCGCCGGCGAATCGGGATGGTCTTCCAAAAGCCCAACCCGTTCCCGAAGTCCATCTACGACAACATCGCCTACGGGCCCCGCGTGACGGGCATGAAGGTTGACTCGATGGACGACCTCGTCGAAGAATCACTCACGCGCGCTGCGCTCTGGAGCGAAGTGAAGGACAAGCTTAAGCAGTCTGCATTCGGCCTGTCCGGGGGGCAGCAGCAGCGTCTGTGCATCGCCCGCACGATTGCGGTGAAGCCGGACATCATCTTGATGGATGAGCCGTGTTCGTCGCTGGATCCCATCGCGACGAGCCGCATCGAGGACCTGATGCACGAACTGCGCCTGGACTACACAATCATCATCGTGACGCACAACATGCAACAGGCGGCCCGGGTCGCGGACCGCACTGCATTCTTCACCGCGCTCCCGGATGAGACCACAGGCAACCGTACTGGCGTGCTGGTGGAGTACGGCACGACATCGCAGATCTTCGAGAACCCGACCGACCAGCGCACCGAGGACTACATCAGCGGCAGGTTCGGATGACTCTGACGGCAGATCCGATCGTCGGGTCCACGCGGGTTGTCCTGCTCGCACCCGATGCCACGGCTTTGCGCGGTGGCGCGGCAGAGTTTCGGCGCTTCGGGCTTTCGATCGTGCTCCGCGAGGACGTTCTGGCGGCGCTCACAGAGGTTGTACACGACCGGACGGCAACACTCGTGGTCTCGCCGGAGATTCCGTGCACCCAGTTGCGCGATCTGCTCGATCTTGCCGTGGCCACGTGCAGTTCCTCGGTTGTCCTCGGGTTGACGCCGACGACAGATGCGGCAACGGTGAGCGCGGCGCTGCGGGCGGGTGTCCGCGGCACCGTAGACCTGCCGCTCACTCCGGAACGGTTGGCCAGAACCTTGCGGGTGATCCCGACCGGTGGCCCGGCGACAGGGCCAATCAAGATCGGGGAGCTGACGGTGGATGCCGCGCGACACCGGATCGAGTGGGCTGGTCATCAGATCGATGCCAGTCCCCGGGAATTCGCCGTCGTGCTCGAGCTTGCTCAGAGTCATCCGCGCATGGTGCCGCTTGATCAGCTTGCTGCCGGCTATCAGGGAGCCCCCGCCGATCCGCAGGCGGCGGTGCGGGTCGTGATCAACCATTTGCGTGCGCGAATCGCGAAAGTTGCCGAGCAGGGGGGTTCGGCGGTCATCGAGACGGTGCGCGGTGTCGGCTACCGGCTGGCCGGCTGACCGGCGATACCCATTTCGACGAGCAGGTCCTCCACATGCACGCGAATGAGATCGCGCACGACGCGAAGCCCGACGTCGTCCAGCGTGAGTGGGTCATCCAATTCCCAGTCCATATAGCGCCGGCCCGGATAGACAGGGCACGCATCGCCGCAGCCCATCGTCACGACATAGTCGGCAGCCTGGACGACTTCGTTGGTGAGCGGCTTCGGGAAGTCGTCCGACACAGGAATTCCTACCTCGTCCAGCGCCTCGAGGACTCGTGGATGAACGATGGCAGCAGGTTCGGAGCCGGCGGTGCGTACGTGAACGGCACCCCCCGCCAGATGACGGAGATACGCTGCGGCCATCTGCGACCGCCCCGCATTCTGAACGCAGACGAAGAGCACCTCAGGGGTGCCTCGCAATGTCAGTCCCCGCACGGAGGCCAGCGCGTCCAACCGGTCGGCTGCGTAACGGGCGGTCAACGCGGCCAAATGTGTCCGCACCCGTGCTCGCTGACTCAGCAGCAGGTAGCTCTCTGCGACATACCGCGAGACCGTCTCGGCATTGAAGGTCGAACTGAAGCGATACGACAGGTCTCGGGCGACGCTCTCGATCGTGTCCGGAAGCGCCGATATGGGCGGCTCGTTCGCGGGTGCGGGAAGCGCCGGCACTCCACTGACCAGCAGGCGACCGAACCGCACCCACGCTTCAGCCGTGAGCGTGTGCCCACCGGCAGTGTCGCGGTGCACGATGCCGACCGATTCAAGCGTGGAAAGAGCATCCGAGACGCTTGCTTGGGAGACCTGCAAAACGGTGACGAGTTCGTCCGCCGGTGCACCCGCGGCCAGAGCGCTCAGCACCCGCAGCGTCGGCGTGTCACCGAGCACGGCGGCTTGTGCGGCGCGGGTTTGCGCGGCCGCGAGGTCGAGCGGTCGACCGACGCGGTGCGGGGGTTCGGAGCTCATCGCAGGAGGTCCTCGATTGCCGGCCGACGATCGGCGGCCACGGACAGCCACGCGAACTTTCCGTCTGGTTCCCGCTCGAGAAGCCCGTCCTCGACGAGGATTCGCACGTGGTGCGTAACGGTGGGCTGGCGCAGTCCCAGCGCCTCGGTGAGTTGGGTGACCGTTGCGCGCCCGTCTGCGGAGTCGAGGATGACGCTGAGCAGTTGCAGGCGCGTGGGATCCGCGACTGCCCGAAGCGTCCGGGCCAGGTCTTCGGCGGCCGAACGCCCCAGCGGGGGATTCGATCCCGAGCTGGCTGGGGTGGGAAGCGGCGATGGCACGCCACGATCCTACCGTGGATAGACTCCCATCTATGAGTGCGGTGGTGTCGGCGCGCAGTGTGTCAGTGCTTGCGGACCCGACCCGCGCGGCAATTCTCCGGTTGATGCTCGCCACAGACGACGGCCGCGTCCTGGTCGGGCGCACGGCTGAGACGCTCGGCTTACGCCAGCCCACTGTGAGCCACCACATGCGGGCGCTTCTCGACGAGGGCATCGTGACCCGAGAACCGTCTGGACGCCAGACTTGGTACGCGATCGCGCCGGAACACCGTGAACGCATTCGCGCACTGTTTCTTGACGAATCGCTCGATGAGGTTCACGAAGTCGACCTCGATCGAGTCATCGACAACCTCGTCGTCAGATTCGACGGCGCCATAGACCGCGCAGAGGTCGAGCGCTACGTCATCCAGACCCACGACCTGCTCAAGGCCACCTCAAACCCTCGACTCCTTGGCTCCCGGACCGCGGCGTTCACGGCAGACCGCATCGAGACCGCGGTACGGGTGACCGACGTCCCCGAGGTGCTATTCGTCTGCGTTCAGAACGCCGGCAGATCACAGATCGCCGCTGCCGTGCTTCGTCACCTTGCCGGAGAGAGCATTCGCGTTCGCACCGCCGGGTCCGCGCCGTCGGACGACGTCCGCAGTTCGATCGTCGCCGCCCTCGATGAGATCGGGATTCCTCTCGTTGGCGAGTTCCCGAAGCCCCTCACGGACGACGTGGTCCGAGCAGCAGACGTTGTGATCACGATGGGCTGTGGCGACGTCTGTGCGACGTATCCCGGTACGACCTACCTCGATTGGGACGTCGATGATCCCGTAGGTCGCCCGCTCAGCGAAGTTCGGGCAATCCGAGATGAGATCACCCGTAGAGTGCACGATCTGCTCCCCGTCGTCCTCACGCGATGACACCGTCCGTTCACCGCCCGTTGTAGATTCATACATAGATGATCCTCTATGCTTCGAGGGCACAGAAAGCGAGAAACCATGTCTGACAAGCCCACCGTTCTCTTCGTCTGCGTCCACAACGCGGGTCGCTCACAGATGGCCGCGGGATTCCTCCGCGAACTCGGCGGTGGCGACATCGACGTGCTTTCGGCGGGGTCCGCACCGAAGGACCAAATCAACCCCACCGCGATCGAGGCGATGGCCGAAGAGGGCATCGACATCGCAAACAACACACCCAAGGTGCTCACAGTCGACGCGGTCAAAGAGTCCGACGTGGTCATCACGATGGGGTGCGGCGACGTGTGCCCAATCTTCCCCGGAAAGCGCTACGAGGACTGGGTGCTGGATGACCCGGCAGGCCAGGGCATCGAAACGGTGCGCCCGATCCGCGACGAGATCCGCCGCCGCGTGCAGGCGCTGGTCGAGGACTTGCTGCCTGAGCGGGTGCACGCGTGACAGGCCGCAGGGGTCAGGACGCTCTTCTGTCGCCGGACTCCGTTCTGCATCGTGCGGCTGAACGGCTGGCGCAGCAGTTCGCCGGGATGGTCAGCGAAGAGACGGTGGAGCGCGTCGTGTTCGAGTCCTACACTGCTCTCGCGCGAACGGCTGCCGTCTCCACCCACCTGCCGTCGTTGGCTGAGAAGTTCGCTCGCGACCGCCTCACCGCTCTCGCCCAGTCCCGCGGCTACATCGCCAAGCCCGTTCCCGAAGTGCTGTACGTCTGCGTCCAGAACTCCGGACGCTCGCAGATGGCCGCCGCCCTCACCCGGCACCTCGCCGGTGACCGAGTCCACGTGCGCTCCGCCGGTTCACAGCCGGGAGAAGGCATCCTCCCCTCCGTCGTTACGGTGCTCGCCGAACTCGGCATCGATGTGTCGGAGGAGTTCCCGAAGCCGCTCACCGACGACGTCGTCCGCGCCGCGGACGCCGTCGTGACAATGGGATGCGGCGACGCGTGCCCCCTGTACCCTGGCAAGCGGTACCTGGACTGGGAGCTGGCCGACCCAGCCGACCTCAGTCTCGACGGCGTCCGCGCCGTTCGTGATGACGTGCGAACACGCGTCGAGCACCTGCTCGCCGAACTCGTCCCGGCCGCCACGAAGTAGGACTGCGGGATGCACCTTGTCGCTATCGGCGGCAGCGACGCGGGGATCTCCGCTGCGCTGCGCGCCAGAGAACTCGACCCCGACGTCGACGTCACCGTCGTGGTCGCCGACTCGTATCCGAATTACTCCATCTGCGGCATCCCGTATTTCTTCTCGGGTGATGTGAAGCCCTGGCAGTCGCTCGCCCACCGCACGCGCGCCGACCTCGAAGCAACCGGCATGCGATTGAGACTGGATACGCTCGCGACTGGAATCGATGTTGCCGGCCGTCAGCTGACCGTGCGAGACGAACGCGGCGAGTCCGTCATCGACTACGACGAGCTGATCGTCGGCACCGGCGCGCTTCCCGCCTACGCCGGCATCACCGGTCTCGACCAGCTCGGACCTGACGACGGCGTACACGTCATCCATTCCATGGGCGACACCTTCGCCCTGGACAAGCACCTCACCGAACGTGATCCCCGCAGCGCCATCATCATCGGCGCCGGCTACGTCGGGCTCGAGATGGCGGAGGGCTTCACCGCTCGAGGAATCGCGGTGACCCAACTTCAGCGCGGCCCCGAGGTGTTGTCCACGCTCGACCCGGAGCTGGCGTGTCTCGTGCATGCCGAACTGATCGAGCACGGCGTCGTTGTCGACACGAACACCACCGTGCGCGCCGTGGAGAAGACGGCGACGGGGCTCATCGTTCGGGCTGAGCGGGAGGGGCAATCTGTCACGTACACCGCCGACCTGGTCCTCGCTGTCGTGGGAGTTCGCCCCAACACGAGCCTGCTCGAGGATGCCGGAGCGACCCTCGGCGCAGGCAGGGCAGTCGTCGTCGACGAGCAGATGCGCACCGGGGTGCCGCATGTATTTGCCGCCGGCGACGGTGTCGTGACCCATCACCGCTTGCTTGGTGTGACGTATCTCCCTCTGGGCACGACTGCTCACAAGCAGGGCCGTATCGCAGGGGAGAACGCGCTGGGCGCTTCGGCGCGATTCGCGGGCTCTGTCGGGACTCAGGTGGTCAAGGTCTTCGACGTCGTTGCCGCCCGCACCGGGCTTCGCGATCACGAAGCGGTTGCTGCCGGCTACTCACCGGCCAGTGCGCAAACCGTTGCAGACGACCACAAGCGCTACTACCCGGGAGCGCAGCCGATCAGCATCCGCATCACCGGCGACACCGACTCCGGTCTTCTGCTCGGCGCTCAATTGGTCGGCCGGCTCGGCACGGAGACCGCCAAGCGCGTCGACATCTATGCGACGGCGCTGTTCGCCGGCCTGACGGTCGACCAGATCAGCGACCTCGATCTTTCCTACACCCCACCGCTGGGATCACCGTGGGATGCCGTTCAAGCGGCGACACAGGCATGGTCGCGAGCGAACCAACCGATCGGAGCTCTCGCATGACTACCCCGCCGACCGTCCTCTTCATCTGCCAGCACAATGCGGGCCGATCGCAACTTGGAGCACACCTGCTGGGAGTCGTCGCGCCCGACCAATTCATCGCCAGGAGCGCCGGCGTCAGTCCAGCGGACGAGATCAACCCCGTCGTCGCCGAGGCACTTCAGGAGGTGGGCGCTGACACGTCGGCGGCGCGGCCTCGGCTGATCACCTCAGAGGATCTGGCGACCGCGGACGTGGTGGTGACAATGAAGCCCGGTCTATCTCTCCCTGGCCCGGTGACCGGGAGGCTCGTCGAGTGGGAGTTCGCAAATCCCGAGGAGTGGGACATCAACGGAGTGCGCACAATGCGCGATGGGATCGCATTGCAGATTCGCGGCCTCGCGGCGGAAATGCTTTCGAGCAGCAGACCTTGACTCCTGGCGGATCAGGTAAGAGAGCTATTGTCACGGCACAGCGGGCGGAGGTCGCTGCGCTTCGTGAGCAGCTTGAGGTAGCCCTGAGGGGTGGCCGTCAGCCCTGGTAAAGCTGCGCTATTCGTGGTGCCAGACCTTGATCGAGGAAAGGACGAGGAGCAGCACGAGTAGCGGGATGAGGACGATGCTCGGGATCACTCCGAGAAGAAGTCCGCCGACAACCGTGCCGGCGATGGATCCGAGGGTCATCGCGATGAGGAAGCCCTTGTTTTGTCCGAGGACGGCGAAGCTGTTGTCTCTGCTGTAGCGGGCGAACGCGACCAGCATGGTCGGCAGAGACACCAGCAGGGACAGACTTCCGGCAATCTTGATGTCGGTCCCGTAGAGCAGCACGATCGTGGGGATCAGCAGCTCGCCTCCGGCGACGCCCATCAGCGCGGCGACCACGCCGATCAGCACGCCGGCGGCGACGCCGAGGATGATGCGAGGCGCGTCGGTGAGGTTGAGGGGTTCGAAGGCGAAGAAGTGCGTCACGACTAGCAGGATGGCGATCAGCACGAGCAAGATCGCGATGACCCGGTGGAGGGTTTTGGAGGCCAGTTTGGTGGCCCAGTGCGCGCCGAGCCAGGCGCCGATGAGGCTGCCGGCGAGGAGGTTCAGGACGATATAGAGGTAGGGGGAGAGTTCTGTCAGCGGGACGGCGATCAGGCGTGCGGGGATCGCGGTGATGACCACGACCAGGCTCATCGCTTTGTTCATGATGATCGCGGGGAGAGCGGCGAACCCGAAGAACCCGATCAGCAGCGGCAGCCGGAATTCTGCGCCGCCGAGTCCGATCATTCCGCCGAGGATGCCGATCGCAGCGCCGCAGAGGAACACGACGATGAGGGACCGGTGTCGGGGGCGGGTCCCGGCTGGGGTGGGCTGCAGCTCGGGGGACGTCACTGGCTCAGGCTAAAGGGCTGCCGCGGTTCGGGCGGGTTGTGGCGTGCCGAGATTGGGTGCTGCGACACCCCTCAACACGAGCATCCCCTGCGGATACTCGCGAACAGATCAACCCAGGACACCATCCCAGCCCTCCCCGTCGACAACCTGTCAGACGAGAACCACGATGAGGTGGGGCCAAACCAAGCCGTCACAACGGGGGCCACCTCAACATTTCACAGACGACCAAGAGTGTCCCAGATGGGGATCGGCTTGCGCTGCACGGAGCTCCACGCGGCTCTGTCCCGCTGTCAGACCTGTATAGGTCACTGGAGGCTGTATAGTCAGTCAATGCTGACGTTGTCTTCGCGCGTCGATGTGATGAATCGGTTGGGTCGTGCGATGGCCGATCCAACCCGGTCGCGGATCCTGATTTCGCTCCTTGACCAGCCCGGGTACCCGGCGCAGCTGGCACGCGACCTCGATCTGACCCGGACGAACGTGTCCAACCATCTCTCTTGCCTGCGCGGGTGCGGCATTGTCGTCGCGACGCCGGAGGGGCGGCAGACCCGGTATGAGATCGCCGACCCGCACCTCACTCACGCGATCGGCGCGGTGGTGCAGGTTGTGCTCGCGGTCGACGAGGGCACCGGGTGCGTCGACCCCGACTGTGCCGTCCCGTTGTGCTGCGGTGCGGGGGCGGTGGCGTGAGCGTCACGACTGACCCCGCCCGTGTAGTCATCCTGCGTCGGCGGATCCGTTGGATCGTTGCGTTCACGATCACCTACAACGTCGTCGAGGGCATCATCGCGCTGATCGCCGGAGGGGTCGCCTCATCCGCCGCGCTGATCGGCTTCGGGCTTGATTCGTTCGTCGAGGTCCTCTCCGCGGCTGCGATCGCGTGGCAGTTCTCCGCCCGCGACCCCGAGACGCGGGAGAAGCCCGCCCTGCGGATCATCGCCGTCTCGTTCTTCGCCCTAGCCGCCTACGTGACCGTCGACGCCGTGCTCTCGTTGACCGGCCTGCGGGAGCCGGAGCACAGCCCGGTCGGGATCGCCTTGGCCGCGATCAGCCTCGCCATCATGCCCTTTGTGAGTTGGCTCGAGAGGCGCGCCGGCCGGGAACTGGGCTCCGCATCAGCGGTGGCTGACTCGAAGCAGACCCTGATCTGCGCCTATCTGTCCGCGGCGCTCCTGGTCGGCCTGCTGCTGAACAGCCTGTTCGGCTGGGCCTGGGCGGATTCCCTCGCTGCACTGTTCATCGCTGGGTTCGCCGTGAAGGAAGGGCGCGAAGCGTGGCGTGGCGACGCGTGCACCGTGCCGGTCGCCGCCCTCACCGGTGAACTCGAAATCGAAGACCACCACCACGATGACCATGACGGTCGCCACGAGCACGCGTAGCGTGGAATCGTGCGACTGACCTCCCTGCGCAACACCGGCGTTCAGGCCGCCCTGGCCGCAGCGGTGCTGTTCGGTGCGGGTACCCCGATCGCGAAGCTGCTGCTCACCGACGTGAGCCCCTGGATGCTCGCCGGCCTGCTCTACCTCGGGTCCGGGATCGGCCTCGGCCTCTACCGGCTGATCCGCCAGGCACCCCGGGTGCGTCTGGAACGCCGGGAGCTGCTGCCTCTGACCGGGGCGGTGCTTTTCGGCGGCGTGGTCGGCCCGGTGCTGCTGATGTTCGGACTGGTCGGGATGCCGGCATCCGGCGCATCGCTTCTGCTGAACGCGGAGGGGGTGGCGACCGCGCTGCTGGCGTGGTTCGTGTTCAAGGAGAACTTCGACCGTCGCATCGCGCTCGGTATGGCCGCGATCGTCGCCGGTGCGGTGGTGCTCTCCTGGCCCGGCCAGGCCGACTTCGCCGGCATCCTCCCGTCACTGGCGATCCTCGGCGCGTGCCTCGCGTGGGGGATTGACAACAACCTCACCCGAAAGGTCGCCCTCCACGACGCGACCTGGCTCGCTGCCGTCAAGGGCCTTGTTGCGGGACCGGTCAACCTCACACTCGCTTTCCTGCTCGGCGCGTCACTTCCGCCGCTGCTGAACGTCGGGGCGGCGATGGTCACGGGATTGTTTGCGTACGGGATCAGCCTGGTGCTGTTCATCGTCGCCCTCCGTCACATCGGCACCGCGCGTGCAGGCGCGTACTTCTCGATCGCCCCGTTCTTCGGCGCCGTCCTGGCGATCGCGATGGGGGATCCGCTCACGATCCCGCTGATCATCGCTGGAGCGCTCATGGCGCTTGGGGTCTGGTTGCATCTCACGGAGCGGCACGAACACCCACACACCCACGAGCTGCTCGAGCACGACCATTGGCACACCCACCCCGACGAGCATCACGACCACGAACACGCCGAGCCGGTCTCAGCCGGCACCCGTCACCGGCATCCACACATGCACGTTGAGCTCACCCACGCGCACGAGCACTACCCTGACAGCCATCACCGGCATTCGCACCCGTCGACATAGCGCCGCGGTCGGGCGGGAGCAAGATCCGGCCTTCGGCTAGCGAGTGGTCAGTCGTCCGCGCGTCGGTCGTTGTGGAGCCGTAGCGCGATCCAGAGCCCGCAGCGCCGGCACACGTATCCGGCGGTGCCGTGCAGCGCGTGGACTTTGCGTCGGGGAAGGGTTCGCTCGCAGCAGGAACATCGGACGGCCGCGTCAGTGTCCACGTGCGTCGATCGCTTCGATGAGCTGCTCGGTCGTGGGGAGTCCCGCCAGCCCGGTGGGAGTCAGATAGACCCGGCACGCGAGGTCCACGGTGCGCCCGCCATTGGGGAACAAGTCCTGGCCGTCGACCGTGATGGTGGGAGAACCCGCGAAGGGGACCTGGGCTGCGTCCGCGGACGTGCCGAGCAGTCGGTACGTGATGGTCGTCTCACCGACCCCGGTCGCATCCAACGCTTCACGGAGGCGGCTCCCGGCTTCGACCCAACTTGGGCAGTCCTCGAGGTGCAGGACCTCGATGTTCATTCCCTCATCCTCCGCCAGCGCCTTTCAATACCAAAGGGATCAGTGGCGATCAGCCCAAAATACCATAGGGGGGTATAGTATCGAGATATGAACGGGTACGCGGGAAACAAGGATGACCTTCTGAAGCGGCTGAGCCGCGCGGAGGGTCAGGTGCGCGGGATCGCGCGGATGGTCGAGAACGACAAGTACTGCATCGACATCCTCACGCAGGTCTCTGCCGCGACCAGCGCACTGGAGACGGTGGCGTTGTCCCTCCTGGCCGATCACCTGTCGCACTGCGTCGCAGAAGCGACTGCTGAGGGCGGCGCCGTCGCTGCGGAGAAGATCCGTGAAGCGAACGAGGCGATCGCCCGCATGGTCCGTTCCTAACCGCACCCCCCGACCGAGAGGACACCATCATGACCACGAACGAGCGCATCGACCTGGGCCTGACAGATTCCGCCACCGGCTGCACCTGCTGCTCCACCGCGTCCGCCACCGACACGCGCGTTGCTGTATCGACGACCACACAGGATGTTCTGGTGGACGGGATGACCTGCTCGCACTGCGTGATGAGCGTCACAGAGGAGATCACCGCGATTGACGGGGTCGAGAACGTGTCGGTCGATCTGAATGCGGGCGGCTCATCGCGTGTGACCATTCACAGCGCTGCCCCGATCGATGCCGCACGCGTGCGCGCCGCGGTGGAGGAGGCGGGGTACGCCCTCGCCGGCAGCCCGGCATGAGCGCGCTCGATGTGGAGCTCGAGATCTCCGGGATGACGTGCGCGTCTTGCGCGACGCGGATCGAACGCAAGCTGAACAAGCTCCCTGGGGTCGAGGCGACCGTCAATTACGCGACCGAGAAGGCTCGTGTGCGCGCGGACGGTGTCGAGACGGCGGAGCTGATCGCGGCGGTCGAATCCGCCGGGTACTCCGCGGTGCTGCCCGCACCGATCGCGCCCGAGCCCACATCGACCGACACCCCCGCGGAAGACCCCGAGCTGGTGTCGCTGCGTCGCCGGCTGCTGATCAGCACCGCCTTGGCGGTGCCGGTCGCGCTGATGTCAATGATCCCGCTGCTCCAGTTCACCTACTGGCAGTGGCTGGCTTTGACCCTGACTGCCCCGGTGGCGGTGTGGGGGGCGTGGCCCTTCCACCGCGCCGCCTTCGTGAACGCCCGCCACGGGGCCGCGACGATGGACACCCTGATCAGCGTCGGAGTGATCGCCGCGTTCGGCTGGTCCCTGTATGCGCTGTTCGTCGGGATGGCCGGGATGCCCGGCATGCACATGACCTTCACCCTGTTCGGCAGCCCCGAAGCGGGCAGCGGCGAGATCTACCTCGAAGTCGCCGCTCTGGTGACGGTATTCATCCTCGCCGGCCGATACGCGGAGGCCCGGGCGAAGAAGTCTTCCTCCGAAGCGCTCCGCGCACTCCTGCATCTCGGTGCGAAAGACGCGACCCGTTTGGTCGGTGGCGCGGAGCAGATGGTCTCCGTGTCCCAGTTGATCGTCGGCGACCATGTGCTGGTACGGCCGGGGGAGAAGATCCCCTCAGACGGCCTTGTCGTCGATGGGGCTTCCGCGATTGACGCGAGCATGCTCACCGGCGAATCCGTCCCGGTCGAGGTGACCACCGGTTCCCGCGTGGTCGGGGCGACTGTCAACGTCGGCGGACGACTGATCGTGGAGATCACCCGGGTCGGCGCCGACACCGAACTCGCACGGATGCAACGGTTGATGGACGAAGCCCAGACCGGTAAAGCCAAGGTGCAACGCCTCGCCGACCGCGTCTCCGGGGTGTTCGTTCCGATCGTGATCGTCCTGGCGATCGTGGCGTTCGTGGGGTGGCTGCTGGTCGGCGGGTCACTCGAGGTCGCGTTCACCGCCGCGGTCGCGACTCTGATCATCGCCTGCCCCTGCGCGTTGGGGTTGGCGACACCGACCGCGCTGCTGGTCGGCACCGGCCGCGGCTCGCAACTGGGGATCCTGATCCGCGGACCGCAGGTGCTGGAACAGACCCGCCAGGTCGACACCATCGTGCTGGACAAGACCGGCACCATCACCCACGGCACGATGACCGTCACCACCGTCTCACCCGCACCCGGCGTTACCGCCGAGGATCTCCTGTCCACCGCGGCGGCGGCCGAGTGGGGATCCGAGCACCCCGTCGCCCGCGCCATCGTCACCGCTGCCGACGGCATCCCGCCGCAGGCCGAGTCTTTCCTGTCCCATGCCGGGTTCGGTGTGCAGGCCGTCGTCGACGGCGCGTTCGTGGTCGCCGGCCGGCCGCTGTGGGTTGAAGATCAGTGGAGCGTGCACCCGCCGATCACCCACCGCACAGAGGCAGAGGCTCTGGAAGCGGCCGGGGCCACGGTGATCGCGGTCGCCCGCGCCGGCGAATTCCTCGGCACCATCGCCGTCTCCGACACCGTCAAGCCCACCAGCGCCGAAGCAATCACACGATTCCGCGCCCTCGGCCTCTCGCCGGTGCTACTCACCGGCGACAACGCCGGCGCCGCGCAGCACATCGCCAACCAGGTCGGCATCGACGATGTCCGCGCGGGCGTCACCCCCGCCGGGAAGCTCGAGGTGATCCGTCAGCTGCAATCCGCCGGCCGGGTCGTCGCCATGGTCGGCGACGGAGTCAACGACGCCGCAGCCCTGGCCGCCGCGGACCTCGGTGTCGCAATGGGCGGCGGCACGGACGCGGCAATCGCCGCGTCCGATGTCACGATCGCCTCCGGCGACCTGCTCGTCGTGGTCGACGCGATCCGGCTGTCCCGCCGCACCCTGGGCACCATCAAGGGCAACCTGTTCTGGGCATTCGCGTACAACATCGCCGCGATCCCAATCGCGATGCTCGGCCTACTCAACCCGCTAGTTGCCGCGGCTGCCATGGCGCTGTCCTCCGTGTTCGTGGTCACCAACAGCCTCCGCCTGCGCAGCTTCCGCCCCCACCCCGCACCCGCTGTTACGGCGCCCGCGTCGGCCGACCGCACCCCGCAGCCGGTCTGAGCCGGTCTACCCTGGAAAAGAGGGAGGTGACATGTCGATGATCGCTCTAGCGCAGCGTCTGCGTCCCGGCCCGCGCGGACTGGGCCACTCGCTGCTGCTGCTCATCACTGTCACCGCCGCGATCATCGTCGGGCTGCTCGCGATGCACTCCCTGAACAGTCACACTGAGACCGCCGCACCCACGACAGCGGCGATGCACGAGCACGGCACAGGCAGCGTGGGCATCACCGACCACGGCGCCAGCCAGCCGGCGACCGACGGGGACTGCGCGGATTGCGGCGGGCACGCCAGCATGCTGGCGATGGCCTGCGTCCTCGCGCTCCTGATCGTCTCGCTGCTGCTCTTCCTCCCGCGCGTGGGCATCACCTGGGGGGCCGCGCTGCGCGCGGGCCCGGCCCTGATCGCCCGTGCCACCGTCCTTCCTCGACCACCTTCCCTTCTGGTTCTCTGCATCAGTCGCACCTGAGGAGTGCTGTCAGCCGACCCCGTTGCGGGTGGGCACAGCATTCGCGCGCCCGGGCACCGGCTCGTGCGCCTCATATACGACTGAGGAGAGACCTAATGAACAACCGTGCTGCGGCAACCGCCGCGATCACCCTGACCGCCCTGCTCGCCCTCGCTGGCTGCGCCAGCACCACCAGCAGTGGCGGGATGGACAACATGCCCGGAATGGGCTCATCGGCATCCGCATCTCCGGCCGCCGACGTGAACAACGCCGACATGCAGTTCACGATGATGATGATCCCGCACCACGAGCAAGCGGTCGAGATGGCCGACATGATCCTCGCCAAGGACGGCATCGACGAACGCGTGCTCACTCTCGCTGAGCAGATCAAGGCAGCTCAGGGCCCCGAGATTGAGCTGATGGAGTCCTGGCTTGACGAGTGGGGCACCCCGATGGGGGATATAGACGGAATGGACCACGGGGGGATGATGTCCGACTCCGACATGCAAGCCCTCGAGGACGCCACCGGTGCTGAGGCCTCCCGCCTGTTCCTGGAGCAGATGATCGTGCACCACGAGGGTGCGATCGAGATGGCCCAAGACGAGGTCGATGACGGGCAGAACCCCGATGTGATCACCCTTGCGGAGAACATCATCGCCTCCCAGACTGCCGAGATCGCCACGATGGAGGACATTCTCGCGACACTCTGACCGGCACGGGCCGGCCGCACTCGACGGCCGGCCCGCTGTCTCCGGAGTACGCCACTATGACCACACACGCCCGCACCCTCGCCGCCGCCACCCTCGCCGCGACGCTTACCCTGACCGCCACTGCCTGCACCGCG
Source organism: Microbacterium sp. (assembly GCF_051860965.1). Classification (GTDB taxonomy): domain Bacteria; phylum Actinomycetota; class Actinomycetes; order Actinomycetales; family Microbacteriaceae; genus Microbacterium. The sequence continues at coordinate 381,419 of NZ_JBIMKU010000004.1, forward strand.
TCCCCTGACAGCGATGCCTCGCCCGCCCTCATTCCGCATGTCCACGATGTCGCGTTCGATCTGGACGGGGCGCTGCTGGTCGGCGCGCACACCGGTGTCTATCTGGTCGACCTCACCACCGATGAGGTCTCTCTCGTCGGTAAGACCACATTCGATGCGATGGGACTCACCGTCCAGGGGGATACGATCCTCGCGTCCGGCCACCCTGACCCGGCCAACCAGGACCACACCTTCACAGCCCCGAACGTGGGCCTGGTCCGCTACAGCGAGGCCGGCTGGGAGCAGGTTTCGTTGGCGGGCGTCACCGACTTTCATATGCTCGCCGCCACCCCCGCCGCACCCGAGATCCTCCTCGGGCTCCCCTCGGACCGGGCCGTCCTGGCGGAGAGTACCGATGCCGGGCAGACCTGGGCGGATCTTGTCTCGCTGACGGCACGGGACATCAGCATCGACACGATGAAGGCCGACATCGTTACCGCCACCACCCCAGACGGGCTGATGGTCAGCCGCGACGGCGGCACCACCTTCTCGCCTGTGCCGAACGCGCCCGCGCTGCTGGTCATCACGGCCGATCCGACGGTGGAGGAAGGGATCATCGGCGTCGATACCGACGGCACCATCTGGACCGGGGCGACAACGCCCGACGCGGTGTGGAGGACTGCCGGGCACGCCACCGGCACCGCGTCCGCGATCGCCGTCAGCTGGGAGGGGATCGTCGTGATCGCCGACGAGGGCGGAGTCCGCACCACATCCGACGCAGGGAACACCTGGCGAGTCGTCATCAGAACCGAGCCCACCTCATGAGCACGCCGCATCGGCTTCACGGAGCAGGAGAACAGAAATGAACGGAACTACGCGCACCGTCGTCCTGGAAGTCGAGGGAGTCTCCTGGGCATCGTCGAAGTCGATCGTCGAATCGACGCTTCTCCGCCAGCCCGGGGTAACGGATGTCGAGGCGAACCCGGTCTCCCAGACCGCAAACGTCTCCTACGACCCGCAGCTCAACTCACAAGCACAGCTGCGGCAGTGGATCATCGACTGCGGCTACCACTGCGCCGGGCAGTCCGTCCCCGAGCACATCTGCGATCCCGCTCACGACCCCGACCACGCACACGACGCGGGCGTGACGGTGGCGCCCACCCGACCTTCCGCACATGCGCACCCGGGGCACGGCGCCGACGCGGGCACGCCGATGCACGATCATGCGGTGGCCCCTGCTGAGCCTTTGCGACGCGATGCCCACAGTGGGCATGGGGAGGGGATGCCTGCTCGTACGAGTCAGGATGCGATGGGGCACGGCGGGAGCCATGCGGGGATGTCGATGGCGGCGATGATCCGCGATATGCGCAACCGGTTCATCGTTGCCGCTGTCTTGTCGGTGCCGATCATCCTGTGGTCACCCATCGGCCGCGAAGTGCTCGGGTTCACCGTTCCGGCACCATTCGGGCTTCGCGACGACTGGTTCTCGCTGATCCTCTCCCTTCCAGTGATCTTCTACTCCGCCTGGATCTTCTTCGACGGCGCCTGGCGTGCCCTTCGGGCTCGCACCCTGGACATGATGGTGCTGGTCGCCGTCGGGGTCGGCACCGGCTGGCTCTACAGCGTCGTGGTCACCCTCACCGGCGGCGGGGAAGTGTTCTACGAGGCCGCCACGGTGCTGGCCAGCTTCGTACTGCTCGGCCACTGGGTGGAGATGCGCGCCCGCGGCGGCGCGAACGACGCTATCCGCACCCTCCTCGAGCTCGCCCCGCCCCGCGCGGTCGTCCTCCGAAACGGGGAAGAGCTCGAGGTGCCCACCTCCGATGTCATACCCGGGGACCTCATGCTGGTCCGGCCCGGCGCGAAGATCCCCACGGACGGGACCGTGGAGGAGGGCGCGTCGGAGATCGACGAATCCATGGTCACCGGCGAAAGCCTCCCAGTCGTCAAGACCGCCGGATCCACCGTGATCGGCGCCACCGTCAACACCACCGGCACCCTGCGGGTGCGGGCCACCAAGGTCGGTGCCGACACCGCGCTGGCCCAGATCGTCGCTCTCGTTCAGGAAGCGCAGAACTCCAAAGCCCCAGGGCAACGCCTCGCCGATCGGGCCGCGTTCTGGCTGGTGCTGGTCGCCCTGATCGGCGGCACGGTCACCTTCCTCGTCTGGTGGCTGATCGGCGCCCCGGTGCCCACCGCGATCCTGTTCGCCATCACCGTCGTGGTGATCACCTGCCCCGACGCGCTGGGCCTGGCAACCCCGACCGCCATCATGGTCGGCACCGGTCTCGGCGCCAAACGCGGCGTGCTGTTCAAGAACGCCGGAGCGATCGAATCGGCCGCACACATCGACACTGTCGTGCTGGACAAGACCGGAACCCTCACCAAGGGCGAACCCGAAGTGACCGACTACATCCCAATCGGGATGAACGACATCGAACTGCTCTCCCTCGCCGCCGCAGCCGAACGCGAGTCCGAGCACCCGCTCGCCAAAGCCGTCGTCGCCTACGCCGACGCCCGCAACATTCCCCGCCGCACCGCCAGCTCATTCCGCAACGTCACCGGCCTCGGTGCCGTTGCAACGGTCGATGGCCGCCGCGTGGTGATGGGCAACGCCCGACTGATGGCCGACGAAGGAATCGACATCAGCTCCATCGCCGCAGCACAGAACGAACTCGCCGCCACCGGACGAACCGCCATCGCATTCGCCGTCGACGGCAAAGCCGCGGGCGTGATTGCCCTCGCCGATGCGCCACGCGAGACCGCCGCGGCAGCGATCACCGCACTGCACGAGTCCGGCATCGAGGTGGTGATGCTCACCGGCGATAACGAACCGACCGCGAAGCGGATCGCCGCGCTGCTGGGCATTGACACGGTCATCGCCGAAGTGCTCCCGGAGGACAAGTCCGCCAAGATCGCCGAGCTGCAACGCTCAGGCAAGAAAGTCGCTATGGTCGGCGATGGCGTCAACGACGCCCCCGCCCTCGCACAGGCCGACCTCGGCATCGCGATCGGAGCCGGCACCGACGTCGCGATCGAGACCGCCGACGTCGTACTGATGCGCTCCGACCCCCTCGACGCGGCAACCGCGCTGCGGATCGGCAAGGGCACCGTCCGCAAGATGCGGCAGAACCTCGGGTGGGCCATCGGGTACAACGCCGTCGCACTACCCATCGCCGCAGGCGTGTTCTACCCGTCGCTGGGCATCATGCTCACACCCGAGATCGCCGCAATCACCATGTCCGGCTCGAGCGTCATCGTCGCCGTCAACGCGCTCATGCTGAAGCGCCTGCGCCTCCCCGCGCCAGCCGCACCCACGACAGCGAACAATCCCGCACCGACGGCCCTGCCGAGCAATGGTCGCTAGGAAGGCACATCACAACAACTGAAAGGACCTCCCATGTCACGCCACGATGAGAGCACCACCGACGGCCCGACACTCGTCACAGATCCGGTTTGCGGGATGGAGATCGACCCGGCAACGGCGGCTACCACGCGCGAGCATGATGGGGCCACGTTTTACTTCTGCTCACTCGGCTGTGCCCGCGCCTTCGACGCGGACCCCCACCGCTACGGTCACCCGCACTCGAAAGCCTGAAACGATGCGCACCACAGCTGCCCAAGAAGCCTGAGCCGCGGGCTGCAAACCTTTGCGGTCGTTGCGGGATCGTGGGACCTTCGGCCCTCAATCGATGCGACCGGGGGAGGAGGATCAGAGTGTGAACCGGCCGAGCGGCCGATCGGATGGGACATCTCATGATGTACGGACACGGCTTCGGATGGGGATGGATGTGGATCGGCGGTATCCTGCTCGTCTTGATCCTGGCCGGATTGATCGTGCTGATCGTCCGCGCATCTAGCGGCGGCTCGTCGTCGCCGACGGGTCACATGCCGCCGGTCGCCACGAGTTCCGCACGGCAGATTGCCGAGGAACGGCTCGCGCGCGGCGAGCTCACCCCAGACGAGTTCCGCCAGATCTCGCGTGCCCTCGAAGAGCGGACCTAGAATCGAGCCTTTCGCCGATAACTCAATTCAAAGCAGTCCAACGACCATGGACGCAGGCACTTCCAGGCCTAGAGAATGGCGCGTGGTGACGGTGGTCACGCACTGTCTTTGCAAACGACGCCCGTGTTGCCAGCTCTCCACGAAGGTTCGAAAACGTGGCAAGGCGCACCGAGAGCGCCCGCGATTCGACTGTCGCTTGGACTGGATGGCGGCCGCATGAAGCTGATGCGGCGCCGAAAGGATTGCGAAGGGCGTGCCTCAGCCAGCACCGGTCACTCGTGTCGCCGGCGACAACAACCGAAACTTCCACACGTCTTGCAGATCGAGGGCCGTGCTCGCTGACGCGGGCATGGCGGCGCACCTCTCTGGCAGAGGAGAGGCGGTGCCAGGGTGTCGGTGTCGATGCGGGTGATGAGCGCCGGGGATGGTTACAAGTACCTCCTCCGCACGGTTGCCGCGGCCGATGGAGAACGACCCCTTTCCACCCCGCTTACCCGCTACTACGCAGAGGCGGGGACGCCACCTGGGCGGTGGCTCGGGAGCGGGCTGCTGGCCCTTGCCGACGGGCGGATCGATGCGGGATCGCGGGTCTCCGAAGCCCAACTCGAGCTGCTGCTGGGAATGGGGCGAGACCCCGGAACTGGCGCTCCTCTCGGGCGGGCGTATCCCGAGTATGCGGCCTCCGAATCCGACCCGGATGGCAGGACCTCACCCGGGTCGACAACCTCGCAGCAGACCCGCCGCCGCGCCGTGGCCGGCTACGACTTCACCTTCTCGCTGCCGAAGTCGGCATCCGTGCTGTGGGCGATCGCCGACGCCGATACTCAGGCGAAGATCGCGGATGCTCATCACAGGGCGATCCATGAAGTGCTCGCATTCATGGAGCGCGAACTCGCCGCCACACGCACTGGCGAAGCAGTGCGCGACGGCGCCGTTGCACAGGTCGAGGTAACGGGACTGATCGCCGCCGCCTTCGATCACTTCGACTCGCGAGCCGGCGATCCGCAGTTACACACGCACGTCGTGGTGAGCAACAAGGTGCGCACCGTGTTCGACGGCAAGTGGCGCTCGCTTGACGGGCGACCGCTGCACGCAGCAACAGTGGCGCTCTCCGAATTGCACAACGCTGTGTTCGCCGACCACCTGACGCGTGCGCTCGGCGTCGAGTGGGAGCGGCGCGAGCGCGAAGCCGATCGCAACGCCGTCTGGGCGATCGCAACCGTTCCCGAGGATCTCGTAGCCGAGTTCTCGTCGCGCTCGCGTCACATCGACATTGAGAAGGATCGGCTCATCGACGAGTACATCGCTGCGCACAGGCGCGCGCCGTCGAAGGTCACGGTCATCCGGCTACGCCAGCAGGCGACGCTGTCGACTCGCCCTGACAAGCAACTCCGATCGCTCGCGGATCTCACCCACGAGTGGCGCATCCGCGCGAGTCGACTGCTCGGGAGCGACGCGACAACATGGGCTCGAGCCGTGATCCGAGACGCGGATGCCCCGACGCCTTCGCGCGCGGAAGACGTGTCGCACAGCATCCTGAACGAACTCGCGGCGCGCGTGGTCGCGGCCGCAAGCGAACGCCGTTCTACCTGGAGTCACTGGAACCTCTACGCCGAAACCGCGAGGCAGACGATGGGGTGGCGCTTCATCGCAACCGAAGACCGGGAGGCGATAGTGGGCATGATCACGGATGCCGCGGAGCAACGCTCCGTTCGGCTCACGCCGCCTGAACTTGCACTCTCGCCCGCCGAGTTCCGACGTGCGGATGGCACGAGCGTCTTCCGTCCGAGGACCTCCGAGCGATACTCATCGATCGCTCTCCTCGATGCGGAGGAGCGACTGCTCGCCGCGTCGCAATCGACCGACGGACCGGTCGTCGGCGCTGCAACCCTCGAACACGCCGAGCGAACGCGCCGCAATCACGGGATCGTCCTCGGCGAGGATCAGCGCAATGCCCTGCATTCGATCGCAACCTCGTCGCGCAAGCTCGATGTGTTGATCGGCCCGGCCGGTGCCGGCAAGACGACGGCAATGCATGCTCTTCGACTCGCGTGGGAGCACGAGCACGGGCGCGGCTCGGTCATCGGGCTCGCGCCTTCCGCTGCCGCCGCTCGCGAACTTGCCGACGACCTCGGTATCGCCACTGAGAACACGGCCAAGTGGTTGCACGACAACAGCCTGGGGCACGCGGCGATGCGCGCCGGCCAGCTCGTCATCATCGACGAAGCGTCCCTCGCCGGCACCCTGACGCTTGACCGCATCTGCACAGTCGCGATGCAAACGGGTGCGAAGGTCCTCCTCGTGGGGGACTGGGCGCAACTGCAGTCGGTCGATGCAGGCGGCGCGTTCCGGATGCTGGTCGAAGCAAGTTCCGATCCTCCCGAGCTCGTAGACGTCCACCGCTTCCGGAACGCGTGGGAGAAGGATGCATCCCTCGACCTCCGCAGCGGGCGACCGAAGGCCCTGGAGGCATACGGCGCGCACGACAGAATCGTTGGCGGCGATGCCGATGCAATGTCCGATGCGGCCTACAGTGCGTGGCTACGAGACATGGCCGCCGGCATGTCGTCGGTGCTCGTCGCCGATACGGGGGAAGCGGTCGGTGCGCTCAACCGACGTGCGCGTGCCGAACTGATCCTCGCTGGCGTCGTGGATGCCAATGCCGAAGCGCCGCTGCGCGATGACGTGGCAGCATCCGTCGGCGACGTCGTCATCACCCGGAAGAACGACCGCCGACTGCGATCGGGAGGCAACTGGGTGCGCAACGGTTCGCGGTGGCGGGTCGTCGCGGTTCGTCGCGATGGCTCGTTGCGCGTGCGAAACCTTGACCGCATCGGGTCTCGACCGCTCTGGCTGCCTGCCGATTACGTGACTGAGAATGTCGACCTCGGCTAGCCGAGGTTCTGCAAACGCACTCGCCTGTGAACATGCGCGTGCGCGCGGTTTCAGTCTACTCCCATCTGTGGACGGTGACCTTGCCGACTGTGCGGCCGTTCTCGACCAACTCGTGCGCCTCGCGGAGTGTGGTCGGTGAGATCGGCGCGAGTGTCGTTGTGGCCGTGGTGCGGATGCGGCCCTGATCTACAAGGTCAGCGACAGTGTTCAGGAGCTGGTGCTGTTCAATCATGTCCGGGGTCTGCCTGAGCGGGCGGGTGAACATCAGTTCCCAGTGCCAAGCGATGCTCTTGCCCTTGAGCGGGAACACGTCGCGCGGACCGTCGTCAATGGCGACAATATGCCCGAACGCTCGAACGATCCGCGCATAGGTTTCGATCTGCCCCGCGGAATGCGCGGTGAACAGCCAGTCCACGCCATCCTGCGCGACGGCGAGCACCTGCTCAGCCAGGTCGTCGCGGTGGTTCACCACATGCTCCGCGCCCAGGTTGCGCACCCAGGCGGAGCGTTCATCGTCGGAGGCGGTGGCGATCACGGTGACGTTCGGCAGGAGCGCGTCGGCCAGTGCCAGCATGATCGATCCGACTCCGCCGGTCGCGCCGATCACCAGCAGGGTGCCGGTCGAGTCCTCGGTAAGGGCGAGCCGCTCGAACAGGGTCTCCCAGGCGGTGATCGCCGTCAGCGGCAGCGCAGCAGCGTCGGCAAACGACAGCACCTGCGGCTTGCGCCCCGTAATCCGCTCATCCACAACATGCAGGCGCTGGTTCGTACCTGGCCGGTCGATGCTGCCCGCGTAGTACACCTCGTCACCCGGAGCGAACAGCGTCACCGCTGAGCCGACCTCGCGCACCGTACCGGCGGCGTCGAAGCCGAGCACCTTGAACCCGTTCGCAGGAGCGCCTTCCCGCAGTTTCACATCGACCGGGTTCACCGAGACCGCCTCGACCTCGACCAACAAGTCATGCGGTCCAAGTTCGGGCACCTCGACCTCGCGGGCGGTCAGCGCCTCGGGGTCGGTGGCGGGGAGGTTCTTCTCGTATCCGATCGCAGTCGTAGCCGTCATGCCAATTATGGTTCCCCAGACCTACTGGTTACCGTCAAGGCAACCTAGTACCCATCGGATACCATGAACGTATGAGTCAGACCGTGGATGAGTGCGACCGGAACGACGTGTACGCGGCCATGTGTCCGTGCCGCGACATGCTCGACCTGCTCGCCAACAAGTGGAGCGCCCTGGCCATCGGTGCGCTCGAAGACGGGCCGCAACGCAACGGGCAACTCAAACGACGCTTGGAAGGCGTCAGCCCCAAGGTGCTGTCCCAGACCCTCAAGCGTCTCGAAGACCACGGCCTGCTCACTCGCACCGTCTACCCCGAGGTTCCCGCTCGCGTGGAGTACGAACTTACTGACCTCGGACACAGCGCAGCCGCCCCGTTGAAGCATCTGCGCGACTGGGTTGAACACAACGTCGGAACCGACCAGTAGCGACCCCCTCGGCGCTACATCGAGCCAGGAGTCCCGGCCTCCGCGTAATACCGCGTCAACACAGACGAGGCGTCGCGGTCGCCGTCACCGGACACGACAGAGTTCAGCAGGTACCGGTACCCGTCACCGGTCGTCATCACCCTAATTGATAACGTCACACCTAGAAGGTGCGAAGTAACCGACGCGCGAGCACAGGAGCGCTTCTGTCATTTCGAAGGCGAGACTTCGCGCGATTGGGATTCGCCGGGCCATCCTTCTTCTCTTTCGTCGAACGTCACCGCAACACCGTGTCGCTGGGGTTCGTGAAATCTTCTTCCGGAAGCGAAACCCAGGTACTGCGCCATGAGGAACTCGCCGCAGCGATGCACAGGCGTTCGACAGTTCGGTCGCACGAACCGATCGTTTGTTAACGGACGGCACTGTACGTCGATCGAAAGTCGCGCCGACACCCCCTGCGAATTCGCGTCGCGGGATAGTTTGCCAGGATCCGGCGATCAGCGTGGTGCGCATCAAGGAGGTGCGCAGCGGCCTCAGCACGAGGAGCCTGCCCGCGAGGCCGACCACCCCGCCCCTAGGAACGGTAGGAGTGCGACGTCGGGGCGAGCTGGGGGCCACCCCCCGAGACCGAAAGTAGCACCGCAGCGACGATAAGCGCCACGCCAACCAGGGTGGTCGTCAGCTCCCCGACCAACGAACCGATCCATCCGCGTTCCTGGAGGTCTCGGAACATCCTTATGCTCAGCCCGAACGTTCCGTTCGAGCTGCGAACCGATCGTCTCGATGCGTCGTGGCAGACGCCTCAGCTGTCCACCGATGACCTGGAGTTGCACGCGGCCGTCGGCGAACATCTCCCTTGAGTCCATCGCCAGACGTATGAAATGAGGAGTTCGAGCAAGGGCCCGATCGACCAAGTCGTAGTCGGCAACGAGCTGGCACAGCGTTCCCTCGAGTGACACGAAGGAAACGACTGGCGTTCTCCTCCGCTGTTGGGGACGTCGGGTCGGCTGAAATAATGGCCGGGACGATACGGTGGCGAGTCAGAGCGCCGTGATCCACCGCGCGATCTCGTCAGCGAGCTCGTCGCTATTGTCTTCGACCATCAGCATGTGGCCGTTCCCAGCGAGAACAGGCAGTTCGGACGACCAGAAGGTGACGGCGGCGCCCTGATCGGTGAGCCAGGCCACGATGTCCTGATCCAGCTGCGAGGGGTGGTCGGTATCGGCTCCACCCGTGAAGACGAGAATCGGCTTGTTCGTGAACGCGTCGGTCGGCCCGATCCTCATTTGGCTCCCACCGATGTTCTGACGCTGATAAAGCATCCGGGCCGGGATCGGCCGAAGGGTGCGGCGGAACACCTCGATGCACTCGCGGGGGAACCGCCGGCTGGGTCCGATGGCCTTGTCGTTCACGAAGGCGCTTGTGGGTTCCCAGAAACCCATCTTCGGGATGGTCCAGTCGATGGCCGCTCCACGGATGGAGACCTCCTGGTCGGACTCCCTCACGATCTCGGGCACCGCCTGTACATTTCCAGGCGGGCCCGGAGCGACGGCTACGAGCCCGTCGATGAGATCGCCATGCGTCTCTAGGAGGCGGAAGCCAATCGGACCTGCCATCGAGTGCACGACCAGCACGACGTTCCGGCCGAGACCAGAGAGGAACACGCCCATCCCTCGGCACACGCTCTCATAGTCCAGCCGCGCAGACGCCGCACGATCATCGACGTGTTGGGCCGCCTCATAGGACAACCCCAGCCAGTCCACCACCAGCACACCGTAGCCAAGCGATACCAATCGTGCCGCCCAGCCCTGTCGGCCGTCGGGCGTCTCGAGATAGCACTCCTTCGAGACACCACCCCCGTGCACGAGGACGATCCACCGAGCAGGCGCACCCGACGGCGCCAGTTCGGTGTACGAGATCGGCGCGACGTCGTCTGGGCGTGAAATCGAATCCATAGCTTCCCCAGGCCTGTTAGGCAATGACGGCGTCGAGGGCCCGTGCGAGCCTCTCCGGATGCGTGAGCATCACCAAATGGCTTCCGTCGATCTCGATCGTGCGCGGACTATCAAGCCGCCCGGCCGCGGCCTGGTAGATCTCAGCGGGAACGGCCTGGTCCTGAGCGAGGAACACATAACTTGACGGGATGCTGCTCGCCCAGAACTGGTCGAGGCGGATCGGCTCACAGGACCAGCCTGCCGGCGTTGGGACGAGCCTCGGCTCGAGCGCGGCGAGCTGCTGCTGCTCGAACGGGGACATGTCCTGCATAGACGCGGCCCAGAGCTCAGGCGGCATGACGACGGTGTTGTCGTCGGACTGACTCGCAAGCGCCTTCATCGCTGCGACCAACGGATCGGGGAGCACGTCGTTAATGGTCTCGCCGTCGCGCAGCACCCAGGCGTCGACGAAGACGACCCGGCCGATGCGCTCGGGCATCGCCTCAGCGACGAGTTGGATGAGCGGACCTCCGCCGCTATGACCGACGAGCACGATGTCGAGCTGGGTGAGCTCTCTTACCTGATCGATCAGATCGCGCGCCATCATGCTCATCGTGACGCCGGAGCGGTCCACGTCACCGTCTTCGAGACCGCGCAGCGTCGGCGCGATCACCTCGTGCCCCATTCTGCGCAATTCGTCGGCGACGCCGTCCCACGCCCAGCCGCCTACCCATCCGCCGTGCACCAGTACGATCTGCATTGATCATCCTCTTCGCATATTTATCTGCTGAGCAGAACTTGTTCCTAACTAGAAGACACAATAGCTTGCGCGGCGCCAACAGTCCAGCATGGCTCGAGCTCTCTTCAGAACGCGCCGAACGACCCCTGCACCAGGTCGCAGGGGAAAGAGACGACGAGCCTTCAGGAGGTCAGGTCGGCCAGACGTACGGCTGCCTCATCGAGGAGTGCGACGAGGGTCTTCACCTTGCGGGGAGGCAAGCGGAACACCGGGGCAGATGCGTTGATCGCCAACCGCAGCCCGCTCGCCGAGGGAACGGCCACGGCCACCGAGGCCACGCCCTCCTCGCTCTCCTCCCGGTTCGTTGCATAGCCCTGCTTCGCGACAAGATCCAGTTGTGCGAGGAGCTCGGTCTTGGTACGGATCGACTGCGGAGTCACCTGTGAGAGTTGCTCGTCGGGGTAGAGACGGTCCAATTGTTCTCGCGGGAGCTGCGCCAGGAGAACCTTTCCCGTGGAGGTGCAATGGGCCGGCATCTCCTTGCCCAACCGTGAAGCGACTCGCACCGCCGTCGTCGGTTCCGCGACCGGGGTCGTGCCCGACGTGAACCAGATCCAGCTCAGCCCCGACATCGCCCGTACCGTTCCTCGACGCGCGCACGAGGTGCTCGGTATCGTGACCGAGAGCTGGAGCCCGCTCGGCCGCGGGCCCGAGCTGCGGGAGAACCCGACGATCGTGCAGATCGCGGCGGACGTCGGACGAACGGCGGCACAGGTGGTGCTCCGCTGGCACGTGCAGCAGGGCCTCGTGCCGGTGCCGAGATCGTCAGACCCCAAACGCCTGGTCGAGAACCTCTCGGTCTTCGACTTCCGCCTTAGCACCGACCAGATGGCCACGCTTGCGTCCCTCGACAACGGCGAAGCCGCCGCGCGGGACTCTGACCTGCCCGAGAACGGTCATTAGTCCACCAAGAACACCAAAATCGTCACCGATCTGGTAAATTCAGCGCGCTCTGGAGACGCAGCAGAACGCCTCGCGCGGCTCCTGGACATTCGACTACACGCAGGACCGGCTCTCCGCCATCATGCGCTGCACACACGACCGCTGCCTCGAGACCGCCGACGAATACGGCTCGCCAGGCTTGCCCGGTGGACTTCGGCGACTGCGCGAAGCAACTGACCGGCGGCGAAGGTGATGGCTCGAACGTAGGCGCGATCTGCCTTGCTCGCCTCACCTTCGGCTCGCTCGACAGCCGCGTCCAAACCATCGCGAAGTCGCGTGCACTGCAGATGGCGGCGAGGGAGAGAGTAAGTTCTGCAGTGTGCCCGATCGGGAACAGGGGGTGGGCTTTAGTACCCCTGCCCGAATTCGCGAAGTCTGGGCCACAGATCGCCGCCGACGACGCCGAAGACCCCTACGTCCGCCAGCATGCCGCCGAAGCCCTGCTTGAGATCAACGAAGACCGGAAAGTCAACGGCCGCTACCTCGCCGTCAAGACCCGACAGAACCTCGCCCGCCTCACCGACTTCGCCGAACACACCCGTCGGTTTCCCTGCCTCTTCCGCCTCGATCAACGCCACCTGTGCACCCCTATCAGCGGGAGCGAGGGTCTCGGGAAGCTTCTCAAGCCGACGGGCAACTCGCTCGGCAGTGCTTGCGAATCGGCGGTACGGACGACCCAACTGTTCGCTCGTGTTGGGGTCCTGGCCGTGCCCCATGAGACGGCGGAGCTGCTCCTCGCTGACCTCACCACCGGGTTCGACGGCGCCAGAAATGTACGCGAGACCCGATCCGAGCCATGAGCCCGGCGGCGTGCTGTTCAGTCGTTCAGCCGGTGGAGCCAGTAGCCGGGTTCGCGGCGCTCGTGGGCGTAGGCGAGGATCAGGATCGTGTCCGGCTCCACCGTGTAGACGATGCGGTACGGGTATCCGCGAACGGCCTTGCTGCGGATCACGGTGCCATCGTCAGCGGTCGTGAATGGTGGGGCGGCGTTCGGCCATTGGTCGAGGTCTTTCCGGGCTTGCCTTGCTCGGTCGATGAGCGCAAGGCCGATCCCTGGCTCCTGGTCTTCGTACCAGCGCACGGCGGCGTCGAACTCCGCGACGGCCTCGGGGTGCTCTCGCTGGGCCAAGGTCATGCGGTGAGCAAGGCGCGCAAACGCTCGTAGTGCTCGTCGGCATCCACCAGATCGACCGCACCCTCACGCACCTCGGCCAGTCGCCGGGTAGCCTCGGCACGCCAGGCTGCATCGACCTCGCTCTCGTCGTCTGCATCATGGAGGCTTTCGAGCAGGGCGTTAGCGACGACCGCGCGCTGATCGGCGTCGAGCGCGAGGCCGTCTCGGATCAGAGTTGCGGTGTCGGGTGTCATGTATTCAAGTGTACGTCGAACGGCCGACAATCGCGCTGGGCGTCTGTGGCTCGGGTTGCGGGGCTGCTGTGAACGTCACGCCGACGCGACGTGCTGCTGATGCTCATAGGCCGCGTGCTGGCCCGTCATGTCGCGGGTCGTTGCGCCGCGGGTCGCGTTCGGTCGGCTCGCGGAGTTGCCGTTCGCGTTCGGCGAGTGCTTGCTGCCTTGCTTCGTGCTCGGCGCGGGTGGTTTCGATCCGTGCGGCGGCGTCGCGGATCGGTAGCGCGCGGAGGTAGTCGGCCTCGGCTCGGAGCGCGGTGGCTTGCTGGTGCGCCTGTCCTGCTTGCTGTGCTGGGTTCGGCAGTCGCATCCCGACCCGGTGGCGCATCACCGCCTGCGGCCCGTACTCGCTGACCAGCAACGCCCGGCGTTCCTGCTCGTGCCGCTGCCGCAACTCGTCACGGTCGGCTCGCGCGGCCTCGACGTGCTGGGCGGCGTCGATCACGCGGGGATCGGCCTCGGCGCGACGCTCGGCCTGTCGTGCCGCCCACTCGGGCAGGGTGTCGGTGGTGCGGGGTGGTTCGCCCCATGTTTCGCGCACCCGTGCCCGAACCGTCCGGGTGTGCTCGCTCGTCTGGCGGTGCTCCGCGCGGGCCTTGCGCCTGCCGAGCCTGCCGACGGTGGCGAGTCGGCTGCTTGCGGCGGCCTCGCGCTCGACAGCATCGAGATAGGTGGTGCCGTCTGCCTCGGCCTGCACCGTCAACGGTTCCGCGATTTCGGCACGGATGCGCGCCGCCTCGTCCTCGGCGTGGCGGAGCACGTCGGCGTGCTCGTCGTCCTCGGTCTTGTGTGTTGCGCGCTGGGCGTCGAACCTGGCAGCGGTCTGCTCCCAGCGTTCCGCCGCACGTTCGGCTCGTTCGGCTTCGGCGGTGAGGCGGGCGAGTTCTTCGGTGATGAGCTGCACGGGGCCATCGCTGACGAGGCCTTGCACGGCGTCGATGGCTTGGGCGGTGGCGTGGTCGAGGCCACGGTCTGCCGGGTCGCGTTCCATCGCCTCAACGAACCGCGCCCGCGCATCCGCCATATCAGCGGCGACGACGTGGAGTTGGTTCTGTTGGCGGCCTCTCGTCATGCCGACGTAGACGCCTGCCGCGCTCGTCGCCTCCGACAAGGCCGTGTGGGAGGCATCGACGGTTGCGCCTTGGACGCCGTAGGCGGTCGCGGCATACGACAGGTGCGCCCACTCGCTCACGTACTCGGCGGGGAGGGCGACGGTGCGGCTGTGCTTGCCTCCGCCGCTGACTTCGCGGGCGTAGACGCTGCCCTCGTCGGTCACATGCTGCACGATCCATTGCTGCCGGTTTGCCACGCCGAGGTCGCTGCTGTTCTTCCGGGTCTGGATCAGGTCGCCAGCGCCGATGCTCAGCCCGTCGCTGCCGGTCGTCGTCATAGTGTCGTCGACCTCGCCGCGCTCGACCCGCCCGGCGCGGATGTGCTCGTTCAGCTCGGTGGCCTCGTCGTTGGTGGCGACGGTGATCGCTTCGCCGTCGTGGGCGTGGGCGGTGATGTGCTCGCGGGCCGCTTCCTCGTCGGCATGCAAGGTCACGAGGCCCATCGTGGCGAGTCGGTCGAACACGTCGCCGGGGTGCTCCCGGTCACGCATGACCAACGTCAACGCCGCATACTCGGCATCGGTGAACCTGTGGAGTTCGGTCATGTCGTAGGTACGGCCACGAATCTGGGCGGCCATGTCGAGCACCCCGCCGCGCCCGACCGCCGGGAGCTGCGCCCGGTCGCCCACGAACGCGACCGACGCGCCTGCCTCGGCGGTGACGGTCAGCAGAGCGAGGGCGGTGTCCTGGTCGAGCATCCCCGCTTCGTCCACGATCACCCGCTCACCCCGCGACAGCACGGCGTCGTTTGGTGGGCCGGTGTAGATGTTCCCGGTTGCAGGGTCGGTGTCGCCGGGTGCGAGGCGTGTCCATACGCCGTCCTCGTTCCACCGCCACCCATGCGCATACACGAGCGCCGCGACGGAGGTTGCGGGCACGCCGAGTTCTTCGTGGGCGACCTGCGCCGCACGCAACGTCGGCGCAACCACCCGCGAGGATCGCCCGTGCTCGGCTGCAACCTCGATGGCGACGCCGAGCATGGTGGTCTTGCCTGCGCCCGCCGCGCCCTCGACAATCACGAGCGGGTTGGTCGAGGCGACGGCAGCGGCGGCCACGGTCTGCCCGGTGTCGAGTCCGGCGGCTTGCGCAGCGTCGGTCACGTCGGGGTGCTTCGGCTCCCGTTCCGGCGTCGCGGCGGTGAGTTGGTCGCGGAGTGCGGTCTCGGCGGCGACGACGCCAAGGCTGGTGAGGTGGGCGACGTGCTCGGGTTGCACCATGCCCGGCGGCAGCACCGAGAAACAATCCGAGGCGGCGAGTCCGGTGGCGAGGTCGATGAACTCGCGCAACTCCGCCGGGGTCGCTTGCACGCCTGCCTCGGTGGTGATGCGGGTGACGTGCTCTCGCACGGTGTGCGGTGTCCAGGTCGATGCAGCCGCCGCGCAGCGATCCAGCGCACGACTGGCGACCTGTTGCACGCTGAGGTCATCCAGCGATGCCGGCGCAACGGTGTCGGGGTGCTGCAAGCTCTCGGGGTGGTAGCCGGCGTCTCGGAGTTCCTGCTGCCACCACTGCTCGTTCTTCAAGTCCGCCGGTTTCTTGCCGGGCCGCTGGAACGCCCACGCCGCGTCCTGCATCCGAGCGGTCAACACCGGGCCGGGCGTCTCGCCGGGATGCTTCGCTTGCCACTCGGCCTCCATGCGTTCCAGGTTGCGTCTGATCTGCGCCGACCGCTTCGACATGACGGCGTTGAACGGCTCCAACTCCACAACCTCACCGCTTACGGGGTCGAGGGTCAGGCCATGCTCGGAGAGCGTGGCGGCGAGCTGGGGGTGCGCGGCGATCACCGCCGTACCGAGAGCACGGATCGCGCCCTGCTGCTGGAACAACGCCGCCGTGGTCAGCGCCCGCCACTTCCCGCCCGCCCACACCCTCGTGCCAATCTGGAAATGGATATGCCGGTGCGGATCACCCGCACGACTCGTCTTGTGCGTGATCGCGACGGTCTGCATGTGCTCGACCGGCAGCACCTCCTGCGCGCCGCGCGGCCCCGCCAACGTGACCGAATGCTGACCAAGGAAGTGCTGAATCTCCCGCGCCGCATCCCGCTGCGTCGCGTCCAACGCCTCGGACACGTCCGGGTGGAGTGCGGCGGCGACCGACAGGCTCTTCGGCGCGTTGATCGTCATCTCCGCGAACAACGGCGACCCCCGACGCACCTTGCCCGGCTTGCGCGGGGTACCCATCGACTCCCCGGTGTCCGGGTTCACCCAATCGACCCAGGCTTCGTACTCATCCGCCGACAGCGACCGAGCAGCGGTGACCTCGCCGGTCGCGTCGATCACGGCGTACTCGGCCACGGCCTGGTCTGCGCCGAGGTAGTACTCGTCAGCGCGGGAGCGGTCGGCCTCGACATAGGCGCGCGCGGCAGCACCGCTGCCGTGGAACAGCTTCACTCCACCCTTCACTCTGGCCTCCCTCACGAGTCGTCTCGTGAGAGAGGTGCGCACTACGGCCCCGCCGTAAAATACGTGCCTCACTGAGATAGGGGGCAGATGACTGATGGAGCCGAGCGTCAGCGCGAGAGCGTCGCACAGAGTGTCGCTGGCAAGAGTTGGCGTCACAAAGTTCGAGGGAACTTTCGGAGTTCGGTTCGATGAAGTGACTAGTCTTCTCGGCGAACTTCGTGACCTGATTACTGCCCGATGAGTCTTCGGGCAGCGGTGACGACGGAGGCACGGCGGCGTGCGTGTTCGGCGTCGCTCTCGGCTCCGGTGATCATGCGGGCGACCTGCGGTACCGCTGACCACCATCCGGCGAGTGAGAGCACGAGGAACATCAGGTGGTCGGCGTCGAGGTCGCTCGTTACTGTGCCCTTGGCCTGTCCGTCGGTCATGGCGGCGACTTTGTATCCGTAGTATTCGCGCCGCTCGGCCTCGTCGGGTACTTCGGTGTCGAAGACGAGCCCTTCCCAGCGCATGAGCCTGCCGAGTTCGGGGTGCTCGCGGTGGTAGTCGTAGACGCGCCCGGCGTAGTCGCCCACGTCCTCGGTTGCGAATGATTCGACGGGCACGTCGCGGGCTACCTTCGCCAGTTCCTCGCGCAGTACGGTGGCGAAAAGTCTGTCCTTGCCCCCGAAGTGCGTGTAGACGCGCTCCTTGTTCACCCCGGCGGCCTTGGCGATGCGCTCGATGGTCGTGCCGTGCGGCCCGTGCGCGGCGAACTCGGCCACCGCCGCGTCGAGGATGCGGCGCTTCCTGCCCTCAACATCCCAGCCCATCGTTCCCACCTCCCGTCTCGTGCGGTAAACCCAACGCTCACGTTGCGTCTTCGCGGTTAGCCTACTACAGTCAAATCCAACGGAAACGTTGGATTTGGAGTGGTGGTGTCTGCGAACTCGACGGAACAGATAGCGGGAGCAGGCGAGGCGCGCGAGCACCCGGCAGGGAACGGCGTGGTCGTGCTGCTCGTGGTCACGGCGCTGCTGGTGCTCACGCAGTTGTACGCGGCAATCCCGCTGATCGCCCCGATCGGTGCGGAACTCGGCTCTGATGTGACGTTCGCGCTCTCGACGGTGTTCAGCGTGTGCTATGCGGTCGGGTTCCTGATCTGGGGGCCGTTGGCCGATCAGTACGGGCGGAAGCGGATCATGCTCATCGGCCTGGTGTATCTCACCGTCGCGACCATCGCCTGCGGCTTCGCCTCCACGGTGCCGATGCTTGCTGCGCTGCGCGGGGTGCAGGGGGTGATGGCGTCGAGTTTCGCGCCGGTTGCGCTCGCGTATCTGGCCGAAGCGACCCCGCTGAAGCGTCGGGCAACGGCGATCGGGGCCATGTCGACGGCATTCCTCGTTGCCGGGATCGCAGGCCAAGTACTCGCCTCCGCGCTCAGCCTGACGTTGGGCTGGCAGTGGGTGTTCATCCTCTCCGGCATCATGCTCGGCCTCGGCATGATCGGCGTCGCCGTGCTCGTCACCGAGCCGCACAGTCGCAGAGACGATGCGAGCCTGGTGCGTCGCTTCGCCGTAGTCGGGAGGGTCGCCACACGCCCCTCGGTGCTGCTACTGAGCCTCGCGCACCTAACGCTGCTGTTGTCGTTCGTCGGCATGTACACCGGCCTCGGCCCGCACCTGACCGACCTCTGCCTGGACTCATCGCAGGTGATCTGGCTCCGCCTCGTCGGGCTGCCGGGCATGTTCGCCTCCCTCTTCGCGGGCGCTATTGCGAAGCGTCTCGGCGGCGCGGGGGTTGCACGTGCCGGGTTCGCCCTCGCCGCGATTGGGCTGCTGATCGAAGCCGCACTCTCGGCATCCCTCGCGGGCACGGCGCTGGCGAGTCTCGTGTGAGTCACTGGGGTCGCGCTCGCGGTGCCCGCGATGATCACCCTGTTCGGCGAGACCGCCGCCCCGAACCGGGCCGGTGGGATGGCGCTCAACGGATTCGTGCTGTTCCTCGGTGCCAGCGTCGGCCCACTCACTGCCTACCTGGGCTTGGACTTCCCGATCCTGCTCGTCAGTCTCGCCGCGCTCATGGTGCTCGCCGTCGCCAGCCTCACCGGGTTCGCCCGACTCACCCGCACGCCCGCTTCGGAGGTACCTGTATGACTCGCATCCTGATTCTCGGCGCGACCGGGCGCACCGGAGCCGCCATCCTCGCTCATCTCCCCGCAGGCATCGAGGCGACCGCTGCGCTGCGCGATCCGGCAGACACCACGCGGCTCGCCAAGACTGCTGCATCGCTGACCTCCACGGTCGTGAACATCGCTGAGAACGCCAGTCTCACGCAAGCAATGCACGGCATCGACGTCGTCATGAACGCGATCCGACTGCGTGAGGACATCGCCCCGACCGAACTCGTGGCCGTACATGATCGACTCATCGAGGCAAGCACCAAGGCCAACGGCGCTCCGGCCCGGATCGTCACGGTCGGCGGAGCAGGAGCACTCCGACTCCCTGGAGACAGACGGTTCTGGCAAGACCCCCGGTTCCCAGAACCCACACTGCCGCGCGGGAGAGCACACGCCATGCTGCGCGACCACCTCGAAGCGGGCAACGCAGGATCAGAATGGGCGTATCTGATCCCGCCGCCCGTCTACGAACCGGAGGGGCCGACGACAGCACGCTGGGAACGAGTCTCCCCTTCCACAGACGAGACTGCGTTCACCCGACAAGCGATCAGTTATGCCGACTTCGGAGCGGCAGTCGCGGAGACTTCCACCAAGGACGACACTCGCACGCAACTCATCGCATGGCCCAGTGAACTGACAGAAAAGCACCCGATGAGTGGATAGGCGCATCTCCCCGCCGTTGTCGGCTCGGACACGGACGACGCATCGACCTGTGGGCCTGGCGGCGTACAACGTTGTCCGGCTCGTTGTGATCCGTGACGGCACGGCCATCGTGTTCAGCGAGTTCGGACAGCAACCCGTCAGCTTTGGCGACGCGGTGCTGCTGGGGCCGAGCGTGCTGTTCGGCGTCGAACCCGAGGGGCGGGTCACCTATACGACGGTCTACATCGACACCGACATGGCGCTGGATCAGTTCTTCTGGCAACACTCCGCGATCTTGCACGACCGCCTCGACGCCCACGACTTCGCGGGAAAGGTGTACACCGAACCTGCCCAGGTACTGCACCTGGGCCGGGATCGAGCCGGGCGGTTGTTGCCGTGGCTGGACGAGCTGGTCGCCCTCACCGTCGAGGGCAAGTACCTGGAACGGTTCCATCGGATGCAGGCGCTCTGGTTCCTCATCACCGATGTGATCGCGCCGTGCATCCGCGTCTCGACGGTGCGGCTGACCCGGCTGCAACGTGCCCGCGCTCGCCCGTTCTCCGCTCGAAGTCGGGTGCCTGAACCGTTGCGTCGTGAGGCGATGCTGGTGCGCGACGCGCTGCACAGCCGGATCACGCACCCGTGGACGCTCGCGGAACTGGCAGCCCTGGTGCGGCTCTCTCCGAAGCACCTGGTGCGCGTGTTCACGGACACGTTCGGGAAGACCCCGACCGCCTACCTGGTGATGCTCCGCGTGCAAGAGATGGCGCGGCTCCTACGCGAGACGAACATCACCGTCACCGCCACCGGGCAGCGGGTGGGGTGGCGGAGCCGGTCGCGCGCGGTAGAAGCATCCACAGCGCACACCGGAGTGACACCGAGCCGCTACCGAGACATGCGCCCGCTCATGACCGACCTCCCATGACCGAGCCGGTCGCGCTGCCCGGCAAAGTGCCGGAGTGACCGGGAAACGCCCGGCCTGCTCGTCTCCTGCTTCGCCGCGACCGCCGGTGCTTGGTAGGCCGGTTCTTCCCCCTGGTTGCTCGGGGGTGGTCAGAGAAGGGAGGTCGTCATGTCGCTGCTACTCGAACGCCCGGCGACCACGCCGACCGGTCATGAGCCTACAAGGACGCCGCAGTCGCCGCACCCCGCGATAGTGCAGCCGGTCGAGCCGTGGAGTTGCGTCTATGTCACCAGCATCCGTCACCGTCGCATATTGGCGGCGACCGCCTATGACTGTGTGCGCTTCGTGGTCGTGCGCGACGGCTCGATCATCCTCACCGATGCCGATGCCGATGCCGATGCGGGCGGGTCGGCGTCGGTGGGTGATGTGGTGCTGGTCGCCCCGAACGTCGAGTTCGGGTACGAACCCGAGGGCACCGTCACGGTGAGGACAGTGGCAGTGGATACCGATTACTGGTCGAGCAGTTGTTCTGGCAGCACCTCGACGTGCTCGCGGACGGCGAAGCCGCACGCGACCTCGCAACTCACCTGTATCCCGATCCGGTGCAGGTGCTGCGCGTCGGAGAATCGCAGGCCGAACGGCTCGGGCCGATCCTCGATGAACTCGCCACACTCACCGGCGAAGACCAATCGCCGCGCGGCTACTTCCGTGCGTATGCGCTGCTGTTCACGGTGCTCGCCGCCATCGCGCCGCTGGTTCGTCACGCGCCGGTGGAGGTGCCGCCGCTGACCTCTCGGCAGCGGGCCGTGCGGGTCGCGCCTCCCCGGTGGCGGGAGTTCAAGCCGGTGCGCCGCGAGATTATGCGCACGGCGGCGCTCATGCAGAGCAACATCGCCAGGCAGTGGCCGCTCACCGAACTGGACGCGCACGCCTGCCTGTCGCCGAGTCAGCTCAATCGGGTGTTCAAGGACTCGTTCGGGGTGACGCCGCCGGTGTACCTGTCGATCCTGCGCGTACAGGAGATGGCGCGCCTGATCCGCGAAACCGATCTGCTCATCGGCACGATCACCGAACGGGTCGGCTGGTGCCACCACTGCGGGCAAGCCTCGCGCATCTTCCGCCGCTACATGGGCGTGACCCCCATCGAGTACCGGCGCTACGGCCCACCGTCCGCGAGCCGGGCGGGGCCGGGCGTCGGCATCGCCACCGCACGCGCCGACGACTCCCGTGGGAACGGGTGCGCACCTACCTACTGACACCTGCCCACACGACCGGAGGAACCCGACGATGAGCACCGCCACCACGCGACCGCGATACGCTCCGGCGCGCCTGCATGTCGGGGTGGGGGTGACGGTTCCGGCAAATTGCCGGAACCGTGCGACCAGGGCTTTTACTCCCGGCCGGGGTGGTTCCGTCGAATCGGCGGCACCACACTCGCGGGGCGACGGTCGGGGAAAATTTCCCACACCGTCCAGCCTGCGACCTCGGCCCGCTGTGCTGCTCGTTGTGGTTCTCGTGACGGTGGTGGCAAATTGGCACCACCGTCCGACCAGGAGTTTCGCCGTTGCCCCCGCGAACCAAGCCGCATCCGCTGCGACCTCACCGCGACCGTTCACGGTGGTGTCGAATCGCCACCACCGTCGGACCTGCGCTTTCGCTCCGCTCGGCTGGCCGTCACGGGCGCGAACGGTGCCGCAAAATTTGCGGCACCGTTGAGCCGGTTCACGAGGGTACCGAATCGGCACCCCCGTGACATACCCCGTTTGGGGTCGGTCGCAGGTAGCTCCCTGTGGATAAGTCTGCATATAGTACCTCAACTCGATGCCAGGTACTAGATGTACCCGGCCATG
>NZ_JBIMKU010000005.1:0-387416 GCF_051860965.1 Microbacterium sp.
CAGCACTTGACCCCTGGCTCGAGCACTACAACACTGGACGACGCCACTCAGCCCTCGGAGGCAACCCCCCGATCAGCCGACTGCAACCAACGTCCTGACCCCGTACATCTAGACGCGTCTGATTGCCGATGTTTGACATCGCGCTCGCGCTGATGCTCCCCGTCACGAGGAGGACAGCTGCGGCGACCGACGTCACTGCAATCGCTGACTTTCTCGACCCCAGGCGCAGCCACGTCTGCCGACGACCGATCAGCGCGACGAGCGCGGTGATGAGTACAACGAGCGCGATCGGCGCAACGACCGGCGCGAGCAACAGCAGCGGGAGGAGCAGTACGACACCGATCACGATCCATAGCCAGAGCGGCATTCGCCACAGTCGCGCTCCGGTCGGCGGCGCCGACGGGGTCTCGACCCAGACGCGGCCGTCTCGTGAGACGTGCGGCGTCCAGCCGTTGCCGTCCCACCAGCGCATCTTCGACTTATCGGTCGGGTCAGGAAACCAACCCGGCAACGCACTCCCCATCGCACCCACTCCCCAGAAGCGTCTCCCCAGACGAACTACCCCAATGGCGCTGACTCTATCGGAGGCCGTGTCAGTCATCCAGAGCGGAATTCTGTTAGGCGGCGGCGCTCCTTGCTCAGGTGCGCAGTCGGAGCGCGGGAGTGCGGTGACCATGGAGTACCGCAGCGCGCCAGCGCGAGGATACGCCGTGAAAGCGCCGAACGGACGCGGGTCGACTGTGCGACCCTCGAGAGGAGCCGCGGGCGTAGCCACGACGTGCGAAGGGTGACCGTTCAGAGTCCGCATCCAGTCCGCAGAAAGTCCGCAGAATCCTCACTTCAGGGCTCCACGACCCATCCGCGAACAACCGGAAATCCGCGTGGTTCCGCGGATTTCACCTTTCGCCAACCACCCGCAACCGGGCAGATGCAGTCCGTCAACTACCGCTGATCGACGTTCGCCTCAGGCAGGATCCGGTCAGATCGCGCTGGTGAGCTGGATCAGGTTGCCGCAGGTGTCGTCGAGGATCGCGGTCACCATCGGCCCCATCTCGGCCGGCGCCTGCGGGAACACCACCCCCCGCGCGGTCAGCTCGCGGTGCGTCTCGTAGACGTCGTCGACGGCGAAGGACGTGTACGGGATGCCGTCCTCGACGAGCGCCTGCTTGAACGTCTTAGCCGCCGGGTGTGCGTCCGGCTCGAGGAGCAGCTCGACACCGTCGGGTTCGCTCGGACTCACGACGGTGAGCCAACGGAACTCGCCGAGGTCCACGTCGTTCTTCGGAACGAAGCCGAGCATGTCCGTGTAGAAGCTCAGTGCGCGCGACTGGTCGTCGACGAGGACGCTGGTGACGGTGATCCTAGGCATGGTGGTCGCTCTCCGGTTTCTGCAGTGGCCAGCGCTCGATGATCGGGCGCAGCGGTTCGGTGTTCAGGTGGTGGATCTTGGTTCGACCCTCGCGGTGAGAAAGGACCAAGCCCGCCGCTTCGAGGACCGCGAGGTGCTGAGAGATCGCCTGCCGCGTCGAGGTGCTCCCGTGCCGCATGATCAGGCGCGAGCAGATCTCGAAGAGCGACTGCCCGTCCTTGACGACGAGCTCGTCCAGGATCGTCCGCCGCGTCGGGTCGGCGAGCGCTCGGAAGACATCACCCATGCCCCCACATTAGGCAAGTTGCTACTTGCCTGTCAAGACGACGGGCCGCGTCGTCTCCCGAGCAACAGATTCGAGCCCGCGCCGGAAGAATCTCGGCGTTAGTGTCGTATCCGGGCGCCTCCGTTCGTGGATCAGGTGAGCGGCCCGCTGGGTCGCCGTGACCCGAGAGCCCATCGACGGCTCTCGTCCTGATGAGAGGACACGACAGTGCCGAAGTATCTGATCGCATTCAACGACGAGTGGGTGCCGCTGCACACCGCCGACGAGCTGGTCCGCAAGAGCGAGGCTTCGCGAGCCGTGCTCGACGACATGCAGGAAGCGGGTGTCTTCCTCTATGCGGACGGCGGGATCGATGCATCCACCGCGATCTTCAACGTCGTGAGCAAGGACGGAAAGGCGGTCTTCACCGACGGGCCGTTCGTCGAGACCAAGGAGCACCTCGGCGGATTCACCGTCATCGAGGCGGCCGACGACGAGGCGGCGCGCTATTGGGCGGGACGCCTGGCGGTCTCGCTCGACTGGCCGCAGGAGGTCCATCGCTTCCCGTCGGATCTCGACGAGATCGTCGAGAAGTTCGGCGCTCCCGCACGGGAGACGTGACGCCACCCTCGGTGGATGCGGCGATCGCCCGTGCCCACCGCGACGAGTGGGCGCGGGTGGTGGCCGGACTCGCGCGCCGGTTCGGCGATCTCGACATCGCCGAGGATGCCACCGCCGAGGCATTCCTCGCGGCGGTCGAGCGGTGGCCGCGAGACGGTGTCCCGCCCAATCCGGGCGCGTGGCTCACCACGACGGCGCAGCGCAAAGCGCTCGACCGGCTGCGCCGTGAATCCCGTCGTTACGACAAGCATCAGGCGGCCGACATGCTCCGCGACGACACTCCTCACGAGCCGACAGGACCGGTGGAGGACGACCGGCTCAGGCTGGTCTTCGTGTGCTGTCATCCCGTGCTGACGATGGAGGCCCGGGTGGCGCTGACCCTGCGACTTCTCGGCGGCCTGACGGTCGCCGAGATCGCCCGCGCCTTCTTCGTGCCGGAGACCACGATGGCGCAGCGGATCACCCGCGCCAAGGCGAAGATCGCGGCATCCGGTGTCACCTTCCGCGTGCCGTCGGATGACGACATCCGCGAGCGTCTCCCGGGCCTGCTCGCCGTGGTCTTCCTCATCTTCAACGAGGGGTACCTGGCGACCGCCGGTGACGACCCGCTGCGGACCGCGCTCATCGACGAGGCGATCCGTCTCGCCCGCCTGCTGCACGCGCTGCTGCCCGACGAGGGGGAAGCGGCCGGGCTCCTCGCCCTCATGCTCCTGAGCGACGCCCGGCGTCCTGCGCGCGTGTCCCGGACCGGTGAACTGGTGACGCTCGAAGAGCAGGACCGCGGCTCGTGGGACCGCGCCATGATCCTCGAGGGCCACGCCCTCGTGCGGGAGCGGATCGCGACCGGCGTGCCGCCCGGGCGGTACCAGCTGCTGGCTGCGATCAACGCCGTGCACACCGCCGCTCGTTCCGCCGGGGACACCGACTGGTCGCAGATCATCGCCCTCTACGACCGGCTGATCGCGGCCGATGCGTCGCCGATCGTTCGTCTCAACCGCGCTGTCGCGATCGCCGAGGTCGACGGCCCCGACGTGGCACTGGCTGAGCTCGAGCGCCTGCGAGAACCCCTGGACGGCTACCACGCCTACCATGCGGCACGCGCCGACATCCTGCGCCGTATCGGGCGCAGCGACGAGTCGCGCGCGGCCTACGAGCGCGCCATCCACCTCGCGGGCAATCCCGGCGAGCGCGCGTATCTGACCCGCCGCCTCGATCAGCTCGGCGGTGCACGCTAGCCCCCTGGCGCGTCGGCGCCGCCAGGAGGACAATCGCGGCCATGGCCGCCGAAGCAGCCGCGCCATCCACGCCGGAGCCTCCGGAGTCCGATGCCGTGCTCGCCCGCCGCGCGCAGATCCTCGCGACGGAGCACTGGGGCCTGCTCGCAGCGCGCGGCACCACGCAGAGCGAGGTCCTCACGCGCATCACGATCTTCCTGACGCTCGTCTCGGCCGGGCTCGTGACGATCGGGCTGCTCGGTCAGGCAACGGATTTCTCGGATTGGTTCCCCGCCGCAGCGCTCTCGATCCTCGCCTTCCTCGGCATCGTCGGTCTTCTGACGCAGATCAGGGTCCTCAACGTCGCCGAGGACGACATGATGTTCGTCACGGCGATGAACCGGCTGCGCGGCGCGTACGTCGACCTCGACCCGAAAGTCGAGGAGTACTTCCTCGAGGCGACGACCGACGACATGCTCGGGATGCAGGTCACCTACTCGCCGATGGTGCGGCGCACAGACGCGAACGTCATGGGCGGCAGCTCGGCCTTCCTCATCGTGATCGTGAACGCCTGCGTACTCGGGCTCTTCGTCGGAGGCCTCGTCACACTGACCGGGCTGTCGGTCGGCTGGGCGATCGCGGCGGGCATCCTGTCCGGACTGCTCGTCATCCTCGCATCCGGCATGTCGGTCTACCGGGCGTACCTCGAGGTCTGGCGTCGCTACGGGCCGCGCCGCACGATGCATGAACTGCCCGCGCATCTGCAGCCGCGCGCACGCCGGCGTCGCTGAGCGTCAGCGCGCGAGCATCGCGGTCGTCCACCTTTCGAGGCGGGAGTATGCATCCTCCCGCGCGTCGTGACGCGACAGGAACACGTCGTGGAGCGCGCCGTCGATCCGCTCGATCGTGACCGAGCGGCCGAGCTTGAGAGCCGCCCGCGCGATGTCGTCGACCACGAGCACCGTGTCGGCGGATGTGAGCTCCTCGGCCCAGCGGGTCGGCGGTACGAATCGGGCCGACAGCAGGACGCAGACGGGCACCGTGATACCCAGCCCTGCGGCGACCGCTGCGTGACCCGCGATGACGGCGTGCATCCATCCCACATGCACCGGCATGGTCTGCGCGGGCCGCCACGCGAGGTTCACCTCGACGGGATCGTCGGGATCGGCGACCTCGCTCTGCGCCCGGGTGTAGAAGCCGAGGTCGGTCTGCGGCCACAGATCGAAGGGACGGTAGCGGGAATGGATGCCCAGCACGGGCGAGATGGCGGCACGCGTGGTCGCGCTCAGCTGGAACTCGAGCCACGGACTGTTCAGCACGACGGCCGCGATGTGCTCGGGATGCCGCGCGGCCCAGAGACTGAGCGTGAGGCCGCCCGTCGAATGGCCCATCAGAACGAGCCGGCGCTCCCCCGCACCGTCGGTGCCGCGGCCCATCGCCTCGAGCGCAGCGCCGATGTCGGCGTCGTAGTCGTGCAGATCCGCGATGTAGCCGGGAGTCTGGCCGGGACGCAGGCTGCGGCCGTACTTGCGCAGATCGAGCGCGAAGAACCGGGCCCCACGCGACGCCCAGAACCGGGCCAGGCGCTTCTGGAAGAAGTAGTCCGACCACCCGTGCACGTACAGCACGTCGATGTCGTGGAACGGGCGATGATCGCCGAAGATGCCACCGAGGATCGCGTGTTCGGGAAGCAGGCGCACGACCGTCGCGAAGATGTCGCCTTCGTCGTCGGTGCCGAGTGGAATCGTCAGCTGATCGAACGGCTCTCCGAGGACGTCCGTGACCCACTCGCTCGTCATCGCGCCAGCCTAGTGGGGGTCACTCCCCGCGCGAGATCTTCACCATCTCGTCGCGCGGGACGACCTTGATGCGCGCGCGCTCGTGCGGAGCGCCCAGCGCGATCTCGTGCTCATCGAGCCGGTGCCAGCCGTCGAGGTCGGTCCACGCGACGCCGCGCTCGGCGAGGAGTGCGGGGATCGCCTCTTCGGCCGTCTCGGTCGGGTGCCACCACGAGCCCTGGTCGTTGATGAGGTGACGGATCGTCTCCATCGCGTCGGACTTCGTGTGGCCGATGAGACCCACCGGCCCGCGCTTGATCCATCCCGTCGCGTACACACCCGGAACCCGCTCGTTCGAGTCCTTGCGCAGCACCTGGCCCTCATGGTTGGGGATGACGCCGTGCCGCTTGTCGAAGGGCACGCCCGCGAGCGGCGAGCCGAAGTAGCCGACCGCGCGATAGATCGCCTGGATCGGCACCTCGCGCAGCTCGCCCGTGCCCACGACACCGCCCTGGCCGTCGGGGCGCGTGCGCTCGTAGACGAACGACGCCACGCGGCCGTCGTCGTCGGTCTTGACCTCGACGGGCTTCGCCCAGAAGTGGAAGTGCAGGCGGCGGGATGCCTCGCCTCCGGCGTTGTTGACACTCGGCCGCTTGCGCCACGACTGCAGGACGCGGTCGATCACCATGACCTGCTTGTTCGACGCGATCGCGGCCTTCGATGCCTCGTCGTAGTCGAAGTCCTCGTCGTAGACGACCATGTCGACATCGCGCAGCTCGCCGAGCTCGCGCAGCTCGAGCGGCGTGAACTTGACCTGCGCAGGGCCCCGGCGGCCGAAGACGTGCACGTCGGTGACGGGCGATGCCGCGAGCCCCGCGTGCACGTTGTCTGGGATCTCGGTCGGCAGCAGATCTTCGGCGTGCTTCGCGAGCATGCGCGCGACGTCGAGCGCGACGTTGCCGTTGCCGATGACCGCCAGCGACTCGGCCTCGAGCGGCCATTCGCGCGGCACGTCGGGGTGTCCGTCGAACCAGCTGACGAAGTCGGCGGCGCCGTACGAGCCCACCGCGTCGATGCCGGGGATCTCGAGGTCGGCGTCGTGGATGGCGCCGGTCGCGAAGATCACCGCGTTGTAGTGCTGCTTCAGATCCTCGAGCGTGATGTCCTCGCCGAAGCGGACGTTTCCGAAGATGCGGATGTCGCCGCGGTCGAGCACTTCGCGCAGCGCCGTGATGATGCCCTTGATGCGCGGATGATCGGGCGCGACCCCGTACCGCACGAGGCCGTACGGAGCGGGAAGCTGCTCGAAGAGGTCGATCGAGACGTCGAACTTGCGCTCGGCCTTGAGGAGGATGTCGGCGGCGTAGATGCCCGCGGGCCCGGCGCCGACGATTGCCAGTCGGAGCTTGGTCATGGAGAGTCTTCCTCTTTCGGTCGTTGAGCGCGCGCGGCGTGACGAACGCGCGCGGTGTCAGCTGGAGCGGTCGGCGACGGCCTGCGCGAAGCGCGTCAGCGCCTCTTTGACGGGTCCGTCCGGAACCGGGGCGAGGGCGTCGATCGCCTCCCGAGACCACGCGTTCGCGAGGTCGAGCGTGGCCTGCGTCGCCTCGTGCTCGCGCAGCTGGGCGAGGGGCGCATCGAGGATCGACGGGTCCGCGCCGTCGGCGATGCGGGCGACCCCGTCGTCGATCGTCGTGCGCAAGGCGATGGATGCCTCATCCGTCCGCTGCCCGAGCAGCAGATACGGCATCGTGGGCACGCCCGCGCGCAGGTCGGTGCCGGGCACCTTGCCCGTCTCGTCGGGGTCGGACGACAGGTCGATGACGTCATCCAGCAATTGGAAGGCGACGCCCGCCTTCTCCCCGAAGACGACCATCGGCCGCTCGAGCTCGACGGGCCCGTTCGAGAAGATGACCCCCGCCTGAGCGGCGGCGGCGATGAGCGAGCCGGTCTTGTCGGACAGCACCTGCAGGTAGAACGCGACGGGGTCGGCGCCCTCGCCGGGGCCGAGCGTCTCGTGCATCTGGCCGAGGACGAGCCGCTCGAAGGTGTCGGCCTGGAGCTGGATCGCCTGCTCGCCCCGCCGCGCCATGATCTGGCTCGCGCGGGAGAACAGCAGGTCGCCCGTCAAGATCGCGACGTTGTTGCCCCACACCGCGTGGGCACTGGGCACGCCACGACGCTTGTCGGCGTCATCCATCACGTCGTCGTGGTAGAGCGAACCGAGGTGGGTCATCTCGAGAGCGGCGGCTCCCTCGATGACGGCGGGAGTCGTGCCCTCGCCGAGCTGAGCTGTCAGGATCGCGAGCATCGGACGCACGCGCTTGCCACCCGCTTCGTACAGGTACCGGCTCGCGGAATCGGCCAGCGCGTCGGTCACGCGCAGCTCACTGGCCAGCGCCGCGTCGACCTGCTCGAGGCCGGCTTCGACCGTGGCGAGCAGTCGCCGGGAACGCGGGCCGGCGAAGATGCGATCTTTGAGGCCCAGCTTGCCCGCGATCCGCGAGCCCGGAGCTGAGGGAGTCACGGGTCCAGCCTACCCGGCGGGCTTGGTGGCCCGGTGAAGTGCGACGATGCCGAACGAGAGGTTGCGATACGCGACGTCGCTCCAGCCGGCCTGCCGGATCCACGCCGACAGCGTCGACTGGTCGGGCCAGTCCCGGATCGACTCGTTGAGGTAGTCGTAAGCCTCGGCGTTCGAGCTCATCGCCCGGGCGACGACCGGCAGGATGCGGTCGTTGTAGAAGCGGTACAGGCCGTTGAAGGCCGGCGACGGCGGGTGCGAGAACTCGCAGACCACGAGTCGCCCGCCCGGCCTGGTCACGCGCAGCAGCTCGGCGATGGCCTTCTTGGGCTCGTTGACGTTGCGCAGCCCGAACGACATCGTGACGGTGTCGAACGAGTCGTCGTCGAACGGCAGGGCCGTGGCATCCGCTTCTTCGAAGGTGAGGTTCGGGATGCCGGAGTGCCGCCTGCGGCCCTCGGCGATCATGCCGGGCGAGAAGTCGGCCGCGACCACCTCTGCGCCGCTGCGGGCGAGGGAGACGCTCGACGCCCCCGTGCCGGCGGCGAGATCGAGGATGCGCTGCCCCGGCTGCGGTGCGACGGCGCGTGTCGTGGCGACCCGCCACAGACGGTCGTTGCCGAGGCTGAGGACGTCGTTGGTGAGGTCGTATCGCTGCGCCACCTGATCGAACATGCCGCTGACCTTCGCCGGGTCCTTGCCGAGATCTGCTCGGTTCGCGTCGGCGCGGTCAGGCTGGGGCTCGGTCACGCGTCCAGTCTAGGTTCCGCGTCCGCACGTCCGGCCGATGTGCGGGTGGCGTCTCTCGCAGGTCGGGCGGGGCTATTCGACGATCGGGAGGGCCGCGAGGCGCGCGAGCCAGCGGTCGCCCGTCGCCGTGTCGAACGGCGGCTCGCCGGCATCCACCCGTCGTTCCAGATCGACGGCGCGCGCCTCGAGCTTGTCGACGATCTCGAGCGGATAGCCGTACGCGACCCGGTGCTCGGCCCATTCGTCCTGGTCGTCGATGAACAGTCCGCGCTCGTCGACGGCGAGGACGACATCGAGGTCCATGTCGATGCCGGTGGGCTCGTCGCCCTCCCACTTCGCGTCCCACGAGATGTCGATGTAGATGCGGTACTTCGCCGGCGGCACCTGGTTGATCGTGACGACGTACTCGCCGTTCGGCGGCAGCAGTGTGACGTTGGGTCCGTCGACGGTGAAGTCGCGCCCGGGCCGGTGGCTGCGCCAGCCCGTCGGCTGACCGAACCAGTCACCCCACTCGTCGGAGCCGAGGTAGATGCAGTCGTGCGCCCAGTGCGGACCGCCGTCCCACTTGCGCCAGCGGAACACGAGCCGCGTTCCGGGCTCGGGACGGACGGGGATCGCGCTCATGCTGCGAGTCTAGGCATCTGCGCGCGGCGCCGGCTCCGCGAGCGGGGTCGAGTGCTCGGCGGCTGAGTCGTTCTTCGCCTGACCCCCCGCTGCGCGGTCGTAGGCTGGATGCGTGACCGACCAGCATCGCCCTCCGCGCCTGGTCGCGCACACCCGCGAGGTGGAGGCGATCGACGACCTCATCTCGTACACCTCACCGTCCGAGCCGCTCGCCTTCCTCCGCCGCGGCGACGGCATCGTCGGCATCGGGCGCCCGATCGCGGGCTACGCGCCGGGGCGGCACGTGACGATGGATGCCGCGCCCCACGCCGACGGCTGGCGCTGGCTGTGCTCCGCCGCCGAGGTCGACGACGACGTGCACCTTCCCGGCACGGGCCTCGTCGCGTTCGGCGCCTTCCCGTTCGACGCGCGCTCCGAGCGGTCCGCCGCCCTGATGGTCCCTCCGCTCATCGTCGGCCGGCGCGATGGCCGCTCGTGGGTCACCCGCATCCGCAACCTCGACGCCGTCGCACCGGACGAGGACCCGCCGTTCGCGCCTCAGTCGTACGGCCCGCACTGGTCCGCGACGCTCGGACCGGGCGAGCTCGACCCCGCGGGATATCAGGCCGCCGTGCGCGCCGGCCTCGACGCGATCGCCGCGGGCGAGGTCGCGAAGGTCGTGCTCGCCCGCGACCTCGTGGGCACGATTCCGGCCGGGGCAGACCTGCGTCGCCTCATCCGCGCACTGTCGACCGGGTATCCCGACACGTGGACCTTCGCCGTCGACGGCCTCATCGGGGCGAGCCCCGAGACCCTCGTCACGGTTGCGGGCGGCACCGTGACGGCGCGGGTGCTCGCCGGCACGACGGCGCGGGGTGCCGACGCGGACGAGGATGCCGCGGCATCCCTCGCCCTCGCGTCGAGCTCGAAGGACCTCGACGAGCACCGCTACGCCGTTCGCAGCGTGCTCGACGTGCTCGGCCCCCACACCCGGTCGCTGCGCGCCGATCGGGAGCCGTTCACGCTCGAGCTGCCGAACCTCTGGCACCTCGCGACCGACGTGGCCGGCGACCTCGACGACGGGGCATCCGCGCTCGATCTCGTCGCGGGGCTGCACCCGACGGCGGCCGTGGCCGGCACCCCGACGGACGCGGCGATCGAACTGATCCGGCGGCTCGAGCCCTTCGACCGCGGGCGCTATGCGGGTCCGGTGGGCTGGGTCGGCGCGAACGGCGACGGCGAGTGGGCGATCGCCCTGCGCTGCGCCCAGGTCGGGGCGCCGTTCCTGCGGAGCTTCTCGGCGTACTCCGACACCATCCCGGTCGTCGCGCACGCGGGCGCGGGCATCGTCGCGGGCAGCGAGCCCGAGACCGAGCTGCTCGAGACCCGGGTGAAGTTCCGCCCGATCGTCGACGCGCTCGCCTGAGCCCCGATCACAGCGTCGGGGATCCCGCGCGGCGCTCCGTCATCCCTCTGCCGCTGTCGGCGTGGCGTCGGGGATCCCCGACGCTGTGCACACTGCGGCGCGACAGGACTCAGGCGTGGACGGCGAGCGCGCGGGCCGGCGCGGCGACGCGCACCGAGCCGACGGCGAGCGTCGACAGCGTCGCGAGCGTGACGACGATGAGCACGCGCTGCACGAGGCCGGCGATTCCCACGTTGCCGCCCGCGCCGGTCGCATCGAAGATCGCCATGAAGATCGCGAAGAGGACGAGGGATGCCCCGCCCCCGACCATCCCGATGAGACCGAGCCCCGAGTGCTCGCGTCGCAGGGACAGCCCCGCGAGCGCGAACCCCACCGCGGGCAGCGGCACGGCGAGGAGGAAGCCCGTCAGGTGGAGCATCATCGACTCAAGCGTGAAGGCACCGCATACGACCATGCCGACGCCCGACAGCGACTTGAGCACGATCGCCGCGCGTCCGAGTCCTCCCCGATGCCACCAGAAAGGGGCTGTCGCGAGAGTGCCCGCGAGCACGAGCAGACCACCGACGATGAACGCCGCGTTCATCCACGGGCCGGTGACCCCCAGCCCGAGCCCGCTCACAGGCTGGCTGATCCACGAGTACGGCGCGATCCTGTTGCCGAAGAGCTCGTACCCGGGGCTCACGGCTCCGAGCACGATCCATGCGACCGTGAAGACCGCGGCGCCGGCGACCGTGAGCCAGGTGAGCGCGCGCATCAGCGGGCCGTCCGATCCTGCTTCTCGGTCGCGAACAGCATCCGCGCGAGCACGAGCATCATGACCGCGAAGCCCCCCGCGAAGGCGAGCGGCGCCCACCACCAGCCGACGGTGAAGATCAGCACCGCGATGACCGCGAAGGTCACGAGCCAGATGACGGCCGAGTAGATCCCGAAGCGGGCGGCGGTCTCAGGCTCGCGCTCGAAGCGGTTCACCGGCTCGTGCGCCCTCGCCTGCCGGACCCACGCCTTGTGACGATTGGTCTGACTCGCCCCGAGGAATGCGAACAGCACGATCGCGGCGATCACGCCGAGCGCGGCGAACACGATGCACCAGATCGGCAGTGCGCCGACGGCGACCAGGAAGCCGAAGAACAGCCCGTACGCAGCGAGGAACGTGGCACCCGCGAACCCGCCCGCGCGGTTCTCGGGCATCGGATGGTTGGTGCTGGTCTCCTGATGCAGCGAATCGCCGACGAGGAGTCCGAGCGCGGTCGCGGCCATGCCGAAGAACCCGATCACGGGCCCGACGACGACAGGCAGCACGCCGGTCGCACCGAGGACGCCCAGCGCGATGCCGACGACGGCCGCGAGCGACCAGACGACGGCCCGCACGACGAAGCCCACCCTGGGACGCACGTGGTGGCGCTGCAGCTGCGCGGCGTAGTCGCCCGCAGGCGCACGGGGCGCGGCATCCGGAATCTCGCCCAGCAGCT
Source organism: Microbacterium sp. (assembly GCF_051860965.1). Lineage (GTDB taxonomy): Bacteria > Actinomycetota > Actinomycetes > Actinomycetales > Microbacteriaceae > Microbacterium. The sequence goes on from NZ_JBIMKU010000005.1 coordinate 12,020, forward strand.
CGCGCACGTCGCCGAGCTCCGCGACGGCGATGCGCGCCGCGTCGGAAGGGGTGCGGCCGGATGCCTCGAGCTCCGCCGTACGCGAGACGAGGTTCGCGCGGACCTCCTCCTTCAGATCCTGCGCATCGGGGGTCATCTCGACGCCGGCGAACGCCTCGTCGAGCAGACGGTGGATGTCGGTGTTCATGGTTCAGTCCTTCGGAGTGTTCGACGCGACGTCGAGGAGGGAGTCGATGACACGGCGGGTGGCGACCCAGGCCGTGACGTTGGAGCGGAAGACCGCGCGCCCCGCGTCGGTGATCCGGTAGTACTTGCGCCGGCCGCCCTGCGTCTCGTCGCCCCAGTAGGACTCGACGAGGCCGTCCTTCTCGAGGCGGCGGTAGGTGGCGTACAGCGTGGCCTCTTTGATCTCGTGGTCGCCGCCGGTCGCCTCGCGGATGGCCTTGTAGATCTCGAAGCCGTAGCTGTCACCGCGACGCAGCACACCGAGCACGATCGTGTCGGTGTGACCGCGCAGCAGATCGGCGGCGAAGGCATCGTCTTTGGTCATGTCAAGTACTGTATCAGATCAACTACTAAATCGAGCAGTTATCTATGCGAAGGACACCTCTCCCCCGCTGAGTGTCCACAGATCGCGGCTATGGCGCCGTCATGACCGCACTCCGTGGACACTCGGGGCGCAGGGGCGGGGTCAGGATGCCGCGAGCCGCGCCTTCTCGACGGCGACGTCGAACGTCGCGGCCGGCCACTGCGGATCGATCTTCTCGAGAGCCTCGAGCAGGAGAGCCTGCACCGCGAGGCGCGCGTACCACTTGCGGTCAGCGGGCACGACGTGCCAGGGCGCGGCATCCGTCGACGTCCGCTCGAAGACGGTCTGGTACGCGTCCATGTAGGCGGGCCACAGCTCGCGCTCGTCGATGTCGCCGGGGTTGTACTTCCAGTGCTTGTCCGGCCGCTCGAGCCGCTCCCCCAGCCGCGCCTTCTGCTCCTCGGGTGAGATGTGCAGCATGACCTTGACGATGCGGGTGCCGGCATCCGTCACCCGCTTCTCGAAGTCGTTGATCGCCCCGTAGCGGCGCTCGATCTCGTCGGCCGGCGCGAGCTGCCGCACGCGTCCGATGAGCACGTCTTCGTAGTGCGAGCGGTCGAAGACCCCGATGAAGCCCGGCTCGGGAACGCGCTTCTCGATGCGCCACAGGAAGTCGTGGCTGAGCTCCTCGGCCGTCGGCTTCTTGAACGCGGTGAGCATGACCCCCTGCGGGTCGACCGAGCCCACGACGTGCCGGATGATCCCGCCCTTGCCGGCGGAGTCCATCGCCTGCAGCACGAGCAGCACGCTCGCGTCGGTGGCGTCGGATCGGGATGCCGCGTACAGCCGCTCCTGGTACTCGTCGAGCTCGGCGACGCCGGTCGCGAGGTCCTGCGTGCCGTGGTCCTTGCGCCCGGTGTGCCCCGGAGTGGATCGGGGATCGACGTCGGCGAGACGGAATCCCGCGTCCACCCGCAGGATGTCGCTCGCATCGGTCGTCCAGTAGTGCTGGCTCTTCGCGGTCATGCGCCCATTCTGGCCGGGGTCAGCGCTCGAGCGGAACCTCGATGAGCTGCCGACCGCCGACGGGCGACGTGAGCGCCTGATCGAGAGCCGTGCGCGTCGTGACGCGCTGGTACTCCCAGCCGTAGGCGAGGGCGAGGTGCTCGAGCCGGGTCGTGTGCGGCGTGTACAGCACGCGATTCATCGCGTCGCCTCCGGCGACGGCCGCGACTTCGAGTCCGTCGAAGATCGTCCCGCCGCCGTCGTTGCCGACGATGACCTGGATGCGGGGCTCGCGCTCCCCCGGCGGCAGGAGCAGCGCACCCACATCGTGCAGAAGGGTCAGGTCGCCCAGCAGCACGCGCGTGACCCCCGCTTCTCCGCCGGCCTGGCTGGCGAGGGCGACGCCGGTCGCGGTCGCGATCGTGCCGTCGATGCCGGCGAGACCCCGGTTGGAATGCACGCGCACCTTCTTGCCGCCCAGCACGGTGTCGGCGACGCGCACGAGCCGCGACGAGCCGAAGACCAGGCGATCGTGCGGCCACGTCGCCCGCCACACGGCGTCCACGAGCGTGGTGCGGTCCAGCGGCGCCCGCACGACCGCGAGCTCCGCCGCGATCGCGCCGAGTCGCTCGTTCGGCACGGCCGAGGAGAGGGCGGCGGCGTCGGGGGCGGGCGGAGAGAGGTCGATGGATGCCGCGCGGGATGCCAGCATCCATTCTCCGAGCCACTCTCGATCGGCCTCGCCCGACGCGACCGCGACGGAGTCGATCGCGACGGTCTCGCCGTTGAGGTTGAGCGGTTCGCCGGGACCCCGGAGGGCGAGCACCTCGACATCGGGGCGCGACAGGAGCGCGGCCACCTCGCGCGAGAGCGTGGGATGGCCGAGGACGACGACGCGCTCGACGCGACCGCCGAGTGCCGGGTCGGCGAGGAGGGTGCGATAGCCGTGCACGAGGTGCCGACCGTAGCGCGCACCGCTCACGATCTCGGCGACGAGCGGCCAGCCGCCCAGATGCGCGAGCTCTTCTGCCGTCGGGCCCGCATCGGCGCCCGCCACGACGATCGTGCGGGGTCCGCGTTCGAGCACGAAGGGGTCGTCGTCGGGCTCGGCCGGCAGGTCCGCCTCGCCGATTCCTCCGCCGCCCTGGTATAGGGCGCCGAAGGCCTCTTCGTCCGGAGCCTGCGGCTCGGGCGGTGCGTCGAGGTCGACGTCGGGCTCGACGGCGAGTTCGGTCTCGGGCACGCCGAGCCACTCCGGCAGCGCCCCGGCGAGCGGCTCGCGATAGGGGAGGTTGATGTGCACAGGGCCCGCGGAGCGAAGGCCCGCGCCGAGAGCCGCGGCGACGGCGTCGGCCGCGACGGCGCGGAGCATCGCGCTCTGCTCGTCGTCGCCCTCCGCGTCCACGGTCTCGGGCGTCGGCAGATCGGCCTCGTACCTCGTGTTCGGCGAGAACATGCCGGGCTGTCGTGTCGTCTGGTTGGCGCCGACGCCACGCAGCTCGGGGGGCCGATCGGCGGTGAGGAGGATGAGCGGCACACCGGCGTGGTGTGCTTCGAGGGCTGCGGGCACCAGGTTCGCCGCAGCCGTCCCCGAGGTGCAGACGACGACCGCGGGCATCGCGCTCTCGCGTCCGATGCCGAGCGCCGTGAATCCCGACACGCGCTCGTCGATCCGCACATGCAGGTGCACGAGGCCGCGCCGTTCGAGTTCCGCCGCCACGAGCGCGAGCGCCTGCGACCGCGAGCCCGGGCTGAGCACGATGTGCCGGACCCCGTGTTCGATCAGTGCGCACAGGAGCGCGGACGCGGCATCCGTCGCCGGCGAACGATCCCCATCAGGGCGCGACGCGTCCACGCCGTGCGCGCTCGCCACGGTCAGCCGACGGCGCCGCGCTGATCGCGCGCGTCGTCGTCACCGTCTGCGCGCGGGTCCGGCGGCTCGATGGTGCCGTCGACGGCGCGGGGCTCGGACACATCCGGCGGGGCGTCCGCGGCAGGGGGCGACCACCGGGGATCGTCGTCCTCGGAATCGAGGAGAGCGAGCTCCTCCTCGAGTCGGCGGATGCGTTCGTCCTGGTCGCTGCGAGCGCCGAGCTTGCCGAGGAACTCCGGGTCGTCGTCGGGTGCCCGGCGAGCGGCGATCTGGCTCTGGCGGACACGGCCGACCGTGAGCCAGAGGATGCCGCCGAGGACGGGGATGAGCACGACGATCGCTATCCAGGCGGGTTTGCCCACGCCGCGATGGCGCGTGGGCGGCTGAACGGCGCAGTCGACGATGGTGAAGACCCAGAAGACGGCCGCCACCAGTCCACCGATCAGGAGTGCACGGGCCACGGCTCCATCCTAGGCGCGTCCGGCTGGGGGCGGCCTGCGAGAGTGACTCGCCTACGATGGAGGCATGAGAGCGCGTTCCGTCGTCGTCTACACGGTGCTGCGTCTGCTGGCGTTCCTCGTGCCGTTCGGCATCCTCATGATCTTCCCGCTGTTCCGCGAGTACTACTGGCTCGCAGCGGTCTTCGCGGCCCTCATCGGTCTCAGTCTCTCGATGCTCTTCCTGCGGCGTCCGCTCGACGAGGTCAGTGCCGGTCTCGCCGCGCGCCGCCGCGAGGAGAGGAGTGCGGCCAGCGACGAAGAGGTCGAGGACGGGGCCGACGGTCGCTGAACCCGATCAGCCGATGAAGGCCCAGAGCAGGAATCCGCCGTACGCGACCGAGGTCAGCGACGTCAGCCCCAGCGCGACGACGAGCTCCTTCGGCTCGCGGTAGGTCCAGACGATGAGGATCGCGGGGAGCGCCGCCAGCAGCGCGAGCAGGGCCAGCCACGCGATCGGGTAGAACAGTGCCAGGAAGCCGGCGAGCACGAACGGCACGAGCACGAAGACGGTGAAGAGCCAGCGCGTGGCGGTGCGGCCGATGAGCACCGTGAGGGTGCGCTTGCCGGCCTCGCGGTCCTGATCGATGTCGCGCAGATTGTTCGCCAGAAGTACGGCGCACGCGAGCAGACCGACGGCGACGGCGCCGAACCACGCCTCCTGCGGCAGCGCGAAAGCCTGCACCCAGGTCGTGCCCAGGGTGGCGACGAGTCCGAAGAAGACGAAGACGAAGAGCTCGCCGAGACCGTAGTAGCCGTAGGGGCGCTTGCCGCCCGTGTAGAACCACGCCGCGAGGATGCACACCGCGCCGACCGCGAGGAACCACCACTGCTGTGTTCGGATCGTGATGGCGAGTCCGGCGAGCGCCGCGATCGCGAAGAACACGAGTGCGACGACGAGCACGGTCCGCGGCTTCGCCTTGCGCGAGGCGGTGAGGCGCGCGGGTCCGACGCGGTGGTCGTCGGTGCCGCGGATGCCGTCGCTGTAGTCGTTCGCGTAGTTCACGCCGATCTGCAGGGATACCGACACGATGAGGCAGAAGAGTGCGATGACCCAGTGGAGCTCGTCCACGACCAGCATGGCCGCACCCGTGCCGACCAGGATCGGCGTGATGGCGAGGGGCAGTGTGCGCAGTCGCGCGGCGCCGACCCAGTCGCCGAACGTCGCCTTGGCCACGGCGCGGGGATCGCGCGGCGCGTGCGCCTTCTGCGGATTGCCGCGCGGCGGCTGCTTCTTCGGACCGTGCGCCTTGCGCTTCTTGCTGGAGGTACCTGCCACGAGCAGTCATCCTAGATGCCCTTCCGATGGGCTCCAGCATCCCGAAAGCACTTCCTCCTCACGAGATCACTGCGTAAACGCGTACACAACGAGAGTCCTCGTGCGCGCGAAGTGCTTTCGGCGGAGGATGGATGCATGCTCAGCCTCGGAACGACGGTCCTCACGGTCGAGGACATCACCCGCGCGGGCGACTTCTGGCGCGCCGCACTCGGCTACGTCGACCGGAGCGAGCCGAGCGACGACTGGGTCATCCTCGACCCGCCGTACAAGACGGACTGGGACGCGCCCGGAGCGAGCATCGCGCTCTCGGTGACCGGGTACCCCGTGCACTATCCGCCGCGCATCCATCTCGACCTCTACGCCGACGACCAGGCCGCAGAGATCGCGAGACTCCTCGCTCTCGGCGCCCGGGAGGTCGACTTCGACGGCTATCCGCCGGATGCGGATTGGATCGTGCTCGAAGACACCGAGGGCAATCGCTTCTGCGTCATCGACACCGGCGACCGCGGCTGATCAGTGCAGCGCCGCGACGGCGCGGCGGATGGCCTCACGGTCGGGCTTGCCCGAGGGCAGCGTCGCCAGCTCGTCGACGAGTACCAGCCGCGCAGGTCGCGCGTGCGCGCCGATCTCGTCGGCCACGGCGACCCGCGCCTCGTCGAGCTGGATCGACTCGCTGCGACGGAGGGCCTCGCCCCGCGTCGCGACGATGACGGATGCCTCACCCCATCGCGGATCGGGAACCCCGATGACCACGGCGGAGGCGAGACCCGGCACGCTCCGCACGACGCGCTCGACGCGATCGAGCGAGATGTTGATGCCACCCGAGACGATGACATTGTCGATGCGGCCGCGGATGCGCAGCACGCCGTCCTCGACGATGCCGGCGTCGCCCGTGCGGTACCAGCGCGTGCCGTCGGCGTCTCGGCGGAACGCGGCATCCGTCAGCTCCTCATCGCCCAGGTACCCGTCGGCGAGGGTCGGCCCCGACAGCTGCACCTCGGCATCCACGACCCGGACGCCGACGCCGCGCAGCGGCAGACCGTCGTAGACGCAGCCGCCGCTGGTCTCGGTGGAGCCGTACGTCCGCGCGATGCGCACGCCGGCCCGCTCGGCGCGCTCGAGCGTGACGGGCGGGAGCGCCTGACCGCCGATCAGGATCCGTTCGAACGAGCGCAGCGCAGCGAGCACGGCCGAATCGTGCTCGGCCGCGTCGAGCAGCGTCGTGAGCTGCGCCGGCACGAGCGACGTGAAGGTCGGGATGCGGGAGCCGTGCTCCGTCGACGCCATCATGAGCGCGGCGGCGGCGAACGCCTGCGGCGTGAACGACCCGCTCATGATCGCGGGTTCGCGATCCGCCACGATGGCGCGGACGAGCACCTGGAGTCCCGCGACGTAGCTCGCCGGCAGCGCGAGCAGCCACGACCCCTCGCCGATGCGGTCGGCCGTCGCGAGCGCACTCGCCGTGAGCGCGTCGCGACCGAGCACGACGCTCTTGGGCACGCCCGTCGATCCCGACGTCGTGACGACGACAGCGGCGCCGGCGCGCACCTCGGTGCCGACGTGACCGACGAGGCCGAGCGACAGCGCCGGGCCCGCGCCGTGCAGTGCCGCCTTGAGCGCGCGGAGGATGTCGCGCGGGTCGTCGCCCGTGACGGGTTCGAGCCGCATCAGAAGTGGTACGGGTACGGCGACCAGTCCGGGTCGCGCTTCTCGAGGAACGAGTCGCGGCCCTCGACCGCCTCCTCCGTGCCGTAGGCGAGACGCGTCGCCTCGCCGGCGAACAGCTGCTGGCCGACCAGGCCGTCGTCGACGAGGTTGAAGGCGTACTTCAGCATGCGGATCGCGGTCGGCGACTTGCCGAGGATGACGCGCGCCATCGCGATCGCCTCGCGCTCGAGGTCCGCGTGCGGCACGACGCGGTTGATCGCCCCCAGCTCGTACGCGCGCTCGGCGGAGTACTCCTCGGCCAGGAAGAAGATCTCGCGCGCGTTCTTCTGCCCGATCTGGCGGGCGAAGTACGCCGAGCCGTAGCCGGCGTCGAACGAGCCGACGTCCGCGTCGGTCTGCTTGAAGCGCCCGTGCTCGGCCGACGCGATCGACAGGTCGCACACGACGTTGAGCGAGTGGCCACCGCCGGCGGCCCACCCGGGGACGACGGCGATGACGACCTTCGGCATGAAGCGGATGAGTCGCTGCACCTCGAGGATGTGCAGGCGACCCTCGCGAGCCGGATCGGTGACGGCATCCGTCTCGGAGTACTTGTAGCCGTCACGGCCCCGGATGCGCTGGTCGCCGCCCGAGCAGAACGCCCAGCCGCCGTCCTTCGGGCTCGGCCCGTTGCCCGTGAGCAGCACGACGCCGATCTTCGGATCCTGGCGGGCGATGTCGAGCGCGCGGTAGAGCTCGTCGACCGTACGCGGCCGGAAGGCGTTGCGCACCTCGGGTCGATCGAACGCGACGCGCGCGATGCGGCCGTCGTTCGAGACATGGGCCGTGATGTCGGTGTAGGAATCGGCACCGGGTGCCGGCATCCATTCATCCGCGTCGAAGAGCTCCGAGACCATGGGCTTCACTCTAGGGCCGAGTCGTCACGCGTTCTTGGCGTCCCGCCAGGCGAGCCAGCGCTCGATCACGGAGTAGTCGAAGTCGGGTCCGCCGAAGCCGAGGGTGAACAGACGTGCGCCGCGAGCGAAGAGGTCGTCGGCGTCGGACTCGTCGCGGTCCTTCAGCTCGTTCGAGATGACGATGCCGCTCGTGTCGCGGCCGTCCTTCTCGCCCCACCGCTCGATGACCGAGATCTTGTGGGTGAGGTCGTCGCCCTGGGTGAAGCTGTGCCAGATGTCGGCGTGCTTCGCCACAATGCGCAGCGTCTTCTGCTCGCCCTTCCCGCCGATCATGACGGGGATGTCGCGCGTCGGCGCGGGGTTCAGCTTCGCCCACCGGGCCTCGATGCGGTCGAGGCCCTCGGCCAGGTCGTTCAGGCGGGTGCCGGGCGTGCCGAAGTCGTACCCGTACTCGTCGTAGTCGCGCTGGAACCATCCGGCTCCGGTGCCGAAGATGAACCGGCCCTCGCCGCCGCCCTTGGCCGAGATGTGGTCGATCGTGCGCGCCATGTCGGCCTGCAGGTCGGCGTTGCGGTAGCTGTTGCAGTTGACCAGGGCGCCGAACTCGACGCGCTCGGTCTGCTCGGCCCATGCCGCGAGCATCGTCCACGACTCGAAGTGCAGGCCGTCGGGGTCGCCCGAGAGCGGGTAGAAGTGGTCCCAGTTGAACAGGATGTCGACGCCGAGCTCTTCGAGCCGGAAGACCGCGTCGCGGATCTGGGGGTAGGTGACGTGCTGCGGCTGGATCTGGATGCCGAGCCGGACCGGGGTGTCGAGAAGCATTCCCCCAGCCTAGGGACGACGGAGCGGGTCGAGGGCCGATGGACCTCGACCCGCTCCGTGTTCAGCGCACCGTGCGAGTGCGCCAGGCCTTGAGGAACCCGTCGACGATGTCCCAGATGGCGATGCCGGCGATGAGGAACCCGCTGATGACCGCCAGGACGCTCGCCACGGTGTCGGCGGAGCCGTCGGGGATCACGGTCGGAAAGAACTCGGGGTTGATCAGCGCGTCCTGGGTGAGCAGCACGAGCGCCGGAACAGCCACCGCGAGCGCGAGGATCGCGTTGAGCACGGCGAACGCGATGGTCCACCGCCCGACCACGTGCACGAGCACCGCGAGCATCGCCTCGATCGCCATCACGAGGAACAGCAGGAAGACCCACCACGGCCAGAGGCCGGGGTCGAGGAACGAGAGCCCCGGCGCGCTGGGCGCGAAGCCGATGAAGTGGTCCCACACGACGGCTCCTGCCGCGAGAAACAGGAACACGAGGCTCGCGATCATCTCGCCGAAGGTCGTGCCCTTCTCCCGTGGCTGCGGCAGCGCATCGGGGGTCCAGGTCGCAGACATGGGGGCGTTCGCGCCCGAGCGCTCCACGATGAAGAACACGAGGGTGACCCAGAAGCCGACGTGCACGATCGTGCCGATCAGCACAGCCCAGACCGTTCCCATGATCTCGCCGAACCTCTCGCCCGCGAGGGTCATTCCGAGTGCGACGCCGAACACGGCGCACGCGGGAACGATCGCCCACAGCAGCTTGAGCAGTCGCCACCAGTCGAGGTAGTAGCGCGGGCCGACGAGGTACAGCTTGCGGTCGGTGTAGCCCGCGGCGAGCTTGTCGGGGTCTCCGAGCTCGGTGAGGACGGCGCGCTCCGCCGTCTCGCGCGGCTCGCCTTCCTCGAGTCGCGCATCGAGCTGGTCGGCGATGCGCTCGCGCAGCTCGGCCGCGATCTCCGCACGCTGCTTCTCGGGCACGCTGCGGGTCGCCGCATCCACGTAGCGGTCGGTGAGGGTGGCGTTCATGTCAGTTCTCCTTCGGGAGTGCGTCGACCGCTGTCGCGATGGCGCGGAACTCTTCGGTGAGGGCGACGGCGAGTCTCGTGCCGGCCGCGCTGGTGCGGTAGAACTTGCGAGGCCGTGCCTCGTCGGTGTTCCACTCGCTCGTGAGGTGCCCCTGCTTCTCGAGCCGCCGCAGCAGCGGATAGAGGGTGTTGGCGTCCGTGTCGAACCCCCTCCCCTGCAGCTCTTCGAGCAGGCCGTAGCCGTACCCCGGCTTCTCGAGGAGTCGCAGGCACGCCAGCACGACCGTGCCGCGACGCAGCTCCTGCAGGTGCGTCTCGAGTGCTTCGGTTTCGCTCATGCCTCACACTGTACTGTGCGTCACACACCATAGTCAATCGCACATCGTTGGCCGCACGGAACGCCGATGGACGCGACGGTGAGAGACTCGTCAGGTGACACCCCTCTCAGAGCTGCTCGCATCGGCGCGAGTGGTCGCCCTCCCCCTCGCGACGCGCTTCCGCGGCGTCGACGTCCGCGAGGCGGTGCTCTTCGAGGGGCCCGAGGGCTGGACCGAGTTCTCGCCGTTCGTCGAATACGACGACCTCGAAGCGGCGACGTGGCTCGCGGCGGCGATCGATTTCGGATGGATGCCGCAGCCCGCGCCGGTGCGCGAGCTCATTCCGGTCAACGCGACGGTGCCCGCCGTGGCCGCGGCATCCGTCGCCGAAGTGCTCGCACGATACGACGGCTGCCGCACGGCGAAGGTCAAGGTGGCCGAGCGCGGGCAGTCCGTCGCCGACGACGTCGCCCGCGTCCGCGCGGTGCGCGAGGCGATGGGGCCCGAGGGGCGTGTCCGCGTCGACGCGAACGGGGGCTGGAACGTCGACGAGGCCGAGCACGCGATCCATGCGCTCGCCGAGTTCGACCTGGAGTACGTCGAGCAGCCGTGCGCGAGCATCGACGAGCTCGCCGAGATGCGCAGCCGCGTGAAGTACATGGGCATCCCGATCGCGGCCGACGAGAGCGTGCGCAAAGCCGAGGATCCGCTCGCCGTCGCGCGCGCCGGCGCCGCGGACCTCCTCGTCGTGAAGGCGCAGCCGCTCGGCGGTGTGCGCCGGGCACTCGAGATCGTCGCCGAGGCGGGTCTGCCGGCGATCGTCTCGAGCGCGCTCGACACCTCGGTGGGTCTCGCGATGGGCACCGCGCTCGCTGCGGCACTGCCCAGCCTCGACTTCGACTGCGGACTGGGCACGGCGGCGCTGTTCACGACGGACGTCGCCGAGCCGCCTCTCGTGCCGGTTCGCGGGATGCTGCCGGTCGGCCGCGTCTCGCCCTTCGATCTCGACCGGGTGGAGGCATCCCCCGACCGCGTCGCATGGTGGCTCGATCGGGTCGCGCGCTGCCATGCGCTCCTGGACGCTGCGAGCTAGACGGGCGGCTCGACCACCAGCTGCGCGAGTCGCGCGAGCTCCTCGTTCGTGCGACGGCACATCTCGTCGTCGGACGCACCCGCCATCACGGCACGCACGGACGTGCCCTCCCACACGGTGAGGAACAGTCGCGCGCACTGCTCGGGCGGCATGCGGAAGCGCAGCGTGCCCGCGCGGCCGATGTCGGCGATGATCTGCACGACGCTGTCGGCCATCTCCTGCTCCTGCTGCAGGTAGGCGGTGGCGAGGTCGGGATTGCGCAGCGCATGGATGCGGATCTCGCTCATGAGCAGGACGCCCAGCCGGTCGTTGGCCGACGTGTCGAGCACGCTCTGCACGATCCGGATCGGGTCGGCGGGGACGTCACGCAGGTCGCCGTCGCGCTCGAGCTCGGCGACACGGCCGCGCACGGCATCCACCCGCTCTCTCGCGACGCGACCCGCCAGTTCGAGGAACAGCTCGTCCTTCGTCTCGAAGTTGGAGTAGAACGCGCCCCGCGTGAAGCCCGCGGCCTCGCAGATCGCCTCGACGGATGCCGCGTCCAGCCCGACCTCGGCGAACACCTGCGCCGCGGCATCCAGCAGCTTCTGACGCGTCGCCTCGCGGCGGCGGGTCGTGACACCAGCGTCGGTCATGGGTCCTCCTTCCGCCATCTTCACATGGACTACTCAGGCTCGGGCGAGCGGTCCGCCTTACGATACACTCATGTATCCGATACAGCGCTGTATCGAAAAGACCTGACTCGGCTCGGAGGCGCTGTTGTCCACTCTTCTCTACGCGCTCGGCCGCTGGTCGTTCCGTCACCCCTGGCGCGTCCTGATCGCCTGGATCCTGCTGCTCGGCATCGCGGGCGGCGGTGCGCTCGCGTTCAGCAAGGGCACCGACAACTCCTTCTCGATCCCCGGCACCGAAGCCCAAGCGGGTCTCGAGCAGCTCAACCGCACGTTCCCGCAGGTGAGCGGCACGAGCGCGCAGATCGTCATCGTCGCCGACGACGGCGATGCGGTCACAGACGAGCCCTACGCGTCGGCCATCACCGACACGGTCGCCGATCTCGGCCGCATCGACGGCGTCCTGGGCGTCACCGATCCCTTCGACGAGACGGTGAGCGGACTCGTCAACGAGGACGAGAGCGCTGCGATCATCCGTCTGCAGTTCGACGGACAGGCGACGGACGTCTCGCCCGAGGCGAAGCAGGAGCTGACGGATGCCGCGGCCGCCCTCGAGGCGGAGCTGCCGGGCGGATCGCAGGTCGCGCTCGGCGGCGACCTCTTCTCGGTGTCGGTGCCGGGCATCACGGTGACCGAGCTCGTCGGCATCCTCATCGCCCTGCTCGTGCTCATGGTCACGTTCCGGTCGTTCCTCGTCGCCGGGCTCCCCCTCGCGACGGCGCTCATCGGCGTCGCTCTCTCGATGGCGCTCATCCTGCTGTCGACGGCCTTCGCGTCGATCTCCTCGACGACGCCGCTGCTCGCCCTGATGCTGGGGCTCGCCGTCGGGATCGACTACGCCCTCTTCATCGCCGCGCGACATCAGGACCAGGTGCGCGGCGGCATGGACCCGGAGGAGTCCGTCGCCCGCGCGACGGGCACGGCAGGGTCTGCGGTCGTCTTCGCGGGCGTCACCGTGCTCATCGCCCTGATCGGGCTGTCGTTCGCGAACATCCCGTTCCTCACCACGATGGGCATCGCCGCCTCCGCCGCGGTCGCGATCGCCGTCGCGGTCGCCGTCACCCTCACGCCGGCGCTCCTCGGCTTCGTGAAGGGTCGCGTCGTCGGGCGCATGCCGAAGCCCCGCGCTGCCGCGAAGAAGCCGCGCCGCGGGTTCGCCGACCGCTGGGTCACGGGCGTGACACGGCATCCCGTCGTGACGACGGTCGCCGTCGTAGTGGGACTCGGCGTGCTCGCGATCCCCGCCTCGAGTCTCGCCCTCGCCCTGCCGAACGCCGGCGTGCAGCCCGCGTCGTCGCAGGCGCGCATCTCGTACGACCTCGCGGCCGAGCAGTTCGGCCCGGGCTTCAACGGGCCGCTCATCATGACGGGCACGATCGTCACGTCGACGGACCCCGTCGGACTCATGAACGACCTCGCCGCCGAAGTCGAGAAGGTGCCCGGCGTCAAGGAGATCGCACTCGCGACACCCAACGAGACCGCCGACACGGGCATCATCCAGGTGATCCCCGAGACCGCGCCCGACGACCCCGCCACCGCCCAGCTCGTGCGCGATCTGCGGTCCCTCGCACCCGAGCTCGCCGACGAGTACGGCGTCGACCTCAAGGTCACCGGGTTCACCGCCGTCGGCATCGACATCTCCGATCGCCTCGGCGGGGCGCTCTTCCCCTTCGGCCTCTTCGTCGTCGGCCTCTCGTTCATCCTGCTGATGATCGTGTTCCGCTCGATCGCCGTGCCCCTGACCGCAGCCGCCGGCTATCTGCTGTCGGTCACCGCCGCCTTCGGCGTCGTCGCCGCCGTCTTCGAGTGGGGCTGGTTCGCCGATCTGCTCCACGTCGCACGGGTCGGGCCGGTCATCAGCTTCATGCCGATCGTGCTCATGGGTGTGCTCTTCGGCCTCGCGATGGACTATCAGGTCTTCCTCGTCTCGCGCATGCGGGAGGACTATGTGCACGCGGTCCGCCGCGGCGAGAAGGCCGACAAGAGCACCGCGGTCGCCGCGATCCGCTCGGGATTCACGGCATCCGCTCGCGTCGTCACGGCCGCCGCGCTCATCATGTTCGCCGTCTTCGCGGCGTTCGTGCCGGAGGGCGACTCGTCGATCAAGCCGATCGCCCTGGGTCTCGCGGTCGGCATCGCGATCGACGCGTTCCTCGTGCGCATGACGCTCATCCCCGCGCTCATGGCGCTGCTCGGAGCGAAGGCCTGGTGGATGCCGCGCTGGCTCGAACGCGTGCTCCCGCACTTCGACATCGAGGGTGAGGCGGTCGAGCGCGAGCTCGCCCTCGCCGACTGGCCCGAGCCGAACACGACCGCGGCCGTCGTCGGCGAGCGCGTCGCGGTCCGCGCCGAGACCGGACGCGCCGCAGGCGAGGTCGCGCTGTTCGACGGAGCCGACTTCCGCATCGAGCCGGGCGGAACGCTCGTCGCGACGGGGGATCCGCGCGCCGGCCGCGCCTTCGCGCTCGCCGTCGCCGGGCGCCTCGCGCCGAGCGACGGGCTGCTCCGTGTCGCGGGTCACCTGCTCCCGGGTCGTGCGGCGTGGGTGCGTGCGCACGTCGGTGTGGCCCTTCTCGCCGACGCCGACGACCCTGCGCGAGAGCTGCGCCGCGCCCTGCGGGGCAAGACGACGCTCGTTGTCGTCGACGGCCTCGACGCCGTCGATGCGGCCGAGCGCGATCAGGTGGCGGCGGTGCTGCGGGATGCCGCGACCGGCCGCACGCTGACCCTCGTCGCGACGGCGCAGAACGAGGGCCGCGCGCTCGCGATGCTCGCCGACGCGCGGCGCTCCGACATCCATTCCCTTCCCCTGCGAGCGGGCATCCGCCCGACCACCGAGGTGACCGCATGACCACCGTTCTCGAGCGCGCCCGTTCGCGCAAGCCCATCACCTGGCTCACGCTGATCGGCGTGCTGCTGCTGCCCGTCGTGATCGGCGGCATCCTCGTCGCGGCGCTCTACAACCCCGTCGAGCGCCTCGACGGCATGCAGGCCGCGATCGTGAACGACGACGAGCCGGTCACGATCGACGACCAGCTCGTGCCGCTGGGACGCCAGCTCACCGCGGGTCTCGTCGAAGGAGCCGACGACCAGCCGTCGAACCTCGACTGGACGATCTCGAACGCCGACGACGCGGCCGAGGGGCTCGCCGACGGCACCTACGCCGCCGTGATCACGATCCCCGCGAACTTCTCGGCTGCAGCGACCTCGACTCGGCCCGGCGAGACCCCCGAGAAGGCCACGATCCAGGTGCAGACGCCGCCTGACAGCCTCATCGTCGACGACGCCATCACGGCCCAGGTCGCGTCGGCCGCGGCATCCGTCATGGGACAGCAGCTGTCGTCCGTCTACCTCGAGAACGTGTTCCTCGGCTTCACGACCCTGGGCGATCAGCTCGGCACCGCCGCTTCGGGCGCTTCCGAACTGGCATCGGGCGCGACCTCGGCAGCGGACGGCGCGGACCAGCTCGCCGCCGGATTCCCGCAGCTCTCGAGCGGCGCGTCGGGACTCGCCTCGGGGGCGACGGCTCTGCAGTCCGGACTCGGACAGCTCGCGGGCGGCGCGCGCGGCGCGGCATCAGGCGCCGACCAGCTCGCGGCCGGGGTGAACGCGGGCGCCGACCAGCTCGTCGCCACGGGACTCGTGCCCTCGCAGGTGAGCGACGTCGCGGGGACCTCCTCGCAGGCGGCATCGGGTGTTCTCGCTCTCGCCCAGCAGTGCGTGGCGAACGGTGGAGACCCCACCTACTGCCAGAACCTCGTCACGGCGGCCACCGGCAGCCAGCAGGCTGCGGCAGGCACGGTCACGGCCCTCGGCGGCTTCTCGACGGCAGGGGCCCAGACGATCGCCGGGCAGTTCCGCACGATCGCGGGCAACATCACCGCACTCGGTGCCGGCGTGACCCAGGTCGCCGGCGGGATCGACCAGTCCGCCGCCGGCGCGGGCCAGCTCGCGTCGGGCGCGTCGCAGCTCGCGGGCGGCATCGACCAGGCCGGCACGGGAGCGGTCTCGCTCGCCGACGGCGTCCGCCAGCTCGCCGACGGCACCGGTGAGCTCGCTTCGGGACTGCAGACAGCGGTCGAGCAGGTTCCGTCGTACAGCGGGTCCGAGGCATCCACTCTCGCCGACGTCGTCGCGAACCCCGTCGAGGCCGAAGGTGTCGGCACGTCGCTCTTCGGCGCCTCGGCGATCCCGCTGCTCGCGATGCTCGCCCTGTGGTTCGGCGGGCTCGGCACCTTCATCGCCCTGCAGGCCGTGTCGCGCCGGGCGCTGTCGGCGCGTGAGCCGTCGGTCGCGCTCGCGTTCCGGTCGTTCCTGCCCGCTGCGGCCCTCGGCGCGGCACAGGGACTTCTCGTCGCCGGAGTCGTGCAGATCGCCGCCTCGTACGACTGGGGTCAGTGGTGGGCCTTCGCCGGCATCGCCGTCGTCGCGGGAGTCGCGTTCGCCGCCGTGAACCAGGCCCTGGTCGCGGTCTTCAGCGGCGCGGGCCGATGGATCGCTGCCCTCGTCGGAGTGCTCGCGATCGCGACCGGCGTGGTGTCGACCGCACCGGGTGCGCTCTCGGGTCTCGCTTCGCTGATGCCGACGGCACCGGCCTACCACGGCATGGTCGCGGCGCTCACGTCGGCCGGAGGTTTCGGCGCCGCGGTCGCCGGCCTGATCATCTGGGCCGCGCTGGCGTTCGGCGCGACGATCCTCGCGGTCGCTCGCAGGCGCACGACCTCGGCACGGGCGCTACTGAAGTCGTCGCCGGTTCCGGCCTGAGGCTGGCCGCGAACTCTTCGCGCACCTGTCCGAGAGACTCCTGAAACGAAGGACGGCCCAGCGGCTCCCGAAACGAAGGACACCCGGCCGGACTCCTGAAAGGAAGGACACCCGGCCCGATGTCCTTCAACTCAGGAGTCTGCGGGGCCACGTGGTGCGACGTCTCCAATCGCGCCACCGCGGCGCGGCTGCCGGGCCTCGCGCGCGGCTCGCACCGCGCACCCAGCCCGCAGCAGGTGGTTCAGCTCAGGCCGCTGTAGGCGTGGAGGCCCTTGAAGAACATGTTCACGATCGTGAAGTTGAAGATCACCGCGGTGAAGCCGATGATCGAAAGCCATGCCGAGCGGCTCCCCCGCCAGCCGCGCGTCGCGCGGGCGTGGATGTATCCGGCGTAGAGCACCCAGATCACGAAGGTCCAGACTTCCTTCGTGTCGAAGCCCCAGTAGCGGCCCCACGCATCGTTCGCCCAGATGGACCCTGCGATGAGCGTGAAGGTCCAGAAGATGAAGCCGAGGATCGCGAAGCGGTACGCGAGCGACTCGAGAGCTTCGGCGCTCGGGAGCGTCCGCAGGAAGCCGGGGCCGGCCTTGACGGCATCGCCCTCGAGGGCGGCGACCGCCTTGCGCTCTCGGCGCGCCTGCATGAGCTGCAGGACCGAGAGGCCGAAGGCGAGTGCGAAGAGCGCCGTCGCGAGCGACGCGACGAAGACGTGGATGACGAGCCACACCGACTTGAGCGGGTCCATCAGCGGCACGACCTCGACGTAGAACGCGAGCGTCGCACCGCCCAGCAGCACGACGACGAGGCCCGTGATGAACGTGCCGAGGAACCGGAGGTCGTACCGGAACAGCACCGCGAGGTAGACCGCCACGATCAGCAGCGTGCCCGTCAGCGAGAACTCGTACATGTTCGACCACGGAACGCGTCCCGCGGCGATGCCGCGCGTGACGTCGCCGCCGAGGTGGAAGAGGAAGCCCAGCACCGTGAGCGACGTGCCGATGCGTGCCCACACGAGCCGCGGACGCTGCGACGGCGGCGCGTTGAGAGCGGCCTCGGCGGCGCGCTCCTGCTCGCGGACCTGCCCGATGGTGGTGCGGCCGGATGCCGCGGCTCCGACGAGCTCGCGATCCTTGACCTCGACGGCCATGGCCGAGCGGCGCGCCAGGTCGATGCCGTACGCGATGAACGCGAGGGCATAGACCGCGATCGCCGTCCACACCAGCAGCAGCGAGATGTCGTCGATCGAGAGCGGGCTTGATCCGGGCATGTTCGTCAGTCTACTTCCGTGGTGGATGCCTCAGCCGGGCGAGCCGGCTGTCCGAGAACGCCGTCGAGCTCGACGCCGTGCCGGGTCGCGACCTGCTCGACCGCGGCATCCAGCGTCGGATCCTCGCCGCGCGCGAGCCCCGCGTACGTGACGTGCAGCGTGTGCCCCTCGGGCTGCACTCTGACCCACATCCGCCGGCGCGGAACGAAGAGCGCGGCGAGCAGGCCGCCGAGCGCGAGCAGCGCGAAGGCGAGCACCCAGGGGGCACCCACGTCGCGGTGCACGGACAGCGACACGTAGCGCTTGACCGAGCCCTCGTAGCCGTTCGCGTTGTCGGGCGCCTCGTTCTCGAACGTGACGGTGCCGAGACCGTTCGGCAGGTCGGCGGTCTCGCCGGGCTTGAGCTCGATCGTGGGAGCGCCCTCGACCCCGCGGCCGCCGATCTTCTCCATGTCGCCCGTGTCGAGGGTGTAGACCGAGCGGGGCGTGCCGTCGTCGATGCCCAGATCGCCCTGATAGACCTCGAGCGTGATGACGGGATAGATCAGGTCGGGGTAGCTGGAGGTGAACGCGCCGGAGGCGAGCTCGACCTGAGTCGGATAGAAGAAGCCCACGAGGCCGAGCTGCTCCGGCATCCCGTCGGGGATCTTCACGACGCCGAGGGAGGTCATCGTGGTGTCCTGCGGCAGGAACGGGATGGGGTCCGACAGCACGACGTCACCCGCGGCGTTGCGGACCGTGAGGGTCGGCGCGTACCCGTTGCCCATCAGGTACACGCGGTCGCCGGCGATGTCGAGCGGGTGGTTCACGCGCACGACACCGTCCTGGGGCTGCTCGCCCGCGAGCTGGGTCGTCAGGTTGGCCGCGAAGTCGCCTGCCTGACCCGCGCCCTGCTGACCGGGCTGGACGTACGACACGTCGAACGAGTCCAGTGTGAGCGAGTAGGGCGTGAGCTGATCGGCGTCGACGAACCGACCCGGATTGAACGAGTTGTAGTCGAGCAGCGTGTTGACGAACGAGCGGCCCTCGATGATAACGCTCTGGCCGGTGTAGGTGAGTCCGCCGCCGATGCCGACCGCGAGCAGCACGCCGATGAGTGCGCCGTGGAAGACCAGGTTGCCGGTCTCGCGCAGGTATCCGCGCTCGGCCGACACCGACAGCGCGCCGCGCGCGTCGTAGCGCTGGACGCGGTAGCCGGCTTTCTTCAGCTGCCGCTCGGCGAGCGAGATCGCGGCTTCGGCGTCGGCCGCGGCATCCGCATCAGCCGCGAGCTCCACGACCTCGGTGCGGTGCGCGTCGAGGCGCTCGAGACGCGCGGGCGTGCGCGGTGGGAGCGCGCGCATCGCCTTCCAGTGGTGCTTCGTGCGCGGGATGACGCAGCCGATGAGCGACACGAAGAGCAGGATGTAGATCGCCGAGAACCAGGGCGAGCTGTAGACGTCGAAGAGCTTGAAGAACTCGAGCACGGGGTACAGGTCGGGGTTGTCGACCTGCCACTGCGTCACGCCGTTCGGGTCGGCACTGCGCTGGGGCACGAGCGAGCCCGGCACCGCCGCGATCGCGAGCAGGAGCAGCAGCACGAGTGCCGTGCGCATGGACGTGAGCTGTCGCCAGCCCCACCGCATCCATCCCACGAAGCCCAAAGCGGGCTGAGTCACCTCGTCGGTCGAATCCATGTGGTCGGACGGTCGGAGGGGATCGACCGCGACGTCGTCAGAGGATCGTCGGGACACTGAGGAACACCCCCTGCAGCTGCGCCATCCAGGCGGTCCAGACTCCCGTCACCATGAGCAGGCCGAGCACGATGAGAAGGACGCCTCCGATGATGTTGACCGCGCGGATGTGGCGGCGGATGAAAGAGACGGAGCGCGTCGCCCAGCCGAAGCCGAGCGTGATCAGGACGAACGGGATGCCGAGGCCGAGCGAGTACGCGAGGCCCAGGAGCGCTCCGCGACCTGCGGAGCCCGCATCGAACGACATGCCGAGGATGACCGCGAGCGTCGGGCCGATGCACGGCGCCCAGCCGATGCCGAGCGCGAGGCCCAGCAGCGGAGCGCCGATGAGTCCGAGGTTGCCGCGCACCTGAGGTCGCTGGATGCGCTGCGCGAACCCGAGCAGGCCGATGAAGACGAGGCCCATGCCGATGATGACGACGCCGAGCACACGCGTGATGAGGTCCTGGTACTCGACGAGGAACCGGCCGAGCGTGCCGCCCAGCATGTTGATCGCGACGAACACGACCGTGAATCCCGCGATGAACAGCAGCACTCCGAGCAGCAGGCGCCCGCGCCCGGGCGCCGACTGCTCAGGATCCGTCGTCAACGTCGGAGAATCGACGCTCGGTCGGAGGATCCGCTCGGAATCCTGCGACGGAACGGCGATTCTCCGACCCTCGCGTGCCGGACGCGGAGCGACAGCGCCGCCGATGAAGCCGAGATATCCCGGCACGAGGGGCAGCACGCACGGCGAGAGGAACGAGACCAGTCCGGCCAGCACCGCGATCGGGATCGCGATCAGCAGCGAGCCGTCGGCGACGAGGTCTCCGGGGTTCACGGCTCGTCCACGACGGTGCTGACGATCGACGACAGGATGGATGCCTCGGAGATCTGCCCGATGAGGCGCGCCGCGACGCGGCCGTCGCGGTCGAGCACGAGCGTCACGGGCACCGCGCTGAGCGGCGTCTGGCCCGCGAACGCGAGCTTGATCGAGCCGTCCTCGGTCGCCAGGGCGCTCGGGTAGGTGACGCCGTAGGTCTCGGCGAACGCGCGCGAGGCCTCCGCGCCGTCGTAGAGGTTGACCCCCAGGAACTGGACGCCGTCACCGGCGAGCTCGGAGTTGACCTCCTCGAGGATCGGCGCTTCGACGCGGCAGGGCGCGCATGCGGCGTACCAGAAGTTCACGACCGTGACCTCGCCGAGGTAGTCGGCGCTCGTCGTCGTGCCCCCGGAATCCAGCACGCCCTCGAACTCGATGGGATCGGTGCGGTCCGCCTCGGGGATCTCGACGAAGCGGAATCCGTCCGCGGCGATGTAGCCCTTGTTGTCGCCGGCACGGTACTGCTCGGCGAGCGGGTCGTTCGTGCAGGCGGCGAGGGCGCCCACGAGTCCGAGTGCGACGACGATGGATGCCGCGGCCCGCGCGATCCGGCCGCTCATACCGCTCCCACGTCCACGGCTCCGGAGGTCGAGGCCGGCTCGGCGTACGCGACCTCGGTCCATTTGCCGTCGACCATCTCGAAGGAGGTCACGCTCGACAGGGCGCAGCGGCGCGCACGGGGGTCGTGGCGCAGCGACTCCCCCGCGACGGCGAGGTGCGTGATCCAGATCGGGAGCTGGTGCGAGACGATCACGACGTCGCCGCTGTCGACGGCATCCCACGCCTGCGTCATCGCGGCGTTCATGCGGCCGACGACGTCGAGGTACGGCTCGCCCCAGCTCGGAAGAGCGGGCTTGCGCAGGTGGCGCCAGTTCCAGGGGTTGAACAGAGCGCGTGCCATGCGGCGCCCCTCGAAGACGTTGGTCGGCTCGATGACCCGCTCGTCGATGACGGGTTCGATGCCGAAGAGCTCGGTGAAGGGCTCGGCCGACTCCCGCGTCCGCTGCAGCGGTGAGCAGACGAGGCTCGAGATCGGTCGGCCCAGACCGTGGATGTACTCGGCCGCCTGCCGCGTCATCCGCCTGCCGTCGGCACTCAGTCCGTACCCGGGAAGCCGCCCGTACAGCACGCGACGGGGGTTGTGGACCTCTCCGTGGCGCACGAGATGAAGACGATCCGCGGGCACCCCTCCAGTCTACGTCTGCGGTCCTTGTGGGCTGGCTGAGCGCGGGTCAGTTCGTGGGCACCCCCGCTGCGGCGATGACGGCGCCGACGAACCACGAGCCGATGATCAGGGCGGCTCCCACGAGCGGCACCCAGAAGGCGATGCGCCGGCGCACGAGCAGGATGATCGAGACCACGACCGTGATGAGGAGGAAGACCCACGGCAGGGCGACGGCGACGAGGACGCCGAGCCCGATGAGCTCGCTGCTGCACTCGCGCACTCCGCACGGATCGCTCGCCATCGCGAGGAAGAACCCGAAGAACGACATGATCGCCGCGAGCACGGCATCGCCGACGAGGAAGAGGATCGTCAGGACGACATCCCAGACCTTCACCGGCGGCTTGCCGCTCGGCCGCGCGGGAACGTGGGCGTCAGGCGGGTAGCCGTACGGAGGCGGTGTCGTCACGCGAGCATGCTAGCGCCCGCCCCCCGCCGGCGGGAGCGTCAGTCGGTGGCGGCATCCCGGCGCGAGTCGAGCAGCGAACGCACCCGCGCGTAGACGAACCAGGCGACGCCGACGACGACGAGCCCCACGACGATGTACTGCACGACGTCGACGTACGCCTCGACGACGTGCCACGACTCCCCGAGGAACCACCCGCAGAGCACGAAGATCGAGTTCCACACGAGGCTGCCCGCGGCCGTCAGCAGACCGAAGCGCCACAGCGGCATGCGGGCGACACCGGCCGGGATCGAGATGAGACTGCGGAAGAGCGGGATCATCCGCCCGAAGAACACGGCCTTGCCCCCGTGCTTCGCGAACCACGCCACCGTCCGGTCGACGTCTTCCGGATGCAGGAGCGGCACCCTGGCGGCCACCGCGCGCAGCCGGGCGACGCCGAGCCAGCGACCCAGGCCGTACAGCGCGAAGGCGCCGACGATCGAGCCGACCGTCGTCCAGACGAGCGCCTCCGTGAGCGTGAACGCCCCGCGGCTCGCCGCGAGTCCCGCCATCGGCAGCACGACTTCGCTCGGCAGGGGCGGGAAGAGGTTCTCGAGCGCGATCGCGAGACCCGCGCCCGGCGCGCCGATGACGTCCATGAGAGAGACGGTCCAGTCGGCGAGCACGCTCAGCCAGGACGCTTCGGAGACATTGTCGGTCATCGGTATCCCGTCGAGATGGCGCATGTCGGTGATCGGCAGGCCGCGTCCGGCACGGACACGACGCCCTCGACGCTAACCGCGCAAGGTTACGAGAACCTGGGGGTCAGCCCCCGAAACAGCGGAGCGGACGGGCATCCCGCCCCACGTAGACTGGACCCTCGTGACCGAACGCACCCTCGTCTCCCAGCTCCTGTCCCGCGCAGACGGACCCGTCACGGTGTCCGGGTGGGTCGAGACCGTCCGCGATCAGAAGAAGGTGCAGTTCGTCATCCTCCGCGATGAGACCGGCGCCGTGCAGCTCGTGAACCCCGCGACCCGTCCGTCGGAGGACGGCGAGGTCCAGGATGCCGCGGCCCTCGCGCTGACCGACACCATCTCGAACCTGGCGACGGGCACGTTCCTCACGGCCCATGGCGAGCTCAAGCACGACGAGCGGGTCAAGCTCGGCGGCGTCGAGATCAAGCTCGGCTCGCTGGACATCGCGGCGGCGGCCAACCCCGAGACCCCGATCGCCGCCGACTCGAGCGTCGACAAGCGCATGGACTGGCGCTTCCTCGATCTGCGCCAGCGGCGCAACAACCTGATCTTCCGCGTGCAGACGACGCTCGAGCACGCTCTGCGCACCTACTGGATCGAGCGCGACTACATCGAGGTGCACTCGCCGAAACTCATGGCCTCGCCTTCAGAGTCGAACGCCGAGCTGTTCGAGGTGCCCTACTTCGAGGACAAGACGGCCTACCTCGCGCAGTCGCCGCAGTTCTTCAAGCAGATGGCGCAGGTCGCCGGCTTCGGCAAGATCTTCGAGATCGCGCCCGCGTTCCGCGCCGACCCGTCGTTCACGTCGCGGCACGCGACCGAGTTCACCTCGATCGACGCCGAGATCAGCTGGATCGACTCGCACGAAGACGTCGCCCGGATGCAGGAGGAGCTGCTGCAGACCGCCTTCCAGGCCGTCAAGGACAAGCACGGGGCGGAGATCGAGGAGCTCTTCGGTCTCGAGGTGCAGGTGCCCAGCATCCCGTTCCCGCGCATTCCGCTCGCCGAGGCGCTCGAGATCGTCAAGAGCCGCGGCTACGAGGTGCCCCGCACCGACGGCGACCTCGACCCCGAGGGCGAGCGCCAGATCGCGGCGTACGTCGAGGAGACGTACGGACACCAGTTCGTCTTCATCACCGACTACCACCCCGGAATCCGCGCGTTCTACCACATGCGCGACGAGCAGACGGGGCTGACGAAGTCGTACGACCTGCTCTTCAAGGGCGTCGAGATCACGACGGGAGCCCAGCGCGAGCACCGCGTCGACGTGCTCGTCGAGCAGGCGAAGGAGAAGGGGCTCGACCCCGAGCACCTCGACTTCTACCTCGACTTCTTCCGGTACGGCGCCCCGCCGCACGGAGGCTTCGGCATGGGTCTGGCGCGCGTGATGATGCTGCTGCTCGGCGAGTCGTCGATCCGCGAGGTGACGTACCTCTTCCGCGGCCCCACGCGCCTGGCTCCCTAGTCCGAGGCGGATAGCCTGGCCCGGTGACTGTTCTCACCGGGCTCGAAGGCACGTTCAACTTCCGCGATCTCGGGGGACTCCCGACATCTGGTGATCCCACGGCGTACGGAGTGCTCTACCGGTCGGACGCCCTGCACGCGCTGACGCCCGCAGGCGAGGCTGAGCTCGCGGCATCGGGCATCGGCGTCATCGTGGACTTCCGCACCGAGGAGGAGCGCATCACGGCGCCCGATAGGCGCCCCGACGCGCGGAAGATCCGCGAGGTCCACCTGCCGCTGCTCGAGGGCGCGATGTCGAGCACCATCAAAGAGGCGCTGACGGCTCGCGTGCTCGGCGATCACACGGCGGCGGGCCGTGCAGCCGAACACGCGATGGCGAACCTGCCGAAGCTCGGCGACATGTACGTCTCGATGCTCGAGCACGGCGCCGCGTCGTTCGCCCAGGTCGCGCGCTACGTCGCAGCCCCCGCGGACCCTGCGCACCCCGGTGTCCTCGTGCACTGCACGGCCGGCAAGGACCGCACGGGTGTCGCGACGGCGGTCCTCCTCGACGCGGCGGGGGTGCACCACGACGCGATCATCGCCGACTACGCCCAGACCCAGCAGAACCTCGAGGGCGCGTGGCTCGACGGGATGACGGCCATGGTCGAGAAGTTCGGCGTGACGGTCACCCCCGAACTGGCCGAGATGATGGGCGGCAGCCCGCCCGCCGCGATCGAGGAGGCCCTCGCCTGGCTCGACGCGCACGGCGGCTCCGCGGCCTATCTGCGCTCCGGCGGACTGACCGACACCGAGCTCGCGGCATTTCGCGAGAAGCTCGCGGGCTGATCGTCACGCGCGGCTCATCCGCCGTTCACCTTGGGCGCCGCGGCCGGTAACCCGCCGCTCATAGGTTCCTCTCGTCCCTGCATCCCGAGCATGTTTCGGCGTGCCCGGAAACCCGAGAGGAACCTCCATGTCTCCGTCCTTCCGCCGTGCCGGTATCGGCATCGCCTTCGCGGCATCGGCCGCCCTCGTCCTCGCAGGCTGCGCGGCCGGTGCCGCGCCCGCCGCCGAGGGCGATGGTGCCGACGCATCCACCGCCACGAGCCTCGCCGACTTCGGCACGCTCGCCGACCTCGAGACCGCGGCCAAGGCCGAGGGCCAGCTCAACGTCATCGCGCTCCCGCGCGACTGGGCCAACTACGGCGAGATCATCGACCTCTTCGCCGAGAAGTACCCCGAGATCACGGTCAACGAGCAGTCGCCCGACATCTCGAGCGCCGAGGAGATCCAGGCAGCCGAGACGAACGCCGGCCTCGACACGGCGCCGGACGTCTTCGACCTCGGCCTGACCGTCGCGCTGCAGAGCACCGATCAGTTCGCCGCCTACAAGGTCGCGACGTGGGACGACATCCCCGACGCGCTCAAGGAGTCGACAGGTCTGTTCGTCGGCGACTACGGCGGGTACATGTCGGTCGGCTACGACTCGTCGAAGTTCGATGAGCCGGCCGAGATCACCGATCTGCTGGGCGCCGACTACAAGGGCGCCGTCGCGATCAACGGCGACCCGACGCAGGCGGGCGCGGCGTTCGCGGCGGTCGGCCTCGCGACCGTGCAGAACGACGGCACGCTCGACGACTTCCAGCCCGGCATCCACTTCTTCTCGGAGCTGCAGAAGGCCGGCAACCTGCTGAAGGTGGATGTCACGACCGGCACGATCACGTCGGGCGAGACGCCCGTCGTCTTCGACTGGGACTACCTCAACGCCTCGCACCAGGCCGAGAACCCCGACTGGAAGGTCAAGGTGTTCGACGGCATCGGCTACGCGGGCTACTACAACCAGGCCATCAACGTCGACGCTCCGAACCCGGCCGCCGCGCGCCTGTGGCAGGAGTTCCTCTACAGCGACGAGGTGCAGAACCTGTGGCTCAAGGGCGGTGCACGCCCCGTCCGCATGGAGGCCATGATCGCGGCCGGCACGATCGACGAGGAGCTCGCGGCGGCTCTTCCGGCCGCGCCCGAAGAGACAGTCGTGCCCACCGAGGCGCAGTCGACGGCCGCCGGCACGCTTCTGGGCGCCGAATGGGCCGCAGCGGTTCAGTGACCCAGGTCGCCCTCGCACCCGCCGGGTCGGAGCAGCTCGCTCCGGCCCGGTCGGGCGCGCCCGCCTCGACCCGCAGCATCAGCTGGGCGTGGCTCGGGCTCACGCCGTTCGCCGCCTACGTGCTGCTGTTCCTCGCTCTGCCGACGGTCCTCGCCATCAGCACGGGGCTCTTCGATGGCGAGGGTGCGTTCACGTGGGACAACATCGCCGCGCTCGGCGATCCCGTCATCCTCGTCACCTTCTGGAACACGACCTGGCTCTCGCTGCTCACCGCCGCGGTCGGCGCCGTGATCGGATCGCTCGTCTGCTACGCGGCTCTCGGCCTGCCGCCCACCGGATTCATCCGCAGCATCCTCGATGCCGCCACCGGTGTGCTCGCCCAGTTCGGCGGCGTCATGCTCGCGTTCATGTTCATCGCCACGATCGGCGTCCAGGGCGTGGTCACGGTCTTCCTGCGCGACACGTTCGCGATCGACATCCAGCCGGGCAGCTGGCTCTACTCGCTGCCGGGGCTCATCCTGCCCTACATCTACTTCCAGGTCCCCCTGATGATCATCACGTTCCTGCCGGCACTCTCGGCGCTCAAGCCGCAGTGGGCCGAGGCGAACTTGACGCTGGGCGGCACGCGTTCCAGCTTCTGGCTCCGGATCGGGATGCCGGTGCTGGCGCCGTCGTTCCTCGCGAGCTTCCTGCTGCTGTTCGCCAACGCGTTCTCGTCCTACGCGACCGCCGCGGCTCTCGCGAGCCAGGGCTCGCAGATCGTGCCGCTGCAGATCCGCGCGGCCCTCACGAGCGAGACGGTGCTGGGACGCGAGAACCTCGCCGGCGCCCTCGCGCTCGGCATGATCGTCGTCGTCGGGGTCGTCATGTGGCTGTACTCGCTCATCCAGAACCGTGCCGCGCGGTGGCAGTCGTGAACGGCCTCGCGCCGGGCCGCGTCACGCGCTGGATCATCGGCCTCGTCGTGGGGATCCTGTTCGCGATCCCGCTCGTCTCCACCTTGCTGTTCACACTGCAGGACCGCGCGACCGGCGGCTACTCGCTGAACAACTGGATCCGCGTCTTCGACCCGGCGAACACGCAGGTGCTGACGCCGATCTGGACCGGCCTGGGAAACTCGCTCATCCTCGCCGTCGTGACGGTCGCGATCGTGCTCTTCCTGCTGCTGCCGACGATGATCCTCATCGAACTGCGCTTTCCCAAGCTCGCACGCGCATTCGAATTCATCGTCCTGCTGCCGATCACGATCCCCGCGATCGTGCTCGTCGTGGGCCTCGCGCCCATCTACCTGCAGATCGGTCGCACGCTCGGCACGGGCGCGTGGACCCTGGCGTTCGCGTACGGCATCACGGTGCTCCCCTTCGCGTATCGGTCGATCAAGGCATCCATCGACGCGGTCGACCTGAAGACGCTCGCTGAAGCCGCCCGCTCGCTCGGTGCGGGCTGGCTCGCCGTCGTCCTCCGGGCGCTCGTGCCGAACCTGCGCCAGGGGCTGCTCGCGGCATCCCTCATCTCGGTCGCCGTCGTGCTGGGCGAGTTCACGATCGCGTCGCTCCTGAACCGCCAGGTGCTGCAGACGGCGCTCGTGGTCGCCAACAAGATCGATCCCTACGCGTCCGCGATCTTCACGCTCCTGTCGCTGCTGTTCGTCTTCCTCCTTCTCGTCCTCATCGGTCGCGCGGCCCGCTCGCGCGACGGAAAGGTCCGCGCATGACCACCGCCGACACCCCGGCACGCGCTCTCCCCCGCACCTCCGACAACGTCCTGCTCGCCGATGCCGCCGCGGGCACCCGCGTCGAGTTCCGCGACGTCGCGAAGGACTACGGCTCGACCCGCGTCCTGCACGGCATCGACCTCGACATCGCTCCGGGCGAGTTCATCTCGCTGCTCGGGCCCTCGGGCTGCGGCAAGACGACGGCGCTGCGCGTACTCGCAGGACTCGAACAGGCGACCGCAGGCACGGTGCTGCTCGGCGACCGCGATGTCTCGCGCGTGCCCACCAACAAGCGCGACATCGGCATGGTCTTCCAGTCGTACTCGCTGTTCCCTCACCTGCGGGTGCAGGGCAACACGGCGTTCGGTCTGCGTCGGCGGGGCGTGGGGGCGAAGGATGCCGCGCGCCGCGCGACCGACGCGCTCGAGCTCGTCGGGCTCGGCCACCTCGCCGACCGCTTCCCGCACCAGCTCTCCGGCGGACAGCAGCAGCGCGTCGCGCTCGCGCGGGCTCTCGTGACCGAGCCCCGCGTGCTCCTGCTGGACGAGCCGCTCTCGGCCCTGGACGCGAAGGTGCGGGTGCAGCTGCGCGACGAGATCCGCCGCATCCAGCTGCGCCTCGGCATCACGACGGTCTTCGTGACGCACGACCAGGAGGAGGCTCTCGCAGTGTCGGACCGCATCGCCGTCATGAATGCCGGTCGCATCGAGCAGATCGGCACGCCCGAAGAGCTCTATCTGCGGCCCGCGACGCCGGGTGTCGCGGCGTTCGTCGGCATCTCGAGCATCGTCCCCGGGGTCGCGTCGGGCGGATCCGTGACGGTGTGGGGGCGCCGGCTGCCACTGCTCTCGTCGGTCGCCGACGGACCGGTCGAGGTCTTCCTGCGCCCCGAGAACGTGCGGCTCGCGAGCGAAGGCGTCGCAGGCGCGGTGCAGGAGAGCACGTTCCTCGGGAGCATGCGACGCACGCTCGTGCGGCTCGAGGACGGCACGCTCGTGCAGGTGCAGCACTCGGCCGGAGAGCGCGTCGAGTACGACGACCGCGTGCGACTGCAGATCGCCGACGAGCCCGTCACGGTACGTCCCGCAGCATCCTGAGTCCGGCTCCTCGCACCCACCTGGGTAGGCTGGCAGACGCCCGGCCGCCCGGGCGCGAGGAGTGAACGTGGAATCTCAGACCGGCGAACCCGTCGTCAACATCCTTTCGGGCACCTCTGCGGAAGTGGTCATCGACGGCGTCTCCGAACAGATCACTGCGGCGGACAGCCCCGCGCTGCAGAGCCGCTTCGTCGAAGCCGTCCGCCAGGTCGCGGCCGCCGCCGGCAGGCCCGTGACCGCCACGATCGTCGAGGGCTCCTCGCGCTATCCGCTGATCGTGAACCCCGACGGCTCGATCGGAGACCAGCCGATCGCCATTCCACCGCGCCCCGCGCGCGTGCCCGAACCCGGCCCCCTGACCGCGGCGGGGGCGCTGCAGAGGTCGTCGTCGAGCGGTCCCAAGCCGACGGTCGACGATCTGCTCGCCTCGCGCGATCAGCCCGCCGGCGACCGCGGCACGATCGGCTGGCCCGGCTTCGTCCGTCGCGTCACGAACGGTCGCGTGACGCTCAAGCCGAACAAGCAGGAACGCCGCAAGCTCGAGCGCGAGCGCGCCGTCAAGCGCCGCCTCGACGGCTCGCGCACGATCGTGATCCTCAACCCCAAGGGCGGCGCGCACAAGACCACGAGCACGCTGCTGCTGGCCGAGACGCTCGGCACGCTGCGCGGCGGCTCGACCCTCGCGTGGGACAACAACGAGACCCGCGGCACGCTCGGCTGGCGTGCCCGCAGCACGCCCCACAGCAACACGGCCGTCGACCTGCTCGACAACCTCGACCAGTTCGCCGACCTCAGCCGCGCGAGCCTCGCGCAGCTCGACGGCTACGTGCGCGCGCAGGTCGACTCGCGCTTCGACGTGCTGGCATCGGACGAGGATGCCGCGGCATCCTCCACCATCGACGCCGAGGCGTTCGATCGGCTTCACGCGATGCTCGCGCGGTACTACCGCATGATCGTGATCGACACCGGCAACAACATGCGCGCGTCGAACTGGGTCGCCGCCGTCGCCGCCGCCGACCAGCTCGTCATCGTGTCGACCGTCCGCGAGGACACCGCGGCGAGCGCCGCGTGGCTGCTCGACGGCCTGCGCGAGAAGGGCTTCGGCGCCAAGATCGACGAAGCCGTCACGGTGCTCGCCTCGCCCTCCGACAAGACCGATCGGCGTCTGCGCAACCGCCTAGACGCGCACTTCGCTCAGGTCACGGCCGTGGTCGAGCACGTGCCGTACGACCCCGCGCTCGTGGACGGTGGTCCGGTCGACTTCGACGCCCTCTCACCCGAGACGCGCGATGCCTGGCTGACCGTCGCCGCGACGATCGCCGCCCGCCTCTGAGCGCCCGCCCGTCGATCAGCCGGCGGCGAGGCGCGCCGCGTCGGCGTAGAGCGACTCGAGTTGCGCCGTGGCCGGGCCGCTCAGTCCGCAGCTGAGGATCACGCCGTCCTGGATCGCCAGAAGGTACGTCCCCTGGGGGTCGAAGACGAGCGGTCCTCCGTCGGAGACCAGCCCGTCGCCCTGCGCGACCTCGATCGCGCCCACCGGCTCCCCGGAGAGCGTGTCCGTCACCGTGAGCGACACGATCCCGTCGGAGATCCCCGTCACGTCAGCGCGGAGCAGCGTGTCGGCGAGGTCGGCCAGCGCGGGCGCCTCGGGCGCGATGCACTTCGCTGCGATTCCGCCGGGCACCTGCTCGAGGGCCACCGGCGCAGGCGCAGGCCCTGTCGTGACCGTGAGGGCGACGACCGCCCCCGCGACGACCACGGCTGCGGCCGCCGCGAGACCCGCGAACATCGTGCGTCGCGTCCGCGGTCGCGCGAGGGGCTGCGCGTCGGCATCCATCGCCCTCTGCGCGAGCGCGATCGTCTGATCCGCCCGCAGGGGCGGGCGGCCGATCGCCGGGTCCGCCGCGCTGATCGTCGCGCGATCCGTCTCGGGGTGATGCGTCTTCATGGGTGCGTCCTCTCGTCTATGTAGGACTGTCCGTAGTGCACGGAATCCTTACCGAACTGCTCGGCGAATCGTCGTCGTGCGCGGTGCAGTCGGACCGCGGCCGCGTTCGGCGTGATCTCGAGGACCTCGGCGATCTGCGCGGGCTCCAGGCCTTCCCACGCCCAGAGTCTGATGATCTCGGCGTCGGCGGGACGCATGCGGGCGAGCGAGTCGCGGACGGCCTCGGCGGTCCAGTCATCGCGGACGGGTTCCGGTGTGTTCTCCGCGAGCCGACGTGCAACGCGGTCCTGACGGCGCTGCGTGCGGACGGCATTGGCGAGCTGCCGGCGCGCGATGCCGATAGCCCACGCGATCGCGGGCTCCCGCACATCGTCGAAGCGCCGCCAGAGAACGACGAGGGTCTCGGAGAGCACATCGTCGGCCGTCGCGTCATCCGTGCGACGCCGCAGATACCGACTCACCGGGTCGGCGATCGCAGCGACGAGCTGCTCGAACTGCCCGCGGCGATTCTCGCCGTTCGTCATCTCCACACCCTCAAGTGTCCGGGACCGGCCTGATCCTTACAGTTCGGCTTCGCCTCCGACGAGGTATGTGCGGACCGGACGCGACGGGGCGGGGATCAGACCGGCTCGGTCGTGCGGATCAGACCGCAGTTCACGCACGACCACGCGACGAGGAACCGCTCGTCGTCGAGGATCTCGAACACCAGCGGATCGCCGCACGTCGGGCACAGAAGCGGGCTGCTCTGGGCCATCAGTCGAATGTGTCGGTCCACGACGCGATGTCGACGCCGTGGTTGTCGGGCGATGCGAGCGACCACCAGGCCGGCGCGTTCGTGTCGTCCACGAGTCGACCGCCCGCGGCGAGCGCGGCATCCACCCTCGCCTGCGCCTGATCAGCGGGCACGAAGACGTCGAAGTGCGTGCGCCCTCGCGAGGGGGCGTCGCCCGAGATCGGATTGAAGGCGAGCTGCGGACCGGTGCGCAGCGGGTCGACGGCGTCCGTGTCGCCGAGCGGTTCGTAGCCGAGCGCCGCCAGGAAGAACGGTCGCACATCCGCCTGGGAGTGCTGCGCGACATAGATGCCGACAGTCTGCACGAGCGCCGGATCCGCGTTCAGTCCGAGGTCGGCAGCCGCCTGCGAAACGACCGCCGCGAACTCCGTCGCAGCGGCCGGGATGCCCTCGCCCTCGCGACTCGGGATCCGCACGGCGACTCCCTCGGGCCGCAGATCGACGTCGGGAAGGATGTCGAATCGCTCGGCTGCCGCGACGACGGGCGCGACGAGGCGTGCGGCGTCGGCGAGGGATGCCGCGGTGAACACGGCATGCGGACCTGAGCCCGTCACGCGCCAGTCGGTGACGCCCGACGCGCGGTGGAAAGCCGCGGGGGTGATGACGCTCATGGGTGCCTCCTTCGCGGAGCGGCGGCGCCCCGCGCGTTACACGGTACCCGCCACCCCTCCCACGGGAAGGGTGCGCGTCCTCGGGCTCAGACCAGGTCGTCCGCGACGCGGATCAGCACCTTGCCGGTCACTCCGGCTTCGACGGCGTCGTGAGCGGCGGCCGTCTCGTCGAGCGGGAACCAGGTCAGCGGGAGCCCGGCATCGGCTCCCACCGGCAGCACGCCCGCCTCGAGCGCCGCCGTGATGTCCTCCGCCGCGACGGCGAGCGCCTCGGTGCCGACGGTGTACAGGAGCAGCCCCTGCCAGCGGGCGTTCTTCGCGAAGCTCGTCACGATCGGAGCGGTGAACTCGTCCCCGTTGTTGTTCGCGTAGTAGCCGATGCTGCCGTGGTTGGCGAGCACCTCGACATCGAACGCCGCGTTCTGGGCGAGCGCGACCTCGACGATGTGATCGACTCCGCCCGGCACGAGCTCGAGCACCCTGGCGGCGAGCTCGGCATCCGGATACCGGAGTACGTGGTGCGCACCCGCGGCGCGGGCGAGCTCCGCCTTCTCATCGCTGCTCACGGTGGCGATCACGGTCGCACCGGCCCAGACCGCCAGCTGGATCGCGGCGTGACCGACGGCCCCGGCGCCGCCCTGCACCAGCACGACACGATCGTCGAGCGCGCCGGGCGCGAGGTGCGACGGACCGAACTCGTGCACGGTGAGAGCACGGTGGGCCGTCATCGCCGGCACGCCGAGACTCGCGGCGACATCGAATCCGACGCCGTCGGGCAGCCGGACGGCTCGGCTCGCCGGCACGACCGTGAATTCCTGCGCCGTGCCGGTCGGGCGCTCGTGCGCCGCGAGGAAGATCCAGACGCGGTCGCCGACGCGCAGGCCGGTGACGCTCGAGCCGACGGCATCCACGATCCCGGCGCCGTCCTGATTCGGAACGACCTCGACGGACTCGAGCGGCTTGCTCGCGCGCGCCTTCCAGTCGGTCGGGTTGACTCCCGACACGGCGACGCGCACGCGCACCTCGCCGGGGCCGGGCTGACCCGGCTCGCGGTCGACCGGCTCGAGGACGGAGGAGCTGCCAGGACGGGAGTAGACGATTGCGCGCATCCTCCGTGCAAGCCGTGGCGCACCTCGTTCATTCCTCGCGATCCCGCTCGGGGCCTTCCCTCCTTGTCGGCGGATGGTGCGACGATCCAGGTCCGGTGATCGTGGGGAGGATCGGATGCGGGGTGAGGCGACCGTGCTGCACGCCGACCTCGACGCGTTCTACGCCTCCGTCGAGCAGCGCGACCAGCCGGAGCTGCGCGGTCGTCCGGTCATCGTCGGCGGCGGGGTGGTGCTCGCGGCGAGCTACGAGGCGAAAGCGCGCGGGGTGCGCACCGCGATGGGTGGCCGGCAGGCGCGGGAGCTGTGTCCGGATGCCGTGATCGTGCGGCCGAGGATGGATGCCTACTCCGCCGCGAGCAAGGACGTCTTCGCGATCTTCCGCGACACCACACCCCTCGTCGAGGGCATCTCGATCGACGAGGCCTTCCTCGAAGTCGGGGGGCTGCGCCGCATCTCGGGCACGCCCGAGGCGATCGCGATACGGCTGCGCGAGCGCGTGCGTGCCGAGGTCGGCTTGCCGATCTCGGTGGGAGTCGCACGCACGAAGTACCTCGCGAAGGTCGCGAGCGCGGTGAGCAAACCCGACGGCCTCATCGTCGTCGAGCCGGAGCGCGAACAGGAGTTCCTGCTGCCGCTCCCCGTCGAGCGGCTCTGGGGCGTCGGCAAGGTCACCGGCGCGAAGCTGCACGGGCTCGGCATCCACACCGTCGGCGAACTGGCCGACCTCGAAGCCGCGACGGCCGAACGTCTGCTGGGCAGGGCGGCCGGCGCGCATCTGCACGCTCTCGCCCGCCTGCAGGATCCCCGGCCGGTCGACACGACCCGACGGCGCGGGTCGATCGGCTCCCAGCGCGCGCTCGGCAGCCGCCCCCGCTCACCCGAAGAACTCGATCTCTTCCTCACGCAGATCGTCGACCGACTGGGCCGCCGTCTGCGCGATCACGACCGCGTGTGCCGCACCGTCGTGCTCCGCCTGCGCTTCGGCGACTTCGCGAAGGCGACGCGTTCGCGGTCGTTCAGCATCCCCTCCGACCGCACGTCGGTGCTGCTCGCCGTGGCGCGTGGTCTGCTCGCGGCCGCGCTTCCCGAGATCGCGCAGCGCGGGATCACTCTGATCGGCGTATCGCTCACGGGGCTGGGTCACGCCGACAGCATGCCGCCCGAGCTCGATCTCGAGTGGGATGACGGAGCCCGCCTCGACACCGTGCTCGACACGCTGCGCGATCGGTTCGGCGCGGCATCCGTCTCGCGCGCGACGCAGCTCGGACGCGACCCCGGGTGGTCGACGCCCGTGCTGCCCGAGCACGAGTAGCGCCGCAGCTACTGCTCGAGGAACCGCACGGGCAGATCGGCGATGTGCAGGGATGAGGAGCGGATCAGCTCCTCGATCGCCCGGTGCTCGCTCTCGGGGCCGATGATCTGCACTTTCTCGATCCCGTCGGTCGGGGTGCCGGCGCCGTCGGCCCAGAAGCTGGTCACGGCGTGATCGGCCGCGAGCGCGGTGAGCAGGGCCAGATAGTCGCCGCTCTCGCCCGGCTCGAGGATGAGTCCGAGGTTCATCGAGTTGATCTCGACCTGAGAGCCGGCATCGAGACCGGCGGAGGCGACCAGGGCGTCGGCGTGCTCGACGAGCGGCAGGACGTCGGTGTACCCGGTCGCCGTCTGGTCTTCCAGCATCACGAGGGAGAGCAGCCCGTCCTGCCAGATCGAGGGCTGAACCGGGATGCCCGGTGCGACGCGATCGATCTGGTCGACGAGGCGCATCGCGTCGAACCCGAAGTCGGGACAGCCGACGGCTTCGGCGGGGAATGACGTCGAGTTCAGCGTCACCTCGGACGACGCCGGTGTCAGAACGCGAAAGGACCACGTCACGGGATCGGGGTACTCGTTGTCGCACGCGACCTCGAGCACGTCGGGCAGACCTGCGGAGGCCACGGTGACGGACATCCACGACGTGGGGTCAGAGAACGTCGGCGCCTCGACCCAGCGTTCCTTCTCGACGCTCGCGACGAGCGGAAGGCTCGCGATCTGCGTCTCGAGCGCATCGAAACCGTCACTCGGGCGATCGAAGTGCGTCTCATCGATCATCCAGCTGAACAGCAGCGCGCCGCCGAAGACGAGCGCGATGCCGACGAGCACGACGACCGACCACGCGGTGCGTCTCACGATCTTCGATCGCGCGGGCGCGGCGTCCGGCTCCGGACTCGGAGGTGCTTCGATCATCGTCGACATCGCATCGTCTCCCCAGAAGCCGGCGTCGTCAGTGGCACTGAGCGTAGCGCGCGTGGGTGACCTGCGCATCAACCGACGGGAGCGGGGCGCGAGCTCTAGAGTCGCACCATGCGGATCGTCGTCTCGGGCACACACGCCAGCGGCAAGAGCACATTGATCTCGGACTTCGCGCTGCGCCACCCCGGGTTCACGGTGCTCGCCGACCCGTTCGACCTCGTGGATGAGATGTGGGACGGCCCGAGCGCGGCGTCCTTCGTCGCACAGCTCAGAGTCTCGGCGGCACGACTCGAAGCCGACGGTCCCGGGGATCTGATCGCCGAGCGGGGCCCGCTCGACTTCCTCGCGTACCTGACGGCACTCGACGCCCCCGTCTCGCGCGAGGAATGGGAGCGGATGGCTCAGGTCACGCGCCGTGCCCTCGAGGGCGTCGACGTGCTCGTGGTCCTCCCCCTGAACTCGGCCGATGCGATCAGCGTGGGCGCGGACGAGGACGAGGAGCTCCGGGAAGCCATGAACGACGTCCTGCTCGACCTCGTCGACGACCCCGACCTCGTCGGCGACGGGACGCGGATCGTCGAGATCGCGGGCGATCGGGAGCAGCGGTCAGCGCGCCTCGAGGAGGCCGCTTTCGGTTCGCCGACGTGAACCCGCGCCTACGGCCTGACGCGCACCGAACGACCCTCGAAGGTCACGACGTCGCCGATCTGCAGTTGGCGACCCCGTCGACGGTCGACCTCGCCGTTGACCGTCACGAACCCGTCGATGATGGCTTCTTTCACGTCGCCGCCGGTGTCGAGCACTCCCGCGAACTTCAGGAACTGGCCGAGCCGGATCCCGTCGCCACCGATCGACACGTCCTCGATTCGAGCCGGCTTCGTCATGCCCGAATGCTAGCCGACCGGCTGCGAGATGATCGTAGGGAGGACCGCCTCGCCCTGAGATCGGCATCCTCTCCCGCCCCATCGAAGGAGACCTGACGTGACCCGTGTTCGCATCGACCTGTTCGCTTCGCTCGACGGCTACACCGCCGCGCCGGATGCCTCCTCGGACAACCCGATGGGCGAGGACTGGGGGGCGCTGACCGCCACGTACGCGGCGACGCGGACGTTCCGGCAGAAGGTGTTCGGCGATACGACCGGCGCGGGCACGACCGGGATCGACGACGCCTTCGCGGTCTCGTTCTTCGAGGGTGTCGGCGCGGAGATCATGGGCGCCGCCATGTTCGGCCTGCACGCCTACCCGGACGACGCGGAGTGGAGGGGCTGGTGGGGCGACGAGCCGCCGTTCGGCTGCCCCGTCTACGTTCTCACCCACTCCGCGCCGCGCCCATCGATCCAGATGGCCGGCGGGACGACGTTCCACTTCCGCAGCGGCGCGATCGAGGAGATCCTCGCCGAGGCGAGCGACGCCGCCGGAAGCCTCGACGTGCGGGTGGGGGGCGGCATCCGCACGGCGCGGGAGTTCCTGCGCGCCGGCCTCGTGGACGAACTCCACGTCACGATCGCGCCGATCGTCCTGGGGCGCGGCAATCGCGTGTGGGAGGACCTCCGCGGTCTCGAGCACACCCACACCGCGGAGACCGTGGTCGCCGAGAGCGGCACCATCCACGTGACCTTCACGCGCTGACACCTCCCTCGACATCGGTGAGCGCCGCCGACGTCGAATCGATACGATAGGCGGATCGCCGCCGGTCTCGCGCGGCATCCATCGCCTGAAAGACCCTCCCCGCCGTGTACTCCCTCCTGCTCGCGATCATCTACATCGCCTTCATCAGCCTCGGGCTTCCCGACTCCCTCATCGGCGCCGGCTGGCCGGTCATGCATCAGGACCTCGGTGTGCCGATCGCGTTCGCGGGCACCGTCACGATGATCATCGCGGGCGGCACGATCCTGTCGAGTCTCGCGTCCGAGCGCGTCACGCGCCGCTTCGGAGTCGGCCTGGTGACGGCGGTCAGCGTCGGGATGACGGCCGCCGCGCTCGTGGGCTTCTCGGTCTCGGACTCGTTCTGGATGCTGTGCCTGTGGGCGATCCCGTACGGGCTCGGCGCCGGGGCCGTGGACGCCGCCCTCAACAACTACGTCGCGCTGCACTACGCCGCGCGGCACATGAACTGGCTCCACGCCTGCTGGGGACTCGGCGCATCCATCAGCCCGTTCATCATGAGCTTCGCCCTCACTCAGGACCTCGGCTGGTCGAGCGCGTATCTGATCATCGGACTCGTCCAGGCCGCGCTCACCTTCGGACTGCTCATCAGCATCCCGCTGTGGAAGAAGGTCAACCCGATCGTCGCGGGCGACCCCGACGACGAGGAATCCGGGCGGGGCGCCACGCACGTCCCCCTCGCGAAGGCGCTGCGGATCCGGGGCGTCTGGCTCATCCTCACCGCCTTCTTCGCCTACTGCGCGCTCGAGAGCACGGCGATGCTGTGGGCGTCGACGTACCTCGTGACGGATCGGGGGGTGGATGCCGCGACCGCCGCCGCGTTCGCCTCGCTCTTCCTGCTGGGTGTGACCGCCGGACGCTTCCTCGCAGGGTTCTTCGCCGACCGCGTGGGCGATCGCTGGATGATCCGCGGCGGGTTCCTCACGGTCGGGCTCGGCGTCGTGCTGCTGGCGCTCCCGGTGCAGACGACGGTGCTCGCGCTCGCGGGCCTCGTGATCGCGGGCCTCGGCTGCGCACCGATCTACCCGGCCATCATCCATTCCACTCCCGTGAACTTCGGGCGGCGCAACTCGCAGGCCATCATCGGGGTGCAGATGGCGGCCGCTTATACGGGCTCGACCCTCGCGCCGCCGCTCTTCGGCGTGATCTCGGCGGGCTCGGGGATGTGGATCTTCCCGCTCTTCCTCGGCGTGCTCATGCTGCTGGGGCTGTGGATGTCCGAGCGCCTCAACCGGCTCAACCGGAGCGCGCCCGCCGCGCTCGTCTGACCGCCGCCGCGCGGTGATGGTCTTCCGCCGACGAGCGCGAGGTCCTACGGTGTGCCCATGAGCTTCGGCGGCGCCGCAGTCGACTACGACGCGTTCATGGGACGCTACTCGACGGGCCTCAGTGCGCCGTTCGCGGACTTCGCCCTCGTGCATGCCGGCCAGCGCGTCCTCGACGTGGGCTGCGGCCCGGGCGCTCTGACGCGCGAACTCGTCGCACGCGTCGGCGCCGGCTCAGTCGCCGGCGTCGACCCCTCCGAGTCGTACGCGGCGTCGGCGCGCGAGCGGTTCCCCGACGTGCGGATCGAGGTGGCCACCGCCGGCGCTCTGCCGTTCGCGGACGCCGAGTTCGACGCCGCGCTCGCGCAGCTCGTGATCCACTTCCTCAAGGATCCCGTGCACGATCTCGGCGAGCTCGCGCGCGTCACGCGGCCCGGCGGCGTCGTCGCGGCGTGCACATGGGATCACGCGGGAGGCACGAGCCCACTCAGCCGTTTCTGGGACGTCCTCAGCAGCATCGACCCTTCGGCGCCGAGCGAGTCCGAGCTTCCCGGCACCCGATCCGGGCAGCTGACCGACTACCTGACGAGCGCAGGCCTCGAGGACGTCGTCGAGACGAAGCTGACCGTACGGCTCATGCATCCGACGTTCGAGGACTGGTGGACGCCGTACCTGAAGGGCGCGGGACCGGTGGGAGCATACATGTCGTCGCTCGACGAGACCGGTCTCGCGGAACTGGAGCGCGCGATGCGGTCGGAGATGCCGCCGGCACCGTTCGAGGTCACGGGATCGGCCTGGGCCGCACGCGGCACCGTGCCGAC
Organism: Microbacterium sp.; assembly: GCF_051860965.1. Taxonomy (GTDB): domain Bacteria; phylum Actinomycetota; class Actinomycetes; order Actinomycetales; family Microbacteriaceae; genus Microbacterium. Next base: position 51,480 of record NZ_JBIMKU010000005.1, read on the forward strand.
GCCGCGGCGGTGACGCACGGGGCTCTTCCGTCGCGCGCCGCAGGCGGCTAGCGTGACGACCGGGCGCGGCTCCGCAGAGCGCGGCACGTGGGCGCCCGAGACAAGGGGATCACCGTGGCCGGAAAGTTCGAGCTCTGGGTCGACAAGGCCGGGCAGTATCGCTTCAACCTCAAGGCATCCAACGGACAGGTCATCGCGACCAGTGAAGGCTACTCGTCCAAAGCGAGCGCTCTGAACGGGATCGAGTCGGTCAAGGCGAACGCCTCCACCGCCGAGACCGTCGAACTGTAGCGATCAGGCGCGGGCGAGCAGGGCTTCGCGCAGCCGATCGGGCGCGATGCGCCAGTGACCGAGCAGGTCGTCGTCGACGAAGACGACCGGGACCTTGTCCCACCAGCGCTCCTGCAGTCGAGGATCGCTCTCGATCGGCAGTTCTTCGAGGGAGACCTCGTCGGCCGCGGCATCCGGCAACTCCGCCACGACGGCCTCGATGACCTCCCGTGCGACCTCGCACAGGTGGCAGTCGACCTTCGTGATGAGGGTGACGGTCGTCATGACTCGATGGGGTACCCGGCCGCGATCCACTCGTCGGTGCCCCCGTCGACGTTGGTCGCGTCGAAGCCGCGTGCGGCGAGCGCTTCGACGACCCGGGCGGAGCGGCCGCCGACCTTGCAGATCACGTCGAAGGCCTCGGCCGGGAGTTCGTCGAGGTGCTCGCCGATGGTCGACATCGGCAGATTGACGGCGCCGGGCACGTGACCCTGCTCGTACTCCCACGTCTCGCGCACATCGATGAGGGGACGACCCTCCCGGGCTTTGAGTTCGTGGACGTCGATCGACTTCATGACAACTCCCGAGTACTGAGACACGAAGCGCCCGTCCCGGAGGACAGGCGCTTGGTGCGGATGCCGCTTACTTCTTGTTGCGGCGCTGGTGGCGAGTCTTGCGAAGCAGCTTGCGGTGCTTCTTCTTCGCCATGCGCTTGCGGCGCTTCTTGATGACAGAACCCACGGAAAACCTCACTAGATCGGGGTCTGGATGCAGAGTGGTCTGCACCCGGGCAACGGGCAAAACGGAAAAATGCCTCGGATCAGTCTAGCCGACGTCGGCGATGGGCCGATGCAGAGCCTCTGTGACCGCCGATTCGGGCACCCGATAGCTGCGCCCGAAGCGCACGGCGGGTAGTTCGCCGGCGTGCACGAGACGGTAGACCGTCATCTTCGATACGCGCATCAGCTCGGCGACCTCGGCGACCGTCAGGAAGCGCACATCAGGCAGCTCCGCCATGGCACCCCTCCTTCGTCCCCATGAGTGCTGAGCACACTCTAGAGCCCAGCGGGGACGCGTGTAAACCCGCGTGACGGATGTGACCAGTGGGACGGAAGTGGATGCAGGTCGTGCTCACCGGCCGCACCTCGCTCCGCGCGGACTCGGCGCCGTCGTGCTCGCGGCCCGCGCTCAGCGCCCGGGGAGCTTCTTCAGCGCGTTGGTGACGGCGTGCTTGGCAGAGGCGGCCGCCCGGCCGACGACCTCTGCCGCGTGCGCAGCCGAGTCCGGAAGCGTCGATGCGGCGGCGAGCGCGTAGTCGGGCTCGTCGCCGAGGAAGGGCACGAGCCAGTCATCCACTTCGTCGAGAGGTTCCGGCGACAGGCTGTAGTAGCGGTGCTGGCCCTCTTCGCGGACCGAGACGAGATGCGCCTCGCGCAGCACCTTGAGGTGCTTCGAGACGGTGGGCTGGCTCACCCCGAGATCCGCGACGATGTGCGAGACGCTCGTGCCGGCCTCCCCCGTGCCGGATCGATCCAGGAGGAGCCGCAGGATGTCGCGACGTGTGCCGTCCGCGATCACGTCGAAGATGTCCGCCATGTGCTCAGAGTAGTCGTGACCCCCGCGGAGTACCATGAGGGCCTACCGTGGGACGGTGACAGGAAGGACCGGGATGCCGGAGGCGACGCGCGCTCCGGGCGGTCTGCGCCTGCGCAGCATCGGCCACGAGTTCATGGAGTTCTTCCGCGAACTCACCCAGCGCTCGCCCGCTCGCTTCGCGATCCTGATCTTCCTCTCGCTCATCCTCGTCTTCACGGGGCTGTTCTCGCTGCCGATCGCGGCGGCCGATGGACGGGTGACGCCGTTCGCGGATGCCTTCTTCACCGCCGTCTCGACGGTGTGCGTCACGGGGCTCGCGACCGTCGACATGGCGACGCACTGGTCGCCGTTCGGCCACGTGCTCGTCTTCCTCGGCGTGCAGATCGGCGCGCTGGGCGTGCTGACCCTGGCATCCATCCTCGGACTCGTCATCTCGCGCCGTCTCGGCCTGCGCGCGAAGCTCATCGCCGCGAGCGACTCCAACCCGCTGCGCACGCACGGCGGACCGGTCAACGAGGGCCAGACGGTGCAGCTCGGCCAGATCGGATCCCTGCTCGCCACCGTGGCGCTGTCGACCCTCGCCATCGAGGCGCTCGTGGCCGTGATGCTGTATCCCGGACTGCTCGTGGCCGGCGTGCCGTGGCACACGGCGCTGTGGGAGGCCCCGTACTTCGCCGCGATGGCGTTCACGAACACGGGCTTCACGCCCAACGCCGACGGACTCGAGCCGTTCCGCCACGACTACTTCTTCCTCACCGTGCTGATGTTCGGCGTCTTCCTCGGCTCGATCGGGTTCCCCGTCATCTACACGCTGCGCCGCCACCTGTGGCGCGTGCGCAAGTGGTCGCTGCACGCCAAGCTCACGGTCATCACGACCGTGCTGCTGTTCTGCGCGGGCGGAGTCGTCTTCCTCATCCTCGAGTACGACAACCTGCTGACGCTCGGGACGAAGGATGCCTGGGATACGACGTTCCAAGCGTTCTTCCTGTCTGCGATGACGAGGTCCGGGGGCTTCGCCATCCTCGACATCGGAGAGCTCAATCAATCGAGCCTGCTCGTGGCCTGCATGCTCATGTTCGTGGGCGGCGGGTCGGCATCCACCGCCGGCGGCATCAAGGTCACGACGCTCGCCATCATCGCGCTCGCGGTCGTGTCCGAGGCCAAGGGGCGCGCGTCGAACCAGGTGTTCGGACGACGCATCCCGAGCGATGTCCTCCGCGTCGCGCTCTCGGTCGTCGCGTGGGGCTCGACCATCGTCGCCCTGTCGACGATCATCATCACGCAGATCACGAAGGCCGATCTCGGCGACGTGCTCTTCGACGTGATCTCCGCGTTCGGGACCGTCGGCCTGTCGACGGGCCTGACGGAAGGGCTGCCGGACCCCGCCGTCTACGTCATGGCGGTGACCATCATCATGGGTCGCGTTGGTACAGTGACTCTCGCCGCGGCCGTGGCCGCGTCATCCCGTTCGCAGCTGTACTCGCTGCCGGTGGAAAGGCCGATCGTTGGGTGACCGCATCAGGAACGACGCCCCGGTCCTCGTGATCGGACTCGGCCGCTTCGGCGCGGCCTGCGCGGGCGAGCTCGACCGACTCGAGCGAGAAGTGCTCGCGATCGACGAGAGTCTCGACCTCGTGCAGAAGTGGTCCGAGCGGGTGACCCACACGGTGCAGGCCGACGCGAAGAACATGGATGCCCTCAAGCAGATCGGCGCGCAGGACTTCCAGGTCGCGGTCGTCGCCGTCGGCTCGTCGATCGAGGCATCCGTCCTCATCACCGCCAACCTCGTCGACCTCAAGATCCCGCAGATCTGGGCCAAGGCCGTCTCGCAGTCGCACGGCAAGATCCTCGCCCGCGTCGGCGCCAACCACGTCATCTACCCCGAGCGCGAGGCCGGCGAGCGCGTCGCGCACCTCGTGTCGGGACGGATGCTGGACTTCATCCGCTTCGACGACGACTTCGCCCTCGCGAAGCTCTACCCGCCGAAGTTCATCCGGGGTGTGGGGCTCAACGAGTCGGGCGTGCGCACGAAGTACAACGTCACGGTCGTCGGCGTGAAGAGCCCCGGCAAGCCCTTCCGCTATGCCGAGGCGAACACGATCGTGACGAACCACGACCTCATCATCGTGTCGGGCACGAACAGCGACATCGAGCGCTTCGCGGCCCTCGACCGGTAGGGCTACGCGCCCTTCGCGAGCTCGCGCGCGCGGGCCAGCGCGGCGTCCGTCGCCGATTCGAACACGACGTCCAGTCGCGCGGCCTGCAGCACGGCGATCGCGCGCTCGGTGGTGCCCTTCGGGCTGGTCACGCGACGGCGGAGCTCGGCGGGGTCCTCTCCGGATGCCTCGAGCAGCGCCGCCGCGCCGATGAAGGTCTGCTCTGCCATGAGCCGGGCATCGGGCTCGCTGAAGCCCTTGCCCAGGGCCGCCTTCGTGAGCTCCTCGATCAGCAGGAAGACGTAGGCGGGTCCCGAGCCGGAGATCGTCGAGAGCGGGTCGATCTGCTCTTCGGGCACCTCGATGACCACTCCGCAGGTCTCGAACAGCCGACGCACCACAGCGGTGTGCGCAGAAGTGACAGCCGTCCCCGGCGCGAGTCCCGTGACCGCTTTGCCCACCACGGCCGGGGTGTTGGGCATCGAGCGCAGTACGGGCGTGCCGGGCGCGAGGATGCTCTCGAACGTCGCGATCGTGACCCCGGCGGCGAGGCTCACGATGATCGTGCCAGGACGCACGCTCGGCGCGATCTCGCGCAGGAGATCGGGCACCATCGCGGGCTTGACGCCGATCAGCACGATGTCGGCCGCGGCCGCGGCATCCGCGTTCCCGCTCTCGGACTCCTCGAGAGCGACGCTCGCGACCCCCGCGAGTCCGGCGAGCGCCTGCGCCTTCTCACGCGTGCGATTGGTGACCGTCACGCGAGGCGCGACGCCCGAGGCGACGAGGCCCTGCAGGATCGCACCTCCCATCGAGCCTGCTCCGAGGATGGCGATGTGCGGCAGTGCGTCGGTCATGGCATCCATCCTAGGAAGCCATGGACATGAAAGGTCATTCACATAGTGAGGGCGCGGGGCTATAGTCGAGGCGACGGGAGCATGGATGCCCCCGCGAGCCCCACTCGGAGGAACCCGCATGACCCTCTTCGACGGAATCACCGCACGCATCGTCGAGACGCCCCGGCTCGCCGTCGGCATTCTCGAGCGCGAAGGTGACGACCCTGCCACGGCTCCCGAGCAGACGGTCGTGCTGATCCACGGCAACGTCTCGTCCAGCCTGTTCTGGCAGGAGATCATGCAGGACCTCCCGGGCGACCTGCGCGTCATCGCGATCGACCTGCGCGGTTTCGGCGGCACCGAGCACGCGCCGATCGACGCCACCCGCGGCGTGCGCGACTTCAGCGACGACGTGTTCGCGACGCTCCAGGCGCTCGGCATCCCCGAGGCGCACCTCGTCGGCTGGTCGATGGGCGGCGGCGTCGTCATGCAGTACGCGCTCGATCACCCGGCACTCAGCCTGACGCTGCAGGCGCCCGTCTCGCCCTACGGGTTCGGCGGCACGCGTCGCGACGGCACGCGCCTCACGACCGACGACGCCGGGACGGGCGGGGGCGGCGCGAACCCCGACTTCGTCCAGCGTCTCATCGACGGCGACAAGAGCGACGAGGCGCAGACCTCTCCGCGCAGCGTGTTCCGCTCGGGCTACGTCGCGTCGGGGTACACGAGCGAGCACGAGGACACGTGGGTCGAGTCGATGCTCACGACGTCCACCGCGACCGGCAACTACCCCGGAGACGGTGTGGCGAGCGAGAACTGGCCCGGCTTCGCCGCCGGCGACATCGGCGTGCTCAACACCATGACTCCCGGCCACTTCGACACGTCCGGGATCGTCGACCTCGCCGTCAAGCCGCCGATCCTGTGGATCCACGGCACCGCCGATGCGATCGTGTCGGACGCGTCGTTCTACGACCTCAACTACCTGGGCCAGCTCGGGATCATCCCGGGGTGGCCGGGGGCGGAGGTCGCACCCGCCCAGGAGATGAAGGCGCAGACCCGTGATGTGCTCGGGGCGTACGCGGCCGCGGGTGGCGACGTCACCGAGATCGCCCTGGAAGGCGTCGGCCACTCCCCCCACCTCGAGCGCCCGGCGGAGTTCCGCCGCGCGCTGCTCGAACGCATCGGCTACGTCGGCGCCCCGGCGGACCCCGCGCCGCCGACCGAGGCGATCATCCTGCGCTCCGCCGACTGAACCGCCCTCCGGGCGGGGCTAGGCTTTCGCCATGAGCGCATCCGGCGGCAACAGGGCGATCATCGCCGCGTTCCTCGCGAACATGGGCATCGCCTTGGCGAAGTTCGTCGCGTGGTTCCTCTCGGGCTCGGCGTCCATGCTGGCCGAGGCGATCCACTCCGTCGCCGACTCGGGCAATCAGCTGCTCCTGCTGCTGGGCGGCAGACGCGCACGCAAGGCGGCCGACAAGGAGCACCCGTTCGGCCACGGCCGCGAACGCTACGTCTACGCCTTCGTCGTCGCGATCATCCTCTTCTCGGTCGGCGGCCTCTTCTCGATCTACGAGGGAGTGGACAAGCTCATCCATCCCCACGAGGTCGAGAACGTGTGGATCCCGATCGGCGTGCTGATCGTCGCGATCGTGCTCGAGTCGTTCTCCCTGCGCACCGCGATCCAGGAGAGCAATCACGTGCGCGAGAAGGGCCAGTCGTGGGTCTCGTTCGTGCGGCGCGCGAAGGCCCCCGAGCTGCCCGTCGTCCTCCTCGAAGACGTCGCGGCGCTCACGGGTCTCGCGTTCGCCCTGTTCGGCGTCGGCATGACGGCGATCACGCACAACCCCCTCTTCGACGCGATCGGCACGCTCATGATCGGCACGCTGCTGATCCTCGTCGCGATCACGCTGGGCATCGAGACGAAGAGCCTCCTCGTCGGAGAAGGGGCGACGGATGCCGATCACGACCGCATCGTCGGCGCGATCGAGAACGGGCCCGAGGTCTACAAGCTCATCCACATCAAGACGCTCTACCTCGGACCCGACGAGCTGCTCGTCGCCGCGAAGCTCGCCCTCCCGACGGACAAGTCCCTCCACGAGGTCGCGCGGGACATCGACGTCGTCGAGGCGCGCATCCGCGAGGCTGTGCCGACCGCGCGGGTCATCTACCTCGAGCCGGACGTGTACCGGCCCGGCGATGATCCGTCGCCGCCGACCGAGGACTTCGTCATCCGCGCGCTGGACTGAGCGCCCCTCCGCCGGTCCCCTCGCCGGCACCTCGTCGAACCCGGGCGCTCCCGAATCCGACGTCGTCGCGGTGCGGTTCGACGCGAAGGGTCCGTCTCGACGCGCGCCGGCTGGAAGACTGGCGGCATGGAGTACACGATCTTCACCGAGCCGCAGATGGGCGCGACCTACGGCGACCAGCTCGCCGTCGCGCAGAGCGCCGAGCGGCTGGGCTTCGACGCCTTCTTCCGGTCCGACCACTACCTCACGGGCGGCGGCACGGGCCTTCCCGGGCCCACCGACGCCTGGACGACGCTCGCCGGGCTCGCTCGCGAGACGTCGCGCATCAGGCTCGGCACACTCGTGTCGTCGGTGACCTTCCGGCACCCGGGCATCCTCGCGATCCAGGTCGCCCAGGTCGACGACATGTCGGATGGCCGCGTCGAACTCGGGCTCGGCACGGGCTGGTTCGAGCGGGAGCACGCCGCGTACGGCATCCCCTTCCCCAAGAAGCGCTTCGATCTGCTCGAGGAGCAGCTGCAGGTCGTCACGGGCCTGTGGAGCACGCCGCTCGGCGAGACGTACTCCTTCCACGGGCAGCACTACGACCTCTCCGACAGCCCGGCGCTGCCCAAGCCCCGCCAGTCGCCCGTGCCGCTCATCGTCGGCGGGGGTGGGCCCAAGCGCACTCCCGAGCTCGCCGCTCGGTTCGCCACGGAGTACAACGTGGGATTCCCCGAGAACGACGAGATCCGCGCGCGTGTCGAGCGGGTGCGCTCAGCGTGCGAGCGGATCGGGCGCGATCCCGAGACCCTCAAGCTGTCGGTCGCGATGTCGACGTTCGCGGGGGCGGATGCTGCGGCCATCGCGCGCCGCACCTCGCGCGTGAGCGAGCGCATCGGCCGGACGCTGGACGACGTGCGCGACGGCGTCAACATCGTGGGGGACGCCGACGAGATCGGCGAGCACGTCGAGCGATACGCCGCTCTCGGCATCCAGCGCGTGCACTTCCAGCTCCTCGATCTGCAGGACCTCGAGCACGTCGAGTACCTCGGCGAAGAGGTGCTCCCCCACCTGCCGCGCTGACCCGGTCAGCGGCGGGTGTCGAAAAAGGCGCGCAGGAGAGTGGATGCCTCGGCCTCGAGCACACCCGCCACGACCTCCGTGCGATAGGGCAGGCGGCGGTCGCGCACGACGTCGTAGACCGAACCGGCGGCGCCCGCCTTCTCGTCCCATGCGCCGAAGACCAGTCGCGAGACCCGTGACTGCAGCACGGCACCCGCGCACATGACGCAGGGCTCGAGGGTGACCACGAGCGTGCAGCCGTCGAGATTCCAGGATCGGATGGATGCCGCGGCAGCGCGGAGCGCGACGACCTCCGCATGCGCGGTCGGGTCGTGGGTCGCTTCGCGCAGATTGCGCCCCTCGCCGATGACGGTGCCCGCGGCATCCATCACCACCGCTCCGACGGGAACGTCGTCGGCCGCCGCGGCCTCGCGGGCGAGCGCGAGAGCGCGCCGCATCGCGGCGAGGTCGGCGGGTTCGATCAGCACACCACGAGACTACGACCCCGGCTAATCTGGCCCTATGCGCCTGCACGTCGCGGAACACCCGCTCATCACCCACAAGCTCACGGTTCTGCGCGACGAGCGCACGCCCTCGCCGGTGTTCCGGCAGCTCACCGAAGAGCTCGTGACGCTGCTCGCGTACGAGGCGACCCGCAGCGTGCGCGTCGAGCCGATCGAGATCCAGACCCCGGTCACCACCACGACGGGCGTCAAGATCAGCGAACCGCGCCCGCTCGTCGTGCCGATCCTGCGCGCGGGGCTCGGGATGCTCGAGGGCATGGTCACGCTCCTGCCGACGGCCGAGGTCGGGTTCCTGGGCATGGCCCGCAACGAGGAGACGCTCGAGCCGACGACCTACGCCGAGCGCCTGCCCGACGACCTCAGCGACCGCCAGTGCTTCGTGCTCGACCCCATGCTCGCGACGGGCGGCTCGCTAGGCGCGGCGATCGAGTTCCTGTTCGACCGCGGCGCGCAGGACGTCACGGCCATCTGCATCCTCGGCGCCCCCGAGGGCGTCGCCGCGATCGAGAAGCAGGTCGAGGGGCGCGACGTCACGCTCGTGCTGGGCGCGCTCGACGAGCGGCTCAACGAGAAGGGCTACATCGTGCCCGGCCTCGGCGACGCCGGCGACCGCCTCTACGGCACGGTCTGAGCGCTCCCGGCAGCGTCTGAGCGCTGCGCGCGCCACGACGCTGCATCCGATCCGTTCGGTGTCCACGAGTGGTGGTTCTGAAGGGTTCGGAACCGCGATCCGTGGACGGTCAGGCGAGCGCGTCGACCCGCTCCCGCACGGGGTCGACGGCGACGGCGGGATGCGGCATCCCGAACCCGACGACGGCGATGGGTGTGAGCGTGCGGCCGTTGAAGCGCGACGCCGTGACCGCGGTGTAGGCGCCCATGACGGGACTCGCGACGAGGTCGCCGACGGCGAGGTCGGGCAGCATCGCCTCGCGGGCGACGACGTCGGTCGAATCGCACGTGGGTCCGGCGACGGTCGACCAGCGGTGCGCGTCGGTGTCGGCACCCAGCAGCTCGCGCACGGCGAAGACGAGGGGATGCACGTCCTCGGCGACGACGTTGGAGTACGAGCCGTACACGCCGTCGTCGAGGTAGTACCAGCGGCCGTCCCCGCGCTCGGCGATGCCGACGACGCTCGTCACGAGCGTCATGCACTCGGCGACCAGGATGCGCCCCGGCTCGGCGATGATCTCGAGACGGTGGGCATGGGGCTCGAGCACCGGGCGCAGGCGCGCGCCGAGCACCTCGATCGAGGCGACAGGCGCGTCGTAGGCGGCGGGGAATCCCCCTCCGATGTCGAGCACCGTGAACCGCACGCCGTGCTCGCACTCGAGCGCGTGCATCAGAGCGAGCGTCTCGGTGACCGCATCCGCGAACCGGTCCGGATCGTCGAGCTGGCTGCCGACGTGGAAGCTGAACCCGGCGACGTGGATGCCGCGCGCCCGCGCGATGCCGACGAGCCGTCCGGCCTCGACGGGACCGACACCGAACTTCGTCGACAGATCGCTCTTCGCGTGAGGGCTGCGGTACGCGAGCCTCACGAGCAGACGCACGTCGGCGGGTGCTCCCTCGAACTTCGCCAGCTCGGTCTCGTTGTCGATGACGAACGTCCGCACGCCCTGGGCGAGGGCCTCCTCGATCTCGGTCGGCTTCTTGATGGGATGCGTGTGGATGACGCGGTCCGAGTCGATCCCGTGACGTCGCACGATCGCGAGCTCCTCGCCCGTCGCGACGTCGAAGCAGCATCCATCGCCCGCGAGCGCAGCGATCACGGCGTCGTCGGCGAGCGCCTTGACGGCGTAGTGGAATAGGACGAAAGGCAGGGCGGCCCGCAGGCGCCGGTACTGGCGCCGCACGCGCTCGGGCGACAGCAGGAGCAGCGGTGTGCCGTGCAGCGCGAGCGCCGCGCGAGCCGCGTCGGTCGACAGCAGTGCCGCCGTCTCACGCCGACGCAGGTCGATGAGTTCGCTGCTCATGCCGATCGCTCCTCGGCAGCGCGCCGGCGCAGGCCGATCTTGTCGGTGATCGTGAAGGCGCCCGCCGCGACAGCGTAGAAGATCACGTCGGCGACGATCTTGCCCGCGAGCAGGCCCCACACCGGATCCTTGAGAAGGGTGACGCCCAGAACGAGCGCGGCGGGCCGGATGAGGAGCGTGTCGAGGAGCTCGGCGGCGCCGAACTCGGCGACGAGCAGGAGGAAGGTCGCCGTGACGAGCTTGCGACCCGAGACGCCGAGCCGTGACTGCTCGAGTCCGACCGAGATCGCGAGCACGGCGTAGAAGCCGATGATCTCGCCGAGCAGCGCGGCGACCGCGACGGCGGCGGGGTGATCGGTCCAGAAGGTGATGGCGAGGCCCGCGACCATCATCGCCGCGGTGCCGGCGATCTCGGCGGGCAGATAGCGAACGACCCAGAACACGAAGCCGCGGCGCCCGTGAGGTGCCTCGTCGTCGATGGATGCCTCGACGGCCTGCTCGGTGGTGCTCATGCGCGATCCCTTCCTCCTGATGAGAGGAAGGGACCCGCCGCCTGATACTCAGTCGCCGAGCAAGGGTCCTGAAGCGGGCCGGCGGCCGGTCTCCTGCTCCCAGAACTCGAGCTGCTGCGTGAGCGCCTTCGCGAGCTCGAAGACCTGCTCGGGCGGGATGCGGATGCGGCTCACGACACGCGCCGGCACGATCGTGCGGTGCTCGCCCGTCTCGGCATCGACCGCGTCGTGCGGCGGCTGCGCGAGCGTCAGGAAGTCCATCACGAAGACGGTCGGCGTGTGCCAGACGTTCGCGAAATCGGCGTAGTGACCGGCGATCTCTTCGGGTGGCAGATCGATCTCGAACTGGCGGGGAGCGTCGTCATCTGCCACGGGGACCTCCGTCGGGACGTGAGCGTGCCGCGAGTCTACGCGCGCGACGCGTCAGGGGTGCCCGACCAGACGGGCGAAGCCGCTGAGGCGTGCGACGCCCTCGGCGGTGTACGGCAGGTCGTCGAGCAGCCCCGGCGAGTAGACGAGGTACGCCGTGTGCATGGCGCGCGAGATCGCGACGTTGAGCCGGTTGCGCAGGAGCAGGAACTCGAGGCCGCGCGGGGCATCCCGGCCCGACGACGCGGCGAGCGAGACGATCGCGACAGCGGCCTCCTGCCCCTGGAACCGATCGACCGTGCCGACCGGGATGTCGGGGTAGCCGGCCTCGGCGAGCGCTTCCTCGACCGCGACCTGCTGCGCGTTGTAGGGCGTCACCACGATGAGATCGCGCTGGTCGAGAGGGCGCGCGTCGCGCGGCGTGGTCACTCCGTCGTCGTCGACCCGGATGTCGCGCCACTCGCGTCCGATCAGCCCTCGCACGATCTCGACGACGGCGTCGGCCTCTTCGGGCGACTGCGTCGCGTTGCCACGATGGCGCACCGGGACCGTCCGGAGCCCCGGTGCGACCCCGTCGAGCTCGCGCAGCGCCGTCGAGGGATGCGCCGCGAGCTCGCCGCGGTAGGAGAGCACCGACACGGGTGCGGCGACGGCGGGGTGCATGCGCCACGTGCGCGCGAGGAAGTAGCCGAACTCGTGCGGAATGACGTCGGACCCGTCCATGACCCAGCCGAGCGCCGACGTGTCGACGGGCTCGGGATGGGTTCCCTGGCTCACCTGGGGCAGCTGCTGCGGGTCGCCGAGCAGGAGGAGCCGCTGCGAGGCGAGCGAGACGGCGATCGTCGACGCGAGCGAGAACTGCCCGGCTTCGTCGATCACGAGCAGATCGAGACTGCCGCGGGGAATGCGGCCCTCGTGCGCGAAGTCCCACGCCGTGCCACCGACGACGAAGCCGCCGGACTGCTCCGCGGTGAACGCGGCCACGCCGTTCTTGGGGATCGCGGTGAACGACAGCCGGTCGGACGGGGCATCCGTCTTCGGCGCCTTCGCGACCTGCGCCTTGGCAACCCCAGCCGCCACGATGCGATCGAGCATGTTCTCGATGACCGCGTGGGATTGCGCGACGACACCGACCTTGAAGCCGTGATCGCGCACGAGCCGGGCGATGACGTGCGAGCCGACGTACGTCTTTCCCGTTCCCGGAGGCCCCTGGACCGCGAGGTAGCTGCGGTCGAGATCGAGGAGGGCCCGCGTGATCGCATCGACGTCGTCGCCGGTGGATGCCGGCAGCGCCCGATCATCGCGCAGACGCGGCCGGCGGCGGAGCAGGATGTCGGTGCCGGGGTCGGCGGGCAGCGCGGGCGACGCGGCGATGACGGCATCCGCCCACGCGTCGATCGCGGCCTGCTGATTGCCCGCGGGCGGCGGGGCGGCGGGCGTCAGCGCGAGCGGCAGTTCGCTCCACGTGATGCCGTCGACCGCGCGCTCTTCGACGATCACGCCGTCGTCGAGCGTCTCGAGCACCGTGATGCTCCGCGCCGAATGGATCCAGCGCGGCATCGCGTCGAACGGGTAAGGAGCGGGCAGCTCGTACAGCGCGAAGGGATTGGTGCCGACGGCGAGCCGCGTGCCGGGCGCGAGCTCGCCCCGGAGCTCGACGATGCGCCGCTCACCGCCGCGCCCGCTCTCGAGGAAGTGCCAGTCCTCGGTCACCCGGGAGCGCTCGGGGTCGATCGCGATGACATCGCGCGACTCCTCCCACAGCGACAGGGGTTCGCGCAGACGCAGGTAGTGCGTCGCCCAGAAGGACTTGGCCTCTCGCGGGTAGTAGTCGATCGCGGCCGCGCCGAGCCGCAGCGCCTGGGACTCGTTCTCGGGCCGGCCCTCCGCCAGGCGCTCGAGCGCGAGAGCGCGCACCGACGGCTCGTACGCCGTCTCGCTCGGGTCGGGATTGGGCGTCGGCCGCAGTCCCGCCTCGCGCGCGCGGTCGACGAGCCAATCGCGTAGGCGCAGGGTCGACACGCAGTCGTAGCGGTTGTAGTCGGCGAGGTCGGCGAGGATCGCGGCGGCCTCGGCATCCATCCCCTCGTCTGCCAGCGCTCTCGCCTCGACGTAGCGGACGATCGAGTCGTCGCCCTTCTGCACGTCGCTCGTGCGCACGTCGTCGCCCATGTAGAGCGGCTCGAGCTTCTTGATCGAGTACGACCGCGAGCCGACCCGCAACGCCCGGCGCACCACGGGGTACAGGTCGACGAACACGCCGTCGCGCAGCAGCCGATCGACGTCGGCCTCGCGCACGCCGTACCGCGCCGCCATGGCGAGCAGATGCGTCGGCTCGTACGGGGCGTAATGGTAGATGTGCATGTCGGGATGCTGCAGCCGCCGCAGCTGCGCGATGTCGAGGAACGTCTCGAGCGCGCGCTTCTCGTCGGCGAAGCTGTGCGCCCAGAGGGCGGTGTACTGCTCGTGCAGATCGACCCAGCCGAACAGGTAGTCGATGCCCCACACCGTCGGATCGCTCTCGGTGTGCAGCGGATCGCCCTCGAAGTCGAAGAAGAGGTCGCCGCGATCGGGTCGCGGCAAGGCGCCGAGCGCCTTGGGCTGCACGACCTCGTACGTCGGGATCGGCGTCTTCTCGACCGTCGCGACGACCCCGCCCGCGGGGCTGTCGAGCTGGAGTCGCGCCTGCGTGCGGAGCATGCGGAACGTGTCGGCGTTCATGCGCGGCGGCGGCGCGACCGCGCTCGCGAGCGCGTCGATCGTCGCGATCCCCTCGGCGCGCAGACGAGCGCGCTGGACGGGCCGCATGCCGGCGACGAGCAGCAGATCGCGGGATGCCTCGACCTCGAGCTCGCAGGTCGCGCAGCGACCGCAGGCGACCACGCCGAGCTCGCCGCGGTCGTCGCCCCACGCGATCGCCGCGCCCTCGCGACCCAGGTCGAGGCGGCGGTCGGCGATGAGAGCCTCGAGTCGCGCTCGGCGCAGGCGGAAGACCGGCAGGAGGTCATCCACTTCGTGGATGCTGGTCGTGCCGTCGCCCAGCAGCAGCTCCACGCGATCGGCGCGCGGGATGCCCAGGCGGTCGAGCTGGTCGACGTAGGCGGCGAGCTGCATGAGGGCGGTGACCCGCGCGTGGCGGGCGAGCTTGGTGTCCTGCACGACCCAGCGGTCGGCGTCCTTCACGAGGAAATCGGCGAAGCCGACGAAGTCGCTCGTCGAGAATGCGGCCTGGTAGACGACCTCGGCGCCCGAGACGAGAGCGTCGTCGGTCATGGCGACGGCGTCGTCGAGGGCCGCGGCATCCGTCGAACTCGTCTCGGGGATCTCGATGACCGCGTCGCGCCCGAACCGCTCGACATAGCTCTCGAGAACGCGGCGCTCGTGCGCCGTACCCATCCGACCCGCGCGCTTGAGCGTCTCGTCCTCGGGCTCGACGACGGCCTCGACACGACCGAGCTTCGCGTCGATCCGGCGCAGCCATGCGAACTCGCACTCGGCGGCGGACTTGAGGTCGCTCGCGCTCCAGACGATCCGGCCTTCGCCTGGGATGTATCGCATGCCATGACCCTAGCCGCGGCCCGCGACATGGCCGTTCGCCGCGGGCACCTGCCAGACTGGGGACGTGAGCAACAGCCTCCCGTTCGAGAGCGCCTACCGGCACGGCTTCGCGCGCGTCGCGGCCTGCACCGTGCCCGTCGCGATCGCCGATCCCGCCGCCAACGCCGACGCGATCCTCGAGACCGCGCGCGAATGCTCGGAGGACGCCGTCGCCGTCGCCGTCTTCCCCGAACTGTCGCTCACCGGGTACGCCATCGACGATCTCGTGATGCAGGATGCCGTGCTCGATGCCGTCGTCGTGCAGATCGAGCGGCTGGTCGAGGCATCCGAAGACCTCTTCCCCGTGCTCGTCGTGGGAGCGCCGCTGCGCCACCGGAACCGCCTCTACAACTGCGCCGTCGTGATCCATCGCGGGGAGCTGCTGGGTGTCGCGCCGAAGTCCTATCTGCCGACGTACCGCGAGTTCTACGAACGGCGCTGGTACGCGCCGGGCGATGACCAGCGCGGCGAGGACATCCGCGTCGGATCGCTCGAGGCGCCGTTCGGACCGGATCTGCTGTTCGCCTCGCTCGACGTGCCCGGCCTCGTGCTGCACGCCGAGGTCTGCGAAGACGTCTGGGTGCCGATCCCGCCGTCCTCCGAGGCGGCGCTCGCCGGTGCGACGGTGCTGCTCAATCTCAGCGGCAGCCCCATCACGATCGCGCGAGCCGAGGACCGCAAGGATCTCGCGCAGTCCCAGTCGCTCCGCTGTCTCGCCGCGTATGCATATGCCGCAGCCGGCATGGGCGAGTCGACGAACGACGTCTCGTGGGATGGCCAGACCTTCGTCTACGAGGGCGGTGTGCTCCTCGCGGAGACGGAGCGCTTCCCCGACGGCCCCCGGAGCTCGGTGGCTGACATCGACCTCGACCGGCTTCGGCAGGACCGCCTGCGCCAGGGCACCTTCGACGACAACCGCCGCACGCATCAGCCGCTCTTCCGCACGGTGCACTTCGAGCTCGACCCGCCCGCGGCCGACATCGGTCTCCTGCGCCCGCTCGACCGATTCCCGTTCGTGCCCGACGACCCTGCGCGACTTGCACAGGACTGCTACGAGGCGTTCAACATCCAGGTCTCCGGGCTCATGCAGCGGTTGCAGGCGATCGGCTCGCCGAAGCCCGTCATCGGCGTGAGCGGGGGGCTCGACTCCACCCACGCGCTGCTCGTCGTGGCGCGCGCGATGGACCGCATGGGCCGGCCGCGCAGCGACATCCTCGCGTACACGATGCCCGGATTCGCGACGAGCGACCACACGAAGTCGAACGCGATCGCGCTGGCCGAATCGGTCGGAGCATCCATCGAGACGATCGACATCCGACCGGCCGCAACGGAGATCCTGCAGGGCATCGGGCATCCCTTCGCCGACGGCGAGCCCGTGTACGACGTGACATTCGAGAACGTGCAGGCCGGCATCCGCACCGACTTCCTGTTCCGCCTCGCGAACCAGAACGGCGGACTGGTCATCGGCACCTCCGATCTGTCGGAGCTCGCCCTCGGCTGGGCGACGTACGGCGTCGGCGACCAGATGAGCCACTACGCCGTGAACGCGGGCGTTCCGAAGACACTCATCCAGCACCTCATCCGGTACGTCATCTCCACGGGCGAAGGTGTGGACAGCCGCGAGGCGGATGTCCTTCAATCGGTGCTCGACACCGAGATCTCGCCCGAGCTCGTGCCCGCGGGCCAGGACGGGAAGCTGCAGTCCACCGAGGACCGCATCGGGCCCTACGCGCTCCACGACTTCGCGCTCTTCCACGTCCTGCGGTACGGCTTCCGCCCGTCGAAGATCGCCTTCCTCGCGTCGCGCGCGTGGTCGCATCCGGATGCCGGAGCCTGGCCGCCCGGCTTCCCCGACGAGGACCGCTACGCATACGACCTGCCGACCGTCGCGAAGTGGCTGCGTGTCTTCCTGCAGCGCTACTTCGCGTTCGCGCAGTTCAAGCGGTCGGCGATCCCGAACGGCCCGAAGGTGTCGCCCGCGGGCTCGCTCTCGCCACGGGGCGACTGGCGCGCGCCGTCCGACGGGAACGCTGCGGTCTGGCTCGCCGAGCTCGACGCGACCCTCCCACCCGCCTGATCGCTCCGGCGTGGGCCCGATCAGTCGGGCGGACTCAGTCGATGGCGGGAAGAGCGTGCCGATCGACGAGGCTCAGGCGGGCGCGGGCGCGTACGCGAGCGTGATGATCCAGCTGTCGCGCGAGAGATCCACGAGGTTGTAGTGCACCTTGCGATCGGGGATCCAGCCCTTCGTGAGCGGGCTGTCCAGCCGCACGTGGTCGCCCTGCACGCGCGCACCACGACCGTCCGCGTCGCGGATCGCCTGCACGCGCGTCCAATGCGCGATGAGCTTGCCGAGGTCGCTCACGTCGGGAAGATGGGAGTGGCGCGTCATCGTGTGCAGCTCGACATCGTCGGGGTGGGAGTCGCGCAGATCGAGGCCCACCGTGATGTCCGGATCGTGCAGAGCGACGACGGAAGCGGCGCGGAAGTTGGCATTGCGGATCGCGTACGGGATCGGCTGGCCGTCGACTTCGGCGATGAGCTGCGTATGAAACCCGAACTTGCCCGGAGCCTCGCGCTCGACGCGCACATCCCTCTCGTCGACGCCGAGCTTGGCTGCGACGAGCTCCGTGGCGAGCATGCGCTTGCGGTCGTGCTCCGCCAGCTTCGGATCCCAGCCGAGCCGAGCCGAGATGCCGGCCGGAGTGTCGAGCAGAACGGATTGCATGGTCCACCTCTTTCGCGCGGGACGTCGTTCTTCATCTTGGCCGGTCCCGACGCGGAGCGGTAGGCGACGCCGCGGTGAAAGGATGGATGCATGGCGCGACGCGCGACGGTGATCGGCAGCGGTCCCCACGGACTCGCCGCAGCGGTCGCCCTCGCGCGCGCGGGCTACGCGGTCCGCGTGGTCGAGGCATCCGGAACCGTCGGCGGCGGCGTGCGGACGGCCGAGCTCACGCTCCCGGGCTTCCGCCACGACGTCTGCTCGGCCGTGCACCCGGCGGCGTTGAGCTCGGCGTTCTTCCGCGCGTTCGGACTGCGCGAGCGGATCGAATGGGTGGTTCCGGATGCCTCGTACGCACAGCCGCTCGACGGCGGACGAGCCGCGATCGCGTGGCGCGACCTCGAGCGCACCGCCGCGGGGCTCGGCCGCGACGGCGACGCGTGGCGCGCGCTCGTGCGTCCGCTGACGCGGCACCTCGACGAGATCCTCGAGTACACGGGCGATCAGCTGCTGAGGGTGCCGCGGCATCCCGTCGCCGTCGCCCGCTTCGGTGCGCGCGTGCTGCAGACCGGCACGAGTCTCGACCGGCTCACCTTCTCGACCGAGGAGGGCGCGGCACTGCTCGCCGGAGTGCTCGCGCACGCCAACGCCCCGATGCCGTCGCTCGGTGCCGCAGCATCCGGGATCTTCCTCGCCGCGCACGGGCACGCCGGCGACGGGTGGGCGTACCCGCGCGGCGGAGCGCAGCGGATCGCCGATGCACTCGTGACCGACCTCGAGGCGCACGGCGGCACGGTCGAGACCGGCGTCCACGTCACGAGCCTCGACGGCTTCGATGCCGGCGATCCCTCACGCGGCGATGTGCTGCTGCTGGACACCTCGCCGCGGCTCGCGCTCACGCATCCCGCCGTTCCGCCCTCGTATGCGCGGGCGATCGGCCGCTACCGCTACGGCCCGGCAGCGGCCAAGGTCGACTTCGCCCTCGATGGTCCGGTGCCGTGGGCGAATCCCGACGTCGCGCTCGCGCCGACGGTGCACCTCGGCGGCACGGCGGACGAGATAGCCGCGAGCGAGAACGCCGTCGCGGCCGGGCGTGTGAGCGAGCGCCCCTACGTGCTGTCGGTGCAGCCGTCCGCGCTCGACGATTCCCGCGCGCCCGAAGGCAAGGCCGTGCTGTGGGCGTACATCCACGTCCCGATGGGATCGACGCTGGATGCGACGGAGCTCGTCATCCGCCAGGTCGAGCGCTTCGCACCGGGGTTCCGCGAGCGCATCCTCGCGTCGAGCAGCCTGAGCGCCGCCGAGCGTGCGTCGTACAACCCCGCCGACATCGGCGGAGACATCCTGGGCGGCGCCTTCACGATGAGTCAGGCCTTCCGCCGACCCGTGATCTCGCGCACACCGTGGCGCACGCCCATGAGGGGCGTCTATCTCGCCTCGGCCTCGACACCGCCGGGCCCGGGCGTGACGGGAATGGCGGGGTGGCTCGCGGCACGCCAAGTGCTGCGGGATGCGGGAGCCCCGGCATCCCTCGACGACCTCTTCCCCCGCTGAGGCGTCGATGGGTTCACACGCGCCCAGCTCCGGCCTCATCGAATCGACTTCGTATTCACGAAGCGACCCGTCGCGAGCGCACATGGGGAGTCGTTTCGTGAATACGAAGTGGTCTCGCGACGCGATCGGACCCACGAAGTCGCGCAGCCCGACGCGGGCAGGGTCAGTCGTCGCGGCCCTTGCGGCGCGCGGTGAGGTCGACGATCGCGACGATGAAGGCGAGCCCGAGGAAGACTCCGACCGCGATCATGCCGAAGGCGTACGCGTCGTGGTAGACGACGATGTCGGTCGCGCCGCCCGTCTCGCGGTAGATCGTCGCGTAGAACAGCGACAAGCCGACCGCGGTGCCGACGGCGGTGCCGATGCGTTGCCCGAGCTGACCGACCGATCCCGCGACTCCGCCCTGCTTGACGGGCACGTCCGCGAGGGTCAGGGTCTGGTTGGGGGCGATCACGAGTCCGCCGCCCGCGCCGCCGACGATCATGATCGCCGCCATGACATAGGGCGTCCACGCCGGGTCGGTGTACAGCGCGGCGGCGACCAGGCCGCCGACCGACGCCAGGATCGCGGCGAGCCCCCATACGACGACGACGCGGCCGAAGCGATTGACGAGGTTGCCGCCGATGACCGACGTGACAGCGCTCGCGAGGGCGAAGCCGATCGAGATCATGCCGGCGAACACCGGCGCCAGCCCCAGCCCCTGCTGCAGGAACAGCGTGCCGAGCAGGAACATCGCGGGCGCCGCCGTGAAGTACGCCGTCTGCAGCAGCGTGCCGTTGCGATACGACCCGATGCGGAAGAGCTTGAGTGGGATGAGCGGGCTCTTGCCGCGGCTCTGGTACCGGCGCTCCCATGCGATGAAGGCCGACACGAACAGCGCGAACGCGACCAGCAGCCACCAGCGCGCCGGATTGTCGGTCGGCGCGCCGGTCGTGAACAGGAACGGCCACATCAAGGCGACGACGGATGCCGCGAACAGCAGGAGCCCGAAGGGATCGAGCTGCACGGGCCTCGAAGAGCGCGTGCGCGTCTTGGGCAGCATCCACAGCACGAGGGCGATCGCGATGAGGCACAGCGGCACGTTCATCCAGAAGATGAGGCGCCAGCCGTCGGTGTCTCCGCCGATCGCGATCAGCAGGCCGCCGAGCGTCGGACCGAACGCCGTGGCGACACCGATCGTCGCGCCGAAGAGCCCGAACGCGCGGCCGCGTTCCGCGCCCTGGAAGAGCTCCTGAGCCATGCCGAGCACCTGCGGCATCTGGATTCCCGCCGCGACGCCCTGGAACAGCCGCGCGATGATCAGGATCTCGGACGTCGGCGCGAGAGCGCAGGCGATGCTCGTGAGCGTGTAGAGCGAGAGACCGACCACGAACAGCATCCGACGGGAACGCTGGTCGCCCAGACGCCCGGCGGGCACGAGCACGAGCCCGAAGGTGAGCACGAAGCCCGAGACGATGAGCTGCAGCTGCGTCGAGTTCGCGTCGAGCACGTTGCCGATGGAGGGCAGCGCGACATTGACCTTGGTGAGGTCGAGGATCGTGATGGCCGCGACGGCGACGCAGACCCAGAACGCGCGCCATCGCGCACCCGACGACAGCGGAATGGCTTCGGTCTGGGGCGCAGCGGTCGTCACCGGCTCAGGCTATCGCCGTGACGAGCCGAGGGGGCCGGTCGCGCGAAACGCAGCCTCCGCCTCCGGGTGGCGTGGGATGCCGAGGTCCGGGGAGCCGGTCGGTGACGCGAGCGATCTCGGCACCTCGACGATCGATCGCACTCCAGCCTGGGACAATGGGACGGTGAAACTCCTCGTCGCTGCTCTCGATGCCGAACTCGTCGCCTTCCCCGAGACCCTTCCCGGGTTCGACCGACTCGTGACGGGCCCGGGCAAGCTGCAGGCGACCTACGCCCTCACACGCGCGCTCGACGCGACGGAGTACGACGAGATCCTCGTGGTCGGCACGGCCGGGGCGATCGACCGACGTCTCGATGCGATCGTCTACGACGTGGATGCCGCGATCCAGCACGATGTCACCGACATCGACGGCGTCGTCGGGCAGCACGTCTCCCTGCCGCCCCGCGTAGAGCTCGGCCGCGAGGGCGTCACGATCGCGACGGGCGATCACTTCGTCGACGACTCCGAGGCGGTGCAGGTCATCCGTCCGCTCGGTGCCGGACTCGTCGACATGGAGACCTACGCCTACGTGTGGGTCGCGCAGCAGTTCGGCATCCCGATCCGTGTCCTCAAGTCTGTCTCGGACCGCGCCGAAGGCGACGCGATCACCGATTGGCGCACGACCGTCGCCGCATGCAGCGCGCAGCTGCGCGACGTCGTGCGCGCCGAATACGGAGTCTGAGCGTCAGGACTCGTGGCCGCTGCGCGCGAACGCCGCCCGCAGAACGAGGAAGACGAGCAGCGCCACCACGGCGACGATCACGAGCTTGCCGATGAACCACAGAATCGAGAACAGCACGTTGACGAGCACCCACGCGATCACGACGGCGACGATCACGCCGATGATGGTCCACACAGTGTTCTTCGTCATGCGTTTAGCCTAGAACGTCCCCCAACACACAGCAGACGCAAGGAATCCATGTCGAACCCCACCGATCCGACCGCTTCGCACCCCGACGCGCAGCCCGCCCCCGTCTCCGGCGAGCCCGCCGCGGTCGACCCGAGCGCACAGCCGACCGAGGCCTACGCCCCGGTAGACCCGAGCGTCCAGCCGACCCAGGCCTACGCGCCGGCCGACCCGAACGCACAGCCGACCGAGGCCTACGCGCCGGTCGACCCGAGCGTCCAGCCGACCCAGGCCTACGCGCCGGCCGACCCGAGCGTCCAGCCGACCGAGGCATACGGTCAGCCCGGATACGGCGCACCCGCGACCAAGGCTCCCGACACTCGCTCGAAGAGGCTCGCGTGGATCGCGCTCGGCGCCGGCATCCTCGGCTTCATCCTGGTGCTCGTCGCCTTCATCCCGATCCTGTGGGTCTCGCTCGTCCTCGCACTCATCGGCGGCGCGCTGCTGCTCGCCGCGCTGATCGTGGGCATCATCGCCCTCGCGGGCAAGAAGCACGGCGGCAAGGGAATCGGCATCGCGGCGATCATCGTCTCGGTGGTCGGCGGCGTCCTCTGGGTCGCCGCGCTCGTGTGGGCGCTCGCGGTCATCGGCCTCGCGGCCACCGGGACCAGCCTCTCCGACCTCGGTGACTCCACCGCCGTCGAGTCCGAGGCCCCCGCCGAGTCGGAGACCGGGACGGAGACCGAGACCGACTCCGGCGAGGAGGCCGCCACGGGTGCATACGATGAGGCTGCGTATCTCGCGCAGGTGCGCCCCGAGCTCCTCGCGATCATGCAGGAGGTCGACCCTTCGGTCACCGAGGAGATGCTCGGCCAGATCTTCACCGACGAGTCGCTCGTGTCGACGGGTGAGAGCTTCCTGCTCGCCGGCGAGGCCGCCCGCGACACCTTCGTCAGCTCGATGTCGGAAGCCGACCTCTTCACCGAGGACCAGGCGGTGCGCTTCTACGACGTCATCTTCGATGCCGCCCAGGAGCACCTGGTCAAGTAGTCGCGCGAGAGTCAGCGGCGCGGCATCCCGATATCGGATGCCGCGCCGCCGTCGTTCGCCGGGCTACGAAACCCACTGCGTGCGCGCCCACGTGACGGCTGCGAGCGTCGCCTGACCGCTCAGCGACGGGTGGAAGTAGTCCCGCATCGAGATATCCGCCTTCGAGAACGCGTAGTTCGCGACGGCTCCCCCGTCGTACCGGCACTTCGCGACGGAGGCGCACGCGAGCGCGAGCGCCTGGTTGTACTCGTCGACGCGCTGCTGCACGGCGGCGCGGCGCTGCACGTCCGCGGTCGCGGTGCTCGTGGGCTTCTCGAGCATCGACTGGCAGATCTTGAGCAGCCCCCACACGAGCCGAGCGGATGTGCTCGACTTGTTGAGGTCGTACATGCGCTGCAGGCTCGGGATGCTGGCGACGAAGATCTCAGGCGAGGCCGGGCTCGCGGCGAGCGCCGAGAGCGCGGCCTGCACGTTCGCCTGGAAGGTCGCCGTCGGGGTCATGGCGCCGACCGTCCTGGTGCACGCGTCGTTGGCACCGATCTCGATCGTCACGTACTGGGCTCCCTGCGTGACCGCCTTCTGCGCCTGACCGGGGAGGGCGTTCGAGGCAGCACCCGAGACCGCGTTGTTGTAGGCGACGAGGGATGTCGCACCCGCCGCGCGCAGGCGCGACGCGTGCGAGTTCACCGACGCGGTCGAGCCCGTCGACCAGCTGTTCGTCGGACAGCTGATCAGGCCGCTGCACGACATCGCGGCCTGCGTGATGGAGTCGCCGAGCGCCGCCATCCTCGCGGGCGAGGGCGGAGCGGCCGTGGCCGCACCCGCGCTGAAGAGGCTTGCTGAGACGAGCAGGGTGGCCACTGCCGCTGCGGTGAGAGCACGACGCCCTCGAGTGAAGATGTGCACGAACGACTCCGATCGGTTCACGACGATGTGGACGACGGGTCGCCGACGACGCTGCGCCGGCGAGTGGTGGAACAGGGCGCGGCGAGCCGCGGCCGGACGGGTACAGGCGAGACGGGTTACCGGCCTCCACGGCCGATCTCGCGGTCAAGCTACACCCGCGCATCGCACCTCGACAAGAGGGCGGTGCGCGATCAGGCGGGGAGGGGAGCGTCCTGCCGGATGACGCTCGGTCCGTGCGCCGTCGCCTCGACGACGAGCTGCGCCGGGAGCTGTTCCTTCATCGCCGCCACGTGACTGATGAGGCCGACCGTGCGTCCGCCTTGGCGGAGCTCGTCGAGCGTGCGCATCGCGAGATCGAGCGTGTCGTCGTCGAGGGACCCGAAACCTTCGTCGACGAACAGCGTGTCGAGACGCACGCCGCCCGCTCGAGACGTGACGACTTCGGCCAGACCGAGCGCGAGCGCGAGCGACGCGAGGAACGTCTCGCCGCCCGACAGCGAGTGCGGCGTACGGGGCTGCCCGGTGTGGGCGTCCATGACCTCGAGCCCGAGGCCCGCGGCCCCGCGCCCTGCTCTCGCATCGCTGTGCAGCAGTCGGTAGCGGCCCGCGGACATGTCGTCGAGGCGCAGGTTCGCGGCGGCGACGATCTCTTCGAGCTCGGCGGCCAGGACGAACGACTCGAGAGTCATGCGATGCGTGTTGGGTGCGCGACCCGCCAGCGTGTCGGCGAGGCGCACGATGACGGCATGGTCGGCGGCGGCGCCATCGATCGCGGCGTGCGCGTCGGTCGCTCGATCGACGAGGTCGCGCAGGCGTGCGGCCGTCTGCGTCGACGCAGCGACCGCATCGACCGCCGCGCTCCATCGCTCTCGGGCTTCGATCTGGCGCACCGAGGCGGCGGCGAGATCGACGAGCTCTTCGGGCTCGCCGGCGAGCGCGAGCTCGAGATCGCGCAGTCTGTCGCGCTCAGCGCGGATCGCGGCGTCGTGCTCGCGGATCTCGGCGTCGAGCGCGGCCCGGACGGCCGCGTCGCGAAGCCCCGAGGTCGCCTCGTCGGATGAGGAGAAGACGGATGCCGCGACCCGCCCATCCAGGTCGGCGCGGACGCGCGCGAGCGCTGAGCGGGCGGAGTCGGCGGCGGCCTCGGCGCTCAGGAGCGATGCCGCACGCGAGCGGCGCTGGTCGGCTTCACGGATCCGCTCTCGGACGGAGTCGAATCCCCCCTTCGCCGCATCGACGGCGGACCGGTCGAGCGCCGCTGCAGCCTCGGCCGCCACCAGGGCGTCACGGACAGCGGCGAGCTGGGCGGCCAGAGCGTCGCGCTCGAGGGCGGATGCGGCATCCATCTCGACGAGCTCCTCGCGCTCGCGCGCGAGCAGCTCGCGGCGCGCCGCGTCGGCGCGCGCGGTCTCCACGGCGCGTGCGGCTTCGCCCTGCGCGAGATCGAGGACGTCGGCGCTCTCGCCTCCCGCGCGCGCCGCCGCCTCGGCATGGGCCGCCCGGGCAGCGCGCGCCGCGTCGGCGGCGGCCTTCTCCACGGCTGCCGCGCGGTCGCGGGCCGCCTCGGCGAGCTGGATCTCGTCATCGGTCACGGGGGCGTCGGACGCCGGGGCCGGATGCGGGTGCGCGAGCGAGCCGCAGACGACGCAGGGCTCGCCGTCGACGAGGCCCGCGGCCAGCTCGCCCGCGTGACCGGCGAGGCGCCGCTGCAGGAGCTCCGTCACCGCCGCGCGATCCCGGTCGAGGAGCATGGACGCTTCGAGGTAGGAGGATTCCGCCACGGTCAGCTCGTCGGCGAGGATGGCCGCCTCGCGGGCCGCCGCCCGTCGCGCGTCGAGGACCGCCAGCGCGGCGGCCGCGGCCTGCAGCCGCGACTCGGCCGAGCCCAGCGTCTCCAGCTCGTCGCCGATCTCGTGAAGCCGCACGGGAACGAGCGCTCGCGCGGCATCCATCGTCGCGAGTGCGTTCTCGAGGCGTGCGGACTCTTCGCGATCGTGGGCGAGCGTCGCCTCGGCGCGCACGAGCGACTCTTCGCGCTCGGCCGCGAGCGCCCACACGGCGAGGCTGCCGGTGAGCTGCTCGACCAGACTCGAGAGACCCGCGGCATCGAGATCCGCCTCGTCGGGCGATGCGGTCGCCCACGCGGCGCGCGCACACTCGACCGCGCGGACCGCCCGGTCGTCGTCGAGCGCTGCGGCCTCAACGGCCTCGAGCGGCGCGCGCAGCGCCTCGGCGGCGTTCGAGCGCTCGAGAGTGGAGCGCCGCGCGGCGATATCGGGCGCCCGGGCTTCGAGGGCCGCGAGCGCTGTGCGGGCCTGAATCCGCTGCTCCTGTCGCGCGCGAAGAGCGCGGGCCTCGACGAGGGCGCTCTCGGCATCGCGGTGCGCCACGTCGGCGGCGGTGCGCTCCAGCGTCAGTGCGCCGACTCGATAGTCGGCGCGCTGAACCCCCACCGAGACGGCGGCGATGCGCTCGGGCACGGCGCCGTCGGTGACGAGCTCACCAGCGTCGAGGTCGTTCGACAGCAGGCGCTCCGCCTCGAGGAGCAGCAGCTGCACGCCTTCGCCGGCGGAGGACAGCGCGCGCTCGGAGTCCTTGCGGTGCTGATCGAAGGCCGTCTGGTAGTCCTCGTACGTGCGCGTGCCGAAGAGCCGGCGCAGCAGGCGCTGCCGCTCGTCGTTCTTGGCGAGGAGGAACTCGGCGAACCGGTTCTGCGCGAGCAGGATGACCTGAAGGAACTGCTGCTGAGACAGCCCCAGGATCTCGTCGAGCTCTCGTGCGACGTCGACCGGGCGCGCGGCTCGGCCGATCCACGCGCCGTCGATCCGCTCTTCGAGCTGCGCGCGATGCGGCTCGGTCGTGAGGCCCGTGCCCCGCTGCTTGGGTCGGTCGTACTCGGGCGAGCGTGTGACCCGCCACCGGCGACCTCGGGCGGTGAACTCCACCGAGACGGTCGTCGGGTCTTCGGGCGCGCAGTGATCGCTGCGCAGGCGCTTCTCGGCGCCGTCGTAGCGCGGGGCACCCCCGTAGAGCGCAAAGCACACACCGTCGAGCACGCTCGACTTGCCCGCGCCCGTGCGACCCGCGATCAGGAAGATGCCGTCGTCGGCGAAAACGTCGAAGTCGATCGTCTGCCGCTCGCGGAACGGCCCGAAGCCCTCGAGCTCGAGCCGATGCAGCCTCATGCCGAGACCTCGGCGAGCGACCGCTCGTCGATGACGTCGCGGATGAGCTCGAGCTCCCGCTCGGACGCGCCTTCGCCCTCCCGCACGTGCACGAGGAACGCGTCGATCAACTCGGCGTCCGAACGGGCGGCGCGCACGCGCCCCGCGTAGGTGAGGCCGTCGGCCTCACGCACCCCCTCGGGGGTGTGCACGACGGTCGCACAGTGGGGGAACCGCGTCAGGAGCCGGCGCATAGGATCGGGCTGCGGAGTCGCATCGGTGTACTGGGCGCACACCCACGATTGCTCCGCACCGGCGAAGTCCGTGGATGTGAGCAGCTCGTCGAGCGTGCCGCGCAGCGTCTGCAGCCGGCGGGGGACGGGGAGATCGAGCCACTCGACGGCCGCGAGGCCCCCGGCATCCAGCTCGACGAGCCACGAGCCGCGCGGCTTGTCCCCCTCGCCGAAGCTGTAGTGCAGGGGCGCGCCGGCGTAGCGCACGCGGTCGGAGAGCGTCTGACGGCCGTGGATGTGCCCGAGGGCGACGTAGTCGGGACCGTCGAAGGTGGACAGTGGAATGACGTCGAGCGAGCCCTGCCGGATCTCGCGCTCGACGCCCGGCGTGGCATCCACCCCCGCCGCGAAGCAGTGCGCGATCGCGACCGATCGGCCGCCGCGCGCCGCGCGATCGTCGTTCACCAGCCGCATCGCGTGCTCGAGCGTGGCGCGCTGCGAGCGCAGCGGCACCTCGGGCCACAGGTGGCGAACCAGTGCGGGCTCGAGGAACGGGATGCCGTAGAAGTGGACCGGCCCGTCGACGTCGGCGATCGTGATCGGCGTGCCGACCGACCGCGCATCGGTGACGACGTGGATGCCCTCGCGCAGCAGCGCGGACTGGAAGCCGAGGCGTGCCGCGGAGTCGTGGTTGCCGCTCGTGACGATGATCTGCGCGCCGGCGTCGGCGAGGCCGCGCAGCGCGTCGGTCAGCAGCGTGTAGCAGGCGGCGGCCGGTGCGGCGGAGTCGAAGACGTCGCCCGCGACGATGACGACGTCGACGTCGTGTGCGCGCACCTGAGCGGTGAGCGCCTCGAGCACACCGCTCAGCGCATCGAGCGTGGCGTGGCCGTGGAACGACCGCCCGATGTGCCAATCAGAGGTGTGCAGGATGCGCATGCCTTCACGGTAGGCGCGGCTCCCGACATCGCCCGGAAGGCCCGCGGCGGGTTCGCCCACAGCGATCCGCGTGCACGCCTGCCGAGGTCCCGAGGATTCCTGCCACAGCACTGCGGACCGGCAATGTCCGAGCCCGTCCCTACGTTCTGGTCACCGGAACCCACGGAGGAAACCATGCTCTCTCTCGTCACCGCCGCCGAACACCAGTACCGCTTCGAGTCCGCCCGGCTCGACAGGGACGCCGCCCTGCGCTCGTCGATCCGCGAACATCTCGCGGCCCGAGCTGCGAGCGCATGGGCACCCCGCGACGTGGCACCGCGCCCGCGCCGCGCCACGATGGCACTGCCGTTCGGCGGGGGCGCTCTCTCGGATCCCGTGTGCGCGGCCTGCTGACGCGCGCGGATGCCGTCGGCCGCTCCCCTACGCTCGACATGTGACGCGACGCGACTTCACTCACGCCGGTGCGACCCTCGTCGCCGAGTCGCACGGCACGGGGCGTCCGATCTTCGTCATGATCCACGGCATCGGGATGGGCCGCAGCGTCTTCATCGAACTCGACGAAGCGCTCCGCCCGGGAGCGCGCACGATCGCGATCGATCTCCCCGGCTACGGTGAAGCGCCCGAGCCGCGACGCACCCTCACGATGGAGCGCACGGCGGACCTCGTGTCGGCGTACCTTCGCGCGAGCGTGGACGAACCGGTCGTCGTCATCGGCCACTCGATGGGGACTCAGGTGGCGACCGAGGTCGCGGTGCGACATCCCTCACTCGTCCGACGCCTCGTCCTCATCGCACCGACGGTGGATCCCGACGCGCGCACCGCGCCGCGCCAGATCGGGCGGCTCCTCGCGGACATCGCGGTGGAGAGCCCGAAGGTCATTCTGCGAGGCGCCCGCGAGTACGTTCGCGCCGGGCCGAGGCTGCGCGCGAAGTTCCGCGCGATGCTCGTGCACCGCCCCGAGGACTCCTATCCCCGCATCGAAGCGCCGACGCTGGTTCTGCGCGGCGAGAACGACATCGTCTCACCCCACGCATGGTGCGAGCGAGTGATCGATCTCATCCCCGATGCACGGCTCGTCGAGATCGACGGTCACGGGCACGAGACGATGATCCGGGATGCCGCACCCGCCGCCGCGGCGATCCGCTCGTTCGTTCAGTCCTGACGAAGGACGCGATCCGCGAGTTCGTCCAGGCGTTCCTCGGGGACCTCGACGCCGGACTGCTCGAATCGCTGACGGAGAACATGCACGACGGCGTCGCGATCCTGGTGACCGTCCTGCCGCGTCTGCCCGATGATGCCGTCGATCTTCGCGGCATCCGTCGCGTTGTTCTGCGACATCGCCGGCACGCTCTGCTCGGCCGCTCCTGCCAGATCGCGCTGCGTCTCTCCGGCAGTCAGGTTGTTCCCGCCGGCGTCCTGCCCGTAGTGGTCGTGGCCGTCGTTCACAGTGTCGTTGCTCATCAGGGCTCCTCGCCTCGGTCGGTGCTCAGATCCGGATCGGCGGCCTGTCGCGCGATCTCGCCTTCGACGGGGTCGTCGGGCCGGAGCACGTCGCCGGACTGCTCGATGAGATCCGGCGAGCCCGCGGCATCCGCATTCTGCTCCGACGATTCGCCGTCGTGCACCGGCTCCCACCCGCCCGGCGGGTCGGCGTCGATGACGCCCTCGGGAAGATCTCGGTCCATGGCGGACTCCTCTCGTCGGTCTCAGCATCACCCAGCCGCGAGGGCGGTGCGATGGGTTGACAACCGGATCCCGCGGCCCTATCCGGCCGCGCGGCTCTTCGCCCGATCGCGCGCGATCGCCTCGCCGACCATCTGACCGCCGCTCGTGAGCAGCGCGCGCCGCCAGGGCAGTGTGCCCTCGATCTCGATCTGGATCGACATCGACAGGATCGTGCGGATGAGCACGATGAGTCCGAGGATCGCGGCGTCCTCGAGCGAGGGCTTCGAAGTGATCGTCCGGATCAGGTCCGCCGCGACGAGCACCTCGAGGCCCAGCAGGATCGCCGAGCCGAGCGTCGTGCGCAGCACCTGGAACGCGGCCGAGCCGCCCTCGCGCCGCTGGAGGGAGCGGATGCCGAGCACGATCGCGATCGCGAACCCGACGATCATCGCCAGAGCGCCGATGGCCTCGAATCCGACCGCGATGTAGGTGAAGACGTCTTCGAAGCGCATGATCAGGCGGAATGCCGCTGACGGACGATTCCTGCACGGTCGGGATGCGCCGCGAACCAGTCCGCGACGTACCAGCAGACCGGGATCACCTCGCGATCGCCCTTCGCCTCGAGCTCCGCGACCGCCTTGTCGACGACGACGCCTGCGTAGCCGTGGCCGCGGAAGGTCGGCACCGTGTATGCGCGGGTCATCGCGACCGTACGGCCGTCGTCCCGGTAGTCAAGGGCACTCACGAGATCGTCACCGCGGTACAGGGTGTACCGCGACGCATCCGACTCGTGCGTGAAGCGAAGCTCAGTCACCCCCACAGGCTAAACCCGCCCGTCCTCACGGCGGCGCGCAGTCAGCCGTGTTTTCGCTGAGCTTCTGCGCAACCGCGCGCGGCCCGCGTCAACGGGTCACCTCGGACAGGTCCACGGCGAACACCTTCGACGCACCCTCGGGCGTCGGCTGAGCAAAGTGTCACATTTCGTCATGAACCGGATGCCGCGACCGCGCGATTTGACGCATCCGGACGCATTCGGTCATAATCGGCCTCATGACTGACACCGCACGCTCTCTGTCCGCCTGGGAGGCGAACGGGACCGCTGGCGCCATGATGGCCAGCAGCGATGTCATGTGCTGTCGAATGTGCCACTAGCACGGTGACACCCGCCGGACCCTCGCGTCGTTTCTGAACACGACCCGCAGCGAGTCCCCCGAAGCACCGGCCAGCCGCGTCGATCACGCGCATCCGGATGCCTCGCACCGCCCCGATCGGGGCAGCATCGCAGCACCCACTCGAACCCGCTCGAGCCGTCGGCCCGGGTTCACTCCCGCAAGGACCATCATCATGTCGAACACCGCTCTGCTCGAACGCCCCACCACCGCTCCCGCCCGTCACCTCCGCGCCGTGACCGCGCCGGTCGAGACCATCGCACCGCAGCGTCCCGCCGAGGAACGCGCGCTCCCCGCGGGCACCGCACCGCGCGGCTTCGCACTCTACGTCGGCATCGACGAGGCGAAGGTCGCGGCATCCGGAGTCTCGCTCGGCGTGCTCGTGGACGCTCTGCGCCGCACGCTCGCGGACCTCGCACCCACCGCCGAGACGTACGCGACCGTCGCCCTCGCCCCCGTGGGCTCGGGTGGACGCGACGTGGACGTCGTGCGCCTGGCGCTGCACGAGCCCTCGGCGATCGCACGGACCAAGAACGAGGAGCCCGAAGACGAGGACCGCGCTCCCGGCGGAGTCGTCGTCGACATCTCGCGCAAGCGCGTGCTCATCGACGGCGAGTCGGCCGCCTTCACCTTCAAGGAGTTCGAGCTGCTGCAGTACCTCGTGCTGCGCGAGGGTCGCACGATCGAGCGCACCGAGCTCGTGTCGTCGCTCTGGCAGGGCACGACCGACGACGAGGCTCCCGGTGAGCGGACGATCGACGTGCACGTCCGTCGGCTCCGCGCCAAGCTCGGCC
Organism: Microbacterium sp.; assembly: GCF_051860965.1. Classification (GTDB taxonomy): domain Bacteria; phylum Actinomycetota; class Actinomycetes; order Actinomycetales; family Microbacteriaceae; genus Microbacterium. Next base: position 83,324 of record NZ_JBIMKU010000005.1, read on the forward strand.
GCTACGAGGACATCGTCCGCACGGTGCGCGGCGTCGGCTACCGCTTCGACCGTCACGCGGACGTGTCGATCCGCTACGGCCACGGCACGCCCTCGCCCGACCGCTTCTGAGCAGCGCGCGTCGTGCGCGCTGCTCAGACCCACGCGCTTTCGCCGACCACCCTCTTCGGCGAGCCCACCCCCTCCGCCCAACCCACGCACTTTCGCCGAAACCACCCGCTTCGGCGAGCAGAAGTGCGTGGGCTCGCGACGAGTGAGTGGGTTCGCGATACGGGCGGCTTCGATGTCGGCGGCTCCGGCGTAGGGTGGGCGGCATGACGACGCCGCTCACGAGGATCGCGGGGTCGCGGGATGCCGCAGCTCGCCGCGATCCGCGGCCCGTCGCCGAGCGACCGGTCGAGACGGAGTACCGTCCCCGCGAACGGTTCGATCTGCGGCGCACGGTGCTCGCTCAGCGCCGCGGCGCGGGCGACCCGACGATGAAGACGGCCGGCGCCGTGATCTGGCGTACGAGCCGCACGCCGCTGGGCATCGCGACGATCGCCCTGCGCCAGACCGCCGGCGGCTCGGTGCGCGCGGCCGCATGGGGACCGGGCGCGGGGTGGGCGCTCGCGCAGGTGCCCGCGCTGTGCGGGTCGCAGGACGACCCATCCGGCTTCGACGCGTCGCGGCATCCACTCGTCGCCGAAGCCCACCGGCGCAACGCCGACCTCCGCCTCAGCCGCACCGACCTCGTCTTCGACGCGCTCGCGAGCGCGATCTTCGAGCAGAAGGTCACCGGGGTGCAGGCGTTCGGCGCCTGGCGGCGCATCGTGCAGTGGCGCGGAGAGCGCGCACCCGGCCCGACGCCCGAGCCGATGTTCGCGCCGCCGACGATCGACGGCTGGAGGCACGTGCCGTCGTGGATCTGGCATCGCGCCGGGCTCGAGCCTCCCCAGGCGCGCACCGTCGTCGAAGCGGCCCGCCGCGGCGACGCGATCGAGCGCACCGCGAACGCCGCCGCGACGGGCGACGAGCGCGAGCGCATCCTCACGAGTCTGCGAGGGGTCGGGGCATGGACGAGCGCCGAGACCCGCATCCGGGCCTTCGGGGATCCCGACGCCGTGAGCGTCGGCGATTATCACCTGGCCCACGAGGTCGGGTTCGCACTGACCGGACACCGCGTCGACGACGACGGGATGCTGGAACTCCTCGAGCCGTGGCAAGGTCACCGTCAACGCGTCATCCGTCTCATCTGGGCGCACGGCCCGCGGGAGCCCCGACGCGGACCGCGCCTGCATCCCGAAGATCACCGCGAGCGCTGACGGCCCGACAGTCCCGGCGGCCCGCGCGCCGGCCGTCTAGGCTGTGGGCATGGCGAATCGTCGACCCGGCTGGCAGCGCGGGCACACCGGATGGGCTTTCGGCACTGCGCTCGTGTTCGCACTGGGCATCGTCTTCGGGCTCGTCTGGGGCAACGTGTGGCTCGGCGTGCTCCTCGCGCTGATCGTCTCGCTGGGCTGGCTGATCGCGTACGAATCGTGGCGCGGCCGCAGCGTCGGCGTCGAGGACCGCGACGACAACGGCGCCCAGCTCTGATCGCGTCCGACGGTCGCACGCTGTGAAGATCGCCGTCGCCGGAGGAACCGGAGCCGTCGGCGCGCACGTCGTCGACATCGCCCGGTCACGAGGCCATGAGGTCGCGGTGCTGACGCGCAGCGCCGGGATCGACGTCGTGACGGGCGAGGGAGTGGATGCCGCTCTCGGCGGCGCCGACGTCGTGATCGACACGTCGAGCGTGTCGACGCTCGACCGCGACAAGGCGATCGCGTTCTTCGAGGGCGCGAGCCGCACGCTGCTCGCGGCGGAGGAGCGCGTCGGCGTCGGGCACCACGTCGCACTGTCGATCGTCGGCGTCGACGGCTCGGCGAGCGGCTACTACCAGGGCAAGGTGGCCCAGGAGCGCGTCGTCGAGTCGGGCCCCGTGCCGTGGACGATCCTGCGCGCGACGCAGTTCCACGAGTTCGCGGAGCAGATCTACGCGCGCGCGAAGGTCGGGCCCGTTCATCTCGCTCCGCGCATGCGCACGCAGCCGATCGCGGCAGCGGAGGTCGCGGCCCGCCTGGTCGACCTCGCCGTCGCCGCACCGGCCGGGCGCGCCGCCGATCTCGCAGGACCTCGTGAGGAGAGCCTCGTCGCGATGGTGCGGGCCTATGCCGCCGCCTTGGGTCACCGGGGATGGATCCCTGCGATCTCGCTCCCCGGCGCCGCCGGGCGCGAGCAGCGCAACGGCTCGCTGCTCCCCGGTCCGGGTGCGCAGCTGGGTCGCGAGACGTTCGCGGAGTGGCTCGCGCGCACGCGCTGAGCGTCTCGCGAACCATCCCGCGCCGAACCCCTCGGACCTAGACTGATTGCTCGTGTCTCAGCGCTGGCTTCCGCTCGCCGCGATCGGCCTCTCGGTGCTCCTGTGGTCGGCGGCCTACGTCGTGTCGGGCTGGGCACTCGAGACGGGCTCCCCCGCTGTCCTCTCGGTCGGCCGCTTCGCGATCGCGCTGGTCGTGCTCGTGCCGCTCGCCGCTCGGCGTCCGGGCTTCCTGCGAGCGATCGGCCAGCCGCGCACGATCGTGCTGGGCCTGACGGGCGTGAGCCTGTACTACTCGCTCGCGAACATCGGCCTGCTCTTCACGACGCCGGGCACGGCGGCGCTGACCGCCGCGTTCCTTCCCGTGCTGACGGCGATCGCCGCGGTCACCCTCATCCACGAGAAGCTGTCGGGCCGCACGTGGCTCGGCCTGGCACTCGCGACCGTCGGCGTCGGGCTGGTCGCGGCATCCGGATTCCGCGTCGACGTCGGCGTGCTTCTCAACATCGCCGCCCTCGCCGCCTACGCGCTCTACACCGTGCTCCTGCGCAAGGACGCGGGACGGGATGACGCGCCCGACGCGATCGTGCTCGCGACGGCGACAGGCATCTGGGGCACGGTCATCATGCTCCCGTGGCTCGGGTGGGAGTTCGTGACGGGCACGGTCGCGATCCCGAGCGACGCGCGCGGACTGCTCAGCATCCTGATCCTCGCGCTCGTCGTGACGGCACCCACGCTCGTGCTCTTCAACTACGGCGCCGAGCGCCTGCCGGCCGCGATCTCGGGCGTCGCGACGGCGGCCATCCCCGCTCTCGGCTACGGGTTCGCTCTGCTCATGGGTGAACCGCTCGACCTGCTCAAAGCGGTGGGCGGCGCGATCGCGCTGATCGGAGTGATGATCGCGACGCTCGCGACGCCCGACATCGAGCCGAGTCCGCCGGGGTCGGGTCTGCCCGAGCCCGCCGACCTCGCGCCGGCCGACGGCTGACCTCCGGGCTCCCCCGCACCGGAGGCGTGCCGCACCGGGCCCCGCCCCCGCATGCTCAGCCGAGGTCGTCCGGGCGCTTCCAGTCCTCGCCGAGCACGTGCTGCGCGAGGAACGCGAACACCGTCTCGTACCAGACGACCGCGTGCTGCGGCTTGAGCACCCAGTGGTTCTCGTCCGGGAAGTACAGGTACCGGTGCTCGAGCGTGCCGTCCTCGCCCGCGAACCGGGCATTGAGCTCCGACCACAGCCGAAGTCCCTCGCCGATCGGCACGCGGTAGTCGCGGTCGCCGTGGATCACCAGCATCGGGGTGCGGATGTCGGCGACGAACCGATGCGGCGAGTGCTCGATCATCGCCTCGGGTGTGAAGATCGACTGCCAGTACGGCGAGAAGTCCGTGGTCGGACCGAACTGGTCGAGCGCCCACAGGCTCGCGTGGGTGACGATCGCATCGAAGCGGTCGGTGTGCCCCGCGACCCAGTTCGCCATGTAGCCGCCGAACGATCCGCCCATCGCGGCCGTGCGCGTCTCGTCGATGTCAGCCCGTGCGACGACCTCGTCGGTGATCGCCATCAGGTCGGTGTAGGGCGCAGCACCCCACGCGTTCCAGCCGCGCGCGATGAAGTCGAGGCCGTAGCCCGTCGACAGTGCGGGGTCGGGCAGCAGCACGGCGTAGCCGCGCGCGACTGCGAGCTGCGGGTTCCAGCGCCAGCTCCACGCGTTCCAGCTGTTGAGCGGACCACCGTGGATCCACAGCAGCAGCGGGGCCGGAGCATCCGTCTCCGGAAGCAGCAGCCACCCGCGCACCCGAGCGCCGTCCTCGGCCGTCGCCTGGACGTCCACCATCGTCGCGGGCACTTCGGGAAGCGCGACCGGCGCCGCCAGGACCGTGATCGACCCGTCGCGAGCGATCCGCACGGGATGCGAGGGGGCCATCCACGATGACCGCAGCGCGACCAGGTCGCCCGACGTGCGGTCGACGCGCACATCGGTGTACGTGAAGTCATCGGTCGTCAGTTGAGACGGCGAACCCCCGTCGAGAGGTACGCGGAAGATCGGCCCGCGACCGTCCTGGTCGGCGGTCGCGATCAGAGCGTCGTCGCCGGCGTCGAACGAGAACGACGACGGCCAGCGGTCCCACTCCTCGGCGATCCGGCGCGCCTTCGATCCGTCCAGCGCGCTGATCCAGAGCTCCTGCTCGGTCGGGCCGGCCGGCGTCCCCTTCACCGACCGCAGGTACGCGAGACGCGCGCCGTCGTGGCTGACGACGGGCGCTTCGAAGTCGACGCGCGGCTCGTCGAAGAGGATCGTGTGCTCTCCGGATGCGACGTCGATCGCGACCAGGCGGTAGCGGGCATCCATTCCCTCCGGCACGCGCAGCGCCGCGACGACCGTGCCGCCGTCCGGCGAGATGGCGACGCCGGCGGCCGCTGCGGAACGGCCGGGCTGAGGCGTCAGGTCGCCCGGACGCGGGAGCGAAGCGGGGTAGGGCGTCACCGCATCGGGGTCTGCGTCCGCGGCGGACTCGTCGCGCACCGCTCCGACCGTGTCGCGGAGCCCGGCGAGATCGAGCGCGAGCAGATGCGGCTCGGCGGGACCGAGGTCGTGATCCCAGTACCGCACGGGGTACGACTCGTGCAGGATCGCGGCGACCTTCTTCTTCTTGCGCGCAGCGCGCAGCTTCGCGTCGGCTTCGATCGTGTCGGCGCTGGGCAGCAGGTCCGCCGCGATCACGAGGCGGCCGGATGCTTCGGCCACCGCGGCGATCTCACCCACGCCACCCGCGAGCCGTGTGACCGCACGCGCGTCGCCGCCGGCGGCGGGGAGGATCCACAGCTGGCCGGACTCGTCGTCCTCGTCGGCCTCCGCGTCCGGGCGGGCGGAGACGAACAGCACGTCGCCGTCGGCCGTGAAGGCGGGAGCCGATTCCCCCTTCGCCGAGCGGGTGAGCCGCGTCGCGCCCTCGGTTCCGTCGGCCGCGACCGCCCACAGCGACCGGTCGAAGCCCGTCGCATCCTTCTTGAGTGTTGCGACGGTCAGGACGACGCGGGTGCCGTCGGGCGAGAGAGCGAGGCCCTCGATGCGCGGGATGGTCAGATAGTCGGTGAGCGAGTGGAACGGGGTCGTCACGATCACATCTCCTCGTGGGTGTCGGGGTCGCCGTCCCACAGGCGCCCGCGCTCGAGACCGGAGATCGCGGCGACCTCGGCATCCGTCAACGCGAAGCCGAACACGTCCGCGTTCTCGACCTGCCGCTCGGGAGACGCGGACTTCGGGATCGGAGTCGAGCCGATCTGCGTGTGCCAGCGCAGCACGGCCTGGGTCGGGGTGACGCCGTGCGCCGACGCGACCTCGCCCACGATCGCCTCGGACAGCAGTTCGGTGCGGCGGGCGAGCGGGCTCCACGATTCGGTGCGGATGCCGTGCTCGGCGTGGAAGGCGCGCAGCGCGCCCTGCGGGAAGTGGGGGTGCAGCTCGACCTGGTTCACGACGGGCGTGACACCCGTCTCGTCGATGAGGCGGGTGAGCATCGGCTCGGTGAAGTTCGAGACGCCGATCGAGCGCACGAGTCCTCGCTCGCGCGCCTCGATCATGCCCCTCCACGTGTCGAGCCACTTGCCGACGCTGGGGTTCGGCCAGTGGATGAGCTGCAGGTCGATGCGCTCGAGGCCGAGCGTCTCGAGCGAGCGCTCGATGCTCGCGATCGCCTCGTCGAAGCCGTGATCGCGGCCCGGGATCTTCGAGGTCACGAGCAGATCGTCGCGGTCGAGACCCGACGAGCGCACGGCTTCGCCGACCTCGGCCTCGTTCTCGTAGTTGACCGCGGAGTCCAGCAGTCGATAGCCCGAGCCGATCGCCGCGACGATCGCGGCGACACCGTCCTCGCCCCGCAGGTTGTAGGTGCCGAGACCGAGCTCGGGGAACCAGGCGCCGTCATTGAGAGTCACGTTGGGGATGCTGACCATCCCTCCATCCTGCCTCTTTCCTCACGTGAGTAGTCGGCTGCAGCCCTCGCGAGGTGAGGAGAGGACAGCGGGAGGAGGATGCGTCGGCCCCGAAACCTCGTCACCTCGGGCTGTTGTCCTCGTGTCGGTGCCCGTCCCTACACTGACGACCATGAGCGAGTTCACACGCATGACCGCGAAGCAGTTCCACGCCTCTCCCGGTGTCGAGGACTGGCGGGTGCTCTTCTGGGGGGCGCACGCGTTCTTCCGCACTGACACGTTCACCGCGGGAGCGCGCTTCGTCAGCGCGGTCGCCGACGCCGCGGCATCCCTCGACAAGAGTCCCGACGTCGACCTGCGTCCGAACGGTGTCACGATCCGGCTCTTCACGCGCGAGGACGGCGCGGTGGGGCCGACGGACGCCGTCCTGGCCGCGCAGATCTCCGAGATCGCTCGCGAGCAGGGGCTCGCGCCCGACCCGTCGGCTGTGCAGACGGTCGGCATCGCGGTGGCGCAGGCCGAAGGCGTCGACACCCGGCCGTTCTGGACGGCGGCGCTCGGCTACGTCGACCTCTTCGACGAGGACGCGATCGATCCGAACCGCCGCGGACCACATCTGTGGTTCCACGATCTGACGCCGTCCAAACCCGGCCGCGGCCGCACGCACATCGACGTGTCGGTGCCGGCCGACGTCATCCGCGCGCGGGTCGACGCCGCCGTCGCAGCCGGTGGGCGCATCGTCGACGACTCGAACGCTCCGGGGCACTGGACGATCGCATCACCCGACAACCACGGCGTCGACCTCGCCGCGTGGCCCGACTTCGAGGATCACGAAGAAGGCGACTGACCGCCGAGGCACAGTAAGGGCGCACGGCGTGCGGGTCGTCCGCTCGGCGAACGAGCAGAGCGCCGGGAAACGCCCGCTCAGCGGGTCTGGAGCATCCCCTCCGTCGCGATGTCGAGGGGCGCGGCCACAGCCTCGGCCGCATCGAGCGCGGCGAGGATGTCGTCGGTCAGGTCGTCGACATGCTCGAGTCCGATCGAGAGCCGCACGATGCCGGCGCCGGGCTTCGCCTCGCCGACGACAGGCCGGTGGGTGAGGGATGCGGGATGCTGCACGAGCGAGTCGACACCGCCGAGCGAGACGGCATGGGTCACGAGCTCGCACGCCTCGGTGAAACGGGCGGCAGCGTCGTAGCCGCCGGCGAGCTCGATCGCGATGATCGATCCGGGTCCGGCCAGCTGGCGGCCGAGGAGTCCCTGCGGATCCTGGCCCGGCAGTCCGGGGTAGCAGACGCGCGCCACCGCGTGATGGGCGCTGATCCGCTCGGCCAGCATCTGCGCCGTCGCCTGCTGCGCGCGCACGCGGATCGCCAGGGTGCGCAGTCCGCGGTGGAGGAGGTACGCGCCCATCGGGTGCAGGAGGCCGCCGGTGAGGGCGCGCACGCGACGGAGATGCTCGACCCACTCGGTCGGGCCGGCGACGACGCCACCCATCACATCGCCGTGCCCGCCCAGGTACTTCGTGGCGCTGTGGAGCACGAGGGTCGCGCCGTGCCGCGCGGGCTGCTGCAGCACGGGCGTGGCGAAGGTGTTGTCGACGAGGACGGGAACATCGCCCGCAGCGGCGACGACAGCCTCGAGATCGAGCAGTTCGAGCGTGGGGTTGGCGGGGGTCTCGACGATGACGAGACCCGTGTCGGGACGGATGCTGCGCGCGATGCCGTCGACGGTCGCCCAAGTCACCTCGGTGCCGAGCAGTCCGCTCTCGAGCACGTGGTCGGTTCCCCCGTAGAGCGGGCGCACCGCCACGACATGCGGCTTTCCCGACGAGACGGTCGCGATGAGGCACGCGGTGAGCGCGGCCATGCCCGACGAGAAGGCGACAGCACCGTCGGTGCCCTCGAGGCCGGCCAGCGACTCTTCGAACCGGGCGACTCCCGGCTGCCAGAGACGCTGATAGACCGCGCTGCGCCCGGGGTCGAGGTCATGACCCGTTGCGAGCTCCTCATACGACAGGCCGCCGGTCTCGACGTCGGGCAGTGGATTGGTGGTCGACAGCTCGATGGGCGGCACGTGTGTGCCGGCCTCGCGGAGACCGGCCATTCCGCCGTGGACGGCGCGGGTCTCGAAACGGTGGTTCTCGGGGTGCATGTCACCAAAGAGAACAGATTCCCGCAGTATCCTCAAGCATCCTCGAAGGATCGACGAGCAGCATCCCTACCATCGCAGATCCTTCCCTCAGATTCACCGACGGAGCCGCACGTGCCGCAGAAGCTTGACCTCGATCGAATCGACCGCGCCCTCTTGCGCGCGCTGTCGTCGAACGCCCGGGCATCGGGAGCGGCGCTCGCGGCCGGTCTCGGAATCGCCGAGTCGACGGTGTCGCTTCGTCTACGACGGCTGCAGGCGAACGGCGCCATCCGCGGGTACCGCGTCGAGCTCGACCCCGACGTGCTGGGTGCGACTGTTCAGGCGCTCATCGCGATCCGTCTCGCGAAGCATGCGCGCGCCGAGATCGAGGCCTTCCGGCGCACGGCCACGACGTTCCCGGGAGTCGTGAGCCTCTTCCACATGGCCGGAGCAGACGACTTCCTGCTGCACGTGCTGGCGCGAGACTCGGCCGAACTGCGCGAGTTCGTCCTGACCCACCTCACGGGGCATCCCGCGGTCGCTCACACCGAGACCAACCTCATCTTCGAGCACGCCGAAGCCGATGGCTGGCAGGGGTTCCTCGACGGGGCGTGAGCTCACGCGCCGTAGAGCCGCGCGACATCCTTCGACTCGAGCCAGCCGCTGTACGCGGGCGACTGCGGCCACCCCTGGGGCGAGTCCTGCCAGTCCTCCTGACGGCCGTACGGCAGCAGGTCGACCAGCGGGAACGTGTAGGCGAGCTGCTCGGTGCCGCGGCCGTTCGTGTGCCACGTCCGGTAGACGGTGTCGCCATCGCGCAGGAAGACATTGACGGCGAATCCTCCGCCGGGGGGCGCGTCGACGTCGGCACCGAACGAACTGTCGGCCGTCGAGTACCAGTCCATGCGGTTGCCGACCTTCTCGCGATACGCGAGCGCCTCGTCGATCGGCCCCTGCGTCACGATGACGAAACGGGCGTCATACGGCTCGAGGAAGCCGAGCCTGGTCCACTGCGTCGTGAGGCTCGTGCAGCCACCGCACTGCCATTCCTTGCCTTCGAACCACATGTGGTTGTAGACGATGAGCTGCGACGCGCCGTCGAAGATGTCGACGAGCCGCACCGGGCCGTCCTCGCCGACGAGCGTGTAGTCGGGCATCTCGACCATCGGCAGGCGTCGCCGCTGCGCCGCGATCGCGTCGAGCTCGCGCGTCGCCGCCTTCTCGCGCACGCGCAGCTCGGCCAGTCGGGAGCGCCACTCGTCGGCGCTCACGATCGGCGGAAGCGCGGTGGTGTCGGTCGTCATGATCTGACCTCCTGTGTCTGGTCGGTGGCGTCGTCGATGGATGCCGCGGCTTCGACGCTCCCGGCCGCGGGCGTCGCGGCATCCGGCCCCTCGCCGTCCACGGGCAGCGAGGGTGCGGCGTTCTCGTATGCCTCGGTCAGCTGGCGGTACGGCTTCGACACGAACGCGAGCAGCACGACGACGAGCATGACCGCGCTCGCAGCCATGAAGGCGAGCGCGATGCCGCGGGCCTCGCCTTCGCCCAGCAGCCAGCCCCACGCGTTCTGCCCGGAGGACGAATTCATGTACGGGATGAGCCAGAACTGCGCCACGGGCCCGATCACGAATGCGGACAGCGGCGCAGCGGCCGACTCGACGCTCTGCGCGAAGCCGAAGACGCGGCCCTGCTTCTCGAAGGGCACGACCCGCTGCACGATCGTCTGCTCCGACGCCTCGGCGATCGGCATGAGGCACATGAACAGCAGGATGCCGAGGGCGTAGATCCACCACACCTCTCTGATGGCGAAGGTCATTCCCAGCACCGCGACGCCGATGTTGACCCACAGCATCGTGCGGACGGGCTTCTTGCCCAGGCCGAAGGTGGCGACGATGATGCCGCCGACGATGAAGCCGATGCTCGTGACGCCGAGCACGATGCCCCAGATCTCGACGGGGAAGAGCGTGAGCCCGTACGGGTCCATCAGCGCCATGAAGACGCCGCCCACGAGGTTGTTGAAGGTCGAGAAGAGGATGAGCGCGAGCAGCCCGGGCACCATCATGACCGCGGGCAGGACACCCTTGAGTCCGAAGTCCTTCGGTGCGCCCTCGACGTGGGCGACCCCGCGTTCGGGGATCCCCACGAACAGCAGGTGCACGAGCGCGACAGCTGTCGCGACGATGGCGATCACGATCGTCCCGCCCATGCCGGCGAAGCCGATCGACAGGCCCGAGAACACGCTCGTCACAGCGAACGCGATGCCCTGGACCGTGCCCACGAGACCGTTCGCACGATCGCGGCGATCGGCGGGCACGAGCAGCGTGACCGTCGTCGAGAGGGCGATGTTTCGCAGGTTCTCGACGACGCCGCCGATCAGGATGACGCCTGCGAAGACCCAGAACCACGGGCCGCCCCAGTCGACGAGCACGGACTCGGGGAACGTGAAGTAGAGCGCACCCGCAAACAGGTAGGAGACCAGTGTCACCATGCTCGAGAGCATCATGACGGCCTTCTTCTTGATGCGGTCGACGAGCGCGCCGAAGATGACGCCGAGCAGTGCCGTGAGCAGCATGAACGAGCCGCCGATGATCGCCGTCGCGAGCACCGACCGGGTCTCGAGGTAGGCCCAGAAGGTGAGCCCCCACCAGAGGAAGCTCGAGGTGACGTTCGCGAGCGCCGTGTTGACGAGCACCTGGTAGAAGCTGCGCAGCGTCTGCGGCCCCGGCTTCTGCTGAGGGGGTTCGGCGATCGTGTCGGTCATGGTTCCTCGTGGTCGTCGGTGCGGCGCTGCGGTGGGGGATCGTCTGCGAGTAGTGTGGATGTGGACACCGTACACATTTCGATGTTCACACCGTACACACTCGGCCGGAGTGGCGCAATGACCTTGCAGGCACGCACGTATCATCACGGAGACCTCCGACGTTCTCTCGTCGACGAGGGTCTCAAGCTCGCCCGCAGCGGCGGACCGTCGGCACTCACGCTGCGAGAGGTCACCCGCGCCGCCGGGGTCTCCCCGAACGCGGCCTACCGTCACTTCGCGGATCGTGACGCCCTGGTGCAGGCCGTCGCCGGCGAGTCCCAACTGGCCCTCGCCCGCGCGATCACGGCGCGCGTCGACGACGCTCCGTCGGGTCTCGGCCGCGCCGAGGCGTCCATCGAACGCCTTCGTCGCGTCGGTCGCGCATACATCGACTTCGCGCGGTCCGAGCCGGGCTGGTTCGAGCTCGCCTTCTTCACACAGGACACGCGCGCCAGCGACGGCATCGTGACGCTCGACGACGAGGTCGTCGCGCCGTTCCAGCTGCTGATGGACACGCTGGATGCGATGGTGGATGCCGGCGCCCTGGCGCCCGACCGACGCCCGCTGGCCGAATGGGCGTGCTGGTCGGCCGTGCACGGATTCGCCGACATCGCCGTCCACGGCCCGGTGCGCTGGCAGCCGCCCGACGTCATCGACGCCCTCGCCGCGGCCGTGGTCGAGGCGGCGATCGCGGGCGTTCGAGGGACCGCTGACCCCGCCTGATCGGACGGCCGCTCACACGGTTCTGCCAGGCAGGCCTGGGGTTTCGTCCAGACAGGGTGCGCAGACTCGAACACCGTGCCCGACCCGAGGGCACCTCGCGTCACCGTGCGGACGCACACCCGAACCGCGCACGCATCCATGCAGAAACGCTCCACTTTCACGTCCGTCCGCCGCGCCCGTCACCGCTCGCCCCTCCTCGTCGCCACGGGAGTCGTGGTCGGCGCCCTGCTCGCCTCGGGCGCTGCCGTGGGAGCCATGGCCGCCACCGGCGAGCAGCCGGTCACCGAGACTCTGGTCGACGTCACGGCGGACGCGGACCAGTCGCTCGACGCGGCCCGCGCGACCCTCGTGGACGTCGAGGCGATCGCCGACGAGATCGATGCGTCCGGCCTCGAGATCTCGAGCGCGACCGCGATCGACACGACCACGCTCCGGGACTCGATCGACCGCCTCGACGACCTCGAGACGCTGCCCCTCCTGCTCGTGCCCGCCCTCGCGGACGATGTCGAGGCGGCGACGAGCACGGCGCAGACGCGCATCGCGCAGGTCAGGGCGAAGTTCGATGAGGCCGTGGCGAAGAAGGCGGCGGCGGATGCTGCGGCCGAGGCCTCTGCGAAGGCCGCCGCCGAGGCTGCTGCGCTCGCGGCCGCGAACACCCCCGATGGAGCGAAGGCGACGGCTCAGCGCCTCATGGCCGAGCGCTACGGCTGGGGCGGCGATCAGTTCTCCTGCCTCTCGTCGCTGTGGCAGAAGGAGTCGAGCTGGAACTACCAGGCCTACAACGCCGGCAGCGGCGCCACCGGCATCCCGCAGGCGCTCCCCGGAAGCAAGATGGCCGACGCCGGGGCGGACTGGCAGACGAACGCCGCGACGCAGATCGCCTGGGGCCTGGACTACATCTCGCGTGCGTACGGCTCTCCGTGTGCCGCATGGGGTCACTCGCAGGCGACGAACTGGTACTGATTCAGGTCAGGTAGGCATCGACCAGCAGCGGACCGCGGATGTCGCGGAGCACGTCGATCAGACGGTCGAGGCTCTTGCGCGACAGCGACGACAGCTGCAGGTCGTGCGGACCGAGCTTCTCGAGCCTGCCGGTGCGGATGCGCACGACCTCCCAATGGGCGCTCCGCAGCGCGCGATCCTTGCGCAGGTCGGCCGTCTCGCGCGCGCCCACGTGCTCGAGCCCGTGACGACCCGTGCTGTCGTACTCGATCGCGATGCGCAGCTCGGGCAGCAGGATGTCGGGCCACACCTCGACGTGATCGAAGAACGGGCGCGCGACTCTCACGGCGTTGAGCCCGGACGTGACTCCGAGGCGCGCGAAGAGGTCCTGATGCAGCCGCGCCTCGACCGCCGATGCCGGTCGCGGCGCGCATTCGCTGACGAACGGCTCGCCGACCGCGAGAGCGGGCGTCTTGGCACACAGCGGCTTGGCCTTCGGACGGGTGCGGGATGCCGCGGCCGCCCGCACCCGCGGAGGCTTCGCGCGCTGCGCGCACTCGGGACACCACGCCGACCGCCGTCGCTCCCGCCCGGGTCGCGACCGCTGCTCGGTCGGCGTCGCGGCGAACGTGTGCCCCATGTCGCACTGCCACAGCAGCAGCACGTCGGCCGCCGGCGGAACCTGGGTCAGCATGATCCCCGCGTTGAGGTCGGGATGGTACTGCCGGATGAGCATCGGGTACGGCGCCCACGCCTCGCGATACGTGCCGACGGCGTAGGGCACATCGGCGCCGCGCGAGAACTGCCTGCGCGCCCACCATGCCTCGACCCGCTCGACCATGCCGGAACGCTAGCCGCGGCATCCGACACCGCCGCCGTCGGCGACTCCGCCGTCAGCGGATCATGAGTGCCTCGGTGATCGTCGGCGCCATGTCGTCCACCTGCTCCGTGCCCTCGAACGCGAAGCCGTTGCGGCGGTAGAACGCGATCGCGCGCGGGTTCTCCTTCGCGACCCAGAGCATGGCCGGGCCGTCCCCCAGCACGGCGTCGAGCAGCGCCTGACCGATGCCGCTGCCGTGATGGGTCGCGAGCACGTAGATGCTGTAGAGATGCCGGTCGCGCCGCGAGTCCGCGGCCGCGGGGCCGAAGGGCGGTCCGACGAAGGCGAAGCCCACGAGTTGCCCGCGTGCCTCGGCGACGCGCACGACACGTTCGTCGCTCGGCTCTGCGAGCACATGCCGCCACATCCGCCGTCGGCCCTCGGTGAATGCGGACGTGAAGAACCCCTCGGGCAGCAGGTGCCCGTAGGTCTCCTTCCAGGTCGCGACATGCAGCGCGACGAGATCCTCCGCGTCATCGAGAGTCGGCTGCCGGATGACGGAGTGCATCACTCCATCGTGCCAGGGCCGAGGTCGGTGATCGTCCGCGCCTCGGAGTCCCATCGCCGCAGCGACACCGCCTGCGCCTCGTGGCCCGGTGCGAGGAGCCGCAGCGCGTCGTCGAGCGATTCGCGGCGGAGCCTCCGGGCGAGCGTGACGTGCGGCGTCCAGTCGCCGGGGCGGGTGTGCGGGGCGTCCTCGCCCGGTGGGACCGCGTCGTGGACCGCGCGGTGCACATCGGCGAGGGGCTCGTCGAGCCGCACGGATCGGGCGACGACGACCCGCTCGCCGTGGTCGAAGATCAGGGGGTCGCCCAGCCGGAGGGTGAGCGGAAGCGTCGCGACCGCACCCGCGAACGCGACATCGCCGAGCTCCGGGCGCACGAGGAGGGTGATGTGCGGGCGATTGCTCGGCGCCCGATGCGCAGCGAGGCTCGAGTGCCCGGCGCGCTCGAGCCGCTCCCAGTCAGCGCGGACGAGCGCTTCGGACTGCGCGTCCAGCAGCAGCTCGATGCTGATCGTCACGAGCGTCCCTCAGCCGAACACCGCGGCGACATCGTCCCACCACGATGCCGCGGCGGCACGATGACCGGGCAGCCGACGGGATGCCTCGTCTGCAAGGCCCTCGCGCGCGCTCCACAGCGTCTGGAGCGTCGCGACGCCGTCGGATTCCGCTGCCGTGATGGGCACGACGGCATCCTGACCCCAATGGTCCAGCGCGCCGCGCTGCTTGATCGAGGTGTACTCGTCCGTCACGAGACCCAGCACCGGCACCCCGGCGGGTGCAGCGAAGACGGCCGGGTGGTATCGGCCCGTGATCAGCAGCGCCGACGAACGAGCGAGGGATGCGGCATCCCGCGCCTCCCCGGATGGCACCACGCTCGACGGGTTCCGCATCCGCGCACGCACCTCCTCGTGGAGGAGCGCGTCGCCGCGCGGAGTCGTCCCGACGAGCGGGCCGAAGTGGGCGTGGAAGGTCGCCGGCGCCCCGACCGTCTCGGTCGCGGCATCGACCAGCGCCGCCAGTCGCTCCACCGTCTCGTCTCTCGACGCACCGCCCAGGCTCAGGGAGAGACTGACCAGCACGCCGCCGCGCGCGGCATCCGCTTCCCGCATTCCGAGGAACGAGGCGTCATCGACACCCAGGCGGCTCTCGACCCCCAGGTCGGTGGCCAGGCGATGCGAGGCGGACTCCCGCACTGCGGTGAGACGGGCTCCGGCCATCAGTGCGGCGACGAGCTCGCGATCCCGGCCTTCGAGCCTCGGGCCGAGGGTCTGCCCCGAGACGACGAGGGGAACACCCGCGCGGGCGGCGATCCCCGCGAGCGCCGCGCGCTCGTAGACGTGCAGCGGCCAGGTCGAGGCGAGATTGCCGCCGCCGGCGATCACGACGCCGTCGGCTGCCGCCACCGCGCCGATCACGGCGCGCGCCGGATCGTCGTCCGCGAGTGATCCCCCGCCCTCGAGCACCGCGCGCAGCCGACGCTCGGCGGCCTCGCGGTCGAGGCCGTCGAACCGGATGCGCGGAACGGCCTCGACGCCGTACCGCACGGCCGTTTCGGAGGGAGCGGACGAGACGGCCGTGATCCGCGCACCGCGACCGACCAGCTCGTCGCTAGCCGCCTCGAACATGGCCTCATCGCCGATGTGCATCATGTCGTCGACGACGCCCACGTCGCCGATCATCACGAGTCTCATGAAACTCCTCAGGGTAGTCAGACGGCCGGATCAACGCTAGGCCAGGATGCGGCCAGGTGAAGGCCATACGATCGAGTGCCCGCCCGCGATCGGGGGGCGGAGCGAGGGGTGATCATGGGCGTGCAGACGGCTCTGGATGCAGTGCGCGAAGCACCCGGCATCATCGACGCGATGCGTCTTGCCGATGACCTGGCCTTCGAGGCCGGGCGCGACCCCGGCGTGCGCACACTCCGTGTGCTCGGATCGGCCCTCGCCGGCGAGGATCAGGTCGCGGCGATCGCCGCCGTGCACGCCCTCGCCGAGATGTTCGACGACCAGGCCGCGCGCATGCTGAGCGGCCTGCTGTCTGACGGTCGCGCGACGATCCGCGAGCACGCGGCGTGGGCGCTCGGCTCGGGTCTGCCGCGGCCGGACGCCATCGGCAGACTCATCGGACTCGTCGCGGCGGGCGGATTCACCGGCATGCTCGCGCAGCGCACGCTCGAACAGTGGTCGACGATGTCGGCCGAGACGCTGGCGGTCGCGCTCGAGACGGCGCTCATCGGCACCGAGGCCCCCGAGGCGCGGGCCCGGCTCGTCGAGACCCTCGGGCTCGTCCGCCCGGCGATCGCGACCCGCACCCTGCTGCAGGTCGCGGGCGATGCGCGAGAGCACGACGACGTGCGCATCGCCGCCGTGTCGGCGCTCGGACAGCGTCGCGGCGAACCCGGACTGACCAAGCCGCTCGAAGACCTCGTCGGCGGCGACGGCCTGCTCGCCGACGTCGCGCGCCTTGCCCTGATCGACTTGGCCGAGACGCCTCCGCTCCCCTCTCCCGGGGGACCCGGGCTCACGATCGCCCAGCTCTTCCTCCACGCCGACATCGATCCGTCGCTGGCCTCGGCCGGCGCGGGCGACAACGGGGGCATCGCGACGCTCCTCGTCCGCCTCGGTGACGCGCTGGTCGCCGATCCCTCAGCGGGGGTGCGCCGCGTGGTCACCCTGTCGCGAGGACCGGTCGCGCAGGCGGCGTCCGATCTGCTGGACATCGGGACCGTGAACTCGGGGCACGTCTACGGGCACGTCCCTCTCAAGGCGGCGCCGGTCCCGTCGGCTGCCGCGTGGCCGCTGCGCGTGACGGCGCGGCGCGGCATACGTCGCATCCTCCGCGCCGCGGGAGACGTCGATCTGCTGCACCTGCGCATGGCCGATGTGGGAAGCCTCGCGGCTGCCGATGTCGCGCGCGAGCTCGGCATCCCCGTCGTCTTCACCGTCGCCCCCGACCCGCACGGCGTGATCCAGTCGATGGATCGCTCAGGGGCCCTCACGCGCGAGCGCTTCGGAGAGATCGACCTCGAGGAGCACTACTGGTTCCGCGCTCGGCTCGTGCAGAATCTCGCCTCCAACGCGGCGCACACCGTGCTCTTCCCGCGGCCGCAGCTGCAGCGCGACATGCGCCAGCTCGTCGGCATCGACATCACCTCGCATCCGGAACGGCACACCGTCGTTGCCGAGGGCGTCGACGTGGACGTCGTGGACCGGGCGATCGTCGTCGCTCGCGACCACGCCGAAGGCGCCCCGGCTCATCCCGCGATCGCCGAGCTGCGCCAGCGCATCGAGGCCCTCGCCCCCGACCGCCGCGCACTGCCGATCATCGTGACCGTCGGGCGTCTGCATCGGGTCAAGGGCATGGCGACCCTCGTCGAGGCCTGGGCGCGGGGCCCTCTCCAGACCCGCGCGAACCTGCTCGTGATCGGCGGCGACCTCGAGAACCCCTCGCTCGACGAGCGCGAGCAGCTCGAGCGCATCGATGCCGCCGTTCCGGAGGAGACGCGTGCGCAGTCCGGACTCCTGCTCGCGGGGCACCAGCCGAACGACATCGCCGCGCTGTGGCTCGCGGCGGTGAGGTTCGGGATGCCGGGGCTCACGGCATCCCGCGGCGTCTACGTCTGCGCGAGCCTCAAGGAGGAGTTCGGCATCGCGCTGCTCGAGGCGATGGCGACGGGGCTCATGGTCGTCGCCCCCGACGGCGGCGGTCCTGCGACCTACGTCGAGAACGGCTCGACCGGCGTGCTCACCCAGACCTGGGACGCCGACCAGCTCGAGCGGGCGGTCGCGACGGCGCTGGCTGCCGCGGCCCTTCCCGAAGGCGACAGGGCCGACCGCGCGTACGAGATGGTGCGCTCGAGCTTCACGATCCAGGCGATGGCGGCGGCTCTCGGCCCCGTCTACCGCGACGTGGTCGCCGACGAAGCCGAGCTCATCCGCGCATCGGAGTCCGCCCTGTGACGCTTCTCGTCATCAGCCCGGACTACGCCTCGCATCTGCTGCCCCTCGCGACCCTCGCGACGGCGTGGCGGGATGCCGGTGACCGGGTCGTCATCGCGACGGGACCGGCGACGGACCCGATCGTGCGCGAATTCGGCATGGAGCGGCTCGACCTGCCGCTCGGGCGCGGCAGCAATGCGCGGGTGATCTCGGCAGACGACCAGCCGGAGGAGGAATCGGCGTCACTGCGCGGATTCTTCGACGCGACCAGAGTCGGCATGGTGGAGACCCTGCGCTACCAGGCATCCGAGCGGCTGACCGACCTGATGTGGGATCCCGTCGCGACGGGTCGCCGGGTGCTCGCCGCCGTCGCGAGCGTCCGGCCGTCGGCGATCATCGTCGACCACCTCGCCTTCAGCGCGCGACTGGCTCTGCAGACCGCGGGGATCGCGTACGGCGATGTCGTGCTGGGTCACCCGAGCGCTCTTCCGGTCGCGGACGAGGTCTACGGATTCCCGCCGTTCTGGCCGGCATCCTTCGCTCCCGATCCGGCGGCTCTCGACGAGCTGCACGCCCTGTGCGAGGAGGTGTCCGCCCGCTTCACCGCAGAGTGGAACCGCGCAGCGGCGGCGCTCGATCCCCGCGCCGCGCCGACGGCCGACGCGTTCGCCGAGCACGGCGAGACCGTGCTCTACAACTACCCCTCCGCCCTCGCCGCGGGCGACGGCCGAGCGCTGCCGCCGCACGCCTTCCTCGGATCTACGCGCAGGGCCGAGCCGGTCGACGTCGAGGTGGAGCGATGGATCGCCGAGGCCGGCGACTACGCCTACGTCAGCTTCGGGAGCTTCCTGTCGGTGCGCGGCGATGTGCTGCGCCGCGTGGTCGAAGCGCTCTCGATGATCGGGATGCGCGCCGCCGTCGCGACCGGCTCGACGCCCGTCTCGGAGCTCGGCGGCATCCCGGACGGATGGCTCGTGCGCGACTATCTGCCGCAGGTGCGACTGCTCGACGGCGCGGCCCTCGCTGTGACCCACGGGGGAAACAACTCCGTGACCGAGGCGCTCGGGACGGGTGTACCCCTGCTCGTGCTCCCGTTCTCGACCGACCAGTTCGCGGGGGCCGCCGCGGTCGAGCGCGTGGGCGTCGGCCGAGCGCTGCCGCCGAACTCGGCGACCGTCGACGATCTCGTCGAGGCCCTGCGCGAGGTGCGTCGGCTGCCCGCCGCGGGGCAGGACCTCCTCCGCGAGATCGCAGACGACCAGGCGCGGCATCCGGGCCCGCGGATCGCCTATGAGCTTCTGACGGGGATCTCGACGCCCACGAGCTGAGCCATCGCGGCGACGTCGCCCGCGGCGGCGCGGTAGCGCTCCATGTGCGCCGCGTTGGCGTCGTAGCCCTTGCCTTCGCGCACCTCGGCGACGTGGTGGAGGGCGTAGACGTTGCCGGCGTGGCGCACGGGCGGAGCGCCGATCAGCGTCTCGTACGCGAGGTACCAGGCGGCATCCTCGAACCCCCAGCCACGGAAGCGCTCGTCCTGTCCGCCGTGCGCAGCCCAGGTGCGAGGCGTCGTCGCGTAGACGCCGGAGCACGCGCCGATCACGAGGTCGAAGACGCACTCGCTCGCAGGGGTGCCCGCGCGCAGCTGGGCCGTGCCCTCGGCTCCGAGCCAGTGGTATTCCGTGTAGGGCAGGTGCACCCGACCGCTGGTGCGCGCCGCGGCGACGGCGGACCGCAGGGCGTCGACCTCGGGAAACGTGTCGGCGTCGTTGAGCACCACGACCTCGTCGGGGTCGACGCTCGCGATGGCCCGGTTGCGGCACGCCGCGAGCACGAAGACGTCGTCATCGGTGTCGATGGAGCGCACGGTCGCCTCGGGGATGTTCCGGGCGTACCAGTCGGTGACGAACTCGTACGCGCTCATGCGAGAGGGCGCGGGACGCCAGGGGATGACGACGGTGAAGGGTGACACCCGATCAGCGTACGTCGCCGGACGATCCCCCGACGCCCGACCATGCCACCGACGCCGAGCTCCCCGCATCCTGTCCGGATACAGGGAGCTTCGCGCGGGTCTCCGCACGTCACGGCGACTGCTCGACGACGTCGGCTCAGGAGCGACGACGTCCGGCCGTCGAGCGACGCGTGACCATGACGTAGACGAGCAGCGCGATGATCGCGCCGAGGATCGAGCCGATGATGCCGGCCGGCTGGAAGAAGCCGTCGGCGGCGTCCTGCCCGAAGAGCAGGTAGCCGAGGAATCCGCCGACGAACGAGCCGACGATCCCGAGGACGATGGTCATGAGGATGCTCATGTCCTGCTTGCCGGGGACGACGGCGCGGGCGATGAATCCTGCGATCAGACCGATGACGATGATGCTGATGATGAGACCGAGCATGGTTGCTCCTCTGATGGACGCCGATCGGCGTATCCGGTCGCGCACCGTTAGGTGCACGGATGCCGCGGGTCGCGACATGTCCGACTTCATCACCCCTCGGGGTGTGGCGGCATACCCCTGGGGGTGTAAAACTCGGGCATGCCCTCAGCTCCGCGCACGCGGCCGATCACCGTCGCCCTCGTCGACGACTACGACGTCGTGCTGAAAGGGCTGGCGCATCTCTTCGACGAGTACCGCGACCGGGTGCTGGTCGCGGAGATCGATGCGAACCGGGGCGTGAGCGATGTCGTGGACGTCGTGCTCTACGACTCGTTCGCGCAGCCGGAGTCCGATCATCACGAGATCTCGGAGCTCATCGCCAACCCGCGGGCGCGGCGGGTCGTGATGTACACCTGGAACTTCCACCCCGAGCTGATCGAGTCCGCCCGCCGGAAAGGGGTGCACGGCTACCTCTCGAAGACCCTGACCGCACCGCAGCTCGTCGCCGCGATCGAGGCGGTCCACGCGGGCGAACTCGTCTTCAGCGAAGAGAGCCGGCGTGCTCCCAGTGCACCGGGCCTCGATTGGCCGGGGCGCCTGGACGGCATCACCGACCGGGAGTCCGAGATCCTCGCCCTCATCACGCAGGGCAAGAGCAACGCCGAGGTCGCCGCCCTCACGTATCTGAGCCCGAACACGGTCAAGTCCTACATCCGGTCGGTCTACCGCAAGATCGGCGCGACGAGCCGCACGCAGGCCGTCCTCTACGGCGTCCGTCATGGATTCACCCCCGACACCCACCGCATCGACCACTGGATGGGAGGGCCGTGAGGCTCAGCCCGGCCGTGTGCGCTGCGGCTGCCCGGCAGCCGATGAGCTCGCCGGGTCCTTCTCAACCGCGCGAGCGAGCGACCACACCCCCCACATCGCTGCAGCGCCGGCCACGGCGAGCACGACGAAGCTCCACGCTGGAGCGTTCGCCGCTTCGTAGAGGACAGTGATGCCGAGGATGACCGCGACGAACGGGTCGACCACGGTGAGCCCCGCCACCACGACCGCGGGGCGCAGCACTAGGGTTCCGTCGCCGCACCGTCCGGGTCGACGTGGGCGCGCAGTCGTTCGACGACCTGCCCGAGGTACCTCGTGATGGTCTCCTGCTCGGCCGGCGTGAACGCGTCGAGCTCGGCGTCGATCCCCATGATCATGGGCAGAAGCCGCCCCATCGCGCGATCGCGTGACGCGGGCTGAGGGACGACGAGGATGCTCCGACGATCGCTCGGGTGCGGTTCGCGGGCGACATGCCCGAGCGCGACCAGACGATCGATCGACGTCGTGGCAGCGCCGGGAGATATGCCCACTCGGCGCGCCAGCTCGGTCGTGCCGAGCGGTCCGCTCATGAGCAGGTGCTCCATCGCCTGAAGATCGGTGGGATTGACCTCCAGTTCGGCACCGATCGATCGCTCGAACTGCTCGCTGATCTCGATGAACTCCCGCAGCAGGGCGGTCGCCGGACGCGTGGGCGCGAAGTCGTCCGCGACGACGTCCTCCGCATCCCACTCCGCCGGTTGCATGTCTTCCACGATACCGCTACATTCATTCGATAGTCGAATAATTTGATATTCAAAGCTTTATCACAACCGGGAGAGTGGTCATGAGCGGGCTCTTGCGCTTCCTCACATCCGCGAAGACGTCGTGGATCTTGCTCGTCCTCGCGGCCCTCGCCGCCGCGGTCCTCTTCACCGTCGCGGGCGGCGAGGAATCCGAGACGGCGCCGTCGGTCGGCCTGCCCGACACCGCCGAGTCCGTCCAGGTCGACCAGCTGCTCGACGAGTTCCCCAGCGCCGACGGCACGTCCGCTCTCCTGGTCTTCGCGTCCGACGAGGGGAAGCTGGACGACGCCGCCCTCGGCCTGATCGACGAGAAGGTGCGCGGGGAGCTGGCCGACCTGTCCAGCGACGGGTTCGTGCCTCCCGCCCAGCTCTCGGATGACGGGACGGTGGCCCTCGTCGTGGTCCCGCTCGATCCCGAGCCCGACGTGGCAGCCCAGACCGAGCGTGCTCAGGCGCTGCGCGACGCCGCATCCGCGGATCTCGACGGCGTCCGGGTGTATCTGACCGGTGCGGAGGGGTTCGAGGTCGACATCGCGGCGGTGTTCGCCGGAGCCGACTTCACTCTTCTGCTCACCACGGTGATCGTCGTCGCCGTGCTGCTGCTGATCACCTACCGCAGCCCGTGGCTCTGGCTGGTCCCGCTCGTCGTCATCGGCCTCGCCGACGCTCTGGCGGGCATCGTCGCCCGAGAGGTGGCGAGCGCCGTCGGCGTCCAGCTCGACGCGTCGGTCACCGGCATCCTGTCTGTGCTCGTCTTCGGCGCCGGGACCAACTATGCGCTCCTGCTCATCGCGCGATATCGAGACGAGCTGCGCCTGCACGAGAGTCGCCGAGAGGCGATGCGCCGGGCGCTTCGCGGCGCCGGGCCCGCGATCATCGCGAGCGGTTCCACCGTCGCCCTGGCCCTCCTCACGCTGCTCCTCGCCGAGCTCGCGGGCAACCGGGCGCTGGGACTCGCGTGCGCGGTCGGCATCGTGGTCGCCATGATCTTCGCGCTCTTCGTCCTCCCTCCCGCTCTGCTGCTGTTCGGCCGCGGGCTCTTCTGGCCCTACATCCCGCGATTCGGCTCACCCGACGCCATCTCGCGCAGCATCTGGGGCAAGCTCGGCCGCGCCGTGTCGAAGCGTCCCATCGTCGTCGCCACGGCGGGATTCGTCGTGCTCGGCGCCATGGCCAGCGGACTCTTCTTCGTGCAGACGGGGCTGTCGCAGAACGACAGGTTCCTGCAGAAGCCCGAAGCCGTGCAGGGGCAGGAGGTCCTCGCCGATGCGTTCTCGGCGGGCACCACCTCTCCGCCCGTCGTCATCGTGCCCGTCGACGACGCGGAAGACGCCGCGGGCGCCCTTGCCGATCTGGACGGCGTCGACGAGGTGACCATCGGGGAGACGACCGACGATCTCGCACGGATCGACGTCACCCTGAGCGCGAGCGCCGAAACCGAGGAGGCCTTCGCGACGGTGGAGCGGATGCGCGCGACCCTCGACGACGTCGGTGCGGGCGATGGCCTGGTGGGCGGTCTCGACGCCCAGGCCCTCGATGTCTCGAACGCGCAGGCCCGCGATCAGGCGCTGATCATCCCGCTCATCCTGGTGCTCGTCTTCATCGTGCTGGTCGTCCTGCTGCGTGCACTCGTGGCGCCTCTGCTGCTCCTCCTGGCCGTCGTCGCCAGCTTCTTCTCGGCGATCGGCCTGAGCTGGTGGCTCTTCCAGACTCCGCTGTTCGGGTTCCCCGCCATCGACACGAACGTGCTGCTGTTCAGCTTCCTGTTCCTGGTGGCGCTCGGCGTGGACTACAGCATCTTCCTCGTGACGCGGGCCAAGGAGGAGTCGGAGCACCTGGGCATCACGCAGGGCATGATCCGGGCGCTCGCCGCCACAGGCGCCGTCATCACGAGCGCGGGCATCCTGCTCGCGGCGGTCTTCGCCGTGCTCGGCGTGCTCCCGCTCATCACGCTGACGCAGATCGGCATCATCGTCTGCATCGGCGTGCTGATCGACACCCTGCTCGTGCGAACGGTGGTCGTACCCGCACTCGCCTTCATCACGAAGGACGCCTTCTGGTGGCCGCGCACGCCGAAGCTGAGGGATGCGGACGCCGCCGCGCAGGGAGCGGACGCCCTCGCTCCCGCCGCCACGGCCGGCGTCGACCCGGAGCCGGTCGCGGTGGGGGCCGGCCGGTAACGTTGACGTGTGCCCGATCTCGCATCCACCCTCGGCGACGAGGTGCTGGTGCTCGATGGTGGTCTCGGCACGCTGCTGGAGGCCCGCGGCAACGACCTGAGCGACGATCTGTGGTCTGCGCGGCTGCTGCGGGATTCTCCCGACGAGGTGCGGGCCGCGCACGCGGAGTTCGTGGATGCCGGGGCCGACGTGATCATCACCGCCTCGTACCAGGTCGGGTTCGGCGGGCGTCTGGCGGACGACGATGTGCACACCCTGCTGCACCGCAGCGTGCGTCTCGCGCGGGACTCCGGCGCGAGATTCGTCGCGGCATCGGTGGGTCCGTTCGGTGCCGTCCGCGCCGACGGGAGCGAGTACACCGGCCTCTACGGCGCGACCGTCGACGAGCTGCGGGCGTGGCACCGGCCGCGTTTGGCCGCTCTCGCCGACGCAGGCGCCGACTGCCTGGCCGTCGAGACCATCCCCAGTCTCGTCGAGGTCGAGGCCGTCTGCGCAGAGATCGCAGACCTCGGAGTTCCCGCGTGGGTCAGCCTGTCGGGCTCGAGCACGGGGTTCACCGGTGCCGACGTCGCGGACTCCTTCGCGCTCGCGTCTGAGACCCCCGGAGCCTTCGCCGCGGGAGTCAACTGCTGCCGTCCCGACGAGGTCCTGCCGGCGCTCGCGGTCGTCCCCTCGTCGATCAGCGGCATCGCCTACCCGAACAGCGGCGAGCTGTGGGATTCACGATCCCGCGCCTGGCACGGGGCGTCGGGGGTCTCCACGCAGTCGGCGCTTTCGTGGGTCGAGGCAGGCGCACGCCTGGTGGGTGGATGCTGCCGCACGACGCCGTCGGACATCAGCGCCCTCGCGGCTGCGGTGAGGGGTTCCGGCATCCGCCCCGCCGGGTGATCGGCGACGTCGGCTACGCGCCCAGGCCCGGACGCCGGCGCTCCTGCTCGACCACCGCGTCCCGGTCGGCGAGTCGTCGCAATCCGGCGAGCGGCCGCTGCATGCGGTGGTTGCCCTCGATGCGGGACTCGACCCGGTCGAGGAAGGCCCAGTAGCCGGCCGTGAACGGACACGCATCCTCGCCGAGACGCTTCTTGGGATCGAACCGGCACCTCCCGCAGTGGTCGCTCATGCGGTCGATGTACGCCCCTCCCGCCGCGTACGGCTTGGTCGCGACGCGGCCGCCGTCGGCGTGCAGCGTCATCCCGACCACGTTGGCGGGCATGACCCAGGGCGTGCCGTCGGCGAACATCGAGACGAACCAGTCGTTCATCTCGTGGGGGCGGTATCCGCGCTGCAGCGCGTGGTTGCCGATGACCATGAGCCTCTGGATGTGGTGCGCCCAGGCGTTCTCACGCACGCCGCGGACGGCCTGCGACAGACACTCCTCCTCGATGGCGTCGGCGTCGAGATCCTGCAGCGCCACGGGCACCCGTCGGCGGGCGTTCAGCCGATTGCTGGTGACGTAGTCCTCGCCGAAGCGCCAGTAGGAGTGCCAGATCCACTCGCGCCACCCCAGGATCTGACGCACGAATCCCTCGACGCTCTGCAGGGGCGCGTCACCCCTGCCGAAGGCGGCGACGACCTCGTCGATCGCGTCCCGCGGATCGAGCACGCCGAGGTTCATGGGGACGCTGAGGAGGGAGTGCGCCATCGTCCAGTCGGACGTCAGGATCGCATCCTCGAACGGCCCGAAGTCGTTCAGCCGCGTCTCGACGAAGTCGTGCAGAGCGCTCCGGGCCTCGTCGCCTGTGACCGCGAACCGGCGCGGCCCGTCGTCGCCGACGAGTCGGACGTCTCCGTCCCGCTCCCAGCGGTCGAGGGTTCTGCGGACGTCGGCGTCGATGTCGTCCTCGGCCGGCCACCACGGTTCCGGCAGGCCCAGGGTGGGGGATTTCGGTGCGGGATGCCTGTTGTCGGCGTCGAAGTTCCAGCGCCCGCCGGCCGGATGATCGGGAGCCTCCATCAGGATGCCGGTGCGTCCGCGGACCCACCGATAGAAGTCCTCCATGCGCGCGTGCTCTTGCTCGCCGATGAAGGCGGTGAATTCCGCCTCGCTGGTGACGAACCCCCGGCTCGGGAGGATCTCCGCGCCCAGATCACGGGCGAGCCGGCGAGCGGCGTAGCTCGTCGGATCGATCACCTCCAGGTCCCGCCCCTCCAGCGCCTCCCGGAACGTATCGGCCTTCTTGTAGACGCCTCGCCGACCGAGCTCCTCCGCACGGTGGCGCATCGCCGAAAGGTACAGGTGCGCCTTCTGGCGGTGCATCGGGCGTCGCCCGAACGCGCGCTTGGCCTCGACGATCAGCATCCGTCCGCCGTCGTCGAAGGCGGTGCCGAGCTGGTTCGCGACGATCCATCGAGTGCGGCTCATCGCTCTATGCTCGCGCGTCCGCCACGGATGCGGAGGGGGCTTGCGCTTCGGGGCGTGCTCGTCGATGCCGACGGCGTGCGGCTGAGGCGATACGGCAGCAACCAGCTAGCGCGTGTCGAGTCGGTCGAGGAAGGCGAGCACTCGTTCGGTCAGGAGCGCGGTGGCTTCGGCATCGTACGACGGGAGCGAGTCGTCCTCGAAGAGGTGGCGGTCGCCGGGATAGACGAACAGCTCCGCGTCCTCGACGGTCGCGACGATCTCCCGCGCCGCGTCGATGTCGCCTTCGCCGGCGAAGAACTCGTCAGCGTCCGCGCCGTGGATCTGCACCGGAACGCCTTCGGGCCACACGCCGAAGGCCCATTCGCCGGTGATCGGGATGGCGGCCTCGATCAGCACCGCGCCGCGCGCGCCGCTTCGCGTCTGCGCCAGTCGCTGCGCCTGCATCACGCCGGAGGAGACTCCGATGTACACGAGGTCCTCGGGAAGCTGCGCGACGGCCTCGTCGGCGCGCGCATCCACTTCCGCCGCGCCGGCCTGACGGAAGGCCGCGCCCTGTTCGATGGTCTCGAAGACGCGACCGTCGTGAAGGTCGGGTGCATGCACGTCGTGACCCGCAGCCCGAATGGTGTCGGCCATCCGTCGCATTCCCGGGGTCAGGCCCTGGATGTGATGGAACATCACGACGTTCGCCATGTTCCGCCTCCTCAATCTCGGCATTCAATGAACCATTAATCTAGAATGTTCCGAAATGATGGTCAATGGCTCCCGCGACATCCCGGACTACCCGCTCGCTGCAAAGCGCGTCGTGACGTCAGCGCGCGAGCTCAAAGCGATGGCGCATCCGCTGCGGGCCGCGATCCTGGATCTGCTCCTGGAGCGCGCCGCCACCATCACAGAACTGGCGATCGCCCTCGAGCGCCCGAAGAGCACGGTCGCCCATCATGTGTCGGTGCTCGTCGAGGCCGACATGCTCACGGCCGTGCGAACCCGCCGCGTGCGCGCCATCGAGGAGCGCTTCTACGGTCGCACGGCCCGACTGTTCATCGTCGGCGAACTCGATGCCGGCCAGGCCGATCCGCCGCCGTGGGCGCACCCGCTGCGCGACGCGGTGCGGGAGTCGGAGGACGCTTACCGGGCTGACACGATGTGGGCGAACACGCGCCACGTTCGGATCCGGCGCGATCAAGCCCGCGCCTTCTGGTCACGTGTCGAAGAGCTGGTCGCCGCCTTCTCGGAGCTTCCTCGCCAGGGCGACCAGACGTTCGGGCTGTCCGTGGCCCTCTACCCGACCGATTTCCCCGCGCTCCCCGACCCCCTGCCGACGCCCAACGGGGCGGATCGACTGTGAATGCCTGGTCGCACGAGTTCGAGGGACCGGCGGGGGCGCGGCCCGATCCCGCAGTGTGGGTTGCCGACCTCGGAGGTGGCGGATGGGGAGACGATCAGAGGCAGTTCTACACAGCATCACAGGCCAGCGCCGCGCTGACCGGTGAGGGCCTCGCGATCACGGCGCGGGCGGACGCGGCGGTGCCGGGCGGCATATCTTCCGCGCGGCTCACAACGCGCGGAAAGGTCGCTTTCCGCTATGGGCACTTCGCCGCGCGCATCAAGGTTCCGTCCGGCGCGGGGGTATGGCCGGCGTTCTGGATGCTCGGCACCGACATCCACGAGGTCGGCTGGCCAGCATGCGGGGAGATCGACGTGATGGAGCACGTCGGAAGCGACCCGACCGCCGTCTTCGGGACGGTCCACGGCTCGGGCTACGCGGGCGTCGGCCGGGGAGTCGGGCGACGACATTCGCCGGGGTCGATCCTCGCTGACGACTTCCACATCCACGGCGTCGACTGGAGCCGCGATCACGTGGCGTGGGACATCGACGGTCGGGAGTACTTCCGCATCGAACCCGGGTCGCTGCCCGGCCCGTGGCCCTTCGACCACTTCTTCTTCCTCATCCTCAATCTCGCGATCGGGGGCCGGTGGCCGGGTAACGACCTGGCATCGTCGTCACTGCCCGCTGCGATGCTGGTGGATTGGGTGCGCATCACCGACACCGAAGTCCGGCAGGGCGCCGATGTCGACGGTCGATTCGAACCTGGGTCGAACCTATGAGTCGGCAAAGAATCACGAAAAGATAACGCCGACCTCTTCCCTTCCGTTATCTGGTCGTTATAGAGTGCAAGCACGGTAGTTGTTTTGCTGTGGCAGCTACCGGACATGTGATTGCAGGACACTCTTGGTGCAAGGGACAAGGGCCGGTCGGAAGCCTCTCCGACCGGCCCTTACTCTTGCCATGAGCCGCGCCGACGGGTGACTACACCCCGCCGCCGCCTCCCCCACCGCCGCCACCACCGGACGATCCTCCGCCTCCGGATCCACCCGAGGTCGACGACGACGAGGACGACGAGGCGGAGAGGTTCGAGATGCCTGACGAGAACGAGCTCGCGTCGAAGCCGCCCGTGCCCGCGTACCAGACGGGTGCGTTGCCGGCGCCGTAGAGCACCGCGAGCTCCTTCGCCCACTGCTTCTCCTGGCCGAACACGACTGCATACGGCAACAGGGTCTCGTACAGCTTGAGCATCTGCCGTGGATCGTCGACGTCGACCCGCATGCGCTCCGCGCCGACCGGAGACTGGAGCATGCGGATGCGGTCCGCCTCGGCCCACTCGATGAAGATCTTGAGTCCCTGCAGGTGGTCGCGCACCTCGGCGCCCTTCGCCGTCAACGGCTTGCGCGACACCAGGCCGATCACCGAGATGACGACGACGATCGAGACGCCCATGACCATGAGCGGCACGACGAAGTGCACGCCGTCGTCGAGTGCGACGAAGCCGAGGATCCAGGCC
The DNA here is from genome assembly GCF_051860965.1 of Microbacterium sp. GTDB lineage: Bacteria > Actinomycetota > Actinomycetes > Actinomycetales > Microbacteriaceae > Microbacterium. The sequence continues at coordinate 112,883 of NZ_JBIMKU010000005.1, forward strand.
GCCGCGGCGGCGAGGATCGCGACGATGATCGGCCACGCGCGGGATCCCGTGGGCACCGTGCGGCGCAGACCACGCCGGTCGAGTTCTGTCGTCGCGGCCTTGAGGATCGCCTGCGCCGCCGTCGAGAAGCGCGTGTCGGTCCGACCGAACTCGAACTGCTCGCCGGGCACACCCTGCGGGAACAGGCCCCGCAGCAGCATCAGGCCGTCGCCGTCGGCGCGCGAGGGGTCCAGGAGCTCCGCGATGAGCTTGTGACCGCCCCAGAACTTGCGCGGACCCTCGACGATCCGCAATGAGCCGACCACGGCCTGCTCGAGCACCTCGGCGGGGATCGCCTTCGTCGTGAGCCCGAGCAGCATCGCGCTCTCGAGCGCGTCGACGCCGGGGGGCGGCGTGTATTCGGCGATGATCGTCGGCCGCCCGTGCTCGTCCCGCAGGCGCCGGACGCGCGTGACGATCGCCGCTCCGAGCGCGGCGATCGCTGCCACGCCGACCACGCCCTGCAGCCAGCCCCAGGGCGACGCGAAGTAGGAGCCGTCGAAGGGCGCGAACGTGCCTCCGTCGAAGCCGATCGCGATCGTCAGCCCCTGGTAGGCCTGCAGGTCCGTCGCGGTCGCGGTCGCGACTCCGGCATCCACCGTCGACTCGCAGAGATCGGTCGAACCCTGAGAGCCGACGTAGCAGCTCACGTCGCCGTTGAGGGCGGCGGCGAGCGCGGCATCCATCGTCACGCGGGCCGTGACGCGCCCGAAGCGCTGCGCCCAGTCGTTGCCGTTGACGTCCCAGTAGAACTCGTCGACGCCGCCGTCCGTGGTGCTCGTGACGTTCTCGAGCGTGTAGGTGAACACATACGTCTGCCGTCCGTGCACGTAGTCGCCCGCGCGCGAGGTCATCGAGTACCAGCCGTCTTCGGACTCCGTTTCGGACGGCCGCGGATCGCCGTTCTCGTCGGTGATGGAGACGAGCTCGGGATGCGTCGGCCAGTCCGCCGAGCGTGCGGGTTCGTTGTACGTCTCGGGCACGATGCGCCGCATACCGCGGTTCTGGTCGTACTCGGGGAAGATCGCGACATAGGTCTCGACGACCGTCGCGCGGCTCGTTCCGTCCTCTGCTCGGCTGAGCGTGTACTCGACGTCGAGGCTCTCGAACGTGAAGTCGTCGACGTTCGTGGAGACGGGCGCGGCAGGCTCGTCGCCCAGCGAGACGCTGACGCTGCACGCCGCGAGGAGCGCGAGCGGCGCGATGAGCAGCACGAGGAGCAGGCTCCGGATGCCTCGACCGAGCTGACGCGTCATGTCGCACAGCCTAGGGCGGGCGGTTCGCCGTACGCTGGTGGCTGTGACAGATCGCCGTCTCGCCATCGATGCCTGGGAGAGCCTCTTCCGCGCTCAGCACGAGGTGTTCGCCGAGATCAGCTGCGACTTCGACGACACCGGGCTGTCGCAGGCGGAGTACGACGTGCTCCTCACCGTCACGCGTGCGCCCGACATGACCGCCCGACTGCGCGACGTGACGGCCAACATGCTCATCAGCCAGCCGAGCGTCTCGCGGCTCGTGGACCGCATGGCGACGCGGGGACTCATCGCGAAGTGCCAGGACCCCGACGACGGTCGCGGATCTCTCGTGCGGGCGACCGAGGAGGGTGCGGCATCCTTCCGCCGCATCGCTACGGCCCACGGACGATCGATCGCGGATCGGATGTCGCAGCTGAGCGACGGCGAGCTCGCACAGCTGCGCGATCTCACGGCCAAGCTGCGCAAGCCCGCCGACGGCTGCTGAGGGTCGGAGGCGCTACGGCGTCCGGCGGCGAAGCGTCAGCGACGCGAGGATGAGCGAGCCCACGGCGAAGGCGACGACGATGAGCAGCGGGCGCCAGACATCCCAGCCCTCGTCGCCGGCGGTCACGGCATTGATCGTGTCGATCGCGTAGCTCAGCGGCAGGAAGTCGCTGATCACCTCGAGCGCCTGCGGCATCTGGTCGCGCGGCATGAACAGGCCGCCGAGGATGATCTGCGGGAACACCAGGATGGGCATGAACTGCACCGCCTGGAACTCCGTGCGCGCGAAGGCGCTCGCGAGAAGGCCGAGTGCGGTGCCGAGCAGCGCGTCGACGACCGCGACGAGTCCGAGCTGCCAGACCGGCCCTTCGACGTCGAGACCGCACACCCACACGGCGAACGTCACGGTGATCACGGCCTGCAGGACCGCCATGAGTCCGAACGCGAGCGCGTAGCCGACGATGAAGTCGGCCTTCGCGATCGGCGTCGTCATGAGGCGCTCGAGCGTGCCCGATCGCCGCTCGCGCAGGGTCGTGATCGACGTGATCAGGAACATCACGATGAACGGGAACAGGGCGAGGATCGGGCCGCCGAACTGGTCGAAGACGCCGTCCTGCTCGCTGAAGAGCCAGGCGAAGAGGCCGACGAGCAGGCTCGGCGCGATGATCATCAGCGCGATGGACCGCGGGTCGTGACTGAGCTGCCGCAGCACGCGGGCCGCCGTCGCGAGGGTGCGCGCGCCGTTCACGACGCATCCTCCTCACGCGCTTCGCGGCGGGTGCGCGGATGATCGGCGGTGGATGCCGCGTCCCGCTCGATCAGCCTGAGGAACGCGGCATCCGGATCCGTCGTCCCGGTGTCGGCGAGCAGCCGATCGGGTGTCGTGTCGGCGATGATGCGCCCCGCGCGCAGCAGGACGAGGCGGTCGCACCGCAGCGCTTCGTCCATGACGTGGCTCGACACGAGCATCGTGGCGCCGGCGTCGGCGAGGGAGCGGAAGAGGGCCCAGAGCTCTCCGCGGAGCACGGGGTCGAGGCCGACCGTCGGCTCGTCGAGGACGATGAGCTCGGGTGCGCCGAGCATCGCGATCGCGAGGGAGACGCGGTTCTCCTGGCCGCCGGACAGCGACTCGACCGTCTGGTGCCTCTGGTCGTTCAGCCCGACCTGCTCGATGACGCGGTCGATGTCGGTGCGGGGCGCTCCGATGAGCCGTGCGAAGTAGCGGAGGTTCTGGTGGATCGTGAGGTCGGCGTAGACCGACGCCGCCTGCGTGTCGTACGCGACGCGGTCGCGCAGAACACGGGAACCCGCGGGATGATCGAGCACCGTGACGGTGCCGCCCGCGACCTTCTGAACCCCGACGATCGATCGGATCAGCGTCGTCTTGCCGCATCCCGAGGGACCGAGCAGGCCCGTGATCTGACCGCGCGGGATCGCGAGGTCGAGTCCCGCGAAGACCTCGGTCGATCCGCGCCTCACCCGGAGGCCGCGGACGACGACGGCGTTATTCATCACACGATGAATTATCCGCCTCGATCCGCGCGCGGGTCAAGGGGCGGGGTTGGATGCTTTGCCCTCGAGCCAGAGCGTGTCGGACGCGTCGGAGTGCGCGGTGCCGGACGCGACGTGTTTCGCGTCGATCTTCGCGCCCTTCGTGATGACGTGGACGAGCGCCATCGCGTGACCGCGACCGAGGCCGTAGTCCTCGCCCAGCCACGTCACGATCTCGCCCGCCTTCGTGCCCGGGCCGAAGCCCTTCTCGGATGCGAGGTCGATGAACTGCCTCGGCGTGAGCCCCGTCTTGTCTTCGATGTTGTCGAGATATGCCTGGAACGACATGCGCTTCCTTTCAGCCGGTCAAGTAAGACTGCACGGTGGGGCCGACACGCGCGACGAGCTCGTCGACGGATGCCTGGGCCAGCGCCGGGAGCTTGAGGACGTATCTCGCCACCAGCAGCCCCGCGATCTGCGATGCGACGAGGCTCGCGCGGAGCGCGGCATCCGGAGCATCCAGCGCATCCGCGATCCGCCCCAGCAGCTCGCGCGACAGGAATCCGGCCAGCAGCGGCGTCGCGAGCTTGTTGCCGATCGCCGAGCGCAGCAGCACGACCCCGCGCTTCTGCACCTCGGGACGCTCCCACGCCTCGAGCACGTAGCGCACGATGCGCTCCCCGAGATCGTCGAGCGGAGCGCGGAGCATCGACGGGATGTCGACGTCGGGTCGCATGGGTGCGCCGATCGTGTGCCCGAACAGGTCGGCCTTCGTGCCGAAGTAGTGGTGCACGAGCGCAGGGTCCACGCCCGCGCGCGCCGCGATGCCGCGGATCGTCGCGCCGTCGTAGCCGAGGTCGGCGAACTCCGCCACGGCTGCCGCGACGATGCCGTCGCGCGCACTCGGCTCGCCGGCACGGGGCCGTCCGCGACCGCGGCGCGCACTGGGGACGACGTACTCGGGCACGCGCTCAGCCTAGGACCGGAACGCGCGTCTGTCCCGCGCGCAGAGCTGCACCCCGAGCGTCGATGCAGGTGTCACGCTCTGCAGGGTTCAGCCGTTCGATAGCCGCGATCTGTGACCCTTGGCTCCCGCTCGCTCGGACGAGGGGTCACAGAGTGCGGGATCTTGTCGACAGTGGCAGCAGATTGAGACCCCTTGTTCACCCGGGCAAGGTGGGAAGGCAATGAGCGGCAGGGGCGTGTGGTCTCCTCCTCCCCTGAACGGCGCTCGGTACGCGTTCCGCACACGTAGGGCGAGGACCGCCTCCCGACTTCGCGGGCGCACAAGAGTAGGCGGATGCCGCGGCGTCCCAAACCTCTTCCTGCGCAACTCGGAAGCGCCTTCACGGTCGCGGAAGGGCGCGCGCTCGGTGTGACCGCGGCAAGGCTACGGGCATCCGACCTGCAGTCCACGTTCCACGGCGTTCGAGTCACCGTCGAGCACGAGCCGCCGGTCGACACGCCCAAGCCTCTCGCGATCGATCTCGCGCAGCAGAGCGATGTGCGTCGTCGCGCGCTGGCTTACGCGCGCGTGATGGCGAGCGATGAGTTCTTCACCGGTCGCACCGCCGCGGTGCTCTACGGCCTCCCTTTGACACACGATGAGCCGGATCTTCACGTCGCGGTTCTCGCACCCCGCCGAGCCCCGCGAGGACGCGGCGTTCGAGGAATGAAGACGGCGCCGCAGCTCGTGTCCATACGTGATCACGAAGGTCTGCGAATGGCGAGTCCGGCTTCGGTATGGGCGGCGCTCGCGGCGGAGCTCGACGAGCGGGAACTCGTCATCCTCGGCGATGCCATCGTCCGTGTTCCGAGGGAGAGTCGGGGCAGACCGCAGCCCACGCGCCGGCTCGCGAGCATCGATGAACTTCGCCGCGCGGCATACGCTCCTCATCGACGCAACCGGCCGCTTCTCCTGGGCGCTGCCACCCGGGTGCGCGAAGGAAGCATGTCGCCCCTCGAGACCGACTTCCGGCTGCTGGCTGAGGACGCAGGACTTCCCGACCCCGAACTCGACGTCGAGATCCGCGGTGCTGACGGCAGCCTTCTCGGCATCAGCGATATCGTCTATCGCGCGTTCAGAACTGCGGTGGAGATCGAGGGAGATCACCACCGGACGAGCAGAGCGCAGTGGACTCGCGACCTCGCCAAGTACGCCGCCTACGCGGCAGCCGGGTGGGAGGTGGTGCGCCTGGACTCGCATCCGATCCGCTCGCAGCCCGACCGGGGCGTCGGCGTCGTGCGCAGTGTCCTCACCCGCCGTGGCTGGGCTGGATGAGGCGTCCACTGGCCAGCACGTGGGTGTCATGTCTCGCGTGCAAGCGAGGGGCGGTTCCTGCGCTCTCTGCCACCCACATCGCTGTTGCGCGAAGTGAGTGTCGTGAGTGGCGGGTATCAGATGGGGATCGCCACAGGTTGCGACACCCAGATCGACGGACAACTCATCGGCGTCAGCACTCGATGACGTTCACCGCGAGGCCGCCCTCGCTCGTCTCCTTGTACTTCGTCGACATGTCGATGCCGGTCTGCCGCATGGTCTCGACGACGGCATCCAGCGACACGTAGTGGCTGCCGTCGCCGCGCAGCGCGAGGCGCGCGGCGGTGACGGCGGTCGACGCGGCGATCGCGTTTCGCTCGATGCACGGGATCTGCACGAGCCCCCCGACCGGGTCGCAGGTGAGGCCGAGGTGGTGCTCCATCGCGATCTCGGCGGCGTTCTCGATCTGCCGGTTCGTGCCGCCCATGACGGCCGTGAGGCCGCCGGCCGCCATCGCGCAGGCCGACCCGACCTCGGCCTGGCACCCGCCTTCGGCGCCCGAGATCGACGCGTTCGCCTTGAAGAGCGAACCCAGCGCGGTGGCGGTGAGGAGGAAGCGACGGATGCCTCGGCGGCGATTCGCCTCGACCACCGCCTCGGGCGACTCCTCGGTGAGCGACGCGACCGGGGGGTGGAAGCCGAGCAGCGCACTGCCGACGAGCTCGCCGTACGGGGTGACCGCGTTTCCGGCGCCGAGGCCCGAGTCGGCGAGGAAGCGCCACCAGTACATCGCGACAGCGGGGAGGATGCCGGCGGCGCCGTTCGTCGGCGCGGTCACGACGCGCCCGCCCGCGGCGTTCTCCTCGTTGACGGCGAGCGCGAACGCGCCCAGCCACTCGCCGGGGAGTTCGCGGTGACCCGTCGCCTCGGCTTCGTCGAGCTGTGCGCGGATCGACCCCGCACGACGCTTGACCTGCAGCATCCCGGGCAGCACACCCTCTTCTGCCAACCCGGCCTCGACGCACGCCGCCATGGCATCCCAGATCGCATCGAGACCCGCGGCGATCGCGTCGTCATCGCGCAGCGCCTCTTCGTTGAGTCGGGCGGCCTCGGCGATCGTGATCCCTCGTTCGTCGCAGACGGCCAACAGCTCCTCGGCGCTCGCGAAGTCGAGGGGGAAGGCATGCGCACGCACCCGGGGCGGCTCGCCGTCGCGGCGGATGAAGCCTCCGCCGACCGAATAGTAGGTGTCGCGCAGCACGAGACCTTCGTCGCTCATGGGTGCGGCGATCTCGCGTGGCGAGCCGGTCTCGCGCACGAGACCTGTCGTCGCGCGGGGCGGGCCGTGCGCGGCATCCGTCCACGCCTCCAGCGTCATGGCGTTGGGATGCCCCGGCAGCCGTGTGCGCGGAGCGAAGACGACGTCGCCCTTCTCGAAGGGGATGTCGCGCGTGCCGTCGAGCGAGAGCGGCTCACCCGATCGCCACGCGCTCCAGGCGGACCGCACCGCATCGGGATCGACCGTCTCGGGCGCGAGCCCTCGGAGTCCCGCGACGACGGCGTCCGGCGTGCCGTGCCCGATGCCTGTCGCGCCGAGCGAGCCGTACAGCGTGCACGTGACACGGCCCACGCGATCGAGAAGCCCCTGTTCGCGCAGGCGCACGACGAAGTCGAGGGCCGCCCGCATGGGGCCGACGGTATGGGAGCTCGAGGGTCCTACTCCGATGGAGAACAGCTCGAACGCCGAGACGTACGCGCTCACCCGTCCAGGCTACGCGGTCACGGCGCAGAGTGCGCAGCACCGGGCATCACGATTGAGCAGGGTGCCGAGGGGCGAGGGCGCGAACGCGGCGGATCGCCCTCGCCAGGTAGTCGCGGACGGCGCCCCTCCCCGCTTCGCGCACCAGCGAGACCTTGCCTCCGGGCCCCGTCTCCAGATGCATCCGGCGGCCGGCTCGCAACGGCGATGCGGGGAATCCGTCGACGACGTCACGATCGGCGAGGACGCCCGCCGTCAGCTCCCATCCGACGTGCCGCACGCGCACCGAGAGCACGCCACCGGGTGAACGGCTCCCGCGCGGGAACACGTTCAATGGGCGAACGACGAAGCCGGCGGATCTCCCCCCGCGAGCAGCCGGACCGGCGATGCGTCCTGCTCGATCGCTGAGATGGAGGGTCGCCGAGCTCACCCGCAGATCCCGCGTCGCGTCCAGCACCTCGTCGCCCAGTCCACTCGCTTCGATCGGCGGCGGCGGCCGCCAGAGCTCGCGCCCCCCGATCTGCGCGAACACGAGCGCGTCTCCCGACGCATCGACCGCCTCGACGTGCATCCTCAGCTCGAGGGTGCCGTCGTCGAGCCACGTGCCGCCGACGAGAGTCGCGCTGCACCGCAGACCGACCTCGAACTCGGCGAGACTCACCAGATCTCCCCGGCGCCCGGCGCGCAGGAGGGCAGATCGAACCCGATGAGGGAACGTGAGCCCCGCGTCCGTATTCGGTGGGAACCACCGGCGCACGAGCGGCTCGACCACGTCGAGGAAGCGAACACGGTAGTCATCGGGCTGACGGAGAAGCCTCCTCCCCTCGAGCCGCTTGAGGATCTTGCCGCGATACCAGTGCCGAAGCATGGTCTCGCGGAGCGGACCGGGTTCCGTGTTGTCCTCGACGAGGGCGAGCACACGCTCGAGATGAGGGAAGTACGTCTCTGGATCGATCCGGGACGAGCTCGCGCTGCCATGGTTCTTGCGCCACGCATAGCAGGGTCGACTGGACAGGATCGAGATCCGTGTGGCGCGGAAGTACGCCTGCATGACGAACAGGTGGTCTTCGAGCCGCACCCTGCCATCGGGGAACCGGATGGCCTCCCTCCGCACGAACGACGTGCGGAACAGTTTGTGCGGAGTGAGCAGCTCCAGCAGCGGGTCGTCGCCGAGCACAGCGTGGGTGATGTCCCGCTGGAAGATCCGCTGAGGGATCCTGCGCCCGTCGATGCCCACGACCTTGCCGACGACGACGTCAGAGCCGAGTTCGTCGGCATAGTCGCACATCGACTCGAGCGCTCCGGCGAACAGCCGATCGTCCTGATCGGCGAAGAAGAGGTAGCGCCCACGGGCTTCGTCGATCCCGTGGTTGCGCGGTGTCCCCGGCCACCCCGTGTGCGCGAGGGTGAGAACGCGGACGTTCGGCCGCGAGCGCGCGACCCGCTCGAGACGATGACGCGTGGATTCGCCCGATCCGTCGTCGCACAGGAGCACTTCGAACTCGTCGGTGTCGCGCGTCTGCTGGTCGAGCGACGCGATCAGCTCGTCGAACTCCGGTCCAGGCTCGAAGACCGGGACGATGACGCTGACTCGAGGGGTGGAAGGCGGCGGCATCGTGACAGCCAACCCCGCGGAGGCGGAGAATCCGAGGGGCTTGCATCTCGCGGACCGACGTGCAACCTCGGACTCAGGGGAGCTGGAAGGCGATCAGACCGATCGTGTTGCCCTCGGAGTCCCTGATGAACGCCTGCCACTCCTCGTGGCCTGCGGGGCCGAGCCCGTCATCCTCGTGGGTGAAGATCACGTGCGGACGCCTCACGACGTCCACCAGCCCTTCCAGTCGCTCGAGCGTCTCATGGACGTTGTCGACGTGCAGGTAGACGAGCGAGCTCGGTGCGGCACGATCGAGCAGCAGCCGCACCCCGTCGAGGTCGAAGAAGAGGAGGCCGGGCGGGTCGAACGTCGCCGAAGGCGGCGTCTCGAGCAGCACCGTGTAGAAGTCGGCGGCACGCTGCAGGTCATCGGCGTGCTGCGCGATCTGGGCGACCCTCATGTTCCACTCCTCACGCCTCGCTCGAGCGGGGCGCGGTGGTCGCCCGGCCCGCAGCAGCGGTCACGCACGATCATGCCAGTGCGCGCGTCGACCCATCGGATGCAGCGCTCATGTCGCCGGCTCTGGCGTCAACCGCTCCCGCAGGAAGGCCCGAACCCTCGCGACCGACTCGGTGCTGCGGTGCTCGCCGGTCAGCGTGGAGTGCGCCATCATCGCGGGCTTGGGCAGCCGCCGGACATCCATCCGCCGGTCGCCCAGCAGCTCTTCGGCGAGCGCGACCGTCTTCTCGCGCGAGAGGAGGTCGCCGTCGAAGCGGTATGCCTGGACGCAGAGCTTCTCGCGAGCCCCGAGCGCTCGGCGGTCGTCGTCCGACAGTCCGAGGCCGGCGAAGAAGGGCACCGCGGGTTGTGCGACCACCGCGGCGGCGACGTCCGGGTCGACGGCGAGGGCGAGCGCGAAGTTGCCCGAGAAGCACATGCCGACCACGCCGTATCGCCCGCCTCGCCCGACGTGAGCGGTGGCGAACCTCCGCAGCCACGGAACGGCTCGGCTCACGCCGTCCCGCGCGAAGAGGTGCACCTCACGACGGATGCAGATCTGGGTCAGCGTGTCCACCATCGTCGGCGAACCGTCCCGACCCACGATCGACGGCACGACCACGCGGAAGTCCTCGGCGAGCGCCTCGGCGAACTCGAGGAGGTCCGGATTGATCCCCCAGAGCTCGTGCATCAGCAGGACGCTCGGCGGCGACTCGACGCCGCTTCGATCGACGGTGTAGAAGACGTGCGACCGATCCCCTTCGACGTACTCCTCGCGGGTCCATCCTGAGGGCAGCCAGGCCGCGTGCTCGATCGCCATTGCGACTGCCCTTCCCCAGGAAGCGCCGAGCATCGCCGACGCGGGTGCCGTTTCGACAAGTACTACACCGAAAGCCCCTGCCGCACCAGAGCGCGCCGATCGGAGGGCCCCCGCGGGAAAGCGAAACGGCCCGCCGAAGCGGACCGTTTCAATACTGTCTCAACACAGTGTGCGCCCGAAGAGACTCGAACTCCCAACCTTCTGATCCGTAGTCAGATGCTCTATCCATTGAGCTACGGGCGCATGGTCACGCTCTCGCGAAGACCAGCGTCCAGAATACCTCACTCATGCTCCGACGACGAATCGGGGTCGGAGTCGCGGCCGAGCGCACGGCGGTGCGCAGCGAGACGCGGCAGATCGATGAGGCGCAGTGACTGCATGCGCGCCGCGCGCATGGTCTGGTAATCGGGATCGAGGTCGGCCCGCATCCCCTCGACCTTGAGGCGACGCTGGAGGTTCGCCTCGACGTCGCCCCACGCGGCGTCGCGCGCCTCTTCGACCAGCGCGGCCACGGACGCCGTGTCCGCGGCCTGACTGCGCAGCGCCTTCGCGACACCGCGGTACTGACGCTCGCGCTTGCGCAGATTGCGGGTGTCGCGATCGCGATAGTCGTGCGTGCCGTCGGGGTCGGTGAACTTGCCCCACGCCTTCTTGCGCTGCTTCTTGGTGAGGTCGGCAGCGGCCTCCTGCTCGGCCGCCAGCGCCTCGAGCGTCTCTCGGGCGAACGGGGCGACCTGCTCGACGTCGAACGTCTCGTCGTGGGCGATGGCCTGCACGAGGATGTGGTTGCGCACCGCCAGACGCGCTGCGGCGGCCGCGATGGAGACACCCTCGGCGATCGCATCCGCAGTCTTCCCCACAGCACTGAGGCTAGCGTCCGCGCACGCTCCGCGAGTCGGCGACAATCGAATGTCCGGTTCGACGACGACAGGAGACATTTCCGTGGGCAGGATGCAGCGCCTCGACGTGCGGGGCAGGACGAGCGTCATCACGGGCGCCGCGAGCGGCATGGGCGCCGAAGTCGCGCGGGAACTCGATCGGAGAGGCGCGCGCCTCGCGCTCGTCGACCGCAACCGGCAAGGGCTCGAAGCACTCGGTCTCACCGGCACGGGACACACGACCCACGTCGTGGATCTGACCGACGACGCGGCGGTCACGACGCTCGCGGGCGAGATCGAGGCATCCCACCCCCATCTGCAGACGCTCATCACGTGCGCCGGATCCTCGATGCTCGGCGACATCGACCAGGTCACGATGGAAGAGATGCGCTGGCTCATGGACGTCAACCTCTGGGGCACCGTCAACATCACCCAGGCGCTCCTGCCCGCTCTGCGCCGCGAGCGGGCGGCGCACATCACGCATCTCGTGTCGATCTACGGCCTCGCAGCGCCCGCCGGCCGCATCCCGTACGCCATGAGCAAGTTCGCCGTGCGCGGGTTCACCGAGTCGCTGCGGCACGAGCTCGAGCGCTCGAGCGTGACCGTCGGGGCGATCTATCCCGCGGGCGTCAAGACCGGCATCATCCTGCACGGCCGCTACGCTGCGGCGATCGACCCGGCTGTCGCGCAGCGGGCCGCGGCGGCGCAGGCCGCCATGTACCACACCGAGCCCGCCGACGCCGCGCGCCGGATCGTCGACGCGACGGTCAAGCGCAAGCCGCGGGTCATGGTCGGTCGCGAGGCTCGACTCGTCGACGTCCTGTCGCGGGTCACCCCGACCCACTACTGGGCGCCGATGCGCAAGCCGCTCAAGGACGCGATCGACACGACGACGCCGATCGGCTGAGCGATCAGACCGGCTTGGTGTACTGCGCCCTGCCGAATCCGATGATGAAGTAGCCGATCCACGGGATCAGGAACAGCAGGAAGAACGAGAACACCCCGCCCTTGTCGAATCCGCGGCCGACGCGGAACGCCACGATGATGTGGAAGACGATGTTGACGATCGGGATGAGGAACAGCAGCCCGAGCCAGGCCGAGTAGCCGGCGATCTTCACCAGGATGAAGAGGTTGACGATCGGGATGATCGCGAGGATCCCCGGCCATCCCGCCTTCGAGAACACCTTCCACAGAGCGATGGCGACCAGGACGTACCAGATGAGTCCGAGGACGCCTGTGGACGTGTACAGGCCGGTGAGATCCGCCTGGGATGTGATGGATGCTGCGAGCATGCGCTCAGCATAGGGGTGCGCGGCGGTCAGCCCTGGAGTTTCGCGACGATGGCCGTCACACGCCGCGCCCGGGTGTCGTCCGCCTTCGCTCCCTCGACGCTCGTCACGTGCGCTTTGCGCGCACTGGGGGCGAGCCTGTCGAAAGCGTCGGCGACGCCGGCGGCGGCCAGCGCGGCCGCGAGGTCATCTGGCACGACCGTCGTGCGGGGCGTCGTATCGAGCTCGATGTCGACCGTGATGGCGTCGCCGCCCGAGATGCCGGATGCCGCGCGCTTGTCGGAGCTGAACGGAACGAGGAAGCGACCGCCCATCACCCCGACCGTGCTGTCGTAGGCGAATCCGTTCACGACGACCTTGACGGCCGGTCGCTTGCCGCCGCCGAGCTGCTCGAGCAGGTCGGCGGGGATCTCGATGCCGGTGTTTTTGCCCATCTGGGACATCGTGGTCTCGAATCGCATGTCTCCGAGTGTGCCATCACCCTGGCATCCCGTCACTAGCAATCCGGGCGTCGGCGCGCAAGCCCCTGCCGTTTCGGCAGGCGAGACGTAGCGTCGAGGCAGAGCCTCACGAAAGGAGCACATCATGGGATTTCTCGATGACGCCAAGGAGACGGCGGAAGCCGTTGGCGAGAAGATCAAGCGTGGCTTCGAAGACACGACGGATCGCATCGGCGACAAGGTCGACGAGCACAAGGCGGAGGCCGACGTCAAGAAGGCCGAGGCCGAGGCCGAGTCCGTGAAGACTCGCAACAGCATCAAGGAAGAGCTGCGCGACAGCTGATCCCTTCACGACCGCCCGTTCCAGGGCGACAAGCGGTGGGCCTCGAAGAGTACTTCGGGGCCTTCTGCTTTGCCCGGGGGGCAAACCGATGCCGGGCATGTTCCGAACACGTCTTGTCACGGCATCAGTCGTGCATGAACTGGAGGTCTTGTCATGCGATCCTCACCGAACCGCCTCGTCGCCGTGATCTTCGGCGCCGTCTATCTTCTCGTCGGAGCGCTCGGCTTCGCCTACACCAGTGGCGTCGGATTCGTCGCGACCGAAGGTGGACTGATCCTCGGGATCTTCGAGGTGAACCCGCTCCACAACATCGTCCACCTGCTCGTCGGAGCCGCGCTCCTCATCGCAGGCCTGTCGTCGGTGGTGGCCGCGAAGACGATCAACACGATCATCGGAGCCGTCTACCTGCTCCTGGGGATCGTCGGCTTCTTCCTCGTCGGCACGGCGCTCAACATCCTCGCGCTCAACACCTTCGACCACTTCCTGCACCTCGCGAGCGCGCTCGTGCTGCTGGGTGTGGGCCTCGCTGCAGACCGTAGCGTGCGCTCGGCGCAGAGCCCGCGGACGGTCTGACGATGACGGCCGACACTCTCCCCACCGTCGTCACGCGCCGGGCCACCCCGGCGTGGGCTGCGGTCGCGGCGTGGGGTGTCGGCCTGATCGAGCTCGCGCTCGGTGCCGGCGCTCTCACGTCAGGCGGCTCCCCCTGGGGGCTGGGAGTCGTGCTGATCGCGCTCGGCTCAGCGGGACTCGTATGGGGAGCCGTGACGCTCGCCCGGGGGCACCTTCTCGCTCCATGGGCGGGCGTCACCGGCGCCCTCGCCTCCCTGGCCGCGGTGGTCACGATGCTCGCGCTGGATCCAGCGCGCACGAGCGTCGTGACCGTGGGCGCGGCATCCGTGCTTCTCATCGCCGTCGCCCTCGCGTGCGCGCGGCAGAGTCGCAGGCGAACGGATGCCGCGCCTCCGCGCCTCTCGGTGCTGATGATCGCCGCCGTCCTGGTCGCCGGACTCGTGACGCCAGCACTCGGCGCGACCGAGGCCGGCCTTCTCGCGCCGGACCACAGCGACCACGGGATCGTGGACCCCGGCCACCACTGACCCCCGCGTCACCGCGGCGAGGGCGGATCCGGTACGCGTCAGGCGATCGCCGAGATGCGCCACGAGGCCGACGTGGATGCCTCGGGCTCGATCACGATGAGCCCGGCGTCGTAGGGATACTTCTCGGCGTTGAACGCGTCGGGTGCGCACGTCATCGGCTCGACCGCGAGACCGAGCCGGCTGTCGGCGGGGACCCGCTTGTCGGCGGTGTGGATCTGCACCCACGGGCACGCGGCATCCCACGTCATCTCGACGCCTCGACCCGCCGCATCCGTCAGCCGGACCGTCGCGAAGCCGGCGTCGTCGCGGTGCAGAGCCGTGAAGGCGTGGTCGATCTCGACCGCGCCGATCTGGCGGGCGGTGCGGAAGTCGAAGCGCGCGGGGTCGTCCTGGCCGACGGGCTCGAGGTCGATCGGCGAGAGCCGGTCGTCGGTCACGGCGAGCACCTGCGCGGCAGGCAGCTCGAGCGTCCAGTCGTCCACCCGACCCTCACCGGCGGCGAGGTAGGGGTGCGGACCGGTGCCCCATGGCGCCGGCTCGAGAGACTCGTTGCGACCCGTCACGGTCTGCGTGAGCCCATCGGGGCCGAGCGCGAACGTCGTCGTGACGACGATGCGCCACGGGTACGACACCTGCGGCTGGATGACGGCGGAGAGCGTCACGTGGTCGGGGCCCTTGTCGATCGCCTCGAAGTCGAGCCACGTGCCGAAGCCGTGCAGCGCGTGCGATCGCGCCGGTTCGGTGAGAGCGAGCTGGAAGTCGCGCTCGCCGAACGAGTACCTGCCGTCGACGACGCGGTTCGGCCACGGCACGAGGATCGCGCCGCGCGTGGCCGGACGCACCTCGTCGGCGTCGAACGGCACGACGAGGTCGCGCCCCTGGTAGGTGAGCGAACGGAGGGATGCTCCGACGCTCGCGATGACGGCTTCGTAGTCGCCGGAGCGGAGGGCGTGCTGGGTCCCGGAGGTCGGGATTCGTGCCATGAGTTTCAGATCCCCTGAGCGAGTCGGTAGTACGCCTGGTTCCACCGGAGCTCGCGCTGGAAGCCGCGAACCGTGGTGTCCTCGTCGATGACGACGAGCTCGGTCTTGGCGATCTCCGCGAAGTCGCGGAACACCTCGATGCCGACGGCGGTCGTCATCACAGTATGGTGGGCGGCCCCCGCCGCGAGCCAGCACGAGGCGGACGTCGCGAAGTCGGGTGCGGGCTTCCACACCGCACGCCCGACCGGCAGCTTCGGAAGGTCGGGGGCTTCGACGTTCTCGACGACGTTGGCGACGAGGCGGAACCGATCGCGCATGTCGCTCATCGCGACGACGAGAGCCGGACCGGGGTCGGCCGTGAAGACGAGCCGCACCGGATCGTCCTTGCCGCCGATGCCGAGGGCATGCACCTCGAGGCGGGGCTTCTCGGTCGTGAGTGACGGCGAGACCTCGAGCATGTGGGCGCCGAGGATGCGCTCGGACCCGGGTACGAGGTCGTAGGTGTAGTCCTCCATGAGGCTCGCGCCACCGGGAAGACCCGCGCCCATGACGTTCGCGACGCGCACCAGGATGGCGGTCTTCCAGTCGCCTTCGGCGCCGAAGCCGTAGCCCTCGGCCATGAGTCGCTGGACCGCGAGACCGGGCAGCTGCTTCAGCGTGCCGAGGTCTTCGAACGAGGTCGTGAACGCACCGAAGTCGCCGGCTTCGAGGAAGGACCGCAGTCCGATCTCGATCGCCGCCCCGTCGCGGAGCGACGGGTGGCGGTCGCCGCCGGGCCGCAGCTCGGGGGCGACATCGTATTCGTCGAGATAGACGCCGACGAGTGCGTCGACGTCGGCGGCGGATGCGGCATCCACCGCCTCGACGAGCTCGTTGACGCCCCACGTGTTGACCTGCACGCCGAAGCGCAGTTCGGCCTCGGTCTTGTCGCCCTCGGTGACGGCGACGTAGCGCATGTTGTCGCCGAAGCGCGCCAGCTTCAGGGTGCGCGCGGCGGTCCAGCCGGCGGCGGCACGCTGCCAGTCCTCGATCTGCTGCACGACGGCGGGGTTGGAGACGTGGCCGACGACCGTCTTGCGGGCGACGCCGAGGCGCGTCTGGATGTAGCCGAACTCCCGGTCGCCGTGCGCCGCCTGGTTGAGGTTCATGAAGTCGAAGTCGATGTCCGCCCAGGGCAGCTCGACGTTCGCCTGCGTGTGCAGATGCAGGAGAGGCTTCTGCAGGGCGTCGAGGCCGGCGATCCACATCTTGGCCGGGCTGAAGGTGTGCATCCACGCGATCACGCCGATGACGTCGTCGCGCGCGTTGACCTCGAGCGCGAGCCGGCGGATCGAGTCGGAGTCCTTGAGCACGGGCTTCCACACCACGCGCACGGGCAGCGCGCCCAGGCCGTCGGCCACGGCCTGCGACTGCTCGGCGACCTGGCGCAGCGTCTCGTCGCCGTAGAGGTTCTGGCTGCCTGTGACGAACCAGACTTCGTAGGCGTCCAGCGAGGAGGAGAGGGTCATGGTGGTCCTTCGGTTCACAGAGCGGTGACGGCGGCGGACTCGACGGCGAGGCCCGCGCGGTAGCGGTCGAGATACGTCGCGAAGCCGGCGACATCGGCGGGGTCGGGATCGGCGATGGATGCGTCGGCACCCGCGAACACGCGCTCGTCGAGGTAGGTCGCGAGGTCGAGTCCGGATGCCTGACGCCGATAGGCCGCGAGCACGGCGATGCCCCACGCGCCGCCCTCGGACGCGGTCTCGCCGACGGCGACGGGCGCGTCGAGCGCCGCCGCGAGGAAGCGCTGCGCGACGCCGGCCGTGCGGAACATTCCGCCGTGGGCCTGCATGCGCTCCAGCACGACGCCTTCGTCGGCGAGCACCCGCATCCCGAGCGCCAACGTGCCGAAGACGCCGTACAGCTGCGCACGCATGACATTGGCGAGCGTGAAACGGCTGTCGGGCGTGCGGACGAAGAGCGGGCGTCCTTCGACCAGACCTGCGATGGGTTCGCCCGCGAGGTGGTTGTAGGCGAGCAGACCCCCGGCATCCGCATCCCCGTCGAGGGCTTCGCGGAACAGCGTCTCGAAGACCCGGTCGGCAGGGAGCGGGTTGCCGGATGCCGCGGAGAACCGCGCGAACAGGTCCGCCCAGGCGGCGAGTTCGCTCGCGCCGTTGTTGCAGTGGACCATCGCGACGAGATCGCCCGCAGGCGTCGTGACGAGGTCGAGTTCGTGGTGCACGCGCGTGAGCGGCCGCTCGAGAACGACCATCGCGAAGATGCTCGTGCCGGCGCTCACGTTTCCGGTGCGCGGAGCCACCGCGTTCGTAGCCACCATGCCCGTGCCGGCGTCGCCCTCGGGTGGGCACGCGGGTGCCCCCGGCTGCAGGGCACCCGTCGGATCGAGGAGCGCCGCTCCCTCGGCCGTGAGGGAGCCGGCATCCGCACCCGCCGGCAGGACTGCGGGGAGCATCGCCGCGATGCTCCTGCCCCCGAGGGCGGCTGAGTCGAGGCGATCGAAGAGGCCCACGAGGCGGGCGTCGTAGTCGCCGGTCTCAGGATCGATCGGGAACATGCCGGATGCATCTCCGACGCCGAGGACGGCGCGACCCGTGAGCCGCCAGTGCACGTAGCCCGCGAGGGTCGTGAGGAAGCCCACGTCGGGCACATGAGCCTCGGAGTCGAGCACGGCCTGATGGAAGTGCGCGATCGACCAGCGGAGGGGGATGTTCGCTCCGAACAGGGACGTGAGTTCGGCCGCCGCCGGACCCGTCGATGTGTTGCGCCAGGTGCGGAACGGGACGAGCAGCTCGCCGTCGGCGTCGAAGGCGAGGTAGCCGTGCATCATCGCCGAGACGCCGATGGCCGCGAACGACGTCGGCGGCTGGTCGCCGAGCGCGGCGACGAGATCGGCGTAGGCCGCCTGCAGGCCCGCCCACACGTCATCCAGCGCGTACGTCCACATCCGGTCCTCGAACCGGTTCTCCCACCCGTGGCTGCCGACGGCCAGGACCACGGTCGGATCGTCGGCGTCGACGAGGCAGGCCTTGATGCGGGTCGATCCGAGCTCGATTCCGAGGACCGCGTTCATCGCCGATCGTCCCCGCTCTGGCCGTAGACGTTCTGATAGCGGTTGTAGAGCGCGTCGATCTTCTCCTGCGGGATCGGCACGAGCGGCCCCGCCTCGCGCGCGATGTGCACCGTGCGCGCGGCGTCCTCGCACATGACGGCGGCCTTGACGGCGTCCTTCGCCGACACGCCGATCGTGAAGGGACCGTGGTTCTGCATGAGGACCGCGCGGCTGCGGTGGCCCGTCAGCGTCTCGACGATGCCCCGGCCGATCGCATCGTCGCCGATGACCGCGAAGGGGCCGATCGGGATCGGCCCGCCGAACTCGTCGGCCATGCCGGTGATGACGCACGGGATCTCCTCGCCGCGCGCGGCCCACGCGACGGCGTAGGTGGAGTGGGTGTGCACGACTCCGCCGACGTCCGGCATGTGACGGTAGACGTACGCGTGCGCGGCGGTGTCGCTGGAGGGACTGCGATCACTGCCTGCGGACCCGGGGACGACTCGTCCGTCGAGATCGCACAGGATCATGTTCTCGGGGGCGAGATCGTCGTACGAGACCCCCGACGGCTTGATGACGAACAGGTCGGCGCCGGGAACCCGGCCCGAGACGTTGCCGCCGGTCCAGATGACGAGGCCGTAGCGCACGAGCTCGGCGTGCAGGGCGGCGACATCCTCGCGAGTGGCGGCGATCGCCGCTTCGACCTGCGGGCTGAAGTCGACGGTCACGGTGGCCTCCGTTGGTCTCGTGGGTGCTCCGATCGATGTTACCGGTAACATCGATCAGACTCCAGCCCGCACCCGACGACCCCTCCATGGCGACACGACGTCGGCGGCGATCAGCGGGATATCGCCGAAGCTCGAGGGATCAGAACGGCGGCGCCGACGAACGGTGCGTCGGCGTCGAGCACGGCGGCGACGGCGCGGCGCGCTTCACCGAGGAAATCGAGCCGCACCGTGGTGAGCGCGGGGGCGTAGAACGCGGCATCCGGGTTGTCGTCGAAGCCGACCACGCTCACGTCCCCCGGCACGTCCAGGCCGGCCGCCTTCAGGCCTGCGACGAGCCCGAGCGCCATCTGGTCGTTCGCCACGACGACGGCGGTGATCCCCGCGCGCACGGCGTCGGCGACGTCGGGTGCGAGGGCGGCGCCCGTCGCAGCGCTCCAGTCGCCGCGCCAGACCGGGCCCGGATCCACGCCCGCCGCGGCGAGCGCAGCCGCGACCCCGTCATCGCGCGCGATCGCCTCGAGCCAGTCATCCGGACCCGACAGCCGAGCGATCCGCCGATGCCCGAGCGCCACGAGGTGCTCGGCGGCGAGCGCTCCCCCCTGACGCTGCCGCTCCGCGCCGAGCGCGGTGTGCAGCGCCTCGACGGGCACGCTCGTGTGGGCGCGCTCGAGCGCGGCGAGCGTCGCGACGTGCGGCGCGAGCACGATGATCCCGTCGACGCCCTGCGCGAGCAGGCGGTCGGCGGCGGCGATGACGGATGCCTCGGACGCGGCATCCGCGTAAGCCGTCGCGATCCACCTCCCCGCCTCTCGCGCAGCGGCGTCGAGAGCCGCGATTCCGATCGACGGACCGTAGAGCGTGGCATCCGAGGCGATCACGCCGAGGGTGCGGGTCGTCCTCGTGCCGAGTGCACGGGCGGCGTTGTTGACGCGGTAGTCGAGGGCCGCCATGGCGGCGAGCACGCGCGCCCGCGTCTCGGGCCGGATGTTCGGATGGTCGTTGAGGACGCGCGAGACCGTCTGCGTCGACACGCCGGCCGCGAGCGCGACATCGCGCACACCCACTCGACCGTTCGGCGCCTCGTCCATCGCGCTCACGATACCCACCGCGTGGCACGCTGGAGACATGACACTGCGCGCGCGACTGCTCACGGCGCT
The DNA here is from genome assembly GCF_051860965.1 of Microbacterium sp. GTDB lineage: Bacteria > Actinomycetota > Actinomycetes > Actinomycetales > Microbacteriaceae > Microbacterium. The sequence goes on from NZ_JBIMKU010000005.1 coordinate 133,056, forward strand.
CGCGGGCGATCCCGACGGAACCCCGGCGTGGGTGCGCGCTCTCGCCGACGGCGGCGACGACGGCTACTTCGCCGACGGGGGCGCGGTCTGGACGGTCCATGCGGGAACGGCCACCTTCGTCGCCGGCATCCGGGCCCTCCTCATCCAGGCACTCCACCCGGGCGCGATGGCGGGCGTGCACGACTTCTCGCGCTACCGCGAAGACCCGATCGGCAGGCTCACGGGCACCGTGCGCTGGATCATCTGCGTGACCTACGGATCGACCGCGCAGGCGCAGCGGGAGACGGCGCGCGTGGGTCGCCTGCACGAGCGGGTCGAGGGGACGTATGCGACGGATGCCGGACCCCGCGCGTACTCGGCGTCCGACGCATCGCTCGTGGAGTGGGTGCACCTGGCCTTCACCGAGGCGTTCCTCGGCGCACACGAGCGCTGGGGCGGACCGATCCCCGGCGGCGCAGACGCGTACGTGCGGGAGTGGGCGATCGCCGGGCGCCTCATGCGGGTCGAGCACCCGCCCGAGACGGAGGCCGACCTGCGGGCGAGGATGGACGGCTACCTCGATCGCGGAGAGCTCCGCCGCGATGAGCGGGTGGACGCGGTCGTGCGCTTCCTGCGCGACGTGCCCTTCACGGGGACGATGCGGGTGGCCTATCGCGTGCTGTTCGCGGCCGCGGTCGCCTCGCTGCCGCACCGGTATCGAAAGCTGCTCGGGCTGCGCCGCACCATCCTCCCCGTCATCTCGGCGACGCGCATCGTGCTCGCCGTCTCGCAGCGCGCGCTCGGCTCCGGACCCCGGGCTCAGGACTTCGCGCGCGAGCGCCATCGTCGGCTCGCCGGCGCCGAGCCCGCCGAGGCGTGATCCCCACCCGCGAGTGTCCGCGACGGGGAGAGCACTCGGCCCGCGCCGGGCAGACCCGTCGCGAAACGAGGCATCCGACCCGCCGGCGCACGCGGGATGGCACGCTGGAGGCATGCGCATCGCCCTCACCGGATCATCGGGAAAGCTCGGAACCGTCGTCGCTCGCGAGCTGAGGGCGAACGGGCACGACGTCGTCGGTCTCGACATCGCGGGCGAGCGCGGGCCGGGCTTCGTCCAGGTCGACCTCACCGATTACGGCCAGGTCGTCGACACGATGGCCGGAGTGGGCGACCGCCCGATCGGATTCGACGCGGTCGTGCACCTGGGCGCGATCCCGGCTCCCGGCATCCGCAGCGACGTCGCGACCTTCCACAACAACATGGCGGCGACCTTCAACGTTTTCTGGGCGGCCGTGCGGCTCGGCATCCGGCGCATCGTCTACGCCTCGAGCGAGACGGTGCTCGGCCTGCCGTTCGATGTGCCGCCTCCGTACATCCCGGTCGACGAGGACTATGCGCCGCGCCCCGAATCCGTGTACTCGCTCGTCAAGACGCTCGAGGAGCGGCTCGCGGTCGAGCTCGTGCGCTGGCATCCCGATCTCTCGATCACGGCGCTGCGCTTCTCGAACGTCATGGTGCCCGAGGACTACGCCGAATTCCCGTCGTTCGATGCCGACGCACGTCTGCGGAAGTGGAACCTGTGGGGCTACATCGACGCGCGTGACGGCGCACAGGCGGTGGAGCGCGCGCTCGCGGTCGCGCCACCCGGATTCGACCAGTTCATCATCGCGGCAGCCGACTCGGTGATGTCGCGCCCGAACGCGGAACTCGTCGCCGAGGTCTTCCCCGACGTGCCCATCGCCCGCGAGTTCGGCACGCACGAGACCCTCCTGTCGATCGAGAAGGCGCGTCGCCTGCTCGGCTACGAGCCCCGGCATTCGTGGCGGGATGCATGAGCGAAGACCCCCGACTCGCCGCAGCCCGCTATCGACAGGGCGCCGACGCCGAACCCGAGGAGCCGGCGCGCACACCCACGCAGCGCGAGACGGCGGCCTACGTCGAGACGGCGATCCAGCAGGCGATCCGTCGCGGCGACTTCGACGACCTGCCGGGGGCGGGTGAGCCGATCCCGCATCTGGGTGCAAGCCAAGACCCGGACTGGTGGATCCGCCGCAAGATCGAGCGAGAGAACCTCACGGGGCTCGGTCCGCCCGCACTGCGGCTGCGAGTGGAGGATGCCGAGCTGGAATCGACTCTCGACGCGCTCGCCCGCGAGTCGGATGTGCGCGAGACGCTGGAGGACTTCAACCGCCGGGTCATCGAGGCCCGCCGGCAGCTCCTCGGCGGGCCGCCCGTGGTCACCCCCGTACGCGACGTCGCTGCCGAGATGAACGCCTGGCGCGCCCGTCGCGCCGAGCGCGAGTCGCAGGCGACGACGGATGCCGCGCCCCCGCGCCGCCGGAGGCTCTGGCGCCGCCCCCGCTGACCTTTCGTCACGATCGGCTCTCAGCCACAGGGTTCGGGGCGAGCCGTGCGAGAGGAGCGGCGCCCTCGAATGTTATCCCTCACTTCGGCGAGCGGGATCGATCGGTGACTGAAGCGTTCGGTCCCGCAAACACATGCCGTTATCGAAGTGTTACCGCTCACAACTTGCGTCGATCAGGAATGTTAGGGCTAACATTCAGAACGCGGCCCACGGTGGGCTGGGGAACACGAGACCGGCATCGACGCCGGAACCAGAACGAGGAGGTTTTGGAATGAAGAAGAAGACACTTCTGGCCGGCATCGCACTTCTGGGGGCGATGGCCCTCAGCGCGACCGGTTGCGCGAGCTCCACCGACGCAGGTGGCGACGGCGGAGACAGCGGCGGGGGCGAGCTCATCACGGTCGGCTTCGCGCAGACGGGGTCGGAGTCGGGTTGGCGCTCCGCGAACACCGAGTCGATGAAGGCGGCGTTCTCGGAGGAGAACGGCTTCAAGCTCACGTTCAACGCCGCGGACAACGATCCCGCCGCGCAGATCGCCGCGGTGCGCGACTTCATCAACCAGGGCGTCGACGCGATCGTCATCGCGCCGATCGTGACCGATGGCTGGGACGACGTGCTGCAGGAGGCGAAGGATGCCGACATCCCCGTCGTCCTCGAAGACCGCACGGTCTCGGCATCGGATGACCTCTACGCGAGCTGGGTCGGACTCGACTTCCGCAACGAGGGCGTCATGGCGGGCGAGTGGGCCGCCGAGAACTTCGCCGACCCGACGAAGCTCGTCGTTCTCGAGGGCACGACGGGCTCGGCGCCCGCGAACGACCGCGCGGAGGGCTTCGACGAGGCCATCGCCGACACGTCGATCGAGAAGATCGACTCGCAGACCGGCGACTTCACGCGAGACGGTGGCAAGAAGGTCATGGAGGGCTTCCTCCAGAAGTACGGCGTCGACGGCATCGACCTGGTCTACGCGCACAACGACGACATGGCCCTCGGTGCGATCGAGGCGATCGAAGCGGCCGGCGCCACGCCGGGCGAAGACATCAAGATCATCTCGATCGATGCGGTGAAGGACGGCATGCTCGCCCTGATCGACAACAAGATCAACTTCATCGTCGAGTGCAACCCGCTGCTGGGCGAGCTCGCGGCCGGGATCGTCAAGGACGTCCTCGACGGGAAGACGGTCGACAAGACCTACTTCGTCACCGACGAGAGCTTCACTCCCGAGCAGGCTGCCGAGGTCATCGACTCGCGTCTGTACTGACGCCCGTCGAATCCCGCGCACGCACCATCGTCGGCGCACGTCCGCCGGGCTCTCGGGCTCGGCGGACGTGCGCGGCAATGACCTTGGAAAGGCCGATGTCGCCCATGTCCGCGAACACCGCACTCACCTCACTGACTCCCGTCGTCACGATGTCGGGGATCACCATCCGCTTCCCCGGCGTGCTCGCGCTCGACGGCGTCGACTTCACACTCCACCCGGGCGAGGTCCACGCGCTCATGGGCGAGAACGGCGCGGGCAAGTCGACGCTCATCAAAGCCCTCACGGGTGTCTATCCGATCGACGCCGGCACCATCACGGTCAACGGCGCCGATCAGGTCTTCGACGGCACCGCATCCGCGCAGGCGGCGGGTGTGTCGACCGTGTATCAGGAGGTGAACCTCTGCGCGAACCTCTCCGTCGGCGAGAACGTCATGCTGGGACACGAGCCGCGCCGTGGTGGGGGAATCGACTGGCGCGCTACCCACCGCGAAGCCGCCCGGCACCTCGAGAGCCTCGGGCAGGTCCTCGATACGCGATCGATCCTGGCCAGCCACTCGATCGCCGTCCAGCAGCTCGTCGCCATCGCGCGGGCGATGGTGCTGGATGCCAAGGTGCTGATCCTCGACGAGCCGACCTCGAGCCTCGACCGCGACGAGGTGGAGCGGCTCTTCGCCGTCATCCGCGAACTGCGATCCCAGGGTGTGGCGATCCTGTTCGTCAGCCACTTCCTCGACCAGATCTACGAGATCTCGGATCGTCTGACCGTGCTGCGCAACGGAAAGCTCGTCGGCGAGTACCTCGTCGGCGACCTCCCGCGCGCGGATCTCGTCACGAAGATGATCGGGCGCGAGCTCGACGAGCTCACCGCACTCGCCTCGGTGTCGAGCCGTGTCATCGACCGCGAGACCACGCCCGTGCTGCGCGCGACCGGCATCGGCCGCCGCGGTCAGTTGCAGCCCGCGGACCTCGAGGTATACGAGGGCGAGGTCGTGGGCATCGCCGGACTCCTGGGGTCGGGGCGCACCGAGCTCGTCCGGCTGCTCTACGGCGCCGATCGTGCGGACTCGGGCCAGGTCGAGATCACGGGCTCCGCCGTCAAGCTCCACTCCCCCCGGCAGTCGATCGACAACCGCATCGCGTTCTCGTCCGAGAACCGGCGCGCGGAAGGCATCGTGGCCGACCTCACGGTGGCGGAGAACATCGTGCTCGGTGTGCAGGCCAAGCGGGGCGCGTTGCGCAGGCTGCGCCGCGCAGAGCAGGATGCCCTCGTGTCCGAGTACATCGCCGCACTGGGAGTGCGCCCCGCCGACCCGCACATGCTCGCCGGCAATCTGTCCGGCGGCAATCAGCAGAAGGTGCTGCTCGGGCGGTGGCTGGCCACGGCACCGCAGCTGATCATCCTCGACGAGCCCACTCGCGGAATCGATGTCGGCGCGAAGGCCGATATCCAGCGCAAGGTCGCCGAGCTGAGCGGCGAGGGCCTCTCGGTGATCTTCATCTCCTCCGAACTCGAGGAGGTGCTGCGCATCGCGCAGCGCATCGTCGTCATGCGGGATCGCCGCGCCATCGGCGAGCTCCCCTCTCAGGATCTCGACCTCGACCAGCTCATCGACTACATCGCCAACAAGGACGAAGGAACCGCGGCATGAAGAAGCTCGCACGACACCGGCTGTTCTGGCCCATCGTGGCGCTCTTGGCGCTCATCGTCGTCAACACCATCGTGCGGCCGAGCTTCATCAGCATCACGGTGCAGGACGGCCAGCTCTACGGTGTGCTGATCGACATCCTCCGCACGAGCGCGCCCCTCATGCTCGTGGCTCTGGGCATGACGATCGTGATCGCCACACGCGGCATCGATCTGTCGGTCGGAGCAATCATGGCCGTCTCGGGCGCGGTCGCCCTGACGATCATCGACACGTCCGGCGACCCCGAGAGCCTCGCGACCGTCGCCGTCGCGGTCGCCGCGGCCCTGGGAGTCTCGCTCGTGTTGGGGGTGTGGAACGGGTTCCTGGTGTCGGTCGTCGGCATCCAGCCCATCATCGCGACACTCGTGCTGATGCTCGCCGGGCGCGGCGTCGCACTGCTCATCACCGACGGATTCATCACGACGGTCAACAGCGCGCCCTACTCGTTCATCGCGACCGGCTACCTCCTCTTCCTGCCCGTCGCCTTCCTCATCTGGGTCGTCGCAGCCGTCGTCATCTCGCTCGTCGAGCGTCGCACGGCGCTCGGCGTGCTGACCGAGGCGGTGGGCATCAACCCCGAGGCGAGTCGCCTCGCCGGGGTCCGAGCTCGGGGCATCATCTTCGGCGCCTACGTGACCAGCGGGGTGCTCGCAGGTCTGGCAGGAGTCATCTACAGCTCGAACATCCGCGCCGCCGACGCGAACGCCGCAGGGCAGTTCATCGAGCTCTACGCGATCCTCGCCGTCGTGCTCGGCGGCACGTCGCTCATGGGCGGCAAGTTCACGATCGCGGGAACGGTGGTCGGAGTCCTGGTCATTCAGACGCTCGACAAGACCATCCTGTTCCTCGGCGTGCCGCCGGCGCAGAGTCCCGTGTTCTTCGCCGTCGTCGTGGTGGTCGTCGTCATCGTGCAGTCCCCACGGCTCCATCGGTGGATTCGAGAGCTCGCGCGCAGGCGCTCCACCCGTGGCACCGATACGACGATCACGGCGGAGGTGGCGTCATGACGACCGAACTGGACACCCCCGCGCGCACGGTCCTCGGCCTCGGCGCGCGATACAGCACGTTCCTCAGTCGGCGTGCGTCCCTGCTGCCGACGTTCGCGGCGATCGCGATCCTCATCATCCTCCTGGTCAGTGCGCAGGCGCAGTTCGGCAACTTCCTCACCGCACGCAACATGTCGGCGCTCCTGCTCGACAACGCCTATCTCGTCGTGCTCGCGGTCGGAATGACGTTCGTGATCCTGACGGGCGGCATCGACCTCTCGGTCGGATCGGTGATGGCGTTCACGGGCATCCTGGGCGCATCGCTGCTCTCGCAAGGCGTCCCGGTCGTCGTGGCGGTCCCGGCGATGCTGATCGGCGGAGCCGTGATCGGCCTGCTGATCGGGGTGCTCGTGCAGCAGTTCGACGTGCAGCCGTTCATCGCCTCCCTCGCCGGACTCTTCCTCGCCCGGGGCCTCGCGTTCGTCGTGAGCCTCTCGTCGATCAAGGTCGAGGACCCGGCCGTGCTGTGGCTGCAGCGCACGCGCTTCACGGTCGGCGACTGGTACATCACCCCGACCGGTGTCATCGCCCTCGCGACGGTGGCGCTCGCGGTTTTCGTCCTCCACTGGACGCGGTTCGGCCGCACAGTCTACGCCGTCGGCGGCGGCGAGCAGTCGGCGCGTCTCATGGGGCTCAAGGTCGCGCGAACCAAGGTCGTGGTCTACGTCATCAGCGGCGTGTGCGGCGGGCTCGCGGGTCTGCTGCTCACGGCGTACTCGGGCGCGGGCTACCCCCGGAACGGCATCGGAACCGAGCTCGACGCCATCGCGGCCGTCGTGATCGGCGGCACGCTGCTCACCGGCGGCACCGGATACGTCCTCGGCTCGCTCGTCGGAGTGCTCGTCTACGGCACGATCAAGAAGATCATCTCGTTCATGGGCGCTGAGCAGTCCTGGACGCAGATCATCATCGGCGTCCTGCTCCTGCTGTTCATCGTCGTGCAGCGGGCGATCGTGGCGCGATCGACGAGACGCCGACGATAGCTGCCCACGCGCCGAGAGGATGGCCGCGTGCGCACGCACGGCAGGCACGATAATGGCGGAATGAACACCGCTGTCCGGCCGCTCCTGGAGCTGACCGGGGCGACGGTGCGGTTCGGTGCCGACGCGGCGATCGACGATGTCGACTTCCGCCTCTTCCCGGGCGAGGTCCACTCGCTCATGGGCGAGAACGGCGCAGGCAAGTCGACGCTCATCAAGGCGATCACCGGCGCGCTCCGCCTCGACGCGGGGACGCTCGTCCTCGCCGGCGAGACCGTGCACTTCGCTTCCCCGCACGACGCGCAGCAGGCCGGGATCAGCACCGTGTATCAGGAGATCGACCTTCTCCCTAACGTCTCGGTCGCCGAGAACATCCTGCTGGGTCGTGAGCCGCGCCGCTTCGGAGCGATCGACTGGCGCCGCATGCGCGCGCAGGCGCACGACGTGCTGGTCGATCTCGGCATCGACATCGATCCCGCGTCGCTGCTGGGCACTCACTCCCTCGCGGTGCAGCAGCTCGTGGCGATCGCACGCGCGATCTCGACCGATGTGCGCGTGCTGGTGCTCGATGAGCCGACCTCGAGCCTGGATCTCGACGAGGTGGCCGAGCTGTTCCGCGTCGTCCGCGAGCTCAAGGAGCGCGGGGTCGCGATCCTGTTCGTGTCGCACTTCCTCGATCAGGTGTACGAGCTGTGCGACCGGGTGACGGTTCTGCGCGACGGACGCTTCGTCGGCGAGTACCTGACGAAGGAGCTGCTGCGGATCGATCTGGTGCAGGCGATGCTCGGGCGCGCCGCCGCCGACGTCGCGGCGCCCGCCAGAGCGATGGATGCCGACGACGAGACGGCGCCCTACCTCACCGCGCGGGGCATCACGGTCGGCTCGGGCATCGTCGACGCCGACATCGATCTGTTCGAAGCCGACGTCCTCGGCGTCGCGGGGCTGCTCGGCTCTGGTCGCACGGAGCTCGCGCGCGGCATCTCGGGCATCGACCGCCTCGATTCCGGGGTGGTGCGCATCACCGGCAAGAGCGGTGCACCGCACAGCCCGCGTTCGGCGATGTCGCTCGGGGTGGTCTACTCGTCCGAGAACCGCCGCACCGAGGGAATCATCAGCCACCTGAGCGTTCTGGACAACATCACGCTCGCCGTCCAGGCGGATCGCGGTGTGGCACGGCGCATCCCGAACGCGCGGCGCCGCGAGCTCGCCGCGAGCTGGGTCGACGCCCTCGACATCCGTCCCGCCGATCTCGACCGCCCCGCCGGAACCCTGTCGGGCGGGAATCAGCAGAAGGTGCTCCTCGCACGTCTGCTCGCCCTGTCGCCGCGCGTGCTGCTTCTCGACGAGCCGACCCGGGGCATCGATGTCGGCGCGAAGGTCGAGATCCAGAACCTGGTCGGCGAGATGGCGTCCAACGGCCTGTCGGTCGTGTTCATCTCGGCCGAACTCGAAGAAGTACTGCGCGTCTCGACCCGCATCGCCATCCTGCGGGAGGGCCGCATCGTCGACGTGCGGGCATCGGACGACCTCACCGTCGACTCGCTGATGGCGCTCGTCGCCCAGCCGGAGGGGCTCGATGGCTGAGCCGGGAGGATTCGTCGCCGAGGACGGCTCGGCCCGTGCGGCGAACATCTTCGACGTCGCACGACTGGCCGGGGTGTCGCACCAGACGGTGTCGCGCGTCATCAACGATCTGCCGAACGTCCGGCCGGCCACCCGCGCGCGCGTCGAGCAGGCGATCGCGCAGCTGCGCTACAGCCCCTCGCCTGCCGCGCGGGCGCTCGTCACGCGCCGCACGCGCACGATCGGTCTCGTGACGCCGGGTGCGCTCGCATTCGGCCCGACCTCGATCGCGATGCACTTCAATTTCGCGGCGCGCGCGGCTCGGTACAACGTCGACACCGTGAGCGGACTCGACAACGATCCGGCGGCTGTCCGCAGCGTGATCGAGGGGCTGCTCCGCCAGCGGGTCGACGCGATCGTCCTCGTGGTCGTCGACGTGGGCGTGCTCGAGATCGTGCGCGGGCTCGATCTGAGCGTGCCCGTGGTCGCGGCGGCCTCCACTCCGCGTCGCAGCCCTCTGATCGTGTCGATCGATCAGTATCGCGGCGCCCGCTCCGCGGTGCGGCATCTGGCCGAGCTCGGCCATACGCGCATCCTGCACCTGGCGGGTCCGACGCGAGCGACGGACGCGCTCGAGCGCGTCCGCGGCTGGCGTGACGAACTCGCCGAGCGGCGTCTCGAGGCCGTCGAGCCGAGCATCGGCGACTGGTCGGCGGCGAGCGGTCATCGCATCGCGCAGAGCCTCGAGATCTCACCGGGCTCCGCGATCTTCGTCGCGAACGACCACATGGCCATCGGGGTCCTGTCCGCGCTGCGCGAGCGCGGTCTGCGCGTGCCCGAGGATGTCAGCGTCGTCGGCTTCGACGACGTGCCCGAGGCGGGCTACCTCTACCCCGCGCTCACGACCGTCCGCCAGGACTTCGACACCCTCGGCGAACTCATCATGCAGAAGGTGCTCATCGCGGTCGAGGAGCCCGACAGCGTCACAGAGGACACACCGATCCCGACGCACCTCGTGGTGCGGCAGTCGACCGCACCGCCCGCTTGAGTCCCACGCCGCGCATGCCGCGCGGCCGACCGCGTCAGAGTGCGGAGATGCGGGTCGTCAGCTGCTCGAGGGTGTCGGCAGGCAGCTGGCCGCCGGCCATCTTGAGCACCGCTGCGGCGGGCATGCCCTTCGCGAAGCCGATCATCGGGTGATCGGGCAGCTCCGGCACGAGCTCCACGATGATCGCCCGCGCCTCGGGGTCGTCGAGCAGGGTGCCGAGTGTCGTCGTCTCGAGGTCGTACTTGCCGGCCATGTGCGCTCCTTCGGGCAACGGGGAGATGAGTGATCTCAGCCTACGACTCCGCTCTGCGCCACGCCTCTGCTGCAGCGGGGATGATCTCGGCGAGCGGCGCAGCCGCGTCGACGACGATCCCCGCTTCGTCCGCGTCGAGCGGCTCGAGCGTCGCGAGCTGCGACGCGAGGAGGCTCGCCGGCATGAAGTGATCGGTCCGCTGCGCGAGGCGCGCCGAGAGGACGGCCGGGTCGACGTCGAGGTGCACGAAGAAGACGCGGGATGCCGCATCCCGCAGCACGTCGCGGTACGTCCGCCGTAGCGCCGAGCACGCGACGACGACCAGCCGGTCCTCGGCGAGCGCTCCCCCGACGAGGCGCAGCCACGGCATCCTGTCTCCGTCGTCCAGCGGTACGCCGGCGGCCATCTTCGCGACGTTCTCGGCGGGGTGAAGGTCGTCCGCGTCGATGTACGCGCCGCCGAGAGCCGCCGCGAGCGCCGCCGCCACCGTCGACTTGCCCGCGCCCGAGACCCCCATCACGACGATCGACATGCGATCCAGGCTACTCACGCCCACCCCTCGCCCCGTGTCCACGGATCGCGACTATGACATGGCTCGAGCCGCGATCCGTGGACACTCGAGTGAGGGGGAGGCTCAGCGCCCGGATGCCGCGATGCGCGACGAGAGCTGGTGGGCGTGCGCGAGCAGCGTGCGGCCGAGTTCGGCGATCCGATCGGGCCCGAACCGGAACCGCACGCCCGTGAGACTCAACGCCCACTGGGGGTGCCCCTCGCGCGTGAAGACCGCCGCGCCCAGCCCGTACGACCCCTCGACGATGAGGCCCGGATTCACGGCGTAGCCGCGCTCCTGCGTTTCGCGCAGTCGCGTGCGCAGACGCTTCTCGCCGTGCGCCCCGCCCCACTGCTCGACCAGCTCGGGATGACGCTCGAAGTAGGCGTCCACATCGTGGGGTGGAAGGAACGCGAGGATCGCGAGCCCCGCCGACGCGACGCCGAGGGGAAAGCGCACACCCTCGGACAGCACGAACGAGCGGATCGGGAAGCTGCCCTCCTCGCGCAGCAGGCAGACCGTCTCGTCACCGCGGCGCACCGAGAGGAACGCGCTCTCCTCCGTCCGCACGGCGAGGGAGCGCACGATGTCGCGCGCGATGGTCGAGATGTCGTAGCGGGATGCCGCGACCTGCCCCATGAGATAGAGCTCGGGCCCGGGCATCCATCGTCCCGTCCGCTCGTCCTGATCGACGAGTCCCTCGTGGCGCAACGCGGTGAGGAGCCGATGCGCGGTGGGGCGCGTGAGCTCGGCCTTGCGCGCAAGATCGCTGACGGCGAGTCCGTCGGCCGACGCCTGCGTCACGAACCGCAGCAGGCGTGCGGCGCGCGCGATCGACTGCGCCCCGGGGATCGTCGCGCTGGTGTCCACGATATGGACGATAGACGCGTCGGGTTCCACATGGCAATCCCTGCCGTGACACGCACGGTCGGCGGCGCGCAGTGTGGAGCAGACGCACGAACGCGAAGGAGCACACGTGATCGACAAGACCTGGGGATCCGCCGCCGAGGCGGTCTCCGACATCCCCGACGGCGCTTCGCTCGCCGTCGGCGGCTTCGGCCTGTCGGGCAATCCCATCGCCCTCATCGAAGCGCTGCTGGAGCAGGGCACCTCCGACCTCAGCATCGTGAGCAACAACTGCGGAGTGGATGACTGGGGGCTGGGCGTGCTGCTGAACGCCAAGCGCATCCGCAAGATGACGTCGTCGTACGTCGGCGAGAACAAGGAGTTCGAGCGCCAGTTCCTCTCGGGCGAGCTCGAGCTCGAGCTGACGCCGCAGGGCACGCTCGCCGAGAAGCTCCGCGCGGGCGGCTCGGGCATCGCGGCGTTCTACACGCAGACCGGCGTCGGCACGCAGGTCGCCGAGGGCGGCCTCCCCCGGCGCTACGACGGCTCCGGCGGCATCGCCGTGGCATCCCCCGCCAAGGACGTCCGCACCTTCGACGTGAGCGGCGAGCCGCGCGAGTACGTGCTCGAAGAGGCGATCGTGACCGACTTCGCGCTCGTCCACGCGTGGAAGGGCGACCGCCACGGCAACCTCGTCTTCAACAAGGCGGCGCGCAACTTCAACCCGCTCGCCGCGATGGCGGGGCGCGTGTGCATCGTGCAGGTCGAGGAGCTCGTCGAGCCCGGCGGGCTCGATCCCGACAGCATCCATCTGCCCGGCATCTACGTGCACCGCATCGTCGAGGTCGGCACCGGCATCGAGAAGCGCATCGAGCGCCGCACCGTCACGGAGGCATGACCATGGCCCTCACCCGCAACGAGATGGCCGCGCGTGCGGCCGCAGAACTCGCCGACGGCGCGTACGTCAACCTCGGCATAGGCCTGCCGACGCTCGTGCCCAACTACGTGCCCGACGGCGTCACGGTCGTGCTGCAGTCCGAGAACGGCATTCTCGGCGTCGGGCCGTACCCGACCGAGGAGAACGTCGACCCCGACCTCATCAACGCCGGCAAGGAGACGGTGACGACCCTGCCGGGTGCCGCGTTCTTCGACTCGGCGACGAGCTTCGGCATGATCCGCGGCGGCAAGATCGATGCCGCGATCCTCGGGGCGATGCAGGTCTCGGCGACGGGCGACCTCGCCAACTGGATGATCCCCGGCAAGATGGTGAAGGGTCCCGGCGGCGCGATGGATCTCGTGCACGGCGCCGCGAAGGTCATCGTCCTCATGGAGCACGTCGCACGCGACGGCTCGGCGAAGATCGTGGACGACTGCTCTCTCCCGCTCACCGGCCGGGGCGTCGTCAACCGCATCATCACCGACCTCGCCGTCATCGACGTGACGGATGCCGGGCTCGTGCTCGTGGAGACCGCCCCCGGCGTCACGGTCGACGAGGTCATCGCCGCGACCGAGCCTCCCCTCATCATCCAGGAGAGAATCGAACCATGAATCACGACGACGTCGTCATCGTCGCCGCCGCGCGCACGCCGCAGGGGCGACTCAAGGGCCAGCTCGCGGCGCTGACCGCCCCCGAGCTCGGCGCGCGGGCGATCGCGGGCGCGCTCGAGAAGGCCGGCATCCCCGCATCCGCCGTCGATGCCGTGCTCGTCGGTCAGGTGCTGCCCGCGGGGTCGGGTCAGAACCCGGCTCGCCAGGCCGCGATCGGCGCGGGCATCGGGTGGGACGTCCACGCCGGCAGTGTCAACAAGGTGTGCCTCTCTGGCCTCACCGCGATCATCGACGGTGCGCGCATGCTGCGCGTGGGCGACGCGACCGTCGTCGTCGCGGCGGGCATGGAGTCGATGACCCACGCGCCGCATCTGCTCATGGGCTCGCGAGACGGGTGGGCGTACGGCTCGATCGAGGTGCTCGACCACATGGCGTACGACGGCCTGACCGACGCGTTCGACCGCGAGAGCATGGGCGCGTCGACCGAGCGGCACAACGCACGCTTCGAGGTGACGAGAGAGGCTCAGGATGCCGTGGCCGCCCGCTCGCATCAGCGTGCCGCAGCGGCGCACGAGCAGGGCCTGTTCGAGGCCGAGATCGTGCCGATCGAGATCCCCCAGCGCCGCGGCGAGCCGATCGTCGTCACGAAGGACGAGGGCGTCCGGCCCGAGACGACGGCCGAGACCCTCGCGGGCCTGCGCCCCGCCTTCTCGAAGGACGGCTCGATCACGGCCGGCAATGCGTCGCAGATCTCGGACGGCGCGTCGGCGGTCGTGCTCACGACCCGCTCGCACGCCGACGAGAACGGCTGGGACGTCCTGGCCGTCGTCGGCGCGTCGGGTCAGGTCGCGGGCCCTGACAACTCGCTGCACGCTCAGCCCGCCCGTGCGATCGAGAAGGCGCTCGCGAAGCAGGGCATCTCCGTCTCCGACCTCGACATCGTCGAGATCAACGAGGCCTTCGGTGCCGTCGTCGTCCGCTCGCAGGCCGAGCTCGGGCTGACGGACGACGTCGTCAATCCGCACGGCGGAGGCATCGCGCTCGGCCACCCCATCGGGGCGTCCGGCAACCGTCTCGTCGTGCACGCCGTGCACGAGCTCGTCCGGCGCGGAGGCGGCACCGCCGCTGTGGCCCTCTGCGGCGGAGGCGGCCAGGGCGACGCGCTCATCCTCACCCGCTGACGCGCGGTCCGCTGGGGCTCGAGCCCCAGACCCGTCTGCGTGTCCCAGTTTGCCTCGTTATCGGGCGCGATTCCGAGGCGAACTGGGACACGAAGCGGGCAAAGTGGGACACGACGCGTCGGAGGTGCGGAATAGGGTCGTGTCGTGCCCACTCTCGACGACGTCAGCGCGATCGCCGCGGGGCTGCCCGGCAGCGAAGAGCGCTCGTCCGGCGGTGGGCGCGCATGGTTCGTGCGCAACAAGCCCTATGCGTGGGAGTGCGTTCCGTACCCGAGCATCCCCGAGCCCGTACGTCAGATCGTCGCAACCGAGCTGTGCATCGGCGTGAAGCTCGCCGATCCGCTCGACGCGCTCGCTCTGCGCGAGATGGCGCCGGACGTCTTCCTGCCTCAGACGACCACATGGGGCGAGCCGAAGATCGCGTTCCGCGCGGCATCCATCGACGCCGATCATCTCGCCGAGCTCGTCGCCGAAGCATGGCGCGTCCAGGCGCCGAGGTACCTGCGCCGCGAGTTCGACGACCGCACGGCGTGAGGCGAGCGGCCCCGGAGAGCCACAGCCCCGAAGAGCGACCGGAGTATCCTTCACCCGTGCAGGAAGAGCCCGCCCTCCTCGCCCGCATCCGGGCATCCGTCATCGGCGACGACCAGGTCATGTACGGCCCGTTCGGTCCGCGCCGCGTGACGTACGCGGACTACACCGCGAGCGGACGGGCGCTCGGATTCATCGAGGACTTCGTGCGCGACGAGGTCCTCCCGCGCTACGCGAACACGCACTCCGAGTCCAGTGGCACGGGCCTGCAGACGACCCGCCTGCGCGAAGACGCCAGAGCGATCATCCACCGCGCGGTCAAGGGCACCGACGACACGGTCGTGATCTTCACGGGGAACGGCTCGACCGCCGCGATCAACAAGATCATCGGCATCCTGGGGCTGCGGATCCCGGCCGACCTCGATCGCGAGCACGGCCTGTCGGCGCAGATCCCCGCCGATCGGCGCCCGGTCGTCTTCCTCGGCCCCTACGAGCACCACAGCAACGAGCTCCCGTGGCGCGAGTCGCTGGCCGACGTGGTCACGATCCCCGAGAACGCCGACGGCCATGTCGACCTCGCGCGCCTCGAAGCCGAGCTCGAGCGCTACGCCGACCGACCGCTCAAGATCGGCTCGTTCAGCGCGGCGAGCAACGTCACCGGGATCCTCACCGACACCGCCGGCATCACCGAGCTGCTGCATGCCCACGGCGCGCTCGCGTTCTGGGACTACGCCGCCGCGGCGCCGTACGTCGACATCGACGCGTCGAACGAAGACGCCGTCTTCCTCTCGCCGCACAAGTTCATCGGCGGTCCGGGAACCCCGGGTGTCCTCGTCGTGAACCGCCGCATCCTCACCAACTCCGTGCCCGAGTCCGTCGGCGGCGGCACCGTGGCCTACGTCAATCCGCTCGAGCACCATTACATCACCGACCCCGCACATCGCGAAGAGGCGGGGACGCCGGCGATCATCGAGTCGATCCGGGCCGGGCTCGTCTTCGCGCTGAAGGATGCCGTCGGAGTCGAGACGATCCGCGAGCTCGAGCGCGGCTTCCTCACCCGCGCCCGCGCGGCGTGGGCGTCGCATCCATCGATCCAGATCCTCGGCAACGCGACGGCCGACCGCCTCTCGATCGTCTCGTTCGTCATCACCCGCCCGGGCGGACGCTACCTGCACCACAACGTCGTCGTGGCCATCCTCAACGATCTTTTCGGCATCCAGGCGCGCGGCGGCTGCTCGTGCGCCGGCCCGTACGGTCACCGCCTGCTGGGCATCGACCTCGAGCGCTCGCACGAGTTCGAGCGCGAGATCGCCGGCGGCTGCGAAGGCATCAAGCCCGGGTGGGTGCGCGTGAGCTTCAACTACTTCATCAGCGACGAGGTTTTCCAGTACATCGTCGATTCCGTCTCTCTCATCGCGGACGAGGGCCACAAGCTCGTGCCGCACTACCGGTTCTCGCCCGAGACCGGACTCTGGGTGCACGAGTCGGGAGTCGTCGAGCCGCCCCTCCGGCTGGATCAGCTGCACTACGACCGCGACGGCGCGCTCACCTACCCACGGCGCGACGAGCGCATGCCCGAGTCCGCGCTCGCCGAGCATCTCGTCGCCGCACGTGCTCTGTTCGCATCGCTGCCCGATCCGTACGCCGACGGCGAGCCCGAGCACGTGGCCGATGATCGGCTCAGCGACGACTTCGAGCATCTGCGGTGGTTCGACCTGCCTCCGGCATCCCTCCAGCGCTAGACGAATCCGCGCGTCGCGCGCAAGGGGCGGCCGAAACTCTCCGGTGGCACGTACCGTCATCGCATGGGACTCTTCCGAAGCGATGAACCGCGCACCGTGCGGCTGGATGACGCATCCGTCACCCTCAAGGCCGGGCGCGCGCCGTGGAGCCTCTGGGCCGACGGCTTCGGCCGTCTCAGCGTGCGTGCCCTCCAGCTGATCGTCGTCGTCGTGGTCCTGGCGGCCATCATCTTCGCGATCCAGTCGCTGACGCTGGTCACGATCCCGCTCGTCATCGCGCTGATCCTCGCATCGGCCTTCCAGCCGGTGATGAGCTGGATGCGTCGGCGAGGCATCCCGTCGCTGCTCGCGACCGTCATCACGCTGCTCGCGATCGTCGTCATCCTCGGCCTGCTCGGCTGGCTCATCGTGTGGGCCGTCCGCGATCAGTGGGACGACCTCTACTCGCAGGCCGAGGACGGGTTCCAGCAGCTGCTGGCGTGGATCCAGACGCTGCCCTTCGACTTCCTGCAGCCCGATCAGCTGCAGGAGTGGGTGGACAAGCTGACCGGCTTCGTCACGAGCGCACAGTTCGGCTCCGGCGCGCTGGCCGGGGTCGGCGCCGTCGCCAACTTCGTCACGGGGCTCGTGCTCATGGTCACGATCCTCTTCTTCTTCCTCAAGGACGGCCCGCAGATGTGGGAGTTCCTCCTGCGCCCGTTCCACGGCGTGAACTACCTGCGCGCCCGCCGCATCGGCGACAAGACGACCACGGTGCTCGGCTCGTACGTTCGCGGCACCGCGACCGTCGCCCTCGTGGACGCCATCGGCATCTACATCGGTCTCGTCATTCTCCAGGTCCCTCTCGCGATCCCGCTCGCCGTGCTCGTCTTCCTCCTCGCGTTCATCCCCATCGTCGGTGCGACCCTCGCGGGAATCCTCGCGGCGCTCGTGGCGCTCGTGGCCAACGACTGGGTGAATGCGCTCTTCGTCGTCGGTGTCGTCGTTCTCGTCAACCAGCTCGAGGGCAACTTCCTGCAACCGGTGCTCATGGGCCGGTCGATGAAGCTGCACCCCTTCGTGATCCTCGTCGCTCTGACCGTCGGCACGGTGCTCGGCGGCATCGTCGGCGCCGTGCTCGCTGTGCCGATCACGGCGGCCGCGTGGGGGGTCATCCAAGTCTGGAACGGACCGAACGAGCCGGCTCGATGGGCCCGACCGAAGAGTCCGATCGAGGCGTAGCGCGGCTCACTCCGCGCTCGCGAACCGTTCGATCAGGCGCGCGAGAGTAAGCATCCCCCGCGAGGTGGCCGGCGCCCCGGTGACGGCCTGGACGCTCGGCGTGCCGTTGCTCTGCCGATCGTGGTCGTTGCGCACGACGGCCCAGCCGGGACCGTCGTCGATGACGGCGCAGCGCCGCCGGCTCGCCTCCTGGCGGACGAGGGATGCGTCTCCCAGTCGCCGCGACGCGTCGAACAGCGTGAGCTCGCAGCGGCCGCCATCCGGCGCTGCCGCGTGCTCGGCGACGATCCGCTCGACGAACGTCAGCGGGCGCACCTCGATCGCATCGTCGAAGATCCCCCGCTCTGCCAGCAGCGCGCGCACGGCCTGCGGGACGGCCGCGGCATCCGGAGCCGTGAACATGACCGTGCCGTTGCTCTGGAACGCGGCCGCATCATCGACGCCGACCCTGCGGAAGGCGCCCAGCAGATCGGCCGTGGAGGGGTGGCCGCGCTGCCCCTGATTGACGTTGCGGAAGAACGCGACATGCTGCACGTGGACCATTGTGTCGCCCGCGACCGACGTGCGGCCGGGCTTATCTACACTCATGATGTGACGCTTCCCCCTCCGAGAGACCCTACGGACGCCCCCGCGCATCCTCCGGTCGCGGCGACCTACGGTGTCGCCTCGGAGTACGGGGTCGTTCCGATCTCGACGGATCACGAGTGGGTCTCACCGCCCGATCGGCGCACCGCGGGTTCGCGATCCGTGGTCGGCTGGTCGGTCGGACTAGGCCTCGCCGCACTCCTCATCGCGGGCGCGGCCTACGTGCACGTCAGCGCCAACCTCGCCTTCGACGAGGCGCTGCTCGCGGCCGGGGCCGCGTCCGAAGACGCCGACGCGGCCCGCGACGACGTGGGCGAACTCGTCGCGACGGCGAGCGCCGAAGTGGAGGCTTCCGATGCCATCGCCGCGGCGGCCACCGACGAGCTGGTCGATCCCGCCGCGCGGGCGGCGTTCGCGGAGGCGGCGGCGGCCAGTGCGAAGGCCGTGGACGAAGCGCAGTCCGCACTCGGCGCGCCGGTCGCACGACCTGACGACGACAAGCCGCTGTGGACGTGGGAGCTGTTCGATGCCGTGCCGGCGCTCGAGAGCACCACCGGCTCGCTCGACGATCTGACCCGCACGCTCACGGCGGCGGACGCCGCGATCGACACCGCGGACGCTGACCTGGATGCCGCGGCCACCGCGCTCTACGCCTCCGTCGCCGGGGCGGCCGACGCGCTCGAGGTCGCGAACGTCTCGGCGCGCAACGCCGTCGTGATCGACTTCCGCGAGGCTTCCGATGCCGTCGTCCAGCAGGCCACGGTCGATGCCGCCGCCGCCGACGCGTTCGCCGCCTACGCGACGCAGGCCGCCGCGCTCAAGAGCTCGGCGGCAGCCGTCCTCGAGACCAAGGCCGGGCCGCTGTACGCGACGCGCCTCGAGGTCGAGGCGTTCGCGCGTTCGATCGCCGGTGGCGTGCTGCTCGAGTTCGACTGGGCGCCGTACGTGAACGGCGTCGGCGGCCCGTACGGCATCTCGGGCACCGCGACATGGAACACCGCCGACGGCGGGTTCTCGACGATCACGCTCTCGAACTCGGTCGCCGAGACGTGGCCCGGTGCGTCCGCGAAGGCCCTCGTGGCGCACGAGGTCGGCCACTCCATCACCTCGAAATGCCACGAGATGTTCGACTCGGCCGATCAGGCGCAGAACGAGGCGTGGGCGACGGCGTGGGCGATCAGCATGGGGCACACCGACGAAGGCAACGGCGTGCAGGCGTACGGATACCCGCCGCAGGAGCTCATCGACAAGGCGGCCACCTGCCGGTAGACCGGGCAGCTCCCGCGGTTCGCGAACCCACTCGGTTCTCTCGAACCCACTCGGTTCCGTCGACGAGAGTGCGTGGGTTCGCGAGCGGTGGGTGGGTTCGGCGTCGAACTGAGATCCTCCCGCACTTCCAGGATACGGCGGCGATGGGGGCTTGCCGCAAGGCCCCCTCGCGGGCGCATACTGGTCGGCCGTGCGCGGCATCCATTGCCTCCGCGCGTGAGAACGGAGCCCCTCGTGACGACCCCCGTCTTCGCTCTTCCCGACCGCCTCGCCGCCAAGGCCGAACCCGACCTGATCGCGGCGGACGAACGCCACTTCGCCCGGATCGCCGACAGCCTCGAACGCGAGATCGCCGATCTGGAGTCCCGCCTGGCGCGCGTGCGACGCGAGCCGGGTCGCTCCGGCGAGGCGGCGCTCGAGCGCGACCTCGAGATCCACCGGCTGAGCGCTCGTCTGCGCACGCTGCGGCGATACAGCATCGACATCTGCCTCGGTCGCTTCGTGGCCGACGATGTGACCGTCTACATCGGCCGGCTGGGATTGACGGATGCCGCGGGCTCGCGCCTTCTCGTCGACTGGCGCTCGCCCGCCGCGGAGCCGTTCTTCGCTGCGACACCGGCGCATCCGCTCGGAGTGTCGAGCCGGCGTCGGTACCGGTGGACGCGCGGGCGCATCACCGACTACTGGGATGAGATCCTCGTCCCCGGTGCGTCGGGCGTGCTCGTCTCGCCCGACGACGAGTCGGCGTTCATCGCGAGCCTGGGCAGTTCGCGCTCGTCGCGCATGCGCGATGTGCTGAGCACGATCCAGACGGATCAGGATGCCATCGTCCGGGCGGGCGCGCGGGGGGCCCTCGTCGTCGACGGCGGTCCCGGCACGGGCAAGACGGTCGTGGCTCTGCACCGCGCGGCCTACCTGCTCTACGCCGATCCCCAGCTCGGCGAGGGGCGCGGGCGGCTGCTCTTCGTCGGGCCGCACGAGCCCTATCTGGCGTACGTGTCGGACGTCCTGCCGAGCCTCGGCGAGGAGGGCGTCCTGACCTGCACGGTGCGCGATCTCGTCGACGAGGGAGCGTCGGCTGCAGTCGAGAGAGATCCCACGGTCGCCGCGATCAAGGCGCGACGCACGCTGCTGGATGCCATCGAGCCGGCCGTCCGTCTCTACGAGGAGCCGCCGACCGAGGACCTGCTCGTCTCGACGCCGTGGGCGGATCTCTGGATCACGGCGGCGGAGTGGGCCGACGCGTTCGCGGCCGCAGAGCCCGGAGCCACCCACAACGAGGCACGCGATCAGGTCTGGGAGGAGGTGCTCGAGATCCTCCTGGACCAGTTCGACGATGTCGACGTGCCGCGCGCGCTGCTGCGCCGCACCCTCGCGCGCCACGAGGATCTCGGACGCGTCTTCACGCGCGCGTGGCCGCTGCTCGAGGCATCCGTCGTCGTCGCCGACCTCTTCTCCGTGCCCGCGTACCTGCGCCGCTGCGCGCCCTCGCTCGCACCGGACGAGGTCGCGGCGCTCCAGCGCGACGATCCTCGCGCGTGGACCGTGTCGGATCTGCCGATCCTCGATGCAGCCCGACGGCGCATCGGCGACCCCGAGGACACGCGGCGCCGCATCCGCGCCGAGGCGACCCGCGCGGCCGAGCGCGACCGGCGCTCGGCCGTCGTCGACGACCTCATCGCCGGCGACGACAGCGACCTCATGATCATGTCGATCCTCAAGGGCGAGGACGCGCAGAACTCCCTCGACGACCAGTCGGCGCTGCCGGCGGCGGACCCCGATCTGCTCGCGGGACCCTTCGCCCACATCATCGTCGACGAGGCGCAGGAGCTCACCGACGCGGAGTGGCGGATGCTGATCGAACGCTGCCCGTCGCGGAGCTTCACGATCGTGGGTGATCGCGCGCAGGCCCGCCACGGGTTCCGCGAGTCGTGGAGCGAGCGGCTGGAGCACATCGGGCTCGACCGCATCGAGGTCGCCACGCTCACGGTGAACTACCGCACGCCCGAGGAGGTCATGCGCGCGGCCGAGCCCGTCATCCGGGCCGCGCTCCCCGACGCCAACGTGCCGACGTCGGTGCGGCGCAGCGGCCGCCCGGTGCGATACGGCGACGCGACGGAGCTCGAGGGCATCCTCGCCGGGTGGCTGTCCGACAGCGAGGACGGCGTGGCGTGCGTCATCGTCGCGCAGGGGGTTCCGGCTGCCCCGCTCCCGCCGTCGGCGCGCGTGCGCGTGCTCACCCCCGAGCTGGCGAAGGGACTCGAGTTCGACCTCGTCGTGCTGATCGATCCCGAGTCGTACGGAGACGGGATCGAGGGAGCGGTCGACCGCTACGTCGCGATGACTCGCGCGACGCAGCGGCTCGTCATCCTGACGGCGAATTCAACCGGATGATGGAACGGCGCTCCGATATGCTGAATTCATGTCGGATGCTCTGGACTTCGAAGGACTCGTCGCCGTCGTTACGGGGGGCGCGAGCGGGATCGGCGCAGCGATAGCGCGCGAGCTCCGCTCGCGGGGTGCACGGGTGGCGATCGTCGACCGGCAGATGGGCTCGACACCGGACGGCGTCCTGGCCGTGGAGGCGGACGTCACCGACGACGCGACCGTGATCGCGGCCGTCCAGACGATCGCCGCACAGCTCGGCGGCATCGACGTGCTCATCAACAATGCGGGCATCGGCGCGGCAGGCGATATCGCCGCGAACGACGATGCCGAGTGGCACCGCGTGTGGGACGTCAACGTCGTCGGCATCGCACGGATGACCCGGGCCTGCCTGCCGTGGCTTCGGGCGTCGGACGCGGCATCCATCGTCAACACGGCGTCCGTCGTCGCGCACGTCGGCGTGAAGGATCGCGCCCTCTACGCCTCGACGAAGGGCGCGGTCGCCGCCCTGACTCTCGCGATGGCAGCCGATCATCTCGCCGACGGCATCCGCGTCAACGCCGTCTCGCCGGGAACCGCCGACACACCCTGGGTCGCGCGTCTGCTCGAGGCCGCCGAGTCCCCCGAAGCCGCCGCCGAGGCACTGCGCAAGCGCCAGCCGATGGGCCGGCTCGTGAGCGCCGATGAGGTCGCGTGGGCGGTGGCATCCCTCGCCTCTCCTCGCGCCGCCTCGACGACCGGCACGATCCTCTCGGTCGACGGTGGCATGCGATCGGTGCGCGTATGACATCGCCCGAGGCCGCGAAGCTCGTCGGGTCCGACCGCGTGCTCGCGGTGCTGATCGAGCTCGCCGAGCATCCCTCCGGCGCGACGCTCGACGAGCTGACGCAGGCGCTGCAGAGCCCGAAGTCCACGATCCACCGTGCGCTCACCTCGCTGCGCACCGCGCGGCTCGCGACGCAGCTGAGTCGCGGCGTCTACGTGCTCGGCGACGAGTTCATCCGCCTCGCGTTCGAGAATTACGCGGCGAGACCGGATGCCGCGATCGTCGAGCCCATCCTGCGCGCGCTCAGCGACCGGTTCGGCGAGACGGCGCACTACGCGGTGCTCGAGGGCGCAGACGTCGTGTACCGGGCGAAGGTCGATCCTTCGTCGGGCGCCGTGCGCCTGACCTCCGTCGTGGGTGGACGCAATCCCGCGTATCGCACGGCTGTGGGCAAACTCCTGCTCGCGGACACCGTGGCATCCGAGGGCGAGCTGCGTCGCGTGCTCGGGGCTCAGCCGCTCGAGAAGCGGACGCCGAACACTGTGACCGACCCGGCCGCGCTGTGGTCCGAGCTGCAGCGCACCCGCGAGCTCGGCTACGCCGTGGACGACCAGGAGAACGAGCCCGGCGTCAACTGCATCGCCGTACCGCTGCGACTGGGCGAGGGACTTCCGGCGCGCGGCGCTGTGAGCGTGAGCGCGCTCGCGTTCCGCCTGCCGCTGACAGATCTCGTTGCTCGCGTGAACGAGCTTCGCACCATCGCGGCAGGTGGGCGCACGGCGTAGTCCGCGATTCCGAGCGACGCTGTGCATGATGCGGCCCGCTCAGTCGCGCGTGGCTTCTTCGAGGAGTTCGAGGACGTGCATGTATTCGTGGCCGGTTGCACGCGTCATGCCGATCTCGCAGGTGCGGTTGCATGAGGCGTGGGCGTCGGCGCCGAGCGCGCGCACTTCGGCGGCTTCGGCGGCGGTGGCTGAGGCGGTGAGTTCGGGGTGCAGCATCCCACGGTCGCCGGCGAAGCCGCAGCATCCCCACGCGTCGGGCACGGTCACGGCCCGTGCGACGGCGTTGCCGACGGTGAGGAGTGCGGGGTCGAGGCCCATCTGCGTCGAGGAGCAGGTGGGGTGCAGCACGAGGGAGTCGATGATCGGCTGGATCTCGCCGAGTGCGGGAAGCACGACGCGGGAGACGAAGGCGACGGCGTCTTCCGTGCGATGGGGCAGGCCTGCGTCGTCGAAGATGTGCGCGAACCCCTCGGTGCAGCTCGCGCCGTCGCTGACGATGACGAGTTCACCGTCCCGTGACGACTCTCGCACCGTGGCGATGACGCGGGCCGCCATGACGTCGCGTCCGCCCGTGTAGCCCTTCGAGGTCCACGGCGTGGAGCAGCAGAGCGACTCGATGCCGTCGGGCACGATGACCCGCACCCCGGCGCGCTCGACGAGTCGCCGGAACGCTTCGGTCACGCCGATGCCTCCGGCTGCGGGGCCGAACATGCTGCCCGTGCAGGCGGGCAGGTAGACCGCGATGGTCTCGCCCGTGCCGATCGTGCCCGCGAGCTCTCGCCGGGGCGCTCCCCCGCCGGGCAGATCGGCGGAGTAGGAAGGCACCGTGTCGGCGCCCAGCAGAGAACGACCTGCGGTCGTCGCGGCGCGCACGAGACCAGCGGGCACGGTATCCGCCGCCGACAGGGCGAGCGCCCCCGCCCGCGTCACCGGACCCCACGCCTTCGCCGCCACCTTCCACCCGGCGGCGAGCACGGGACTCTGATCCTCACGGCGCAGGCGCTTGACGAGCGAGCCCGTGTTGATGAGCACGGGGCACGCGGTGACGCACATGCCGTCGACGGCGCACGTGTCGACGCCGACGTAGTCGTAGTCGCGTTCCAGCTCCGCGGCGAGGGCGTGGTCGCCGGATGCCTCGGCCTTCGCGATCCCGCGGCGCACGACGATCCGCTGCCGCGGAGTGAGAGTCAGATCCTTCGACGGGCACACGGGCTCGCAGTAGCCGCACTCGACGCAGCGATCGGCTTCGACCTCGACGGGCTCGGCGAGCTTGATGTCGCGGATGTGCGCGTCGGGATCGTCGCCGATGATGACGCCGGGGTTGAGAATGCCGGCGGGGTCGCACAGCCGCTTGATCTCGCGCATGACGTCGTAGAGCTCGGCGCCGTACTGCCGGGCCACGAACGGCGCCATCGCCCGGCCCGTGCCGTGCTCGGCTTTGAGGTTGCCGCCGTGGTCGAGCACGAGATCGACCATCTCGTCCGTGGCCCCCACGAGCCGCCCGAGTGCCTCGTCGCCCTCGAACCGATCGGTGAGCATGAAGTGGATGTTGCCGTCCTTCGCATGTCCGAAGATCACGCTGTCGCGGTAGCCGTACCGCGCGAACAGCTCCTGCAGCGACTCACAGGTCGGCGCGAGAGCCGGAACCGGCACGACGATGTCCTCCAGCAGCGCCGTCGTGCCCGATGGTCGCGCACCCGCAACGGTCGCGTAGAGCCCCTTGCGCAGCTTCCATGCCGTCGCGCGATTGTTCGCGTCGGGCGAGAAGACGGCGGGAGTGCGCAGCGCGCTTTCACCGAGCACCCGCGCGCCCCGACCGGCGAGGTCCACGAGGTGCTCATCATCCATCGCCTGGTACTCGACCAGCAGAGCGGCTTCGGCCACCACATCGAACCCCAGGATCTCGCGGGGCGCGTCGGAGAAGGACTGCCCCACCCGGATGCTCGTGGCATCCATCAGCTCCAGCGTCGCCGCCTCCGTCGCCACCAGCTGCGGCAGCGCGCGCGTCGCATCATCCAGCGTCCGGAACACCGCGAGCGCCGTCGTCACCTTCGGCTTGAGCGGCACCGTGCGGTATGTCGCCTCCGCGATGAACGCCAGTGTCCCCTCGCTGCCGATGAGCAGATGCATGAGCACCTCGACGGGCGAGTCGAAGTCGAGGAACGCGTTGACGCCGTAGCCCATCGTGTTCTTCATCGCGAACTGCCGCTCGATCAGAGCGACGGATGCCGGGTTCTCCCGCACACGCCGCTGCAACCGCAGCAGCCCCTCGACGAGAGTCGGCTCGGTGGCGTGCAGACGCGCATCGGCATCGGGAGCCGCGGTGTCGACGACCGTGCCGGACGGCAGAACGAAGACGAGCGACTCGAGCGTGCGATACGTGTTCTCGGTGATACCGCACGCCATGCCGCTCGAATTGTTCGCGACCACACCGCCGATCGTGCACGCCGCCTCGCTCGCCGGATCCGGTCCAAGCCGATAGCCGTGTCGCAGCAGGCGCATATTGACCTGCCGGACCGTCGCGCCCGGCTGCACCCGCACGCGAGCCCCGCCGTCGAGCACCTCGATGCGGCGGAAGCCCCGGCGCGTGTCGACGAGCAGCCCATCCGTCGACGCCTGCCCCGAAAGGCTCGTCCCACCCGACCGGAACGTCACACGAGACCCACTCGCACCCGCCGCCCGCAGGATCGCCGCCACCTCCGCGGCATCCTCAGCAATCAGCACCGCCTTCGGCGTGTTCAGGTAATGCGACGCATCACTCGCATACGCCACACGATCGATCGCACGGGTCTTGATACGGGATGCCTCGCCCATCGCATCCGAGATCGCCGAGGGCACTGATTCGGAGACATCCGCAAGAGCGGAACCGAGGACGGTCACAGTGGACTGCTCCAGGGCACGGACCGTGTGTCGTTGATCGTCGCAGTCATGCGGTGAGCCACGGTCAGTAAGTGGCCCGGCCGCCACTGATGTCGTAGACCGCGCCCGTCGAGAACGACACGCGGTCCGACACGAGCCAGGCGATCAGCTCGGCCACTTCGTCAGCTCGGCCCACCCGCTTCATCGGTATGAGGTTCGTGATGTGGGCGAGCACATCCGGGTGCGTGTCATCGTTCATGGGGGTTGCGATGACCGCGGGGGCTATCGCGTTGACGAGCACACCTGTCGTCGCGAGCTCTTTTCCGGCGGACTTCGTCAGCGCGATGACGGCGGCCTTCGAGGCGGAATACACCGAGAGGTTCGGATTGCCGTCCTTGCCGGCCATGCTCGCGATGTTCACGACACGCCCCCACCCGCGCTCGACCATTCCGGGCACGAACGCCCGCATCGTCGCGACCGTGCCCAGCACGTTCACATCGAGCACGCTCCGCCACTGCGCGGCGGTCGTCGTCAGCAGAGGAGCGTTCGGGCCGACGATGCCCGCCGAGTTCACGAGGATGTCGATCGGTCCGACGTGCGGTACGGCCGCCGCGACGGCATCCTCATCCGTCACATCCAGCACGACATCGCAGTCGCCCGAGAGGTCGACGCGCACGACCTCGATGCCGTCCGATGTGAGACGGGCGGCTGTGGCGGCACCGAGGCCGCTGGCACCGCCCGTGACGAGAGCGCGGGTCATGGGAGAACTCCTTGCAGTGAGACGTGGAACTTCGGGCCCGGGCCGGCCGCGGACGGGCGCTCGCCCGCGAGGATCGCCGGCAGCTCATCGAGTGCGACGGTCGCCGCGACCAGCGGACGCGGATCCACCGCCCCGGAGGCGTAGGCCTCGATCGTGCCGGCGAGTCCGGGCGACGCGCTCAGGATGCCCACGGCAGTGACGTCGGCGAGCACGAGCTCGCGCGTGTCGATCTGGCTCGGCGTGCCGGCGAGACCGACGTAGACGACGCGCTTTCCCGGCTCGACGAGCTGCACCGCGCGGGCGGGCATGTCGGGCGCGTTCGACGCGTCGATGACGGCATCCCACTCGAGATCGGGCAGCTCGGCATCCGCCCACGCGTTCTCGAAGCCGATCGATCGCGCGAACGCGAGCGAGCGCTCGCTGCGACCCAGCAGGTGCACCTCGGCACCGGCCGCCTGTGCGAACATCGCGCAGAGCAGACCGATCGTGCCCGGCCCGGCGATGAGCACGCGGTCGCCCTTCGCGAGCTGCGCGGCCTCGACGGACCGGAAGGCGTTGCCACCCGGCTCGACGAGCGCGCCCGCCGCGTCGTCGACGGCGTCGGGGAGGGCGAGGAGAGAGGATGCCGGAACCGCCACCTGCTCGGCGAGCGCTCCGGGGCGACCGTCGCGGATGCCCAGTTCGTCGCGGAGGGCGCAGACGTGCTGACGGCCCGACCGGCAGCGTCGGCAGACGCCGCAGCCCTGCATCGTGTCTCCTGTCACGCGCCGGCCGAGCCAGGAGGCATCCACCCCCTCGCCCACCGCCGAGACAGTGCCCATCCACTCGTGCCCGATGCGGACGGGGAAGGTCGTGACGCCGTCATGGAGGTACTGCATCTCGCCGGTGAACAGCTCGACGTCGGTGCCGCAGATGCCCGCGCGCTGGACGTCGACGACGACATCGCCGGGTGCGACGACGGGAGACTCGACGTCCTGCACTTCGGCACGGTTCGGGCCTGTGATGACGAGGGCCCTCATCGCGGCGGGATCACCCTCTGCCGCTGCGCGCCGAGGCCCGTGATGCTGAGCTCCATGACGTCGCCCTCCTGCAGCCAGATCGGGGGCGTGAATCCGAGTCCGACGCCCGGAGGCGTGCCGGTGTTGATGAGGTCGCCGGGCTCGAGCACGAGGAACTGGCTGATGTAGTGCACGATGACGTACGGGTCGAAGATCATCGTCGACGTCGACCCCGTCTGGCGGCGGACGCCGTTGACGTCGAGCCACATGTCGAGGTCCTTCACATCGGCGATCTCGTCGGGGGTCGCCAGCCACGGGCCCGCTGGATTGAAGGTCTCCGCCGACTTGCCCTTGAGCCACTGCCCGCCGCGCTCCATCTGGAACGCGCGCTCGCTGACGTCGTTGACCAGCACGTACCCGGCGATGCGGTCGCGGGCCTCGTCCACCGAGTCGAGGTAGCTCGTGCGGGCGCCGATCACGATGCCGAGCTCGACCTCCCAGTCGGGCTTGGTCGAACCGCGCGGGATCCGGACGTCGTCGTTCGGGCCGACGAGGGTGTTGGGCGACTTCGTGAAGAGGATCGGCTCGTCGGGGACCGCCTGTCCGCTCTCGGCCGCGTGATCGGCGTAGTTGAGCCCGACGCAGATGATCTGATGCGGCCTCGCGAACGGCGCGCCGAAGCGCTGATCGCCGATGGGCAGCGCCTCGCGTCCCTCCACGATCGCGGCCAGACGCGCGAGCCCGCCACTGCCGAAGAACGCCTCGTCGAAGTCGTCCACGGCATCCGAGACGTCGATCCAGCGATCGTCGCCGATGAGGATGCCGGGCTTCTCTGCTCCGGGGGCTCCGATGCGCACGAGCTTCATGGTCGTCGTTCCGTTCCTTCGTCGATGGATGCGCCGCCCCACAGCGTCGCGGGCAGGCCGCGCACGCCGGGGTCGAAAGTGAAGAGCCGGCCGGAGTCCGGCCAGTCGGCGAGCTGCTGCTCACTGAGCTCGGAGCGCGCGGTCGTGATGACGAGCGTGCCGAGATCGGCGCCGGCGAAGGCGACGCTCGAGGTGTGCGGCGCGGGGACCACGACGACGCCGACGAGTGCGCCGGCGGGATCGAACCTGCGCACCTCTCCCGCGCCCCACACCGCGACCCACAGGTGGTCGTCGGCGTCGAGGCAGATGCCGTCCGGGTAGCCGTGGGTCAGCTCGATGTGGATCTCCCGCGGTCCGAGATCGGGATAGCTGCGCCGGTAGACGACGCGCCGGATCGTGTCGACGGAGTACATCACCGACCCGTCGGCCGACCACGCGAGGCCGTTCGAGAGACCGAGATCGTCGTCGATCGTCGTCAGCGTGCCGTCGGCCTCGAGACGCACCAGGATCTCGGGCGTATCCGACTCGCCCTTGCGAAGAGTGCCGACGACGAACCGGCCGCGGGGGTCGGGCATCCCGTCGTTGAGTCTTCTCCGGGCCGGGCCGTCGACCTCTTCGGCGGGAGCGACCACCGCGAGCGTCGTCAGCGTGCCGTCCAGACCGCGCCGCACGATCGCGCCGCCGAGGCCGAGCACGAGTTCGTCGTCCACCCCGGGCGACGCGGTCCCGACCTGCGCGCCGACCTCGATCCGCTCATCGACGCGGATGACTCCCCCGGGCAGCAGTCGAGCGCGGTAGACATGACCCTGGGTGATGTCCACCCACGAGAGGACGTCGCGGCGGCTGTCCCAGAACGGGCCTTCGGCGAGATCGAAGGATTCGGATGTCGCGGCTCGCGCCGTGCCGAGATCCCTCACCCGCGTTCCCTTCGTCGGTCGCACTCCGCGGGGAGTCCGCGTGTGGGAGCTATGCTAGCCGTATTCCATCTGATAGTCGTATTTTCCGAAAGTTGGTAAAGCGATGGCGCCGAACCTCCGCAGCGACGACTGGTACTCGGGCGACGATCGGAATGCCTATATCCATCGCGCCTGGATGCGGCGAGGCGTTCCCGCCTCCGCCTTCGACGGCAGACCGCAGATCGCGATCGCGAACACGGCGTCCGACCTCACCCCGTGCAACGCGCACCTGACCGAAGTCGCTCAGTCGGTGAAGAACGGCATCTACGAGGCCGGCGGCATCCCGCTGGACCTCCCGGTCGTGTCCCTCGGCGAGACGCAGGTGCGCCCGACGGCCATGCTGTGGCGCAACATGGCGGCGATGGCGACAGAGGAGATGCTGCGCGCCAATCCGATCGACGGGGTCGTCCTGCTCGGCGGCTGCGACAAGACGATCCCCGCGCTGCTCATGGCCGCGGCATCCGTCGACCTTCCCGCCGTCGTCGTGCCCGGCGGGCCGATGCTCACGGGCCACTTCCGCGGCGAAGCGCTCGGATGCGGCACCGACGTCTGGCGGCTGAGCGAAGAGGTCCGCGCCGGCACCCTCTCCGAGGAGCAGTTCCTGCGGTCCGAGTCGTCGATGATCCGGTCCAAGGGCCACTGCAACACGATGGGCACCGCCTCGACGATGGCCCTCGTCGCCGAGGCGCTCGGCACGATCATCCCCGGGCTCGCCGGCACTCCGGCACCCGACTCCCGGCTCCTCGAGGCCGCCCATCTGACCGGCCGGCTCGCGGTGGACCTCGTCGCGGAGGACCGCCGACCGTCCACCTTCCTCACGAAGGCGAGCTTCCACAACGCGATCGTCGCGCTCGCGGCGATCGGCGGCTCGACGAACGCCGTCGTGCACCTGCTCGCGATCGCCGGACGCCTCGGGATCGACCTCACGATCGACGACTTCGACCGCATCGGCGCCGACGTGCCGCTCTTGGTCAACCTTCAGCCGGCCGGGCGCTACCTGATGGACGACCTGTACCGCGCAGGCGGCTTCCTCGCCGTCATGCGCGAAGTGCGCGATCTGCTCGACCCGACCGCGCTCACGATCACGGGACGCCCCTTCGTCGACCACCTCGAGGACGCGAGGATCTGGGACGCCGATGTCATCACGCCCCGCGCCGAGCCGCTCCTGCCGGCCGCCGGCATCACCGTCCTGCGCGGGTCGCTCGCGCCCGGAGGCGCGATCATCAAGCCGGCCGCGGCATCTGCGCACCTCCTGAAGCACCGCGGGCGTGCTCTCGTGTTCGACTCGATCGAGGACTTCCACGCGCGGATCGACGACCCCGACCTCGATGTCGACGCGGACTCGATCATGGTGCTCCGCGGATGCGGGCCGAAGGGCTACCCGGGGATGCCGGAGGTGTCGAACATGCCCCTGCCTCCGAAGCTCCTGGAACAGGGCGTGCGCGACATGGTCCGCATCTGCGACGGTCGCATGTCGGGAACGGCATACGGCACCGTCGTGCTGCACGTCACCCCTGAAGCCGCCGCGGGCGGTCCGCTCGCCGTCGTGCGGACGGGGGATTGGATCGTCCTCGACGTCCGTGCGGGCCGGCTCGACCTCGACGTCCCCGCCGATGAGCTCGCCGCCCGCACCCCGAATGCGGCGACCGTGGATGCGTACGCCGCGCCGCGTCGGGGCTGGGAGCGACTGTACGTCGACCACGTGCTGCAGGCCGACAGGGGCGCCGACCTCGACTTCCTCGTCGGGAGTTCGGGATCGAAGGTGTCGCGCGAGTCCCACTGAGGCGAGGTGACGGTTCCCTCGGCCGCGCAGTTGGGGGGCACGCAATGCCGAGGGAACCTCGCCCGCGCGCGTGGCAGCGACCAAAGATCGGTCCGACGCCCCAGCAGTCGGGTTACCTCGATCGTAGATGCCCGGGGCGTGCGACGGAATGCCTGTGAACGACCGGGCCCCCCGACGGTCAAGGGCGGCGGGGGGCGCGGCGGTCAGGCCTCGTCGATCACGCGATCGAAGAACTCGTCACGTGCCACGTCGAGGTCGGGGCCGCTGCGGACACCGGTGTCGAGAGCATCGATCCGGGCGAGCTCGTCGGCGCTCAGCGCGAAGTCGAACACGTCGAAGTTCTCGGCGATGCGCGCAGGCGTGACCGACTTCGGGATCGCCGAGCGTCCCTCCTGCAGGTGCCAGCGGAGCATGATCTGTGCCGGCGACTTGCCGTGCTCGCGGTACCCGGTGCGCAGCGCCGTGTCGACCGCGGCGGCGGTCTCTTCCGGGGCGCTCTGGAAGACGCCCGCCCGAGAGCGGGCATCGTGACGGCGTTGTCGAGAGTGACGTCGATCGAGGGCCCTCACTAAACCGCCCGGAGCGGATGCATGACAGTGTCCCCCGTGCCCGGTACCGCCAGACCCTCCCCCGCGACGCCGAGCGGGCGTAGCGTCGAGTCATGGATCACCGCAGCGAAGTGCGCGAGTTCCTCACGTCGCGCAGGGACCGCTTGACCCCCGACCGAGCGGGACTCCCGGCGTACGGCGGCAACCGCCGCGTCCCCGGGCTGCGCCGTGAGGAGGTCGCGCTGCTGGCCGGCGTGAGCGTCGACTACTACACGCGCCTCGAGCGGGGCGACCTGTCCGGCGCATCCGACACCGTGCTCGACGCCCTCGCTCGGGCGCTGCAGCTCGACGACGCCGAGACCGCGCACCTCGTCGATCTCGCGCGCACGGCGAACGCCTCGCCGACCGCGCGCCGCCCGCGCAAACAGCAGAACACGCTGCGGCCCAGCATCCTGCGCCTTCTCGATGCGATCACCGAGGCACCGGCGCTGATCCGCAACAACTACTTCGACTACGTCGCGGCCAACCCGCTCGCACGCGCGCTCTACGCGCCGATCTTCGCCGAGCCGAATCCGAACAGCGCGCGCTTCGCCTTCCTCGATCCCGCGGCTCCGGACTTCTACGTGGAGTGGGAGAAGAACACGCAGGAGCTCGTCGCGACGATGCGCGGCGAGGCGGGACGCAACCCCTTCGACAAGCGCCTCACCGACCTCGTCGGCGAGCTGTCGACGCGATCGGAGCGGTTCCGCACGCTGTGGGCGGCGCACAACGTCCGCTACCACCGATCGGGAGTGAAGCGCATCCATCATCCCGTCGTCGGCGAGCTGGAACTCGCGTACGAGGCGTTCGAGCTTCCGGCCGATCCGGGTCTCACCCTCTCGACCTACACGGCCGAGCCCGGGTCGCCGTCGGCCGATGCCCTCCGTGTGCTCGCGAGCTGGGCCGCCACGACCGACCTGCCCGCCCCTCGACAGGAGGGCGCGGCCGCCGAGTCGTGACGCGGGGCAGGACCGGCATCCACTCTGCTGAGCGAGGGTTACGCCGTGTTCCGCGCCGGCGGACACAGGGACGCCACGGTGGATACCGTGTGAGCGCAGCGCACCCATCCCGACGAGGAGTTCCCATGCCGACGATCGAGGTCCTGGTCGGAAACCCCCAGCGCGGCTCGCGCACGCGCCTCGTCGCCGAAGAGGTCGCCGGGCAGCTCGCAGCCCGAAGCGGCGCCGCGATCGCCGAGACCATCGATCTCGCGGACGCCGCGGACCAGCTGTTCGTCTTCCCGAGTCCCGACATCGACGTGCTGCTCGCGCGCGTCGCCTCAGCCGATCTGCTCGTCGTCGCGAGTCCGACCTACAAGGCCGCGTACACGGGACTGCTCAAGAGCTTCCTCGACCGCTACCCGACGGCCGGTCTGAGCGCCGTGACGGCGGTTCCGATCCTCACGATCGGGGCTCCGACCCACGCGCTCGCGGTCGAGCTCACCCTCCGCCCTCTCCTCGTCGAGCTCGGGGCCTCCGTGCCCACGCGGGGCATCGCGTTCCCGGCCGGCGAGGCCGATCGCCGGACGGAGATCGTCACGGCATGGCTCGACGGCGAATGGTCTCGCCTCGCGCCGGTGCTGCGTGAAAGCATCGATGGATGACCGACGTCCTTCCCTTCCGTCAGGTCGACGTCTTCGGCGACGGCGCGTTCACCGGCAATCCCGTTGCCGTCGTGCTCGATGCTGACGACCTGTCGACCGAGCAGATGCAGCGCATCTCCGTATGGACCAACCTGTCGGAGTGCACGTTCGTCACGAAGCCGACCGAGCCGGCAGCCGACTACGCCGTCCGCATCTTCAGCCTGAGTCTCGAACTGCCGTTCGCCGGGCACCCCACGCTCGGCACCGCCCGCGCGTGGCTGTCCGCCGGCGGCACGCCCCGCGACGACGGACTCGTCATCCAGCAGTGCCGGGCGGGGCTCATCCCCGTGCGCGTCGACGACGCCATCCTCGCGTTCGCGGCGCCGCCTCGCATCCGGTCGGGCGCTGTCGATCCGCACCTCGTCGAGGACGTCATCGCGATCCTCGGCGTCGATCGCGCAAGGGTCGTCGCGACCGAATGGCTCGACAACGGACCGGGGTGGATCGGCGTGCTGCTCGACAGCGCAGAGAAGGTGCTGGACCTGGTTCCGGATGCTTCGCGCCACCCCGGCGTGTGGGACATCGGCGTCATCGGACCGGCACCAGACGGCACCGACCATGACTTCGAGCTGCGCGCCTTCTTCACCGATGGTGCGGGACCCCTCCGCGAAGACCCCGTCACCGGCAGTCTGAATGCGGCTGCCGCGCAGTGGCTGCTCGACACCGGTCGGGTCGAGGCGCCCTACAGGGCGCATCAGGGAACGGCGCTCGGGCGCCGCGGTCGCATCTCGATCGCGCAGGACGACGACGGCATCTGGGTCGGCGGTCGCGCCGAGGTCGTGGTCGACGGGACGATCCGGGTGTAGCCCGCCGCGAGCCCCGCGAGTAGTGTCGCGACCATGGCCGATCAGTCCTCCGGAAGCGGCACGCCCGAAGACCCGTGGCGTCTCAGGACGCCCCCGCTGTCGTCCGAGTACACCATCCATCGCGAGGATGATCTGCTCGTCTGCCAGGTCGGCTCGACGCGCCTGACCTATCTGGCTTCGGCCATCGACGATCTGCACGCGATGCTGAAGGACCGCGGGGACTGGATGCTGCTCGGAGCCGCCGACGAGAAGAAGGACGCGGCGCCCGACACCGTGGAGGCGTGGGGCCGATCACCCGACAACCCCGTCGGCGGCTGGTACGGACAGCGCAGGGGCTATCGGGGCCGATTCGGGATGTACATCCCGCCGCTTCTCGAGGCGCTGGGGCTCGTCGAGCTCGAACACCAGCCGCGCAACAACCGGGTCCGCGCCCGGTAGAGCTCGTCGGGCACGTCGCGCCCGCGCCCGCGCTCGAACCCACTCACTCCCACCGAACCCACACGGTTCTGCGCGCGAGAGCGAGTGGGTTGGAGGAAAGTGCGTGGGTTCGGCGAAGTGGACGAGGGAGAGGCAGGCTCAGCGGTCGCCGCGGCGCGAGCGACGCGTCGCGATGAGAGCCACGCCGCCGGCGAGGAGGGCGGTTGCCGCGATCGGCAGCATCGGGTTGACGCCGCCGCCGGTCAGCGCGAGCTCGGTGACGGCGGCGGCCGGCGCGACGTTCGCACCCGCACCCTCGGTCTCGCCGTCGGCCGAGAGCGGCAGCTCGTCGGGACCGGCTGAGGACACGCAGGACTCGACGTCCTCGTAGACCGCCGGGATCGCGTCGATCGCGGGGCTGATCAGCGCGGGCTCGCCGAAGGTGGCGGGCACTGCGGAATGCGTGATCTCGGCGTACACGGCGGCCTGCGCCGCGACATCGATGATCGTCTCGTCCCACGCCTCGGTCACGAGGTCGTACTCGACGTGCGAGACCTCGACCTGCTCCGGCGTGCCGGGGCGCGCCTCGACGTCGACGACCTTCTCGTCCCACGCGGGCGCGACCTCGACGGTCTCGTCCCACGCCGGCGTCACGATGACGGTCTCGGTCGACGCGGGCGTCACCACGACCGTCTCGTCCCACGCCTCGGTGACGACGACCTTCTCATCCCACGCCGGCGTCACGACCTTCTCGTCCCAGGCGTCGGTGACGACGACCGTCTCGTCCCACGCCGGTGTGACGACGACCGTCTCGTCGTACGCGGGGGTCTGGATCTCGTCGCGCTCCCACCAGTAGAAGTAGGAGCCGTTGCCGTTGCCCTGCTGGGTGACGACGTTGGTCTTCGA
Source organism: Microbacterium sp. (assembly GCF_051860965.1). Classification (GTDB taxonomy): domain Bacteria; phylum Actinomycetota; class Actinomycetes; order Actinomycetales; family Microbacteriaceae; genus Microbacterium. The sequence continues at coordinate 169,225 of NZ_JBIMKU010000005.1, forward strand.
GCCGTCGTACTTCTTGTTGTCGGCGTTCCAGTCCTTCGGCGCGGTGGCCGGGGTGCTCCCGTCGCGCGGGCCCTGCTTGCCGCCGACCCACGAGTAGCGGGTGTAGGCGGTCGCGGTGACCGCGTCGTGGTGCACGACCTTGGTCTCGGCCTCGTGGTGGACGTTCTTCGTCACGGCGTCGTGGCGGACGACGTTCGTCACGGCCTCGTGATGCACGTTCTTCGTCACGGCGTCGTGGTGGACGACCTTCGTCACGGCGTCGTGCGAGACCTCCTTCGTGACGGCGGCGTGGCGCACGGTCTCGGTGACGGCGGGGTGGCGCACGATGTGCGAGACCTCGTCGACCGCGGGCACGGCAGCGACGAACGGCCGGTCGATCACGACGCGCGGTGCGTACACCGCCTCGTGGTGCACGACGTGCGACACCTCGTCCACCGCCGGGGAGACCAGCATCCGCTCGATCCAGGCCTCCTGCGCCTCGGTGAGGATCGGGGCGTCGCCGTACATGGCGGGCACACCCTCGACGGCCGCGCTCACGAGCACGCGGTCGACGGTGCAGTCGGCCGCCTGGGCCGGAAGCGCGATGCCGAAAGAAAGACCCGCGGCGACAGCTGCCGCGACGACCGACGTGGTGAGCATGGGATTCTCCTCGAATGGGGCCGCCGATGTGCGACCTCATGGAGGTTATGAAGCGCCCCTCAGCACAGCCTTCGCCGAGGGTGAAGCCGGCCTCAGCGTTCTCCCGCTGAGCGAGAACTGAGGATCGGATCAGTGACGATCAGCGGGCAGGCGCACGGTCGCGGCGAGTCCGCCGTCGGCTCGGGGCACGAGAGCGAGTTCGCCGTCGTGGGCCCGCACGATGCTCTTCGCGATCGCGAGGCCCAGACCCACGCCCGCGTGATCCGAGCGGATGCGCTCCGTACCGCGCTGGAACGGCTCGGTCAGCGTCGCGACGAGCTGCGGGCTCAGCATCGGCCCGGTGTTCTCGACGCGCAGCACCACGGATCGCTCCTCCGTCGCGGTCATGACGAGGACCGTGCCGCCTGACGCCAGATTGTGCACGATGGCGTTGTGCACGAGGTTGGTCGCGAGCTGCTGCAGCAGCGCGGGCGAACCTGCGGCGGTCGCGACGGCTCCGGATGCCTCGATGACGACGTCGCGCGCTTCGGCGAGCGGAAGCAGGAGCTCGACCGCCTGCTCCGCCACGAGCGACAGGTCGACGGGCTCACGCACGAAGGACCGCTGATCCGCGCGACTCAGCATGAGGAGCGCTTCCGTCAGAGCGATCGCCCGCGCGTTGACGCTGTACAGCCGCGCCACGAGCTCGCCGCTGTCGGCGGGGGGATCGCTGCGCGCGACATCGAGCATCGCCTGCGTGATCGCGAGCGGCGTGCGCAGCTCGTGCGACGCGTTGGCCGCGAACCGCTGCTGCTCGGCGACCTGCGCCTCTATGCGCGCGAGCATCGCGTCGAAGCTGTCGGCGAGCTCGCGGAACTCGTCCTGACGTCCCTCGAGCTCGATGCGGTGCGAGAGGTCGCCTCTCGCGGCAGCGCGGGTCGCGCGCGTGATGCGGGTGAGGGGCGCCAGCATCCGCCCTGCCAGAAGCCAGCCGCCCACGAGACCGAACGCCAGCAGAGCGAGCATCGCCCACGCGGCTCGCGGAACGAACGCCCGCACGAGATCGCTGCGGTTGGGCGTGAACCCCGTGCCGGGCACGGACTGCTCGGGCACGTACCGCAGCAGGAAGACCCACACGACCGCGAGCAGCAGGGCCCCCGCGAGCATGATCACCGCCGCGTAGCTGAGGGTGAGCTTCAGCCGCGCACTCGGGCCGGGCTCTCGCGCCGTCATCCGGACGCTCCGATGTCGATCCGGTACCCCACGCCCGGCACGGTCGCGATGACCCACGGCTCGCCCAGCCGCTTGCGCAGAGCAGACACCGTGATGCGTACGGCGTTCGTGAACGGATCGGCGTTCTCGTCCCATGCCCGCTCGAGCAGCTCCTCGGCGCTGACGACCCCGCCCTCGGCGGCGACGAGCACCTCGAGCACGGCGAACTGCTTGCGGGTGAGTGCCACGTAGCGGCCGTCGCGGTACACCTCGCGACGGAACGGATCGAGGCGGACGCCCGCGATCTCGGGCACGGGCGGGCGGGTGTGCACGCGTCGCCGGTCGAGCGCGCGAAGCCTCAGCACGAGCTCGCGCATGTCGAACGGCTTCGTCAGGTAGTCGTCGGCACCGAGTTCGAATCCGGATGCCTTGTCGTCCAGGCGATCGGCGGCGGTCAGCATGAGGATCGCGGTGCCGCTGTGCGCGACGACGATCCGCTCGGCGATCTCATCGCCCGACGGCCCCGGAATGTCGCGATCCAGCACCGCGATGTCGTAGGCGTTCACGCTCAGCAGCTCGAGTGCCGCGTCTCCGTCGCCGGCGACATCGGCCGCGATCGCCTCGAGTCGCAGTCCGTCGCGGATCGCCGCCGCCATCAGGGGCTCGTCCTCCACGATCAGCACGCGCATCCTGCGATCGTACGAGGCGCGGCATATCGTCGGCATATCGAGAACCGCATACGGCCTGGCAACACGCGCACGCGTCGAATGGGTGCATGCGAAGAACCACCGCCCGCCGCGCCGTCGCGCTCACGGCTCTCTGCACGGTCGCGGCATCCATCGTCACGTTCGTGATCCTCGCGCAGCCGTCGGCGTCGACCTCGCTCGAGCGCGCACCCGCCGTACCGCCCCTCGTCGAGCCCGATGGGGTCGTCGACGACGGCGACGGCATCCTGCCCTCCGGCGGCGCGTCTGTCGACGACGCCTACGCGGGGGTGGTGAACCTCGACGGAGGGTTGCTGTCGGCGCTGCGCGCGGCGGCGATGGATGCCTCAGCCCGCGGCATCCGGATCTCCATCACGAGCGGGTGGCGATCGCCCGAGTACCAGGACCGTCTGCTGCGAGAGGCGGTCTCACAGTACGGGTCGGCGGAGGAGGCGTCTCGGTGGGTCGCGACCGCTGCGACGTCGCTGCACGTGTCGGGCGATGCCGTCGACGTCGGCTCGTACGACGCGATGGAATGGCTCGCGGAGCACGGCGCCGCCTACGGCCTCTGCGACGTCTACGATAACGAGCCCTGGCACTTCGAGCTGCACCCCGACGCGGCGGCGAACGGCTGCCCGCCGACGTATCGCGATCCGACCCAGGACCCGAGGTTGCAGCGATGACCGGCGCTGTGCGCACCCGGACGCGCCCGCTGCTCGTCCTGCTCTTCGCGGCGTACCTCGTCGTCCTCGTCTGGCTGGTCGTGTGGAAGCTTCACACACCGTTCATCGCCGACGGCACCGGCACGATCAAGCTGATCCCGTTCGTGCGCACGGCGGACGCAGGCTCCAGCTCGCCGCGGGAGGTGCTCGGCAACATCGGGGTCTTCGTGCCGTTCGGCGTCTACTTCGGCCTGCTCGGACGCCGGTGGTGGACCTCGCTGGCGGTGATCGCCCTCACCAGCGCGGCGCTCGAAGCGACCCAGTTCGTACTCGGCGTCGGCGTGACCGATATCACCGACGTCATCACCAATACCACCGGGGGCGCGCTCGGTCTGCTGCTCGCGGGGCTCGTCGGTCGCCGCGCGGGCGCGGCCCTGTGCGTCGTGGGAACGACCATCGCGGCCGTGGCGCTGCTCGCGTACCTCGCGGAGCCGATGAGACCGATCTCGCCGCTGTGATCGAATCGACCCGCGGTCGTCGTTCGCTCCGGTGTCCGAAGCTACTGCGGGTCGCCCCCGTGCGGCATGGGCAGCGCGCCATCCTGCTCGGGCAGCGGCGCATCGGAGTCCGATCCGTGAGGCATCGTGACGGCCGGAACCTGGTCGGGCGTCGGGGCTCCGTCATCCGAGCCGTGCGGCATGGTCACCGCCGGATCCTGGTCAGGCGCCTTCGCCGCGTCATCCGAGCCGTGCGGCATCGGCATGGCCCCCTGGCCGTCGTTCGTGTCGGTCATGACGCGCTCCCTCCGTACGTGATGGCTCCAGCCTGCTCGGGACGGGACCGAAGCGCACGGGGTTGACACCGCACGGCGGCCGTGCCGCGAACAGTTCAGCGCAGCAGCGCCGCGCCGACCAGGAAGATCGCTCCGGCGATCGCGATGTTCACCGTGATGAGAGCGAGCGTCGACGCGACGGTCGGCGCGAGCATCGGCTGCGACCTGTACACACCCGGGGACGATTCATGCGGAGTCGTCATCGCGGTGGAGCGACGTCGTGAACGCCGACCGCTTCCGTCCGAAAGCCTGTCTCGCTCGAGTACGCGGATCGCATCTCCCCAGGTCATGCGGTCGACGCTAATGCGGCGTCGCCGCGAGTGGCGCGGGTTGACAGCGGGGCGAGAGTCGTCTACCCCGGGGCGCCCTCTCCGGGCTCGGGGACCAGCGTGAGGCCGGCCGGCGAGTTCGCGGCCTTCGTCAGCGCGTCGATCCACGCGGGGTTCAGCGGGGCGGCCCGGCTTCCGAAGTACTGGAACGAGAGTGTCGCATGGGGGGTGAGCCAGACGGACGTGCGGCCGAGTCCGGCGCGATTCGGATCGCTCCACGTGAAAGGGAACGCTTCGCCGCGACGGAGCTTCGCCCAGATGACCTGCTGCAGATGTGCGAGCACCCGGTCGTCGAACGAGGCGGTGACTTTCGAGTCGTAACTGAGCGTTCCCATTACTGCGATCCTATGTCGTGGAGGTGCGAGCCCCATCCGGGGCCGCGATAATACTCTTATCGAGGCGAGAATGCTCGCGTTGCACGAAATCGAGGGCCTGTGCACGCTGGGTGATATGGATGAGACAACCGCGCTGACCCGAGATCTGCGTGCCGCCCTCGCGGCGTCGCAGCTGGCGATCGCCTATCAGCCGCAGTGGGATCTCGCGTCATACGCCGCTGATCCTGCCTCGCCCACTCCTGTGATGGTCGAAGCGCTGTCGCGGTGGCACCACGCCGAGCACGGCGACGTGCCGCCCGACGTCTTCATCCCGCTCGCCGAGGACGGCGGATTCCTGGACGAGCTCGATCTGCACATCCTCGGTCGCGCCGCGACGCAGGTGGCTCGCTGGCGGGCGTCCGGCCACGACATCGGCCTCGCGGTGAACGCCTCGCCGACGCGTTTCACCGTCCCCTACGCCGAGCGGGTCTCGCGGGCGCTGGAGCCGACCGGGCTTGCTCCGTCGGCGGTGACGATCGAGGTGACCGAGGTCCCGCCCCCGCAGCTGCGTCCCACGATGAACGGCGCGATCGAACTGCTCCACGGCGCGGGGATCTCGATCTCGGTCGATGACTACGGTGGGGGCGAGACCACGCTCGACATGCTCGAGTGGCTGCCGATCGACGAGGTCAAGATCGACCGCTCGCTGACTCAGCGCCCGGACGCCGCAGCCGACGACGCCGTTGCGCGTGTGGTCGACATCGGCATCGAGCGAGGCTGGCGCATCGTCGCCGAAGGGATCGAGACCGTCGATGATCTCGACAGGTCACTGCGTCGTCGCTGCGATCGCGGTCAGGGATTCCTCTGGGGCCGTCCGGCGATGGCGGACGACCTCGAGCGGGCGCTTGCGAGGAGCTGACGTCAGACGTCGTAGCCGTCGATGGGCGCCGGGTCATCGGCCGCCGGGACCGGGGCATCCGGAACCTCGATCTGCCCCCAGGTGACGGGCATGCCCGGCGAGAAGAGGATGTCGATCCCCGGCCCCCCGCGCAGCGGAGGGATGTTCACGTAGCCGCCGCCCTCGCGGATGGCAGCGAGGATCTGCCCTTTGAGCTCGGTGACGGGCTCGGGCAGGAAGTAGTCACGGCCGTCCACGGTCAGTCGGTTCACGATCGCCATGGCTCCAGCGTAGCCGTGCCGCACCGACGCCTAGACTGGAAAGATGGGCGCTTTCCACTACGGGTCTCCCCCGACGTCGTTCGACATCGACGATCGCACGCTCGCTCATCTCGAGCTCGTCATCATGGCGAAGCTGCGGCGCCAGGAGAGCCTGTCGTTCGCCATGGTGGACGAGACCGGCGGTCGACGCCAGTCGGTGTGGATCTCGCCGGTGACCCAGCTGCGATTCGAGTACGAGGCGCAGATGCCCGAGATCAGCCGCGCATGGCTTCAAGATCTCGTCGACACGGCGAACTCTCCCGGCGGCCTGCGGATCGTCCCCGAACCGGCTCCGTGAGACTCACGCCGACGCGCGGCCGCCGCCCGATCGCTTCGCCCGGTACATCGCGGCGTCCGCTGCACTGAGGATCTCGGCGGCGCCAGCGCCGGCGCCCGCCCTGCGCACTCCCGCGGAGGCCGTCACCCACAGGACCAGTCCGTCCACCTCGACGGGCTCGGCGATGACCTCGAGGGCACGCGTCGCGATGGCCTGCAGCTCCTCCTCCGACACATCGGCGCAGACGATGACGAACTCGTCGCCCCCGAGCCGGACGGCGGCGTCGGACTCGCGGACCACCCTGGAGAGTCGCTTGCCGACCTTGGCGAGAACGGCGTCGCCGACCTCGTGGCCGTGGCTGTCGTTGATCTGCTTGAACCGATCGAGATCGACGAAGATGATCCCGACATCGGTGGCCGCGCCCTGCAGCAGTCCGCTCAGACGGTCATCGAGGAACCGGCGGTTGTGGAGCCCGGTCAGCGCGTCCCGCCAGGCGAGCTCCGCCAGCTGAGCCTGGGCGCGCGCGGCGAGCGCGCCGCGGATGTCGTCGCCGAGATCGAAGGCGTCACGGGCGTGCTCGCCCCACGGCATGCTCCGCCCACGGACCTCCTCGCGCCACGACGAGAACGAGCGCCGCGGAGACAGCGGCTGGTCTCGATTGGCGGCGCGCTGATCTCCGAGCCAGTCGACCGACCGCGCGGCCTCGCCCCGGACGAAGACGAGTCGATCCCCGCCGTCTCCCAGAGGCACCGTGATCAGACCGGCGACATCGGGAGCGACGGCCGCGAGCGCGGGATGCTCGCTCGCCAGCGCTTCGGAGACCAGGGAGTCCTCGGCGAGAGCGTCGATCGCCAGCAGCAGCGGCGCCGGATCGGGGACGAACCCGACGGTGCGGGTCTGCCCGCCCATCCTCAGGATCGCTCCGTCGGCGGGAACCACATCGAGCACCGTGTGCCTGCCCGTCATCAGCAGCTCTCCGGGATCGGCACGCCCGTAGAGGGGCGCCGTGATCGCCGCGCGCCGTTGCCGCGCGGCGAGCTGGCGCTGCAGATCGCGGATCTGCTCCGCCGCCGACAGCTGCGCAGCGACCTGCGATGCCATGACCTCGATGGCCCGACGCAGCAGGACGGGGATGCGGCGCGGCGCGCGATGCGCGCACGTGAACATGCCGACGAGCCGGTCGTCGACGACGAGGGCGAACGACACGGTCGCGGCCTGGCCCATGTTGCGCATGAACTGCAGATGATGCGGGGAGGCCGAGCGGAGCTCGCTGAGACCGAGGTCGAAGGCGGGGGCCGGGTCGAGGATGGTGTGGAGCGTCAGCCCCGGATCGTCGGTGTCGGCGATGACACGAGAGCGCTTCTCGATGTAGAGCGCGCGTGCCTGGGAGGGGATGTCGGAGGCGGGGAAGCGCAGACCGAGGTACGGCTCCATGTCGGGCTCGCGCTCGTCGGCGACGACCGTGCCGTGCCCGTCGGCATGGAATTCGTAGCACATCACGCGGTCGTAGCCCGTGATGTGCTTGATCTCGCGGGCCGCCGCCTGCCGCACCCCGTCCGGGTCCGTGATGCCGGAGAGTCGCTGCAGTGCGCTGACGACCCCCGTTCGCACGTAGTCGAGCCCGGGGACGACCGGCTCCAGCTCGACGATCAGCGGAGAGGTGCCGCGGTGCACGATGATGTCGCACTTCTGCCCGTCGAATTCGCCTCTGACGGGGTCGACGGCGAGGCCCTCGCCCAGCGCCCAGATCAGCAGGTCGTCGCCCGCCTCGCGCAGATCGCGCCCCAGCCACTCCGAGGCGTTGGAGCTGGCCATGACGACGAGGCCGGATGACTCGTCGACGCCGAACAGCATCCCGTAGGACTGCACCCGCCCCAGCGTGCGGATCGGCTCAGCCGCGCACTCGCGAGCGCGGAGCAGTTCGTCGAGCGCCCTCTCACGGCTGTCATCGGTGGGGAGGGCGGACGTATCGGTCAATCTGGGCCTTCGCGTGTCGGGAAATCTACTGCCTGACGACGGGGTGACGCTGCCTGACGAGAGCAACTTCGCTCCCCTCGATTGTAAGCATCGATTGCGCGCATCGTCGCGCGAGCGCCGCCGTCGCTCACCGGCGAGCCGCGGATGCGAGCCGGTCGATGCCTGTCTCAGCGCTCGGTGAGCACAGCGACGATCGGGCGATGGTCGGCGCCCGCACCGTTGTAGGACGTGATGACCCGCGCTCCGCGCACCGTCCACGCCGGACCCACGAGGACGTGATCGATCGGCGACGCGATCCAGGCGGGCGCGGACACGGGCCAGGTGCCGACGGCGCCCGCGCTCGCGGCGACGGCGGCGTCGCGGCAGGGGCCGGTGGAACCCCAGAGATGGTCGACGGTCGCGTTCAGATCCCCCGCGATGATCACGTCGGGGTCGTCGCACCGATCTGCGATCCAGGCCAACCCCGCACGCCAGTCATCCATCCCGGAAGGCAGGGGAGGGAAGGGATGCGCCGCCACGACCGTCGGGCCACGGCCGTCCGCAGGTCGCCAGACCGCGCTCGGCAGACCCGGCGTCGACCCTGCCGTGGCGTCGACGCGGTACTCGCCGAGACGCTCATCGATGAGCACGGACGTCGGGATCCAGGAGTCGCCCGTCTCTCCGTATGCGGTGTCGAACGCCATCTCGCGCCCCTCGCCGCGCAGAAGGCGCGCGACGGCGGCGACGGCATCGGCATCCATCTCCGGAAGGCTCACGATGTCGGCGTCCGACTCGAGGACGAGGCGCGCGACGCTCTCGGGCGACGCCGCACCGCCTTGCGTGTTCCACACCAGAACCGTCAGCTCGCCCTGCGGCAGCGCCTGCGCCGACCCGCGGGCGAGCAGGATGCCACCGCCGGCCGCCGCCGCGACCCCGAGGACGATCGACAGGCCCGCCGCGATGCCCCACGTGCGCTTCCACAGCGCGAAGACGGCGAAGAGGAGCGACCCGATCGCGAGCACGATGCTCGACGGCGCCCGGAAGGCGACGAGCTGCGCGAAGACCATCGTGGTCTGCAGCCCGAACGACTGGGGCCACACCAGCAGGACCGCGACGACCGCGCCCACGGCCAGCGCCACCACGAGCCGCAGGGGCCGCACCTGGGAGGAAGACATCACCTCCAGTCAACCTCACGCCGACTACAGCGCGGGATCGAGCGCGCGGAGCGCGGCATCCATCCTCTCCGCCATCTCGGCGTAGCCGGTGTCGTTCGGGTGCAGACCGTCCGCCGCCATCCAGCTGTCGGGATCGCCCGCGTAATGGCCGTCCAGCCAGCGACTGGCATCCGGAATCCAGTCGGCCTCGATCGCGTCGGCCTCTTCGCGGACCCAGCCGATGATCGTCTCGACGGACTCCGGGCGATCGGCGGTGTACCAGAACGGCTCGACGACGATGAAGCGGGCGTCGGGCAGCGCGTCGTGCAGGCGCGTGAAGTCGTCGCGGATGGCGCGAAGGATGCCGTCACCCGCGCGATCGAAGCTGAAGTTGTCGTTCAGGCCCATCGTGACGAAGACGATCTCGGGATCCTGCGCGATGATCTGGTCGGGCAGATCGCCGTCCCCGACGGCCTGCCGATTGTTGACGAAGCCCAGGCCGTTGACGCTCGGGTTGAACTCGCGCCAGCCTCGCTGGGCGCTCACGATCGACGACCAGCGCGCGGACGGCTCGCTCGCTCCGGTGCCGAGCGTGTACGAGTCGCCGTAGAACGCGACGATCGGCCCGTCACCCTCCGCGGGCGGCGGTGTCGGCGTCGCCACGCAGCCCGCCAGACCCAGTCCGACCAACACCAGGCCGACGACGGCACGGAGTGAGGCGAAGCGGCGCATACTCCATCTTCGTCGCCGTCTGCTCGATGGATGTGCGCGAAGAGAGAGTCTTGCCCTGCGGCGAGGCTGGGACCAGACTTGGGCAACCTCGCCTCACCGGGAGGTGGAAACCCTCGTTTGGAGGCCGAAATGCCCGGACTCGGACAGCAGCTCCTCCGGCGCAAGCCGATCATCTTCCAGCGCAAGCATCACCCCGGCGAAGAGCTGAAGCGCAATCTGGGCACCTTCCAGCTCATGATGTTCGGCGTGGGTGCGACGATCGGCACCGGCATCTTCTTCGTGCTGAGCGAGTCGATCCCGCTCGCGGGGCCCGCCGTGATCATCTCGTTCCTCCTCGCCGCCGTCGCGGCAGGGCTCGCCGCGCTCTGCTACGCCGAGCTCTCTTCGTCGATCCCGGTCAGCGGCTCGAGCTACTCCTTCACCTACCACGCGCTCGGCGAGGGCGCGGCGATCCTCGTCGGCGGCTGCGTCCTGCTCGAGTACGGCGTCGCCGTGTCGGCTGTCGCGGTGGGATGGAGCGGCTACTTCAACGAGCTGCTCCACCAGCTGTTCGGCTGGCAGCTCCCGCCCGAGCTCTCCACATCGTTCATCACCGAAAGCGACGGTGTCGCGACCGGCGGCATCGTGAACCTTCCGGCGATCATCCTCGTGGTCCTGTGCATGCTGCTGCTCATCCGCGGCGCCTCGGAGTCCGCGACGGTCAACGCGATCATGGTGTGCATCAAGCTCGCCGTGCTGGCGATGTTCATCGTCATCGGCTTCAGCGCGTTCAACGCCGACCACTTCTCGAACTTCTTCGCCCAGGCATCCGGGATCAGCGGCGCGGCCGGTGTCATCTTCTTCTCCTACATCGGCCTGGATGCCATCGCGACGGCCAGCGAGGAGGTCAGGAACCCGCAGAAGGCCATCCCGCGCGCGATCATCGGCGCACTGCTCATCGTCACGGTGTTCTACGTGCTGGTGGCCATCGCCGGAGTCGCGGCGCAGCCCGTGGAGTGGTTCTCGACGCCCGAGGCGGGTGAGGCGGGCCTCGCCAAGATCATGGAGCTCGTCACCGGCACCCCGGTGTGGGCCACGATCCTCGCTGCGGGCGCGGTCATCTCGGTCTTCTCGGTGACCCTCGTGACGCTGTACGGACAGACGCGCATCCTGTTCTCGATCGCACGCGACGGCATGGTCTCGAAGCGGTTCCTCACGGTGAGCGCGAAGCACGGAACGCCCGTCTTCAACACCGTGATCGTGTCGATCCTCGTCGCGATCGTGGCGGGCTTCGTCCCCTCCGAGTACCTCTGGGACAGCGTCTCGTTCGGCACGCTCGTCGCCTTCAGCGTCGTCGCGATCTCGCTGATCGTGCTGCGGCGTCGGCGCCCCGATCTGGAGCGTCCGTTCAGAGTGCCGCTCTACCCCGTGGTCCCGATCCTGACGGTGATCGTGTGCGTCTACGTGCTCACGAGCCTGCGCCCGGTCACCTGGATCATCTGCGTCAGCTGGCTCGTGCTGGTGTTCGTCTTCTACCTCTTCTACGGCAGGCGCCACGCGACCCTCAGCAGCTACACGTCGGACGAGCAGATCGCCGAGCCGATCCACCCCGAGGATGAGAAGTGACCTACGTCGTCGGGTACGGCCCGCACGAGAACGATCGCGGCGCGATCGAGCTCGCGTGCCAGCTCGCGCGCTCGGTGCCGCAACCCGTCGTCGCGGTCTCGGTCGTCCCCCGCGGGTGGGGAACGCCGGCGGCCGCGGGCACCGATCGCGAGTTCGCGCACTGGGCCGAGTCCATCGGCGTCGAGAGCGCGGCGCGCGCCGCCGCAGATCTGGCCCGTCATCCCGATATCGACGGATCCGCGATCTGGGTACCCGGCAGATCGGTGCCGCAGACGCTCCTGGAGCAGGCGGTGGAGAGGGATGCCGAGATCCTCGTGGTCGCGTCGAGCGGTGACGCCGAGCCTGGACGCATCCGCCTGACGTCCAAGACGGACCGTCTGCTGCACTCGTCGACGGTCCCGGTCGCCATCGCCCCGCGCGACTACGAGACCGCTCTCGGGGTGACCAGGGTCACGGTCGCCTTCCGCGATGACGATCGCAGCTGGTCGCTCCTGACACGTGTCGCCGAGATCTGTCGGCGCTCATCCGCGCGGCTGCGCGTGGTCACGTTCCTCGTGAGCCCCGTGCGCAGACCCGTCACGAGCGACGTCAGCCACGCCGAGACGCAGGTGATCGACCTGTGGGCGACGCAGGCGGCATCCGCTCAGGCGGAGGCCGCCGCCCATCTCGCGTCGATGGGCTTCACCTCGGCGAACCTCGACATGGTGACCGCAGGCGGTCCGGACTGGGGCGCGGCGATCGCGTCGATCGACTGGACGGACGGCGATCTCCTCGTGCTGGGGTCTTCGTCGACCCACCGTCTCGCGCAGGTGTTCCTCGGCTCGAGCGCATCGAAGATCGTCCGCCACGCGACCGTCCCGGTCGTCATCGTGCCCGGCTCGGCGGCGGACTAGGAGCCGTGGTCGCCCTCGAAGCCGACGTCAGCTCGAGCGACGACGCGACGTCGGCGGAGGGAAGCTCGCGATGGCGGCGGGTCTGGTGTCCCGCCGCGATCCCTCGCGCCAGCGGACGAGGTCGTCGAGGATGTCACCAGCCGTGCGGTACCGGGTGGGCAGGGGGACTCCAGGGGCGACCCACACTACATCCATGCCGTCTTCGGACTCCTCGATGCAGGCGACGACGTGGCGGGCATCGGTCGTCGGGTGACCGCTGTCGTGGATCAGCCAGTGATCCGCGTCGATCCTGACGAGCACCAGGCCGTCGTGCTCCGGTGGGTCGGAGGCGTGTGGATTCTCTTCGGCCGCGCCTGCCATCGGTTGCCTCTGCTCGATCGACACGACGCTGCGTGTCGTGCTCGCAGGCCGCTGACGGCGAGGGCCTGCTGTGCTGCCTATGTGCATGTGCTTCTCCGTCACGGCGGGTTCCGCCTCATCATGCGGGGCGGACGAGCGGATCACCGCACTCTTGACAAGCGGCGCAGCACCTGCACTGAGCGCTAGTCCGGCTCGGGCACGGCGTACAGGCCGGTGGGGGAGTTGGCCGTGTGCATGAGGGCCTCGAGCCACGCGGGATTGACCGAGGGCGGACGACTGCCGTGGTATTTGAACACCAGCGTGGAGTGGGGATGCACCCAGATCGACATCCGGTTCATCCCGAGGCTCGCGTCCTCCTTCCATGAGAAGAAGAACGGCTCGTCACGGCGCAGCTTGTTGCCGACCACGATCTGGATGTGAGCGAGAAGGCGGTCCTCGAACTCGGCCCGGACGTCGCCCTCGTAGGTGAATCTGCCCATGACGCGCGGCCGATCTAGATCCCGAACTCCGAGAAGGAGCCGGCCGGCGGCTGGTCTCCGGCGTGCGGCGCTGCGGTGGGGATGGTCGTGCGGCGCAGTTCGTCGGAGAGCGAAGCGAGCTTCGCGATGAGCGCTGCATCCTCCACTTCGGCGACATCCGTCGCCACGGACGTCGCCGTGAGCTGGCTGGAGGGGCCGACCAGCATCACCGTCATGCCGTGGACCCCGTCGGCGCCGATCGTAGGGATCTCGATGGTCCCGGCCGATCCTGCTTCGGCGAGCGCCTGGGCGTAATCCAGCAGCGCGCGTGCGATGAGGCTCCCGGTGAGGAAGGAGTCGCCCGCATAGTTGATCCGGTCCATACGTCAGGTCTACACGGCTCACCCCCGGTCCGGCGGCCCGTTCCCCCCGGCGATCGAGTGTGCTATCCCGACAGGGGCCGAGATCGTGCGCTGGCGTCTAGTATCGAGGCTCCGGCACACCGAGAGGGAGGGATGCGTCGATGGGACACCTGATCTACGGAGTCGCGCCCGCGATCCAGATCGACGACTGGGGCCTTCTGCATCTGCAGGCCGTGATCATGACGAAGATCCGCCGCAACGAGAGCTTCAGCTTCAACTGGGATGACGAGCCCCGGGTCGGCGGCGACGAGTCATCCGCCGCCCCCGCGCAACACGGATCCGTGTGGATCTCCAAGAGCTCGTCGCTCTACTTCAGCTACGACGGTCCGCGCGACCGCCCGCTCAACCGCGAGTGGCTCGAGGAGCTCAGTCGGGTCGCGAGCGGCACGACGGGGCTCCGACTCGTACCCGAGCCCGAGTAGCTCCCGGCGCAGCGCGCCGCGTCACCGCCCGTGTCAAGTCATTGCCGATGCCGATGGCCTCGACTGCACTGGGGACATGGACATCGAATCCGAACGACATCGCGTGCTCGTCATCGGCGGCGGCAACGGCGGACTCTCCGTCGCAGGACGCCTGCGGCGCAGCGGGGTGAAGGATGTCGCGGTCATCGAGCCGCGGACGGAGCATGTGTTCGCGCCGCTGCAGTCGTACATCGCGGGCGGCCTCGCGAGGGCGTCGGATGCCGTTCGTGCGCAGGCGGAGGTCACACCGCGCGGTGTGACGTGGATCAGAGACCGGGTCGTGAGCGTGGATCCCGACGGTCGCACGGTCGCCCTCGGCTCGGGGAGGAAGCTCGCCTACGAGCATCTGATCGTCACGGCAGGTCTCGAGACACGGTACGACGCCGTGCCGGGACTCGAGGCCGCCATGGCAGAGCCCAGCGGCGTGTCCAGCTACACGCTCGATCTCGCGGCGAAGGCATCGCCCGCACTGCGTGACCTGCGCGGGGGCACGGTGGTGTTCGTCCAGCAGCCCGAGCCCGCCTCGGCCGCGGGGGTCTCGCAGAAGCCGATGTACCTCGCGAGCGACTGGTGGCGCGCGACCGGGCGCCTGGCCGGCATCCGCGTGGTCTTCGTCTCGCCCGAGTCGTCGCCCTTCGGCATCCCTGCGATCAGCGCGGAGCTGCAGCGCAAGATCGACGGATACGGCATCGAGACCCGGTTCGACGCGGCGCTGACGGAGGTGCGACCCCAGCAGCGCGAGATCGTCATCCGCCGCGGCGACGAGACGGAGACGATCGGCTACGACCTTCTGCATGCTGCTCCCCCTCAGTCACCGCCGGATTGGATCGCCGATTCCGGCCTCGCCGACCCGACGGACCCGCACGGCTTCGTCGACGTCGATCCCGAGACCTTCCGCTCGCGTCGCTTCGACGACGTGTGGGCGCTGGGGGACGCGGCATCCGTCACGACTCTGCGCTCGGGCGGGGCCATCCGGCCCCAGGCGAAGGTCCTTTCGCGCAATCTTCTCGCGGTGCTGAGCGGCAAGGCTCCCTCGCACAGGTACGACGGGTACACCGTGTGCCCGATCACGGTCAGTCGCCACACCGTCGTGTTCGCCGAGTTCGACGGCGCCGGTCGACTCGCCCCGACCGTGCCGGGGTGGAAGACGCTGTACCGGGAACGGCGACTCTCCTACGTCTTCGACCGGTGGATCCTGCCGTGGGTCTACTGGAACCTGATCCTGCACGGGCGCGCCTGAGCGGGCCCGCGCCCGAAGGCGAGGGCGGAGGGGACCATGCATCCATCCTTCCGCGAACGCACGAGCGCGCACCTCGCGTCTCGTGATGCGCGCTATCAGCGATCGCGGATTCCGGATACGGGATGCCGCGGCTAGCGTCGACGTGTGAGCAGCGTCGCGCATCCCTCCCGCGGTCTCGGTGGACGCGTCGTCGTCGTGACCGGAGCGGCGCGGGGCCAGGGTCTCGCCGCCGTTCGGCTGCTCGTGGCATCCGGAGCACGTGTCTTCGCGACCGACGTCGCGGCCGACTCCCCCGATGCGGTGGACAGCGGCGCCGTCTACCGTCAGCTCGACGTGGCCGACGAATCCGCATGGACAGCGCTCGCGGACGAGCTGTCGACCCTGCTCGCGGGCGAGCCGCTGCGCGGACTCGTCAACAACGCGGGAGTCACGCACCGGACTCGCCTCGGTCACACGGACCGCTCCGACTGGGACCGCGTGCTGGCGATCAATCTGACCGGACCGATGCTCGGGATGCAGGCGCTCGCACCGCTCATGGGCGAGGGGTCGGCGATCGTGAACATCGGGTCCTCGGCCGGGCTGAACGCGCACTACCCGGTCGCCTACACGACGAGCAAATGGGGCCTGCGCGGGCTCACGCACGTCGCGGCGACCGAACTCGGACCCCGCGGCATCCGGGTGAACATCGTGCATCCGGGGTTCATCGACACGCCGATGACCGAGAACGCTCCCGCGGCGATGAGGGATGCCCAGCTCGCCCTCACGCCGCTCGAGCGGACCGGCACGCCGGACGAGGTGGCGCGCGTCGTGGCGTTCCTGCTGTCGGATGACGCGGCCTACGTGACGGGCGCCGAGATCCCGGTGGACGGGGGCTCGACGTCGTCGGCCGGGGTCAAGTTCATGGCCGATCGGATCGCGCGCGGCTGACGCCTTCAGCCCTCGTGGTTGTAGTACGGCCAGGGCAGGAACCGTCGATCGCCTCGACGATCCGGACCGTGCAGGGAGACCTCACCCGTCGCCGCCCACTCCACTCCGCGCGGGAACATGCGGATGAACTCGATCCGCCGGAACGTGTCGATGTCGTGGCCGATCGTGATCGTGAACGACCGGCCGGCGCCGTATTCGTTGATCCACGCGATCGGCTGGTCCGTGTCGATGCCCGGGAGCGCCGCGATGCCCTCTGCCGGGATGGCCACGGGATAGTGCGACATCGGCCACACCGGCGCCTTCTCGTACGAGCCGAGATCGTCGAAGGTCGTCAGCAGCACCTGCGCGCCGTCGAGGATCTCGACGCCCGTCAGGATGTCGTCGCCCGTGACGGTCCAACGGGCGCTGATGCCGTCGGTGATGGGATGCCGCGGCTCGACCGTGTCGAGCTGCGCTTCGCCCCACGGCCTCGGGCGCAGTCCGCCGGCCACCGTCAGCCGCGAACCGCGCATGATGTTGTACTCGTCGGGGTACCCCCAGTCGTCCTCCTGCGCGGCGGAGCCGTGGAACCAGACGATCCCCTTGCCGTCGTCGTGGACGAAGCGCAGGAGCGCGGCATCCGTCTCCTCGCCGAAGCCGACCGCCTTCTCGTGGTAGCCGTCGCGACCCTCGAAGACCACCACGATCACGTCGTACCTGTCGATGATCTCGGCGCCCAGACCCCGCGGGTCCTCGACGACGCGCACGCGGAAGCGGCCCGTGTCCTCGAGCAGCGTCGTGAGCCAGGCGTTGTGCTGACGGAAGCTGCGGTGCTCGTTGTCGTGCTCGCGCGTCATGTGCCCCGACAGGATGAGGACGTCGAGCTGGTCGGTCATGAGAGGTCCTCGGCGGCCTTGCGCGCGCCGCGCACAGCGACGGCGACGCTCATCAGGGTGGGATTCATCGTGTTGGCGGTGGGGATGACGCCGTTTCCGCCGACGACCAGACCGTCGACACCCCAGACGCGCGACCACGGGTCGGCGACGGACGTGCCGTCGTCGGTCTCGCCGATGCGGGTCGTGCCCATGTAGTGCAGGCTCGAGCCGTTCGGCAGCAGCCGCGGCTCGGCGACGAACGTGCCGAGCGCACCGCCTGCCCGACGCAGCAGCTCGGTCGCCTCGGCGATCTCGGCGTTCTCGACATCCGTCAGCGCGTATTCGATCGTCATGTTCGGAAGACCTCGGTAGTCGAGTTCATCGTCCGAGAACGTCACTCCGTCCTCGACGCGCGGATGCTTGCGCACGCCGTAGCCCATGTTGACGTACCCCCAGCGATTGCCGGCCGCAGGGTGCGTGGGATCGAGCTGGAACGGCGGGTTCTCGGCGTACATCACCTGCAGTGAGAACGGATGGTCGGGCTCGGAGAACGGGATGCGGTTGACCGCGGCGACGGGATCTGCGGGGTTCAGGGAGCGCCGGGCGATCTCGGCCTCGAGGTCCTGCTCGCTCGCGAACCGGCCGATCCGATCGGCGTCGACCGCGATGGTGGTGATGACGACGTGGTGCTCGGTGAGGTATCGGCCGAGGGCGACGGGCCGGATGCCGGACGCCCACAGCAGCTGCGGAGTGCGGAACGCGTCGGCGGCGACGACGACGAGGTCGGCGCCGACGAAGCGCGTCTCCTTCGTGCGGAGGTCCTCGACCTCGACCCCGATCGCCCGGTCGCCCTCGACGACGATGCGCCGCACGAAGCTGAGATCGTGGAGGGTGAACCGCTCGCTGAGCGGGGAGGCGGGATCGATGAGCGGCCCGAGCACGACGTCGGCGCCCGCCCACCGCATCGAGCCGTCGGGCTGCGGGTCGCCGGCGACCGGAAGAGTGCCCGGGCCGTAGCCCTCGGGAAGCTCGTCGCCGAACTCCTCTTCGAGGAGCGACCGGATGCCCTCGCCGACCGCGGAGTCGGCGAAGGCAGCGCTCTGCACATGGAGGAGGTCTTTCGCGGTGGCGAGCAGGTCGTCCCATTCCTCGTCCGGAATGAAGGCGATCTTCTCGCTGAACGCGGGCGACGGCGTGGCGCACGTCCAGTGGGCACCCTGCCCGCCCACGTTCGTCGCCGCGGCAGCCGCCGGGAACGTGGGCGCGTGGGCGGAGCCCTCGCCGCCGAAATCGAGCAGGTGGGTTCCCTGTCGCGCCGTGAACATCCCCTCGACCACCACGCCTGCGGGGATGCCCAGCGACTCACGCAGGGCACCGGACTGCGGGCCCTGCGACAGCTCACGTGCGCGCTGCTTCTCGTCCGGATCGGGGATGTTGCGGACGCTCTCGCCGGGAATCGCGGTCAGCTGCGGACCGGCCTCGAACATGACGACCCGCGCGTCGGGGAGCTGTTCCACGAGCACGCGGGCGTACGCGGATCCGATGGGTCCGCTGCCGACGACGGCGATGGTGGGGTGGTGCGACATGACGTCTCCTCTTCGAGTACGGGATGCGGGTCAGACGACGGCGGTCTCGGCCGTCGGCGCGGGTTCGGGTTCGAGGTGATCCGACAGACGTCGGTCGGGGAGCAGGAGGGCCGCGACGATGCCGACCGCGTAGGCGATCGCGAGACCGATGAAGATCGGTGCGAGCACCGCCGAGTACAGCGCGGCGACCTGCGCCTGCACGGCGGCCGATGAGGCGTGGACGACGGCCGGTGTCAGGGTCGCGGCATCCAGCCCCGCCGGCAGTCCCGCAGCGACGCCGGCTCCGATGAGACCGCCGACGACGGCTGTCGCCGTCGTCGAGCCGATCTGGCGCACCAGACTCACCGTCGCGGTGACGCTGCCGGTGTCCGAGCGCGGCGCGGCGCTCTGCGCCACGGCGACGAGGAGGTTCATGAATGCGCCCGTGCCGATGCCGACGAGGAACATGACGGCCATCGGCACCCAGAGCGGCAGCCCCGGCGGCAGGAACGCCATGATGAGCAGCCCGGCGGCCGCGACGGTCGTGCCGATGATGGGGAAGGGGCGGTACCGCCCCGACCTGCTGGCCAGCCAGCCGGTGAAGAGCGTGCTCACGAGCATCCCGAACACCGTCGCGATCGGAACGAGTCCCGACACCGTCGCGCTCGTGCGGTACGCCATCTGGATGTAGGTCGGCACATACGACACCACCGAGAAGAGGCCCACGCCGATCACGGTCGACAGCACGATGCAGATCAGGATGGTCCGGTTCGCGAAGTGGTGCAGCGGGACGAGGGGCTCACCCACCCGCAGCTCGATCGCGATGAAGACGGCGAGCGCGAGCAGGGCGATGACCGCGGCGACGACGACGGGCATGCCGACGCCTCCGACGCTCGCCCAGCTCGCGGCCAGCACGAGCGCCGTGATCGATACGCCGAGCACGAGCGCGCCGGCGATGTCGAATCTGCGACCTGAACGGCCGGGGACGTGCGGCACCGCGATCACGGCGAGCACGAGTGCGACGATTCCGACGGGGATGTTCACCCAGAACACCCATCGCCAGCCCCACGCATCCGTGATGAGCCCGCCGACGAGGGGGCCGACCAGGATCGCGATGGGGAACGCGGCGCCGATGACCGAGAGGATGCGCGGGCGGTCGCGCGGAGCGACCACGGAGCCGATGATCGTCTGCGGCATGAGGTGGAGTCCGGCCGAGCCGATCCCCTGTCCGACGCGCGCGATCGCGAGCTGAGTGATGTCCTGTGCGAGACCGCAGAAGAGCGAAGCGACGAGGAAGAGCACGAGACTCGCGAGGAACACGAGCCGGACGCCCAGCAGGTCGCCGAGCTTGCCGAGCACGGGCAGCATCACGGTGCTCGCGAGCGTATAGGAGACGATGACCCAGCTCATCTGCTGGACGGCGCCGAGATCGCCGGCGATGGTCGCGAGCGACGTCGCCACGACGGTGTGGTCCAGCGCCCCGAGGAACGAGACGGTCAGGAGGGAGATCATGAGGAGACGGAGTCTCCAGGGCGTGAGCAGCATGCGTGGTCCGCCCGAACGATCGGGCTGTCGACGCGACGGGGTGTGCCCCGAGCGCTGCATCACGCGCGGGAACGGATCCGCGAGGATCCCGACGTCATGTCCATTCTAGACCAACTTCTGCTTGATTCCAACTAAAGCATCAGCGGTGTCGCGCACGTGAACGCTCGCGTGCGGGCGGGAGCGGCGGCGCGGGGACGATGGCGCCGACGGTCCCGACGAGTTCACCGAGGCCCTCCACCCGCATGCGCACGACATCGCCCTCGCGCAGCGGCGGCGGGGTCAGCTCCCCCGCCCGCCCCCACAGTTCGCCGAGGCATCCGCCGTTGCCGACGGTGCCCGAGCCGAGCACGTCGCCCGGCAGAACCCGCGCGTTGCGGGACGCGTAGGCGACGAGCTCGCCGAACGGCCAGCCCATGTTCGAGACGAGATCGTGGCCGATGAGCTCGTCGTTGACGTACACTTCGGCGCGGATCGCGAGGAAGCCCTCCGCGTCGAGGAAAGGCGCCAACTCGTCGGCGGTGACGATCCACGGACCCAGAGACGTGCCGAAGTCCTTGCCCTTCGCCGGTCCGAGCCGCACCTTCATCTCCCTCGACTGCACGTCACGCGCCGACCAGTCGTTCATGATCGTGTAGCCGAAGATGTGGGATGCCGCGGCATCCGCCGTCAGGTTCGCCCCGTCGGAACCTGCCACGCCGCCGACGACCGCCGCGATCTCGAGCTCGAAGTCCAGGCGCTGCGTCTGGGGCGGGGACACCGTGTCGCCGGGGCCGAGCACGGTGTGCGGATTCGTGAAGTAGAAGGTCGGCGCCTGATACCACTCCGGAACCACCTCGCTCTTTCCGTCCACCGACGCGCTCACGCCCTCGACGTGCTCCTCGAAGGCCACGAAGTCGCGGATGGATGCCGGCACGACCGGGGCGAGCAGCCGGACGTCGGCGAGCGCCGTACCGCTGTGCGCCGCCACCCGGGAGTACAGGTCGTGGGCGGCATCCAGCCCCCGCGTCAGCACCTGCGCGACGGTCAGGCCGTCCGGGAACGCCACGACGCGATCACCGACGACGAAGCCCTCCCCCGAGTTCTCACCGTCGGCCCATCTCGCGATCCTCATGCGCGAACCCGACTGCCGACGAGCGCGTCGGCGTTGTCACCGAGCACTGCTCTTTCGATTTCGGGCGACAGCTCCGCGCTGCGCACGAGGGCGACGGGATCGTCGAGCCCCATGTCGAAGGGGAAGTCGCTGCCGAGCAGCACCTGCGATGCGCCCGCCACCTCGACGAGGTGCCGCACGGCGGACGGGTCGTGCACGACGGTGTCGAACCACAGTTTGCGCAGATAGGTCGAGGGGGCGTGCGCGCAGCGGCGCGCCTCGGGCCGGACCTGCCACGCGCGATCGGACCGCCCGATCGCGAAGGGCAGGTAACCGCCGCCGTGTGCCGCCACGATTCGCAGGCCGGGATGCCGGTCGAGCACCCCCGCGAAGATGAGGTGCGAGAGGGCGACGGCGTTCTCGGTGGGCTGTCCCACGGTGTTCGACAGGTAGAACCGGTCGAGGCGCTCGTCGAGGCTGCAGCCGAACGGGTGAAGGAAGACGATGCAGCCGAGTTCGGCCGCGCGCGCCCAGAACGGTTCGAGGCGCTCGTCCGACAGCTCGATGTCGCCCGCGAACGACGAGATCTCGACGCCCGCGAGGCCACGGCCGAGCACAGCGTCATCGAGATACTCGACGATGCGATCAGGATGCTGCAAGGGCACGACACCGAGCCCGGTGAGGCGGTCGGGCGCCTGCGCGACGTGCTCGGCGACGAGGCGGTTCGTCTCGCCTGCGACCCACACGGCCAGCCCTTCGGGTGCCCATGGGTAGAAGTGATTCGGCGAGACGCTCACCCACTGCCGGTCGACACCCTGCTCGTTCATCGCGGCGAGTCGGGCGGACAGGTCGGTGAGCTTGGGGATGCGCGCACCGATCATCGCCCCGGACGCCTGAAGACTCTCGATGCCGTTTCGACGGCGCTCGAGGTCGGCGGCCGCGGCGACGAGCTCGGGCGCGCGTCGTTCGACCTCCGCGTGCATCGCGGGCAGGAGCAGATGCGCGTGGACGTCGGTCGTCATGCCGGCACCGACATCTGCTTGGCGATGCCGAACATCAGGCCCGGGACGTCGGCGTCGCGCACGCCGTCGAGCTGCCACTGACCGAGCTGCACGGACGCCTCGACGACGCTCTTCGCGCGCGGGACGCGGCGCTCATGGAACTCGTCCCACAGTTCCTGGTCGACGTCGTCGCGCGTCGTCAGCAGCTCGGCGAGCACGAGGGCGTCCTCGAGTCCCTGCGCCGCGCCCTGCGCGATCGTCGGAGGACAGCTGTGCGCGGCGTCGCCGATGATGACGACACGGCCGCGGTTCCAGGGCTCGTCGACGATGTGCTTCGTGAACCACGTGTAGTTGGCGTGCGCGCCCGCTTCCAGGTCGGCGCGGATCGAGTTCCACGGACCGTCGTATGCGCGCGACTCCTCGAGCATGATCCGCGTGGCGTCCTCGTCGGATGTCCCGAAGCGGTCCTCCGCCTTCTCCACGAGGAACGCGTACATGCTGTCCTCCCCGGTCGGGGTGTACCCCGCGATGAAGACCGGGCCGCCGTAGTACAGCTCGCTGCGCTCCACCTCGGCGGGGCGCGACACGAAGGTCCGCCAGATGCCCATGCCCGTCGGCTCCGGCTTCGCCTCGATGCCGATCAGCTCGCGGACCGTCGAGTTGAGCCCGTCGGCGCCGATCACCAGGTCGTACTCTCCCGCTGAGGCGTCGTCGACGTACAGCTCGACGGCGTCCTCCCCCCGAGCCTCGACGCCCGTGATCTTCCTGCCGAAATGCACGTGGGCACCCGCGCGCTGCGCGTGATCGAGCAGGATGCGCGCGAGCTCGGGCCGTGGCATCCCCATCGCGGCCGGGTAGTCCGGCCCGCCCGTCTTGACGTCCGGCAGCTGCGCGACGATCGGCGCGCCCGGCCCAGGTGCGCGCAGGTGCAGCCCCTCGAACGGGTAGCCCGCGGCCCGGATGTCGTCCCACGCCCCGAGAGCGTCGAAGACGCGCAGCGCGTTGCCCTGCAGCGAGATCCCGGATCCCAGCGCGCTCAGCTCGGGCTTGGCCTCGAAGACGTCGACCTCGACGCCGGCCTTGGCGAGCTGAATGGCGGCGGCGAGCCCCGCGACGCCGCTGCCGGCGATCGCGACCTTGCGTACTGCGGTCATGTCAGAACCTCTCTGTTCTCGTTTCGGTCGCGGTCAGAAGATCGCGACGGGGTTGATGGGCGATCCGACCGCTCCCGTGATGGGCAGCGGCGGCGCCGATAGCAGGAAGTCCCAGCGTGCTCGTTCGGCACAGGATGCCGCGAGTGCGTCGAGGTTCCACATCTCGCCGATCGTCAGTCCGATGTTCGGGATCACGACCTGGTGCAGCGGCTGGAAGGACGGGACGTCGAACTCGTTGGGGCGCACTTCGAAGCCCCACGTGTCGGTCGCGATCGCCGCGATCTCGGTGCGGTGCAGCCATCCCGCGGTCGTGAGGGAGAGTCCTGCCGACGGGCCGCCGGCATACTCGCCCCAGCCTTCGCGCCGGGCACGGGCCAGACGGCCGGTGCGCACGAGCACGATGTCGCCGCGTCCGATCACCACCCCCTCGGCGGTCGCGCACGCGTCGAGCTCGGCGGCGCTGATCGCGTAGCCGTCGGGCAGCTCGCCCGTCGAGGGCTCGAGGTGCCGCCCGAGGTCGAGAAGAACCCCCCGCGAGACGATGACGGATGCCGCATGCTCGATCCCGGTCACGAGGTCTCCCTCGCTGGTGACGACGTCGCCCGCGCGACGGCCGTTCCACGCGAAGCCGTGATCGAAGATGTGACCGAGGCCGTCCCACTGCGTCGAGCACTGCAGGGGCATCGCGATGACGTCGTCGGCGCCGCCGATGCCGTGGGGGAAGCCCTGATTGCCGCGCTCGGCATCCACCCCCGTGTCCGTCATCGTGTGCACGGGGTTCGTCCGGCGCCGCCAGCCCTTCTGCGGGCCGTCGGTGTCGAACGACTGCGACAGCGAGATCGAGACGCCGTCTCGGACGAGCGCCGCGGCCTCCACGCGCTTGGCGGCATCGATGAAGTTGAGTGTGCCGAGGACGTCGTCCTCACCCCAGCGGCCCCAGTTGCGGTAGGCCGTGGCGCGAGCGGCGATCTCGGCCTCGGGGTCGTGGCGGTCGATGTCCGCAGGGTTCTCGGAGGGATCGGTCATGGCGCCACGCACCGCACGACCTGCGTGCCGAGCCCCTCGATCGTTCCCGTCATGACGTCGCCGTCGCGCAGGAATCGCTTCCAGTGCTGGCCGTTGCCGGGAGGGCTCCCGGTGAGCAGCAGATCGCCGGGCAGAAGCGGCATCGTCTCGCTCGCCCCCGCGATGAGCGCGGCGATGCCGAAGAGCAGATCGCTCGTGGATCCCTTCTGCTTCGTCTCGCCGTTCAGGTCGAGGCGCACGTCGATGTTCCCGCCGTCGACGAACGGCGCCGGGACGAGGAACGGTCCGGTCGGCAGGAAGCCGGGGGCGTTCTTGGACCGGTACCAGTCGGTGCCGATCTCCTTCATGTCCTTGCGGAACACGAGGTCGCGCGTGGTGATGTCGTTGACGATCGTGTAGCCGGCGACGTGGTCGAGGGCGTCCTCCCGCGAGACCTGGAAAGCTTCGCGGCCGATGACGACCGCGAGCTCGAGCTCCCAGTCGTGCACCTCGCTGTAGGCGGGCAGCACGAGCGGGACGTCGTCTCCCACGACGCACGCGGGCAGGCCGATGAAGAAGTACGGTTCACCGTTCGCCGCGCGGTCGTCCATCATCTTCGCCGCGAACGCCCGTGCCTCGTCCGGCGTGCGGTCGGTGTTCTGCGTGAGCCCGGCGGCGACGAGCTCGATCACGTGCTCGCGGTAGTTCGCGCCCGCCTGGAGAACTTGGCGCGGCTCGACAGGCGCCGTGAGCGTGACATCGGCCAGCGGCATCCATCCCCCGCCCTCGCCGGTCGCGAGCGCGCCGAGGCGCTCCCAGTCGGGTGCGGCGAGGAAGCCGTTGAGGCCACGGGGCAGCACGCTCTCATCGAGCGGTCGGATGCGCTCGCCCGCGACGAGCCCCACCCGCGCGGTGTCACCCACCCGATAGCGAGCGAGGGCGAAGGGGGCGGTGAGCCCTGCTGACGTCGTCGTCATGTGTTCTCCGAGTCGGGGTGAACGGGTGGTGGTGCGAGAGCGGGAGCGACATCACAGCGCTCCCGCTCTCGGGTCTATCAGCCCTGGCCGTGCTTGGCGTAGGGGTTGAGGAGTGCGTCCTTGATCTCGTCGGGCACGCCCTCCTCGGTCGCGCTCGGGCCGTCGGCGGGCGGGAACGACTCCGTCATCGACATCGGCATGGCGCCGTTGCGGTAGAAGTTGTTCGAGCCCTGCGACGGACGCCACGTGTTCGCCACCCAATCGGGGACGTAGTTGCGATAGCCGCCGGTGTTCAGCTCGATCCGCAGCGTCGACGGCTCGCGGTAGTAGAGGAAGGTCTGCTCGCCGATGCCGTGGATGTTGGGACCGTACTCCATCGGGGTGCCGTTCTCCATGAGCGTGTCGGCGGCGATGAGAAGCTCCTCGCGGGTGTCGACCCAGAAGGCGTAGTGATTGATGCGACCGGCGCGAGTCGAGCCGTCGAGCACGACGCCCAGGTCGTGCGACTTCTCATTGGTCGTGAGCACCGAGAACACCGAGATGGGCGCCTCGTCGAGGACCGTGCGCGCCATGAAGCGGAAGCCCAGGACGTCGACGTACCACTTCACGAACGCGTCGACGTCCTGCGTGGCGACGGTGACGTGGTCGAGCTGGCGCGGGGCGCCGGCGATCTTCGAGCGCTTCTCGGGACGGTCCGGGTAGATGGATGCCTCGTGCCCGGGCGCATCGTGGCGGGTGACGTCCCAGTGCAGCGTCATCGAGTGGCCGAACGGTCCGGTGAAGCGGTAGGCACGACCGATCTTGTGCACGTCGTCGAGCCACTCGCCCTCGATGCCCGAGGCCTCGACACGCTTCGCGGCCTCCTCGAGCGCCTCGGCGCTCGACGTGCGCCACGCCATCGTCGCGAGCGCGGGCTCGTCGCCGGGAAGGACCACGAGCGAGTAGGCGTAGTAGTCGCCCCAGCAGCGCAGGTAGACGGCGCCGTCGACGCGATCGACGACCGTGAGGCCGACCTGCTCCTCGTAGAACTTCACGGACGCCTCGACGTCGGGCGTCGTGATGGCGACATAGGAGAGGTGAGAGAGGAGCTTGATCATCTTCGATCCTTTCGACAAGACAAGCGGGTGATCCCACCACCACTTTCGCCCGACTCAGGCATATCGGGGAATCCCATATCGCCGATGCCGAAGATCAGTGCCGTCTATGCCCTAAAGACACCGTCGCACTCGGCTGCGAGCAGCGAATCGGCGAGCAGCTCGGCGAGGTCGGCGGAGCGCTCTCCGGAGTCGGCGGCTTCGATCGCGCGACGCAGCGCGAGACGTTCCGAAGACTCGAAGAGCCCCGGCGCACGGAGCCGACCGGCGCTCGAGGATGTCGCGAGGCGCCCGTCGCGACCCGTCACCTCGACCTCGGTGCGCACTTCTCCGAGCGCTCGCGCGCGGATCCACCCCTCGCCGCGAGAGGTCGCGGCGACGGACAGCGTCGCCGCGATGCCCGCGCTCGTCTCGAGCAGCGCGAGCCCTCCGGCGGCGGAGCGCACGTCGAGGTCGTCGCCGGCGAGCGCCCGGATCCAGCCGACGGCGTCTCGGACGACGACGGCCCGGCGCGCCGCCCCCGCGACGGCGTCGACCGTGATCACGCGCGGCATGTCATCGCCCCGACCGCGCACCGCCTGCGCGGCGAGGTCGGGGCGGAGAAGCGGCCGCTCGACGACGACCGGCACGACGATCCGCTGCCCGAGTCGGCGCAGGTCATCCGCCGGCGCGACAGCGGGATCGGCGACGATCAGCGCCGCGGCACCCGCCTCTGCCGCGGCGAACGCGGCATCGACCCACTCCACGCCTGTCACGACCACGACGGCACCGGCCGCGCGCTCTGCGAGCTGCGCGGTCAGCGGGAGTTCGGCGACCGCCGCGCGATAGCGCCCCCCAGCGGTGTCGTCCGTCAGGACGACGGGCCGGCGGGTCATCGCTCTGCGCCTTCGATGAGCGCCGCCGCAGCGTCGGCGAGCGTCAGCGCGTAGCGGGCGTCGTCGAGCAGTTCGTCGTACTCGATCACCGCATCGCCGTCGAGGACGTCGGCCAGTGCGCGCCATTCCGCGACATAGCCGTCCTCGGCCGCGATCGGGTAGGTGGTCACCACACCCGATGCCGTGGAGACCCTGACCCGTGCGCTGCCGACATGCACGAAGGCGGGCGGGAAGGCGACCTCGAGACGGTCGGTGTCGGTCGTGATGTCGAGGCGCCACAGGGCGTCGGCGCCGTCGGGCAGCATCACGGTCGCCAGCCGCACCGGGATGCCCGACGCCCGATATCCGACGACATAGCCCAGCGGCGCGACGGCTCGAGCGAAGACCACGCTCTCGAGATCGGGGGCCAGGTCGCGCAGCATCGGCAGGTCGTGGACGGCGAGACCTGCGAGAAGCTGACGGACGACGGATGCCGCGACCTCCGGCAGGTGCAACGGCGGCGCCCCTCGGCTCGGTGCCGCCGCGGGCGTCGCGAGCTCGGTGACGACATCGTGATAGCGGCCGTTCGGCGGCAGTGCGAGAGTGACCGCGATCGCTCGGACGACATGCCTGCCGGCGACGAGATGATGCTTGGCGCGCATCCACGCGGGGTCGTACAGGTGATTGGTGCCCACCAGCAGAGCGGTGCCCGCCGCGCGGCAGGCGTCGATGACGGCTTCGGCGTCGTCGAGCGTCGTCGCGAGCGGCTTCTCGCACAGGATCGCGGTTTTGCCCGCCGCGACGCTCGCCAGGATCTGTGCCGCGTGCTCGGCCGGCGGACTGCACAGCGCGACGATGGAGACCCGGTCGTCATCGAGCAGTTCCGTGATTCCGGACGACGAACGCGCTCCGACCCGCTCGGCGAGCTCGCCTGCGCGCCCGCTTCCTGCGTCGGCGATGTGCACGACCTCGAAGAGAGGATGCAGCCGCGCGAGGGTCGGCAGATGCAGCGCCGCGACCCCGGGCCCGGCGCCGACGATCCCGACTCCATGCGGCATCCGGACTCCTTTGTTCCGTCCAAAGTGTACCTAAGTCCACAGAATCTCAACCATAGATGTCGCGAATAGCGCTGAACAAGCCGGATCTTGTGTAAAAATCAACCATGGCCAGGGAATCCACATTGCGCTTCGGTGCGCAGACCGACGAGGTCACGAGCCTGCTGCGCATCGTGAACATGGTTCGCGCAGGCGACGCATCCACTCGTCCCGAGATCGGGCGGGTCACGGGCCTCGGTCGCGGGGTCGTCACGCAGCGCGTCGATCAGGCGATCGAGATGGGGTACCTGGAAGACGGCGAGTTCGGGCCCTCATCGGGAGGCCGGGCCCCTCGCACCCTGCGCTTCCGGAGCGCCCGCGGTCGGATCGTCGTCTGCGCGCTGGGCGCTCTGCACATCCACGTCGGCATCGCGATGCTCGAAGGCGATGTCATCGACCAGACCCATCGGACCTGGGACATCTCGCGCGGTCCGGCCGAGACGCTCGACACCGCACTCGCGATGATCGACGAACTGCTCGCGCGCACCCCCGATGCGCCCGTCTGGGGCATCTCCGTCGGCATTCCCGGGCCCGTGGACTTCGAATCCGGGCGGCCCGTCGCGCCGCCGATCATGCCGGGCTGGAACGGCTTCGACATCCGACGCCGTTTCGAGGAGCGCTACGACGCCCCCGTCTGGGTCGACAACGACGTCAACCTGCTGGCATTGAACGAGCGAGCCCGTCGCGCCGACGAGCGACTGGATCTCATCTACTGCAAGGTCGGCTCCGGAATCGGAGCGGGGCTCCTCTCGCAGGGCCGGATCCACCGCGGTGCGAACGGCGCAGCCGGCGACATCGGCCACGTCCGGGTCGCCGGCTCGGACGCCCTGTGCCGGTGCGGGAAGACCGGCTGCCTCGAAGCCGTCGCGGGCGGCTGGGCCCTCGTGCGCGATGCCGAGGCGGCGGTCGCCGACGGCGCGACGGGAGCTCTGGCCGAACGCACCCGCGAGGGCGAGGCTCTCACCCCCGAGACCATCGCGCGCGCGGCCGAGAACGGCGACGCGCTCGCGATCTCGCTCGTCCAGCGATGCGCCCGCGTCGTCGGGGAGTCGATCGCGGCGCTGGTCAACATGTTCAACCCCGGCACGATCGTGATCGGCGGCGCCGTCGTCGGCGCGGGTGAGGTCTTCCTCGCCGAGGTGCGACAGCGCGTGTACGAGCTGTCCCTCCCGCTCGCGACACGCGACCTGAGCATCGTGCAGTCCATCAACGACCTGCGCGAGCCGCTGCGCGGCGGCGCCGAGATGGTCCGCGAGCAGCTGTTCGACGTGACCTTCCCCCGCTGGTTCGCCGACGGCCAGCCGACCGTCCGGGCGATCCACGCGGGAACTTGACACTTATTTCGCATTTCGACTAAAGCGTGTAGATTCTCGCCATAAGCCTGTCGCGCCCCGACAGCCGCGACACGAGGATGTGCCATGACTCTCACCGCCCTGCGCGAGGATGCCCTCGGCTCCACCGACGACGGTTTCGTCATCCGGCTCGGGCTCCCCTGGATCCGCTCCCTGCCGCTCGCATGCCTGACCGATCTGACCGTCGCGATCGACGGCACAGAAGCGGATGGGCTGATCGTGGAGCTCGACGGACGTCGCCTCTCCGCCGAGGACCTCGCCGGAGAGCCCGGATGGTGGTTCCTGCAGGACCGCATCGCGGTGCACGGCGCAGCCGCCCTCTCGCCGGGAGTGCACGAGATATCCGTCTCATTCCGTCTCACCGTCCCCTACCTGCAGACGGGGCCCGATGGCCCGCTGTCGTTGCCGTTCCACATCCGACGAACTTTGACTCCGGATGCCGCGGCACCCGCGAGCGCGCGTGTCGAGGCGCGCGCAGAACGCGGCGCCGTGTCCGACGTTCCCGCGCTCCCGGCGGACTGGACGCTCGCGGCATCCGCCTTCAACTGGACGCCGGAGGTGATCCGCGCCGACCGCCCCGCCCCGCAGATCGCTGTCGACATCGTGGCCGCCGGTGTCGCCGACGTGATCGAGGTCGAGCCCGGTCAGCTCTGGCGATCCTTCCCCGCGCCCTCGGCCGCGGAGGTTGACGCTCTGCGCCATGACCTCGACGCGCGGGGAGGGAGCGTGAGCATCGTGGGCGCGAGCCTGGACGATTGGGTGTCGCCGTTGCGCCGGCGCACCGAGGACGAGCGTCTGGCGTTCCTGCTGCCGCAGTTGCACGCGGCCGCGCGCGTCGGCGCGATCGGTGTGCGCCTGCCGATCGGCCAGGCCGGCGCGCCCCTGCTGCGTCGAGTCCTGCCCGTGCTGCACGAGCTCGATCTCGTGCTGTTCGAAGAGATCCAGGGCCAGCAGGCCCCGGACTCCCCCGGCACGCGCGAGGCGATCGAGACCCTCGTGTCGATCGATGATCCGCGTGTGCGTCTGCTGCTCGACATCAGCATGCTGATGCCGTCGCTCCCACCCAGCTACGTCGACCTGCTGCGCACGGCGGGCGTGCCGGAATCCCTCCTCCGGCGGCTCGAGACCGACTGGGCCGACCCCGCCACGAACGGCGCCGTCGTCGACCTGCTGCGGTCGGGCGGCGTGCCGGCAGACGTGCACACGGCGTTCATGAACCTGCTGGTGCGCTTCGGCCGCTCACGGGCGAGCGACCTGCGCGGCGCGCTCCCCCTCGTCGGCGCGGTCCACCTCAAGTTCTGGGATCTCGACGACTCTGCCGGACGCGTCTCGACGCCGATCCGCGAGATCGCCGGCGAGCTCGCCGCCGTCCGGTTCACCGGAACCCTCTGCAGCGAGTGGGGCGGGCACGAGTGGCTCGACGCCGATCCTGCCGAGATGACTCGTCGCCATCTCGCGCTCGCCGGTGCCGCACTCCTCGCGGGGTCCGGCGCGCCCGCCTGAGCAGGCTCAGCGCGGCTGCAGCCCGGCCGCTCGGTAGACGTCGTCGATGATCCGCATCGTGCCGACGCCGAGAGCGGCATCCAGCTCACTGGGGCTGTCGTCGCGGAGTGCCGCGACGACGTGCGCGAGCTGACGCGCGTAGCTGTTCTCGCCGTCGACCGCCCGCTCCTCGATGACGACCTCGTCGCCGGCGCAGACCCGCAGCGTGGCCCCCCACTGCGGCACGATGACGCCCGTCGCCTCGAGGGACGCCGCCGCGCCGGTGACCCGCAGCGACATGCTCCCCCGGTCGTCGCCGATGAACGACGAGCGCACGGTCGCGGGAATCCCGCCGGGCAGCTCGAACACGGCATCCGTCTGCAGATCGACCCGGGGATCGTCGGCCGACAGCACCGCCTCCGCGGAGATCACCGTCGGCTCGCCCCACGCCACGCGCATCAGGTCGACCGCGTAGCACCCCACATCCATGAAGGATCCGCCGCCCAGGTCGGCGTCGAGGCGGATGTTCCCCGGCTGCACGACGAAATGCGGGATGCTGTAGTCGAACTCGACCCGCTGCACCTCTCCCAGCACCCCCGAGGCGAGCACCTCGAGCAGCTGGCGCGTGAAGCCGTGCAGGCGGTAGTGGAAGCCCACGAAGGCGCGTCTGCCCGCGGCATCCGCCGCCGTCGCGATCTCGGCCGCCGTCGCACCGTTCGCGGACAGCGGCTTCTCGCACAGCACGTGCTTGCCTGCGCGCAGCGCGCGCACCGCCCACTGCGCCTGCACCGTCGACGGGAGGGGGATGTAGACGAGGTCGATGTCGGGATCGGCGAGGATCGCGTCGTAGTCACCGGACTTCGGCACGCCGAGCCGATCGGCCATCTCGCGTGCGCGCTCGGGTTCTCGCGCGGCGATCGCCACGACGCTCACGCCGTCCAGCTCGCGTGCGGGTTCTACGATCGCCCGCTCGGTGATGCCGGCCGCGCCCAGGACGCCGATTCTCACCGCACGCCTACTTCGTGCTGAACGCGGCGTCGAACGCCGCCGCGGGAGGCGTGATCTCGGCGAGACGGCGCACGAACGCGAGCGCTTCGGGCGCGCCGATGAGACGGTCCATGCCGGCGTCCTCCCATTCGACGCTCGTGGGGCCCTCGTAGCCGATCGCGTTGAGCGCGCGGAAGAGCGGCTCCCACCTCACGGCGCCGTGCCCGGTCGACACGAACGTCCAGCCTCGCCGCGGGTCCGCCCACGGCCGATGCGAGCCGAGCACGCCGTTGCGCCCGTCGAGGTTGGTGATCGACTCCTTCACGTGCACGTGGAAGATGTGCGGAGCGAAGTCGAGCACGAAGGCGACGTAGTCCAGCTGCTGCCAGACGAAGTGCGAGGGGTCGAAGTTGAATCCGAAGCTCTCGCGGTGGCCGATCGCCTCGAGGGCGTCCTTGGCCGACCAGTAGTCGTACGCGATCTCGGACGGATGCACCTCGAGCGCGAAGCGCACGCCCACTTCTTCGAACACGTCGAGGATCGGGTTCCAGCGGTCCGCGAAATCCCGGTACCCGCGGGCGATGAACTCGTCGGACGCCGGCGGGAACATCGCGACGGCCTTCCAGATGGACGACCCGGTGAAGCCGTTGACGGTCGTGACGCCGAGCTTCGCCGCGAACCGGGCGGTGTCCTTGAGGTCCTCCGCGGCGCGCCGGCGCACCCCCTCGGGGTCACCGTCACCCCAGACGCGGTCGGAGAGGATGTCACGGTGCCGCTCGTCGATCGGGTCGTCGCAGACCGCCTGCCCCGTGAGGTGGTTGGAGATCGCGTAGACCTTCAGACCGTTGCGCTCCAGGATGTCGAGGCGGCTCTGGACGTACTCCGCGTCATCCCACCGCGACACATCGAGGTGGTCGCCCCAGCAGGCGATCTCGAGACCGTCGTAGCCCCACTCGCCCGCGAGGCGCGCGACCTCTTCGAACGGCAGGTCGGCCCACTGGCCGGTGAACAGGGTGATGGGACGGGCCATGGATGTCTCCTTCAGATGGATGCCGGAACGTCCGCGGCGGTGCGGACCCAGGCGGACTCGTTCTCTGCGCTTCGCTCGACGGCGTCGAGGACCCGCTGCACCGACAGCCCCTCGGCGAAGCTCGGGTGCGGATCGGTGCCGTCGGCGATCGCCGTCACGAGGTCCACGACCTGGTGCGAGAATCCATGCTCGTACCCGAGCATGTGACCCGCGGGCCACCAGGCCCCGACGTAGGGGTGGTCGCCTTCGGTCACGAGGATCTTCGTGAAGCCCTGCCGGTCGCCCGGCGCCGTGCGGTCGTAGAACTGCAGGCTGTTGAGGTCTTCGAGGTCGAACGCGAGCGCGCCCCGGTCGCCCGACACCTCGATCGTGAGCGCATTCTTGCGCCCCGTCGCGAATCTCGTCGCCTCGAAGGAGACGAGCGCCCCGTTCGCGAGGCGCCCCGTGAAGATCGCGACGTCGTCCACCGTGACCGCCCCGAACCCCTCGGCCGCCGTGCCCGACAGACCGGAGCCCGAGCCCTGCAGGGGTCGCTCGGCGACGATGGTCTCGATCGTGCCGGATACGGCGGTGACGTCCTGTCCGGTCACGAACTGGGTCATGTCGATGATGTGAGCGCCGATGTCGCCGAGTGCTCCCGATCCGGCGTGCTCCTTCTGCAGGCGCCACGCGAGCGGCATCGAGGGGTCGACGAGCCAGTCCTGACGATAGGCGGCGCGCACCTGCTGCACCCTGCCGACGACCCCTTCGGCGATCAGATCGCGCAGGAAGGTCACGGCCGGCACGCGCCGGTAGGTGAAACCCACCATGGAGCGGATGCCGCGCGCGGCCGCGCGGGCCGCGGCATCCGCCATCGCCTCCGCTTCGGCGACGGTGTTGGCGAGCGGCTTCTCGACGAGCACGTGCTTGCCCGCTTCAAGGGCCGCGATCGCGATCTCGGCGTGCGAGTCGCCGGGTGTGACGATGTCGACGACGTCGATGTCATCGCGCGCGATGACCTCGCGCCAGTCCGTCGCCGACTCGGACCAGCCCCACTGCGCCGCGGCGGAGGCGACGGCATCCGCGTTCCTGCCGACGATGACGGCCATCTCGACGGCCTCGGGCAGATCGAACACGCGGGGCGCCTGGCGCCAGCCGACCGAGTGGGTGGCGCCCATGAACCCGTAGCCGATCATGGCCACGCGCAGTGTCACGCCAGCACCAGCTCCCGCTCGACCGGCACGCGGTTGGTGACGTAGCGACCCGGGCCGCCGTCGACGCCCGGCATGATCTGCATGTAGAGGAGGCGCATCGTCAGCACGATCTCGACCGTGTGCTTCTCGCCCGCCTCGGGAGCCCGACCCAGGTCGATGACGACCTCGGGCTTGTCGGCGACGAACCAGAGGGTCTCGGACTGCTCGGGGAGCTCCTCGATGCGGTACTCGCGGCCCTCGAGGACGAACCGGAGCTTGTCGGTGGCGATCTCGACGCCGTCGACGGTCGCCGCGACGCCGTCGACCGCCGAGAGCCAGAGGCTGCGGTACCAGGGCAGCTGCACGGCGACGGCGAGACCGGTGTCCGTGCGACGCACGTCCTTCTCGGAGAAGAGGGAGTTGTGGGTGGCCATGGCCGGATCCTTACTTGAACGTGTCGTCGAACGTGTCGTGCGCGACGGGCGGCACGGGCTCGAGCTTCTGGACGGTGGTCGGGCTGTAGGGGTGATTGGTGCTCGGCACCGGTTCGTCGGCCGGCGGCATGAAGACGGGCTTGCCGTCGTCGCCGAAGTACATGAGGTCGAGGTCGAACGCCCCCTGGTTCTTGAGGCCGAAACTGACCCAGTTCTCCTCGAAGGGCGCGCGGGCGAGCTCGTAGCAGCGGAACTTCCAGAACTTCCACTCGCCGTCCTGCTTGAGGAAGTCCACGGCGTACTTGCACCACACCCAATGCGCCCAGACCTTCTTGCCGAGCACTTCGTCGGGTGAGTACATGTCGGGGAACGCCTTGGCCACCTCGGGATCGGTGAGCCCCGACTCGCTGCCCGCGATCGTGAAGACGCCCTTGGCCGTCCGGCCGTCGGCAGCGACCTCGATGACGGGGCTCGTCGTGTAGTGCAGGATGAGCTTGCCCTCAGGGCTCGGGCGGTCACGGTGGTAGCGCGTGACGCTCTCCCACGTCGTGTACTGGCCGGCGTTGGTGTAGCGCGCGCGGATGCCGGGCGTGCCCTCCTTGACCCACAGCGGGATGATCTGCTCGTCCTGGAAGGCGTTGTGCAGGTACATGTAGCGGTTGAACAGATTCTCGACCTGCCCGCGGTCCTCGGCGCGCTGAGCCAGGGCGCGGGCTGCGGCGACCTCGGCGCGCAGACCGGCGAGCTCGGCGGCCAGATCCTCGAGGGTGTTCGCGACGACGGTGTCCGACATTCCTGATCCTGTCCTCACACCGCAGCGGGGGCCGCGGCGACGGTGTCTTCGATCGCACGGCGCATCAGCACGTGCTGCTTCTTCACGAGGTCGATCGGGTCGCTCTCGCCGAGGTCGGAGAAGGCATGGCCCTCCCACTCGCTCGAGAGGTATCCCCGGTAGCCGCCCAGGACGAACTGCTTCACGATGCGCGAGATGTCCATCGCGGGCTCTTCGCCGTCGGCGCCGATGTCGTAGAACTTGGCGTGCACGTGGAAGATCTGCGGCATGATGTCCAGCCACTCCTCCGGGGGCACGAGTCCGTGCATGTTGAAGGCGAGGCGCGTGAAAGGGCCGAAGCGCAGCGGGTCGACGCCCTCGCCCGACAGGTAGTCCTCGAACTTCTGGTTGCGCACGTGCATCGGCGTCGGCTCGTGCCAGATCTCGTCCATGACCGGGAAGTGCTTCTCGTCCATGCCCATCTGACCGAGGGTGCGCAGCAGAGTGGGCGAGAGGCTGTGCATCGTCGACGAGAAGTCGGCCGTGAAGCCGAGGCGCTCGGACTGGAGCTCGTCGTACATCTCGCGCATCTGCAGGACCTGCGGGTTGTTCGGACCCGACGGCGCGTGGATCTCGTACCCGAGGTACTGGTCGTATTTCTCCGCCAGCGGCAGAAGGCTGCGCAGCAGCTCCTTGCCGTGCGAGCGGATGACGACCTTCTTGAAGCCGAGCGTGTGCGCGGTCTTCAGCTGACGGGCGAGGAAGTCGTGCTCCTCGTCGGGGGTCATGTCGCGGTCCTTGCGGCGGCCCATGTCGAGGTTGGTGCCGACGGCGCTCGCCTCGAGTCCGTACTTCTCCAGCGAGTCGAACCACAGCTTGACGAAGGCGTCGTCCACATCGGGATAGGTGCGCAGCAGCTGCGCGATGTTGAACTCGACTCCGGGCCCGATGCCTTCGTCGTGGACGGCCTTGATGAGCGTCTCGGGCGTGTAGAGGCCGGCCGCGAACTCGCTCGTGAGGGAGTAGAGGGTCGTCCCCAGCTTGATGCCGGTGCCGGCGATCCCGTCGTGCTCGGTCATGCGTTCGCTCCTTCGATGGTGGGCAGCCAGGCGGCGAGCTGCGCGCGCGCCTCGGCCAGGTCGGTGGTCATGTGCGATCCCGCGTCCGTCGCGGCGGACCGCTGGACGGTCTGTTCGGCACGGATGATGTCGAACGGGGACTGCCAGTGGTTCCAGTGCCAGCCTTCGTACTCGCTCGAGATCGCGCCGTTGTAGCCGTTCTCCACGAGCAGCCGGATGAGGTCGCGCACGGGGACGGAGGGCTCTTCGCCGTTCTCGTCGATGCCGAAGAACTTGCCGTGCACGTGCTTGATCCACGGGAGGATCTCGAGCCAGTCGTCCACGCGAGCGGGGCCGAAGAGTCCTGTGCCGTTGATGCCGAAGTCGATGCCGAGGTCGGGGCGGCCGTTGCGCGCGGCGAGGCCGATGAAGGATCCGAAGCGCTGACCGTGCTCTGCCTGGTCGGCGGGCGGTCCCTGCTCGTAGTAGGTGTTCCAGAGGTCGACGACCTGGCCGAGCAGCTCCTCCGAGGCTCCGCGGCGCCGGTAGGCCTCGATGAGCGACGGCGCGAAGCCCGACACGGTGGCGCCCCAGTCCATCGTGAAGCCGAGGAACGGCGAGCCGACCTTCTCGTACCGGTCGCGGAGCGCCAGGATGCGCGGGTGCGACGCGTACTGGTCGGCGTGCACCTCGAGCGCGAGGGTGACACCGTGCGCCTCGGCGATCGGCGCCAGCGCCTCCATCGAGTCGGGCTCGATCGAGATCTGCACGCGCGCGATCGGGAAGCCGAGCTTCGCCGCCGCCTGGATCTGCCGGGTCATGTAGGCGATCAGCTCGTCCTGGTTCAGCAGACGATCGCGGTGGATGCCGATGTCGGCGTTGACCGCGAGCGAGGTCGTCACGAGCCCGACCTCGGTGACGAGGTCCTTGAACCAGCCGGCGTAGGCGTCGTCGATCTCGGGGAAGCCGCGGAAGCTCGAGAAGCCGATGACCTCCAGGCCCGGGCCGAACCCCTCGGCCGCTGTCTTGCGGATGAGGCCCTCGAGGTCGTATTCGCGACCGTGGAACGCGCGGGTGAAGCTGTAGAGCGTGACGCCCTGGATGGGAGTGCCGAGGACGGTCATGCCGCCACCGCCTTCATGGTC
Source organism: Microbacterium sp. (assembly GCF_051860965.1). GTDB lineage: Bacteria > Actinomycetota > Actinomycetes > Actinomycetales > Microbacteriaceae > Microbacterium. Next base: position 207,264 of record NZ_JBIMKU010000005.1, read on the forward strand.
TTGGTGTTGGACTCGTCGATGTGGAGCGTCTCGGTGTCCGAGATGATGATGTACGGGATGTAGAGCGTGAGACCGACCGAGACCTCGTGCTCGGCATCCGCCTCCGCCGGCACGTCACCGGAGAGGACGGCGGAATCGGTGGGGAACCACCACTCGTCGATGGTCGTGCGCAGCTCGTCGAACGTGAACTCGCGGTCGTTCATCCGCCACCGCAGCGAGTCCGCGGGAGCGGGGACGCCGTCGATCGTGAGCGTCGCGCCGGCGATGCAGGAGCCCGGCAGGGCCCGGTACCACGGCAAGCGCACCTCGACGGCCGCGCGGCCCTCGTGGGTCGTGAGCGTTCCCTGCTCGATGATGCGGTCGGGGATCACGCGAACCTCCAGGTTCTGGGCCGACATGGTCGGCCGGACATCTTTGTCATGCTTTCTACACTCTAATGTCTGAATCAGACAGAAGCAAGTGCGGAGGCGATCGACCGCGCTCCGCGAACGGACAAGGCGACGCTCGTGAGCGTCGGGTTGCAGGCCGTCGAGGTCGGGATGACGCCGTTCCCCGCGACGAACAGTCCGGGCACGCCCCAGACCTGGCTGTCGGGCCCGCAGACGCTGTCGCCGTCGTCGGTCTCGCCCATGCGGGTCGTGCCCTGGTAGTGCAGCGACGCGCCGAGCGGCATCATGAACGGCCGGTCGTCGAGGGGCTCGCCGATCGCCGTGCCCAGGCGCACGACCTCCGCCTTGGCACGATCGATGGTCGCGTGATCCGCGGCGCTGAGCGTGTAGTGCAGCGTCATCGCCGGCATCCCGTATCCGTCGACAGCATCTTCTGAGAACTCCACGCGGTCCGACTCCTGCAGATCCTTCGCGCAGAAGAGCCCGAGCCCGACGATCGAACCGGGTGCCGCCGGGTCGTCCTCGGCGAGCGCGACGGGTGAGGCGTCGAGCTGCATGACCTGGCCGTGGAAGGGCATCTCGTCGGTGAACGGCACCCAGGTGACACCGCTGTACTCGCTCAGACCCGTGCGCGCCTCGCCTTCCGAGCCCGCGGCCGGGACGAAGTCGCGGATGCGCACGGCGAAGACGATCTGCGCCTGGTCGTTGAGATAGCGGCCGAGGGCGGCGGGACGGATGCCGGACGCCCACAGCAGCTGAGGCGTGCGCAGCGCATCGCCGGCCACGACGACGAAGCGCGCGTGCACCTCGTGACTCTCCCCCGAACGCAGGTCGGTGACCTGCACACCGGCGGCCCGACCATCCTCGATCAGCACGCGCGTCACGAGCGACTCATCGTGGAGAGTGAAGTTCGGGTTCGCGCGCGTGGGCTCGCCCAGCACGACATCCGAGCCTGACCACACGAGCTGACCGTCGTCGCGGCGGTGCACGGCGAGCGGCATCCGCTGCACGCGCTCGTGCTCTTCGCGCCCCTCGTCGGCGGCCGTGGCGAGGCGTCCGCGAACGAGCGGCGCGTGCGGTGAGGCGTCGAAGGCACCCGTCGTCACGCCGAGCAGCCGCTCGCCCTCGGACAGCAGCTCATCGAGCACGCCCTCCGCATCGAGGAAGCCGATGCGCTCGCTGTCGTTGGGTCGCGGGCATGCCCCCGTCCAGTGCGCGGCCATCCCTCCGACGTTGCTCGAGAACGCCGCGACCGGCAGGCCGTCCTCGCCGTCGACCTGATAGCCCGCGTCGAGCAGATAGGTGCCCGGACGCGCGCGACGCGCGGCGGTCTTCACGATGCCGCCGACCCGCTCGCCGTCATCCTGCGCATCCGGCCCTTCCGAGAGGAGCTGCGCGTGCGCACGCTCGTCGGGGTCGGCGATGTTCTTCACATGCGCACCGGGCGGATCGGACACGGTGGGACCGACCTCGAACATCGCGATCGTCGCATCCGGCGCCTGCTCGCTCAGGATCCGGGCGTACGCCGCGCCCGTCGGACCGCTGCCGACGATGGCGACGTCGACGGATGCGGGGTACCGCGTGGTCACGCGCCCGCCGCCACTTCGCGGATGTACGCCACGGACTCGGCGGAGGCGGCCTGAGGGTAGTACTCGAGGCCGATCGGTCCGTCGTAGCCCGACGAGCGCAGCGTCGCCAGGGTCGCCGGCCAGTCCAGCGATCCGGTTCCCGGCTCTCCGCGGCCATCCGTGTCGGCGAGCTGCACGTACTTCACGATCGATCCGGCGTTCGCCAGCTCTGCGGCCATGTCCTCGCCCTCGACGGCCGAGTGGTAGATGTCGTAGAGGACCCCGAAGTATGGCGAATCGACGCCCCGCGCGACATACACACCCTCGGCGGTGCGGTCGAGCAGCGATCCGGGGTGGTCGACGCGCACGTTGACCGGCTCGAGCACGAGGGTGATGCCGGATCCCTCGATCTGGGCGATCGCCTTCTGATAGATCTCGATGAGCTTGTCCAGCTGCACCTGGCGCTTCCAGCCGCCGAACCCGGTGCCGCTGCCCACGACGATGCGGGGACAGCCGAGATCGTGCGCGATCTCGACGCCCTCGTCGAGCTTGCGGTAGAACTCGCTGTGGTCCCACGGCGGGATCATGAACTGCGTGCGGGGCTCCGAGAGCTGCGCGGTGAGCTGCGTGCCGGTCTCTTCGAGCGCGGCCTTCAGCGCGGGGAGGTCCTTGGGCGTCGACGGCGCATCGACGCCCGTCGGCCCCCACATCTCGACAGCCGTGAAGCCGGCGGCGGCGGCGGCGCGGACGCGGTCGTGGTAGTCGCCGGCTTCGGTGAAGAGGAGTTCGATGTTGGGTGAGAGCTGATACATGGGTTCGCTGATCCTTCGTTGTCTGTAACGGGTGGGACGTCTGGATCAGGCGGCATCGCTTCGACGAATGATGGATGCCGCCGGCATAGATCGAATCGATAAGATGAAGTCCCTCGACGCAGAGAGGATCACAGAGCCGTGACCGACCACCCGTTGCTCTCCCGCCTCGACCTGAACCTGCTGGTCGCCCTCGACGCGCTGCTCACGGAACGAAGCGTGACCCGGGCGGCGGAGCGCCTGCACTTGAGCCAGCCCGCGCTGAGCGCTTCGCTCGCACGGCTGCGCAATCACTTCAACGACCCGATCCTCGCCCGTCGCGGCAACTCCTACGAGCTGACGCCCCTCGCGCTGCGGCTCTCGGAGCACACGACCATCGCTCTCGACGCCGCTCGACGCGTCTTCGAGAGCCAGGCGACGTGGACGCCCGAGGATTCGACGCGGGAGTTCTCGATCTACGGGTCCGACTACGGGTTCGCGACGATCGGCGCGGCCGTGTCGCGGGTCGCTGCGCAGACGGCTCCCGGAGTGCGGTTCCGCTTCATGCTGCACAACACGCCCATCGTCGACGACGCGCCGAACAGCCTGCGCTCGGTCGATGCGATGGTGATCCCGCACGGCTACCTCACCGATTTCCCGTATGAAGACCTGTGGCGCGACCGTTGGGTGGTCGTGGCCGACGAGACGAACGAACTCGTCGCCGACGGCCTCAGCATGGAGATCATCAGCCAATGCCCTTGGGTGTTCACCTACCGCTCGCGATCGGCTTTCACGTCGGCCGGTCGACAGCTGCAGATGCTGGGCCTCGAACCGGTCGTGGACGTCGTGGTCGAGAGCTTCCTGTCGCTCGGGCACTTCATCGTCGGAACCGACCGCCTGGGCCTCGTCCAGGCCGCCCTCGCACCCGAGATCGCGCGACTCGGCGGCATCCGGATCCTCGAACCGCCCTTCGACGCGACGCCCGCCAACAACGCGCTGTGGTGGCATCCCGTGCACGATCGCGACCCCGAGCACGCGTGGATGCGATCCGTCTTCCTCGAGGCGGCGCGCGAGGTGAAGTCCGAGCTCGCCGCGGGAGCCCGGTACGTCGAGCCGATCGAGCCCGTCGACTCGACCGTCAGCCCTTGAGTCCACCGGCGAAGCCCTGGATGAAGCGCTTCTGCGCGAACATGTAGAACGCCAGGATCGGGATCATCGAGATGATCACGACGGCGAAGATCTTGTTCCACGCCGAGACGAGCCCGCCGACGTACGTGTACATCGCGACGGGGAGGGTCTGCGTCGTCGACCCGCCCAGGAAGATCAGCGAGTTGAAGAAGTCGTTCCAGACGATGAGGCCCGCGAGGATCGCGACGGTACCGGTCGCGGGCGCCATGAGCGGGAGCACGACGCGGAAGAACGCCTGCGTCGGCGAGGCGCCGTCGATCACGGCGGCCTCTTCGTACTCGGTGGACAGGCCCCGGAAGAAGCTCGCGTACAGGAAGACGGACAGCGGCAGCAGGATGCCGATCCACAGCAGGATCATGCCGAGCGCGTTGCCTGTCAGACCGACGCTGCGCGCGCCGATGTAGAGCGGAACGGTGCCCAGTTGCGCGGGCAGGATGATCGCGATGAGCACGAGGTAGTAGGTCCACGTCGTCCACCGGCGGGTGCGGCGCGCGATGACGTAGGCGGCGACCGAGCCGAGCAGCACGAGCCCGAAGATCGCGCCGGCGGTGATGATGACGCTGTTGAGGATGCTCATCGGGATGCTGTTGCGGCCCGTCGTCGTCAGCACCTCGATGAAGGCGCTGAAGTCGAGTGAGGACGGCGGCGCGACGGCGCTCGTCGTGAGGGTCTCCGCATCGGTCTTCAGCGACGTCACGATCAGGATGTAGAAGGGCAGCAGCATGAGCAGGGCGACGATCCAGATGAGGACTTCGCGGACCGCGGTGGCTTTCGTGTAGCGGAACATTGCTCAGGCCTTTCCGGCGTCGCGGTCGCGGGTGACGTACTGCTGGAGGATGGCGAACGCCAGGATGATCACGGTCAGCACCAGCGCGAGCGCCGAGCCGAAGCCGAACTGGCCCAGCGAGAAGGCCTGCTTGTACACCTCGGTCGCGAGGGTCTCGGTGGCGCCGGCGGGGCCGCCGCCGGTGAGCGCGAGGATCTGGTCGAAGATGCGCAGCCCCTGGATGATGCCGAGCGTCGTGGCGATGGCGATCGACGGGCGGATCGCGGGCACCGTGACATTCCAGAACCGGCCCCAGATGCCGGCACCGTCCAGCGCGGCAGCCTCTTCGACCTCGATCGGCACCGACGCGAGCCCCGCGAGGTAGATGACCATCGTGAATCCGGTCTGCTGCCAGACGACGGTGATGAGGATCGCCCAGATCGACCAGGTGGGGTCGGCGAGCCACACCTTCTGCAGCTCTTCGAGGCCCAGGGCTCCGAGCAGGTTGTTGAGGGGCCCGTTGAACTGGAAGATGAACTTCCACACGTAGGCCACGGCGAGCGGGCTGAGCACGACCGGCATGAAGAGCAGCGTGCGAAGGATGTAGCGGGTCTTCAGGGTGCGGTTGATGGCCAGGGCGAAGAGCAGCCCGATGACGTTCGTGAGGATCACGGAGCCGAACGCAAGGAACAGCGTGTTCCACACGGCGCCGACGAGCTGCGGATCGCTGAAGATGCGCTCGAAGTTCTTGAGGCCGATGAACTCCCAGTCGCCCAGACCGGTCCAGTTCGTGAAGGCGAAGAAGCCTCCGGTGAGGGTCGCAGCGTAGTGCACGCCGATCACCAGGACGACGGCCGGGAGGGCCCACCACCAGTGGCCGTAGCTGATCAGCGGCTTGCGCTCACGGTTGCGAGGAGGCGGAGTACGCCGGGCTTTGGGCGGCACGGTGAGGGTGCGAGTGGTGTTCTCGTCGATCGTCACTGTCATCTACTCTCTGACCTCGTCGTCAGGGGCCCGTCTGTGCTCGGGATCACCCAAGAGCAACTATCACACTCTTGCGTCGAAAAGACACATTAGTCATAGCGATATCCGGTATAAGTCGTGATGCGAAAGCGCACCGGGCGTGGCCCGGCACCCGACTGCGAGGATTCATCGACATGAGCACCGACGAGCACACGTCCATCGCAGGGCGGGATCTGTGGGGCGCCTTCGTCGAGCCTCCCGACGACGCGCGGCCGCGGGTCTGGTGGCACTGGATGGACGGAAACATCGATCCGGCCGGCATCGTTCGCGACCTGGAGTGGATGCAGTCCGTCGGCGTGCGCGGGGTGCAGCTGTTCGACGGGGGGATGGGCGTTCCGCTCGTGGTGCCCGAACCCGTCAGACCGGGGTCGGAGGGCTGGGACCACGCGATCGACACGGCCGTGCGGACGGCGGACCGACTCGGTCTCGAACTCGCCATCGCGACCTCCTCGGGATGGAGCGCGGCCGGCGGACCGTGGGTGCGACCCGAGGACGCCATGAAGAAGGTCGTCTGGAGTCAGACGGTGATCGAGGGCGGCGCCCGCGTGGAGTGCGAGCTGCCCCCGCTCCCCGCCGTCGCCGGGCCCTACCAGGACGCACCCCGGTGGGGAGGGTCCGAGGAGCCGGTGTACGCGACCGATTGGGCGGTCGTCGCCGTTCCCTTCGACCTCGACGGCGATCCACTTCGGCCGGCTCGGTTCGCGGCATCCGCCGCCGTCGACGACGCGAGCTGCCTGCTCGACGCGACGTTCCGCACGTTCGTCTCGCTGCCCCGTCATCCCGATGAACGATCCAGCGCGTGGATCGAGCAGGTCTTCGATGCTCCCGTCACGGTAGGTTCGGTCGTCGTCGGGCTGCCCGGTCCACGAGGCTTCGGCGCGGCGCCTCCGGCCGAGGCACTCCTGCAGTCGAGCGACGACGGCGTCGCCTACCGCGACGTCGCCCGGCTCGATCCGAGCACCGTGCCTTCCCGCACCGCGAGTTTCGCGCCCGTCACGGCCCGCCGATTCCGGCTCCTCCTCTCGGGTGACAGCGCCGCGGCGGCGCTGCCGCCGGTCGAGGACGGCGTGCGCGTGCCTCCCGTCCTGCGCCGCACAGACGAGTTCCGAGTGTCGGAGTTCAGTCTGCGCGGCGCCGGTCGGGTCCACGAGGCCGAGGTGAAGGCGGGCTTCGGCGTCGTCGCGGACTACTACGCCTCGGACACCGACCCGCGAGCCGGCGGCGGCGCGATCGATCCCTCCGACGTGATCGATCTCACCTCCGCCGTGACGGACGGCGTCCTGCGGTGGGATGCGCCGCCGGGGTCCTGGCGCGTGCTGCGACTCGGGGCATCGCTGACCGGCCAGACGAACGGGCCGGCCCCGGCCGACTCGACAGGGCTCGAGGTCGACAAGCTCGACGGCGAGCGCGTCTCGGCGTACCTGAGCTCGCACCTCGAACGTCACGGCGAGAGCGCCGACGCGACGTCGCGTCGGTTCTCGGCCCTTCTCAGCGACAGCATCGAGTCCGGAGCTCAGAACTGGACCGATCGAATGCGCGAGCACTTCACGACGAAGCGCGGATACGACCCTCTCCCCTGGCTGGCGGCCGTGACCGGTCTGCTCGTGGGCAGTGCGGCGGACTCGGACCGATTCCTCTTCGACTACCGACGCACCATCGCGGAGCTCTTCGCCGAGCAGTACTACGGGACGCTCGCCACCGAGGCCCACCGCCGCGGGATGCTCTACTACGCCGAGGCCCTCGAAGACCGCCGGCCGCAGCTCGGCGACGATCTCGCGATGCGCTCCCACGCCGATGTGCCGATGGGCGCGATGTGGACGTTCGATTCCGAGGCCGGGCCGCTGCCCACGTACATCGCCGATCTCAAAGGGGCGTCGTCGGTGGCGCACGTGTACGGCAAGCGCTGGACCGGCAGCGAGGCCTTCACGTCTTTCGGCCGCCCGTGGTCGTGGTCGCCGCAGTCCCTCAAGCACATCGCCGACCTGCAGCTCTGCCTCGGTGTCACGCGGTTCTGCATCCACACGTCGCCGCACCAGCCGCTGTCGGCGCCTCCTCCCGGCATCGCGCTCGCGCCTTTCCTCGGCCAGGCGTTCACCGTGAACGAGACGTGGTCGGGCATGGCGCGACCGTGGATCGACTACCTGGCACGCTGCAGCGCCCTGCTCAGCGCGGGGCGCCCCGCGGTCGACATCGCCGTCTTCATCGGCGAGGAGTCACCCGTGACCGGACTCTACGGACTCTCCGAGGACGACTCCGTGCCGGCGGGTTTCGACTTCGACTACGTCGGACCCGACGCGCTCTCCCGGGTGCTGCGGGTCGAAGACGGGAGGATCGTCTCGGAGGGAGCCGCGTATCGCCTGCTCCACCTCGGTGGCTCCTCGCGGCGGATGACTCTCGCGGCGCTCGCCCAGATCCAGCGACTCGTGGACGCCGGCGCGACGGTGGTCGGCATGCCCCCGGAGTGCTCGCCGTCGCTGAGCGACGACCTCGAGGCGTTCCGCACCGCGCGTGACCGCCTCTGGGCATCCTCGCGCGTCCTGGCGACCGACCTCGGCACGGCGCTGGCCACCCTCGGCCTGCGGCCGATGCTGGGCGTCTCGGGCGGTCACGTGAACCGGATCTCCCGCATCGTGGACGAACGGCTCGTGACGTTCCTCGCGAACCCCACGGCGAAGGAGCTCCATCTGCGGGTGACACCTGCAGAGGGCGTCGAGCTCTCGGGCTGGGACCCGGTGGCCGTGCGACGGGTCGGGCTGAGGCGCTCGGACGACGCGACGACCCAGGTCGTCGTGCTGCCGCCGTTCGGGTCGCTCTTCGTGCTCGAGGAGTCAGGGCCGATGACCGGGGCCGCTCCGCTCGCGGAGGTCGCGCTGGACGGAGCGTGGACCGTGCAGATCGACGGCGGCGACGAGCATCCCCTCTCCCCACGGCCCACGTGGTGGACCGGCCTCGGGGTTCCCGAACGCGGGTTCTCGGGAGTCGGCGTCTACCGCCACGACTTCGCACTCGACGATCGTGGCGCCGCCGCACCCTCCGCCTACCTCGAGATCGCATCGGTGGGCGACATCGCCCGCGTCACGGTCAACGGCCACGACTGCGGAATCGTGTGGACCGCACCGTTCCGCGTGGAGGTGACGGGCACGCTCCGCCCGGGTGCCAACACGGTGGAAGTGGAGGTGGCCACTCCCTGGCGCAATCGCCTCATCGCCGACGCCGGGGCGACCTCGACCGGCCTGTTCGCACCGATGACGGGTGTCTTCGACGAGTCCGCCGCGCCGATCGACGCCGGCGTGCACGGCCGGGTGCGCCTCCTGCTCGCTCGCTGACGCTCGCCCCGGCGCGCACTGCGCGGATCAATCGGCCTATTGGCGCACATAAGGGATGGTTATGTCGAAATCAAACAAATGGTGCGAGGGTGGAGGTGCGGCCCCGAAGCCGAGCCAGCTGCACCGCTGGCGACAATGACGTCAAGAAAGGCTCGACATGTCACAGCTCTCCTCTCGCCGGCACCTCCGGTGGGGTCTTCTCGCGGCACCGGTCGTCGGTGTGCTCGTCCTCGCCGGCTGCGCCGGCTCCTCCGACGACGGAGGCGACTCGGGAGACGGCGACGCCGTCGGATTCTCGGTCATGGTCGCGCAGGCCAACGACGCCGACGACTTCTACGCGCAGATCCTCGACAAGTACACGGAGGAGACGGGCGTCCCGATCGAGGTCATCCCCTACCCGTCCGACGCGTACAACACCCAGGTCACCACGCAGCTGCAGGCGGGCAACGCGGCGGACGTCATGATCCTGGCGCCGGGCACCGGGCAGCCGATCTCGGTCGTCACCCTCGCCGAGGCGGGGTTCCTCGAGCCGCTCGACGAGACGTCCGCGGGGCTGATCCCCTCGGGTGCCGAGGCCGAGTTCCAGATCGACGGCGACACCTTCGCCCAGCCGACGGCTCTCACCCCCGTCGGGCTCGTCTTCAACGTGACGGCCGGAGACGAGGTGGGCGTGAGCGAGTACCCTGCCACCTACGAGGAGCTGCTGGATGCCTGCACCACCGCGCGTGACGGCGGCAAGTCGTTCATCGTGCTCGCGGGCGGCATCCCGTTCAACACGGGCCTCTTCTCGATGCTGATCTCCGCGACGCGCGTGTATGCCGAGACCCCCGACTGGAACGAGCAGCGCGCAGCCGGCGACGTCACGTTCGCCGACAGCGGCTGGCGCGACGTCCTCGAGGACATCGTCGAGATGAACGACTCGGGCTGCTACCAGGACGGCGCCGCAGGCGGCACGTTCGACAGCATCACCGCCGGTCTCGGCGGCGGCACGTCGCTCACCGCGGCGGTCCCCGGCAGCGCAGCGGCCTCGATCAGCGATGCGACCGGCGCCGAGCTGAACGTGCAGGCGTTCCCGCCGGTCGACGGCGACAAGGCCTTCACCGTCACCGGTGCGAACTACGCCTGGGCGATCAACGCCTCGTCCGACGACGCGGTCAAGGCCTCGGCGCAGGCCTTCCTCGACTGGGTGGCCCAGCCCGAGAACGCCAAGGCCTACGCCGACCTCTCGGGCGCCGTGCCGATCACGGGCATCGACGAGTCCTCGCTGCTGCCGCAGTACGCGCCGATCGGCGAGCTGCTCTCGAGCGGCTCCTACGCCGGCCTGCCGAACGCGACGTGGCCGAACCCGGCCGTCTACGACGCACTGGGCGGCGGCGTCCAGGCCCTGCTGACGGGCCAGAAGACGATCGACCAGGTTCTCGACGAGATGGATGCCGCCTGGGATCAGTGACCGGCACGACGTGATGACGGTGGCCGTCCGGGACTTCCCGGGCGGCCACCGTCCTGTGTGCGACCCCCACGATCGGAACGATGATGACCACTCCCGACCTCGACGAGCTCCTCGCCCGCATGTCGTGGTCCGACAAGCTCGCCCAGCTGCAGATCATCTGGCGAAGAGACGAGGGCGACGCTCTCGCTCTCGCGCGCGGCGGGATCGGCGCGCTCTTCTGGCCGCAGAGCGCCGAGCGCGCGAACGCCCTCCAGCGCGCAGCCGTCGAAGACAGCCCGCACGGCATCCCGCTGCTCATCGGACTCGATGTCGTCCACGGCCAGTTCACGATCTTCCCGACGCCGCTCGCCCAGGCGGCGAGCTTCGACGTCTCGGTCGCCGAGGCGGACGCGCGGGTGTCGGCCGCCGAAGCGCGATCGGGCGGAGTCACCTGGACCTTCTCCCCGATGGTCGACGTCACCCGCGACCCCCGGTGGGGACGGGTCGTCGAGGGATTCGGCGAGGACCCGTTCCTCGTGTCGGCGTTCGGGGCGGCGAAGGTGCGCGCGTACCAGGGTGAGGACATGGGCTCGTCGGGCGCCATCGCCGCCTGTCTCAAGCACTTCGTCGCCTACGGTGCCGCCGAGGCCGGACGCGACTACAACACCACCGATGTGTCATGGCGGCGTCTGCGCGAGACCTGTCTGCCACCCTTCCGAGCGGGGGTCGAGGCGGGCGCCGCATCGGTGATGGCGGCGTTCACCTCCCTCAACGGCACGCCCATGCATGCGCATCGCCGGCTGCTGACCGACGTGCTCGATGGCGAGTACGGCTTCGACGGGGTCGTCGTCGGGGATGCCGAGGGTGTCGCCCAGCTCGTCGCGCACGGCGTCGCGGCCGACGAGCCCGAAGCCGTCGCTCGCGCACTCGCGGCGGGCCTCGATGTCGTGATGGGCGGGTCCGAGCTCACTCGCGACGGCGTCGCCCTGCTCGAGCCCTCCGCCGTGGACGCGGCGCGGATCGACGATGCCGTCCTGCGCGTGCTGCGGGTGAAATCCGCTCTGGGCCTGTTCGAGGACCCGTACGCCGACCCGGCGGCCGAACTCACGGCGCCGTCGCCCCAGACGCTCGAGCGCGCCCAGTGGGCGGCCGAGCGATGCATGGTGCTGTTGAAGAACGACGGGGGTCTGCTGCCGATGCCGGATGCCCCGCGTCGCATCCTGCTCACGGGGCCCTACGCCGCGAGTAGGGACCATCTCGGCGCGTGGGTGCAGCACTTCGGCGCGGAGGCCGGGACGCTCGACGACGCGCTGCGGGTGCAGTTCCCCCGAGCGACCTGGACGACCGCTCCCGGCACCGGCTTCCTCGACCCATCAGAGGTCGATATCGCCAGGGCTGCGGAGCTCGCACGCGAGAACGACCTCGTGATCGTCGCGGTCGGCGAGCCCAGCTCGATCTCGGGCGAGGCCAGTTCGCGCAGCGACATCCGGCTCCCCGGCGATCAGGAGCGTCTCATCCACGCCATCGCCGACACGGGGGTGCCGTTCATCGTCCTGCTCGCGACCGGCCGGCCGCTCGTCGTGGAGGACTGGATCGAGCGCGCACCCAGCGTGCTGCTGACCTGGCACCTCGGCACCCGCGGGCCCGAGGCGATCGCCCGCGTCCTCGCGGGAGCGGTCGATCCGGGGGGACGCGTGCCCATGACCTTCCCTCGCGCGGTCGGCCAGATCCCGATCCATCACGATCACGAGAACACGGGTCGACCCGCACAGACGGGCGGGTCGCTCGCCGTCGAGCGCTGGGACGTCGGGCTGCAGGGCCCGAACAACCTCGACGACTACTACACGTCGAAGTTCCTCGACCTCGAACGCGGTCCGCGCTTCGCTTTCGGCCACGGCCTGAGCTACACGCGCTTCCGTCTCGAGGATGACGCCCTCGAGGCATCCTCGATCAGTGTCGCGCGCCTGCGCGGCGGCGAACGCCTCATCGTGAGCGCCACCGTGCGCAACGTCGGCGACCGCGAGGGTGACGACGTCGTGTTCGTGTATCTGGCCGACCCGGTGGCGACGATCGCCCAGCCCGTCCGACGGCTGCGCGGATTCCGCCGCGTGACGCTGGAAGCGGGCGCGACGGTCCGGGTCGAGTTCGAGCTCGGATGGGATGAGCTCGGTTTCTGGGACGACGACAGCTCCTACGTCGTCGAGTCCGGAGAGCTGATCATCACGGTGACCGACGGAACGGACGCCACGCCGCTGACGCTGCTCGTCACCGAGTGACCTCGCGATGCCATCGCGACCACCGCGCGTCCCGTCCGAGCACCGGCCGCAACCTGCCCTCGGCGAGTCAGATGCTGACCAGCCGTATGCGGGTCGCGCCGACGCGATGGGTCGGCAGGAGGTGGAGTCGCTCGTCGCCGTTGAGGATGCGGCCCGGGACGATTCGATCGTGTTCCAGCAGCAGCTCCTCCACCGAGTCGATCTCGAGCGTGCGGCCGTCGATGAAGAAGTCGAGGGCCAGCTCGCGGCCGACCACGATCACACTGCCGTCGCCTGAGCCGATGAAAAGGCCGAAGGGCCGGCGGTCGCCCGCGTGCGGCACCACGGCGCCCGGCAGCGACTCGTCCTGGACCGTCAGCTCCGCGTCGGGCACGAAGACGCCGGCGTCCAGCAGCATCCGCTGCAGGAGTGCGAGCGCCGGACGAGTGGTGATCCGGATGCCGTCCACGCCCACTGTGGCCGCATCGGTCCCGGGTTCGAGGACGACCGCTGCGATGCTCCCGCGCTGCTGAGCCGCGGTGATCTCATGCTCGAGTGCGACGAGGAGACGGAGGGTCTCCGCAACCTGACCGTCGGGATTGAGGTCGTCTGCACCGAAGGCGGACCAGCCGATCGCCCGGTGCGCGCCGACGGCGCGCACGAGCTCGCCCGCGCGAGGACGGCACTCCGGCACGAAGAGAGGCTGCCCCGTGCTGTAGGCGGCCATGGTCGGCTCGGCGTCTTCCACGTAGATGTCCGGTCCGACCAGTGCCAGCGACGGTGCGAGGGCACGCCACACGTCGAGGACGCGTGAAGACGGGCCGCCGCTCGGCCACTGGCCGGGCTCGTCCTGTCCGGGCTGGGGGCCGAGCCAGGCGTTGGCGTACATCGGGATGTCGGCGATGGCTCGGCCTCGCGCGGCGAGATGCTCGGCGTAGCTCGCGAACCCCCAGGCCATGAACACCTCGTGAGCCGCGGTGCTGTCCCCGAACACCTCCGGCCACGATCCGCGAGTCGGCTGCCCCGCCGCTTCCCAGAGCGTGCGGGCGAGGGTCGACCCCGCACCCGGCTGCCCGAGGTGTGCCAGAACCTCAGCTGGTACCGCCGATGACCATGCCTGCTCCGCGAGGAGGCAGCGGTCGCGGCTGTCTCCGAGGAGGCCCGACTCGTTCTCCACCTGCACCATGGCCACCGTGCCGTCGATGTCGACATCCGCGATGTGCCGGATCAGCGCCTCGAATGCTGTGGCATCGGACGCCCGAAGATCGGGGCTGAACACCGACAGGACGGGCTTGGCCATCGCACCCTCGTAGCTGAACGCCTGAGCGCGGGTCGGCTCGACCGCGGCACGGGGGAACCGCGCCACATCGGCGCGCACCCACCTGGGGGCGTACGTGGAAGCCGCGTTCTTGAAGGCGCCGAACCACAGCAGCACGAGCCGCAGTCCGTGCCGCCCGGCCTCGTCGACCATGGCGTCGACGAGAGTGAAGTCGAGCACGCCTTCCTCGGGCTCCGACAGCGCCCAGCTCACCGGCGCGAGGGCCGTGCTCGCGCCGGTGCGGCGAAGATGCGCGAACGACTCCGCGATCGCGCGCGGCGACGACGACGAGGAGTTGTGGACCTGCCCGCCGAGCAGCAGGGCGGGCACGCCATCGCGCCGCAGCGCGAACGGCGTCTCGGCGGCGATCGTCCAGGGACGCGGGATGGGGTGGTCTGCCACGGGGCTCCTCGTCAGGTCTGCGGTGTTTCAGGATCTCGGACGTCGGTCCAGCGGCGTATAGCGGAAGCTGCGGAACACCGCGTCACCTTCGCCCGCCGCGTACAGGGCGGGTCGAAGGCTCAGTAGATCGCCGACGGTGTTGGCGTGGTAGCCGGATGTCTCGTAGCGGACGCCGTGGCGCTCCCACTCGCCGCCGTCTGCGCGGAACCAGCCGGTGACGATGTGGGCGTCATTGCGGATCCGCAGCGTCAGGCGATCGGCCCGGGGCACGGGCTGACGCCAGTGCGAGCGGACGCCGCCGCTGTAGCTGAGCATCCGATCGCCGTCGATGCCCATTCCGCAGAACAGCCGATTGTTGAAGAAGAGCAGCAGCCCCGCCTCGCCGCGCAGAGCGGTCGCGTCGACCTCGACCTCCACTTCGTAGGAATGGTCGCCGGTCAGCATCGTCAGCGGTGAGGTGTCACCGACCCCGGTCCCCTTGCCCGCGAGCCGGAGCCCGTCATCGAGACGCACGCGGCCGAGCTCTCCGGGAGCCGGAGCGTGGAAGCCCCATCGTTCGCCGAGGGCCAGCGTGGCGAAGTCGTCGGCGATCTCCTGCGCGGGATGCTGCGGGGACGCGCCCGCGGGGGCGTCGATCTCGCCGCCCGGATCGGTGATCGCAGCTTCGGGCCAGCCGTCCTCCGACCAGCGGATCGGCTCGAGGAGGATCTGCCGACCGAGGGTGCGATAGCCGTTCTCGTACCCGTGCGAGACCATCCACCACTCGTCCGCGGACCCGGGCCCCGGCACGAGCGTCGCGTGGCCTCGCGACCACCAGCGTTCCGAGGCATCCCGCGTCCGCGCGATCGGGTTCGCGGGGTGGTTCTCCCACGGGCCGTGCACCGATCGCGAGCGCGCGACGATCACCATGTGCCCCGTGGGCGGCCCGGCCGTGCCGCCGACCGCACTCACGAGGTAGAACCACTCGCCACGGCGGAACAGCTTCGGTCCCTCGAGGGCGTACGCCTCGGTCACCCAGTCGTCGGGGTACCGCCACCCGTCGTAGACGTGCTCGAGGTCGCCCGCGGTCGAGAGGCCGTCGTCGGCCAGCGCGATCCGGCGAACGCCGCTCACGAACAGGTAGCGACGCCCGTCCTCGCCGACGATGTGCCCCGGATCGATGACACCGCGGATGCCGAGATCGATCGGCTCCGACCATGGCCCCCTCATGGTGGGGGCATGGATGACGAAGATCGAGGCGTCCGTCAGGTTCGACCAGGGGGTCGGGATGAACGGGATGTAGATGAAGAAGCGTCCGCCATGCTCCGCGATGTCGACGGCGAACGTGTTGCCGACCGGTTCGGGCAGCGCCGCGCACTCGTACGACCAGTTGACGAGGTCGGTCGACCGGTAGAGCAGCAGACCGGGCGCGGCCTCGAACGACGAGTACGTCATCCAGTACTCGTCGCCGACCTTGATGATCGCCGGGTCGGGCCGGTCGCCCGGGAGGATCGGGTTGGCGTACGTCGATCCGGTGCTCATCGACTCGCCGCCATCCAGGCGGAGACGACGGGAGATGCCGCGAACCTGTCCGCCATCCGCAGGTATCCCGCCGCGCTGGGATGCAGCCCATCCGGGAGCTCGTCCACGTCGTCCGGGCCGAAGAGGTCCAGACCGTCGAGGTAGAAGAGCGCGGGGTCGTCCGCTGAGCGCGAGGCCACGACGTCGCGGAGGATCTTCCGCACGCTCCGGAGCGTCAGCGGAGGCTCGAAGGGATTCGGCTCGGTCACCGATGTACCCCGGCGCTCGCCCGTCACCGGGTCGGTCACGGTGGGTCCGGGGGTGTCCTCATGCATGGGGCAGAAGATCGGAGAGATGACCAGGATCGGCGTCGCGGGCTTGCCCTCGCGGAGGGTGTCGAGGAATCCGTGGAGGGCCGGGGTGAAGGTGCGGTGCTTCATGGTGTCGCCGCCCACGATGTTGATGCCCATCTTGAGGCTGAGGAGATCCGCGGCCGAGTCCCGCATCGCGCGCGCGGTGAACGGGTCCAGGTGGGCGTTCGCGGCGAACCCCAGATTGGTCACATCGAGCTCCAGCTGGTCGGCCGCCGCCACCGGCCACACGCCCAGCGGGCTCTCGGCCTCGATGCAGTGGCTGATGGAGCTGCCATGGTGCCACCAGCGCAGCTCGCCATGGGTCTCGGCCGGGGCGAGAGGCCGGTCTGCGCGGACGTCGCGCAGCTCCACGGTGTCGGTCTGCGGGAGCCACACGGCGACGCGTCGCTCCTTCCGCCCGTCGCCGCCGAGTTCGATACGCACGGCGGCGGGATGCCCCTGGACGAACCGGGGGCCTCCCGGCTCTCCGAGGTGCAGCTCCGATCCCCCCGTGACGCGCGCATCTGCGGCCGGGCGGCCGTCGATCGTCGACGCGAAGACCGCCCAGCGGACGTGCTCGGGCACCCAGGGCAAGTACAGCCCGGTGGTCTCGACCACGAGCTCGATCCACGTCGCCGCCGTCGAGAACTCGAGGCGCACGCCGGATGCCTGTTCGGAGGCGATCCGCATCCAGTCGGAGTCGATCTGCGTGCGCGCGCTGAGCGGCAGCCGCAAGGGCACGATCCCGGTGGAGGTGACATCGACGTCGACAGCTCCGCGCAGGCTCGCCCGCAGCAACGCCCGCGTATCGGGGGTCACGACGCGGCCCGGATCCAGCCGGCGATCGCCTCGATCGTCGGGAGGGCAGTGGGATCGGACGGCTCGTTGATGTGGGCGTGATCGGCTCCGAGCTCGACGTGCAGAGTCACGTCCACCCCGGCATCGCGCAGCGTCGTCGCGAAGGCTTCGCCCGAGGGCCGGAGACCGTCGATTTCGCAGACGACCACCAGGGTCGACGGGAATCCCGCACCCGAGCCGAGTCCGGCGAACACATGCGGATCGGCGAGCTTCTCCGCCGAACCGGCGTAGTTGAGCGCGATCTGCGTCATCGGCGATGCCGGGTCGGGGACCTCGCCTGGGCGGCCGCCGTCGGGGTGCGCGGCCGGGTAGACGCTGACCAGCCCAGCGGGCACGTCGTCGCCGGCATCCCGCAGTCGGGCCACGGCGCCGGCGCTGAGCGTGCCACCGGCGCTCGCACCGCCGAGCAGCAGCGCGTCTGCGGAGACGCCCAGCAGCTCGTCGGATGCGGCGCGTGCGTGGCGCCACGCGGCCAGCACGTCGTCGGACGGCACCGGGTAGTGCACGTCGCCGAGACACTTGGTGTAGTCGACGGCGAACACCGGGATGCCGCGCGAAGCGAGTTCGAGCGCGACCCAGTGCGACTCGGGCATGTCGAGGTGGCCGCCGATGAACGCTCCGCCGTGCACCCACACCAGCGCACGCCCCGCGTGTGCGGCCGTGCGATCGCGATACACCCGCGCGGGCTGCGGACCGTGCGGCGACGGCACGACCAGATTCGTCATCGTCACATCCGCGAGATGCGGGAACCTCCGTCGAAGCGACACGGTATCGATGTCCGTCCGCGGGTCGGCGGGCTCGCCGTTCTCGCGCAGCCAGCGCAATGCGTCGGGGAACGGGAGCGAGCGGATGTCGACGACGGTGTGGTCCTCGGCGTGCGTCATGCCGACTGCAGCTGTCGCATGCTGGAGCGGATCAGGTCGTGCTGCCGGCGCACGAGCAGGAGCGGGTCGACCTCGCCGAGCTCGGCGAACGCGTGTCCTTCCCACTCGCTCGACCAGTACCCGCGGTAGCCGCCCTCGACGAACACCCGGACGAGCTCGGGGTAGTCGATCGCGGGCTCCTGGCCCGAGTCGTCGATGTCGTAGAACTTCGCGTGCACGTGCAGGATCTGCGGCATGATGTCGGCCCACTCCCGGGGCGCGACATGACCGTGCATGTTGAACGCGAGGTGGGCGAACGAGCCGAGGCGGCCCGGGTCGAATCCCCGGCCGTTCAGATAGCCGATGAACTCCTGCTGACGCTCCTGCATCGAGGCATCCGTCGCCCAGATGGACTGCAGCCGATCGACGGCGTCGTCGTCCAGGCCCGCCCGTCGCACCGCGCGCAGCAGGGTCGGCGACATCGCGTGCATCGTCGACGAGAAGTCGGCGACGAACCCCAGCAGCGGCGAGTCGAGGTCGGCGTACGTCTCGCGGACCTTGAGCACGGCCGGAGCGTTGGGCCCCATCGGCGCGTGGATCTCGTAGGCGAGCTTGAGGTCGAGCTCCTCCGCGATCGGAAGAAGCCGACGCAGGAGATCGGGCTTGGCGGACTGGATGCGCACGAGCGGGAAGCCGAGCTTCTTCGCCCCGCGGAACATCAGCTCGCTGAACTCGAACTCCTCATCGGGCGTCATGTCGCGGTCGCGCCGCCTGCCCATGTCGAGGTTCGCGCCGAACGAGCTCGCATCGAACCCGTACTTGTCGAACGCAGCCCGCCAGCTGCGCTCGAAGTCGTCCGACACGTGCGGGTACGTCGGCAGCACCTGCGACGCGACGATCTCGATGCCCGGACCGATGCCCAACTCGGCGACCCGCGAGAGCAGGCCGTCGAAGTCGTACCACCCGGCCCGGAACTCCGCGCTCGCCGAGTAGAGCGTGAGGCCGAGCTGGAACGGATCCTCTTCGGTCGCCGGGGGTGGCGGAGCGACATCGCCGACGAGCGCTGGGGCCGGGGCATCCCGATCCGTCGCCGTCAGCGTCAGCGACTGACGCACGAAGTTCGGGACGTACATCCCGGGTCCGCCGTCCTGGCCCGGCGCGATCTGCATGTAGGGCAGACGCAGCTCGCCGACGATCCCGATGTCGTGCGTCTCGCCGAGGGCGACGGGCTCGACCCGGCGGACGATGAGCTGCGGGTGCTCCTGCAGATACCACAGCACCTCGCTCTGCGCGGGCAGCTGGTCGATGCCGTATCGCGATCCTCCGAGTTCGAAGGCGAGGTCGCCCTGGTCGACGTCGACGCCGTCCACGCTCACGCGCAGTGCGCCGACCGACGACAGCCAGAGGCTGCGGTACCACGGCAGCGTGAGCGAGAGGGCGAGCCCGTCGGGATGGACGCGCAGGCTGTCGTCCTGGATCAGTCCGTTCGGCATGACATGTGTCCTTCGCAGTTCTTCGGTGGAATGGATGCCGCGGCTCAGAGCCGGTCGGCGATCTGGCGCATCAGCGAGTGCTGACGGCGGACCTGCTCGATGGAGCGCCACGGTTCGCGCTCGCCCTCGTACTCGCTGGAGAGGTATCCCGTGTAGCCGGCGTCCTTGATGGCGCGCAGCACCCGCTCCCACGGGATCTGCTGGTCCTCGAGGTTCTCGTCGATGTCGTGGAACTTCGCCTGGATGAACACGACGTCGTCCACGACGTCCCCGAAGTCCGCCGGGTCGACCGCGATGCCGTCCATGAACGCGGGCCGTCGCCCGGGCAGCTCGCCGGGCTTGAGCGGGATGGGTCGGTCCTGGAAGATCCCGGTGTCGATCAGCAGTCCGAAGTGCTTCGTTCCGGTGCGCCGGATGAACTCCACGTACTCTTCGACGACCTCGTGCTTGATGGGCGTCGGCGCGTGGATCTCGGGGCAGATGACGACATCGAGCTCTTCGGCGAGCGGGAGGCTCCGCTCGACGACCTCGGTCCAGATCGGGTGCGGCACGAGATCGCTCGTGACGACGCCGATCTTCGGTCGGACGAACCGGAAGCCCAGTCGCTTCGCGAGGCGCAGGTCGCGCTGCAGCGCCGCCGCACCTTCTTCGACGGTCATGTCACGCGCGTTGTCGCCGCTCGAGTGCAGGCGCGTGTCGATCCACGACCCGTAGTTGGTGGGCTCGAGACCGTACTGGTCGAGCAGGCGGAACCAGTCGTCCACCCACTCCTGCGAGGGACTCGGATAGTTCGGGATGTGACCCTCACCCAGGATCTCGACGCCCGTCGCTCCGATGTCGGCGATACCGGCGAGCGCGGTCTCGAGATCGAGGACCGTGCCGTAGTCGCCCATGAAGCTGTACAGCGAGACGCCGTACTTGAAGGGCGCTCCGACGGCTTCCGGCGCGAGGGTGACGTGCTTGGTCACCCGGTACGTCGAGGGCTGGTGTTCGACGGGGATGTACGACATGCGCAGACGAAGGTCGATCGACAGTTCGTGGATGCCGTCCGGCAGGCCGCCCGGGAGCGGAACGGTCACCACGGCGGCCTCTTCGAGCGGCCAGCGCACGCCGTCGCTCTCCCACAGCTCGGCGAGCGTGTACGTCGTCCCCTGCAGGGTCCACAGCGGCACATCGGCCGCGACGTCGACGAGGCCCGGGATCGAGACCCCGATGCCGTCGATCAGCGACGCCGTCATCCCGCGATAGGACGGCATCCTGACGCGGAACTGGAAGCCGATGATCTCACCGCCCTCGCGGACGTTGCGGAACCCCACGGACTGGATCAGATCTCTCTCGAGAAGCATCGGGTGGTCACCTTCGATCCGGGATGCTGCGCATCCCCCTGGCCGCGTGACGGCGACGTCGCGCGAGACCTCGACAGGTCCGATTCCACGCTACCCGCTTATGCCTCGTTTCAGCATAAGTAGGTCTGATGCGCACATAGAAGCGAGCGCTGCGCGGGGTGCGACCATCGAGACCCGCCGCAGCGCAGAGAAGAGAGGGTAATGTACCCTTGCGTGTACGTACATGGATGTGTACTTTAGGGCCATGGATGCTCTTCTCGTCGCGATCGCAGACTCGAACCGCAGGACCTTCCTCGACAGGTTGAGTCGTGGGCCGGCTACCGTGTCCGAGCTCGCCGAGCTCGTCACCATCGCGCGCCCCGGGGTGTCTCGACATCTGCGCATCCTGCGCGAATCGGGACTCGTCGACGTGCGACCCGACGCGCAGCGGCGCATCTACCAACTCCGCAGCGAGCCGCTCACCGAGCTCGACGAGTGGCTCGCCCCCTACCGAGCCACGTGGACGCAGCGGATGAGCGCCCTCCACACCGAGATCAGCCGAGGCAAGAAGGAAAGGAACGACGATGAGTGAAGAAAAGCTGCTCGCAACGCTGCGCGAAGAGAACGGGCTCGGCGTGGTCCGCGTCGAGGACGTGTACGAGACTGCCGTCGACGACCTCTGGGCGGCCATCACGACGCCCGAGCGCCTCGCACGCTGGATCGCCGACGTCAGCGGCGACCTGCGCGAAGGAGGGCAGTTCCAGGCCAGTTTCACGAGCGGGTGGTCGGGCGCGGGGGTGGTGGAGGTCTGCGAGGCACCTCGCCTTCTGCGGGTGCGCACTCAGCAGCCGGGCGAGCCGTCGACCGTGATGGAAGCCCGCCTCAGCCCGGAGGGCGATGGCACGCGGCTCGTCATCGAGGAGCGGGGACTCCCGCTCGCCGAGTACGCCGACCATGGGGCGGGCTGGCAGGCTCACGCGGAGGACCTTCACGCGCACATCGACGGGACGGAGCCGCAGGACTGGGTGCAGCGGTGGCGAGAGCTGAGCGCGGCATACTTCGCTCTGGCCGGCCGTTAGGAGATCCGGATGCCTCTCGATCACTCCTTCATCACGATCCTCCTCGGCGACATGGGACCGCATCGATGGACGTGCGCGATCCTCGATGACTCGACCGCGATCCTCGGCACGGGCAAGGCCGTGAAAGTGCAGGCGCTGATCGACGGCGTCGCCGTCACGACGTCGCTGCTCCCCTACCGCGGCCGGCACCTGCTCCCGGTGAAGCAGGCGATCCTCGACGCGATCGACAAGAAGCCAGGCGACACCGTCACCGTGTCGCTGCGCGACGCCGAGGTCTCGACGAGAGCCTGAGTCCGTGCTCGTGCGGAGAGCGCGCGGTCGTTCCGTGCGCGCCCGCTCTACCGCTCCAGCACGACCGCGAGCCCTTGGCCGACACCGATGCACAGGGCGGCCACCGCGACTCCTCCGCCGCGCCGCTTCAGCTCGTGCGCGGCATGGCCGATGACGCGGCCGCCGGATGCTCCGAGCGGGTGCCCGAGAGCGATCGCGCCGCCGTGGACGTTGACGCGCTCCGGGTCGAGCTCGGGCCAGCCTGCGAGACACGCGAGCGACTGCGAGGCGAAGGCCTCGTTCAGCTCGACGACGTCCACGTCGGCCCAGGTGCGCCCCGCACGTGCGAGCGCGCGGTTCGCCGCCTCGACGGGTGCCACGCCGAACACGTCGGGGTCGTTGCCGAACACGCCGCGACCCGTGATCCGGGCGAGGGGCTCGGCACCCATCGCCCCCTCGGCACCCAGCAGGATCGCCGACGCGCCGTCGTTGATCGGCGAGGAGTTGCCCGCCGTGACCGTGCCGTCGGCCGCGAAGAGGGCCTTCAGCCCACCGAGCTTCTCGAGGGTCGTGTCGTCGCGGATGCCCTCGTCGCGCGTCAGCTCCGCTCCGGGGACCTGGACGATCTCGGCGTCGTACGCGCCGACCGACCATGCGGCTGCCGCGAGGCGATGGCTGCGCAGGGCGAACGCGTCCTGCGCGTCGCGCGAGATGTCGTAGATGCCGGAGAGCTTCTCGGCCGACTGACCGTTCGAGATCGTCCACTCCGTCGGCAGAGCGGGGTTGGTCATGCGCCAGCCGATCGCCGTGTTCCACATGGTCGGATTGCCGGATGCCGCGAACGGCCGGCTCGGCTTCTCGACCACGTACGGGGCGCGGCTCATCGACTCGACACCGCCGGCGAGCACGATCCGCGCGTCGCCCGCCTCGATCGCGCGCGACCCCTGGATGACGGCTTCCATCGACGACCCGCACAGCCGATTGACCGTCGCGCCGGGCACGCTCGTCGGGAACCCCGCGAGCAGCGCGCCGAACCGCGCGACGTTGCGGTTGTCCTCGCCCGCCTGATTCGCGTCGCCGAAGAGCACGTCGTCGATGGATGCCGCATCCATCCCCGTCCGCTCGACGATCGCCCGCATGACGACCGCCGCGAGATCGTCGGGCCGCGCACCCGAGAGCGCGCCGCCGGCGCGGCCGAAGGGCGTGCGCACGGCGTCGTAGATGTACGTCGTCATGTCAGTCTCCGCTCCGAGTCAACCGCAGCCCGGTGAGGGCGGCGAGGGAGTCGACCGTGTTGTCGCCGAAGACCTCGCGCACAACGAAGCCTTCGGGAGTCACGTCGAACACGGCGTGGTCGGTGTAGACCCGGGTGACGCAGCCGACCCCCGTCAGAGGATACGTGCACGCGCCGACGAGCTTGGACGCGCCGTCCTTCGTGAGCAGATCGGTCATGACGAAGACCTGCTTCGCGCCGATCGCGAGGTCCATCGCGCCGCCCACGGCGGGGATCGCCCCCGGCGCACCCGTCGACCAGTTCGCGAGATCGCCGCGCTCGGACACCTGGAAGGCCCCGAGCACGCAGACGTCGAGGTGCCCGCCGCGCATCATCGCGAACGAGTCGGCGTGGTGGAAGTACGCCGCACCGGGCAGTGCCGTGACGGGCTGCTTGCCCGCGTTGATGAGATCCGGGTCGATCGCGTCGTCGTCGGGTGCCGCGCCCATGCCGAGGAGGCCGTTCTCGGTGTGCAGCACGATCTCGAGGTCGGCCGGCAGATAGTTGGCGACGAGCGTCGGCGCACCGATGCCCAGGTTGACGTATGCACCCTCGGGAATATCGACGGCGACGCGGGCGGCGAGGGCATCCCGGCTGATCCGGCTGCTCACTGGTCGACCTCCCGACCCTCGATGTCGACCCCTCCGACGAAGGCACCGTCCCGCAGCCAGACGCGCTCACCGACCGCGACGACACGATCCACGAACAGGCCGGGCGTCACGACCGCTTCGGGATCGAGGTCCCCCAGCGCGACGATCTCGTCGACCTGCGCGATCGTCGTGGTCGCCGCCGTCGCCATGATCGGTCCGAAGTTGCGGGCCGTCTCGCGATAGACGAGATTGCCCCACCGGTCGCCGCGCAGTGCCGAGATGAGCGCGAAGTCGGCCTTGATCGGATACTCGAGCACGTAGCGGCGTCCGTCGATCTCGCGCTCCTCCTTGCCGTCGGCGAGCTGCGTCCCCACGCCCGTCGGCGAGAAGAACGCCCCGATGCCGGCGCCGGCGGCGCGGATGCGCTCGGCCAGATTCCCCTGCGGCACGAGTTCGAGCTCGATCTCGCCCGCCCGGTACAGTCCGTCGAAAACCCACGAGTCATGCTGCCGCGGGAACGAGCACACGATCCTGCGCACGCGGCCCGCCGCCAGCAGCGCCGCGAGGCCGGTATCGCCGTTGCCCGCATTGTTGTTGACGATGGTGAGGTCCGAGGCTCCGTGCGCGATGAGCGCGTCGATGAGCTCGACCGGCTGCCCGGCGCGGCCGAACCCGCCGATCAGCACCGTCGCGCCGTCGGAGATGCCGGCGACGGCGGTCGCGGCATCCGGAACCGTCTTGTCGATCATCCGAGGTCCTCGCGCAGCACATCGTTCGCGATGTGGAAGGCGGAGTTGGCCGCCGGGACCCCCGAGTAGATCGCCGACTGCAGGATGACCTCGCGGATCTCGTCGACCGTGAGGCCGTTGCGCCGCGCCGCCTTGAGGTGCATCGCGAGCTCGTCGTGATGCCCGTGCGCGATGAGCGACGACAGCACGGCGATCGATCGCGAGCGCCGATCGAGTCCCGGACGAGACCAGATGTCGCCCCACGCGACGCGCGTGATGAAGTCCTGCCAGTCAGCCGTCAGCGCGGTGGCCCCCTCCG
The DNA here is from genome assembly GCF_051860965.1 of Microbacterium sp. GTDB lineage: Bacteria > Actinomycetota > Actinomycetes > Actinomycetales > Microbacteriaceae > Microbacterium. The sequence goes on from NZ_JBIMKU010000005.1 coordinate 232,367, forward strand.
TCGCGCGGTCGACGTGCGCGTCCGACAGCACCTCACGGCGCACCGTCATCCCCTGGTCGTAGCGCTCGGCGTCCGAGAGTCGATCGTTCGTCATGAGGTCTCCTCCTCGAAGAATGCGAGCAGCACGTCGGCGAGCGCGTCCGGCTGCTCCGCGGGCGGCAGATGCGCGGCATCCGGGATCATCGCCGTACCGCCGTTTCCCACACCGTCGGCGATCTCGGTCGCCTTCGCGCTCGGCGCCACGTTGTCGGACTCGCCCCAGACGGCGAGGATCGGTGTTCCGATCTGCGGCAGGGCGGTTCGCACGTCGTACTCCGCGAGCGCCTCGCAGCAGAGCGCATAGCTCTCGTCATCCGCGTCCTGCAGCGCGTGCAGCAGGCGACCGGTGAGCTCGGGATGCCGCGCCACCGACCCCTCGGCGAACCACCGCTGCGCCGACGCGATGATGAGGCTCGATGTGCTCTGGGCGCGCACCTGCGCTGCGCGGTGGTGCCAGGCCGCGGGGTCGCCGAGCTGCGCGCCCGACGCGATGATCGCGGCGGCGCGGACGCGCTCGGGATGCCGGAGTGCGAGCTCGAGGCCCGTCGCACCGCCGAGCGAGACACCGGCGTAGAGGAATCGGAGCTCGTCGACGACGGTGGCGATCGCGTCGGCGAGGTCGGCGACCGTGAAGGACTCGCGGGCCGGGACGGACGCGCCGTGACCGGGGAGGTCCCACGCGGTGACGCGATAGCGCTCGGCGAGCGCCGGAGCCGTCGATTCCCACAGGATCGTCGAGGTGCCGAGCGAGGGCCCGAGCACGAGGAGGGGCGCCCCTGCCGGCCCGACGATGTCGGTGAACGCGATCGCCGTCATCGCCTGCTCCGCAGAGCGTCGTCGACGAGCGCGGCCGCCGCCCCCGTGTAGCGCGCGGGGTCGAGCAGGTCGTCGACATCGACTCCGGATGCCGCGGCCGCGCGGCGCACGGCATCCGCCGCGTCCGCGCCGCCCTCGATCTCGGCGACGACCGCCTTCGCCGCTTCCGGACCCAGCACGAGGGACAGCCGCTCCGCGAGGATGAGTCCGCGCGTGGCCCCGAGATTGCGGGCGGCCGCCGCGGTGTCGACCCGCAGGTGGGCGGCGAGCGACGAGGCGTGCGCCGAGGCCCCGAGCGCGAGCCGAAGGAGCTCGCGCAGCGTCGGCCACTCGGCGTGCCACGCGCCATCCGGCCGTTCGTCGACGGCGAGCGCAGCCGCCGTGTGGAGCGTCGCGCCCAGGTGAGGTGCGCGAATCGCCGCGGAGCGGATGAGCACGGCCTCGGTCGGGTTCTGCTTCTGCGGCATGGCCGACGAGCCGCCTCCGACGCCCTCGGCGAGTTCGCCGATCTCGGTCCGGCTCAGCGTGGCGACGTCGGTCGCAAACACGCCCAGCGCGTCGACGGCCTGCACGAGGGCATCGGCGAGTTCGGTGATGGGCCAGCGCGTGACGTGCCAAGGCGCGTCGGGGGTCACGAGCTGCAGTCGGTCGGCGTAGCGGGCGACGAGCGCCCGGGCGGCCTCCACCGATCCGGTGATCTCGACGAATGACGCGAGCGTGCCCCCCGCACCGCCGAGCTGTGCGGGCAGCTCGAGTCCGGCGAGACGGTCTGCGGCCCGCCGGACGGCGCGCGCCCACGTCACGGCCCGGAGCCCGACGGTTGTCGGCACGGCGTGCTGCGTGAGGGTGCGCGCGGCGGCGACGTCGTCGCGATGCCGCTCGGCGAGCTGCAGCAGCCACTCGGTCGTGTGCGCGAGCGACGCACGCACCTGCGTGACGGCCCCTGCGGCGACCAGGATGACGGCGGTGTCGAGGATGTCCTGACTCGTGGCTCCCCGATGGATCCAGCGACCGGCATCGACGTCGACGCGGGCCTTGAGCTGGGAGACCAGCGGGATGACGGGGTTGCCGCCCGCGACAGCGGCCTCCGCGATCGCGGAGCTCTCGAGGCCGGTCGAGGTGCGCGCCCCGCGATCCGCCTGGAACTCCCTCTCGATCCTCTGCACCTCTTCGAGCGGTGCGACGCCGACGTCGGCGTAGGCACCGGCGAGGGCGACCTCGGCCCGCACGAGGGCGTCGAGGAACGCGGTGTCCGAGACGAGTTCGTCCCGCCCGACGGTCACGGGCGAGAGCAGTCCGGCGTCGAAGGCGGGCTCAGAAGGCAAGGAAGACGGTCTCCTTCTCGCCCTGCAGCCGGATGTCGTGGCGAAGTCCGCCATCGGGCGTTCGTGTCGCGATGAGCGTAGCCCGCTCATCCTCGTCCAGCGACGACAGGAGCGGGTCGGCGGCGAGCGCGACCTCGTCGCCGGGGAGGTAGATGCGCGTGTGCAGCTTGTCGGGCAGTCCCCGCGCGAAGACGATCGCGGCGAAGAACGCCGGGCGGCCGCCGACCGAGCCCGGTTGGCGCGTCCAGAACTCGTAGTGGCCGTCGTCGTTCGTGAACGCGCGGCCGAACCCTGTGAAGGTGTGGTCGTCACGGCGGAACGCACCGCGTGCACGGGGCACGGTGCCGTCGGCATCGGCCCCGAAGATCTCGACGAAGGCATCGGGGATGGCGTTGCCCGCGCCGTCGGTGATCGTGCCGCCCAGCACGATCGCTCCCGGCGAATGCGGGAAGACGACCTCGTGCATCTTCGGGTACTCGACTCCGTAGGCGAAGAACGGTCCGACCGTCTGACCGGGGGTGGGGCGATGGGTCCTGCCGGGCACGGCCATGTCAGTGCTCCCCCTCGGGCTCGAACCACGTGGCATCAGGACCGTCCACGACGATGTCGAAGCGATAGCCGGTGGACCACTCCGGAGAGGTCAGGTCGTGGTCGTACGCGCCCACGAGGGCGTCGCGATCCTTCTGGCGCCAGATCGTGTTGTAGATCGGGTCCAGGGCGAACAGCGGGTCGCCGGGGAAGTACATCTGCGTCACGAGTCGCTGCGTGAACGAGGAGCCGAAGATCGAGAAGTGGATGTGGGCGGGTCGCCACGCGTTGATGTGGTTCTTCCACGGATACGGCCCCGGCTTGATGGTCGTGAAGGCGTACTCGCCGGCATCGTTCGTGACGGCGCGTCCGGCGCCCGTGAAGTTCGGGTCGAGGGGTGCGGGGTGCTGATCGCGCTGATGGATGTAGCGGCCCGCGGAGTTCGCCTGCCAGAGCTCGATGAGCTGATTCGCCAGCGGCCGCCCCCACGAGTCGAGCAGCCGGCCGCGCACCGTCATCCGCTCACCGAGCGGCTCGCCCGCGTGCTGGATCGTGAGGTCGGACTCGATCGCAGCCACGTCGCGCTGTCCGAACGCAGGCGACAGCAGCTCGATCGTCTCGGGGTCGACGAGCTTCGGGTTCTTCGTCGGATGCCGCAGGATGCTGGAACGGTAGGGCGGGAAGTCGTGCATCGTCGCGGGGAGCCGCTCGCCTCCCGCCTCGCGCCCCGCATACTCGGCGTGGAGGTCCACGATCTCCTGCGTGATCACGGACTGCCGCACCTGCTCCGCGGTCGCGAGGAGCGACTCGGGCGCAGCGGCGGTGCGTTCGGTCATGGGGTCCCCTTCGACGCCATCGGGTTCGTGACGTCATCCATCGTCGGCGACGAGCGAACCCTGCCGCCCCGATTTCCCATCCAATGGGAATCGCGTCCTCCCTGTGTCATGCTCTGTCCCATGGCGAACTCCGACTCCGGCGACTCGGTCACCGATCGCCTCGTGCGCGTGCTCGAGACGTTCACGCCGACCCGCACCGTGCAGACGACGGCCGAGATCGGACGCCGTGCGGATCTGCCGAGCTCATCGGCGCATCGCATCGTCGGCGAACTCGTCGAAGCCGGACTGCTGGAGCGCGACGAGGAGCGCCGTATCCGCATCGGCATGCGCCTGTGGGAGCTCGCGACACGATCGTCGCACGCCCTGCGCCTTCGGCAGGCGGCGCTGCCGTTCATGGAGCGCGTGCAGGCGCGGGTCAGAGAACACACGCAGCTGGCGATCCTCGAGCAGGACGAGGCGCTGTTCCTCGAGCGGTTGAGCGCCCCCGAGTCGGGCTCGAACGTCACGCGCGTCGCCGGGAGACTCCCCCTCCACGCGTCGTCGTCGGGACTGGTGCTGCTCGCCTACGCCGACCAGACGCTGCAGGCGCGCGTGCTCGAGCAGCGCCTGACCCGGCTCACCCCGTCGACGATCGTCGACCGCACAGCGCTGCGGCGCAAGCTCGCCGAGATCCGCACCCTCGGCCACGCGATCGCACCCGGCTACATCGAGGAGGTGTCCACGGGCGTGGCCGTTCCCCTCCACGACGAGACCGGCCTCGTCGTGGCGGCGCTGTCGGTGGTCCTCCCGCGCGAGACCCCGACCGAGCCGCCGCTCGCCGAGCTGTACCGCGCCGCCCGCGACATCGAACGGGCGCTCGGCCGACGGCGCTGAGTGCGGAATCGCGGCATCCCGTTCAATGGGAGTGGCGACGTCTGTCGTGGCGGTGAGCGTCGACACTGGACGGGCAACGGAGCCGCCCAGTCGCAGGAGACACCATGACCACCACCGTCCGCACACAGGTCGCCATCATCGGCGCCGGACCAGCTGGGCTCCTGCTGTCGCATCTGCTCGCGGCGTCCGGCATCGAGTCGGTCGTCATCGACCAGCGGTCCCGCGACGAGATCGAGACCACGATCCGCGCGGGCATCCTCGAGCAGGGCACCGTCGAGGTTCTGGACTCGCTCGGCGAGTTCAGCCGGGCTCGCAGCGTCGGGCATCGACACGACGGCATCGAACTGCGGTTCGCCGGCGCCGGGCACCGCATCGACTTCCACAAGCTCGTCGGGCGCAGTGTCTGGCTCTACCCCCAGCACGAGGTGCTGAAGGACCTGATCGCCGCGCGGCTCGCCGCGGGGCAGGACCTTCGCTTCGGGGTGACCGCGCTGCGGGTCGAGGACGCCGCATCCGCCCGTCCCCGCATCGTGGGGACGGATGCCGCGGGGCACGACCTCGTCATCGAGGCCGAGTTCGTCGTCGGCGCCGACGGTTCGCGCAGCGTCGCCCGCGAAGCCGTGACGGGCTCGTCGACCGGCGGATACTTCCGGGAGTATCCCTTCGCGTGGTTCGGCGTCCTGTGCGAGGCGCCGCCCAGCGCACCCGAGCTCATCTACAGCAACTCGCCCGACGGCTTCGCGCTGATCAGCCAGCGCAGCGACACCGTGCAGCGCATGTACTTCCAGTGCGATCCGAACGAGGACCCCGATCGCTACACCGAGGCGGAGCTGTGGGAGGCCCTGCAGGCGCGCGTGCCCGGCACCACTCTGCGGGAAGGCACGATCTTCCAGCGCGACATCCTGCGCTTCCGCAGCTTCGTCGCGCACTCCCTGCTCAACGGTCGTGTCGCGCTCGTGGGCGACGCGGCGCACACCGTGCCGCCGACGGGGGCGAAGGGGATGAACCTCGCCGTCGCAGATGTGCTCGTGCTCGCCCGCGCCCTCGAAGCCCTCCTGCACGAGAACGACTCCCGCCTCGTCGAGGTCTTCGCCGAGACGGCGCTGCGCCGCATCTGGAAGGCGCAGCACTTCTCGTGGTGGATGACGAGCATGCTGCACGTGGCTCCGGATGCCTCCGACTTCGACCGTCTGCGGCAGCTCGGCGAACTGCGTTCGGTCGTCGAGTCCGAGGCGGGATCGACCTACCTCGCCGAGGCCTACACCGGCTGGCCGCTCTCGTGAGTGCGCGGACGGGGGACGGGAGCCTCGCGGCCCTCACCCGCTACCGGGCCGAGCTCACTCGGTGGCTCGCCGCCCAGCCGCCCGCGCGGACGCAGACCGAACGCGCGCGGCAGCTGCTCGCCTTCCGCACCGCGTATGCCGAGCGCTCGGCGACGACGGCGCGTCGGCCCGAGTAGCGAGAGACGAGAGTCCTGACATCCGTCTCGAGCAGGCCTCTCACGGCGCCGACACCGGCATCGCGACGTCCGATGTCAGCCGATGGAGTCGGCTGCGGCGCGGATCGCGGCGAGGGTCGCCTCCGGCTGCGACACCATCGACACGTGCGAAGCCGCGACCTCGCTGATCGTCGATCCCGCTCTCTCGGCCATGCGGCGCTGGACGTCGATCGGGATGACGCGATCCTCGGTGCCGAGCACCGCCCAGCTCGCGATCGTCTTCCAGGCCGGCGGTCCGGAAGGCGTCACGTTCGCGACGAAGGATATCGGGCGCTGCGTCGCGACGATGTTCCAGCGGTCGGCCTCGGGGAGATCCTGGGCGAAGGCGTTGTGCACGGTGTCGGGCTTGAGGAACGCATCGGCGGCGCCCTCCGGCGCTCCCGGGTACCCTGCGACGTCGAGGACGGTCGTCGGGTCGGCGACCGCGAGAGCCGATGACGAGCCGTCGAGGAGGCTCACCACGGTCTCGCCCTCGTCCGGGATGAACGCATCGACGTAGACGAGCGCCCGCACATCGCCACCCTGCGTGCCGGCGTTGGTGATCACCGCTCCGCCGTAGGAGTGGCCCGCGAGCACGACCGGACCGCTCGTGCGCTGTGCGAGGAACGACGCGATGTACGCCGAATCCGACGTCAGGCCGCGCAACTCGTTCGGCGGTGCCAGCACGCTGTAGCCCTCCGCCTGCAGCGGGCCGGTGACGGCGTTCCAACTCGATGCGTCGGCCCACGCCCCGTGAACGAGGACGATGGTCGGCTTGTTTTCGGACACGCGACTTTCCCTTTCGTTGCGATGGAGGAGCTGAGATCGGCGTCGGCGCGTACCGGCCGCGTCACGAGTCACCTTAGGGGCGCCGCGGCAGCGCCACCAGACCCCCCGTTCGAGAGGCGGCCGGCCTTCCGGCGAGCGCTATTCCTCACCCTGTGCGGGTGATGAAGCGGGAGGAGATCCAGAGCACAGTGGGACCGCCGCGAACCGCGTCGGCACGAACGAAAGGCACACGACCATGACCGGCAGCTTTTGGGACTTCCTCCTGTGGATCTTCTGGTTCTACATCCTCTTCGCCTGCATCTGGATCTTCATCACGATCATCATCGACCTGTTCCGCGACCGTACTCTGAACGGGTGGGGGAAGGCGGGCTGGGTGATCTTCCTCGTGGTCTTCCCGTTCCTCGCGGCGCTGATCTACCTGATCGCGCGCGGTCGCGGCATGGCGCAGCGTGAGCTCGAACGACGCGGGCAGGCCCAGAGCGAGGCGAACGACTACATCCGCAGCGTCGCCGGCACGTCATCCGCGGCCGGCGAGATCGAGTCCGCCAAGAAGCTCCTCGACTCCGGCGCGATCACTCAGGCCGAGTACGACGCACTGAAGGCCAAAGCCCTGGCGTAGGGCAGTCCGGTGGGGCGGAGGTCTACGTACTTCCGCCCCGCCGTCGCCGCGATGCGGTGTTCAGCGATCGGCGTCGACGAGGCGAGCGAGGTGGATGACCTTCCCGCCGCCGAGCACTTCGCGCGCTCCCGAGACGACCTCCGAGGGGACGACCAGCGGGACCCCGCCCGTGTACGCCTCCCACTCCGCGATCAGCGCAGCGCGTATGCGCGATTCCGACAGCCCGGGGAACTCCTCACGGAGCCGTTCCAGCGCATGCCTGGTCGAGACGGCGTCCATCCCGTCGATGCGCAGTTCCTTGATGAAGCCGGGCTCGTTCCGGGTCAACTCGCCGCCTCGAAGAAGTCGCGGGCCTTGAGGGTGCGCCACGTCGTCACGGGATGGGTGCCCAGGATGACTTTGCCCCGTGCGTGCATGCGCGCGAGGTCCTCGTAGGCTTCCGCGACGTCCGCGAGCGGGTAGTACCCCGACACGAGGAGTGTGAAGGATCGCGTCTCGGCCAGGCGGCAGAGGCGCTCCAGCAATGCCGTAGCCCGCGCGATCGAGGGCCCGTCATCCTGAAGCAGACGCATCTCGGTGGCCCGGCGGTCCTCGCTCGAACGGTACCGCGCAGGGGCCACACCGAGTGCCTCGGCGAGTTCTCGCCCGTCCTGACCGAAGTTGTCGATCATCGCGGTCACCTGCTTCCCGCCGGCGGCGGTGCGGATCCGCTCATCGATCCCCTCGCCGTACTTGATGGGCTTGATCCCGAGTTGGCGCAGGTAGTCGAAGTTGCGGTCGCCGCACGTGCCGATCACGGTCGCCCCGAGGTGCTTCGCCACTTGGGCTTCGATGCTGCCGACGCCGCCGGCGGCGGCGGAGATCACGACGACATCGCCGGCGGCGATGCGAAGCTCGTCGAGGGTGTCGAGGGCCGTCGCACCCGCGAGGAAGAGCCCACCGGCCGCCTCCCAGGTGAGATGCGCGGGCTTCTTCACGAGCGACGCGGCGGGAACGGTGACGTATGTCGCCTGCGCCCCGGACCGGAGGTGTCCGACCACCTGATCGCCTCGCGAGAAGCGACCGACGTCCGCACCGACCGATGTGATGATCCCGGCGAAGTCGCTGCCCGACCTCCGGGGCCAGGGCTCGTCGGTCCAGCCCGATTCCCTGCCGGATCGGATGAAGCCGTCGATGTGGTTGATGCCGGCGGTGATGACCTCGACCGTCACTTCGCCGGCTCCGGGGGGAGCGAGGTCACGGGAGCGGACCTCTAGCACTTCTCCGCCTCCGAGGCGGTCGTACTCGACGACGTCGGCTCGCTCTTGTCTTCTGGGCACGGTGTCCTCGCCTTCCCGCAGCGGACGTTTCGCGGACATGTGTGTGTTCCGGACGAGGTCGACTCTTGGATGCAGACACCGACCGATTGATCCCATTCGGGCGGATTCGCGCACCGGTGCATCCGTGGGATCCGAACCGCGGGAAGAACCCTCCGATGGGCGGCGCACGGTCGCCCCTTCAGCAGGAGGTTCTCCCATGCGCAAGTCCCTCGCCGCCGGCGTGGCCCTCGGCGCGATCGCCGCAGTCTCCCTGATCGCACCCGCCACCGCCCTGTCGCCCACCACCGCCGACCTGTCGGTGCTGCACGGCATCCCCGACACGCCCGTCGACGTCTACGTCAACGGCGACCTGACCCTCGACGACTTCCAGCCCGGCGATCTCGCGGGCCCCCTCGAGCTGCCCGCGGGCACCTACGAGGTCGCGCTCACGGCGCCGGATGCCGCGGACGACAGCGCTCCGATCCTCGGACCGGCCAGCGTCACACTCGAGGCGAACACCAGCTACACGGCGGTCGCGCACCTGAGCGAGGCGGGCGACCCCACGCTCACCCCGTTCGTCAACGACACGTCGCAGACCGCCCCGGGTCAGGGTCGACTCACGGTCCGCCATGTCGCCGCCGCGCCCGCGGTCGACATCCTCGCCGGCGGCACCCCCGTCATCGAGGGTCTGACCAACCCGAACGAGTCGACGCTCAACCTCCCGGTCAGCACCGTGGCCGCCAGCGTCGCAGCGGCGGGGACGACCGACCCGCTCCTCGGACCCACCGACGTCGCGATCCAGGAGGGCGTCCTGACGATCGTCTACGCGTGGGGCAGCCTCGAGGACGACAACCTGGCACTCGCCGTCCAGACCATCTCCGGCCTGCACTCGTCGCCCGGCGGAGTCCCCTCGGGCACCGGCGGACAGCTGGCCGAGCGTGACGCGATGATGCAGACGCTTCTGATCGGCGGCATCCTTCTCGCAGCAGCGATCGCCGCGGCGTCCAGCGTCGTCATCGTGCGGGCACGGAACCGACGCTGATCTCCCCGCACGCGCGGATCGTCGGGGCGCTCGGCGGAGCCGCTCTGATCCTCGCCCTCTCGGGCTGCGGTGTCCCTGCGGACACCGCAGCCCGATCGGCGACGGCCACCGCGACCCCCGCCCCGGCACCGACTCCGTCCATCCAGGTGCCTGTCCGCCCCGCCACCGCCGAGCCGGTCCGGCCGGCGGTTCCGCCCGAACGCGTCGTGATCGCATCCATCGGTCTCGACGTCCCCGTCGTCCCCGTCGGCGTCGTCGAGGGGGGATTCATGGAGCTGCCGGAGAATCCCGCGATCGGCGGGTGGTATCGCTACGGCGCGGATCCCGCGCTCGACGAAGGCCACGTGGTCATCTCGGCGCATGTCGATGCACCGGACTATCCGATCGGCCCGTTCAGCCAGGTGCGCGACCTCGCCGCGGGAACCGTCGTCGACGTGACCGATGCAGCCGGCATCGTCCACCAGTACTCGATCGCATCGGTGACCTACTACCCCAAGACGGAACTGCCCGTCGACGAGCTCTTCGCGCGCACGGGGCCGCGAGAGCTGGTGCTCATCACGTGCGGCGGCGCGTACGACTCCGCGACCGGACGCTACCGCGAGAACGTCGTCGCCGTCGCGACCCCCGTCGGCTGACGACGAGATCATGTCGACCCGGATCCTGTCCGGAGCCGGAACCTGGCACGCATACCTCTTCCGAGCGGCGCTGTAAAGGGTCGGCGGTTTCTTCACCGGGAACTCAGACCGTTGCTAGCGTGATCGACGTTTCGACCGGAGCGCCCCACCCCCGGATGGCGCCCGCAACCCGAAGGAGAAACACATGCTCTGGACCATTCTCGGCCTGATCGTCATCGGCCTCATCGCCGGCTTCATCGCTCGTGCCGTCATCCCCGGCAAGCAGAACCTCGGCATCCTGCTGACGATCGTGCTCGGCATCGTGGGATCGTTCGTCGGTGGGTTCCTCGGGTTCCTCATCTTCGGCAGCGACCCGAACGGCGGGTTCCTGCAGCCCTCCGGCATCATCGGTTCGATCATCGGCGCGATCATCGTGCTCGGCATCTACGTGGCCGTGTCCCGCCGCGGAGCATCGCGCGCCTGAGCCAGGCTCACGGACTCGGGCGACCTCGCGGTTGCCCGAGTCCTCTGCATTCGGGCGGTCGCTGCTGCGGCCGTCCCCTCGATGACAGGTCCCGCTCGACAGAAAGGTGCGCCCGATGGGGAATGCGGATGCGTGGTCGCAGATCGCGACGAGCGAGTTCGTCTCGCTCGGGACGTTCCGCCGGAGCGGCGAGGTCGTCGCCACCCCCGTATGGATGGCCGCCGACAGCGACGAGCTCGTCGTCACGACGGAGCGCTCGACGGGGAAGGTCAAGCGGCTTCGCCGCAACCCGGCCGTGACGATGCAGCCCTGCAGCCGCATGGGAAAGATCGAGCCCGGTGCCGTGACGGTCACCGCGCAGGCCCGCGTGGTCGAGGTGGATGAGCGTGCGAACGCCGTGCTCGCTGCGAAGTACGGGTTCACGTTCCGTGCCTTCCTCGCTGTGGAGCGCTTCGTGCGGCGCCTTCAGCGACGGCCGGGAGACCGGGTCATCCTGCGCATCAGCGCGGAATAGATCGACCTCAGCTCCCGAACAGCGCACGACAGAGGGGGAGCGCGGCTCGGCGTCGCGCTCCCCCTCTTTCTTCAGATGTCAGTTCTTGAAGGCGTCCTTGACGTCTTCGCCCGCCTTCTTCACGTCGGCCTTGGCCTGGTCGGCCTTACCCTCCGCAACGAGCTTGTCGTTGTTGGTGACCTTGCCGGCCGCCTCCTTCGCCTTTCCGGCGAGGTCTTCGGCAGCGTTCTTGATCTTGTCGTCGAGTCCCATGAGGGTCTCCTTTCTTTGTGGGTTGATCTGTGCGCGCTGGCTCAGGAGAGCCGACGCTGGTCGTGTGCGAGTCGGGCGCGGATGCCCGTGTGCACCGAGATGTACGTCGCGGTGTCCTGCCCGGTCAGGGCGGCGAGGTTCGACACGAGCCGGTCGACGTGCTCCACGATCTGACGCGGGCTGGTGTTCTGGCGCGGCGTGACGCTCACATGCAGGACGGGTTCGTTTCGGATCGTGTTCGCCGTGACGCTGGCGGAGAGCACGTCGTCCTTCGCAGCGAGAGAGTTCTTGAGCGCGTCCGACACGAAAGCCTCGGTGACCGTCACGCGGCCGAGAGGGTTCTGGGAGCCGTTCGAGCGGATGACCGTCTTCGACCTGCGGCCGCTCACACTGGTCAGCGCGAGGACGAGCAGGACGATGACGACGATCACGGCGGCGACTGCACCCAGGGCGAGCCAGGTCAGCGATGTGCCGGCGATGGCGGTGGCCTGCATGGCCTGTGAGATCCAGCCCTCGGCGGACTCGCCCGCGGCAGTCCACACTTCACCCGCGGTCGGCCACGCCATGATCGTGATCACGACGGCACCCAGCGCGAAGAAGACGAGCCCGATGACGAACAGGACGATGCGGTTCAGCGCACGATTGGTGTTGTTCACGCCTCCAGCTCGCTTTCCTCGGGTCGTTCGACCTTCACTCGCGCCTTGACGGGTCGAGTGAGGCTGTACGAGTCGATCTCGTCGTCGGCGATGCGCTGCACCTCGGCGGACTCCAATGGGACGCCCGCTCCGGGACGGACGGTGACGTCCGCCGTGCGATGGCCGACGCCGACCAGGATGTTCTCGCGAGCGATCCCCGTCTCCTGGCTGATGTGCTGCGCGAGGGATGCCGCCACGACGCCGTTGTCCACGACGACCGCGCGCTCCCGCCACTGCATCGTCTGCTTCGACAGCCGACCCGGGGTGACCGCGAGGATCACGAGGACCAGGCCGATGAGCGTCAGCACGACCGCCCCCGCGATCACCGGGCCCGGCTGACCGCTCGGAAGCCCGACGAGCCACGCGAGGCCCGCGCCCGGCCCCAGAAGGAGCGCGGGCTGGGCGGCGAGGTAGAGGACGATCTCGACCGCGACGTAGAGCAGCGCGAGGATGAGGAGGATCACGGCGACGAACATGGCGACCGTGCGAGGCGAGTGCGTCTCGCGACGCACGACGCGTTTCAGCGCGGGAGTGCTCATCGGACTCGCTTCCTTTCCGGGATGGTGGCACCGGTGATGGTGAGGTTGATCTTGACGATCTCGCGGCCGAGAAGCTGCGAGAGTCGGTCTCGCAGATCCTCCTGGAGGCGCGCGGCGCGCTCGAGGATGGGCGGGCTCGCGCGGACTGCGTCGAGGTCTTCGAGATCGGGGACGGGAAGGGGCGTCGCCAGCCGCACGATCAGGCCGTCGCGGTAGGACGAGACATCCACCGACACGTCGCCGCGCGAAACGCCGATCATGCTCGCGGAGGCCTCCTGGGTGACCTTGACGAGCACGCGGTCCTTGACGTCGATGCGACCCGGAGCCTCCTGCTCCCCGGTGGCGACCCCCGCGGGGCCGCCACCGGCGATGCCGTACTCGTCGGCGCGCATCAGGAGGTGCGCCGCCCGGTGAAGGCGTTCGTCACGGCTCGCACGTCGAGCTGTCCGGACGCGATTCGGGCCACGATCGCTCCGATCCCCATGAACAGGGCGACGAGGAGGAATCCCCAGAACCCGAACAGGAGGGCGGACGCGGCGAGGATGGCGCCTACGAGCGCACCGGTGAAGGTGGCGCTCATGAGACGCGCGACTCTTCGGGCTGGTTGTCGTCACCGGGCAGGTGGACGTCGTTGACCTCGACGTTGACCTCGACGACCTCCAGGCCCACGAGGCGCGTGATCGCTGCGGCGACAGCCGAGCGCACCTGCGCGGCGACCTGGTGGACCGGGGTCGGGTACTCGACGACGATCGTGAGGTCGGCGGCGGCCTGGGTCTCACCCACCTCCACCTTCACGCCCTGCGTCAGGTCGGTCGCGTTGACGGCGTCGCGGAGCGCGCCGAGTGCGCGGGCACCGCCACCGCCGAGGGCGTAGACGCCGGGCACCTCTCGTGCCGCGATGCCGGCGACCTTGGCCACGACCGCATCGGAGATCACGGTCGTGCCGGCCGCGGCCGCGACGTCGGAGGTGAGGGGCGTGGAGAACGTGCGGTCGACACGCGATGCCGGTGCCGATGCGCTCTTCGCGGAGCTGGCGGGAGTCTTCTGATCGTCGGTAGCCATGATGTGCTCATTTCTTCTGTTCAAGACGTGGTCCGCGCCCGGGCGGGGCGTCGGCCAGGGCCGTTTCCATCCGGCCTCGAACATAAGAGGGGCTCACGCACGGATTCGTCACAAAAAACTTCGACGAATCTCACCGCGCAGATTTCAATGGATGCGCGCGACCTGAATCGTGATGGTCGCATCCGCCGGCGTGTTCGCGAGCAGAGCATCCGCCACCCGTCGCGCGGAGTCCGCCGTGCTGTCGACGATCGAGGTGGCGATCCGGGCCGCGACGACGGGGGCACCGTCTCTTATCGAGACCGCGATCTCGGCGAGACGGTCATCCGACGCGCCCGTCGCGGAGGCGATGAGCCCGGGGATCCTGGTGAGGGTCGAGTGCGGCGAGTACACGTCCGTCACACCGTCCACGGCACGGACGCGGGCGACGAGATCGGACTGATCGTCCGGCGGTGTGGTGGTCATTCGCGCTCCTCCGTTGCGGTGATGCCGTGCAGCTCCTCGACCAGGACGTTGACGGCCGTGACATTGAGTTCGGTGTGCTGTGCGAGGACCCGATAGACGAGATCGCGGAGCGACTCGGTGAGCTCGGGGATCGACCGTCCCCACGCGACCGAGGCCGTGAGGTCGATCTGCACCGGAGCACCCGGCGTCTCGGCGTCTCCGACGATCTCGGTGCGACCGATGTAGATCCCGTCGATGGCATCGGCGGAAGACCGCACGAGCGACCGGACCGCCCCTTCGGTCACGGTGATCGCGACACGGGGATCGGGATGATGGATCGGAAAGCTCCGTCCGGCGCGCAGTTCGCTGTGGATCGCCGAGAGGATGCCCTCGAACCAGCTCTCGGGAGGCCGCGGCAGGTGGGCAGCGTCGTCCGCGATCAGATCTCGGGAGAGTCTGCCCACGCGTTCGAGAGCCTCGATCGCATTGAGGCACTCGGGGCAGGTCTCGATGTGCGGATCGAAAGGGATGCGACCGGATTCGAGGTAGGTGCTGAGCTCCTCGATCGTGCGGCCGCAGTCGAGGGTGTTCGCGTTGTCGTCCGTCATCGCCAGCCCTCCATCTCGATCGCGATGCTGGCCCGTGCTCGGGAGAGCAGGCCTCGTACTGTGCTCGGGGGAATGTCCATCAGCTCCGCGATCTCGTCGTAGCTGCAGTCCGCGATCTCCCGCAGAAGCCAGCTTCGACGCTGATCCTCCTTCAACTTGTCTAGCGCACCCGACAGCGCTCGCAGCTGCGCGTTGCGAATCGCCGTCTGTTCGGGCTGAGTGGTCCGGGGGGCGGAGAACGAATAGTCGTCCAGGACCGCCTCGGCGGGTCGACGACCGACGAACGCGAGCGCCTCCCGGCCGGCGATGCGCATGAGCCACGCCTTCACGGCCGATGCGTCGCGCAGCGTCGGCAGCTGCTTCCACGCGATCACGAAGGCATCCTGGACCACGTCATCCGTGTCCGCCAGCGAACCCACGATGCGATACACGTAGGCCCGCATCAGCGAGGAGTGGCGTCGGACCAGCTCTCCGAACGCCTCGGCGTCGTTCTGCACCGCGCGCTCGACCAGCATCCGGTCGGCGACGGACTGCAGTCGCGTCGTCGACTCCGCGCTCACCGGGCCCATGTCGCCTCCCGAGTCCGGATCCCCCTGCTCACACGGGCGAAACTACTCCGGCCGAGTGTCGGCGAGAGGGGGTTGCCATCGCACGCTCGAGGGGTTAGGCATCCACCCTCGACACTCGTGCTGCAATACAGGATTCGCCCCGCCCTGTCCATAGACGCCGGCAATTGGGCTGTCCGCGGGCGGGGGTGCTGTACTGGGATGGGCGCGTCAGACAGGTCGAGATTCGGGTCTCCCCTCTGACTCGAACACATGTCTGGCGCCTCGGAGAACTCACCTGGGGGCAGAGGACTGAGGCGCCAGACACCCTCCGTCGTCGACGCCCACGGAGCTCCGATGGTCCAGGAGGACACGATCCTCGAGGGCCGCCTCGTGGTCGGTCCGGAGCAGGACGCGCGTCGGGCACGTCGGTCAGCGTCGAACCGAAGGGATGCAGGAGAAAGATGACAGACATCATGGATGCGATGTGGGCGCGCGTCGATGAGGGGTTCTACGTCGGAAGTCGAGACGGTTCGTTCCTCGGATGCATCGACGCGCTGCCCGACGGACGCTTCGTCGCACTCGACGCGCACACGCGGCCGATCAGCACGCACGCTCGGCTCGACGACGCGATGCAGGCCGTGGTGTCCTTCGAGCAGTCCGAGGGGTCCGAGTGACGGTGCGCGCGGAGGATGCCGACCTCTACTCGCTCGTCTACGCGAGCACCGCGGCATCCTCGTTCGACGACGAGGTATTCGGGAGCCTTCTGGAGCAGTCGCGGCGCGACAACGGCGCACGCGGAATCACGGGACTCCTCCTCTACCGCAACGGGCGGTTCATCCAGTTCCTGGAAGGGCCCGAGGCGGAGGTCCGGTCTCTGCTCGCCACGATCGAGAAGGACCCGCGTCACACCGGTGTCCGCGTCCTGAACGACGGTCACCCTCAGCGACGTCAGTTCGCCGATTGGACGATGGCCTACCAGCCCGTCCGCGAATCCGGCTCTCCCCCGCCCGCCGGCTTCCGCAGCACCTTCGACGATCTCGACAACCTCGACGAGCCGGACGGTGTCCTCCGCGCTGCGCGCGAGCTCAGCCTCTGGTTCCGCGTCCGCAGCCGCGACGCTCCCTGAGACGCACACCGACCCCGCGGTCGACGAAGCGGACGTCAGCCTTCGACTCGTCGTCGTCCCCTCCTGGCGTTGATCGAACTCGTTCGCAACGGCCGGCGGATTCGCCTCATCGTCCCGACGCGGGACGTGACCTGCGACGAGGAGCGCCGAGTCGCACTTGCCTTTTGCGGTGTGTGCGGCCTATGTTTGCAGCGTTGCAATATTGAATGAGAAGGAGATCTCGATGCTGAGCTTCACGTCGAACGGCATGCTCGATCGTGTGGGAGCAGCGGGCCGGCTGGTCGGTCTCCGCGAGGACGCCTGGTCCATCCGCGTCGATGGGGTCGACTTTCACTCGGCCGACCTGCGATTCGAGCGGGCGGCTGATTCATCCGATCGATCGCAGACGCGCTTCACCGCAACGCGTGGACGACTCGGCTTTTCGATGACCTACGCCACGGTCGAGGCGAGCGGCCGAGAGTTCGTCACGCGCCGGCTCGCGGTCACCGGACCGACGGACCTTCTCATCGAGCGAGTCACTGTGACGTTCTCTATCGACGACATCGAGGAGGCAGCGGAGGTTCGGACGTTCGCGGAGGCGCCGTTCGCCGTCACTGTCCGGACGACGACGGACTCTCTGCTCAGCGGAGTGCAGAACCCCCATACGCACACGGAGCTCGGCGATACGGTGACGGTCTCGTATGAGCCCGCCATGCGTGTGAGCGCGCGCTTCGAGAGCTCTCCTCAGTTCTTCGCAGTGTCGCACCGCAGCGGAAGCACGATTCAGCCGGTGCCGCCCAAGACGCGGGTCGGCGTCGGCGAGTCGCGCCCCCGCGCGCGATTCCGCAACCCGTCTGAAGCCCTTCCGATGGATCTCGAGGAGATCACGACCCTGCGCGCGGTCGTCCGCCACTTCTTGTCACCGCTGCCGCTCCGCCATCGATCGATCCTCTACACGTACTGGCTGCCTCTTCCCCACGCGCCGGCCACGGATGCCGAGGAGGCCCTGTGGATCGAGACCATCGACAACTTCGTCGATCTCGGAGGCGACCTGCTCCTCACCGTCCCGCTCGTCGACGCTTCCGTGCCGACCAACGCACCCGACGCTACGTGGGAGCTCGAGCCCGCAGGGTCGCGCGCAGCCAAGATCATGGATCACGCTCGCGCAAGCGGTCTGGAGGTCGGCTACTACATGGGCGTTGCGGCCGGAAACCTCCCCTACTCGAATGCACCCGGGCTGGGGCTGCCCTCGGATGCCCCCGACTCCTGGCGCAAGGTACGCCGCGATGGCACTCTCGCGAAGGAGAACTGCCTCGCTCACGAGGAGTACGCGCGCTGGCTGGAGACGGTGTCGATCAACACCATCGAGACCTACGGCCTGTCGGCCTGGTCGTGGGACCCCGGACCGGGGGACGGCATCCACTGCTACTCCGAGTCGCACGGTCACCTACCCGGTAAGGGAGTCCACGCGGGATGGCTGAACGGGCAGAAGATGATTGCAGCGCTGCATGAGAGATTCGCGGGACTGCACCTGCAGGGCTACTACGGCCAGAAGCAAGATGGCACGTGGGGCCTCAAAGGCATCAGCCAGCATGAGGGCTATTGGGAGCAGCAGGCGGAATGGGGCTCGGCGCTGTACCCCGAGCTCAGCGCCGAGCGGCTCAACGCCAACGGCTCGCGCCAGCAGGCGTGGTGGAGCCAGAACTTCCGCTACCTGCCCGCCGAGCTCAATCACCCCGTCATGGGTCGAATGAGTCAGATCTGTGTCGAGGACACCGTGTTGGGGCAGACCTTCGACTGGTGGGGATGGCGGTTCGGGCTGCTCTCGGCCATCGCCATCGGCGGGGCCCCCACGCTGCCCACGCTGCCGCCCCGCGATGTGCCCTCGGCGATTCGCGAGGAGTACCGATGGTGGCTCGAGTGGGCCAAAGCTCATTCGGAGACACCCGCGTACGACATCGCAGGCGGCGCGCAGGTGGAGCTCGGCGCTGTGGATTGGTATCTGCGGGGCGGCCCTGACGAAGCTCACCTGTTCCTCTGCAATCCCGGGCCCCGTCCCGCCCGGGTGCGCGTCGACCTCCACGATCACCTTCCCGAGACGCTGAGCGCGCGCGGCACAGTCGTCGACGTGCAGAGCCCCAGCCGCCGGTGGAGTTCGGACGCCGTTCCCGTGCGCTTCGACGCCGACGTCCCCGCGTTCAGCGTTCTCGTGTATGCGGTGACGACGGATCCCGAGTCGGTCGACACCCGTGCACCTCTCGAGTCGACCGAAGCTCGGAGCGCTGCGGTCGCCCTCGACCTCTGGCGCGACGAGATGAATCGTCGCGTGCCGATCCCGAATCGCGAGGCGGCTCCGAGCCGAACGATCCATTGCGCACTCCCGGCACTCTCCCGCGCGCTCGACGCGTCTCGGCATGAGGCACTTCTTCTCCGAGAACGACTACCCCTCATCCCCGACACGTTCGCATACGTCGATCCCGAGCGAGCCATCCTGGTCATCCCGCTCCTCGACGCCGACGATTCTCCCGACCTTCAGGTGCTCGTCGACGGCATCCCCGTCGACACCGAGGTCTACCGCTTCGTCCACGAGCAGATGAGTCGCTACTCCCTCGTCGAAGCGGACGTCGATCAGTGGCCGGAGTCAACCGTGGTGTGGTGGTGCGACCTGACCGAGCACCTCGCGAGCGTCGGACCTCGGACGCTCTCGATCGTGCTTCCGGTGCTCGGACTGCACCAGTTCCTCGGGCCGTACCTGCAGGTACCCGAAGATGTGGCAGCGGATCTGGAGAGCCTCGGCGACTCTGCGATCCGGTTCACCGATGGGCCCCTTCACGTCGTGCCGCCGCTTCGTCGGGCGGGTGCAGATGGTCCACGCGTGCGCGAGGGATGGGTCACCCCCGACTCCGTAGCCTCCCAGTCGGAGTTCACACTCCACGTGCGTGCCGAGAACGCCGATGAGGTGTTCGCGACCATCCACGTCGCGAGCGGGTCGCTGACCGACCGGCGTCTGCGTCGGGTCGAGGGCGCAGGAGATCTCTGGGTTCTCGACGCCCACGTCTACTCCCGGACGGCGGTCATCCTGGATCGGCCCGACGCGATCGTCTGGGCGGTGCGCGACGGCGCTGTGAGCGACGACTTCCGCGTCCGCATTCCCTGGGAACTGGACCCGCTCGAGAGCTGACCCCGCCCGAGATCATCACCCCGTACGCCCCTTCGGCGCCCGTGCCTCAGGCGCCGCCCTTCACAGAAATCGCACACAATGACGCAATCGCACATTCCACGCCCTGAGCACCCCCGCCCGCAGCTGAGGCGGGACGACTGGCTCTCACTCAACGGTGAGTGGCAGTTCGAGATCGACAAGAGCGATTCCGGCCTCGAACGCGGCCTGCTGGTCCGGGACTTGCGCGACGAGATCCTCGTGCCGTTCGCCCCGGAGTCCGAGGCGAGCGGGATCGGCGAAACCGACTTCCTCCTCGCCGTCTGGTACAGGCGAACCGTGACCGTCCCGAAAGGCTGGGGCGATAAGACGGTGCTGTTGCACTTCGGTGCGATCGACCACGATGCCACGGTATGGGTGAACGGTCGGGAAGTCGCCCGACATCGAGGTGGCTTCACGGGCTTCACCGCCGACCTGGGCGGCGTCGCGCGCAGCGGCGAGGACATCACGATCGTGGTGCGAGCCCGCGACAGCCGCGATGAGCCTCAGGCTCGCGGCAAGCAAGCGAGCCGCTACGAGAACTCCGAGTGCTACTACACCCGCACGACGGGCATCTGGCAGACGGTATGGCTCGAAGCGGTCCCGCGCACGCGCGTCGGACGGCCGAGGATCACCCCACAGGTCGCCGACTCGTCGTTCGATGTTGTGGTGCCCGTGATCAACGCGCGCCCGGGCCTGACTGTGCGCGCGGAGTTCCGCGACGACGCCGGCGTCGTGGCGACGGCCGACGTTCGAGCCGGGTCGGATCTCGCTCCGCGCCTCACCGTGTCGGTGGCGGCGGAACGCGTGCGTCTCTGGCATCCTCACGATCCGCACCTGTACGACGTCTCGATCACTCTCCTCGACGAAAACGGCGAGGTCGACCGTGTCGAGGCCTATGCGGGTCTCAGATCTGTCAGCATCGACGGGCGCCGCGTGCTGCTCAATGGAGAACCGGTCTTCCAGCGCCTGGTCCTCGACCAAGGGTGGTGGCCGCACACGCTGATGACGGCACCCTCGGACGAGGCGCTGATCACCGACATGCGTTTGGGCATGGAGGCCGGCTTCAACGGCGCACGTCTGCATCAGAAGGTCTTCGAGGAGAGGTATCTGTACCATGCCGACCGGCTCGGCTACCTCGTGTGGGGAG
Organism: Microbacterium sp.; assembly: GCF_051860965.1. Taxonomy (GTDB): domain Bacteria; phylum Actinomycetota; class Actinomycetes; order Actinomycetales; family Microbacteriaceae; genus Microbacterium. The sequence continues at coordinate 253,217 of NZ_JBIMKU010000005.1, forward strand.
AGTTCGGCGATTGGGGCGCGATCGACGGCGCCGCGAGCACCGCATTCCACCAGCAGCCGTCGGCGTCATTCGTGACCCAGTGGCTGGAAGTGCTCGAGCGCGATCACAATCACCCCTCGATCATCGGCTGGTGTCCCCTCAACGAGACCCACCAGGCACTCCACGATCGCATCACACAACTCGATGACGTGACTCATGCGATGTACCTCGCGACCAAACTCGCCGATCCTTCGCGGCCCGTGGTGGACGCGTCCGGCTACTCCCATCGCGTCCGCGGAGCCGACATCTACGACGGCCACGACTATGAGCAGGATCCCGTCGCCTTCGCAGCCAACCACGCGGGCCTCGCCACAGGGGACCCGTACGTCAATCTGCGCAACGACGAGGTGATCTCGATCGGCTACGGGGGCCAGCCCTACTTCGTCTCGGAGTACGGTGGCATCTGGTGGAATCCGGCCATCGCCGAAACCGCCGATGCGGACTCTCAGGATGCTGAGCGTCGGGGATCGTGGGGCTACGGCCAGCGAGTTCGCAGCGTCGAAGAATGGCACGCGCGATTCGCAGGGCTCACGGACGCCCTGCTCGACGATCGGCTGATGTTCGGCTACTGCTATACCCAGCTGACGGACACATTCCAGGAAGAGAACGGCCTCTACTACGCCGACCGGACGCCCAAGTTCGACATCGCCCGGATCGCTGACGTCCAGAACCGCCCGGCTGCGTACGAACGAGACGCGCAATGAGTGAAGGGGAGGGGTGCCCTCGGCGCTCCTCCCCCCTCATCCATCATGCAGAGCGGGCCTTACGAGCTCTGCCGGATCTCGAGGCGGTGCGGCACGACGAACTCCCGAGGGGGGATCGCGGGATCGGCGATCCGGTCGACCAGGAACGACAGCGCCGTCGCCGCGAGCAGATTCTTGTCGGGCGCGATCGTCGAAAGAGTCGGGTTCGAGAAGGACGCCTCCTGGATGTCATCCCATCCGACCACCGCGACCTCTTCCGGGACACGGACCCCCCTGCTCGCGAGGGCTCGCAGGGCGCCGATCGCGACAAGATCGGAGAAGCAGAAGATCGCGTCCGGCCGACCTTTGTCGAGGATCTCGAGCGTGGCGTCGTACCCCAGCTGCCGATGGCGACTCGTCGACGGCGCCACCAGGGTCGGGTCGAAAGCGAGGCCATGCCTCTCGAGACCCCGCAGGTAGCCGTCGAACCGTTGGACCTCGGTGCTGGCGGGCCTGTTCACGTTCTGCCCGATCGCGGCGATCCGGCGTCGACCGGTCGCGTAGAGGTGCGCCACCACGTCACCAGCGGCCGCCACGTTGTCGAGTCCGACGTGATCGAAGGACTGTTCCTGCGAATGCTCGCCCAGCAGCACGAAAGGAGTCGTGCCGGCGACTTCCGCGAGCTCGGTCGGTGACAGCTGCAGCGGACTGAAGATGATGCCGTCGAAGAGGGTGCTTTGCGTCGCTCGGGCGATGTGGCTGCGCTCGCTGGCGTCGACCCCCGACGTCTGATCGATCATGATGCGATAACCGAGAGGTTCAGCGAGCTCGGTGACCATGCGTGCCAGCTCCGCGAAGTACGGGACGTCGATCTCTGGCACGACGAGCGCGATGAGTCCTGTTCGACCGCTGCGAAGGCTGCGCGCCATGAAGTTCGGGCTGTACCCGAGATCGTTGACGGCTTTCTCGACACGCTCGCGAAGCTTGTCGGACACCGGCACGTAGCCGTTGACGACGTTCGACACCGTGCGAGGCGACACCTCCGCGCGACGCGCGATGTCGCTGAGAGTGAGCCGCTTCGACATGGTTACACGCTACCGGTGGCCATAGGATCTTGCATCGCTGCACGATCCCTCGCCGCGTCCAGCTCTCACTCCTTGACCGCTCCGGCGACCAGTCCGGTCGTGTAGTACCTCTGCAGCGTGAAGAAGAGGACGAGGCACGGGATCATGGTGATCAGCACCCCCGCCTCGAGGAGCGGCCAGCGCACGCCGTTGTTGCCGTTCACCGCGCCGGCCGACAGAGCGACAGGCAGCGGGAAGAGCGACTGGTCGCTCAGCAGGATGAGCGCGGCGAGGAATTCGTTCCACGAACTGAGGAACGCGAAGAGCGCCACAGTGATGATGCCAGGGCGCACGACAGGAAGCAGGACCTGAGTCAGGAGCTTCCAGCCGGATGCTCCGTCCACCCGCGCCGCGTCTTCGAGCGCCTGCGGCACGTGCATGAAGGCGTTGCGCATGACGAAGAGCGCGAACGGAAGCTGGAAAGTGATGAAGACCAGCGCAAGCCCGAACAGCGTGTTTCCGAGGCCGAGCGACTTGAGCACCAGGAACAACGGCGTGAGCAGCGGCTGAAACGGCACCATGAGCGCCGACAGCATCGCGACGAAGACGACTCCACGACCTGGGAATCTGTACCTCGCGAACCCCCAGCCGCCGAGGGTGGCGATGATCACCGTCCCGACGACCGTGATCACGGCGAGGATCGCACTGTTCCCGATGTGAACCCACACCCCGTTACCGAGGCCCTGCAGCGCCGCGAAGTTCTCGAGCGTGAACGAGCGCGGGATCAGCGTGGGAGGCGAGCCGTTCAGCTCGGCCGGGGACTTGAAGGCGGCCGTGACCACGGCATACAGCGGGAAGAGGAAGAGCGCCGCAATGCTCGTGCAGATCGCGAACCAGAGCAGGCCCCGCGCGGCGGTGTTCTTACGCATGTGAGGACTCCCCTACTCTGTATCGTGCTTGTCGCGCAGGATCCCCAGTTGGATCGCACTGATGAGCACGAGAATCGCCATCAAGAAAATGGACATCGCGGATGCGAGTCCCAGCTGGAAGTTGTTGAATCCGACACGGAAGATCTCCATGACGACGGTGGTCGTCTGACCCTCGGGACCGCCACCGGTCAGCAGATAGAACTGCTCGAAGGCGAGCACGGAGGCGACCGCGCTGAAGACGAGCGTCAGCGCGATCGGTCGACGCAGGAGTGGGAGGGTGATGTATCGGAACGTCTGGACCGGCCCGGCTCGGTCGATCCGCGCGGCATCGGTGAGCTCGTCCGGAATCGCGAGCAGCCCCGTGAGAAGGAGGAGCATTCCGAAGCCGACGGACTTCCAGACGACCATCACGACTGCCGACAGCAGCGCAAGCTCCGGGTTGGCCAGCCAGTAGCCCGCGGCCGACGTGATGCCCAGCGTCTTGAGGAGCTGATCGAACAGACCCACGCGCGGATCGAGCAGGTAGATCCAGATGTACGCAGCCAGCGAGAAGCCGATGACGACCGGGGCGAAGAAGATCGTGCGGAACACTCCCACACCGCGTCGGCGTACACGGACGAGCAGCGCCAGCGCCATGCCGAGGATGAGCAGAACGGGAACGAGGATGACGGTGTACAGACCGGTGAATGCGAGGCTCTGCACGAACGACGCGTCGTCGAACATCGTCAGATAGTTCTCCAGACCGATCCACGTCGGCGTGCCCAGCAGAGGCCAGTCGTGGAAGGAGATCCAGACCATCTGCACGAGCGGCGCCGCGAAGAAGATCAGCAGCATCACCGCTGCCGGCAGGACCAGCAGGATGCCGGTTCTCGCCTCGCGCCGACTTCGCCTGGTCGACCGCATCCGGGGCTGCCGCCTGCCCATTGTCGTCGTCATGCCCATTCCCTTTCCGCCGCTCGGGCCGGCACCCGCGATCCCCGGATGCCGGCCCGCTCGACGAGCGCTACTTCTGTGTCGTGATGAGATCTTCAGCGATCGCCTGCTGTTCCTTGGCGACGCTGTCGACCGAGTCCGACCCGAAGATGGCTCCCTGGAGGAGGTTGTTCCACGGGCTGCCGGCGTTGTTGAAGATCGGGTAGAGGTCAGGAGTGACGGGCGTCTTGCCGAGTTCGAGCGCCTCCGCCAGCGTGGCGAGGCGTGGATCCTTCTCGGAGTAGTAGCCCTTGGCGACGCTCAGCCGGACGGGCGTGGTCCCCAGGTCGGCGAGGTACTTCTCCTGCGCCTCGACGGACGTCGCCCACTCGATGAACTTCCACGCGGCATCCGCGTTCTTGGAGCCAGCCGGAATCACGAGGTCGTCGCCACCGGCGAAGCTGCCTCGGGTGCCGTCGGTCGGGCCGGGAAGGAACGTGACGCCGAGGTCGAACTTGTCCTGGGCGATGATGTCGGCGATGCCGAAGGCGCCGCCGCCCTGCATTCCGACCTTGCCCGTCGCGAATGTGGAGTAGAAGCCGGCGCCGGTGTCGGACTTCGCGTCGGGCGGCATGTCGCCGGCTTGCCACATGTCGCGCAGGAACGTCAGCGCATCTTTGACCGGCGCCGAGTCGAAGTCCAGATTGTCGGGATCGGGGCCTTCGGTGAGAAGATCCGCGCCCGCCGCGTACATGTACGGGGTCACTGTGAAGAGCGTTCCGCCGGTGGCGTTTCCGACCATCCAGAAGCCGTGGTTGCCGTCGCCGAGCGCGGTGATCTTGCTGGCGTACTCCTTCATCTCGTCCCACGTGGTCGGGGGCTTCTCGGGGTCGAGGCCCGCGGCCGCGAAGAGGTCCTTGTTGTAGTAGAGAACGCTCGCCTCTGCCGAGAACGGGATGGCAACCGTCTTGCCGTCCCACTCGATCGTGCCGAGGTGCGCGCTGTCGAAGTCGTCCATGTAGTCGAGCGACTCGGCCCGCTCCGTCAGGTCCAGCAGCGCGCCCGCCTGAGCGTAATAGGGGACCAGGACGAGGTCCATCGCCGCGACGTCGGGCGGCGTGCCGCCAGCGGTCGCCGAGGCGAACTTCTGCGTGTACTGACCTCCCGGGATGATCGTCACCTCCACTTCGATCTCGGACTGCGATGCGTTGAAGGCCTCGGCCAGCTCTGGCACGAAGGATTCCTGAGCATCACGAGCCCAGAACGAGATCTTCGTCACGCCGCCGTCGGTGTCGCCTCCTCCGCCGCCCGCAGAGCAACCGGCCAGAAGACCTCCCACCGCGATGGCGATGACGGGGACCGCAATCAGCGGTCGCAGCATCCTCGATGGCATCATTACCTCTTTCTGTGGATTGCGAGCGCGATCGCCTCTCTGCGATCGCGCGCCCGTGACAGTGATCGATGCGACCCGCGTCACCTTGGTGCGGGCTGGTTCTCAGGGTGCCCCGCGGTATGACTCTGACACACTCACCATCATTTTGCAACGTGGCATTGCTGCGCTGCAAAGCTGCGCATCGGGGTCTGAGAATGTGGGATCAAGGTCAGAGCGCGAACCGGGTGGCGAGCCACTCGGCGACGGCGTGCGAATCGTTGTCGCCGATGACGGCTGTGGCACGCCGCAGCAATTCGGGAACCGCGTTCGAGACCGCGTACGCCTCGTCCGCGACCTCGAACAGCGGGATGTCGTTGTGATTGTCGCCGAATGCCACGAGGCGCGTCATCCCGAGCCGATCCGCGAGCGCCCGCGCAGCACTCGCCTTGGAACCGAGATCGGAGTGGATCTCGAGCCAGTGCACGCCGGGCGCGTAGGGATCCTCCGACAGGATGAGCAGGCACCCCCCGAGCCGATCCCGCAGGCGCGCGGCCAGCGCGGCGACCTCGTCGCGGCTGCCGATGATGCTCACGTAGTACGCCGCAGACAGGTCGACCTGCGACCACGACGCCACCGGTGCGAGCCGCGGATCGCCGGGGCGCTGGTCGACGAAATGAGAGAGACCGCCGGACACACTCCCTTCGAGCCACGAGATCGCATCGCGACCGCCCGAGAAGGTGTGCACGAGAGGCTGCAGGTCGGGCTCGTCCCGCGTGGAGTCCAGGATCGTGGCGATCGCGTCGGCGGGCATCGAGCGCACGTCGTGCGGGACTCCCGAGGCAGGGTCGACTGTCATCGTGCCGCCGTAGGTGATGACCGGCAGGTCGAGGCGCAGGCCGCTCGTCGCGCGCGAGGCCGAGCGGTGAGAGCGGGCGGTCGCGTAGGTGAATCGCAGCCCGCGATCCACGAGCGCGTTGATCACCTGGGTCGTCCTGGCACTCACGAAGGCATCGCTGCCGAGCAGCGTGAAGTCCAGGTCGGAGACGAACAGAGTGGATGCGGCATCCGCGCCGAGTGATTCATCCACCGTCGTCGTCACGCTGTCCTGTCGGCCGGTTTCGTCCGATGCCACGATGCACCCGATGTGTGATCCTTATGTTAACGATTCAGGGGAGGGCGCGGGATGACGACCGTGGCTGTCGGACAACTCGAACCGCGCTTCGGAGACGTCGTGCACAACGTCGAGCGCACCGCCGATGTCATCGCCCGAGCCGCCGACCGGGGTGCTGACATCGTGGTGCTTCCGGAGCTCGTGAGCACGGGCTACATGCTCCAGAGCCGCGACGAGGCATTCGCGCTCGCCGAGGTCGCGGGTCACGGGCCGGCGACCTCGCGCTGGCTCGAGCTCGCGCGCGAGCTCGACGTCGTGATCGTGGCCGGCTTCGCCGAGCAGGATGGCGCATCGCTCTACAACGCCGCCTTCCTCGCCCAGCCCGACGGCACGCACGCCGTGTATCGCAAAGTGCACCTGTGGGACGAGGAGGCACTGTACTTCGAACCGGGTGATCTGGGCTTCCCCGTCGTGCACACCCGTCACGGCCGCATAGGGATGCTGATCTGCTACGACGGCTGGTTCCCCGAGAGCTATCGCACGCTCGCCGGCAAGGGGGCCGACCTCGTCTGCGTGCCGACCAACTGGGTGCCGATCCCCGGTCAGCGCGACGGCGAGGCCGCGATGGCGACAGTGCTGACGATGGCCGCGGCGCACACGAACGGCATCGTGGTGGCCGCCGCCGACCGGGTCGGCACCGAGCGCGGCCAGGAGTTCATCGGGCAGAGCCTGATCGCCTCGCACACGGGCTGGCCCGTGGCCGGCCCGGCCGATGCCGCCGCGGAGGCGCTGCTCGTGGCCGACGTCGACCTCGCCGAGGCCCGGCGCAGCCGCGCCTGGGGCAAGTTCAACAACCCGCTGCGCGATCGGCGCCCGAGCGCGTACGAACTCACGTGAGCGGGATCGACGCCCTCGACCTCGCCCGACGACTCGTCCGCATCGACACGGCCGGAGGCGGCGAGGAAGAGGCGATCGACGTCGTCGCCGACATCCTCGCCGCAGCGGGGTTCACCCTCACGCGTGTGCCCTGGCAGCCGGGTCGGCCCAACCTGGTCGCGCACTGGCGCGGGGGCGGGCCGACGACGCTCGCCGCCCATCTCGACACCGTGCCGTTCGATGCGGCGTCGTGGTCGGTCGATCCCCTCGGAGGCGAGGTGGTGGACGGGCGACTCTACGGTCGGGGCAGCAGCGACATGAAGGCCGGCGCTGCCGCCATGATCAGCGCAGCCGTCGACGCCGCCCAGCTCGACGCCGCGCCCTTCACCGTGATCTTCACATCTGCCGAAGAGACCGGATGCCACGGAGCGCGCGCGATCGCCGCGTCCGGTCTGCTGCATCCGGCACCCGTCCTGATCGTCGGCGAAGCGACCGGAAACGAGGTGCGGTTCGGGCACAAGGGCGCGACCTGGCTGGATCTCACCGTCCGCGGTCGGTCGGCGCACGGGTCGCGCCCCGAGCTCGGCGTGAACGCCGTGACCCGTGCGGCAGAGGCGATCCTGGCCCTTCGCGACCTGGACGAGGTGCCGCCCCATCCGGCGCTGGGCGGCCTGACGACCAATGTCGGCACGATCACGGGCGGCCAGCAGACCAACCTGGTGCCCGACCTCGCGTCGATCACGGTCGACGTGCGCACGGTTCCGGGGCAGGGCCCCGAGCGCGTGATCGACGTGCTCGCGGCGACACCAGGTGGACGGGTGTCCGAGATCCTGACCGTACCGTCAGTGTGGACCGACCCGCAGAGCGAGCTGAGCCGGCGGATCGGGCGCGCCGCGGCATCCGTCACCGGCGTCGAGCCCCGCGGCGAAGGCGTTTCGTACTTCACCGACGGCGCGGTGCTCGCCGACACCTCCTCGCCCGCGGTGTTCATCATCGGGCCGGGCGGGATCGACCAGCCGCACACCAGCGACGAGTCGTGCGCCGTGGCCGACATCTCGGACGCCGTGCAGATCTACCGGGCTCTGCTCCAGGACTGAGATCGACTACCCGGGCGACACCTTCGCCGAGAGCCGCGAGAGCCCGTCGACGATGCGCTCGAGGACGGCATCCGCATCGACCTCCGTGACGACCACGGCGTTGTACGGTCTCGACCACTCCCCGTCCCAGTCCGCGATCGTCATGCCACGAGTGAGCGTGCCCCGAAGCTCGACGTCGACGACTGTCGCCGGCGCGGCGAGCGCGAGGCTGCGCTCCACCGCGACGACCGCGGCGAGCGGATCGTGCATCGGCGCCTGGGTGCCCGCACCGAGCTTCTCGTACCAGCCGAAATAGGGACGCATGATGTCGTCGACGAAGCGCGTGATGTCGGTGACGCCCGCGCGGCGCCGCACCTCGTCGATGTGCTCGCCGCGCAGGATGACGCGCTCCGTCACATTCAAGCCGCACACGACCGGCAGCCGCGACTCCGGCTGCCCCGCGAATGCGTCGAACACGATCTTCGCCGCCTCGGGGTCCACGAAGATGTTCCACTCCGCGGCCCCGCTCACGTTGCCGCGGTGATCGAAGGAGCCGCCCATGATCACGAGGCCGGCCAGCAGCTCCGGCAGCCGCGGCTCGAGCTTGACCGCGAGCGCGAGGCTCGTCAGGGGGCCCGTCACGAGGCCCACGATTCCGCCCGGCTCGGCGCGCACGGAATCCACCCACAGCTGTGCGGCATGCCGCGGGTCGAGGGCCCGCGCAGACGGCGCCAGCACGGCGTCGCCGAGTCCCGATTGTCCGTGGACGTCCTCTGCCGAGCCGATGGGACCGCCGAGCGGCACATCGGCTCCGGCGCACACCGGCACCTGCGCGATCCCGAAGAGATCGAGCACCGCGAGCGTGTTCTGCACCACGCGCGCGGTCGAGACGTTGCCGGCGGTGCAGCAGACGCCCACGATCTCGGCGTCGTCGTGCGCAGCGAGGATGCCGATGGCGAGCGCGTCGTCCACGCCGGTGTCGACATCCAGCAGCAGCCGGGTCATCAGCGGATCACCGTGGCGCGCGTCGGACCGAACCAGACGACGTCCTCGCGCTTGACACCGTAGAGATGGTTGCCGATGAAGGGCTCCACCGCCCACGCGCCGCGCATGACGGTCTCGTTGGAGGCATCGATGTACCCGTCGTCGTACGACGAGTTCGCCGTGAGGGAGTGGCCGATGTTGCTCAGGCGATCCAGCAGCACGAAGGGCGTCTTCTCGAGCTCTTCGGTGAACACCGCGAACCAGTCGCAGGCCCGCATCCCGGGTCGCGCTGCAGCCAGCACCGCGGCGTGAAGCCGCTCGATGGTCGCCAGCGCAGCGGTCTGCGCGTGGTTGTCGCCCCGCAGGAAGCTGCGCGTGCAGTCGCCCCACCAGCCGTCGGGAGTGACCGGGTGCACATCGATCATGCCGAGATCGAGGTTCCACAGAGCACGGTCGCTGGGAACGTCGGTCGGATAGCAGCTGAGCGTGCCCGCGCCGAACCCGACGGTCGTGGGCGTCCAGACGCCGACCGCGCCCTCGTCGAGCACGAGCTGGTTCACGATCCGGTGCAGCTCGCGCTCCGTCTGCCCGGGAACGGCCAGCTCAGCCGCTCGCTCGGCGACCCGGATGGCGATGCGCTGCGCCTCGACGAGACCCGCGGGCGGCTCGTCTGTGAACTCCTCGACCGCGCTCATCGTGCGTCCTCCGCTCCGGAGACGAGCCAGCCGATCATGCTCTGCCACAGGGGATCGAAGCCCTCCCATTCGAGGAACTCTGCGGGCAGCCAGTGCGGCCCCATGTCGGTGGCGAATGCCGCGACCCGCCCTTCGCCGGCCCTGCCGACGACGAGCAGCGGCCGCCCGTCGACCGCGATCAGCGTCTCGGTCGCGGGCCGCGGCTGGAAGCGCTGGTACCCGAGGATGTGCGGAAGCTTCGCAGGGACGCCCGCCGTCGCGGCGTGAGGCGCGAGCACCCGGGGCTGCACGCCCTGCGGGGTCTCTTCGCGGTCGTCGCCCACTTCGAGGATCACCGGCAGAACCGGCGCCAGGGCCGTCGAACGATAGTTCGCCTTGGCTTCGATGCCCTGGAAGCTCAGATAGCCGCCGACCATCAGCAGGGCTCCGCCGGCGCGGACCCACTCGGCCAGCACGGCGAGGCGATCCGGCATCCGCTGCCCACGGGCGAAGACGCCGGCGGGCAGCAGCAGGGTGTTGGCCCCGATGTCGCTGAGGACGACCGCATCGTACGCGGAGAGCTCCTCGACCGTGGCGGGGAATCGATCCGAGGCGACGTGGTTCGGCATGAAGTCGACCTCGTGGCCGCCGCGCTCGAGGGCGCCGATGAAGTGGGATGCGCCCTCTTCGTACGAGGACGTGAAGAAGGAATCGAATCCCTTCGTGTGGACCGACGTCGTCGACCAGGACTCGCCGGCCAACAGGATGCGTGCCATGGGTGGTGCTCCGTTCTGAGTGGTGGATCAGGCGCGCTGCAGACCGTGAACGGCGGCGACGAACGTCGCCACGTTCTCGCCGGCGACGTCGCCGGTGTCAACGCGGGTGTCTTTGAGGGTGCTGCCGACGATCACGGCCTGGGCGTCGGCCAGCTGCGTCTCGGCGTTCTCGGCCGTCACGCCGGCCCCGACGATGAGCGGGAAATCCGGCCCCACGACACGGCGGAACTCCCGCACCTTCTCGGTCGGGGTGTCGAGGCCGGTTCCCTCACCGGTCACGACGATCGCGTCGCAGCGCTCGACCGCGAGGGCGAGGTCGACCGCGAGGGGCCGCCCCGACAGGTACGGCTGGTACTTGAAGCGCACGCCGCCGAAGACCAGGCATCCCGCGTCTGCCCGTGCACGGTCGAGACGGTCGGCGAAGATCGCGTCATCGTCGGGGACGAGGTGACCGGCCACCGAATCGAGCTGCACGAAGGCCGCGCCGTACTCGGCCGCGAGCTCGAAGGCGCGCCAGTCGTCCTTCAGCACGTTGATGCCGAACCGCACGTCGGGCCGCTCGGCGCGGAGGTACTCCAGCGCCGCGACCACGTCGTCGGTGTCGCCGAAGTAGTTCTCGACGATGATCGCATCGACGCCGTTGTCCCAGAGGAGGTCGATCTCGCGGCGCGCCCGTTCGAGCCGCTGCGCCGCGTTGTCGCCTTTCAGATGGAGCATGGCGAATGCCGCGGTGCGGTCGCCGAATGCCTCGGCGAAGTCAGCGATGTTCATGGGATCAAGACCTCCACGTCTTCCAGAGTCACTGCGGTGCTGCTCAGGCCGAGATCACGGGCGATCTGCGCGACGTCGAGCCGCTTCAGTCGCGAGCGCTCGAGCACGCCGTCGTCGCAGAACACCGATGAGAGCGGCCCGTCGACGACAACGGACCCCTGTGCCATCGCGATCACGCGGGTGAAGGCGTCGATGACGAAGCGCATGTCGTGCGTGATCGTCACCACGGCGATCCCCTCGGCCTGCAGGCTGTCGAGCAGTCCGTGCAGCAGCGCGAGTCCGCGCATGTCGAGTCCCGCCGTCGGCTCGTCGAGGATCACGTAGTCGCATTCCGAGACGAGCACCGCCGCGATGGCGACGAACTTGCGGATCGCCGTCGGCAGATCCTTCGGGTTCGTCTCGAGGTGGTCCGCGATGCCGGTCAGGCGCACGGCCCGTTCGACGCGCTCCGCCGTCTTCTCCTTCGACCACTTCAGGTACTTCGGCAGGTATTCGATCTCAGATCGCACGTCGGCCGCGAACAGCTGGTCGTCGGGGTTCTGGAACACATAGCCGACCTGACGCGAGACACGTGCCGTGGTGCGCCCCTCGGTCGGCACGCCGTCGACGAGCACAACCCCCGACGTGGGCTTGAGGAGCCCGTTCATGAGCTTGACGGTCGTCGTCTTGCCGGCGCCGTTCTGACCGACGATCGCCACCCGCTCGCCGGACTCGATCGTGAGATCGATGCGCTGAATCGCGGTGGATCCGTCGGGGTAGACGAAGCCCGCGTCACGCAGTTCGATCGCCATGCGACACCTCCTCGATGCGCTGAGCCACGGCCCGCGCGGCCTCGTCCCGCGTCACGGGGAAGAACGGCAGCGGTCGACCGGCCGCCTGAAGTCGCCATGCGAACTCCGAGACCTCGGGCGGGCGCACCCCGAACTCCTCGAGTCCGGGGCTGCCGAAGACCTCCCGTGTGGGGCCCGTGCGCGCCACCCGCCCTTCGTGCAGCACCGTGATCGTGTCGGCGTACTCGGCGAGCAGGTCGATCTTGTGCTCGACGAGCACGATCGACTTGCCGCGATCCTTGAGCATCGAGATGATCTGGAACACCGCCTCCGACGCCTCCGGATCCAGCTGCGAGGTGGGCTCGTCGATCACGATGACGTCGGCATCCATCGCGATGATCGATCCGAACGCGACCTTCTGCCGTTGCCCGCCCGAAAGCTCGTTCGGGTTCTTCTGTGCGATGGCGGCGACGCCCAGGTGCTCGATCACCTCTTGCACGCGCTCGATGATCTGCTCGCGCGGAACACCGAGGTTCTCGAGACCGAAGCCGATCTCCTCGAAGACGGTGTCGCGGATGCCGCTGATCTGGGTGAACGGGTTGTCGAAGACGCAGCCGATCGACCGCGACAGTTCGTCTGCATCCCAGTCGAGGAGCGGGCGGCCCAGGACCTCGACCTCTCCCGTGAGCTCACCGGTGTGGAAATGCGGGATGAGTCCGCGCAGCAGGCCGCACAGCGTCGTCTTGCCGCTGCTGTTGAGTCCGACGATGCCGTGGAGCAGCCCGGGCTCGAGCTCGAGGGTCAGCCCGTCGAGGGCGGGATGCTCGGAGTTCTCGTACGTGAAGCGCACATCGCGCAAGGAGGCTAGAGCCATCCGAGCACACCTCCCACGATGGCGGCGATCGCGAGAAGCGCGGTGAGGGCGACGACGAGCCACTCCCAGCCCGGGGTCGGCCGCAGCTGCACGAGACTCGTCTTGCGTCCCCGGCTGTTGAACGCGCGGGCGTCGAGGGCGATCGCCCTCTCTTCGGTCGCCGAGAGCGCGCTGAGGAAGACCGGCGCGAGGATCGGGAAGAAGGCCTTGGCTCGCACGAAGACGTTCCCTTCGGTTTCGATGCCGCGCGCCTTCTGCGCGTCGAGGACGACGCGGGCGATGGCACCGAGGTCGGCGATGGACTGGAACGAGGCGAGCAGCACGAAGCTCGCGCGAGGACTCACGCCGATCCGCTCGAGGGCGAGCGTGAGGTGGCGCATCGACACGAGGGCGAAGAAGAGCGTCACCCCGCCGCAGATCGCCATGACCATGGTCGCGAAGCGCAGACCGTCCTGCACACCCTCCATGGTCACGGCGATCGGGCCGAGCGGGATCAGCACGGTCTCGCCTTCGGTGAGCAGGGCGCGGAGGATGAACAGCAGGAACCCGACCACGAGCCAGAGCTTGAGGATGGTGCTGAGATAGCTCGGCCCCCGGCCGGCGAGGAACGCGATCAGGACGAACACCACCGACACCGCCACCGGCACCACCCATCCGCTGCCCGCCACCGCGACGACGGTCACGAAGGCGATCGACAGCAGGAGCGTGATCGGGTTCAGATCGAGGATGGGATTGCCCAGCGTGGCGACACGACGGTAGGTGTCGGCGACGGTGTGCAGCGGTGTCGTCGTCATACGGCCGGGTTCGTCGGCGTGGCGGTGTCGACCGGGCGGGGAGCGCGCGGGTCGGGCTTTCCCAGATAGACCCAGCCGAGCGGGAGCTTGACCATGAGGCGCTTGGGGATCCCCTTGATGATGAGGTAGACGATCATCACGGTGGGCACCTTGTCGAGGATGTCCATCGGGATCTGGGCCACGAAGTTCGCCGTGTTCAGATCCATGCCGAGCGCCGTGAGGGCGCCGACGACGATCGCGCCGCCGCCGACGGCCAGGCCGCCGAACACCCAGATGGTGATGAGCGCGCCGAAGAAGCCGCCGATGAACGCGAACGGGATGGCCGACAGCAGCGCCTTCCACCAGACGCGGAAGATGCCCTTGCGGCCGAGGAAGCCCGCGAGCAGACCGAACGCGATGTTGAGGATCGCGAATGCGAATGTCGGCGGCGAGGTGATCGAGTTGATCGCGTTCGAGAGCAGACCCACGAGCGCGCCGGGCAGACCACCGCAGATGGCGCCGACGAGGATCGTGCCGATGCTGTCGAGATAGATCGGCAGCTTCAGCAGCAGCGCGATCTGCCCGCCGACGAAGTTGACGGCGACGCCGATCGGGATGAGGAAGAGCGTCAGACGCCCATAGCTGTGCATGAGTGTTGCGAACTTGCCGTTGGAGGCCATGGTGGCTTCCTTTCTGTGTGAGCCAGATCGGGATCGGCGGTGTAGGTCGGGTTCTCGCTAGGGGACTCGTTGGACGGATCGACGGAAGGCCTGGACTTCTTCGGCGGTGGCGCGGCCGGCGCGCGCCCCGGTGCGGGTCACGGCGCGGGTCGCCGCGGCGTTCGCGAACTCCGCCGCCTCGCGCAGATCGCCCCCGTTCGAGTAGGCGAACAGGAACGAGCTCGTGAAGGTGTCGCCGGCGCCCGTCACATCGACGACGTCGACCGGGATGCCGGGCACGGAATGGATGCCGTCGGCGGAGTGCAGCTCGCAGCCCTCGCTGTCGCGGGTGACGATGACGGCGGTCGCGCCGCCGGCGATGAGCTCATCGATCGACGTGCCCGACTCGCTGAGACGCTGGGCGCCGAGCGCGTTGACGAAGAGGATGTCGCAGTGCTCGAGCAGGTGGGAATCATGGTTCTCGGGGTTGTACACATCGAGGTCGACGACGATCTTCGTCCCTCTCGCACGCAGTGCCTCGAGCACCTCCGCGGCCTTCTGCTCGCCTCGGCGGAAGGGCTTGGCATCCGTCAGCGTCGTCACGAGGAACTCGGCCGTCGCCATCCGCTCGAACGCGTCGTCGTCGATGTCGGAACGCGTGATGCCCAGGGTCGGGATGAGCACGATGTGCTGCTCACCCGAGAGCAGCACGATGCAGTGCGAATCGGGGACGGTCTCGTCGAAGATGACGTGCGCGGTGTCGACGTCCTGCTCGCGAAGCTGCGCGAGCAGTCGCTGGGTGAGCGCACCGGAGTTCAGCTGCGAGATGAACGAGGTCGGCATGCCGTACCCGGCGTAGATGCAGGCGGCGTTCGCGACGCTGCCTCCGAACTGCCGTTCGAGCTCGTGCACGATGACCTTGTCGCCGGCGGACGGGAAGTAGGGCGCGACGTAGTACTCGTCCTCGGCGACATCGCCGAAGAACACCGCGTGGCGTCGGGTCATGAGCGCACCGCCTTGGTGGAGCCGCGCACGACCAGCTCGACGGGGATGACGGTGCGATCGATCGTGAGGTCGTCGCCGCTCTCGAGCGCGTCGAGCAGCGCCGCCGCCGCCTGGGTTCCGAGCGATCGCACGTCCTGACGGACCGTCGTCAGCTGGGGGAAGCTGTATCTGCCCGGCGACACGTCGTCGAAGCCCACGACCGAGACATCGCGCGGCGTGCGGATCCTCTGCGAGCGGAGACCGTCGATCGCTCCCAGAGCCATGAGGTCGTTGTGGGCGAAGATCGCGGTGATCTCGCTGCTCGCGAACGACGCGAGGTGCCGCTCGGCCGCCTGGCGACCGCTCTCGGCGGAGTAGTCCCCCGTCTCGGTCCTGATGACGCCGCCGTGCGCGGCCCAGACGGCGGCGAATCCCTCGCTGCGCCGCACGCTCGTGACCGGAGCGCTCGCACCTTGGATCTCGAGCACCGATCGGTGCCCCAGCCCGATGAGATGCTCGGCGACGAGCCGACCGCCCTCCTCGTTGTCGGAGACGATCGTGCAGAGCTCGACGCCTGCGACCTCCTCGTCGACCAGCACGATCGGCAGTCCGTGCGTGAGAGCCGTGCGCGTGCGCGAGCGGAGCACCGCACCCGAGGCGAACACGATGCCGTCCACGGCCCGCGACGCCATCATCTCGAGATAGCTGGCCTCGCGCTCCGCATCGAAGCCGGTGGTGGCGATCATGACGTTGTAGCCGCGGGCCACCGCGACCGCCTCGACGTTCTTGGCGAGCTCGGCGAAGTACTCGATCGCGATGTCGGGCACGACGAGCGCGATGATGCCCGTGCGTCCGAGAGCGAGATTCTGTGCGGCGCGCGTCGGGACGTAGTTGAGCTCGCGCATCGCGTGGTGCACCTTCTCGCGCACGACGCCGCTGACCTTCCGCTTGCCGCTGATGGCATGCGACACGGTCGTGGCGCTGACTCCGGCGAGCCGGGCGACGTCGGCGATCGATACCACTCCGTGCCTTCCCATCTTGTCCAAAGCGCTTTGGCAAAGCGCTTTGGACCGACTATAGGAGCGGCGACGTCCGAGCCGCAAGAGTCAATTCCGTCGTGCCGCATCTCCTCGCCGCGGAAGATGACGCCTGGTCGGGATGCGGCTACTGTCACCTGAATGAGCAGCATCATGGTCCTGGGCAGCGCCAATCTCGATTTCGTCGTCAGGCAGCCGCGAATCCCGGAGCCCGGCGAGACGATGTTCGGCTCGTCGTTCACCACGGTCGCGGGCGGCAAGGGGCTGAATCAGGCGATCGCCGCGGCGCGGGCGGGCGGCGACGTGCTGTTCTCGGGCGCCGTCGGGCGCGATCCGTTCGGCGCACAGCTGCGCGACGTGCTGACCGCCGACGGCGTGGACGTCGACCTGCTCGCCGACGTGGACACCCCGACCGGGACGGCGCACATCTCCGTCCTCGACGGAGGGGAGAATTCGATCGTCGTCGTTCCCGGCGCCAATCACGCCGTCGACACGCTCGACGAGTCCACCGAGGCCGCGCTCGCGACGGCCGGATACCTCGTCGCCCAGCTGGAGCGGCCGATGGCGCTCGTCGAGCAGGCGTTCGCCGTCGCGCGCGATGCCGGCATCCGGACCGTCCTCACACCGGCGCCCGTCCAGGACATCGCGCCGGCTCTCCTGCGCATGACCGACATCCTCGTCCCCAACGCGGGAGAAGCGTGCGCTCTCGCCGGAACCGACGACGAGGTGGATGCGGCCATCCGCCTGAGCCGCCAGGCAGGACTCGTCATCATGACGCGGGGATCGCGAGGCGCACTCGTCGCGCGAGCCGGAGTCGTCGAGCACGAGATCGCACCGCGCCCGGTGACGGCGATCGACACGACCGGCGCTGGCGACACGTTCGTCGGCGTGCTCGTGGCCCGCCTGAGCCTCGGCTCCGATCTGCCGACGGCCCTCGCGGCCGCCACGGTCGGCGCGTCGATCGCCGTCACCCGCCCGGGAGCGTCGAGCTCGATGCCGACCTGGGACGAGATCGACGCTCTGCTCTAGGAGGACTGGCGGGCAGGACCGAGCACTCCTTGACCGGGCACGTGGGCGTTGCGCTCCGCCGCGTCCTGGGCCTGCGCGAGAGCCTCGGGGGGCTCGAGTCCTGAATCGAGGCCCGCGAGCAGTCCCCCGAGGAAGGCATCGCCGCTGCCGGCCGGGTACCGACCCCGTGTCTGCGGGGGTGAGAGGGGCAGGCCCGCTCCGCCGATGACGGCGAACCCGCCTCGCACCCCGTCGGTGACCACGGCATCGCAGTCGTGCGACGAGGCGATGCTCCGCGCAGCGGACTCGGCATCCGACTGCTCGCCGCCCAGGAGCTCGGCAGCCTCGAGGCGATTGATCTTCAGGAGATCCGCATGGCCGGCCAGCGCTCGAAGCCCCGCACCCGAGCTGTCGACGGCCGATCTCGCCCCCGCGCTCCTGAGCGCATCGACCAGCGCTGCCACCCACTGCGGGTCGATGCCCGCCGGGAGCGATCCTGCGACGACGACCCAGCCCGCGGACGCGGACGACTCGGCGATGGCAGCTGCGGCGAAACCCCGCCATTCCGCCGCCGACAGCGGCGTTGCGGGCTCGTAGAGGTCGGTGCTCGTCGGGTTGTCGCCCATCTCCACGATCGCCGAGCAGACGCGCGTCGGCTCCGAGAGGCGGACGACCTCGACGTCGATGTCCTCGGCAGCCAGCAGCTCCGCGATCCACGCACCGGTGTGGCCGCCCAGCGCCGCCACCGTGCGAACGTCCGCTCCGAGCGCGTGGGCGACACGCACGACGTTGAGGGACTTTCCGCCGGCGACCCGTGTCACCGCACGGGGGCGGGTGATGTCGCCCTGACGGAGCACCGGCACGTCGTAGGTGATGTCGAGACTCGGCGACAACGCGAGACTCACGATCATGGTCTGCTGCTCCACGGTCGAACCGCTCCCAGAATCCGCGGTGCGCCGTCCGTCAGCACCGCGAGCGCCGCCTCCGATATCTCCGCGGGACGGTGCCAACGCGACGCACCGCTCGCACACCACCCGAGCAGCAGCGCGTCATCCGGAACGACCACATCACCGAGCGCAGGATCGGCGGCGTCGCTCGTGAGCACCACGACGCAGCGCTCGGATGTCGCCGCGCGCACGAAGGCGAGCGATTCCTCGCTCATGGCCGGGCGATAGACCAACGCCTGGCACCACGATCGCCCCTCGAGCGCCGCCTCGAGGGCATCCCGATGGCGTGCGTCCACCGCGATCGAGCCGTCCGCGCCGGCCCGCGATACGGCAACGACCTCCACGCCGTCGGCGCGCAGGGCCTCCACGGCGGGACGGAGAATGCCGCTCGACCCCACGACGAGCACGCGACGGCAGGCCACTCAGAACGCCTGAGGTCCGACCGCAGCGCCGCTGCGGCCCTGCAGGAAGTCGAGGTCGCAGCCTTCGTCCGCCTGCACGACGTGTTCGACGTACAGTCGAGTCCATCCGCGGTCCGCGCCGGGCACGACGGGCGGGGTCCACGACTCGCGGCGCCGCTCGAGTTCCGCTTCGTCGACATCCATCGAGATGACACGATTGGGCACGTCCAGCGAGACCGTGTCACCCGTGCGCACGAGGGCGAGAGGTCCGCCCGCAGCCGCCTCGGGCACGACGTGCAGCACGACCGTGCCATAGGAGGTGCCGCTCATCCGGGCATCCGAGATCCGCACCATGTCCATGACGCCCGCCTCCAGGATCTTGCGCGGGAGCGGCATGTTGCCGACCTCGGGCATCCCCGGATAGCCCTTGGGTCCGACGTTCCTCACGATGAGGATGTCGTCGGGGGTCACGTCGAGTTCGGGATCGTCGGCGTCCGCGAGGTACGCCTGCAGCGAGTCCCAGACGAGCGCGCGACCCGAGTGGACCATCAGGTCCGGCGTCGCCGCGGACTGCTTGATGACGGCACCGCGCGGGGCGAGGTTGCCGCGCAGCACGGCGATACCGGACCCGACGGGCTTGACGGGATTGTCCAGGGGCCGGATGACCTCCTCGTCCCAGACCTGCGCTCCGGCGTAGTTCTCGCGCAGCGTCGACCCGGTCACGGTGAGCGTGTCCCTGTGGAGCAGGTCGCCGAGCGTCTCCGCCAGTCCCGCGGTGCCGCCGGCATCCTGGAACTCCTCCATCAGGAACCGTCCGGACGGCATCAGATCGGCGAGGACCGGGATGTCGCGCACGAGCTCGTCGAAGTCGTCGAGAGTGAGCTCGACACCGACACGTCGAGCGAGCGCGAGAAGGTGGATGACGGCGTTCGTCGAGCCGCCGAGCGCCGCGTTGGCCCGCACGCCGTTCTCGAACGCCTCGCGCGTGAGGATCTTGGAGGGCCGGAGGTCCTCCGCCACCATCTCGACGATGCGGCGACCGGCGAGATGAGCGGCCGTTGCCCGGCGGGAGTCGTTGGCGCCGAGCGCGGCGGTGCCGGGGAGCTGCATCCCCATGTACTCGGATACACAGGCCATCGTCGAGGCCGTGCCCATCGTCATGCAGTGACCCTGGCTCCGGGCCATGCACCCCTCCGCCTCACGGACGTCCTCCGCCGAGATCTGCCCGGCGCGATACGCCTCGGTGAAGCGCCATACCGAGGTGCCTGACCCGATGTCGGTTCCGCGGTACTTGCCGTTGAGCATCGGGCCACCCGTGATCAGCAGTGTCGGCAGGTCGACGGATGCCGCCCCCATCAGATACGCCGGGGTGGTCTTGTCGCACCCCGCGAGCAGCACGACGCCGTCGAGGGGGTTCATGCGGAGCGTCTCTTCGAGGTCCATCGCCATGAGGTTGCGCAGGAGCATCGCCGTCGGGCGCACCAGCGGCTCGCCGGCGGAGGTCGTGGGGAACTCGAACGGCACGCCGCCCGCCTGCCAGACACCGCGCTTGACGTGCTCTGCGAGCGCGCGCAGGTGGACGTTGCAGCTCGTGAGCTCGGACCACGAGTTGGCGATGCCGATGACCGGGCGTCCCTCGAACGTGTCGTCGGGAAGACCCTCGCTGCGCAGCCACGAGCGGTGCATGAAGCCGGTCTTGCCGGGGTCGCCGAACCAGACCTGACTTCTCAGGCCCTCGCCCCAGGGCCGGTCCGCCAGACCCGTCGAGCCCAGGTTCTCGGCGCTCATGAGAACCTCGGCAGGTGCTGCGCCTGTGCGGCGATCAGATCGTCGGTCAGGGCCGCGGCCGTGTCCGCATCGAACACGGCGCCGTCGGCGATCATCGCCTCGATGACGAGGTCGCGATCGCCGTTCAGAGCCGCCTCGACGGCGAGGTCGACAGAGGCGAGGCGTCTTGCGAGGATCGCGGTGAGCGGCCTGCCGAGGTCGGGCACCGCGATCGGGCGGATGCCGCGTGCCGTGGCCACGCCGGGGATCTCCACCGCCGACCACTCGGGCAGCCCCGGCACGAGGCCTCGGTTGACGACGTTGCAGCTGAACATCGCTCGCGAGTCGAAGGTGATGGAGCGGATGATCGCGATCAGCTGCTCCTGTTCACCGCCGGAGCGGTCGAAGATCGACTGATCCAGGGGCTCCTCGCCCGTGGCCTGGCGGCGCATCCCCTGATAGCGGTCCTCGCCCCACTCCAGGATCTCGGGGAGCGAGAACGCATCGATCCCGAGCTTCTTGCCGTAGTAGTCGCCCTGCCAGAAGCGCTCCGGGAAGAACTCCACGACATGCCGATCCCCGGCTGCCGCGAAGGCGCCGTACCGCTCGAACAGCTCCCATGCGAAGGGGTTGTGCCACGCCGTCGGCTTCTCGTAGAAGATGTTGCCGATATCGGCCGGATCGGGCGCCTCGGCGAGTTCTCGGCGGACCCGCTCACGGATGAGTGGCCACGCATCGCGACCGTCGAGTCGGAAGTCGTAGATGAAGGTGAGGTGATTGATGCCCGCATAGAGCGTCGAGGTGCGCTCGAACGGCGCATCGATCAGCTGGGCGAGCTCGCGCTGGATGTGGTGCATGCCGTGGCAGAGGCCCACCACCTCGAGCCCCGTCTCCTGGTGGATCGCCTGCACGTTCGCAGTCATCGGATTGGAGTAGTTGAAGAAGAACGCCTCTGGCGCCAGCTCGGCGATGTCCTGTGCGATCTCGACGAGCACCGGGGTCGTGCGCAGAAGCCGCGAGATGCCGCCCGGCATGATCGAGTCGCCGACGGGCTGGTGGATGCCGTGTCTCTGGACGATCTCGTGGTCGAGCTGCCACGCGGGCCTGCCGCCGACCCCGACGCACGTGACGATGAAGTCGGCCCCCGAGAGGACGGCGCGTCGATCGGTGGAGCGCGTGACGCGGATCTTCTCGCCGGCTCCGCGCGCGGTGACCATCCGCTCGGCCAGATCGGCCGCGATGTCGAGATTCGCCGCGTCGACGTCGACGAGCCGGATCTCCCATGCACCGAGATCGTCGGCGCCGATCAGGTCGGCGAGCAGTCCCCGGGTGAACACGGCGGAACCTGCGCCGATGAGGACGAGGACGCGGGTGTCACTGGTCATGATCCTTCTCTCCGATCAGCGAACGGTCACTCGGTTGCGGAGCTCCCCGATGCCCTCGACGCCGCAGACGACCTCGTCGCCATCCTGCAGGTAACGAGGCGGGGTGCGGAAGGCTCCGGCGCCCGCAGGCGTGCCGGTGAGGATGAGGTCGCCGGGCTCGAGAGTCACGCCGTCCGAGATGAAAGCCAGCAGCGCGGGCACGTCGAAGATCAGCTCGGAAGTCGAATCGTCCTGGAGCGTCTGGCCGTTCACCTGGGTGTAGATCCGGTGACCGGACGGATCGCCGAATTCGTCGGGCGTGACCAGCCAGGGGCCGAGCGGAGTGAACGTGTCGAACGACTTGCCGCGCGTCCACTGCACATCGCCGAACTGGACGTCACGGGCCGACACGTCGTTCGCGACGGTGTACGCGGCGACGTCGTCGATGGTGGCGGGTGTGGTGCCGCCGCACCGGCGGCCGATGAGCAGCGTGAGCTCCGCCTCGTAGTCGACCTGCTGCGCCAGATGCCCGGGCACGACGATGTCGTCCTTCGGCCCGGTGAGCGACGTCGGGTACTTCGCGAACGTGAGCGGCTTCTCGGGCTGGGTGAATCCGGTCTCGCTGGTGTGATCGGCGTAGTTGAGTCCGACGGCGATGATCTTCCCGGCCGAGGCGACGGGCGCTGTGAGATCGAGGGACGCCTCGTCGAGCTCTTCCCACGAATCCGCGGCGCCGGACGCGACGGCGGCGATCGCCGCCAGAGCGTCGTCCGCGTGATCGGCCGGAGCGAGTCGCACCGACGTCGCGTCCTTCACCACGATGCGAGGGCTGCCATCGATGACGGCGCGGGCGATTCTCATGATTCTCCTTCGGATCCGGATGCGTCGTCGCCAGTCTGTCACAAACGTGCAGAAATGAGCAAGAATAGTCACATGCTTGCACGCGAACCCCTCTCCGTCGGCCCGAAGCGTCTCACCACAGGCGCCGTCAGTCTCGTGCAGGGTGCGTACGGCGACCGCGGGAACCTCGAGCTCGTCGCGTGCGACACGGCCGACGGGCTGTGGGTGTTCTGGTTCAACGCCGATCTCGAGGCGGCTTCACTCCAGTCCCCCGAGGTGCCGCCGGGTTCGTGGAGCAGCGGACTCCCCTTCGCCGCGGGTCGGCGCTATCTGGACGCGGCGATCCTGCAATCCGCGCTCGGCCCCGACCACCTCGAAGTTCTCGCGCTGGACGAGGACCACGTGCTCGAGAGCTGGTTCTGGTCGCCGGGCCCCGGCTTCCAGAAGCGGGATCTCCCTGCGGCCGTCGAGGTCTCCCGATTCGGCGCATCGCACCAGGCGGGCACGCTGCGGCTGACGGTGGAGGACACCGCCGGTGCGATCATGCACCTCTTCTCGCCGCCCGACGGCTATCCTCTCCGCGCTTGGATGCCGACGGGCGACGGCCCCGGCCTGCCGGACGATGCGACCTCCGCCGTCGTCGCGGCAGGAGTGGACCCGGATGCCATCGAGCCGGGAACGGCGCGGGCCGCTGCATCCCTCCGTCACGGGGGCACGACAGAGCTCACGTGGCGTGACCGCGAGGGCGCGATCCGCCATCTCGCCGTCCCCCGAACCTGACACGGAGCGGCTTCGCCGGCCGGTTCGTCGGTGAAGCGGCGAATCAGTTCACGCGATGGATCATCGTGTTGGCGAACTGGTAGCGATAGCCGGCCGCCTTGACGGCGGCGTCGTGGCGCGGGCTCTGACCGTAGGACGAGCCGTGCAGCCATACGAAGGCGGGTGCCTGCTGACCTGTGACCGCCTCGAGCTGTCGCTTGGAGTCGACGACCTCGCGCTCGATGTCGGCGTCCGAGAGGACGGTGTCGAACCCCTCGTGGTGAGCCGTATGCGGATAGATGACATGCCTCGTCGAGAGGTCGTGGACCTCGTCCCAGTTCATCGCGATCCGCCCACCCTGCGTGTCCTCTTCGACGAGCGAGATCCAATGGGCGCGGGCGAACGCCTCCTGGTACTCCGGATCGCAGTCCACGAACGACGTCGCGATCGGGAACCAGCCGGTGAGCCCGAACTCGTCGCACAGCGGTGCGGCCACAGTCGCGGAGTTGCGGTATCCCTCGTAGAACACCGGAATGAGGCCCGGCTTGTCCTTGTGCCATGTGCCCGTCTCGAACAGGCGGTCGAGGTCGTCGAGAGTGACGGGGGCGTAGTCGCGGGCGAACCGCGCGAGCTCGTCGGCCAGCTCGCCTCGAGCGGAGTTCGGGGTCGAGTGGTAGTTGACCACGCGGATGAAGTGGCCGCTGCGCAGCTGCTCGCGCTGTGCGGTGAACGACGGCTGGGTCACGTCAGACTCCTTCGTTGAGGGATGCCGCGGGGGCGGCGGCGCTGATGGGCGCGGCGCCGGGGGCGAAGTGGGTGAAAGCGACGACCTGCATCGCGGCGATGACCGCGCCCTCATCGTCGTCGCGCGCGAAGGGCACGAGGGCCTCGGTGTAGCGGTCGAAGACGTCCGCGTAGGAGGCGCCCTCCGCGAGCTGCGCGGGATCGGAGGCGGCGGGGATCGGACCCCTCTCATCGACGAATCCGAGCACCATCGGAATGCCCTCTCGTTCGAGGCGACGGTCGTGGCAGGCGCGCATCAGGCCCACGATGTCGCCGGCCTCGAGAAGCTGCGCGGGGGTGGGCTCACCGGCGTGCGACGACGGCCCGCTGACAGTGGCGGACATGGGATTCCTTTCGGGAGTTCAGGAGAGGACGGGGGCCGGGGTCGAGATGACGCCGAGCAGGCGCGCGACGTCGGCCGCGATGGCCTCGCGGGCCGTGACGAGGGCCTTCCGCGGGTCGGGACCGGGGCCGAGGTGCGCGATGAGCGCGTCGGTGTACGCGACCGAGAGCTGCGTGCCGACGTTGACCTTGCGGATGCCGGCGGCGACGGCCGCGACCAGACCCTCGTCGGACACGCCGGACGAACCGTGCAGAACGAGCGGGACGGGAACGGCCGAAGCGAGCCGGGAGATGAGCTCGTCATCCGGGTGCGCCGTGCGCTCGGTCATGGCGTGCGACGTCCCGACCGCGACGGCCAGTCCGTCGACATCGGTCGCGGCGGCGAATCGTGCGGCCTCGTCCGGATCGGTGCGGACACCGGGAGCGTGTGCGCCGTCCTTGCCGCCGATCTCGCCGAGCTCGGCCTCGACCCAGATGCCGAGCTCGTGTCCGCGGGCGACCACGGCGGCGGTCGCGGCGACGTTCGCGCTGTAGGGCAGGGTCGAGGCGTCGAACATCGCCGACCCGAAGCCGAGGCCGGCGGCCTCCTCGACCAGCGAGGCGTCCTCGCAGTGGTCGAGGTGCAGGCCGACGGGCACGGCCGCGGCCTCGGCGAGCGCGTGACAGCCGGCCGCGAGCGGCGCGAGCGCACCATGGAATCGCACGGCGTTGTGACTCACGGAGAGCAGAACAGGGAGACCGGCGCGCTCCGCACCCGCGACGATCCCTTCGGCGTACTCGAGCGTGATGACGTTGAATGCCGCGATCGCAGGCACGCTCGCGCCGTCGCCTGCATCCAGCAGGCGGGCAGCAGTGGTCAGCATGTCTCTACGGTCACCCCCGCCGCGCGGAAGCGCTCGAGCACCTCGTCGTCGGCGTCTTCGTCGGTGACGAGCGTCGTGACCGCGCTCGTCGGCACGAGCCGGGCGGGGCCGCGCTGCGAGAGCTTGCTGTGGTCCGCGAGGAGGACGAGCGCCCGGGCGGACGAGATGAGCGATCGGTCGGTCTGCGTCTCGCTGAGATTCGTCCCCGTCACGCCGATCTCGGGGTCGAAGCCGAATGCGCCCGTGAACACCTGGTCGATGCCGAACTCGTCGAGCCCTGCGATCGTGAGGTGGCCGAGCAGGCTCATCTCCTGCCGGCGCAGGACGCCCCCGAGCACGATGATCGCGATGTCGCTGTACTGCGAGACGCGGTTGACGACATTCAGGCTGTTCGTGAGCACCGTCAGTCCGCTGACGGTGCCGAGGAACGGCAGCATCGCCTCGGTCGTCGTACCACCGGTGATCAGCACGGTCGAGTTGTCGGCCACGTGTCGTGCGGCCGCTTGCCCGATCCGGCGCTTCTCGTCGGCGAAGGCGATCTCGCGCAGCGGCCGGAGCGGTTCGACATCGTCGCTGACGTGGGTCGCGCCGCCGTGCACGCGCTCGATGAATCCGCGGTCCTGCAGCTCGTTCAGGTCGCGACGCACGGTCGACGTGCTCACGCCGAGCAGCCGCGACATCTCGCTCACCGAGCCGACGCCGTACGCGCGGATGTAGTTGAGCAGTTCGCGCTGGCGCTTCACGCCCAGGACGGGTTCAGTAGCCGGAGACACGATCGACCTCATTCAGTACAGGTCGCTGTTCGGCGAGCCTGGTCAAGTTCTCGACCACGAGGTCGAGTGTCTGTGCATGATATTGCGGGGCGAGCCCCGCCACGTGGGGCGTGACGAGCGTGTTCGGTTCGGACCACCACGGGGAGCCGGGCGGAAGTGGCTCGTCGTCGAACACGTCGAGGGCGGCCGCGGCGATGCGTCCGTCGCGCAGCCGCTCGAGAAGAGCCGACTCGTCGAGGATGCCGCCGCGCGCGATGTTCACCACGAGCGCTCCGTGCGGGAGCAGGTCGAGCTGACTCGCGCCGAGCATCCCGCGAGTGAGCTCCGTGAGCGGGACCACGACGACGAGGACGTCGCTCTGCGCAAGCACCTCGTCGAGACGGTCCATTCCGAAGAGCACGGTCGGGTCCTCCTCCGCAGCACGGCGTCCGGTGTCGAACTTCCCGGATGCCGGTCGTGCCGACGCCGTCCTCTTGACCCCCAGCACGCGCATCCCGAAAGCGGAGGCCAGCCTCGAGATCTCGCGCCCGATGCGCCCGTACCCGACGATCCCCAGGGTCGCGCCGGCGAGCTGGCGCGGAGTGAGCCGCGCCAGCCGGTCCGCATTCGTGGGCCATCGGCGGGCATCGCGCAGCTCCTGGATGCGCGGCATCCGGTGGGCGAGCTCCAGGATCGTCATCATCGCGTACTCGGCCATCGGCACGGGGGCGATGCCGCCCAGGGTGGCGATCGGGATGTCGGTGTCCCACAGCGACGTCCGCCGTACATGGTCCACGCCGGACGTGTCCAGCTGAACGCACCGCAGCGACGGCACGTGCGCGGCATCCGGGAACCACTCGCTGGTGTGCAGGAGATCCACCTCGGCGAGAAGCTCGGTGCTCGGCTCCTCGCCTGGGGCGAGTCGGTGGATGCTGGCCTGGGGAACGCGCTGGGACAGCTCGGCGAACCACGCGTCGGGAAGGTCCAGCGTGCACAGATACGTGACGGTCATTTGATCCCGCTCCGGGCGAAGCCCTGAACGAAGTACCGCTGGAAGAACAGGAAGAGGATCACCATCGGCAGAACCGAGATGAGCGCGAGCGCCATGATCGACTCGTAGTCGGGCGACGTCTGGTTCTTCAGGTACAGCAGGCCGATCGGCAGAGTGAACAGCGAGTTCTCCTTCAGTGCGATGAGCGGCCACGCGAAGTCGTTCCAGCTCGACATCAGCGTCAGCAGGGTGAGCACCGCGATGAGCGGCTTGCACAGGGGCAGGACGACCTGCAGGAAGATGCGCACCTGACCCGCGCCGTCGATGCGGGCCGCCTCGAGGATCTCTTCCGGGATGCTGATGAAGAACTGCCGAGCGAGGAAGATGCCGAAGGCCGCAGCGGCGCCCGGGAGGATGACGCCCCAGTACGTGCCGTAGATCCCGAGCCCCGAGACGAGCTTGAACTGCGCGACCATGATCGCCTGGACCGGGATCATCATCGTCGCGAGCGTCAGCAGGAAGATCGTGTTGCGGCCGCGGAACTGCAGTCGCGCGAACGCATAGCCGGCGAGCAGATTGACGAAGACCGTGAGCACCGTCACGAAGAGGCCGATCACGACGGAGTTCTGGAACCACGCGAAGACATCGAAGCGCCGGAAGATGCGGTCGAAGTTGTCGAAGGTGATCTGGCTCGGCCACAATCGCAGCTCGGCTGAGAACACCTCGCCGCGGGGCGAGAAGGCCATCACCAGCATCCAGTACAGCGGGAAGATCACGATCGCGCACACGATGATCGCGATCACGGTCCGAAGGACGATGCCCTTGCGCTCGCCCTGACGGCGACGGCGTCGACGCTGCAGCCGCTTGGCCTGCCGCTCGCCGTACTGATCGGCTTCGGCGATCTGGAGAAGAGTCGTTGTCTGAGCCACCGGAGTCCCTATTCGACCATGTCGCGGGTACGGCTGGTCTTCCACTGGATGAAGGTGAAGACGAGCGTGATGAGGAGGATGACGATGCCGATCGCGGCACCGTAGCCGGGCTCCCGGATCTGGAAGCCGTTGCGATACGCGTACGTGACGAGCACCGAGGTCGCGTTGCCCGGGCCCCCGCCGGTCATGACGAAGATCAGATCGAACACCTGGAACGAGGCGATCACGTTCATGATGAGCAGGAAGAACGTGCTGGGACCCACGAGCGGAACCGTCACCGAGCGGAACTGCTGCCAGCGGCTGGCACCGTCGATCCGTGCGGCCTCGTACAGCTCGGGCGATATGCCCTGCAGGCCCGCGAGATAGATGACCATGTTGAACCCGATGCGCAGCCAGATCGCGGCGATCATGACCGAGATCATCGCTGCCGTGCCGTCGGACTGCCACGACACCGGCGGCAGCCCGATGGCGATGAGGATCTTGTTGATCAGCCCGTTGCTCTGGTAGAACAGCGCGACCGCGATCATTCCGGACGCGACACCCGAGATGACCATGGGCAGCACGATGATCGTCCGCCAGATGCCGCGCGCCGGCAGCACCGAGTTCACGAGCACCGCGAGTCCGAGTCCGCCGGCCATGACGAGCGGCACGGTCACGATCGTGAACACGATCGTGTTCCCCAGGCTGAGCCAGAAGACGGGATCGGACGCCATGCGGACGTAGTTGTCGAGCCCCACCCACTCCGGGTCGCCGAACCCGCGCGTCTCCTGGAACGACAGGATCACCGCCCACAGGATCGGCAGGAACATGAACAGCACCAGGAGGATGAGGTTCGGCCCGATGAACGCCCACCCCGTCAGCGACTCCTTCAGGCGCGCGATGCGGCGCGCCGCGCCCGCCCGGGAGGGCGCCGCAGCACTCTCCCGGACGGGCGCGGTCACGGTCATCATCAGTTCAGGGCTTCCTGGATCGCCTTGTCGAGATTGGCCAGCGTATCGGCCGTGGACTGCCCGCCGATGAAGGCCGCTTCGAGCTGATCCTGCAGCGCCGTGTTGATCGCGGCCATCGCCGGCGACGTGAGCTGCTTGACGTCGGATGCCTCGATCGTGGCGGCCTGGTCGACGAACACCGGCATGACATCGGGACGGACCTCGAACGTGATCGCGTCGCCGGCGAGGTCGAGTCGCGTGGGCAGCTCGTTCGTCGCGGCGCAGAAAGCCGACATCGCGTCCGCCGACACCATGAACTTCAGGAACTCCGCCGCCAGCTCGGGGTTGGCGGCATCCTTCGTCGCGACCAGCGCGTTGCCACCGAGGTCGGTCGCACCCCGCTCGTCACGCGGCATGGGAATCGCCGTCCACTCGAACTCGTTCAGCGAGTTCTGATCGGGCACGAGGAACGAGCCGACGAAGGCCATGGCTGCGGTCTGCTCGGTGAAGAGGTTGTCGGCGTAGACGGTGCCCTTCGTCGAGCTCGTGGGCGGAACCCACTCGTTCTCGAAGAAGCTCTTCGTGAAGTCGAGCGCCTTCTCCCCTGCAGGAGAGACGATCGTCGAGCTCGTGCCGTCCTCGCCGATGAAGGTTCCGTCTGCCTGGAACAGCCAGCTGAGCCAGCGGGGGGCCCCGCCGAGCTGCCAGTTGTAGACGAACGGGTACTTGTCGGCGGGCAGTGCGGCGCGCAGTTCGGCGGCGACGTCGGCGAACTCGTCCC
This sequence comes from Microbacterium sp., assembly GCF_051860965.1. Taxonomy (GTDB): domain Bacteria; phylum Actinomycetota; class Actinomycetes; order Actinomycetales; family Microbacteriaceae; genus Microbacterium. Next base: position 283,037 of record NZ_JBIMKU010000005.1, read on the forward strand.
ACGTCCACGCGTCCTCCTGCGTGGTCGGGAAGGTCGACGGGTCGAGGCCTGCCGCGGTGACCATGTCGGTGTTCACCAGGAGCGCCGAGACGTCGGTCTGATGAGGCACGCCGTATGGCTTGCCGTCGTACGAGACGCCCTCCCACATCGCGGGGACGAACTCGGCGATCTCGTCGTCGGAGAAGTACGGACTGAGGTCGAGCAGCTGGTCCTGGCTGGAGTAGACGCCGAGGTTGCCGTAGTCGACGCGGAACAGGTCGGGCGCGTCTCCGGATGCGAGCTGTGCGTCGATGTTCGAGAACATCTGGTCGTAGGGCACGACGTTCAGGTCGATGGTGACGCCGTCATGATCGGCCTCGAACTGCTTGATCAGCTCGGTGAACTGGATCTCCTCGGCCTCGCTGCCCCACGTGGTGAACGTGAGCGACTGGCTGTCGCCGTCGGAGTCACCCCCGCCGCCGCCGCCGAAACCGGCACAGCCGGTCAATGCGAGTGCTCCTGCGGCGAGCATGGCCGCCCCGCCGACAACACGCTTGTTGCTGAGTTTCACGCTGCGATCCCCTCGGATTCGTCTGCGGCGCTCCCGCGGTGCTGCGTTGCGCCTCTTGGTTGGGTCGAGTATTCACCAAATGCGACGAAATAGTCAAGAACTTCCATTGCTTGCTCATTTCTGATTGAATCGTGCTCACTCAGTCGAGTCCTCGCAGACGAGGATGCCCCAGGAGGAACCGCATGAACGACAGCAACGTCGCCTTGGGCGTCGTCACTGAGCAGGAGCTGACGAGCCAGCCGGAGATCTGGACGCAGGCGCTGGCACTGCCCGCCGAGCAGCTGGGTCTGCTGCCACAGCAGGGCGAGAAGGTCATCGTCATCGGCTGCGGCACCTCGTACTACGTGGGCGACGCCTATGCGTACCTCCGGAACGACGCGGGCCTCGGCCGCACGAGAGCCGCGATCCCCACCGAGCTGACGTGGATCGACGACGACGAGCACATCGTCGTGATCTCGCGATCGGGCACGACCGCCGACGTCGTCGAGGTCGTCGAGCGCTACCGGGGCACACATCGCATCACGGCGATCCTCGGCGACGTCGAAACCCCGCTCGGCGAACTGTGCGACCGCATCGTGCACCTCGGCTTCGCCGACGAGATCTCGGTCGTGCAGACGCGTTTCGCCACCACGGTTCTCACCGCTCTCCGCGCTTCGATCGGGCTCATTCCCGACACGCTCGTGGCCGACGCGCGCACCGCGCTCGAGCTGCCCCTTCCCGCCGACCCCGCGAAGGTCAAGCAGGTCGTCTTCCTGGGCCACCGCTGGACGGTCGGCCTCTCGCATGAAGCAGCCCTCAAGCTCCGCGAGTCCGCCGGAACGTGGACCGAGGCGTACCCCGTCTGGGAGTACCAGCACGGCCCCATCTCGTGCGCCGGTCCCGACTCGCTCGTCTGGATCCTCGGCGACGTGCCCGAGGTCGTCGCCGCCGACGTGCGCTCCACCGGTGCGACGGTCTACTCGAACGCACTCGACCCCCAGGCCAATCTCGTGCTCGCCCACCGTCTCGCTCTCGCCCTCGCGCGCGAGGCAGGTCGCAATCCCGACACCCCTCCGTTCCTCAACCGCTCGGTCCTCGTGACAGGCTGATGCCCGTCATCACCGTCGCTGGTCCCGCGCATCCGTCGGTCGGGCGACTCCTCATCGATATCGCCGGCGCCGCGGCATCGGCGCTGGGACTCGGCGACGGGGATGTCATCGCCGTGCACACCCCCACCGGAGCGAGCGCGAAGAGCGGGGCGGATACCGCGGCCGACGCGTCCGCCTGGATTATCGTGACCGTGCAGGGGTCGGATCGCGGACGCGACAAGATGGAGGCGACGCTGCGCGCCGCTGAGGAATCGGTACGTTCCTGGTGCCGGCAGCACGGTTTCGACTGCGAAGGGGTGTGGACGCAATGGCTGACGCCGCTCCCGGGGTGACCGGCCGGCTGCTCGTCGTCGGCGAGCTCTGCGTCGATCTCATCGTCGGCCTGACCGACGATGACATCCGCTTCGGCCAGCACGAGCAACTCGTGCCGTTCACGGCCCTCACGATGGGCAGCTCATCGGCGATCACGGCGTGCGGGGCAGCCGCAGCCGGAGTGCCCACGACCATGATCGGCGTCGTCGGACGCGATGAGTTCGGTGACTTCATCCTCCGCGAGCTCGCCACGCGCGGGCTGAATGTGTCACGCGTGCGTGTCGACCCGTCCCTTGCGACCGGTTCGTCGACGCATCTCACTCGCCCCGACGGCGACCGGGCGATCCTCACTGCGATGGGCACGATCGGCGAGACGGCCGCGGCCGACGTTCCCGACGCCTTCGACGGGGCTGCGCACCTCCACATCGGAAGCTGGTTCCTCCAGCGTGCGCTGTGGGATGACGGGCCCGCCCTGTTCGCCCGTGCCCGCGCAGCGGGACTCACGACATCGATCGACGGCAACTTCGACCCGGAGGAGCGCTGGGACCGCGGCATCCTGGACCTGGTCGCTCACGCCGACGTGTTCTTCGGCAACGACGAAGAACTGGCCGGGATCACGGGACTCTCAGATCCTGACGCCGCGGCCGCGTCGTTGCTGGACCGGATGCCCGATGGCGCGGTCGTCGTGCACAAGCTCGGAGCAGAGGGGGCGATCGCCCACAGGCGGCTCGCCGGCAGCACCGAGCGGGTGAAGGCGCGGGTGCCCGAGGTCGAGGGTGCGCTCGTGGACACCGTCGGCGCCGGAGACAGCCTGGCCGCGGGGTTCCTCGCCGGCCGCCTGTCGGGGCTGGCCTTCGACCGCAGTCTCGCGCTCGGCGTGGCATGCGGCACGGCCTCGACGCGCAGCGCGGGCGGCGTCGCGGCTCAGCCGTCTCGGCGAGTGGCGGAGGACATCGCCGCGCGCGTCACGCTGCTCCCGATCTGACGGGGGCCGGGGCTTCGGTCGGCGGACGGCGCCGACGTGTCGTCATGTAGTGACAGCGCTCGGAGCATCCAGCTCCTCATCGCCGCCGATCCGGAACGAGAGAAGCCCCGCGATCCCAGTGTTTGCAAGGGATCTCGGGGCTTCTGTGGTGGCGGTGACGGTGGGATTTGAACCCTCAGCGTCCGGCATAACAGCGATGGCACAGAGTCACACAACCGCGAGATCTCGCCCATCTCGCCTCTCACACCGCGGAGTTCCCTGCATCCGATCTCTCCGAATTGTTCTCAGTAATGTTCACGCTAGTCGGAGCGCCACGGGCCGCTTCTCTGAGAGACCTTGCGCGAAGAGCGTCGCGATCGATGGGGCCGTTCGGAGGCGTGCGGCCAGATCTCCCGCATCGCCAGCGCCGTCCGCTACTCGAACAGCCCGCCGAAAAGCAGAGAGACCATCATCGCGACGATCACGGTGTTGAACGTGAACGCGAAGAGGACGTTGAGGCGGATGAGAGTCCACGCGCGACTCGAGCGGATCGTCGCGGAGACCGTGGCTGCCATCGTCGAGATCAGAATCGCGAGGGTGAGGAAGTCGACGAACCTCGGCGCGCCGTCGACGTGCAGTTCGATGTCGACGTTCTCTTCGGCCGAATCGGCTTCAAGTCGTAAGTACTCGAGGGCGAACGAGTAGACGATGAGCGCCCAGGAGCTCGCAACAGTGAGCAGCCCAAGCAGGATGAACACCCATTGATCGCGAACGGCGGTGTCCTGGGATACGACGATCGTCAGCGCAACAGCGATGACCGCCCCCGTGAGCGCCCAGTTGGACGCGCCCCCGTAGCCGAGCAGCCTGATCCACCAGTTGCCCCTGGAGCGGCGCTCGCGGCGAGAGCTGGCTCCCATCGCTTGATGATCCTGTCTGATGTACAGAAGGTGAGTCCAGACGAGATAGCACGCGACGAACGACGGCCACGCAACCAAGTAGAACACGATGAGCAGCGTCGAAGTGTCCAGCGACGGCCGATCTCCCCACACGCCCGCGTAGACGATGACTGCCGCGAGGCCGAGCGTGAAGCTCACCAACGAGCTCCAGTTCGCGCGCGCGAGATCGCTTACGTAGCGTGCAGCCATACTCATCTGCCCCCGGATTCGGCGTACGGCTCATTGGACGCGCGGTTGCGGCCAGCCGTGTCTTCGCTCCATCCGACACCGTGTGGTCACGACACAGTCAAGCTGCTGATCCGATCGATGACGGAGAGGTGAAGTGCCGCCCGCCCCGCCCGCTCGACGATGATCGCGTCAGGGTCAACGATGTACACGTCGTGCCGGTCGGTAAGCAGTCGTTGCGCGACTTCGAGCAGCATCCGCCTCGCCACATCGTCGACCGATGAGACCTTCGTGAAGTCCAGCACCACCCGGACCTGTTCGGGCGCCGTCTCCATCACCTCGCGGACGACACGCTCGGCGCCGGCGAAGCGGACTCCGCCCTGCAACTCGAACGCTCGCACTCCGTCAGGGCCAGTCCCGTGCACGCGGTTTGACCGAACGGTGGACAGCGCGGTCGGAGGCACTTCCATCACGTGCAGGCCCATGTCACGGGAGAACCGCTCGAACATCGCGACTCCGCGGACGCTGTTGCCGTGGCTGTCGAGCCGAGGGGAGAACGTCGCGATCCCCAGCTGACCCGGCAACGCACCGATCATCCCACCCGACACCCCGCTCTTGGCGGGTATACCCACTTGCGTCGCCCAGTCTCCGGCTGCGTCGTACATGCCGCACGTCGAGATGACGCTGAGCACCTGACGAACAACCGGCGCCGCGATCACACGTTCACCCGTGACAGGGTTGACCCCGCCGTTGGCGAACGTCGCCGCCATCACCGCGAGGTCTGCGGTGGTGACGTTGATCGAGCACTGACGGATGTAGCCCTCGACCACCGCCGCGGGATCATCGAGCAGAATCTCACGGCTGCGGAGCATGTGCGCGATGGCGAGATTGCGATGGGCGTTCGTCAGCTCGGACTCGCACACCGTCAGGTCGACGTCCAGAGGGCGGCCGGCGAAAGCCGACAGCCCCCGCAGCACCCGCTCCAGACGATCGTCAGAGCTCGCGTTCGGTTCATCGACCAACGAGTGCACGGCGATGGCGCCGGCGTTGATCATGGGATTGCGCGGGCGTCCCGTCTCGGGCTCCAGCGAGATCTCGTTGAATGCCTCGCCCGACGGCTCGACGTCGACCTTCGCATGGACAGCATCGAAGCCTCTGTCCTCGAGTGCCAGCGCGTACACGAACGGTTTCGAGACCGACTGGATCGTGAACTCCGTTTCAGCATCACCGGAGACGTAGATCGTGCCGTCCAATGTGGCGAAGGCCGCGCTCAGTCGGTCCGGATCGGCCGAGGCCAGTTCCGGGATGTACTGCGCAGTGTGGCCGGAAGAATCCGACTGAGCCCGCCGCAGAACCGCATCCAGATAGTCGGGTACCAGAGAATTCATCACGCTCCACCGCCCGCGCCGAGCACCCGTCCCGCACCGCCGCGAGGATCATGGGGTGTCATTCGTGTGATCCAGACGGGCTTGGGGCCGGCGGAGGCGGAGGGGAGCACGCTCGGTGTCCGCGAGATCGCGACGGTCGCGGGATCGACTGCCACGAACGTGCTCCGGTGGCGTGCCGGATGAGCCGCAGCGACGGGTCGCCCGATCGCTCCGAGGTGGGTGCTAGAGAAGTCATCCAGCTTGAGCCCGTATCCCAGCGCGCGGTCGACGGCGACGTGGAACGCCCACGATGCGGCGAGCAGCGCGAGCCACACCGTGTCATGACCGTTCACGAGGAGCACGCACCAGACGCTCGCGAGGACTGCCGGGCCAGAGTAGTTGTGAACGAGGTTGTAGACGACCGCCCCGGCTCGTGGTCCGTGAAGGTAGCCGAGGGCCGAGAGATCGAAGACGAGGAAGAGGGCGAAAAGCACCCACCATGGCTGTCCCCACACGATCGTCGCCAGAAGCAGCGACAGCGCCACGAGCCCGTTCTCCACCCGCTGGATGACCGTGGTTGCGGCAGTGCCGGTGGGAGTGAATTGCAAAGTCATCTGATTTTCCTTTCGTGGAGGAGATGGACTCACGCCCACCCGATGACGCTCAGGAATCCGAGAGCGGCGGCTGCAATAAGTCCTGTCCACAGAACGATCGCCACCACCTGCCAGAGAATGACCCACCCTTTGCCGACGCCGGCGGCGACGAAGAACGCGGCGGTCAGTTGTGTCGGGAGAACGAACGGTGCGAGGATGCTCGCTCCCGGGACGCCGAACCTCGTCGACCACTCGGCGAGCCGCGCACGGCCCTTCGAGCGACGGGTCGTCTTCTCGCCTGGCGACGAGGTATCCGCCCCGGTGTACTCGCCACCCGCCGCCGATGTCATGCGCCGGGCGACGATCGCGGTCCGAACCTGAGCGCTGAGAAGCACGACCAGAACCACGCTGAGGATGTTGCCGGATGCTCCGGCCACCGCCGCGGCGACGGGATTGATGCCGACGAGGATCCCGATGACCGTCGACCCCTCACCCTCGACGTAGGGAACCATGCCCAGGCCGGCGACGAGAAGTGGCTGGACGATCTCGGGGAGCCCGCCGATGAGGTCTCGAATACCTTCGTACGGGTTCGAGGACATGATCTTTCTGCTTCCTGTTCGAAGGCGCTGGCGTGTGCCTTCGAGCAGTCAAAGCTGTGTTCTCACCACGAGGTCAAGCGAGCCCCTACACGGCGAGCGCGGAAAGGATGACATCCGCGACCGCGTCGGGCTGTGAGACGGGGACAGCGTGCGATCCGCCGCAGAGGACCCTCCGCTGGACGGGGTCGGCCCGTTTCGCCATGAAGGACAGCAATCCGCTGGGGATGCTGCGGTCTTCGTCGCCGTACACGAACCAGCTGGGGCGTGTGCGCCATGCGGGTGCGACGCCGGTGAGCCGATCGAAGATCGCGCGCTCCGTGATGGGGCGCTGTGTCACGCTCATCGCCGAAGCGAGCGATCGTGGCACGTCGGCTGCGTACTGTTCGATGAAGGCGTCGCGGTGGATGAGGATCTCCGCTCCTCCCGGGATCGCGCGCCGCGAGATGTGCCGGCAGAGAGTGCTGCCGGGAAAGGCGATCGAAAGCTCTCCTGCACTTTCTCCGAGGTCTGGGGCGAAGGCGCCTGCATACACCAGCCCTTGCACGTTCTCGTGGGCGCCGATCTGCGTGATGATCATCCCCCCGTACGAATGGCCGACCAGAACTGTCGGCCTCCCGAGGGAGTCGATGATGCCGCGCACGTACTCCGCATCATGCGCCAGACTGCGGAGCGGAGTCGCCACCGCGATCACGGGGATACCGTCCTCGTCGAGCCGCGCGATCACTTCGTTCCAACTGGACGAATCCGAGAATGCTCCATGCACGAGTACGACGGTCGGTGAGCTCATTGGTTCCTCTCGATCCGGGCGCGGCGCGTGAGCGCCCAGGCGACCAGTGAAGGGTGTGTCCTCACCACCGGGTCAAGATGCGCGGCGGATCACAGGTCCAGTTCTCTCAGCTGCCGACGCGATGTGATGTCGAGTTTGCGGAAGATGCTTCGCAGGTGTGCCTCGATCGTCCTGGGGCTCAGGAAGAGCTGAGCGGCGACCTCCCGCGACGTTCCTCCGCGGGCGACCAGCCGTGCGATGTGCAGTTCCTGATCGGTGAGGGTCGGCGGGCCATGGGTGCGGGAACGTGGATGCTCGCCGGTCGCGCGCAACTCACCCGCCGCACGCTGCGCGAACTCCTCCGCTCCGATGCTCAAGAACGTCGCATGCGCGGTCCTCAGCTGCTCGCGAGCGCGCTGGCGCTGACCTGCTCGGCGAAGCCACTCGCCGTAGGTGAGCTGCGCGCGTGCCAGCGAGCCGCGGAGTCGGGTGCGTTCGAGATGCTCGATCGCCGCCTCGTAAAGCCCCTCGGCGGACTCGTCGTCCGTGACGAGCGCGCGCGCTTGTGCCGCCATCCCCTGTGCCATCGGAGTCGCGCAGATCGAGGTTCGCGAGAGGAGTTCTTCAGATGCCGCGATGGCGGCCTCACGCTGGCCCGCTCTGGATGCGCCCTCGACGAGCTCAGGGAGAGCGAGGCTGCCGGTCACGAGTTCGGCAGATCGGCTCGCTCTCCGGGCCTCATCCGCCGCCTCGGCGTATCGTCCCGTGGCGTTGTGGCCCACTGCGAGCGCGTAGTGGACGAGGCTCGGGCCCGCGCCGTCACCGTCCCCCACCTCGGCGGCGATCTCGGCGAGGCGAACCGCGTCAGCCTCCCGCCCGCGCCATGCCGCCAGGAAGAGGTCTGCGTAGGGCGGAACGGGCGCGCCGGTTGCTCGGGCCACAGCTGCCGTCTGCGCTGCGAAGTCAGCAGCGCCCGCGAGATCCCCAGCGATCGCCAGAGCCGAGCCGCACGCGACGAGCGCGGCCGGAAGCGAGGCCAGCGAACCGCTCTCGCGAACGCGCTCCGCGTTTCGCAGTCCCAATCGAATCGACAGTTCGTCGTCGAACATGGCGCCGGCGGTTCTGGCCGCATACGCCAGCCACCTCCCGGTGCGTTCGGACTCGTCGCCCTCGTCGGGTTCATCCAGCTCCCGTCGGAACGCCGCCAGGGCTTCGCGCACCGGAGCGCCGGACGCAGCAAAGCCTTTCGTATACACCGCGACGAGCGCGTCTAAGAGGAGATCAGCGGGCGCCGATCGCCCCTGCGGCGCCGGAGCGTTCACCGCTGCGCCCGCCACCTCCCGCACGCTGAGGCCATCACCGCCGCCCGTGATCACCGCGGAGTTGAGTGCGACGAGGTACGTCTCGCGCGCCATTGCGGGATGGATGGGCGCAAGCGCGGCGGCAGCGGCGACCATCTCCGCCGTTGCCCGGCCCGCGTGAGTCATGTCGAAATGGATCATCGACCGGTAGAGGCTGATCCGCGCCTTCTCGTCGTCATCCAGGGGTCCGGACTCGGCGATCGAGAGCGATCGCAGCGCGGCAGCTGATGAGCCCGCCTCGTGCAGAGCACTCGCCGCCAGAAGTGCCCTCTGCGCGCGGAGCGAGCGATCCGGGGTGAGCTCGGAAGCACGCTCGAGCAGGGCTGCCGCATCCGCCATCGCCCCGCGAGCCAGTGCCCTTTCCGCTGCGGCGACGGTCTCTTCGGCGACGGACTCGTCGGTCCCCTCGACGGCCTTCGCGCGGTGCCAGGCGCGGCGGTCCTGGTCGACCTCCGCGTCGATGCTGGCGCCGAGCGCCGCGTGCGCACGGCGTCGATCGGTCTCGGTCGCGCCGCCATATACGGCGGAACGGGCGAGGGGATGACGGAAGCGCACGGAGGCGCTGATATCAAGCAAGTCGGCCGCCTCCACAGCCGCTGCGGCATCGACATCGATGCCGAGAGTCGCCGCCGCCGACCAGAGGAGCGCCGGGTCTCCGGTGGGCTCCGCGGAGGCGAGAAGGGTGAAGAGGCGCGACTGCGAGGGCAGCGACTCCCATCGCTGTCGATACAGCGCTTCGACCCGGTGTGGTGGTGATATCGACTCCGGCACGGTCAACGCGCTCGCCAGTTGGGTCGCCGTAGTTGCCCTGGACAGCTCCAGCAGGGCCAGCGGGTTCCCCCGCGACTCGACGACAACCCTCTCCCGTAACCCTTCATCGACTGGCGTTTGCACCGCGGAAGCCAGAAGTGTGCGGGCATCGGAGTCGCTCAGGCCCGCCATCGTGACGGCAGGAAGATCAGAGAACGGGTCGTTCGGCGCTCTCTCGGCCCCCCGCATGGCGAGAACGAACACCAGACCCTCCGCGGCGATACGTCGGACTACGAACGCGAGCACGCGAGAAGTAGCGGCGTCCAACCACTGAGCGTCGTCGACGAGACAGATCAGCGGCTGATCCTCTGCGCTCTCTGAGAGCAATGTCAGAGTCGCCAACCCGACCAGGAACTGGTCGGGAGCAGGTCCGCCACTCCTCCCCAAAGCGACATCGATCGCCGTCCGCTGGGGAAGCGGAAGACCACCCATCGATCCCAGCAGCGGTGTCAACAGTCGGTGCAATCCGGCGAAGGTGAGCTGACGTTCGGACTCGTGGCCCGTCAGCCGCGCGACGGCGACACCCTCCGCCTGCGCGTCCTGCTCCACGGCGTCCAGAAGAGCGGTCTTCCCGATACCCGCCTCGCCGAGAAGAACGAGGGCGCCGCTTCGGCCGGCGCGCGCCTCAGCCAGGAGTTCGCCGATGAGGCGTCGCTCGGTCTGCCGGCCGAGGAGATGCATCCGCTGTCCCTTCTGGCGACGTGTGAGGCGGACGTCACCCCCAGCGTAGGGAACAAGGACTGAAAAGTGGCGAACTAGGTAACGACCACCGACGCGAACGGCGGCTGGCCCGATCAGGCTAGGCACATGAACACCACCAGTTCCAGAAGAACCGGCGGCGCTCCCCGCGGCATGGGCACCTCGACTCGCCGTCGTGCCGCGGACGAACGCCCCCAACGCGTCAGCATGGCGGCCATCGTCAGCATGACACTGCTCTTCGCGGGGCCAGACCACGGCCCGCTCTCGAGATGACAGCCTGGAGCACGCGCGAAGTCGCGGAGCTCGCCGGGACGACCGTCAACACCATCCGTCATTATCACCGGCTCGGACTGTTGGAGGAGCCCGAGCGAAGGTACAACGGCTACAAGCAGTACGGCGTGAGGGATCTCGTCCGCTTGCTCCGCATCCGACGTCTCGCAGAGCTCGGCGTCCCCCTCTCACGTATCGCCGACGTGAGTCAGGGAGGTGATGCGGCACCGGAGACTCTCCGCGAACTGGATGTCGAGCTCGCCGCCACCATCCAACGAATACAACAGGCTCGCGCGGACATCGCTGTGATCCTCAGCAAGAATGCTCCCGCGGATGCTCCGGCAGGCTTCGCCGCCGTGGCATCCCACCTTTCCGAACCGGATAGCTCGATCATCCACGTGTATAGCCGCCTCTACGACGAGGACGCCATGGACGATCTCCGTCACATGGTCGAAGTCGATGTGGAGGCTGGGGAAGCCAGTGGTGAAATCGATGCGCTCTCGCCCGATGCGGACGAGGAAACTCGGAGCCGTCTCGCAGCACGACTCGCTCCGACGATCACACAGAATCTCATCGACTATCCCTGGCTCACCGATCCTCTGCGGAGAGCTTCGAAGAATCGGTATCGAGCCCGGCAGACGTTCGTCGCCGCCGCGGAAGAGCTATACAACCCCGCGCAGCTGGACGTTTTCACCCGTGCGGGAAAGATCGCGCTCGAAAATCTACGGGCGGCCGGATCAGAATCCGACTGAGGCGCCGACACGGGTCATTTGACCCGGTCCCGACAACACGGTGTGGTGTGGGGCTCAAGAGGCGAACTCGATCGGACGCAAGAGACCGATGTGACGCCTCTGCGCTCGCACGAACTCGATCCCAAAGGCATCATGAAACCTCTCAACCTCGCTCTCAACGCAGTGATTCTCCTATCCTCCATGCTGTTCCTCGCCTATGTCGGGTACTACTACTTCGACTTCGGACTCCTCAAGACGCTGCCGTCAGGAGTCACTGAACTCTTCCTCAGGGCGGGCGCTCTGCAGTATGTGGCGCTCGGTTTGCTCATCGCCGCAGCGGTTGGGAAGATCCTCGTCAACCGAGCAGCGAAGAAGCAGGCCGCCGGGGAGATTGTCTAGCCTCAGGCATTGGCTGAAGAACGAACGTGACGATCAGCCGCGACGCCGGCCCTGGATGCTGCGCTGTGTCCGTCAAATCGTTCCAGTACCAGTAGGACCTGCTCGGGGGAGACTTGAGTGGGGCACCAGCATGCTGCCAGTGCCCCACCCCTACCCGGCATAACGCCGAGTGTCCTCACTGCCTCGCTTTGAGCGCACTCACCTGAGCCTGCTTTCGCAGCCGCTTGGTGCGTTCCACGAACCAGACCATAGTCACCGCCGCCAGGTTCATCACCATCAGGATGAGCACACCGGCGCCAGGGCCAGCACCGACGCCGCGGTCGACGGTCGTAGATCCGCCGCCGGCGAACAGGGCGTTCACCACGCCGAGGATCAAGTTGTTCGCGACGTGAAGGGCCATGGCGGCTTCCAGGCCGCCGCTGAGGAGACCCATCACGGTCATGCTGGCCGAGAAGACGATGAGATAGCTGACGAGCCACGGATCCAACGTCACGTGAACGGCGGCGAAGAGGACTCCGGAGAGCAGGATGCCGAAGACGACGGCGAGGCGGATGTCGCGGAACCAGGAACCGGCGGTCGGAACGAGCACGCCTCGGAACACGATCTCTTCTCCAGCGGACTGCAGCGGGATGGCGATGAGGCTCACGAGGATGACCGCGATCGTCGTCGCGCTGATGGCAAAAGTGCCCCACCCCATCGAGGCGGGGGCGATCAGAACTGTCGCCACGATCGCCAGGACCACCAGGACGGCGGATCCGAGGAGATAGATGCCGACTCGACGCCAGTCGAAAGCTCGGTTGTGACGGAACACCGCTCTCCATGACACTTTGGCCATGGCAGCCACCAGGATGGTCATGAGCACGGCGGTGATCGCTGTGCTGATGCCGGTAGCGGCGATCGCGAGGGGTGTGAGGGCGGTCTCGTTCGGGACAGGCGGCCCCTCGATCGCGTAAACGCCTTGGAAGACGATGATCTGGACGAGGAAGAGCGTCGCCGGGATCGCGATGAGGACGATCAGTGACTTCCATCGCGGCACCCGGAAGTGAACGCCGAACGGTCGATCGGGAAGGCTGACCGAAGACGCGTCGTCGGTGTCTCGGTCGTCTGGGTGCAGGCTCGTGTGTTCGGTGCTCATTCGGCGCTCACAGCCACCGGAGCGAGAAGGGCAGAGTGTTGTCTACGTGTCATGTGATCAACCCCACACGATGTGCCCAGGACAGGGTCAAATCCGTCCAGTGTGCAGGCTGCGAGGGCGGCGAGACCTGACTCGGAACGTTTGTCAATCCAGGGGCGATGGTCGAACCGTCGCGGAGCGAGCGCATCTTGACTGTGTCCCCGCGACACCGTGTGAGATGGCGGCTCAGGGCGCTGTTGGCACATCGTGCGCGTGGACAGAGAGGGAACGACTATGAGCGAGACGAACGGTGAGTATGAACTGGAGGAACCTTGCGTCTTCTGTGCGATCGTGGCTGGCACTGTCCCGTCGATGAAAGTTGCCGAGGACGAGGCAACACTCGCGTTCATGACCACCGATCCCGGGTCGGACGGTCACCTGCTCGTCATTCCGAAGCGGCACAGCGTCGACCTTCAGTCGATTCCCACCGACGATCTAGTAGCGTCCACACTCGTGGCCCAGCGAATCGCCAAGGTCATGCGCGCGCAACTCGGCGCTGAGGGAGTCAATCTCCTCAATAGTTGTGGCGCAGCGGCCTGGCAGACCATCCCTCATTTTCACTGGCACGTGATTCCGCGCTATCACGACAAGACGAGGGATCGACTGAAAATGCCATTCCCACCAGGGTCGTCGTCGAGCCTCGACGCGATCGCCCGGTATGCCGGGGGCCTCGCCGCTGGGCTGTAGCGAAGAGTCGAGGTCAGGTACGGGCGCGCGCCAGGCCCGTACCAATGTCTCCGGCGGTCGCCTCTCGGGCTGCGTACACACCGCGAAGCATGCCGGTGGCCTGGCCGATCTCGATGAGGTAGCCGTCGGGGTCGCGCAGGTAGCATCGCAGTTCGGCTTCTCGATCGATGGGCTCAGTGAGAAACTCTGCACCTTTGCTCACGGCGTCCGCGTAGAAAGCGGCGATGTCGGCTACGCGGACGTTGAGGAAACTGGACACCGGGTCGCCTGATTCGGGTGCGGTCAAGGAGACCCCCGGTTTGTCGGGCGTAGGGCCGCCTCCGGGATTCATGATGATCCAGCTCCCTGCGATCTTCACGATCGCAGGGTTCTCCTCCAGCACGACCTCGCCGCCGAAGACTGCGGCGTAGAAGTCACGCGACCTCACGACGTCGCGGACGGTGAGGAAATGGGTGAGGACGATCCCCTCGACCGGGGCGGGAAGGTTGGCGTGAGTGGCCATCGATGTGTCCTTTCTTGAGCGCTATTGCTCGTTTAGTCGTTGCGGTCATGAGCCGCGGAGGTGGTCCCACCGGTCGGGGTGGTCTTCGAGAGACTCACGGTCCCAGTCGCCGTGTTCGGCGGCGGCCAGATAGGTGGCGTGCAGGAAGTCCAGCACCGTCTGGTCGGGATCCTCCGCCGTCGCCACTGCTTCGTAGGGCAGCAGGAACTGGCCGTTCTTCCGGCTGTAGTAGGCAGCTCCTGGGCCGGCAGGATGCTCGGCGAACCCCTCAGGCTCCGGGTAGGCGTACGCGTAAAACGCTCCCTCGTCTCCCCCGCCGGGCCAGAACCCGCAGCTGAAGAGCTCTCGCGAGTAGCCCTCGACCATCACCCAGTCGCCCACATTCGGAGCACCGCCGGGATGCGCGGGCGCCCTCCGGCCCGAGAACCGCGTGCAAGCGAGATCCATCGACCCCCAGAAGAAGTGAACAGGGCTCACCTTGCCGACGAAGTGGCACCGGAACTGTTCCATCACCCGGTGCGCTTGCATGAGCTGTTGCCAGAACAGGCGGACGGCGACCGGGTCATAGGAGGCGTGCTCGGTGTCGTCGGCGAACGGAATCGCGGGATGTACCTCGTTCGGCCCCGACGAGATCTCCGCTTCGATGCCCACCTCCCGCAACGCCTGCAGCGTCTGTGCATGGAACTCCGAAACCGTCTTCGCCTCCAGCCGCACGATTCGGACGCCTCCATCGCTGTGACGGACGCGGAGCTGATGGTCGATGAAGTCGAACTCGATATCGAACAGTCCGCGACCGTCGGGAATGCTGCCCGTGCTGAGCCCCCGCGGGGTGACGTAAAGCGTGACCTGCCACCAGTGGTTGACGAGCGGTGCGTGCGCGAGCCTCACTTTGCCCACGATCTGGAGCCACATGTGCAGCGTGTCACGGGTCGCGGTCCAGTCTTCGACGCGCAGGCGGGGCCATTCCCTGCTCGATGCGGGCTTATCCAAGGTCATGTTCTTCTCCATCGTGAGCAGCGGTACCTCTGGGTTGACGGATGCGTTGCGCTCAGCGCATCCCGTGTGCGATTCACTCGCCCTCCGCCAGATCCCGCACCGTGTCGGCCAGCCGATGACTTCGCAAGGTGAGAGCGCGTTCTACGCACGCGACGACGGTCGCCACGGCCAACATGCTGTTGAGCCAGTCCGGGAGCCTCAGCGGGGAAGTGAACACGCCGAATTGATCGGCGATGAGGTCCAGCCGGCTCACGGTCTCGATGGTTTGCGGGACGGCGGCGATCACTCCCACGATCATCACGATCACCGCTACGCGGCCGAATACGGCGCTCATCCGGGGGAAGCTGCGGGCGAACCCTGCCCTGATGCCTTCCGGTGAGCGCTGATGGGGGCGCAATGGAAGCGGAGTCCCCTCGTCCGGGACGTAATGCATGCGGCGCAGCCCGTACATCGAGGTGGCTACCTCGATCACTCCGCCTGGTACCGGAAAGACGCTCGGAATGTCTGACCGCAGGATCTGCACACCGTCGCGATACAGAGCCGCAGGCGCCTCGGCACTCACGTCCTGCTGTCCGCCGGTCTCGAGCTCGTCGGCGTAGTAGTGCACATCGACCGCATACTCGTGAAGCTTCGTCGCCTCGGGGATCTCGGCGAAGAACAGCGTCCGCGAGAAGAACTCGGTGACGCGGTACTCCCCCAGCGTTCGACCGTCCCCGTCTCTCGCCGTGATCGCGCAATCACGCACGGTGGCTTCCTTCCTCACAGGCGGCAGCGTGCATCTTCATGCGGCAAGGCGAGATCGATGAGATACGCGGTGACCGTCTGGTCGACGCAGGTGCTGATGCCCTGCAACGCCATGGTGTGGCGGGCGCCTTCCACGGTGAGGAGGGCGGCCCCCAGCGAGTCAGCCAGACTTACGCCGCCCTCGTACGGAGTGCTGGGGTCGCCGGTGATGGAGATGACCAGCGTCTCCGGAAGCGGGGACGGATTTTGCGCATAGGGGAACCCGAGAGTGGGATCGGCGGGCCAATGCTCGCAGGCATGCCTTGAGCTGCCGGTGAAGTCTTCGCCGGAGTCCAACCACGGACTGGTCGCCGCAATCCGAGCGCGCAGGCTCGCTTCGACTTGGGGCGAACGACGTTCTTCATCCATGCAGTTGATCGCGAAGTTCGCGTCCAAGAAGTTCGACCACACTCCGTCCGTTCCCCGCCCGGTATAGAGGTCGTGGAGAGCGAGGAGCTGATCCGCGCGACCCTCGTTCTTCAGTTGCGCGATTCCTGCGATCGCCGCATCCCAACCCTCGCGGGTGTAGAGACTGACCCCCACTCCCCCGGTGACCTGTGCGAAATCAGCGGTGCGGCCGTTGCCCGCAGGAACCGGATCCCGCACCAAGGGCTGCACCAGATCCTGGAATGTCTCCGTCGCCGACTCGGGGTCGGTATCCAGCGGGCAATCAGCATCCTGTGCGCAATGCGCAGCGAGCTGATCGAAAGACCGTTGGAACCCCTCGAAGGTCGCCATTCGCTGTCCCTCTCCGTCAACACGGGGATCGATCGCCCCGTCGAAGACCATTGCCCGCACGTTCTCCGGGAACTGTTCGGCGTACACGGCGCCGAGTCGGGTTCCGTAGCTCAGGCCGAGGAAAGTGAGCTTCTCGTCGCCGAGAGCTGCGCGCAGCACGTCGATGTCGCGAGCCGCGTGTCGAGTCCCGACCGCGGCGAGCACCTCCTTCCCCCCGGAGGCTGCGGCGCACTTGTCCACGAGAGTCGCAGTGTCCTCTTCCGTCCAGGAACCTGACGTGCCGAGCAAGGTCGTCCTCGCCGTGCCGGCATCACGCTCAGCGTCAGAGAAGCCCCGAATCGCCGGCCTCGAGGCGCCGACGCCTCGGGGGTCGAACCCGACGAGGTCGAAACGTTCCATCAATGGTGTCCCGGACAGCCGCATGCTGAGGGCGGCGGCGATCAGCATTCCGGATTCCCCGGGTCCGCCAGGATTGATGATGATCGATCCGATTCGCTCTTGCGGATCTCCCTCGGCGGGGACGCGCAACACGGCGACCTCCATTTCCTCTCCGGAGGGGGAGGAGTAGTCCATCGGCACTTCGAGATACGTGCACTCGACGTTCTCCGACGCGAAGAACTGCGATGCGGACTCCGTCGGCGCGAACTCCGCGCAACCGCGAAAGTCGAGGTCCTGTTTGTAGAACCCGTCCAGCTCATCCGATGCATCCGACCGCGCTTCGGAGGTCGAGGTGGACACGCAGGCGCTGAGTGCAAGCATCACTGCTCCCAGCGCCACAGCCACGGCGCCGCGGCCTGGGCGCGTCGATCTTCGTCTCGACGGTCTGGTGTGAGTCATGGCTCCAGCAGACGGGGTGTTCCTGGCACATGGTCAAGCCGTTGTTCGCGAGGCGCCCTCGGGAGGCCGAGTGCTCAACCCGAGATCCCTCGGCGGGCAAGGCCTTACTGCCCCCAGGACCGGACGGCAGCCGCGTGCCTCGGAACGCGCGCGGGCTCGCGGGACTCACCGGCACGACTCCGAAGACTCTCGGCCGCTGGCACCAGGTTGGGGTTGCGAGTTGGACTGAGTGGCGACGACAGGCTGTCTACTCGAAGCTTCTGAGCCATCATCGATACCAGCGGAGGAACAATGAGAACGCGAACGAGTGCGAGCCGACCTCCAAGAATCTTTATGGTCGTGTCCATCGCGACATGTCTCGCTCTTCTCGCACCGGGATGCGCGCCGAGCCCCCCGGGAGGCACGTCTCCGTCGATAAGTCCCGGAGTCGCGACGGAGCCTCCCGCACGGACCATCGATGTAAGCGATCAGATGGCTGCGTTCGAAGCGGAATATGACGCTCGGGTGGGTGTCTACGCTGTCCACACCGAGACCGGAGTCGCGATCGCCTACCGCGCAGAGGAACGCTTCGCATACGCCTCGACGTTCAAAGCGCTGTTGGCTGCCGCGATCCTCCAGGAGAGGCAAGACCTCGAGCGGATCGTGACTTATTCGGAGGCAGACCTGGTCGAGTATTCTCCGGTCACTGAACAGCACGTCGGCACGGGAATGTCCATCCGTGCCCTCGCCGAAGCGACCGTTCGCACAAGCGATAACACCGCGGCCAACTTGCTGCTGGAAGAGCTCGGCGGCCCTGACGGGTTCGCCACCGTGCTCGCGCGGGCCGGCGACGACACCACCATGCCGAAGCGATTTGAACCCGAACTGAATACTGCCGTGCCGGGTGACTCGCGGGATACCAGCACGCCTCGTGCGATGGCTGAATCGCTTCGCGGATTTGCGCTGGGTGGGCAACTGAGCGCCGATGGGTCGGCCACGCTCATCGACTGGATGAGCGGCAACAAGACCGGGGACACGCTGATCCGCGCCGGCGCAGCAGAAGACACGACAGTCGCCGACAAGTCCGGCGCCGGAGGCTACGGCACTCGGAACGACATCGCGATCGTTCGACTACCGAGTGGGGATCGCATCGTCATTGCAGTACTCACAACGCGCGGCGGGGCGGATCGTCCCCACGACGATGAGCTAGTGGCAGAGGTCGCCGCCACCGTGCTCGCGAGGCTCGACTGATTACAGAAGCGACAGCTCACCCCGCGATCCCGAGCCAGATCACAGGAGGGCTGCATCGGCCCTCGACATCGGCGCGTCCGGCAATCGCCGCGCTGTCTTCGCCCGCTCGAGCTTCGCGATCAGGCAACGCTTTAGCGCACGCGCGGATTCGCTTCCACGCGCACTCAGTGACCACGCCCGTTCTGTTGCAGATGCGACGCAGCGTGCGCAATCGATGGGCGAGGAGGCTCTGCCCAATCTCGGTGTCGCGGGCCGCGAGTACTGCGTGCTCGCGCTGCTCGACGGCGGATCCCGTCCGAGTCAGCGTCAGATCGGCGCGGTGCTCTGTGTTAACCGCACGACGACGACCGCGACTCTCAATGAGCTGGAGGGCCGGGGTTCATCGAGCGGGTACGCGACGCGCAGGATCGGCGCGCCCACTCGGAAAACGCTGATCCAGACCGGAGAACGGCTCAGGCAGTCTCTGTCGCTCGCGTTAATGGAGTGCGAGGAGCGGCACCTGGAGGGCCTCGACGCCACCGAGCGCCAGGCGCTCCGCAGCATCCTCGAGCGATTGACGAGCCCGCGATGATTCGTCGGCGAGCACTCCGCGTCGACGGGCCGGTGCGGGCCCCTTGAACGGCGTGAGCATATGGGATGAACTGGGCCTACCGCCGGGCCTCCCATTGGTCGACGTTTCCTCCCGCCGACGAAGGGCTGATACGAACATGGACATGATGACGGGCGCGCAGATCGCCGACGCCGGACTGATCGACTGGCGCAAGCTGGCGCAGGGACTGCACGCCCGCTACCTCACCGGCGGCTTCAGCGATGGCGCTCGGTTCGTGACCGCTGTCGGCGAGGCGGGCGACGCCCTCGGGCATCACCCTGGGGTGTCGGTCCGCGACGGGTACGTCGACCTCAAAGCTGTCAGCTCCGACGCCGTGTACCGGGACGACAACGGCGCCGAGCACGTCGTCGAATGGGTCACCCAGAAGGACGTCGACCTCGCACGGCGGATCACCGCGATCGCCGCCGAACACGGGCTGCAGGCTGACCCGGCATCGGTCAGTGTCCTCGAGCTCGGCCTCGACACAGCTCGTTCAGCGACGATCGCACCTGTGTGGGCGGCGCTCCTCACCGGGAACCCTGAGGCGCAGGGGAACGGGTCCCCCAGCGATGAGATCCGAGACGCCCTGGGACGCGTACCGAACCTCTGGTTTGGACACGCCGATCAGCGCCGGCCAGCGAGCCAGAGATTCCATGTCGAGGTCTACGTCCCGCGCCAGGTCGCTGGGCAGCGCATCGCCGCCGCCGTCGCTGCAGGCGGGAGCGTGGTCGATGACAGCGGCGCCCCGGCGCTCACCGTGATCGCCGACCAGGACGGCAACACCGGAGTCCTGTGCGTCGCCGAGACACAGTGAACTTTAGGCGGGCGTGTACGGGACGTGATGTTCTCGCTGTTGGAGCGAGCGTTATGGGATGTGCGTGCGGACGGCAGTAAGGAAGGCGTCGATGTCGTCGACGGAAATGCGGACGGCTGAGACGGTGACGTCTCCCTGGGGGAGACGAATGAGGGTGGGGGCTTCGAGATTGATATCGATGTCAGTGCCGTCTTGGGCGACGTGGTTGAGTGCCTGGGTGGCTCCCAAACCGCTGAGCGAGAGGGACGGCGCGTCCGGGAGTGATCTGCGCTTTCGTTCAACGGAGGCGATCAGCGCCCACGGGAGATCTATGTCGATCTCCCCACCGTTGCGTACCCGGATGCCGGTGGGGCCGACCGCGTGGGGTCGGGTGTAGTAGGACAGCAGCATTCCGGTCATGGTGAGGACGCCCCAGATGCCGAGCGTGAGGAGCGGAAAGCGGACGACGGGCCAAGGGTGGGTGATGAGGTCGACGATCGGCACCTCGATGGCGGAGAGCGCCAGGAAGATGATGAGTACGGTGCGGAAGGGCTTGTCGTAGCTGTGCGCCGAGGCACCCATCGGCACGCGTGGGCGAAACGTGATCGCCCGTCCGATGCTCCGCCATCCGGCGGCTTCCATCGCGCTGGCGCGACTGATGAGGTGGCGGGTGCGTTCGGCGCCGCACAATTCGGGACCGATCTTTCGCGGTCGGGTGCCGGCGGCCGCGTCCTGAGGCTTCGTGGTCATCCGCAGGCTCTCCGGAGATAAGCGATCAGGGAGAGCGGCACGAAGACGACCAGGAAGACACCCATCCAGGCGAGGGTGGCCAGCAACGGTTCTGTCACCGGCCCGCCCATCCACAGGCCTCGAATGGTCTCGACGAGATGTCCGACCGGATTCCACTCGGCGATGGTCTGCATCCATCCGGGCATGGTGTCGACCGGCACGAAGATGTTGCTGATGAACGACAGTGGGAAGATCAGCAGCGCACCGATGCCCTGGACCGCCTGCGGTTCGTTGATCGCGACGCCGAGGAGCACCCACACCCAGGACAGAGCCAGCGCGAACCCGATCGCGAGCGCGCAGCCGGCGAGGAACGATGCCGGGTCGGTGTCGAATCGGACGCCGAGGAGCAGCCCAAAGCCGATCAGCGCAGTCAGGGACACGATCTGTCGGACGATGTCGGCCAGGACTGCGCCCGCCAGCGGCGCGATGCGGGCGATGGGCAGGCTCCGGAACCGGTCGAACACTCCCTCTTTGAGATCCGTGCTGATCGCGACTCCAACGCCCATCGTCGCGAGGAGCGTCGTTAGCCCGAGGATTCCGGGGAACACGTACTGCAGGTACTCCGAGGTGCTTCCCGCTATCGCGCCGCCGAAGACGTACCCGAACAGGACGAGGAAGATCGCGGGCCCGAGAACGACGTCGGTGAGCCCCGCGGGGTTCCGGCGGATCTTCTCGACTCCACGCCAGGCGAAGGTGCCGCACTGCTCGATCGGAGCGAAGGCGCGAGGGCGGGCGGGGCGCGTCGTGGTGGTCATCACGAAGTTCCTTCCTGGGTCTGGGGTAGCGTCGTGCGGGCGCCGGTGAGAGTCAGGAAGACGTCATCGAGACTGGGGAGTCTCAGCTGCAGCTCGTCGACACCGACAGCCGCGTCATCTAGAGCACGAACGACGGCCGGCATGTCCCGCGCCGAGGCCACCGCGACCGAAACGCGCCGGGTCTGGACATCGACCGTCGGCGCGGCGGCGAGCAGCGCCGTGATCGCCGACACCGCGGCACCCAGCATCCGCACGTCGCTGAGGTGCACATCCAGGGTCTGGGTGCCGAGCCGACGTTTGAGGGTTTCGGCGGTGCCCTCGGCGATGACGGAGCCGTGGTCCATGACGACGATCTGATTCGCCAGGTTGTCGGCCTCCTCGAGGTACTGCGTGGTGAGCAGAACGGCCGCTCCCGTTTCGGCGAGGCGACGGATCATCGACCACGTGTCCCCGCGACGGGCAGGGTCAAGGCCCGTGGTGGGCTCGTCGAGGAACACCACCGCAGGGTCGCCCAGCATGCTCATCGCCAGGTCGAGGCGGCGCCGCATCCCGCCCGAGTACGTCTTCGCCTGCTTGCGGGCGGCGTCGGACAAACCCGCCTCCTCGAGAAGCTCGGCAGCTTTGGACCTCGCCGCACGGCGGGAGAAACCCAGGAGCCGTCCGATCATGACCAGGTTCTGCTCTCCCGACAGGTCGCTGTCAACGGATGTGGACTGACCGGTGAGCCCGATCGACCGGCGCACCTGATCGGCTTTCGAGACGACATCGCACCCGCCGACCCAAGCCGCCCCGCCATTGGGACGCAGCAGCGTGGACAGCATCCGCACCACCGTCGTCTTGCCCGCCCCATTTGGGCCTAGCAGCCCGAGTATCGACCCCGGCGGTACCGCGAACGAAACCCCGTCTACCACCCTCTTGTCGCCATACGTCTTGACCAACCGTGCCGCTTCGATCGCGAATGTCTCCTGCATCAGTCCCCCTTTTCGCGTTGCATTCGCAATGCAAACATTCCTCTGGGCATTTGTCAATGCGAGTGCAATGTGAAAAGCTGATGCCGTGCCCAAACGCGTCAATCAGGAGGAGCGCCGGCAACGCATCGCGGAGGCGCTATTACGCGTGGTCTCGCGTGACGGACTGAACGAGGTGAGCCTGCGTCACGTCGCCACGGAGGCCGGCGTGACGTCAGGGATGGTGCAGCACTACTTCCCCACCAAAGACGCCATGATGCAGTACGCGATGGGGGTCGCCAGCGAACGCTATGAGAAGCGCATCACCGCGGAGCTCTCCCGCCTGGGCGACGACCCGGAATACGTGGATGTCATCCGCGTCCTCCTGGCGGGCCTAATTCCGATGAGCCCGGACGAGGCGGACGACGCCCGTGTCGCCCTGGCGTTCCAGGCATACGCGGTCAATAATCCCGACGCCGCCCAGAGGCTTCGCGAAGGAGACCGTATCCTCACCGGCCACATCGGCGATCTCCTCGCCTCGATGGGCGCAGGAAACCCGGAACCACAGCTCGCTGCGACGACACTCCTCGCCGCCGCGGAAGGACTGGCCGTTGCAACACTCAGCGCGGGGCTTCCGCACGACACCGCGTTGCGGGCGCTCGACGCGAACCTGGCGCTCTTCATTCCCGACGTGTCGCTGCCGCTTGGAACGTGAGGTCCTTCCGGTTGAGCACGCGCGTGTTTAGTCGGTTCGAGTCGGATTAATGTTGATTACTGGAGCCGGGCTAAATCTGAGGAGCCGCCGACGTCGAGGTCAAGGCGGCCGATGGTGAAGTAGACGGGTGAGGGGAATGGTGGAAGCCTGCGACGGCGTACGGCGTCGATCGCGAGGCGACTCCAGGTGCGGTCGCGAGGTGCGCCGGCGAAGAACACGCTGAGCGTTTCGTGCTCAGGGTCCGCCCACACTGCGGACGGCGCGCACATTCCCCGCGCCGTCCACTCGTAACCCGCGTCTTCTGCCGCGAAGACTCTCGCCGGTCTCGACCAGTTGGGCCGCGGGTCGCCAGGACCGTCAGCTTCACTGAGCCAAACACCCTGCGGTGGATTGTTCACGCGTCCTTCGAGGTCTGAGTCTCGGGTGATCGCCATGAGCGCTCGATTGTCGTCGTGCACGACGACGCTGTCGAAGAATCCGTCTTTCGTCCCGAACCACTCCTCGGGAGTTGTCCAACCGTCGCGACCGTTGACGCTCGTGGTGTGCATGATCCGAAACTGCGCCGGGTCTTCGGAGCCGGGCTTGGCTGCGGGAATCGTCAGGAACCGCATACGCCAGAGTCCGTCGTGATACTCGACCTTCGGCTCGAGAACGCTGGGCAGACCGGGACCGTGCAGGGGCAGAGGGGCGGGGGCGCTGCGCCATGACTCGCCGTGTCGCCTCTCGAGATAGCCGATCCGATAGGGCAGGCGCCCATTCAGGACGGTTTCGGACGATCGGCCCGCGTGATAGATGCGCTCAACGGTTTCGCCGTCGGCCACACCCCGCGCGAAGCACACCGAATGCATGCAACGGTTCCACGATCCCCGCCCCGGCTGCGCGACGATCGGGCGCAGGCGCCGGGCAGACACCACGCCTGACGGGCTCGGACGCCACTGATCGCTTGTCACCGGAGCGCCCGGGGGGAGCTCGAAACTGTAGATGTTGGTGCGGAACGTGGGGACCATCCCGCCAATGAACATGATCCAGCGATCCTCGATCCACGCCATGCTCGGATCGCTGAAGCCGAGGACGTTGCGGGCGAACGGGTACCCGTCGCGCATGTCGAACAGCTTCGTGCACTCGCGGACGCGAACCGAGGGCTCGGGCATACCGCCAACCCTCCCACACCGACTCGAGACGCACACTTGGCACCGTGCCGAACGCGACCGAACCCGCAAGGAGCATCAGGAACGGTGAGGCCCCCGCCGACCCCGCGACGAGGCCAAAGTTAAAGCGAACAGCAAGAGGTCGGTCGCACTTCGGGCCGGCGCGCGGCGCCCAGGACCTCCCCGGACCGTTCCGCCTGAAGTCATCCCCTTCCCACTACGGTTGCGCTATCGACAGCAATGTGACGAATCGAGGATCTCGTGGCCGGTACGCAGGCGGGGTGGTACGACGACGGGTCCGGAAGACAGCGGTGGTGGGATGGTCAGCAGTGGACCGATTCCTTCCAGGAACCCGAACCCAAGGAGCCCGGATTGCACGGCATGATCAGCCGCGCGCAGGCTGACGCGGTCGCCGGCGCGCAACCGCGCCCTGCGCCTGTCGGGATGAGCTACGTCGTCTTGCAGGTTGTGCTCAAAGAGAAGTTCTTCGGTACGGGATCAGGCAACCTCACCGAGCTGGAGAAGGTGATCAACAAGCAGGCCGCTCTCGGCTACCGACTTCACACCATCAGCACGGCGTCATCGGGCAGCGGTGGATTCGGCGGGGGAGACAGGATTCAGGCAACGATGGTGTTCGAGCGGCTCAGCTGACCCCGCCACCTATACGTCGCGTGCGTGGCCCACGTAACCACCGCGCGGCCGGCGTGGTCGGAGATGCCGGCAGCTTCGGAGGGACGGAACTACGACGAACGCCGTCTCACTTTTTGAGAACGTCAGTCACCAATCGTGGATGGTGCCGTCTGCGAGACGGTTGTAGGGCAGGTAGGCCTGCTCGTAGGGATACTTGCCGGCCTCGTCCAGGTGGAGTTCTACGCCCAGCCCGGGCTTGTCCCCGGGGTGGAGCATCCCCTCGCTCCAGGTATAGGACTGCTCGAAGGTCGCGTCTGTCTTCGCTCCGTGCTTCATGTACTCCTGGATGCCGAAGTTGTGGATCGACAAGCCAAGGTGCATGGCAGCAGCCATTCCGACGGGAGAGATGTCTGTTGGCCCGTGCATGCCCGACTTGATCTGGTACTGGGACGCGTAGTCCAGGACCTTCTTGAGATGGGAGATGCCACCTGTGTGCGTGACTGCGGACCGGACATAGTCGATGAGTTGCTCTCGGATGATCTGCTGGTAGTCCCAAACGGTGTTGAAGATCTCTCCGATGGCCAAGGGCGTCGTCGTGTGCTGGCGGACGAGCCGGAGTGCTTCCTGGTTCTCGGCTGGCGTGACGTCCTCGAGCCAGAACAAGTCGTACGGTTCGAGGGACTTGCCGAGCTGGGCGGCTTGGATGGGAGTGAGTCGGTGGTGAGCGTCGTGCAGGAGGGGCAGCTCGGGACCGAACTCGTTGCGGACCGCTTCGAACACGGTGGGCACATGCCGAAGGTAGGACCGGGTGTCCCAGTCCTCCTCGTTCGGCAGCGCGCCGCGCTGGGCGGGCTCATGGTCGTACCGCACGCCAGTGTTCGCTTCGAAGGTGGCGTTGGAGGCGATTCCATAGACGGATTTGAGGCCTGGCACCCCCGTCTGCACGCGGATCGCCCGGTAGCCCTGTTCCTGGTGCGAACGCACCGAGTCAAACAGCTCTGGGGTCGACTTGCCGGACGCGTGGCCGTACGCGAGAAGGCCGTTCCGTGAGGCACCACCGAGCAGCTGATACACCGGCAGCCCTGCAACCTTGCCCTTTATGTCCCAGAGCGCCATGTCGACGGCTGCGATAGCGGCCATGGTCACCGGTCCCCGGCGCCAGTAGGCGCCGCGGTAGAGAAACTGCCATGTGTCTTCGATCCGCGCGGGATCTCGTCCGATGAGGAGCTGAGCGACATGCTCCTTCAAGTAGGCGACCACGGCCATCTCCCGGCCGTTCAGGGTCGCATCTCCGAGTCCGGTCACACCGGTGTCCGTTGTGATCTTCAACGTCACGAAGTTCCGGTTAGGGCTCGTGACGATGATCTCGGCGCGGTCAATCCTCATCGCGTGTCACCTTCGTACGTGTCTCGAACGACCACGTCGCCGTCCACGGATGCATCGCCCGTGATCACGGCAGGAGGGACACGCGCGACGCCCGAGCCCAGGGTGACTGCCACCCGGTCGACCTGCACGTGAGACTGGCCATGAACTCTCAAGGCTGCCACGGGGTCTGCGAAATAGCCGCCGTCGGCGCGCGGTCGAAGGTCGCCGCGGTCCGGGTTCCCGTGCGCGACCGTGATGAGTTGCAGATTGATGTCGCTCAGGCTGACGTCGACGGAGCCGCCATCGTCGCTCCACACGAAGATTCCGCGGGGCGCGCGTGCGGTGATGCCGCGGAATGAGATGTCAGATATCCGTCCGGCTCGTTCGTGGCGTGCGCTGGCCGTGACGTAGATCGGTTCGGCGTTTCCCCACCATCGGTCGTCGAAGAAGGTGCTGTCCACGGTGATGTTCTCGAATCGGATGCGCTCCATGGTCCCGCGTTCGCGGAGGCTGACCGCCAGGCCGCGGTTGCTGGTGTGCACGACGCAGTTGCTGATGACGACGTCGCGGATCGCGGTGTCGCATTCCACTCCGCACAGAATCGCGGTGGAGGAACTGCTGAGCGTGCAGTTGGTGACAGTGATTTGCTCGCACACTCGACCGTCGCGGGTGGACTCGATTGCCGCTTTGAGGCAGATGGCGTCGTCGCCGGCGATGATGTCGCAGTCACTGATCCGGACTCTGCGGCAGGCGTCGATGTCGATGCCATCACTGTTGGGCATGCGCGGGTCGTTGCGGATGCTGATGGCGTGGACGACGACGTCGTCGCACCGAGACAGGCGGACCGTCCAGAGGCATCCGTCTTCGATGCGCACGTCCCTGATGCGTATGCCGACGACATCTCGGAAGTGGACCGTGAAGACGCGGTTGGCGGATCCGAAGTGGATTCCCTCACCCGGGGCCGTGACGTACGCGCGGCCGTTCCCATCAATCACGCCCGTGCCCGTGATGGAGATGTCCTCGCAGTCCGCGGCGAAGAGGAAGGACGCGGTGAGGTCGGTCATATGACCGCTGCTGGGCTCGTCCATCTGGACGACGCCGAGTTGAGTGATGCTGAAGTCCTGGAAGTCGGGGGACGCGAGCAGGGTTGCGCCGGCGGGGATGTGCAGTTCGACGTGGGACCGGAGGCGCACAGATCCGGCCAGGTAGGTGCGGCCGGGGCGGAGGAGTACCCGCCCGCCGCCAGCATCTGTTGCGGCGTCGATGGCTGCCTGCAGCGCGTCTGTATCGAGTACATGTCCATCGCCGATGGCGCCGAAGTCTTCGGGGAGGAAGTCGATTGTCATGTCAGGATCTTCTCGGTCGAGGTGGGGAGCAAGTCTTTTCGATGCACAAGGGCGGCTGCACCGATGAGGGGACCGTCGCTCAGGAGTGGGGAGCGCTCGACGCGTAGTGCACGCACGAACGGAAAGTGGTGACGGGCGACGGGCTCTCGAATGAGCGTCAGCAGGTCTGGTGAGACGTTGCTGAAGCCGCCGCCGACGGTGACCAGTTCCAGATCGAACATGGCGGCCGCACTGCACACGGCCTGGCCGATCGCGCGGCCCGTCCGCTGCACGGCGGCGACGGCGACCGGGTCAGAGGCAGCGTACGCACGACTAAGCGCAGTCCCGTCGTCTCCGGCCCACCCTTCGCGCTGCGCCCAGGAGACCGTGTGCGGTCCGGAGGCGATGGCTTCGAGTGTTCCCGGGGCGCCGTAGGTGTCTTCCCCGACGATGCCCGAAACTTCGACCGCGCCGAGGTGGGCGGCGTTTCCCGAATGCCCTGACACCAGGCGTCCGTCGGCGATGATTCCGGCACCAATTCCGGTGGAAACGACTATCGACATCAGGTTGTCTATGCCGCGTCCCGCACCTTTCCATCGCTCGGCGAGGACGATTGCCGCTCCGTCTCCGCGCAACACGACGGGGACTCGATGACCTCGCCCGCTCAGTCGATGGCTGATGGTGCTGACGACATCGAAATCACGGATGCGCGGCAGGTTCAGCGGTGACACGGCGCCGCTGAACAGCGAGATTGGTCCTGCCGAGGCGACTCCGCCACCGAGAAGGGTGGCGTCCTCGTCGAGGTAGTCGAGTGCGTTGTCGACGAGCTCGCCGATGACCCGACCAAACTCAACCTCAGTGATGTCCCGGCCAGTGACTCGTCGTGACCGCGAGGCAGCGAGCACGGACCCATCGGGTCCGACGAGGGCGCTCTCTGCCTTCGTCCCACCGATGTCCAGTGCCAGCGCCCAGGCGATCATTGCGGTTCGTCCTCACGGCGGAGGACCTTGACGCCGTAAGGATCCAGCTCGACCTGCTCGCGACGATGGCCGTCCAGATCAGTCAAGCGACCGCGCGAGCTGCTCACAGTCACCGTCGCGTGTGTGTCGGACTGGCTCACGACCCAGATGTACTCGGTTCCGTTGTCGTGGACGAGGGTGCCCACCACGACGTCCGGGGTTTCCACCCAGACGTCGGGTGCTGCGCCAGCTTCGTGGGCCAGGGCCGAGTAGACCCGCCAGGCGTCGCTCGGGTTGACGTTGGGTATGCGAGCAGCGAAGTACTCGACCGGGTATGTGGACAGCACGAACTGGCCCGCTCCTGTCCGGTGACGCAGCAGCGCGGGCCGTCCTTGTCCGTCGACGGCGATGACGTCCGCACCTGCGGATTCCACGGCGAGGTAGGCGCGGGAGTCCTCGTTCCCGGCGACTGGGAAACGGAGAGTTTCGCCGGCCCGGATGTTGCCGAAGTCCTGCTGGAAGTGGAAGTAGACCTCATCTGCGGTCACCGGGTCGACGAGGCCGTAGCGGCTGAGCCTGCGGACGCCGAAGGTCTCATCGAGGTCGGGCCACCAGGTCCCGCGTTGCGTGCGGTGCTCGCCCAGGAAGCTGGAGGCATACACCGTCGCACCGGCGTGTGCGCGTGAGCGCAGGAACGCCCAGCCGGGTGCGGTGAACTGCTTCGCAGACGGCAGGAGATACAGCCGAGCATCCGCCGGCAGCCCGTCGAACTCGCGGGCGACGCCGACGGGGATGTCTGCTTCGCGAGCGGAGACGTACGCCTGCCTGCTGACGTCGAAAACGACTGCCTTGTCCTGCGGCTGCGTGAACGGATACTGCGCCTCGAGGTAAGAGGGCACGATGAGCACCACGTCGGAGTCTGGACGCGTCAGGCCCGATGCGTCGATCCGCTCCAGCAGGTCGGCGAACAATCGAAGCTCATGCCCCTGGGGCTTGATAGCCCCGTTCTTGTCGGTGATTCCGAAGTGCATCTCGAAGGGGTGGTGCGAATACGGCTCGACGTCGGCGAGAGAGTCGTAGTCGGTGTTGTTCCACGCCAGCCATCCGGTAGCGCCGGCTAGCAGTGTGTTGTGCAGGATCTGCCGATAGTAGTTCGCGGCGTGTTCTTCGCTGACGTAGTCGCTGGTGACTCCGAACTCCTCCATCACCACGGGCTTGCCGCCGATGTCGAGGATCTCGCAGATGAACGCCGCCCCGAGATTCTGCCGGACGGGGTCGGTCTCCATGCGGTAGACGTGCGGGCCGTGGAAGTCCACGAGCGGTTCGATCTCCCGCACTCGGAAGCCGTTGTCGGCGCCGGTGACTTCAACGCCCCACGCGCCATCGCCGACCGAGACGGGGGCGTGGGAACCGCCTGCTCGGACCGCGTCGATGAGTATCTGCGCCCAACTGGTGACGGAGGCGTGGTCGATGGTGCCGATGCCGCGGTTGACCCAGTCGCCGTAGATCGGGATCTCGTTAGTCAGAAGCCACGCCTCGATGGCCGGATGGTCAGCAACCCGGGCGACAAGCTCGCGGATGTACCAAGCCTGCTGGGCGACGAACCAGACGTCCGTGAAGATGTTTCGGTCGTTGCGCCACGCAGGATCCCAGTTTTGGCCGGACATGTGTCCGACGATGAAGCTGGGGATCGTGGTGAGCCCGACCTCGAGGTGCGCGTCAAGGAAGTCGACGAACCGCTCCACGCTCGTCTCATCGAGCGTGTTGGGTTGCGGCATGAAGTCCGGCCAGTAGGCGAAGCTGCGCGTCACGTTCAGCCCCAGGTCCCGCATCGAGCGGAGTTCCTCGCGCACAAGCACCGGATCGTAATCCCGCCACATACGCGGACCGCCCGCGCGGGACCAGAAGTTCACACCCAGCCAGTTGCGGGCGCGGCCATCGATGATGACTTTGGCAGACTGACGCTTCATCGTTGAAATCCGTTCATCGGGCGGTCCGTCTGGACAGCGAGCTGATCTAGCCGACTCGCCGCGGGGCGATGCGAAGACTACTGAACGTTCAGTAGTTGAGTGGGCTGATGCGAAACACTGTAGAGGAAATCAGCGGATATCGCACTTAACCGGTTCATTGACATCCGGCGTCGGTTCGTGTTTTACTTCCGATGCACACCCGCACCTGTCCATGCAAGGAGGCATGATGAACCGCAAGGCCGCAGCAGCCGCAGCAATCCTGTCCGTGTCCGCTCTCGGGGTTTCCCTGATTGGTTGCTCGTCGGGAGGTGGCAGCGACCCCGACACCCTCACAGTGCTCACCGTCACCCAGGCGGGCACCGAAGCCGGCGACGCGCTGGACGCGTTCGTCGCCAACTTCGAGAAGGAGACCGGTGCGACCGTCAAGCTCACACGCGTAGGGGAAGAGATCCCCGACGTGTACGAGACCTCTGTCGCTGGCGGCAAAGAGGCAGACGTCGTGATGGTCAACCTCGCCGACAAGACCGTGGACTGGGTGGACCAGGGCATCGTCGTTCCGGCGTCGGACTACCTCGATGACTGGGGACTGACCGACAAGATCAACCCCGAGGCACTCGCCGCCTGGACGAACGCCGACGGTGTCGTGCAGGGTTTCCCGTACAACGGCTTCGTCTGGCCGGTCTGGTACAACACCGACCTTCTGGCACAGGCCGGCATCGACGCACCGCCGACCACAATCGACGAGCTCCTCGAGGACGTCAAGCTCCTCAAGGAGGCCGGCATCCCGCCCATGGTCATCGGCGGCATTGACTGGTCCGGGAACAAGCTGTTCCTGCAGATCGTGCAGTCCTACATGGACGCGGACGAGACCACGAAGGTCTACTCCGAGGGTGGCTTCTGCGCCAGTGACAACGCAATGAAGGGCATCGAGCTCTTCACCGAACTCCGCGACGCTGGCCTGTTCGTCGACGACGCTGAGGGCTACACGGCAGACCAGATGAACGCCGCGTTCTATGAGGGCAAGGCAGCCATCATGACCGCTGGCTCGTGGGCCTTCGGTGGTACTCCGGACGCACTGCGCGGGAACGTCGTGCTGGGAGGTTTCCCGATTCCCTCCAACGGCACGTTCGAGAAGCCGACCGCGTACGAGGGATACACCGGCCAGGGCTTCTGGGTCAGCCCCAACGGCGCGAAGGACGACAAGATCGACCTCGTCAAGCAGTTCATCACCGCCTGGTACACGCCTGAGGAGGCCGCGGCCTGGTCGGCGGCCACCAATGGGCCGACCGCTGTTATCACGGACTCGGCTGGCGGCGAGATTGCCAACTCCATCACCGCGCAGGCTGTCAACGACCTTCCCAGCCTCGTGGACTTCGCGGTCATGCCTGACACCATCGTGCCGGGTAGCGTTCAGAACCCCATCATCCGCGAGACCAGCGTCGCGTTCGCTCCGGGAACCACTCCCGACGCAATCTGCGGCGCGCTGGACGCGCTGTACGGCTGACCGAAACCGGTCCCATCTGAGAACTCGGTACGGCACATTGGTGGGGCGGTGCACTCGACTGCACCGCCCCACCGACCTTCCAGCGAAGAAAGGCCCTGACATGTCCCAAACCATCGCCGCTCGAAGCGTGCTCGACGAAGCGACGCCTCCGCGTCGCCGCCGTCGGCGCGACGGTAACGGTGGCCTCGCCCTTCTTGCATTGCCTGCCGTCGTCTGGTACTTCATCTTCACCGTCGGACCACTGTTCGCGATGTTCTACATTGCGCTGCTGGACTGGCGCAGCTTCGTCTCACCGAGCTCGTTCGCTGGCCTCGCCAACTTCGAGAAGGTGTTTACCGACCCCGTCTTCTGGACCGCCGTTCGAAACTCGGTCGTCCAGCTGGCCATTGTTCTTCCGTTGATGCTGCCCACCGCGTTCATGCTCGGCTACTACGTCAGCCTCAAACCCCGAGGGCACCGCATCCTCCGAGTCGTTCTGTTCACCCCGGCTCTGTTGTCGCTGGCCGCGATGTCAGTCATCTTCCTCTCGATCTTCTCCCCGACAGGACTCATCAACGGTGTCCTCGACAACATCGGCCTCGGCGCTCTTTCGACCCCGTGGCTTGCGTCCAGCCAGACCGCATTCGGTGTCGTAATGGTCGTCAACCTATGGAGCGGCATCGGCTTCACGGCGATTCTTTTCAGCGCACGACTGTCCGCGATCCCCGGTGACGTGTTCGAAGCCGCAGAACTGGACGGCGCCAGCCACTGGCGTCGAGTCTGGGGAATCGCGTACCCGATCTGTCGAGACTATTTCGGCGTGATCCTGATGCTGCAGTTCATCTGGGTGCTGTTCACCTCCGCCGGAACCATTCTTCTGCTCACCAGGGGCGGCCCCGGAAGTTCATCCACCAACCTGTCCTTCCTTATCTACGACAAGGCGTTCACGCAGTCGCAGGTCGGATACAGCCAGGCGGTCGGCGTCATTCTCTTCTTCGTCGGAATCCTCGGCATGTTGCTCATCCGCCGCATCTTCCGGCCCCGGTACTAGGAGCTTCACCCGTGTCTCGCACCAAGACCAGATCCACCCGGCTGAACCCGGTCGCGCACGCCCTCACTTGGCTGTACGCCGTCCTGCTCATCATCCCGATCTACTTCCTCGTCATCTCGTCGTTCAAGAACAACAGCGAGATCTTCAACAACCCGTTCGGTCTGCCCGGGAGCTTCACCCTCGACAACTTCGTCGCTGCATGGGAGCGTGCTGACCTCGGCACCGGCCTGATGAACTCGGTGCTCATCACCGTCATCGCCGAGATCCTCACCCTGATCCTCGCGATTCCCGCCGCGTACGCCATCGCGCGCGCCAAGGGAAAGGCGGGAATCATCGTCGAGAGATTCTTCGCACTTGGTCTGCTCATCCCTGGGTTCGCTGCCCTCGTACCGACCGTGATCTTGGCCATCGCCATCGGCCTGTTCCACACGCGTGAGTTCCTCTACTTGTTCTTCCCCGCGTCCGTACTGCCCCTGTCGGTAATCCTGCTTGCGCAGTTCATGCGAAGCGTTCCGGTGGAGCTCGAGGAAAGCGCGATGATGGACGGTGCTAACCGGCTGCGCGTGCTCATCAGCATCTACACGCCCATCGTGGCGCCCGGTATCGCCACGGTCGCGATCCTCAACTTCCTGAGCTTCTGGAACGAGTACCTCTTCGTCCTCATCCTCGGCGGCCCCGACCCGGAGGTGCGCACCGCTCAGGTCGCGCTTCCCACCCTCATCTCGCTCACCGAAACACAGTACGGCGTGCTGCTTGCCGGGGCGCTCATCACGATGATTCCCGTGTACATCGTGTACATCGTCCTCAATCGCCGCCTGGAAGACGCCCTGCTTCAGGGTGCCGTCAAGTCCTGACAAACCCCCCTCGAACAGAAAGTGCCTACGTTGTCCTCCCTCTTTGACATCACCCAGTTCGGAGCCGTCGGTGACGGCGCTCACAACGACGCGTCCGCGATTCAGGCGGCCATCGACGCCGCGCACACTGCGGGCGGCGGGAAGGTAACCGTCCCGGCTGGGCGGACGTACCTGTCGGGATCGCTTGTCCTGCGCTCTCACGTCGAACTGCACATCGAGCGTGGCGCCACACTCCAGGCCAGCGGCGAATGGGAGGACATCACCGAACGACAGGTCGTGACCGCCCTGTCATCGGGCACCGTGCGAGACGATACGGACGCGTCCGGCATCTTCCTTGCCGCGTATAACGCCACCAACATCGCCGTCACCGGCGCCGGCATCATTGACGGCGCGGGACGCCACTACGTCCTCGAGGATCAGGGCGAGATCTACGCGATGCCCGTCTCTCGACCTTTCACACTGTTCTTCATCGACTGCGAAGACGTCACTCTCACCGAAACGACCTACCGCGACGGCGCACTGTGGACGGTGCGGCTCACCGGGTGCGAAAGCGTCCGGATCAACGGGATCCGAATCCGCAACGACATGAAGTTGCCCAATGCAGACGGCATCGACCTAGACCGCTGCCGGCTGGTCCGTATCAGTGACTGCGACATCCGCTGCCCCGACGACGCCATCTCGCTCAAGGCCTGCGAGGAATACCCCGACTCCGGCCCCTGCGAAGACATCACCATCACCAACTGCGTCCTCGAGACCCGCTCCAGCGCCGTCGTCATCGGTGTAGACGCGACTTCCCCGATCCGCAACGTCACCGTCAGCAACTGCGTCATCCGCGCAAGCCACCGCGGACTATCCGTCAACCTCGGCCAGGACTCCCTCTACGAGAACATCCTCTTTACCAACATCACCATCGAAACGCAGATCTATGACGACCGTTGGTGGGGCCGCGGTGAACCGATTTACGTGTCGGCATACCCGTGGCACGAAGGCCTCGGCACCATCCGCAACGTCCGCTTCAGCCACATCGTCGCGCGCGCGGAGAACGGCATCCTCATCTCCGGATTCGAACCCGGCCACATCGAAGACATCGTCTTCGATGACGTCACCGTAGAACTCGCCAAGTGGGGGCCGTTCGATGGCGGCTTTATCGACAACCGGCCCTACCGCGAAGAGCCGCGACCCATCTCGCACCCGACATCGGCAATCCACGTCCACAACGCCGAAGGCGTCGAGTTCCGAAACACTCGCGTGCGCTGGGCGGGAGACTCCCCGGAGTACTTCGCACACGCCCTCGAAGTTGACTCCTCCGATGTCACTCTGGACCGTTTCGCTGGCGACGCCGCGCACCCTGGCCTGGATGCCGTCAAGCACGTCGGCAACGCGCGAGTGGTTGAGGTGGCGCGAGCATGAGCA
Organism: Microbacterium sp.; assembly: GCF_051860965.1. Lineage (GTDB taxonomy): Bacteria > Actinomycetota > Actinomycetes > Actinomycetales > Microbacteriaceae > Microbacterium. The sequence continues at coordinate 318,400 of NZ_JBIMKU010000005.1, forward strand.
TTGTCGTTGCCCCGCTCACCGACCACTGGCAGGTTCGAGCCTCCTCACCGCTACCGCCAACCCTCGCGGATGCGCTCAGCGCCCCTGTCGCGGCGCGGGTGCCCGGCGTCGTGCACACCGATCTGCTCGCGGCCGGCATCATCGCTGACCCGTACCTCGACAACGGGGAGGCTGAGCTGCAGTGGATCGGCCACACCGTGTGGACGTACAACACCTCGTTCGACCTTCCGACGGGCGAGAACAATCACGAGCTGCTGTTCGAAGGTCTCGACACGGTCGCAACGGTTACCGTCAACGGACGTGAAGTGCTCCGCAGCGTCAACCAGCACCGCACTTACCGTGTCGACGTCACCGACGTCGTGCACCCGACCGGTAACACCATCGAGGTTCGTTTCGACTCCGCATGGGCGTACGCGGAGGCGGAACGCGAACGACTCCTGAACCGCCCGAACGCCTATCCGACTCCGTTCAACTTCATCCGGAAAATGGCCGCGAACTTCGGATGGGACTGGGGTCCCCAGCTGGTCACCGCCGGCATCTGGAAGCCCGTCAGCCTCGTCAGCTGGACCGGGGCGCGCATCTCACAGACCCGCGTGTCCCCGTCCGTCAGCGCCAGCGGGGCCGGAGTCGTCGACATCACAGCCCGCGTGGACACGGATTCAGAGGCCGGTTCCGTCGTCCTCACTGCATCCGTTGCGGGGGTCAGCGTGGACGCTCCCGTCGTTGACGGCGTCGCCAGCATCCAAGTTCATGTTCCCGAGCCGGAACTGTGGTGGCCTCGCGGCCTCGGGGAACAGACCCGCTACGACCTGACCATCGCGATGGTCGTGGACGGCGAGGAGACTGAGTCGAGCATTCGCCAGATCGGCTTCCGCGATGTTCGCCTGGACACTTCCGAAGACGCGGACGGGGCTTCCTTCACCATCAGTGTGAACGGCACGCCCATCTTCATCCGAGGAGCGAACTGGATCCCCGACGACTGCTTCCCCAGCCGCATCGGCGCGCAGCGCTACGAAGACAGAGTCATCCAGGCCGTGGAAGCGAACGTCAACCTCCTTCGCGTCTGGGGAGGCGGGATCTACGAGAGCGACGACTTCTACGACATCTGCGACGAACAGGGAGTCCTCGTCTGGCAGGACTTCCTCTTCGCGTGTGCCGCGTACCCGGAGGAACAGCCGCTCTTCGACGAAGTCGGTGCCGAAGCCGTCGACAACATCGTCCGACTCTCGTCTCACCCCAGCCTGATCCTCTGGAATGGCTGCAACGAGAACATCTGGGGCTGGTTCGACTGGGGGTGGCAGGAAGAGCTCGCCGGGCGAACGTGGGGACTGCGCTACTACGAAGAGGTACTGCCGAACCTCGTCAAGGGCTTAGCGCCGCATGTTCCGTACTGGTCGGGTAGCCCATACTCGGGCAACGCCGAGCTTCACGCGAACGACCCGAGCCGGGGAAACATGCACATCTGGGACGCGTGGAATCGTGCCGATTACACGGTGTACTCCGCTTACCGGCCCAGGTTCGTGTCGGAGTTCGGCTACCAGGGCCCGCCGGCATGGTCCACGCTGACCGAGTGGGTCCACGACGAACCGCTCACCGAGTCATCTCCTAACATGCTGGTGCACCAGAAGGCCGATGACGGAGTCGGGAAGATCCGTCGAGGGATGGCCCCGCACCTACCGGAACCGACCACCCTGGCGGACTGGCACTACCTGGCGCAGCTGCAACAGGCGCGCGCCGTCTCCTACGGCATCGAGCACTTCCGTTCGCTCAAGCCGCTGTGTATGGGCGCCATTGTCTGGCAGCTCAACGACTGTTGGCCGGTCGTGTCATGGGCTGCTGTTGACGGGGACGGCCGACGTAAACCCCTGTGGCACGCGCTGCGCCGCGCATACGCCGACCGGATCGCGCGAATCACGACCACCCCCGGCGCGGCGTCGGTCTCACTTGTCAATGACGCCGCGGAGGAATGGGCGACCGCCGTAACGATCCGTCGCGTCGACATACAGGGGGTCGAACTCGCCAAGGATGTGATCTCTGCGGCGGTAGCGCCAGGTGAGGTCGCGCACTACCCGCTGGCCGGCGCCGTCGTCAGCCCGCACGCGCCGACGTCGGAGTTTCTGCTGGCAGAGAGCGACCAGGGGGATTTGCTCGCCGTCGGAACGTGGGTGGAGGACAAAGATCTCGCGCTCGAATCGACCGTCGTCGACGTCAGCGTCCATGCCTGGGATGACGGGGGGCAGCTCGTCACACTCACCGCGCCATCAGTCGTTCGGGGCCTGGTCGTCTTCGCCGACCGGATCGAACCGGACGCCTGGGTCTCCGACAGCGACCTAACAGTTGTGCCCGGCAAGCCCGTGCATCTGCAGCTTCACCATCACCGACCCGTAACCGTCGAGGAACTGTCGGCGCCCGGAGTCATCCGGTGGTTGAATGAGCCAGGGCAAGCGGATACCCGCATCCTGACGGGTGTGCTCACGGACGGGCTAGCCCGGGATTGAGGTCTGCGTGAGAGTGACCATCGGCGACATCGCGAGGGAAGCCGGCGTCTCCAAAGGTGCGGTCTCGTACGCGCTCAACAACAAACCCGGCGTATCCCGGGACACGCGCGAACGCGTCCAGCAGATCGCGGCACAGCTCGGTTGGACACCGAACAGCGCTGCCCGCTCACTTTCGACGTCCAAGGCGGACGCCATCGGCCTCGTCCTTCGTCGACCGCCCAAGATGCTCGGCACCGAACCGTTCTATATGGAGTTCATCTCCGGCATCGAGGCTGCGCTCGCGGCACGTGAGATCGCCCTCATGCTCCAAGTTGTAGACACACACGAGAGGGAGGTTGCGGCGTATCGAAAGTGGTGGACTGAACGGCGGGTAGATGGGGTGCTCGTCGTGGACCTTTCGATCCCGGACGTCCGCACAGATGCCGTTCGGGATATAGGGGTGCCGGCGGTGCTGGTCTGCGACGACGACGCTGCCGCCGGACTTCCCCATGTCTGGACCGATGACCGCAAAGCAATGCTCGATGCGGTGCGCTACCTGGTAAGACTCGGACACCGTCGAATCGCGAGGGTGGGAGGCACACCCACACTCGCGCACTCCCTCCTCCGAGCGGCCGCCTTCACCGAAGGACTACAAGAAGCCGGCCTGCAAGATCAGGGCGATGAGATCACCGACTTCACCGGCGAGGAGGGTGCGCGAGCCACACGGGCATTACTCACCCGCCCCGATCCGCCCACGGCCATCGTCTACGACAACGACATCATGGCCGTGGCCGGCCTGTCCGTCGCCTCCGAGATGGGCATCGATGTGCCTCGCGAGCTCAACCTTCTCGCCTGGGATGACTCTCCTCTGTGCTCACTCACCCATCCGCCTCTGTCGGCAATGCACCGGGATATCGCTGAACTCGGCCGAACCGCAGCTCAGTCGCTGCTAGAGCTCATCGACACCGGTCACACCATCGACCGGGAAGGACCCCGCCCGGTCATCATTCCCCGAGGGTCGACCGCCAGCCTTCTCGTTGACCAGGACGTGACGTCGATCCGGTGAGCCCCCGAACCCATTCACTCCGTAAAGTGATGACCGAACACATCTGTCGCGACTTCCAAGTCTTCGATATCGGACGCGACGATGGGCTATCAGTCGCGAGAGTTGTTCAGTCGCCCTTGAATGCCCACGCGCTTGTCCCGGTATGCTCCCGCTCGCCGAATGCCGTTTCGGCCATCTTGCGACACACTGTTCGGGGCGTCTCGACTAGAGACCGCTAAACCCAACCGCCATCGAACCTCTCGGTCTGACCGACGTGTCCCGCCATCGCCGCGCTATCCTCGCCCGCTCGAGCTTCGCGATCGGCGTGCCACGGCGTCGAGGGCGACCGCAATGAGCACCACAGCGCCCGTCACGATGAATCGGATGGAAGAGTCGAGGTTGAGCAGTGTCAGCCCGCTCGAGATCGATTGGATGACCAGGACTCCTACGAGCGCCGCGAAAGCCGAACCTCGCCCACCGAACAGGCTCGTCCCACCGATCACAGCAGCGGCGATCGCGTTGAGGTTGACGTCGCCGGTGCCCGTCTGTGGGCCTGCCGAGTTCAGCCTGGCGGCCGCGAGCAACCCACCGAGTGCAGCGAATGTCGTGCACAGCATGAAGACCGACATGTACACGCCGGACACGTTGATCCCTGATCGGCGTGCCGCTTCCTTGTTCCCGCCGACGGCGAACACCGAGCGCCCCCACGATGTGCGCGTCAGCGCGTAGTTCATGACGAGCACGAGCACGACGAAAAACACGAACATCCACCCCACACCTCGGCTCTGGTTGAGGAACCACGCCGCGAAGAGCAGGACGGCGAGGAGCAGGGCTGATGCGGCGATGTTGACGCTCAGAGGCTTCGACGACAGGCCCGCCGCCGTCCGCCGGCGAGCGGTCAGGAACGTCGTCACGAATAGGCTGCCTGCGACGACCACCGCGAGAACGTAGGCGAGCGGCTTCGGCACGAAGGCCTGCTGGCCGAAGTAGACCAGGAAGGAGTCGACCGGCAGATTGATCGTTCCGGACTTGCCGAGGGTCAGCAGCTGAAGGCCGAGGATAGCCAGCAACCCGGCGAGCGTGATGACGAATGACGGCACTCCCAGGCGGATGTACACGACGGAGTAGAAGAATCCGATGACCAGGCCCGCCGCCAATGATGTGAGGATCGCGAGCGGCAGGGGCCAGCCGAGGTTGACGAAGGTGACTGCGACGATGGCCGCGGACAGTCCGCTCACTGAACCGACCGACAGGTCGATCTCTCCCACCAGCAGCACGCAGACGATCCCGAGCGCGAGAACACCGACCGGCACGGACTGCATCAGCAGATTGGCGAGGTTGTTGCTCGAGAGGAAGAAGGGGTTGAGGATCTGGAAGATCGTCCAGATGAGGGCGAGGCCGACGATGACGGGCAGCAAGCCGAGGTCGCCGCCACGCACCCGACTGACGGATGCGGAGAGGAACCCGCGAAGCCCGCCGGCGTCGGCGCGTAACCGTTCGTCCTGACGATCCGTGGGGGTGGGCGTCTGCACTGTTCCGGTCATGTCGGGATTCCTATCTATCACGCGCCCGCGGGCGCGGATGCATTCGTGGCGGAGGCGGCGTCGACGGCAGCCCTCCGGCGCGTGACGACGTTGTCGGTGGCGCCCGTGATGGCGGCGATGAGCTCTTGGGTGTTGGTCTCCTTGACGGCGAACGCGCCGTTGTTGCGCCCGAGGCGAAGGACGACGACGCGATCGGCGACCGCCCGCACATCGTCCATGTTGTGCGTGATCAGCACGACACCCAGGCCGTGCTCACGCAGGCGCTCGATGAGGTTCAGCACCTCCGCAGTCTGCGCGACGCCGAGCGCCGCTGTCGGTTCGTCGAGGATGATCAGTTTGGGTTCACCGAGAAGCGACCGCGCAATCGCGACGGTCTGGCGCTGTCCGCCTGAGAGCGAGGCGATCGGGATGCGCACGGACGGGATCTTCGCCGAGAGCTGCCGCAGCAGTTCCCACGCCTTGATCTCCATCGACACTTCGTCGAGGCGAATCGGCGTCATCTCCCGTCCGAGAAACAGGTTCTGAACGACGTCCAGGTTGTCGCACAGCGCAAGGTCCTGGAACACCGTCGCGATCCCGCGGTCGATCGCGTCCGTTGGCGAGCTGATGCTCACTTCGTCGCCGCCGAAGATGATGGTGCCGGAGTCCGGCTTGTGAACGCCTGAGAGCACCTTGACGAGCGTTGACTTGCCCGCACCGTTGTCGCCGACGATCGCAACGACCTCGCTCGAGTCGACTGTCAAGTCGACGTCCGTGAGGGCGGCGACGGCCCCGAAGCTTTTGGATATGGCGCGCATCGTGAGCACGTTATGGATCTGCGGGTGAGGTGATCGGGTTTCGCTCGTCACGACGCGCCTTTCTGATGGGATGCCGAGGGAACAGCGGTAGGTGCGTCTGAGGCGTCGGGTTGGGAGACCCGACCCGACGCCTCAGGCGGCTTTGCGATTACTCGATGCCCAGCTCGGCGCAGCGTGCGGCGAACTCGCCGGTGCAGGCCTGAGCGGCAGTGTAGATCCCGCCGTCGAAGATGATCTCCTTCACGTTGTCCGCGGTGACCACGGTCGGGGTGAACAGCTGCGATGGCGTGTCGAAGAGCTCGGTGTCGGCTGAGGGCGTCTCTCCGCGGATGAGCTGGACGGCAACCTCCGCAGCGGCTTCGGCGACGGTCGCGATCGGCTTGGAGATCGTGTTGTACTGCGTTCCGGCGATGATGCGCTGGATGGCGGCGAGTTCGGCGTCGTTGCCGGTGACGGGTGGGATCGGCGTGATACCGGCCGCTTGGAACGCCGCGATCGTCCCACCGCCGGTACCGTCGTTGGCGGCCACGACGCCGACGATGTCGTCGAACTGCGTGATCTGACCACTCACCCAGTCCTGCGCCTGCTGGGGGTCCCACTTCGGCGTGTCGAACTGAGCGAGGATCTCATACGCGCTCCCCTCGACACCGGCGTTCATTCCTGCCTTGATGAGCTGGGCCGCGTCGTCGGTCGGAGAGCCGTTGACGATGAGGACTCCGCCTTCGGCGCCGTCGGCGTCGAGCTTCTCGACGAGGGACGTGGCGATCAGATTGCCGATCTCCTCGTTGTCGAACGAGACGTAGAAGTCGGCGGGCGCAGTGGTGATCGGCCGGTCGTACGTGATCACAGGGATCCCGGCAGCTTGAGCGCTCGTGACGATGGTGGCCGCGGCTTTGGTGTCGACCGCGTCGAGCACGATGGCCTTCGCTCCCTGCGTGATCGCTGACTCGGCCTGCTGCTGCTGCTTGGCCGGGTCGGAGTCGGCGTTCTGGTAGATCACCTCGCACTCGGGGCACAGCTCAGCGACCTTGGCCGTGAACAACGGAGCGTCCTGCTCCTCGTACCGCGTCGATGCGAGGTCCGGCATCAGGAACGCGATCACCCCGGACTCGGCGGCGTCGCCCCCGCCGGCGCCCCCGCCGTCCGTGTCGGCCGAGCAGGCTGCCAGGGATGACCCCAGCACGAGAGCTCCCAATACGGCTGCGAGCCGAAGGTATGACTTCTTCATCGAATCTCCTCGTTGAGCCCCGCGTACGGGGTTGTGATGATGCAGGTGCAGGAACGCTCGCGGTCACCGTAGAGCGCTAGCGTGACTATATCAATCACGGCGGTAGAATTGTCAATGCAGATGATAAAACCCGTCGAAGCCGCGCGGGGAGTACTCGTCGACGCGCCGCTACGATGCTGAGGAGAAGGGATACCTATGACTTCGGCATCCGGGCCCGCATCCCGCTCCGCGCGACAGCGGATCATCCTCGATCACGTGCTGCAGGTCGGATCCGCCACAGCCGCGGAACTGACGGAGTTGACCGGTCGCAGTGCGATGACCGTCCACCGCGACCTCGAGGACCTGGCCGCGCGGAACCTTGTCAGGAAGTTCCACGGCGGCGTGTCAGCGCTCCCGACGAGCGTCTTCGAGTCCAGCTCGGACTTCCGTCTCCTCCGCCGAGCGGAGGAGAAGGCCGCGCTGGCGCGGACCGCGGCGTCCTTCATCGAGCCCGGGATGTCACTGATGCTCGACGACTCGACTACCGTGCTCGCCCTCGCACATCTGCTCCCCGCATCCGCTCCCATCACGGTCGTGACCAACTACTGCCAGGTTCTCTCCGTGCTCCGCGACGCCCCCGACGTGCGGCTGATCATGATCGGCGGGGCGTACTCACGCACACACGACTCGTTCATCGCACCGCCTGACCAGACGAATCTCGAGGCATACGCCGTGGACATCGCCTTCCAGTCAACATCGACGATGGATGAACGGATGACCTACCACCAAGAGCAGGACATCGTGACGATGAAGCGCACCATGCTGCAGTCTGGCCGGCGACGCGTACTCATGATGGACGGATCGAAAGTGGGTCATACATCGCTGCACCGCTACGTGCCGATCTCGGTGTTCACCGACGTGATCCTCACTGAGGACGTGGATGAGCGCGTCCGAGAGCGCATCGCGGAACACGCGGCCGTCCATGTCGCGCCATCCTCGCCACGCTGAGACGGTTGCCCCACGGCACATCGCACCTCGTTTGATATTTATACCATCCTGAGTGGTAGAGTTCCGGGCATCAGGCGCAGACGCCATGTCGGCTCCACTGATTGCAGGAGGAACGATATGCCGCATATCGCCATTGCCGGCGACTTCTTCGTCACGCCCCACCTGTTCCAGACAGCGCTCGAAAAGGAATTGGGGCCGGATGTCGCCACGTTCAGTTCCCTGCAACTGGCGTGGCCGCACGAGCCGTTCGGCGTCGTGCAGAACGTGTCGGAAGCCAGCGGCACGGTGGCCTCGACGATCGAAGCCCTCTCGGGTGCGCGCATCGCCGTGACACAGATGGCGCCGTTCACATCGGACGTCTTCGCCGCGCTTCCCGACCTCCGCATGGTCGGGGTGTGTCGAGGAGGACCGGTGAACGTCGATCTTCAGGCCGCGACCGACGCCGGCGTGCTCGTCACTTTCGCGCCCGGGAGGAACGCGCAGGCTGCTGCGGAGTTCACCGTCGGCCTGATCCTGGCCGCGATGAGGCGCATTCCGCTCATGGATGCGGAGCTCAAGCGCGGGACATGGCGCGGCGACTACTACGCGTGGGAGAACGTGGGTTTCGAACTCGACGGGGCGACGGTGGGCCTGGTGGGATACGGTGCGATCGGACGACTCGTGGCCCGCCTGCTGCGAGCGTTCGGGTCGAAGGTGGTCGTCTACGATCCCTACGCCGACCCCGCGGCGCTCACGGCCGACGGGGTGGAGGTGAGTGAGCTCGACAGCCTGTTGACGCGGAGTTCGGTCGTGAGCTTGCACGCACGCCTGACGAAGGAGACGGAGCGGATGATCGACGAGCGAGCTCTCGCGCTCCTTCCTCGCGGAGCCGTCCTCGTCAACGCCGCGCGAGGCGGCCTCCTCGACTACGCACCCCTTCCCCGGCTGCTGCGCTCCGGTCAGCTGGGAGCGGTCGCCCTCGACGTGTACGACATCGAGCCGCCGCCGACCGACTGGCCCCTCTTCTCCGAGCCGAACGTCGTCGTATCGCCGCATCTTGCAGGCGCGACGCGCGAGACGGCCGTGCGCGCTGCGAGCATCGTTGCGCGCGACGTCGGCGACTTCATCGCGCGGCGCACACCGGCCCACGTCGCCAACCCCGATGTCCTCGCCACTCTCGACCTCAGTCCCGCGCCGTGACGACCAGCTCTGGGACCACGCTTGCGGTCGACGCGGGCACGAGCCTGATCAAGGCCGTCGTCTTTGATGAATTCGGTACGGAGCGTCTGGTGATTCGCCGCAAGACTTCGCTCTCCTCTCCGCATGCCGGCTGGGCGGAGCAGGACATGACCGAGGTCCGCGACTCTGTTCTGGAGTGCATCGCCGAGGCGGTCGGGCAGACGGATCGCACCATCGACCGCATCGCGATCACCGCTCAGGGTGACGGAGCGTGGATGGTCGCACACGACGGACAGCCGGCTCGTCCCGCGGTCCTGTGGAACGACGCCCGTGCCGTCGACATCGTCGACGGCTGGACGCGGGACGGACTCCTCGAGCAGGCCTTCAGAGTCAACGGCTCCCTCGGGAACCTCGGGCTTCCGCACGCGATCCTCGCCTGGTTCCTCGAGAACGATCCCGCCGCGATCGCCGGCATACGCGACGTCGTCACGTGCGGCAGTTGGCTGTTCGAGTCGTTGACGGGGTGCCGGGGCTTACATCCCTCGGACGCATCGGCTCCCTGGCTCGATGTCGAGACCGGGAGCTACGCGCCGTCGCTCTTCAAACTGTTCGGGCTCGAAGGGATCCGTGCGCTCATACCCCCGGTTCTTTGCGAGGACGAGCTCACTGCGCCCCTGCTGCCCGGTGTCTCCCGCATCACCGGTCTGCCCGACGGCATCCCGGTAACCCTCGCTCCCTACGACGTCGTGTCGACGGGTGCCGGCGGCGGCAGCGTCTCCCCAGGTTCGGCGTTCTGCATCCTCGGAACCACTCTGTGCACCGGTGTCGTCACACGCTCGGCCGTGACGTCCGGCGCACCAACCGGGCTGACACTGCTCAGCCCTGGCCCGCTCATCGTGCGAGCATTCCCCACGCTTGCCGGCACAGAGGTCGTGCGGTGGGTGGGTGATCTCCTCGGACTCACTGACGCAGCCGAGGTCACCCAGTTGGCCGGTGGATCAGCGCCCGGAGCACGCGGAGTGCGCGTTCTCCCCTACCTCTCGGAGGCGGGTGAGCGGATGCCGTTCCTCGACCCGGACGCCCGCGGCGCCATGCTGGGAATCACGACCCGGACCAGTCGAGCCGACATCGCACGAGCCACGCTGGAGGGGCTTGCACATACGATCCGGGACTGCGTGGTCGCGTCCGGCGCCGAGGTGGAAGAACTCGTTCTCTCAGGCGGCGGGTCCGCGAGCGCCCTATGGTGCCAGGTCATCGCCGACGTCACGGGGATCAGCACTGTCCGCGTCGAGGGGACTCAGATCGGCGCCAAAGGGGCGATGCTGCACGCACTTGTCGCAGCGGGTGCCTACTCAGGTCTCGCCGAGGCAGCGGCGGCGACGGTGACCCGCGGCGCGCTGCACGTGCCCGACCCCGCCCTGCGCACCTTCTTCGACGACCGGCACGACGACTTCCTGCTCACCCGAGCAGCACTCGCCGAGCGGTGGGCGACGTGGCGCCCGGACGAAACGGACGGCGGATAGATGACGCAGGACGTGTGGGTGGGGATCGACCTGGGCACGCAGAGTGTCCGCGTGAGCGCGGTGAGCGGGCGTGGGGTCGAATTGGCGGCGGCAGCCGAGCCGCTCCGCAGCGTGCGCGACGGCGAACGCCACGAGCAGGACCCCGCTCACTGGCTCGCCGCCACGACACAAGCATTACGGCACGCCATCGCGGCACTCCCGCCGCACGCTTTCCCCCGCGCGGTGGCCGTGTCAGGGACTTCCGGAACTCTCGTGGCCGTCGATGCCCTCACGGGCGCGCCGCGAGGCATGGGCGTGATGTACGACGATCAGCGCGGATCCGAATACCTTCCGGTGGTGCGGGATGCCGGCGCCGCCGTGTGGTCGAGACTCGGCTACCGGATGCAGGCGTCCTGGGGACTCCCCAAACTGATGCGGATGCTGCGTGATGGAGTCGCCGCACCCGGCACCGTGATCGCCCATCAGCCCGACGTCATTACCGCGATGCTCGCCGGTCGGCTGCTGCCCTCCGACCTCAGTTCGGCGCTGAAGACGGGAGCCGATCTCGACGCGGTGCGATGGCCCGAGGAGGTCTTCGCTGCCCTCGGGGTCGCACCCAGCGCGGTGAATAGCCTGGCCGAGTCCGGATCGGTCATCGGCAACGTCGACGCGGCGGGCAGCGAGGCGACCGGCCTCCCGGAGGGATGCCTCATCGTCGCGGGAATGACCGACGGATGCGCGGCGCAGATCGCTGCGGGGGCGCTCAGCCCTGGGTATTGGAACTCGGTGCTCGGCACGACCCTCGTCCTTAAGGGGGCGGCCTCCGCTCGGCACGTCGATTCCACCGGAGCCGTCTACGCCCACCGTGCACCGTTCGGCAGCGGGTGGTATCCCGGCGGTGCTTCCAGCACGGGCGCCGGGGCCATATCCGCGCTGCTGCCCGGGCGAGACATCGATGCGCTCACCGCGGCGCTCGATGTCGACGCTCCACCCCCGGTCTCGTATCCGCTCGTCGGCCGCGGCGAACGATTCCCCTTCGTCGCACCCGACGCCGTCGGCCTCCTCCCCGACGGAGACGACCTCGCGACCTTCGCTGCTGTCCTGTACGGCGTCGCCTACGTCGAGCGCCTCGCGTTCGACCTCCTGCAGCTCACCGGGTACGACACCGACGGCCAGATCCTGCTGACCGGCGGCGGCTCACGTAACAGGATCTGGAACCAGCTGCGCGCAGACGTGCTGCAGCGCGAGGTGGCTCCTGCCGCGCATGGCGAGGGAGCGGTCGGCATGGCGATGCTCGCCGCCGCGGGCGCCCTGGCAGTCGCGGACGCGCACGATGCAAACCCGCTGCAGACTGTCGCTCGTCGTATGGTCCCCGCGGCACAGCCCCTCTCACCGCGTTCGCGCCGTCGAGCGGCCATTGCGGAAGGCTATGGCAACTTCATCGCTCACCTGTCGCAACGCGGATGGATCACGGATGACCTGCGTTCCGCCGCACTGATCGGACTGGACTCATGATCACACTGCACCTCGTGCGCCATGGCGAGACGGTCTGGCACGCGGAGAATCGCTACGCGGGAATCAGCGACATCGATCTCACCGCGCGCGGCCGCGAACAGGCGCGGGCGCTCATCCCCTGGGCGGAATCGGCCGGGATCGATCTGGTGGTCTCCTCCGACCTTCGACGTGCGCAGGAGACCGCGCGCCCGGTAGCCGCTGCCGTAGGCACGGAGTTGCGAGTCGATGCGGGGCTTCGAGAGGTGGATTTCGGTCGCGGGGAGGGGATGACACGTGACGAGATGACTGAGGCGTTCCCCGACGGACTCGCGGAGTTCCTGGCCGCTCCCGCATCCTCTCCGCTTCCGGGTGGAGAACTCGGCGCCTCAGCGGCGGACCGCGGCCTGTGGGCGATCCTGCGACTGAGCCAGGACGTGTCCGACGACTCGACGATGTTGGTGGTGGGTCACACGACCCTGATCCGCCTAATGCTCTGCAGGACCCTCGGCATCCCTCTCGACGACTACCGGCGCCGCTTCCCCAGGCTCGACAACGCGAGAATCACGACGTTGACCGCGCCCCGCGCATCTACGGTCGCCGATCTGGCGGGCGCCGGCGCGCTCCTGCGGTACAACTCGGCGCCTCCCGGAAGTTCGCGACTGTAGCGGTCGGCGGCGAAGCGGTCGGCCGCTGCCGAAACCGCTATCCCGCCGTTGGGTCGCGGGTCGGGGGTCGCGCACTGCGGCGTCCAGGTCCACAATCAGCTCATGACAATGTCGATCGCTGAGCGGTTGCTTGCTTGCGCGGTGGCCGACGGGCAATGTGCGCATGGCATCCAGCCGTCGGACGACGTTTCGGAGATCCGGGCCGAGATCCGCCGCCTCGCGAAGGCGAAAGGCATCCGTATCCGAACGGGCATCGTCGACGCGTCGATCCTCGCCGTTGCCACCGCGGACTCAGCGCTCTGGCACGACTCGGTGCCCGTCATGCGTGCCAAGCTCACACCCTGACGCGCCAGCCGCGCTTCGTTCCGCTCCGGCCGGGACGCTGCGCGCTCTGACGGTGCGCTGGAGCCGCGAGATCAGGCCGCGGCGGATGCGGAGAGGTTCGCGCTCACCCGGGGACCCGCCGACACGGAACGGTTGCGAGTTCTCCGGACGCAGCCGCTGGCCTCACGAGGAGACAGTCGGCGTACGCGTGGGTATCGCCGCGCAGAAACAGCCTCTGATCAGGTATTTATGGAGGAGACGTGGGATTTGAACCCTTGTTTCGGAGCATAACGGGGATCGCATGGAGTCTCCAGCCACGGAATTCCGACGTCGCCACTCTGCTCTCGATCAGAGGGGCGACGTCGGATCTCGCGACATCGTCCTCAGATGTATTCACGCGGAGCGGAGGGAGTGAACTCCGACGTATCGACATTTCATGGCTGTGACGGAGGCAACCCCCCTCCCTGTGTTGACGCGGATGTCGACCTTTCGCCGACGTGCGTCGCGGCGACCGATGCCAGCGCATTCCTCTCGAAAACTTCCCGCACCGCGTTGAGCAGTCCATCGGACGCGCGCAGCGCTCAGTCCCTCAACTTACGGTGGGTTTGCGGCGGCGGATAACTACGATCACACCGAACCTGCGGCGCAGGCTAACAAGCCGACGATCAATCCTTCTGCACCGCAACGGTCACGACCGCCCAGCTTAGTGGTGGGAGTGAGACTTGGAGCGAGTTGGCTTCGTCCCCGATCTCGACTTTCAAAGGCGCCATTCCCACTGCCGCCTGCGCATGCTGGGAGTTGAAGGAGAAGCGATCCCCCTCTTTCGGCACAGTGAGCACCTCAGCAGACGCGACGTTCACAGCCCTCAGCCCCCGCAGCAACACCTGCACGTCCGCGTCTTCGTCGAGTCCTCTGTTCGCGAGGAAGAGCGACAGAGATCCGAGGTCTTGGTCCCAAGTCGAAGAGACATCGACCACGTCGGCATCGCCGTACCGGCTCGTGGGGTAGCGGTCCGATTGCACTGCGGGCGTGAGGATAAGGCCCCGAGCGAGCGCGGCGATGCGCGCGAAGGGCCAGAAAATGGTCTGGCGCCAAGCGGGACCGCCAGGCTCCGATCGAATGGGGGCGATAACATTCACCAGCTGCGCTTGGTTCGCGATCTTCACACGATCTCCGTTCCGCAGAAGAGAATGCAGCAGAGTGCCGACGACGACAGCGTCCGTGACGTTGTACTGATCCTCAATGAGCCGCGGATGCTCCTGCCATACGGACGACGCGGCGACGATTTGCGGTTTGTCCGGTGTCTCGGGTCCACGCTCGTACCAGACGTTCCACTCGTCGAATGAGAGATTCACGTACTTCTTGTCCCGCCGCTTCGCGCGCACGGCATCCGCCGTGGAAACGACAGAGGAGATGAAGTGATCCATGTCGAGCGCCGACGCGAGAAAGCTCGCAGCGTCGTTCTCTTCCTCCTCGTAGTAAGCGTGGCAGGAGATGAAGTCGACCTGCTCGTAAGCGTGCGAGAGGACGGCATACTCCCATTCCCCGAAAGTCGGCATACGGGAGTTTGAGCTGCCCACAGCCACCAGCTCGATGGTCGGGTCGACCATCTTCATGGCTTTACCCGCTTCGGCAGCGAGCCGCCCGTATTCATCAGGCGTTTTGTGGCCGATCTGCCACGGGCCGTCGAGCTCGTTGCCCAGACACCACAGACGGATGTCGAATGGATCCTTCGCCCCGTTCGCGATTCGGAGGTCGCTCCACTTCGAGCCTCCCGGGTGGTTCGCATACTCGACGAGGGCTCGCGCGGCCTCGACACCCCGGGTGCCGAGATTGACCGCTTCCATTACTTCGACGCCGGCAGCCCGCGACCAGTCGACAAATTCGTGCAGGCCGAACGCGTTCGTCTCGATCGCGTGCCAGGCGCCGTCAAGGCGGCGCGGGCGCTGCTCGACCGGGCCCACACCGTCCTCCCACTCGTAGCCCGAGACGAAGTTACCCCCGGGATAGCGAACCACGGTCGGTCCCAACTCGCGGACGAGCTCCAGGACGTCCTGACGGAACCCGCGGTCGTCTGCGCGCGCGTGCCCAGGCTCGTAGATGCCGGTGTACACGCACCGCCCCATGTGCTCGACGAAGGAGCCGAAGAGCCGACGGGGAACGTGCCCAGCGGTGAAGTCGCGATCCAGTACTACGGTGGCGGTCGCCATCGAAAACCCTCTCATCCTCGTTGAATCGATGCTGACACGGTGGCCCGCGTGGGGGTGACCGCGCGTAGGCACGGTCACCCCACCTAAGCATCCCGGTGACCAAGGTCATCCGAATGACCTTGCTACAGATTCAGAAGCTCAAGCTTCCAATCTTGGTTGGCGCCGATGTAGTCAAACAGCGGCCATTGCCACGCCTGCGCTCCGTTGGCCGTGGAGCCGCCGGCGATGTCCAGGACCATGCCTGTCGCCTTGTTGACGATGCGCACCTGTCCGTCCCATTGAATCCAGAGCGTCCACTTCTGGGCGTCGGCGCCGGTGTCGTTGGCCAGCGCGACCGCGTCACCGCGGGCCGTCCCGACCGCTGCCAGGACCTTACCGGCCGCGCCGACCGAGCCGATCTTGTAGAAGTTGGAGCCGAGCGACGTGATCACCCACTTCTGAGTCGACGCACCGGAGTAGACGTCCTGAGTGGTCAGCGTTCCAGCGGCGGTACCGCCGCTCTGGAGGCTGAGGGCCTTGCCGCTGTGCCTGACAGTCAGCGAGTAGGTCGCTCCGGAGACGACGCGCGTTGCGTCCGCGGGAGCATCGTCCAGACGCCACAGCTGGTTGTCGAACCCGCCCCAGCTCCACTGCCAGACGTTCGCGCCGGATGCCGTGCCACCTCCCTGCACGTCGAGCACCTTGCCGCTGTGCTTGGCTTCGAGTCGGTAGTAGCCATTGCCGACGTAGATCGGCTTCCACAGCTGATTGTCGACCGCGAGCTGGTTCCACTGGCCGACCTCCGCGCCGTCGGCAGAGCCGCCTCCGGAGACATCGAGGACCTTGCCCGTGCCCATGTTCTTCACGTAGTAGTAGCCACCACCGGCGTACTGGAAGGCCCACTGCTGAGCCTGCGCACCGGTACCGGTCCGCTGGATCACGTCGGCCCCCGCCGTGATCGAGTCGCTCGTCACCGACAGCTTCATGCCGCTGTGCTTGGCCGTCACTGTGTAGATGCCGTTGTTGACGAGGTAATCGGTGTCGTTGTTGATGTAGGTGACGGCGTTCACGAGGTTGCGCTTGTGCGACATGTTCACCGCATCCAGGTTCACCGTCCCGCGGTACGGAACGAGCTTGATCGTCCTGTTGCCGGCGTTGAGCGGAAGCATCACCTCCACCAGGTTCTCCGACACGATCGAACCGTCGCCGGTGGACGGGAACTGGACGCGAGCGACGTAGGCGCCGTCGACGTAGAGATCCTGCAGCGCTGCTGCACCGGGGTTGGAGTAGCGGATGCGGACTGTCTTCTCACCGCGGGTGGGATTCGAGTAGGTGAAGGACGCCGACGAGGCGGCGGAACTCAGCGAGACGACCTGACTACCAGACGCAGTCGAGTTCGCGGATGCTACCGCTCCGACCAGAGACATCGACTCCGCTTCGACCCGAGATCCCGCGATGTACCCGTCGGCCTTGCGAAGACTCACTCCGTCGATCGATCCCCACTTTGCGGGGTTGCTAGTAGGCGGCAGGTCCAGCCCGATGCGTGCGCTCGTGTAACCGGCCGGGACAGTGAAGGTGATCTCACGGCGCGCCCAGCTCGTCTCGACAGGCGCTGGCACGTAGTTGATCTGCTGCGTCGACCCGGTCACTGCCGTCGAGTAGAGCTTGGTTCCCGCGCCATTGAAGTTGGAGACGTAGAGTCTCGACTCCCGGCCCGTAGGGCTGCGTAGCCAGGCCGACGCCGTGTACGTCGCGCCGCCGGTCAGTCCCGTCACAGTCGTATACATGCCCGCGGAGGCCGTCGTGTTGGTCGTGACGACAGTACCGCGGTAGCGTCCCATGGCCGAGTTCGGTATCTGTGCCACGTCGTCTTGCGATTCCGCAAGCTGAATCTGACCGCTCGTCGACTGAGTCGTCGTCCAGTTCGTCAGGTTTCCCGACTCAAAGCCGCCGTTGGTGATGGGGATCTCGGCGGGAGGCGTGGGGAACGCCTGGCGCTGCACGGTGTAGTCGGCGCTGCCGACGGTCCCGCCGTTGGCCGTGATCGCCTTCTCGGCGTTCGACTGGAACAGGCCGACGATGTCGTCGATGCTCTCGTTCACGGGGTAGTCCTTGCGAATGCTCGCGTAGTCGTACACCTGGTGAATGACACCGTTGCCGTTGTCGTAGATTTCATCCTTGAAGGCAGATGGCGTTCCGGCGGTTCCCTTGAGGATTCCCATCAATCCTGTGACGGTGGCGGCCGTGCAGTCGCCGTCGTACCCAGCGAGCGAAGCGATCTTCAGCGTCGAGGTGTAGTCGTTTGCGCCGTACAGTACGGCAAGGATGGCGAAGGCGTTGTTGATGTCGGATGCCCGGTCGCTGGTGATCATCTGCGAGACGCCGAAGATCGGCATCTGCATGTTGACGATCTCCTGAGCCGCCCATCGCCAGTCGGTCGGGTTCTGGGTATGAAGCTGCACCGCGCGGTCGTAAATTGCTCGCGCCCACGAACCCTGCGGCAAGCTAGCGGAGGCTGCCTGGAGGACGTCCCGCGAGTCGGTGCGGAAGAACGCCTCGGAGTACGCGCTGGCCCAGAATCGCCCGAAGTCGACATTATCGATGTCTCCTGTCATCCGGCCGGGGATGCCTGACCAGTCCGCCGCGGACGCAGGCATTCCCGGATAGTTGGCGCCGAGCATCTCGGTTTCGATGTACGGCTCCGAGATCCAGTAGGCCACGTTTCCGTACTCAAGTTTTCCTGCGTTGTTAGGGATCTGGTTGGTTTCGTAGATCTGGCGCATCGCCAGATCGGTTCCACCCCAGCTGTAAACGTCGTGCTGGATGAACTCGTCACGGAGGTTCATGAAGTTGACGTCAGTTCCGTACTCGTCCATGACGTGCTGGTAAAAGAACTCCATGATGAAGTCGTCGTCAGAATCGACTACCCCCGTTTGTGGTAGGCGGGACGGAAACGTGTACTCGCTCGTCACTCCCCCGCCACCCAGCGTCCCGCCTAGAAGCTGGAACGCTGAGTCCGGCATCGCGACCCAGGGCTTCGTCTTGTCAATGATGCCGCCCTCGATGCGATGGACGTATTCGTAGCCGGTGAGAGTTCCTCCGATCTGGCCCAGCACCATCGCCAGGACTTTGTCGCGGAACGTCGATTTGCTGATAGTGGCTGTCGCAGCGCTCGCCGGTGCGACTGTGGGCGGCGCAAGGACGAGTGTCGCCGCTAGTGCGCACACTGTCGACAGGGCAAGGAGGGATCTCTGCTTCATTGCGGGACCTTTGGGTTTGGTTGGTTGGATGGGGAACTGGAGACGATCACCAGAGCTGCTGGGGGAGCTCAGGCAGATCGACATAGAGGCGGTAGGGCTCGTAGGCCCGCGCCGCATAGAACGGCTTGAGCTTCGCGCGGAAGGCCCGATCGCCAACATCTGGCAAGCGCCACACGCCCAGCTCCGCAGCATCCGGCGCCACGAACCCGTTCAGATCGCGCGGGAGGACAGGCGTTGGCTCGTGGTGGCTCGCTTCGACGACATAGACCGCCGGACCGCGCAGGAAGGCGACCCGCTCAGGATGCTCCGTGTCGACAGCCTCGGCACGGAACTCGAGATCGAAGTCGATTTCGATGCGCCTCTCCTCCTCGCCCCACTGCCGCGTGATACGGATCCAACCGAGGTCATCAGCGTCAGCGCGGACAATCTGGCCGTCCACTCGTATGGCGACGTGCGCCGCCCATTCCGGTCGTCTGAGGGCTATGGCGGCATTCACGTCGCCGGCATCGGCGCGCACCGTGAGCACGACGCGCCCGTCGGCGGGATAGGCCGTCTGCTGACGCACCAGCAGAGAGCCCGCTTCGAGATCAATCGACCCCTCGGCCGGTACGTAGAGGTTCACGTAGGCGGTGCCGCCTGAGCGTAGGAAGATCAGATCGGTGTAGTCGCTGATCGCCTGTGAGTAGCTGCCAGAGCAACATGCGTATGTGTCGTGGTAGGGGGTCTTCATCCCGCCGCCGACGCGATAGTCGGCGTAGTAGGTGTGGCGACCGCCCTCGCTGATGCCGAGCGCAGCTCCGACCCCGTTGTAGACGAGACGCTCGGTCCAATCGCTGAAGCGGGCGTTCCCCGTCGCGCGGAGCAGGTGGCGGCCGAGCTTGAAGGCGGCCCACGAACCGCAGGGCGACTCGAAGTCGTCGGCGCGGAACTCGAGGGCGCGCCCCAGACTTCCATCCGAGGGCATGGTCCGTTCGGACGGTCCGAAGCCGCCGGTCGCATAGACCTGGGTGGAGCGGAACCAATCGTGCGCGTGGACCGCGATCGCCAGGTACCGTTCTTCGCCCGTCATGAGGTAAGTGGCCGCCGCGCCGTTCACGGCGTTGAGGTGGCTGTAGGCGTGCAGGCCCTCAAGTCCGTCCGGGTCGGCGCTGGGGACGAAGCTGTTCCAGAAGTCGGAATACTCCCACACGCGAGCGAAGTCGCGGTAGCGCTCCTCACCCGTGAGCTCGAACGCGCGCATGAGGTTCTCGGTGAGCGTGTACCACTCGAGCTCGTCGCCGTCGGCGAGCTCAGGCGGCCACGCTGCGGCCGGTATGTTGACGCGCGAGAGGGTGCTCTCGGCGATGTCAACCATGCGCGACAGCAAAGGGAGGGCGAGATCGTCGTCAACGAACGCGGCGACGTCGACGAGGCCTCCGACCACCTTGTCGAACGGATAATGCTGCATGAGAAGAACGGGATCCTTCTCGAACACTTCAGCCCAGCCGCGCACGAGCGCCTTGACTTTCTGCGCCGCGCGGGCATCGCCATCGCCCGCGAATCGCGCAAGACCCGACAGCCACTGACCGAACACCACCCGACTGTCCTCACGGCACCAACCGGTGAGGGGCGCTCCGGGCGCGGGGAGCCCGACGGCCCGACGGAACCCGTGCAGGATGTCGTCCTCTTGCAGCACGTCGACGTAGTAGTCGCGTGCGGCGTCATACTGGTCCTTCCATCGACTTGGCAGCAAGGTCACGTTCCCGCGAGGAAGGATGTCGGGCCTGTCGAAGTGGGCCGGACGAGCCTCGGGGAGAGTGTCCGAGAGTTCAGCTGAGGGGTTCATTCGGCAGGAGCCTTTCGGGGTTACTGGGCGAGTTCGGAAGAGTTACTGGGCGAGTTCGGGAAAATGGGAGGCTTGTGCGGGGTCGTAGGCGTGGCAGCGGACGCGTCGGCCGCGAGCGGTATCGACGACGACAACGTCGGGATCCTGCTGCGTGCATATGTCCGTCGCGATCGGGCACCGCGCGGCGAATCGACATCCCGGTCGGGGGTTGACGATGGTGGGCACCTCACCTCGCGCCTCGATGCGTTGGCCTCGTTTCTCGGGGGCGGGCACCGCGGAGAGCAGCAGACGCGTGTAGGGGTGGAGTGGAGAGTTGATGACCTCGTCGGTCGCGCCCTGCTCCATCGACTGACCGGCGTAGAGAACGAGGGTGTCATCGGCGAGTTCCTGCGCGCTGGCGAGGTCGTGGGTGACGAAGACGATTGCGATGCCGCGCTCCGCGCGCAGCCGGTCGAGGAGGCGGAGGACTCCGGCCCGGATCGAAACGTCCAGCATGCTGACCGGCTCGTCGGCAAGGAGCACGTCGGGGTCAGCGGCGAGCGCCGCCGCGATGTTGATGCGCTGGCGCTGCCCACCGGAGAGTTCGTGGGGGTAGCGCCCTTCGAATCTTTCGGGCGGAGTGAGCTCGACCGACGCGAGCAATTCGCGCCGACGCTTCACAAGCGCGTCACCGCGCAGTGACGTGTGCAGCCGCAGTGCGCGATCGATCTGTCGATGCGCGGGGTGGGCGGGGTTCATCGAGCCGAAAGGATCCTGGAACACCATCTGCACACGCCGTCGGAATCGTCGAAGGCGTCGGCCGCGCAGCGCGGTGGCGTCGACACCGTCGATGCGCACCGTCCCGCCCGTCGGTGAGTGGATGAGGCTGATCAGGCGAGCCGCGGTGCTCTTGCCGCTGCCTGACTCTCCGACGATGGCGAGAATCCTGCCGCGTTCAACCGCGAAGCGCAGGTCATCCAGCGCGTGCACGAACTGTCCGCGTCCGTGGGCCGGGAAGTGCATGGTCAGGCCGTCGATGCTCAAGGCCTGTCCGCTTGTGCTCGACGTGTTTTCGGTCACGCTCATCGCGACACCTCGCTCATTCGGATCTCGGGCGACGCGGCGAGTAGCGATCGCGTGTAGGGATGCTCAGCGTGATCGCGCATCCCCACAGCGTCCAGCACCTCGACGAAATCACCGTTGCGCATCACCGCGATCCGATCGCTGATCTCCATAAGCAGCGCCAAGTCGTGGGTGATGAAGATCATCGCGAAACCTAGACGCTCGCGCAGATCGGCGATCTGCTGCAGGATCTCGCGCTGCACCACAACATCCAACGCGGTCGTGGGCTCGTCCATGATGATCAGCTGTGGGTCCAGCGCGAGCGCAAGTGCGAGCGCCACCCGTTGTCGCATCCCGCCCGAGAGCTGATGCGGGTAGCTACGCACACGCGACTGCTCGATTCCGACCATGGCCAGCAACTCCCCGGCGCGATTCAGACAGTCACGGCGCGATAGCGAGCGCTTGGATTGAATCGTGTCCACGAAGTGATCCCCGACGGTCTTCACCGGGCTCAGCGCGTTCATCGAACTCTGCGACACGAGACTGATCCGCTCCCACCGCAGTGAACGCAGGGAGCTCTGATCCAGCGCGAGCAGATCGACACCGTCGAAGCGGAGCGCACCGGAAACGACCGTCGACGTCTGGGCGAGCCGAAGGATCGCCTGGATGACGGTGCTTTTGCCCGATCCCGACTCACCCGCGATTCCGAACACCTCGCCCGGGACGACGTCGAACGACACACCGTCCACGGCGCGGAAGAGGCCTTCGGGTGTCCGGTAGTCGACGACGAGATCGCGAACGTCGAGCAGAGCGGCGCTCGGTTCGCTGACGAACGTACGCGCGCCGTGCTGAGGAGCTTCGAGCTGTTTGCGCTCACGATGCCGCGTGCGTGGCACGCGTAGTCGCGGATTGCCAATGACGTCGATTCCGTAGTTGATCAGGGCGAGGCCGGTGACAAGGAGCGCGATCGCCAGGCCCGCCGGAAGGAAAGTCCACCAGGCTCCCGTGAGCACCGCGCCGTAGTTCTGCGCCCAGTACAGAGACGTGAACCAGTTGACCTCGCTGATGTCGCCGAGACCCAGAAACTGCAGTCCCGCCATCGCGGCCACCCCTCCCGCGGAGGCTGAGATGAAAATGGTGGCGAGGAGGCCGACCATGTTGGGAAGGATCTCCGAGGTCACGATCCGCCAGCGGGACTCGCCTCGCACCACGGCAGCCACGACGAAGTCACGGCCGCGGATCGACAGCGCCTGGCTGCGCAGGATGCGAGCGCCAAACGCCCAGCCGGTCAGCGCGAGGATCAGGATGATCGGCGCGTTGGATGAAGTCTCGACGTACGAAGCGATGACGATCACCAACGGCAGCCCCGGGATGAGCAGGAAGACGTTGGTGAGCAGTGTGAGCACACCGTCAGTCAGACGGCCGGACGCCCCGGCGAGCACCCCGACGAGCGCGGCGAGCACGGTTGCGATGATGCCCACAGAGAAGCCCACCGCAAGGCTGGGCGCTCCTCCGTGCACGAGCTGAAGGAACATGTCGCGCCCACCCTGATCGGTGCCGAGCCAATGCGCGCCAGAGGGCGGCTGGTTCGGGGGTACGGAGTAGTCAGGCTTCGATGGATCGCCGGGGAACACCACCGGTCCGACCGCCGACAGGAGAACGAAAAAGAGGACGATCCCGATACCCAGCCGGCTCCGCCAGTCGGATACCACGAGCTTTACAGTGTTCATCCGACGGCCACCTCTCGCGTGCGGGGATCGAGCGCCAAATAGGCGATGTCGATGAGGAAGTTCGCTGCGAGTACGCACATCGTGACGGCCAGGAGCATCCCCTGAATGAGCGGGTAGTCCTTCGACCCGACGGCATAAGCGAGGATCGATCCCAACCCTGGATAGGTGTAGACGTATTCCACGAGCACCTGACCGCCGACGAGGAAACCCAGCGCCAGCGCGAGTCCGGTGAGCTGGGGCAGAAGCGCGTTGCGCGCGGCGTATCCGAACATCACTCGGCGCTGGGAGAGGCCCCGAGCTTCGGCCAGGGTGATGTAGTCCTCATTCAGGACGCTCACCATCGTGTTGCGCATCGACAGGATCCAGCCGCCGATCGAGATGAAGACGATCGTCGCGGCCGGCAGGACCGCGTGGGAGACGAGGTCCAGGATGCTGGTCCACTGCCAGCTCGGCGGGATCCCTGGCGTGTACCCGTGCCCCGATGGGAGCCACCCGAGTTGGACGGAGAAGAAGTACAGCAACAGCAGCCCGAGGAAGAAGGCGGGGAACGCTCCGAGGAACAAGGCGAAAGGTGGAAAGAATGTGTCGACGAATCCTCCGCGGCGCCAGGCCGCGAGGATGCCGACAAGGGATCCGATGACGAAGGCGATCAGGGCGGCGCAACCGACAAGCGCGATCGTCCAGGGAAGACTCTGCGCTATCACGTCGCTCACCGACGTCGGGAAGAACGTGTAGGAGACGCCGAGATTGCCTGTGAACAGACCGCCGAGGTACTGCCCATACTGCACCCAGATCGGGTCGTCGGTGATCCCGAAGGCCGCCCGGATTTGCTCGAGCGCTGCGGGATTGCTACTCAGCTTCTGATACTGCGCTGCGAATGCAGCCGTGGCGGCGTCCCCGGGCATGAGCCGAGGGAGGAGGAAGTTGATGGTCACGCCGATCCAGGCAGCGATGACGTAGAAGCCGACCCGGCGGAGGATGAAGGGCATCATCGACCAGCTTTCGGTGAGGGGAGGGACGCGACTCGGGCGGGTCGCGTCCCTCCGGCGGTTACTCGACGGGCTTCAACGATGTGAACAGCAGCAGCTGGTTGTAGTCGTTGGCGATGCCGATTGAGTAGTTGTCGTCGGCATCCGGCCAGCCGGTGTAGTTGTGCGTGGTGAATGCCTGCCAGTACGGAGCGGAGTTCAGCGGGATATTCGGCAGGTTGTCGACGAAGATTTCCTGCGCCTCAGTCTCGAGGTCTGCCTTTGCCTGCGGGTCCGAAGTGGTGCGGAGCTCGTCGAAGACGGCGTCCATCTCAGGGCTGCTCCACCGGCCGAAGGCGTTCTGCTGCGCCGGCTCCCCGATGGGCGCCTGCAGACTGCTGGCGAACATCGTGTAGTAGTACGCCGACGGAGAGTCGAACAGGCCGCCGCCGCACTCCGAGACCGCGAAGTCGCCCTTCTGCAGGCGGTCGAACCATCCCGCGAAGTCGGGCAGCGGGTCGGGGGCTGCGTCGATGCCGAGTTCGGTGAACCCGTCGGAGATGATCTGGGCCGTGCTCACCCAGTCGAACCACGACGACGTCACGGGCAGCTTCAGCGATATCGGCTGACCGGACTTGTCCATCAGCTTCCCGTCGACCGTCTCGTATCCGGCGTCGGCCAGCATGGCCTTGGCCGCGTCGATGTCATACGTGACGACGTCGTTGAGGGACGGATCCTTCGCTGTGATGTCGAGATCGGGGAACTGCGCGCCGATTCCCGTTGCGCTGGAGGGGATCGCATAGCCGTAGACCGCGTTGTTCTGGATGGCGTCGCGGTTGATGGACATCGACAGCGCCTTGCGGAAAGCCGGGTCGTCGAGAGGCTTGACCGTGGAGTTCACGCACAGCATCAGCGAGGACGTGTTGGCGGAGTAGTTGAACTTATTGTGCTCGGGGTCAGCGGAGACATAGGTCTTCTCGATGTCGGGGATAACAACTCCACCCCAGTCCGCCTTATCCGACTTAAGGGCCTGCACGACGGCGTCTTGGCTGGCGTACTGCGTGTAGTCGATGCCCGGGATCGCCACGTCGTCACGCCAGTAGACGGGGTTGGCCGTCAGGGTGTAGCTCTGAGCCGCGAACGACTCCACTTGCGTGAACGGGCCGGTTCCTACAGGTTCTGGGTTTGTCCAGTTAACCGGATCGGACTGCGCGGACCAGATGTGCTCGGGGAGGATGTAGCTCGTGTTGGCGAACTGAGTGAAGCGAGTCGCGTCGGGGGTGCCGAACTGGAATGCCACGGTGTTGTCGTCGGTCTTCGTGACGGACTTGCCGTCCATGCTGGTCCAGAATCCGGCGAGGTCAAGGGCCGGGTTCTCCCTGCCTTGCTCATATGTGAAGACGACGTCATCGGCGGTGAACGACTCGCCGTCGGACCACTTCACGCCCTCCTGCAATGTGAAGGTCAGCGTGAGTAGATCGTCACTCCACGAGTAGGCAGTCGCGAGCCACGGAGTCTCCTCGCCCGCCTTGGACTTGTTGACTACGAACAGCGGCTCATAGATGGTTCCCTTAGTGGCGATGACTGCCCCAGGGCTGAACGGGTTGAAGTTCTGGACGAAGGCCGTGCTGGCGAGCACAGGGATCTGCAGATGTCTTGCACCACTCGTCTCGGCTTGCGTCGAGCCCGCGCAACCCGCCAGACCGAGGGAGACGATGGCGGCCGCGGCGAGTGCTGCGCTCAGGCGGCGTCTGCTGTTCATTGCTGCTCCTTTGCAACAGGGTGCCCCATAGGGCAACGATGTGAATTTAGGAAATCGAATTCCTTGTCTCCGACAATCGCAGATCATCGGATTCGCGGCAATGCTGTTCGCTAGGAAAACTTTTCCGAAATCGATTCGCACGATATGTTCATCGCATGGACGAAAACGTCATGGGCGCACCGCGCGGGCGGCGGGTGACGATCAAGGACGTCGCCCGAGTGGCGATGGTGGCGCCGTCCACCGTGTCGAAGGCAATGAATCACGGGCAGTCGATACCCGAGCGCACACGTCAACGGGTCCTCGAAGCTGCGGAGCGGCTCGGCTACCGACCGAATGAGCTGGCTCGCGGGTTACGTGCCGGAACGTCTCGCACGTTTGGCGCGATCACGGATGACGACGAGGGTGTGTTCAGCAACGCCATCTCTCGGAGTCTGGAGCGGTACGCCGCGTCTCGGGATTACAGCATCTTCCTGTCCAACACCCTTGGGGAACGCGGCCGCGAGCAGCGCCATCTGCAGGCGTTCCTCGACAAGCAGGTCGACGGGCTTATCATCATGGATGCGGTCGTGCGCCCGCGGAGCGCCGGTGCGGCCAGCACGGGCCGCACCCCGATCGTCTACGTCTACTGCTACTCGCCTGACCTCGACGTGCCGAGCGTCGTCCCCGACGACCGGGAGGCGGGGCGCGTTGCCACCGAGCACCTGCTTGAGCTCGGCCGCCGCCATATCGCGCACCTCACAGGGCCGATGGTCGGGCCTGCCGCGTTCGAAGCCGGGGCGCGTCGACTCGAGGGGTACCACGACGCGCATGATCGGCGCCGCCTCGTGGCGGATCCAGGCCTTATCGTTGCGGCGGACTGGAATGCCCGTAGCGGGTACAACGCGATGTCGTCGATTCTGGACGATGGCAAACGGCCAGACGCGGTCGTGTGCAGCAATGACTACGTCGCGGTGGGAGCGATCGAGGCGTTGAGGCTGGCGGGTCTGCAGGTACCCAACGACGTCGCCGTAACCGGTTTCGACAATCGTGTTATCGCCTCCGGCCTGTCGGTCCCTCTCACCACAGTCGCCGCCGATCATGACGAGATGGGACGCGTTGCCATCGCCAAGCTGTACGAGGCCGTCGACGGCTCCGCACAGCACCACGAGCTAATAGAAATCGCACCACGGCTCATCGTCCGGGATTCGACGGTTGCCGTCAAAGCATGATGCGCGGACGACCCGCTTCGAGCTCGAACCGCTCGATGTGCATGCGTCGCGCGGTGAGGCGCGGATCCCACGCGTGGAACGCCATCCATCGTTGGCCGTCCGTGGTTGCAAACACGGAATTGTGGCCAGGCCCGACGACGTCGCCTGATGTCCTGAGGAGTGGCACCGAGTCAGTCGACGCCGGCACCCAGGGGCCTTCGATTGCGTCTGCCGAACTCCATGACACGCCGTAGCCCGGTCCCGTCCAAGCACCCCCCGAGAACGTCAGAAAGTACCGTCCGCCGTCCCGAATGACGGACGGGCCCTCGAGGGTGTGCCAGTCGAACACCCCGCCATACATCTGGCGTCTCCGCTGATAGATCTGCTGATCGCCGAAAGGCGTGAGCACACTTCGGATCCCACCGAGCTCTCGCATGTCGATCAGTGGCGCCATCGCAAGATGGGTTCCCGGCCGAGCGTGGCCGAGCACATCGCGCGCAAAGAAGAGGTACCACGCGCCGTCAACGTCTTGGAACGGATGAGGATCGATGGCGAATCTCTCGTCAGGTGTGAGGTTAACGCCGATGTCCACGTAGGGGCCGTGTGGCTCATCGCTCACCGCAACCCGGAGGTGATGTCCGACGATGTCGTGGCCAACGGAATAGAACAACCACCACCGGCCGTCAGCGTACGTGATCTCGGGTGCCCAGTAATCGCTGCCGAGTTCTTCGGGCAGCCGTTCCAGCGCCGCGCCGACGCTGCGCCACTGACGCAAGTCATTTGAACGCAGCACTTCAAACACGCGCCCGTCTTCGCGGTCCAGGTGCGGATTCGTGCCGACGGCGACAAAGCCGCCGCGGCCGTCGGCCGTGACGAACGGATCGGCGAAGTATCCGTCGTAGACGGGAAGGGAGGCCGCCAGACTCATCCCGCGCTCCCGTCGGCGGTGGCGAAGGTGCGCGCAACCGCCAGCGCACCGTGGCCCGCGAACTGCGTTCGTCCGAGACTCTCGAGTTCGAGCAAGCGATTCCACTTCGACGTTCTCTCACCGCGCATCGTCGACCCAACTTTGATCTGTCCTGCGCGCCAGCCGACGGCGAGGTCACTCAGCCACCAGTCTTCGGTGTCACCGGAGCGTGCGCTGACCACGGTCGCGAGCTTCGTCTCCCCGGCGAGGCGCATGACATCCTCGGCGCGCGTGACGGTGCCCGCCTGGTTGACCTTCACGAGCACCGCGTTCGCGCTGCCCTCTTCGACGGCCCGGCTCACTCGGGCCGCGGTGGTCGCGAAGAGATCGTCACCGATAAGCTGGACACCGTCGAGGGCTTCGGCTGCGGCGCCCCATCCGTCCCAGTCGTCCTCACCAAGCGGGTCTTCAATCGACACGATCGGGTACCGGCGCACCCACGAGGCGAGGCGTTCGACCCAGTGATGAGTGTCGAGGGTCTGAGACTCGCCCTCAAGATGGATGGCGCCGTCGTCACCGACGAGCTGGCTCGCCGCGACATCGATCGCGATCGCCGCGTCGGTACGGGGAGCGAGACCGCTGTTCTCGATCGCCTCAGTGAGCAGCGCAAGCGCAGATTCGTTGGATCCGAGGCGGGCTGCGAGCCCACCCTCATCCGCTACTAAGGACGCGGTGCCGCCAGCGCGGTCGATGAGCTCAGCAGCGGCGCGCCGGACGCGGTCGGCCCATTCGATCGCCTCGGCGAACGTCGTCGCTCCCACCGGGACGACGAGGAAGTCCTGCAGGTCGATGGCCCGTCCGGCGTGCGCACCTCCCGACAGGATGTTGATCATCGGCATGGGGATGAGCGGAGAGTCTCCGCCGTCCAGCAGCTGCCACAGCGGGGTGCGCGCGTGGGCGGCCTCCGCCTGCAGCATCGCGAGCGATAGCGCGAGGGTGGCGTTGCCCCCGAAGCGCGCGAGTTGAGACGTGCCGTCGGCCTCCGCGATCGCGGCGTCCAACGCCCGACGATCGGTCACGGATGCGCCGGTCACCAGCCGAGCCAGCTGGGTGTTGACAGTCTCGACCGCGCGCTCGACTCCCCACCCGTCGTAGCGTGGACCGCCGTCGCGGCGCTCCACAGCCTCGTGGCGCCCGACGGACGCCCCGGACGGTGCCACCGCCCTACCGGTCGATCCGTCAACGAGTTCGACAGTGCAGGCCACGGTCGGGCGTCCGCGAGAATCGAGGGCTTCCCATGCGTGGACGTGGCGGATGGCGGCGTTGTTCATGGGACCCTCACCAGATCGAAGTAGTCGCGCACGACGTGAGACTCGCGGCTGAGAAGGTGTTCTCCCACGGCGACCGCTGCACTCTGCTCGTCAGCCGTCAAGTACTCGACAGGGGACTTTCCGAACACACGCGCCAGAACGAGGCATCCGACCTGTGCGGAGAGCTCCTCCCCTGGTGCGCCGTCGGGCCACTCCGCGGTGTATTCAGCGACGAAGACCCGGCCCGCTTCAGCGAGCTGCGGTGCAGAGCCAGGTAGATGCACTGCTTTGAGGAGGAGGTGCGACAGCAGGAACGCGATGTCGAACATGGGGTTGCCGCGGTGCGCGACTTCGAAGTCAATCAACCAGAAGTCGCCGTTGCCCGAGGTCAGGATGTTCTTCGGCGAGAGGTCGCCATGCACGAGGCACCGGCGGACCTCCAGCGACGAGATCACGCGTTCGACGGCGGAACGCAGATGCGGAAGCCGTGAGGCGACTTCGTGATGGTAGGGCTCGAGCCTGAGCTGGCGGAACATGTCGCCCTGGCCCTCGATCGCCGCGGGGAGCGGCACGGCCTCCGTTGTTCGATGCACACTCGCCACCGCGCGTCCGAGGCTCCGCGCCAGGTATATGTCCACGTTCCCGGACATCAGCCGGCACTTCCAGTCCGTCCACCCCTCGGGCGCCTCGCCCATCACGAGAGCGAGGCGGTCAGGATCCTCGTCCACGACGGGCGGCACGACGCTCGGGACGATGCGGCCCGTGACCATGAGTGCCGCACTCTCGGCGAGGATGCGCGTGCGCGGCGCATGCCATTCGCGCGCCACCCGGAGGCGCTCGAGCGACTGCTTGACGATCATCCGGCGATCGTTCTGCTGGACGGCGAGCACGACGCTGCTGACGCCGCCGCTCAGCTCGCGCACGGACGCCGGGCCCGAGTCGAGCAGACCGCGCCCACGCAGGTATGCTGCGACGGTCTGCTCCGAGAGCAGCTCCTCCGACATGTCAGTAGGTCGCCCGCCCGCCGGAGGCGTCGAAGATGAAGCCGGTGGTGAAGCTGCAGCCGGGCGAGATCATGAACTGCAGGAGGGCGGCCAGCTCATCGACCTCACCGACGCGACCCATAGGGATCTTCTCCTCCATGTAGCGCACCACTTCGGCCGGCTGGGTGTCGAGGAAGGGCGTACGGATGACGGCGGGAGCGACGCCGTTGACGAGCACTCCGGTCTGCGCGTACTCCTTGCCCTGGGCCTTTACAAGCCCGATCAGCCCCGCCTTGCTCGTCGAGTACGCGATCATGTTCGGATTGCCCTCTTTGCCGGCGATCGAGGCGACATGCGCGACCCGGCCGTACCCGTGCGCAAGCATGTGCGGCACGACGACGCGCGTGAGAACGAGCGCTCCGGTCAGATTGACGCGCACGACTTTCTCGAAGTCGGCGATGTCAACCTCATGGCTCGGGTGGCCCAGGGGACCCTGGATCCCCGCTGTGTTCACCAGTGCATGCACCTGAGGCCGCCACCTCAGGATCTCGGCGAGCGCCGCGCTCACACTTCCTTCGTCCGCCACGTCGGCGCGGACCGCGATGGCGCGGTCGTCGGAACCGATGGCGTCCACGGTCGATCGAGCGGCGTTCAGATCGCGGTCGGCGACGGCGACTCCGACGCCCACCTCGGCCAGGTGCAGTGCCGTGGCGCGGCCGATACCGCCGCCCCCGCCGACGACGATCACCGTATATCCGCCATCGAAGGCGGGGGCAACATTGCTCATGAGGGCTCGCACGTCTGTCGCTGCAGACCGAGCGTCTCGATCTCGATCTCGACCACATCACCTGCCTGGAGGAAACGAGGTGGCGTGTATCCGGACCCGACTCCCTGCGGTGTGCCGGTGGCGATCACGTCCCCGGGATAGAGCGTCATGACCTGACTGATATAGCGGACGAGTTCCGCGACCGGGAAGATCATGTCGGCGGTCGACGAGTCCTGTCGAACCTCGCCGTTGACGCGTGACGTCAAGCGTAGAGCCTGCGGGTCGGGCACCTCATCCGCCGTCACCAGTTCCGGTCCGAGCGGGCAGAAGGTCTCGAAGTTCTTGCCCTTGTCCCACGACCCGCCGCGTTCGAGTTGGTACTCGCGCTCGGACACGTCGTTGAGGACGAGATAGCCCAGGACGTGATCGAGCGGATCCGCGTCGTCGGGCAGGCGCCGCGCCGTGCGTCCGATCACGACTCCGAGTTCGACCTCGTAGTCCGTCTTGAGGCTACCGGGCGGGATCATCAGCGCGTCATCGGCGCCGACCACCGTGTCGGGCGCCTTCATGAACAGGATGGGCTCGTCGGGAATCGCCATGCCGGCCTCGTGTGCGTGCGCTCGGTAGTTCAGCCCGACGCAGACGATCTTTCCCGGAGTCGGCACAGGCGAGCCGCGTC
Organism: Microbacterium sp.; assembly: GCF_051860965.1. Classification (GTDB taxonomy): domain Bacteria; phylum Actinomycetota; class Actinomycetes; order Actinomycetales; family Microbacteriaceae; genus Microbacterium. The sequence continues at coordinate 350,228 of NZ_JBIMKU010000005.1, forward strand.
GCGCAGTCTTCGGCACGGTGGCCTGAACAGTGGAAGCCGCCTCCGCCAGGCACAACAACGCGCCTTCCTCGTACAGGCCGCGAGAATCGGCACCGATGACGTGCGAGACATCCACCACGTGCCCATCCGGTCGGATGACGACGGGGATCTCGCGTCCCTCTTCTCCCCAGCGGGCCAATCTCATTGCTCGTCCTTTCGATTCGATGCATGTTCTGGCGTCGCCGACAGGACGGCGAGCAGGTCGCGCTCGGTCTCGTCGAGGTGGCTAAGCATCGCAGCCTTTGCGCGCGCCCGGTCTCCAGCCGCGACGGCGTCAGCGATCGCTCGATGGGCGGCCACGACCTCCTCGGCGCCATGTCCGCGCAACGCGTGCCCCTGGGCGGACACGAGGAAGCTGTCGTGCAGCGACTGCGTCAGACCGTCGATCAGTCGCGCGAGCATCCGATTGCCGGAGATGAGCGACAGCGCAGCATGAAAGTCGAGATCCGCCTGATGGAAGGCCTCGCCGACGTCGTCGCCGTGTCGAAGCTGCTCGACGTCCGCGGCCATGCGGTCGATCGGCGCCGTCAGCGCGGCGACCGCAGCGGGAGTCGACGCTGCAGCGGCATCGCTGACGCTCAGGGTTTCGAGCGAGCGACGGATGTCGAGCAGCTCGAGCAGGCCGCGCGGGTCGCGGCGCAGTTCGATCCCGAAGTAGTCGGACAGGAGTGAGCTGTCCTGCGCGAGCACGGTCGGGCGCGCTCCCCTACGCACCGCGACGAGCCCTCGCCCCGACAGCGCCTTGATCCCCTCTCGAATCGTCAGACGCGAGACACCGAACCGCGCGGCCAACTCCGACTCTCCCGGCAGGCGGTCACCTGGCCGCAGGTCTGTCACCACCATCTCGCGGAGGAGGCGAATGACGCGCGTCGAGCTGAGCTCGTCCTCCGAAGCAGGTTTCATGATGGCAACATATCAGATACCTTTAGGTCCTCAAGTCACGAATCAGCATAATTCTCCGCGAATCCGCGCGTTGCTGTCATACAAGATGGGATGAATTGGTGGACACGATCACCCGCATGGAGACCTTTCTGATCCCGCCGCGATGGCTGTTCGTTCGTGTCGAGACAACGGCCGGGGTGGTGGGGTGGGGGGAACCCATCGTGGAGGGCCGAGCTCGCACCGTCGCCGCAGCCCTCGAGGATCTTCGCCCCCTGATCGTCGGCGCCGATTCGACTCGCATCGAGGACTTGTGGCAGACACTCACCCGGGGCGGCTTCTACCGCGGCGGGCCGGTGCTCTCCAGCGCGATCGCGGGGGTTGACCAGGCCCTCTGGGACGTCGCGGGCAGACGCCACGGCGTTCCCGTGTACGAGCTTTTGGGCGGCGCCGTCCGCGACCGGGCCCGGGTTTACGGTTGGGTCGGCGGCGACAATCCCGCGGCGCTGAAGGACCACATCGCCGCACGGCTCGAACAAGGCCTCACCGCGGTCAAGATGAACGCGTCAGGACCACTCCTGCCGGTCGACTCCCTCGCCGCGGTCGCGGAAATCATTGCTCGAGCCGAAGAGGCGCGCGAGGCCCTCGGGATGGCAGATTTCGCGCTGGACTTCCACGGTCGCGTGAGCCCCGCGATGGCGATCCGACTGCTGCCGGAGCTCGAGCCCCTCCGACCGATGTTCGTCGAGGAGCCGGTCGTGCCCGAGCTGCTGCCTCGCCACGTCTCGCGCATCGTCGCGAGCACATCGATCCCGATCGCGGCGGGCGAGCGCTGCTACTCGCGGTGGGATTTCGCGCCGCTGCTTGCCGAGGGGCTCGCGATCGCCCAGCCCGATGTCTCGCACGCCGGGGGGATCTCCGAAACGCGTCGGATCGCCGTAGCGGCCGAGACCGCCGGCGCGGCACTGGCTCCGCACTCCCCGCTAGGCCCTCTGGCGCTCGCTGCAAGCCTGCAGGTCGACTTCGCCTCGCCCAACTTCCTCATCCAAGAGCAGAGCCTCGGCATCCACTACAACGAAGGCGCCGACCTCCTCGATTACCTGCTCGATACTTCGGTCTTCGACATCCGGGAGGGGTGGATCCAGTGTCCGACTGGCCCAGGACTAGGTGTAGAGATCGACGAGGCGGCTGTGCGCGACGCTGCGCGCATCGGACACGACTGGCATGCTCCCACCTGGCGACATGACGACGGAGGGTATGCAGAATGGTGAGTGGAATCGGACTCTGGCAAGACCGCCTCGCAATCATCACGGGCGGTGCACACGGTATTGGAGCGGCGACCGCAGAGGTGGGCGCGCGCGAAGGCGGGATCGTCTGGATCATCGATGTCGACGAGATCGCCGGGTCGGCGCTCGCTGGGCGTATCGGCGAGCGCGCCCGGTTCCTCCACGTCGACATCACCGATGAGCACCAGATTGAGAGGGCGATCGCGCGGATCGGCGCCACGGACGGACCGCCGCGCATCCTCGTCAATAGCGCCAGCCGAGATGGCGGATTGGACCCGGTCGATGCGACCACCGAACGCTGGAACGAGGTAATTGACCTCGATCTGCGTGCCCCCTGGCTGCTCAGCCGAGCCGTCACTCCCGGGATGATCTCGGCAGGCGGCGGGTCGATCGTGAACATCGCCTCCCTGCACGCCACCCTGACGGCGGAAGGGGCCTTTCCCTACCCCGCCGCGAAGGCGGGCCTGACGGGTCTTACCCGATCGCTGGCGCTCGACCTCGGCCCCCGCGGCATCCGCGTGAACACGGTCAGTCCCGGCTGGACTGCCAGCCAACGCGTCCTCGACGATCTCGCTCGGCTGGATGCCGCTGAGCGCCGCCGCATCGACGACACCCACGCACTTCGGCGCATCGCCCAGCCGCGAGAGGTGGCGGAGGTGATCGTGTTCCTTGCGTCGGACCGCGCCGGCTTCGTGACCGGCGCGAACTGGGCGGTCGACGGTGGACTCGGAGCACGCTACGCATGACCATCGAGTGGCAGGTTCATCCGATCAGCGCTCGGTCCTTCGCGCTCGCAGAGGGTCCCGCCTGGGAGAGAGAGAGTGGGCTCCTGCGCTGGGTCGACATCGACGACGGTGCCGTGTGGGCAGCGAGCTTCGATGGCGAGCGACTCGCCGAGCCACGACTCCTGTACCGCTCGGACTTACCGGTCGGATTTTGCGTGCGCAGCGCCACGGGCAGACTCGTGGTGCCGCAGCGCGGGCGCGTCCTCGACCTCGGCACCGGACATCTCTCCGACGCATTGTTTACCGACGACGCAACGGGGCGCCGCTTCAACGATGCGATAGTGGACGCGCAAGGACGGGTGATCGCGGGCACGCTAACCCCCGGCGCCGACGACGGCGCCCGCGACGAGCGGCTTGCTCGACTCGAGGCGGACGGAACATGGACGATGCTGCGCGATGGAATCGGCCTGTCCAACGGGCTTGCCTTCTCCCCCGACGGCCAGTGGCTCTACCATGTCGACACAACAGCCCGCACGATCTCCCGCGCCCAGGGACCGCACTTCGACGTGTGGCGCCCTCTGATCCGCATCGACGACGGCTACCCCGACGGTATGACCGTGGATGCCACAGGCGACTTGTGGGTTGCGATCTGGGGCGGGGGAGAGGTGCGTCGCTATTCACCGTCGGGCGAGCAGTCGGGGCGTATTCGCGTCCCAGCGAAACAGGTCACGTCGGCGGTGTTCGCGGGCCCGAGTCTCACGACACTCGTGGTCACGACAGCGCGCGTCGGGTTGACCGCTGACGCCTATGCGACTCAGCCTCTCGCGGGGCGACTGTTTGCCGCGTCGCAGATGACTTCTGGCTGCTGAGCGTCGTTCTCAACCCTTCGCGAGAGCGTGGAGTCGTGCTGTGTCGTCGACAGCTACTCCCGAAGTCTTCCCGCGGCCATCGGTACGGGGCTTGGTAGCCGACAAGCCAATCGGCCTGCACGGGTGGGCAGTACTGGGGTGGGACCCCCAGTCAGAGCAGACCGAAATGACGTCAGGCTCCCGGGGACGGAGGGACGGAGGGCCGGCGCGTGAACACCCAACGCGGTGGAGTCCACCCGATGATGCTGATCGTGCGATCGATGGCCACGGACTTGAAGCCGTCATGGATCCGGCCACCACTCAGATGATTTGGCGATCAATGATCGCACAGGTGAGGATCTAGCGGAGATTCACTCGGTGCATCCAATCGAGGACGAGCAGTACGACAATGCCGAAGGGGGATATAGGACCGTTGGTCTGTGCTCGCTTACGCCAACGGAGCCGAACGCGGGCGAGGGGAGTTCGATACACCCCCACGCGATCACCAGCGACGTAGCAATCAGAAGGTCAAAGAAGCGCGACGCCGTCACCTCTCGAATGATGGGCCGGTGAGGCACGGCCTCTTGCTTCGTGCACATCGGTGTTGAGCTAGATCCCATTGATCGCACCAACGAGATTGACCTTGATCCCAATGCGCTCGAACATGGCGGCTTTGGCGAGGAGGGCCTTGTCGGCGGTGTCGGCGTCGGGCGCGTAGACGAGCTGGGCGTGGTTCGCCTTGTGACGTGCCATGAACTGGTCGCGGGAGACGTCGTGCAGGACGACGTGCGCGATGGGCCATTCGGGGTTGGTCGCGTCTTTCCTCCGCTGCGTCTCCTTTTCCGGCAGTTCGACGACCGTGCCGCGGAGCAGATCGACCTGGAGGATGCCGTCGGCGATGAACACGCGCGACAGCACGACTTCGCCCGGCTTCGAGGTGCCATTGATCGTCGAGCCGCCGGCTGGGAAGAAGACGTGGCCTTGGCGCCAGCCCTCTGCCTTGTCCCACCCGCCGAGATGCGACGCGGGGACCGAGCCCGAGATCTCGTAGACCCAGACGAACTCGCCGTCGTAGTCCTCGCCCCAGCGCACGTCGTGGAGGGTGTTGTCGGGAACAAGTCCCATCGCCCGCCAGACACGGTCGGTGATGAGCGCGTCGACCGCGACCCCTTCGTCGGCTTCGTTGAAGTGCGGGAAGGCCCGACCGGCGTGCAGCTCGCGCTTCCCGTCCCGCGAGAAGACCGGCGGGCGATCGGTCGTGTTGAGGATGCCTTCGGCGAGGTCTGATGCCGGAGTGAGGTCCTTGAGCCCCTGCTGGTACTGGATGCCCACAGCGTCGAGACCGAAGTCGTCGGCGATCCGGAGCGCTGCGATGTACATCTTCAGCTGCCACTGCACCTGGTCGCGGGTGAGCTCGGTCGCAGCATCCTCGCCGTAGACGAAGGTCATGCCCGCCTCGATCAGCCAGTCGTACGCCGCGTCCGCCTCGGCATCCGTCACGTTCAGCATCTCGGCATAGAGCGCCGACTGCGACAGCCGCTCCTTGTAGATGCCGGTCTGGTTGAGAAGCTCGTCGTCGAAGATCGCGTTGTACATGCCCATGCAGCCCTCATCGAACACACCGATGATCGCCTTCTCACGAAGCAGCTGGTCGCCCAACGCCCTTCCAAGATCCGCCTCCGGGCTCGAAGGGAGGTCGGGCAGGCCGCGCACGTGGGAGAAGTCATGCTCGATTCGCCCAGTTAGAGTCCACTCGTCTATGCGGTCGCGCGCCCACACGTCGTCGAAGTCGACGGACCAAACGCTTGCGTATGGTCTCCCCATCTTGGTGAGACTTGCGTTGAGTCCGAGGAGTCCGACCAGTCCGGGCCACTCGCCGGAGAAGTTCGCGACCGTGAGGATGGGACCGGTGTGGGTTCGCAATCCGGCGAGGACATGATGGGAGTACTGCCATACCGCTTCGGCAACGATGAGTGGCGCGCTCGGTGGGATCTGTGCGAACACATTGAGACCCATCCGCTGGCCGGAGATGAAGCCGTGTCCGGTTAGAGGGTCAGTAGTGTTCCCGCGGATGACCGACCATCCAAGGTCTGTCATGATCCGGGTGATGTTCTTTTCGAGTTCAACCTGCGCTGGCCAGCCAGCAACGTTTGCGGGCTCGCGCAAATCGCCAGATGCCACGAGATAAGCCGTCCGAGACGGCATCTCGAGGCGGGGTTCGGCGGTCGGGTAGTCGTAAAGCACCATCAGTTCTTCTCCTCTTGCGCCGGTCAGTCGGCAGGCGTCCATACCCGCATTGCGGTCGCTCCTCGGTTCGCCCACGTTGCGTATGGGCGGCTTCGCAGCATGAGCGGCTTGACCGCGGCTTCGGGTAGACGCGGACCGTAGGGGCTCGCCGGGGCGGCGCTCTTCATGACACCGCCGACGACGAGGAGGTCGGGGCCGAGGTCAAGGTCGGTGGCTTCGCCGTGTTCGGCCGGCGCGTCTGCGGTGCTGACCACGAGGTCGTGCAGGGTATTCGGGTCGTCGAGGTCCAGCGCCTCGAAGGCGTGGATCACAGGTCCGCGGGCCACAGCGACCTGGCCCGCAACGGCTTCGATTCGTCGGTCGGGGAATACAAGGCGCGGCGTGAGCGGAATGTCGATGTGGACGTACTCAGTGCCCACAAGGACCTCCGCGTACTCGCCGGCCGCCACGTGTCGACGATTCATGTCGCCATGCACGGACGCTGCCTCCGCCCATTCCGGGATGCGTACGCGGACCCTCTGCGGGAGGCCGTTGAGAAGGCGCAGGGAGACGCCGCCAGCGGTGGGGAAGCCGGTCTGTATCTCCAGGGTGACGTCACGCTGAGCGATGGTGGCGCGTACTTCGCCGGGGACGAGGTGGTTCAGGTTGAGCACGTCACCGGACATCGAGGCGAGGTAGCTGTCGAGGCTGGCAACAGTTCGCATGATGTTCGGAGGACAGCACGAGGTGTCGTACCAACTCGCTCGCGTGCCGATGTCGATGCGTTCTTCGAGGAGGCTGTCGGTAGGCGCGGGTGTGATTGCCTCGCGTTGGTACAGCGGATTTCGGTACCAGAAGTGCGTGCGGTCTGCTGATGTCGATGCGGCGAACCCGTTGTAGAGGACTCGTTCTGCTTCTGCGGCGAAGCTCGCCTTCCCTGTCGCCAGGTGCAGGCGGTGCGACCACATAATCTTGCCAATCGACGCGCAGCTTTCGCAGTACGCACGGTCCGGCGGGAGCTCGTAGGAATCACCGATGGCTTCGTGGAAGTGCCGGGAACCGACACCACCGGTGACGAAGGACTTCGTAGCGACCAGGTCGTCCCACAGGGTTTCCAGGTTGTTGAGGAGGTCTTGGTCGCCGGTCTCCACGGCGACGTCTGTCGCTCCGGCGGCGTAGTAGAGCGCGCGAACGGCGTGACCGTCCAGCTCTCGCATCTCACGGATCGGTGTCGCGTCCTGGCAGTAGAGGAGGCCGAAGTGCCCCGGTCCAAGCGATGAGTAGCCACGTCGGTCGACGAGCAGTTTCGCCAGTTCCAGGTGTTGTTCTTCGCCGGTTGTCCGGTAGAGCTCGACGAGGGCCATTTCGATTTCAGGATGACCGTCGATGCGGGACTCGCCGTCTCGTCCGAATCTGTCCCAGAGGTGGTCGGCGAATCGCGTTCCGACGGTCAGGAGCCTGTCGTCCCCGAAGTTCCGGTGTCCTGCCACTCCGGCCTGGATCAGGTGGCCGCCAAGGTACATCTCGTGGCCGAATGCGAAGTCTGTCCATCGGCGGCCGGACCCCGCGGTCTGGTAGTAAGAGTTCAGGTAACCGTCGTCGAGCTGGGCGCTTTGCAGAAGCTCGACTATCTGCTCGTAGAACTCTGCGTGCGCGGGGTCGCGGGCATCGGCGGGGACCCAGGCGATGGCCTCGAGGAGCTTGTGCAGGTCGGAGTCCATCCAGTGCGGGCCGCGGTAGTCACCGTGTGCTGATCCGTCGGCTAGCCGGAGGTTGTGGAGGTATCCGGCGCGTTCCATCCAGTCAATTCCATGGTCGATGGAGGCGCTGGCGTTGCGTTCGCGCCATCTGCCCCAGAAACCGCCGCGGACGATGAACTCACCGTCGAGCGGGTCGGCCTCGGCGATGGCGGAGCGAGTGGGGTGGACGGGGTTCCTCATGAGTGGTTCTCCATGCGGTCAGCCTTTGAGGGCGCCGCTGATAAGGCCGTTGACGTAGTACTTCTGCAACGCGACGAAGATGATGATGCAGGGAAGGACGCTGACGGTGATGCCTGCCTGCAGAGCGCCGTAGTCCACGGAGCCCATCTCGCCGACGGATACTGATGAGAGCGCAATCGGGAGTGTGAACTTGTCATCGCTGGTGAGGAAGATCAGGGGTGCCAGGAACTCGTTCCATGCTGCTAGGAACGCGAACAGTGCAACGGTGACGATCCCGGGGACCACGATGGGCAGAAGCACGCTCCATAGCGCGCGAATCGGCCCGCAGCCGTCGACGAGCGCGCTCTCGTCCAGTTCGCGTGGGATGGATTCGAACGAGTTCCGCATCATGTAGACCGCGAACGGGAGCTGGAACGTGGCGTAGATGAGCGCCAACACGACAAGGGAGTTGGTGCCACCGACTTTCGCCAACAGGGTGTACATCGGCACAAGAAGGCTCGCGTGCGGGACCATGATGACCGCGAGGATGGCGAAGAACAGCAGCGCACGTCCGGGGAAGGCGAAGCGAGCGAATGCATAGCCTGCGGGAATGGCGACCGCGAGGGTGAAAGCGACCGAAAGCGTCGCGACCAGTGCCGTGTTGCCCAGGTATGTGAGGATCCCTGACCCATAGTCGACCAGTCGGGCATAGTTGTCCCACCCGAACTGTTGCGGCACGACCTGCGCCTGCCCACCTGGCGAGATGCCGAAGGAGATGAACACAGACCAGGCGAACGGGAATAGGAAGGTCAAGGCGACCACTGCTCCGACGAGCAGCGTCAGAAGTCCGCGCATCGATGACTTGCGGCGCTTCTTGGATTTCGGGGACGTCGACACTGCGGTCGAGGCGGAGCGTGTTGAGCGGAGCGTGGTGGACATGTCACCGGTTCCTTCCGCGTACGACCGCGAGTTGGATCAGATTGACCAAAACGACCAGCGCCATCAACAGCACTCCGAGGGCGGCGGCGTACCCGAGCTGCAACTGTGTGAACGCGGCACGGTAGATCGCGAAGACGATAGTGAGGGTGCTCTGGTCTGGCCCGCCCGCGGTCATGGTGAAGAACTGGTCGAAGGACAGGAGCGCTCCCGAAAGATTCAGGACCAGCAGAAGCGCGAAGGTCGGTCGCATGAGCGGCAGCGTGATCTGTGTGAGCTGTTGTCCGCCAGATGCTCCATCGATGCGCGCGGCCTCGTAGAGCTCGGTCGGGATACCTTGCAGTCCGACAAGCATGACCAGCATGCTCAGCCCCAATGATTTCCAAAGGACCATCACGACGACGGAAGCCAAGGCCGAGCCTTGAGTGTCGAAGAAGAGGATTGGACCGTCCGCGAGTCCCAGCCATTGGCCGAGGGCGGAGAAGATACCGACCTGGGCGTTGTAGAGGAAGCCCCACAGCAGTCCGGCCAGGCCGAGGCCGATAGCGGAGGGTAGGAAGATGGCAGTCCGAAAGAGGCCGATGGCCCGTCCTCCGCGTTGCACGAGGACAGCCAGCCCGAAAGACAGCACCAGGGTCAGGGCCGTGACGAGCACTGTGTAAAACAAGGTGAAGGCGATGGAGTTCAAGACGATGGGGTCTTGAAGCGCGCGAACATAGTTGCTGACGCCGTTCGGTTCCGGTTCGCCGAAGATCGGCCAGTTGAAGAACGACATCACGCCGGACGTGACCAGCGGAACGGCGAAGAAGATGACGAGAAGGATCGTGGCTGGCAGTACGAAGACGAGCCCGGAAATGCTCTCCCGGACAGCCTTCGTGAGACCGCGCCTCGGAAGCATCCTGGCGGTTGTGGTTGCCATGTCGCTGCTTTCTGAAGGGGAGGTCACCCCGGGGCGCGGAGCCCCGGGGTGATCGGGAAGGACTGTCCGGTCAGCCCTGGTCCAAGAGGGCCTGAGCGGCCTTCTCGCCTTCTTCCAGTGCCCCGTCGATGTCACCGTCGTAGACCGCTTTGCGGAACGCCGCAAGCCACGGGCCCGCCGGGTCGTTGAAGATGGCTGCGTTGGATGCGGAGTTCGGGGTGCTGCCCACAGCGATGAGGTCGTTGACCTTCTGAAGCCGCGGGTCATCGGCCGTGTACTCGTTGTCGGTCAGGTCGGTGCGAACGACCAGCCAGCCATCCTTCGCGTACTGGTCGACCTGCTGAGCCTCCTCGGTCGCCCAGCTGATGAACTTCCAGGCCGCGTTTACGCTCTGCGCATCCTTCGTGACGGTGAAGACGTCACCGCCGATGAAGGAGGACTCGCCACCGGTCGGCCCGGGGATCGCGGACACGTCCCAGTCGAACGGGACGTTGGCCGTCTTGAGCGTCGACAGGAGGCTGGCACCGACGAACTGGATGCCGAGGTTGCCCGGCGCGAAGACGTTGTTCCAGTTCGAGCCGGTCTCGGCCTTGGACTCTGCCGGCATTACCCCGTCGTTCCACAACCCCTGGTAGAACTCGAGTGATTCCTTCATCTCGGGCGTGTCGAGCGTGACTGACGTTCCGTCGTCTTCGAACAGCTCGCCGTCGTTGGCCCATACGGTGGGCGCCGTGGTGAAGATCAAGCATCCCCCGCAGCTTCCCGCGGCGTAGAAGCCGTACTTGTCGTCTCCGAGAGCGCGAACCGCCTTCGCCGCTTCCGCGACTTCGTCGAGGCTCGTCGGGATATCATCGACGCCGGCATCGGCGAGGAGCGACTTGTTCACGTACATGACCGACGCGTCGATGGAGGCGGGAACGGCGAACTGCTTGTCGCCGGAGGTGCCCTGACGGATGGCCGACGGGGCCAGTTCATCCGCGTAGTCGAGGCTGCTGATGTTCTCGCTCAGATCCTGCAGGAGCCCCTGCTTGGACAGGGCCGGCAGGTATCCGACATCGGCGATGATGATGTCGGGCAGCTGGTTGGCACCCGCGGCCGTGGCGATCTTGGCGGGCATGTCCGCGCTCGGGATAAGTGTGAGGCTGATCTCGACATCCTGGGTGGCGTTCCACTCATCAACGAGCGGCTTGAACAGCCCCTCCCCGATGGCGTTGCCTCGTGCCCAGACCGTGAGCTCGGTCACGTTGTCGGCGGGCTCCTCTGTGGGCTGGGTCGGAGTGGCGGCGGCGCACCCCGCCAGGGCGCTCACGCCCAGGGCGACGATGATTGCAATCGACCCCAGTCGGTATACGGTCTTCTTCATTCTGGTTCTCCTGTGATTTGCAGGGCACTTCGGTGTGCATTGTGTATTTGGTGGTCCTCGGCGTCGAGGAGGTCAGGGGCGGTCGCTGAGTGAGACCTCCTCGCGCAGTCGACCGATGCGTGCCGCGTCAATGGCAGGCACTGCAGGCAGGTTGAGTCGGAGGCTCCCGGTTCCCCAACCGAGAACGGACAGGCCGAGTTTGAGGTGAGCAATGCTGGGTCCCACCGCGTCGACAATCTCGTTCACACGATCCTGGGCGTCGGCCACGGCTCGCGCGTCGTGATAACCGAGGAGAGCGGTCTTTACCTCTGACCACGCGCGCGCGTCGATATTGGCGCAGCCGGAGACGACACCAGTCGCTCCGCGTGAAAGAGCCGATGCGAGGTCCCGGTCATCCCCGGTCCAGACGGGGATGGACAGCCGCCGCGCGTAGTCGTCCAACTTCCTGGCGGCGGTACCTGAGATCTTCAGCCCATTGAAGCCCAGGTCTTCGAGGAATGCCGCTTCTTCCGGCTCAACGGTGTTGCGGCAGATTTCCGGGTAGAGGTACGCGTAGAGCGCTAGTCCGGCAGTCAGCTTCCTCACCTGAGCGAAGTGCGCCCGGATACTCGACTGGTCGGTCGCGAACGTCAGGGGCGGCGTGACGGCGAACCGGGTGGCGCCCAGCGCAATTCCGTCCTGGATTAGCCCTTCTACCTGCGACGTGGTGACCGCCCCCACGTGCAAGATGGTCCGCTCTACGCCGAATGAGGCGAGCGCGAGCCGCGCTACGTCGGCGCGCTCGCCTCGGGACAGGGCGAGGAATTCTCCGTTAGTTCCGGTGACGAACGCAGCATCGGCGTGCAGCGCAGTCTTGTCGAAAAGGCGCTGCATGTTGTCGACGTCTAGCGCGTCCTCCGTGGTGAACAGCGTGGGGAGGGCGACGATGACCTGTTCGATCGACACTGAGGCTGACTCTCTTATCGCAGCCGCTGACTGCGGCTGTGACGAGTCTGCACTGTTTACAGTGAACTGTCAACGCTCTCGATCAGAAGGATGCTCAAGCTCGAGAAGCATGCGCTTGAGAGCGCCTTCAAGATGCCGTTCGAGGGCATCCACTGCAACATCCTCATCGCCAGCCTGCATGAGGGTAAGCAGTCTCTGGTGGTCTGCCGCTGACTCGTGCAGGTCGTCGTCGTGGTTGATTGTCGCCTCGAGGAGCGCTTCGAACGTGGGCGAGTACTGCCGCCAGGCGGCTTCGAGCCGGGGATGGTTCGACAGGACATAGATCTCACTGTGAAACGCAAGATCCGCGCGAAGGAAGCCGGCATGGTCGCGGGTGTCCGCGGCATCGTTCATGAGGCTTACGGAAGCTGTCAGCGGCAACCATCGCTCATCGACCGCGCTTCGCATCGCTCGCGAGATGGCGAGCCGCTCCAACGCACCACGCAGACTGTAGAGCTGCTCGATGTCTTCTGCATTCAAACCCACCACGTACACACCCCGTGGTTTCTGTATTCGCAGCAGGCGCTCGAATACGAGCTGCGTGATGGCATCCCGCACAGGACCGCGGCTGACTTCGAATTCCTCTGCCAACGATTCTTCCGTGAGTCGGTCACCGGGTCCGAGTTCACCGCGCACAATGCGTCGACGAAGCACCGCGGCCACCTGCTCGCCGAGCGAGACGGGCCTTTTCACAACATCGGACATCACTACTCCTGCCTACCGTCGACAGATTACGGCAGGAAGTCATATTCCCACCTGCAGCCTGAGCGCGCTCCCCCCGCGGGCTCATTGAGACTTCGCGACAGACTCAGGAAGCCTGTTTGACCATTGTTCGTTTACAGTGCACTGTTAACGAACTTGAACGAATGGAGCGATGATGCTTTCTTCCCACAAACGATCCCGGGGAGCCGTCGGCGTTGCGGTCGCCGTTGCACTCGTGGCTACCCTGCAGTTCGCAGGCGGGGCTGCTTCAGCATTGCCAAACGCTTCCGTGAACACCCCCACGGGCGCTCCGATCGACTTGTTCCCCGGCACCTTCGACTCGTCGCAGGCCGACCAGGGTCTCGTCCGGGCTACTGGTACGACCACCGCGACCGTGTATGCGCCGCAGACGAACAGCGCCTTTAAGTTCAGCCACAATGTGCGGATCGTCGGCTTCAAGTCCAAGATGTACGCCATGTGGCAGGCATCCTCCGCCGGCGAAGACGAAATTGACGGTGTTGTGAACTACGCGACCAGCACGGATTACGGTGCCACCTGGTCCGCGCCGATGTTGTTGGCGCCGGCCAACATCGGGGGCGGCCAATATTTCTCGTCATCAGGCAGTTGGTGGACTGACGGCAACACTCTCGTGGCCTATATCGGTCAGTATGACTTCGACAACGATGATTGGCGCACATTCATCACCACATCGACCGACGGGACAACATGGTCCGCACCCGTCGAGCTCCTGGACGACAGCGGCACGGCATTTGAGGGCGCCATCGGCCAGTCCGTAATCAAGACTTCAACCGGCCGCCTTGTCGCTATCGCTCAGGGCTATGCGCAGAACGGGAGCCGAATTAACATTCCCTACTACACCGACGACGCATCTGGACTGTCGGGCTGGCAGGCGGGAACCATGCCCCTGCTAGCAAGCGGACGCGACATAGAGCCAGCAGTCTATGAAGCCTCCGACGGCGCATATATCGTCTTGCTTCGTGATCAATCTCGATTCACTATGCTCGCATCCAGAAGCATCGACGGTGGCGCAACGTGGACAAAGCCCGTTCAGACCAACTTCACGAACGCCCGCAACTTTCCCGCGTCAGGAAACCTTCCCGATGGCAGGGCTTACATCGTCTCCACCCCCACCCTTGTCCAAGCGGACGCGCGGACCCCTTTGGCACTAACCCTCAGCAACGACGGAGTCACCTTCGACCGCTCCTTCCTGCTTCGCGGCGCGTCCGATCATCAAGCCCGACGGTTCCCGGGTCTCTACAAATGCGGCGACTGCTACAGCTACCCGTCAACAACCGTCTGGAACGGGTTCGTGTTCGCCAGCTACGCCACGAACAAGGAAGACGTCGAGATCACGCGAGTCCCTATCGCAAGCCTGCCAAACGCAACCTCCGACCAGACTGCACCGACCGCTGTAAATGGATTGGTGGGCGCGACGAGCGCGACGGGTAACACTCTCACCTGGTCACCTTCGACGGACGCCAGTGGCAAGGTCCGTTACCTCGTCTACCGAGGCGCCGCGTCGGCTGGCAGTCCCCCTCTCATCCCGTCCAACTTCGTCGCCCAGGTGACGACGACGTCATGGAGCGATGTCGGCACGAGCGGTGAGTTTCGTTACGTCGTCGTCGCACAAGATCCGTCCCGCAACACTTCCCTTGCCGCCGAAGTCACCGCCGGGTCGAACTGCACTGCACGAGTGGCCATCTATGACGGCAGCGTGAGACCTACTGCCTCCACGCCAGCGTGGACGTGGTCGGGGGCGGGCACCGAATCATCCACCTCGTCGGTGTCGGCCGGAAATCTCACAGTCAACAGCACCTCAGGTCAGTCGCGCTGGACCAACACCTCATCCCTGGGGGGCTTGAGCTCAAACGAAACATTCAAGCTCGACGTGCGCGCGCGTGTGACGAGTGCAACCGGCGAGGGCCTCAACCTGGGCGTCAACGCAGGCTCGAGTCGGCTCTACAACCTCTCCATCACCACGACCGCTGTCCGCTACTACACCGGTTCGGGGTTCGCGACGATTGCAGACCAACTTGATAACGCAGGAGCATTTCACACCTACGAGTTGGTGGTAAACGGCGGCGCCGCGTCCGTGCTCCGCGATGGCAGCGTTCTCGGAACGTTCCCGTCTACGAGCACCTCAGCATCGACAACCGCCAACGTGTTCTTCGGCAAGGCATCAAGTTCAGGAAGCCTAAACGCGACAGTCGATTCAATAACCTACCGCGCAGTGAAGTCCACCCTTTTTGAAGCCGACACCCTCCCGTCTAACGCATCACCATCATGGTCATGGACCGGGGCGCGACCTGAGTCCACAGACACCGTCGCCTCAAGCGGAACCCTCGCGCTTGCGGCCCCCTCCGGCTTGGCCCGATGGTCACGGAATGGCCTGACCGAATGCTACGAAACGTCCGCCGGCATCGTTGCCTCGCTCAACGCGCGCGTGACGCAAGGAACTGGGGAGGGCCTGAACTTCACACTCAACCTGGGTAGTCAGCGAATGTTCAATCTATCCATTACCCCCACAGCGTTGCGCTACTACAACGGAACAACTTTCGACGTCTTAGCGAGCGGGCTGGACAACGCAAGTTCATACCATGTCTACGATATTGCCGTTCAGTCCGACGGCTCCGCCGTCGTGCGCCGCGACGGGGTGAACCTCGGAGTGCACGCTCCCGTCGCCGCCAACGCGAGCGCACAGGCTCAGTTGTCATTCGGCAAGGCGTCAAGTTCAGGGTCCACGTCCGCCGTGATCGACTACGTAAGACTGGCGGGCTAATCAGACCCGCGCTATTGGCTGGCTTGACGTGCCTGCGGGAGAGGCTCTTTCCCCTTCCCACAGGCACCTTGCCGTCAAAGGCACATCCTTTTGCCCTCCATCAGAAGGTTTGCTGTCGTGCGTGGGTCGCTGGTTCCACCGGGCAACAGCGATCGGACCTTCTCAGTGGAGTCGTGCACCTACTGACTAGGTGTTTACCTAAGGAGACCAACATCCGGCGAGCGCATACGCGGCCGCTCCTTCACCAGAACGCGGTCGGAGTACTTGGATACCGCCAACAACTGCCTTCGCCGACGGAGCTCACGTAGCGACAGCGCGCGAGACATTTGAGCTCACGAGACGATGACGGAGTTGTCCGTCCTCTAGCTAGATCTCCCCGAGAGCGATACCGAGCTGCAGGTAGAGCTCGGCGACGTTTGAGTTGCTCACGGTGTAGCGCACCCACTCACCTCGACCAGCTTCATCGCGCGGGGGATCAGCTGCGATCAGTCCGACCTCGAGAAGCTCTGCGAGCGCGCGAGCCGCAGTGATGGGTTGCACCTGGAGCGCACGAGCAACTTCGGCGCGCGTGCTCGCGGGGGATTGGCGAAGGTAACCGATCACCCCGATCTTCGTGAGATTGCCGAACGCTTTGATCGGGTCCTCCGCGAGCTCGCTGTTGGCGGGTCGGACGATTTTCGGCACGTCACATTGTCGCTCTGCGTGGCCCGCCTCGTCCAGCCGACTGGGACATTTAGTGGTTCACTTCTCGACTGTAACAGTGTATGTTTCAGTCATGCAATGGACGGGTCAGGGGAGAGCGAGGGTCGAATCAACTAGCCCTCACCGCGCTGTCCCCCAAAGATCCGACAGACAACCGCGGGGATCGGGCGTATCCTTCGATTCGATCGCGGCATGTAGACCCCCCGGCACACCCCGTGAGCCTCGCGCGCGTATCACCCGAAATGCAAAATTGATCTTGTTTCGGATTTCGACTCGAGTGCATAAACTGCCCCTACGGGAACCGACGACGGGCCCGTCCTATGACTCGGTAAACGCGGTCCTGATCGATCAGGAGGGCAGAGCATGATGGCGAGGCAGTCGTCCGGGCGCCGGGGTCTGATGTGGGCGATCATCGGCGGGATCATTCTGCTGGTCGGAATCGCGACGATCATCGTGATCGCCGTTACCGCGACGCGCGGTGCCGCACCAACTCCTTCGACGAGCGATTCGCAGCAGCCGAGCACTGATCCTTCGATACCGAATGAGGGTGGCGACGTGGTAGACGCGACGGTGACGGATCGAGGATGGATTCCGGAACCGATCACGACCGACGCAGACGCCTACATCCGCGCTGCTATCGCTGCTGCCTCGACCTTCGACACGACCAAGGCTGACCGCGACGACTGGCTCGCCTATCTCGATACCTGGTTCACCTCCGACACCCGCTACAACAGCGAGGACGACCGTGAGGCCGAGCTAACGGCCGCGAAGCTTGAGCTCAGGCAGGGAGTCGTGCTTCCGCAGGAGGAGTGGGATTCACTCGCGCGCAGCGACGGGCGCGTCGTCGCGGAGACCGCGAGCGATGTGGTGTTCACGGACGTGCCGGACGATGCGTCCGGGGACATGTCGATCGGCACTGCGGATATGACGCTGACCTTCACCCAGGGCGACGGGTCGGGCGGGGAGACCTCGTTCGATGATGTGGTGCGGGTGAGCGTGCAGGTGCTGTGCGGTCCGGAGTCGGTTCCGACACCGGGTAGTGCGCAGCGTCCGGGGGATTGCAAAGTGGTTCGATTCTTCACGGAGCCGTTGGAGCCCTGAGATGGGAGCGCCGGCCACCGCGATCGCAGCCCTCGCCAAGACGAGGACTGGAAAGCGGATCGCCCTCGCCACCATCCTCTTCCTCCTCCTACTCAACGCCCTGATCCTCACACCGCTGATCGCGATCCCGTTCGCCGTTGCTGGCCAGGCGGTGACCGGTACGATCGCGTCCGGCGCGCCGCCGATGGTCAGTGGCGAGTGGGGCTATCCGCTCGCAGGGCGTTATACGAAAGGGCGGGGGTATGGATTTAACCCGGTGATCGGCTGCGGTTACTGCTCTACCGCTCACCAGGGTTACGACATGGCCCAGGGCTGCGGATCCACCATTTACGCCGCCGGCCCGGGCCGTGTCATCACCGCCGGCACCTACTCCGGCTACGGCATCACGGTGCGTATCGATCACGGCGACTCGCTCATCACCCTGTACGGCCACATGACCACCGGATCCCTCCTCGTCCGCGACGGGGACGAGGTGACCGCGGGGACGCCGATCGGCGCCGAGGGCAACACGGGTAGGTCCTTCGGCTGCCACCTGCACTTCGAGGTCTCGCTCGGCGGTCGGGCGATCGATCCGCAGCCGTTCATGGCCGCCCGCGGACTCCCCCTCGCCTAGGACCACAACAAGGAGCACACAACATGACCCACGCACTCATCCCGGCGGACGTCGATATCCCCGACATCGAACCGGACTTCTCCGCCCCCTTCTTCCAAGGCTTCCAGGTGATCGCGTCTTACATCCTCGCGGGTGCGCTCATCACCGTCCTGATCATGCTGATCATCGCCGGCGCATCCCTTGCGTTCCGCGGCCTCGCGCCGGACCGGGTGCGGACGTGGGCGGGCGAGAACATCCTGTGGATCTTCATCGCAGCAGCCGTCCTCGGCGCCGCATCCGGCCTCTTCCAATGGTTCGTAAACTTCGACTTCGGATTCTGATGCCCACCCCCCGCGCAATCCTCGCTGCAGCAGGCCTCGGCTTCCTCCTCGCGACCGGTGCGCTCGCCCCTGCCACCGCCGCCGAAACCCCCGTTGTGGTTGCGAGCGCGAGCGTTGAGGGAGAACCGTGGTCAGCGCCGACATACCCCGTCGCGTGCAGTGAAAGCGACGGACAGGTTTCTTGCACGCCAACGAGCGCTGCTGACGTCGTGGCGCAAGACTGCTTCCTCGGGGTGCTGCTGCAGGGCTCAAAGGTCACCGTGTGCACTACGTACGACGACCATGAGTTGGCGATTCGGGCAGACGGAGGGAAGCCGGCCGTGGTGGCATACGGCTGCAGCCTTGGCGACGCCGTCTGCCTGACGTTCGAGAACGCGGGTCGTGGGATGGCGTTGTCGGCGACGGGGATGATGTTCGCCGTTGCGGAGAACATGCGATTCGACACGTCGAGCTTATTGTGGACGGCTGCGGCGGATGAGTGGTCGTTCTGGCAGTGGGCGATCTTGATCGTGTTGTTCGGGGCGATGGTGTGGGCGGTCGCCGCCGGTGTCGTGTCCGGGGATCGTGGCGAGCTCGTGGGTGCGATCGTTCGCAGCTTCATCGCCGTGGTGGCGGTGCCGCTGTCCCTGTGGTTGACGGGTCATCTGTTGAATGCGATCGACGATATGACGTGGTACATCCTCAACCGTGACGGCGCGGGCGGCCTGTTCGCGACGCTGCAGGGGGTGATGTGGGCGGGCGGTCAGGCGAACTACTTCTTCGCATTCGTTCTGCACGGGCTCCTGATGATCGGGATGCTGCTGCTGATGCTGGTGTTTACCTTCCGGAACATCGTGCTCGCCGCGCTGATCGCCGTCGGACCGGTTGCCTGGATGGTCTTCCCGGTCCGGGGCATCGGGCCGCAATGGGTCGTCCGCTACATCTCCGCCGTCGCCGTTCTTCTCCTGACTGGCCCCCTCACGATCGGGTTCATCACCCTAATCATCAACGGGCTCTCGACGGTGAAGACGATCTGGGATCCCCGCTCGTGGCCTCTGCTGATCGGATTGGTGCTTGTGGCATTCGCGCCATTCGCGATCTTCGGACTCTTCTCCTTCGTCGGTGCCGTCGCGGCGGACGGGGTGGGATCGGGCGCGGCCTCGCACGCGGGGCGCGTGAGCTCCAACGCGGCAAGGACTGCCGTGCGCATCCCGTCTCGGCTCGGCGCGTCACCCGCAGGCATCGCAACCGGAGCGATCGGACGAGGAGGGTCGGTGGCATCTCGCGTGTCCACAGCTTCCCCACCCCGTGGTCCTTCCACACCTGCGCGATCGACCTCACCCGCTTCCGCCATCAAAGAGGGCACCCCAGCGACGGCCGCTCCCTCAGCCGCATCCACGAGCCCCACGCCAGCCCCGGTGACGAGTGCAAGGAGTAGCTCATGACTACGTCGACTGATCTGACTCGTCCGGTGCGTTTGCCTCGGCGCTCGCGCCAGGGCGTGGTGATGGGCATGGACGGCTGGCAGCTCGGCTTCGTCGCCGCCGCCGGCCTCGTCCTCCTCATCGCCGTGAACCGATTCGGGCCGCTTGGGCTGCTCTACGCGGCGCCCATCTATCTCGCGCTCGGAGTGACGGCGCTAACGAGCATCCATGGGATCTCGACGCCGCGTATGGCGGGTCTGTGGCTGATGAAACAGGTGCGGCAAGCGATGGGCGCGACGACGCAGGCGTTTCGTCCAGAGCAGACCCGATTGGCGGGGACGCTCAACCTGCCGGGCGTGCGGGCGTCGCTGCAGTTGTGGGAGATGGACGGGATGGGGTGCGTGTACAACCCGCACGACCGGTCCGTGTCGGTGACGGCGGAACTCGAGGTGCAGGGATTCCTCATGCACGACACTCCGGAGCGGTACGACCTCGCTCAGCAGTGGGCATCGGTTCTCGCATCCTTCACGCAGCGTCCGGGGGTAAAGCGGGTCACACTGCAGGAGCGCACCATTCCCACCACGATCCGTGCCGCCCGTGACTACTACGAAACCGTGCAGCGTCGCCGTGACCTGGACGCGCGCTCTCCGCTTGCCACCAACTATGAGGCCGTCATGGATGCCTCGGAGCGGTTCGCGGTCTCGCATCGCAACTACCTCACCTTCACCCTTGACCTCGTTGCGCTTGGCGCGCAGCTGAAGTCCCTCGGCGGCGGGAAGGCAGCCATCACCTCCCTCGCCTACATCGAGGCAGGCAACCTGGCCGACGCCCTGCAGGCGGCGAAGATCCGCGTCCGCCACTGGCTCACCACCCGCGACGTTGCCGCTCTAGGTCGTCTCACGGTCGACCCGGCGTTCGCCCCGACCGTGCAGAACCGCGACGACGCGCAAGCGGGAGTCGACCCGATTGCCATCGGACCGATGTACCTGGAGGAACCGAAGGGTCGCAACGGGATCGTGATCACCGACTCGGGTGTGCACACGACGATGTGGATCCACGAGTGGCCGCGGTCGGATGCGCCGGTCGGTTTCGTGTCGCCGATCGTGTTCGCCCGCCACCCGCACACCGGTGAGGCGGTCACCCACATCCTGTCGCTCGTACTCACGCCCGTCCCAGTGTCGAAGGCGTTGAAACGGATTCGGGATGAGAAGAAGGTATGGCGCGGGAACGAGAAGCTGCGCGCCAAGCGCGGCGCTGACGGATCTGCCGCGGACGCCGCGGACTGGGACGCGCTAGAGAAACAGGAGCAAGAGATCGTCGCCGGTCACGGCGAATTCCGATACGGCGCCTATCTCACCATCACCGCCCCGTCTGAACCGGAGCTGGATCAGGCGATCGCGGGGATGCGCAACGCCCTCTCGCGGGCGGGCATGGAGGCGCAGATTCTCTACTGCCAGCAGGCAGAGGCGCTGATGGTGAACGCATATCCAGTCGGCTTGGGGATGAAGTGATGGCTCGCCACAGCGTGACCTTCACCCCCGCCGGCCTCACCCGGAAGCAACAGGCCGACCTGCGCCGAGAAGTCGCCACCACCTTGCGCCAGGACGAGCCGGCACACGTGGGGCGGCGCGACCGAAGCCTCCCCGAACCTGCCGTGGCCGGGCCGTTCGGGCCGGGGCTCGTGAGCGGTGGGTACTGGAATCTGGCGCGGCCGGTGCTGCCACCGCATCAGGCGACCTCGCAGCACCTCGCCGGAATCTTCCCGTTCGTCGCGGACGCCGGGCTCGGCCATAGGGGGCCGATCGTCGGGGTCGACCTCAACGCCGACGCACTCTGGCACTTCTCCCCCTGGACCGCCTATGTCGATACGTCCGACCGGGGCACGTTCTCGACAAACGTCCTCGTGCTCGGCGCGTACCGCTCAGGAAAGTCCGCGACCATCAAGACGCTCACGACCCGATCGATCGCGTTCGGGCACCAGGTGGTCGTTCCGTCGGATCCGAAGGGCGAATGGGTCGCTCTCGCTGACGCGATTCCGGGTGGTCGCGTGATCCGTCTCGGTGGTGGCACGGGTGCACGCCTCAACCCGCTGGATCGTGGACCGAGGCGGACGGGGACCTCCGATGAAGTGCACGAGCAGATGGTGAAGCAGCGCCGCACCGGCACTCTCATCGCGATCGTCGAACTCACCCTCGGCGCGAGACTCACCGCCATCGAACATGCAGCGATGCACGACGCCCTCGACCGGTGCATCGCCGACACCAACGACCAGCCGACTCTCCGCGGCGTCTATCACCAACTCGAGCATCCGCCCGTCGGGACCGATCAGGAACGGCAGGTGGCACCGGGGGCGGTGCAACCTCGGTTCGTGCTGCGGCGGTTCGTCGACGGCGACCTCTCCGGCCTGTTCGAAGACGCGTCCACGGTCGAGTTCGACCAGGACGCGCCCATCGTCGTCACCGACACCAGCGAGCTGTTCTCTCGAGGTGAGCTCGCCGCGCAGCTCACCCAGGTGTGCTCCACCGCTTGGATCCAGGCCGTGATCTCCGATCGTGACGCGAAGCGCACCCGGTATGTGGTGCGGGAGGAGGGATGGCGTGACATGACATCGCTCGCGTCACTGCAGATGTTCCAGCAGTGGCTGAAACTGTCCCGCCACTACGGGATCAGCAACATCGTCATCCTGCACAAGATGGGCGACCTGGACGCCGTCGGCGACGAGAAGTCCCTCGAACGCGCCCTCGCCTACTCAATCATCGGAGACATCGAGAACAAGTTCATCTTCCGCGTGAACCACCAAGAACAGACCCACCTCCGCGAGCGGCTCAACCTGCCCGCCCCACACGTCGACATGGCCCGCCAGCTCCGCAAGGGCGAGTTCCTCGCCTACGTCGGCCAATACTCCTACCTCGTGGACTGCTTCGCCACCTCCACCGAGTGGGAATACGAACTGTTCAAGACCGACGACGCCGTCACCCCCGATCAGAACGACCCGCACCTCCATCTGCTCGAACCCGACGACCTCGAAAGCCTCTGGCCCGCCGAACCCGCACCCACGCCTGACCCGGGTGTCGAAGGCTGGTTGGCCACCGCCCAAAAGGAGCTGTCATGACCCGCGCCTACGCCACCGTCACCGGACCCACCGCAACCTACATCGCCGGCGACGGACACCGCGAACCCATCACCGTCACCCCCGGCGACGACATCCGCCTCGCCATCGTCCGAAAAGCCACCGACGAAGCCCGCCGCACCGGCGCCCCCATCGAACTGGTCACCAGCGGCGACCGCGGCGACCACCACCTCCTCGTCAGCGTCGACGGCACACTCGCACCCCTCCCACCCGACACCCGCGCGCAAGCCCGCGAGACCGACGAGGACCCCGGCAGCTGGATCGACCAGCGGATGGCCCAGATCGAGTCCAACAGCGATGTTGTGGGAGGAGAGGTGACGAGAGAGACTCCGGATCCGACCGGCGACACCACCGCTCGGGCGGCGGATGCGGGGCCTGTCACCGAGCGCCCCACTTTCCTTGCCTCCGATTCGGAGCCGGCAGGCGCACGGGGACTCCTGGCGCGACTCGGCATCTCCTTGCCCATCTCTCACGCGCAGCGGGAACGAGACGATGCAATCGCGGCGGTCTCGACGCACTGGGCGGGATGCCGCACGATCAGCGTCGCGAACGGCAAAGGCGGCGTCGGCAAGACGATGACCACGGCGATGATCGCCGCCGTCATCGCACGCCACGGAGGAGGGAACGTTCTCGCGTGGGACAACAACGACACTCGCGGCACCCTGGGATGGCGCACCGAGACCGGCCTCTACGACACCACCATCCGCGACCTTCTCCACCACACCGACGACCTTCTCGCCACCGCCGCCGCCGTCTCCGACATCACCGCGTTCGTGCACCACCAGCACGCCGACCGGTACGACGTGCTCCGCTCCAACCCGGAACTGCTCGCCGCCGACCAGCGGCTCACGGCGGAGGAGTTCGACCGGCTGATGCAGGTCGCCGCCCGCTACTACCGAGTCGTGGTCTTCGACTCGGGCAACGACGAGTCCGCCGACCGGTGGCTGAGCATGATCGACGCCACCACGCAACTGGTCATCCCCACGCTCGCAGCACCCGAGTCCGCCGAATCCGCCGCGCTCCTCCTCGACGCGCTCCGCACCCGCGACGACCACTCCCGTGCCCTGGCAGAGAATGCGGTCATCGTCGTCACCCAGTCCGAACCCACCCACCACACCGCAGTGAAGCGGATCGTCGAGGGGTTCACCGCTCACGTCCGCGCCGTGGAAGTCATCCCCTACGACCCGGCGCTGAAGTCCGGTGGGCTGCGATTCGACAACCTCCGGCCCCGCACTCGCGACGCGTGGATCCGAGCCACCGCCGCGGCGACCAGAGGCCTGTAGGAACGGACTCGATCATGGGTGAAAGCGTGCTCGGCAAGGTCATCGCGATCGGCATCGCGGCCAGTGTCGTGGCGGCGCTCGCCTATGCGTTCATCGCGGAGGCGATCACCCAGCTTGTCTGCGGCGATCGCCCCACGCCCACCGGCCTCCTCTCCGGGTTGTGGCTCGCCCTCACCGGTGACCCCGCCACCTACACGCCACCCGCGGGCTGCGCGTTGCCGCTATGGCAGATCCGCGTCGCCGACCTCCTCGCCCTGCTGGTGATCGTCGCGCTCGCGATCAGCATCGTCATCGCAGTGCGACGGTATCGGCAGTCCGATCGCGCGTTCATCGCCGAACTGCGCACCCGCCCGGGATTCGCCACCTCGAGCGAGATCCGCGAACACCTCTCCGCCAGAGCGGTCCTCCGCCGCGCCAAGCAGCTGCGTCCCGATCTGGCAAAGCCCACCGCGACCGACGTGGGATGGCGAGTCGGCCGCTCCCGCGGCACCGACGTGTTCGTCTCCATTGAGGATTCCGTCGCCCTCGAGGGCCCGCCACGATCAGGTAAGGGCTACCGAGTCTTGATCTCCGCGATCCTCGACTGGACCGGCCCGCTTGTCACCACTTCCACCACGAACGACAACCTGACCGCGACCATGGCGATGCGCCAGCAACGCGGCACCGTCCACGTGTTCGACCCGCAAGGACTCTCCGGGATCCGACACACCCTCCGCGTCAACCCGATCGCCGGCTGCGAAGACCCCCTCGTGGCCATGCAGCGCGGCACCGCGATCATCACCGGCACAGCCCTCGGAACCAGCAACACCAACCAGGAATGGGCGCAAGCATCCGGCGTCGTCCTCGCCCGCCTCCTCCACGCCGCCGCCGTCGGCAACCGCACCGTCGCCACCCTCTACGAATGGGGCTCCTCACCCTCCCTCGCCCTCCAGGCTGCCGAGATCCTCCGCATCGACGGGGCACCCGGCTGGGGTGACAGTCTCGAAGCCACCATCACCGGCGACGAGAAGCTCGCCTCCTCCATCTGGTTCGGCGTCCAAGGCGCCGTCGCCCCCCTCGCCGTCCCCCAGATCCGCGACACCCTCAGCCCCCGCACCGGCGACCCCGCCTTCGACCCGCGAGAGTTCCTCGACGACGCCAACACCCTCTATCTGATCGGGTCCGCGTCCGGCGCGTCCGCGATGGGCGGGTGGCTGTCCGCGGTGCTGGACGACATTGTCGAAGTCGCCCGCACGAAGGCGCTCGCCTCGACCGGATCACGGCTGCACAAACCGCTCGGGCTGATCCTCGACGAGATCGTGAACATGTTCCGCTGGGGAAATCTGCCCCGCACGATGGCTGACGGCGGCGGCCGCGGCATCTGCACCTTCGTCGTCCTCCAAGCCCTCTCCCAAGCCGAAACCGCCTGGTCCCGCGCCGAAGCCGACACCATCTGGGCAGCCGCCACCGCCAAAGTCCTCCTCGGCGGCGCCTCCCACGTCACCCACCTCCAAGACATCGAAGCGCTCCTCGGCAGCCGCGACACCCAGCGCACCCTCCGGTCCTGGTCCACCCGCGACGCCGGGCACTCCACCAGCGAGCACCACGAACGCCGCTCGCTCATGTCGGTCGACGAGATCCGCCGGATGCCGCAAACCCTCGGACTCCTCGCCTACCGCAACCGCCGCGGCGTCCTCCTCGACCTCGCCGGATGGGACGAACGCTCCGACGCCCGCGCCATCCACCACGGCAAACAGACCATCGAAACCGAACAGCAGACCGTGTTCCGCACCGCCTTTCAGCCGCCCCAGCCGGCGGAAGTGCCGGTGAAGACTAAACCGGCGGAGGCGGTGAAAGACGAATGAGCAACCGCCGCAAGATCCGCGACCGCGGCTACCGCACCGGCTACCTCCACTCACCCGCATGGTTCGCCCGACGCGACCGATGGTTCACCCACCACACCCGCTCCGGGGAAACCCTCCGCTGCCAGGCGTGCGGCATCCCCGACGTCAAGAACATGCTCGAACTCCACCACGCCGACTACACCGGCGTCCACCGCTCCAGCGATGGGCACTGGGTCGCCCACGAACCGCACAGCGACCTGATCCCTCTCCACCCCTACTGCCACGACCTGCTGCACAGGCTCATCGACCGCGACCAAGTCCTCGCCCGCCACCGCACTCGACGACACGCCACCCACATCGCCCTCGACCACCTGCGCCGCAAACTCGCCCACCCCACCGAGGAGCTAACCGCATGAGCTTCCCTGATGACGGTGAGCCGCAGGACGCAATCGACGCGTTCGCCGGCGTCACCGCCTCCGACCCCGAGCCCCCACCTCAGGAGGATCCCGGTGACATCGACCGCGACGAATCCTCCGAACCGATCGCGGCCGAGATCATCAACTGGCGCTACCTCACCAGCGGAGAAGCTGAACAGGTGTGGGCGGACCTCCGCGACTGGGTCGAATGGTTCACCGTCCGCTACCGCGTCCCCATCTCCACCGTGCCGAACTGCTGGTGGCAGCACGAGCAGCTCGTCGAAGAGCTCTCGGCCCTGCACACCGCGCACGTGGTCTGCTTCGACGACGCCGACACCGGCCTCGGACCCGTTGGCTGGCACGAACGCCTCGCCATCGCCCGCCCCCGGCTCACCCACGCCTACGGCGGCGGATGCTCCAACGGGCACCAAGACACACCATCCCGCTCCTGGGCGACAGTGACCGACGAGAACGCATGGACCGCGTGGACCACCCAGGCCCACGCCACCCCGCACCAACACTAGGTGCGGCCAACGAAAGGAAAGAAGGATGACCACCAGGATCCCCGTCACTATCGAGGGCAACCTCACCGGTGACCCCGAACACGGCGCCGGCGAATCAGGCAACGAGTACGCCCGATTCACCGTCGCCGTCAACGACCGCCGACTCAACGAGACCACGAACCGGTGGGAAGACGCCGGCACCGTCTACCACCGCGTGGTCGTGTTCAACCAGCAGTCACAGCACGTGACGAACTCGCTCCGCAAGGGCGACAGCGTCATCGTCGCAGGCGACCTCCGATTCGGCACCTACACCGACAAGGAAACCGGGCAGACCCGCGAAACCCGCGACATCGTCGCGGACAACGTCGGCGCCTCCCTCAAGTTCGCCGGCGTCACCGTCGAGCGCTCCCCAAAAGCTAACGGCCCCGCCGCGGACACGTCCGCTTCGGGGCCAGTAGCCGTGCCAGCCTCGTACGCCGCCACAGGGATCTCTCGCTAACTGAGTGCACAGGAAGCGGGGTGAGAGTCAGCGTACTCTCACCCCGCTTCCACGCGTTAGCCCCTCACTTAGTCGACCGGAGGACTCACGGCGCTGGCCCACACCCAGCATCGGTACTCCTTATCGCGAACGATGAAGATGATCCCGCACGCGACGTCGTTCCACACCGCGACTTTCGCGTCGACGAGCATGGGGTGCGGGCCGAACCGCACCCACGCGCGGCAGCTCTTCGGTCGAGGGTCCCGCGTGACCGGCAACCGGTCCGCCTGGCGTTCCTTCTCCGTGAGCGACTGCAGGGGGAACTCGTCCGCGATCCGTTGCAGGATCCGCTCGTCCATGCGCCGGTCGACCTGCTCTGCGTACCGTCGGTTCGTACCCACCGACCCGGGTCCCCCTCCCTCCGACCAATCACCGTCAGGCTACCGTCTATCGTATTTATGTTCTAATCTCTCATTCATGACGGCGATCGATGTGGGGCATGAAGTCACGATATGGATGGTCGACGACATCCCGGCGCGGATGTTCTTCGGCGGCCAACGATGGATCGTGACCGACTCTCCGACCCGGTTGCGCGATTCGATCTGGTCCGCGGCAGAACGCGGCAGGGGTCTCTACGGATGGCGGTTTCAAGGCACGAACGACAGCGGTGACGCGTTCGTGTTCGACGTGTTTCGCGGCGACGCCAGCTGGCACGTCCACCGCACCTACGACTGATCAGGCGCCGACGCCTGCCCACGATCAGACGGGAACTGTCCGTGGATCGCGTCGGCCAACAACCGCGCGTCGGTGATCGAGCACCAGATCTCCTGCTCGGCCCAACCGGATCGATTGATCGCTTCGATCCGCATCGTTCCGTCCTCTTCGTCGGTCAGTCGCCAGACGATGAACGGGGCCGGGTACAGCGGGATGGGGTCAGTCATGTCAACTCCTCAGGGTCAGGCGATGCCGCGAGTACTCGCGATGAGCGCGGCGACCGGGGCCATCGGCGCGGGGGTGTTGCCACGAGTTCTGGCGAGTTCCGCGCGTGCGGCGCGGATGGAGTCCTCGATGGTGACCTCCGGGGTTCCGCGGCGCATGCTGCGGGCGATGTTCTCGATGGCGTGCTGCTGGCCGTCGGCAATGGTGATGGCGGCGTTGTGGGTGCGGCCGCGGGTGAGGCCAACGTAGAGGCCGGCGGCGTCGACGTCGGGTCCGACGATCGACGCGTCCGTCGTTTCCCCCTGGATGCCATGAACCGTGGAGGCATACGCGAGGTGCACATGCTCTTCCGCGTATGCGCGTGTGATTCGGCGCAGGTCGGCGGTATCAGTGGGGCTGATCAGGTCGATGTGGTCGGCGGTGATGCGGCGGATGATCCACGACGCGCGGTTCTCGACGCCGCTCGCGCGGTCGTTGCGGCGAGTCTGCACGAGGTCGCCGACGAGAAGCCGCTGCTCCCCTTGACCGATCGCAACCTCGCGGAGGTTGAGGTCGCCGGAGTCGATACGTCGTTGCTGGATCGCTTCGTTGATGGCGTCCGCGTCGGCGTTGTTGCCGGTGACAAGAGCGACCCGATCACCGCACCCAGTGTGCGCGAAGTATCCGTCGACCATCGCAGAGAGCGCCTCCTCGCGTGAGGCGACGCGGTGGAGGTGGCCGGCGGCGTCGAGGTCCGCTGCTACTGCCAGGGCGTCCTCGTCGCTGGCGGGGTTACGTAGCCGGAGGGTCAGTTCTGCGTACTCCCGATCGTGAAAGCGGTGCACGGACTGCAGTTCGACCGTAGTGGCCGCACGTCTCGTGGCGGCGGCCATCGCGCCCGAGTGCCCGACGGGCAGGGCTTGGCACGGGTCGCCAACGAACGCGATCCGCGCGCCGGTGTCGACCGCGATCTGTGCAAGCGCGGCTGCGGCGTAAAGGTCGACCATCCCTGCCTCGTCGACAACGATCCGATCCTGCGGCCCCACCGCGAATCGCACCGGACCCGCGTAGACGTGACCCGTGGTCGGATCAACCTCACCTCGCGTGAGACGGGACCAGACCTGCGCCCCGGCAACATCCCGCGACCAGCGATACCCGTGGTCCAACAGCAGGGCGTGGATGCTCGAGGCGGACGTGCCGATCTCTCGCGCGGCCACAGTTGCGGCCTTCTTCGTCGGCGCCACGACCACCATGCGGCCCCCACGACGTGCGACCGCGGCGTGCGCGACACGGAGCATCGTGGTCTTGCCTGCCCCCGCCGGACCAGTGACCGTGACCAGTCGGTCATCGCCGGCGATCGCTCGAGCCGCAGCAACCTGCGCATCATCCAGCGTCTTCGCACCCACCACCCTGGCCGCCAGCCGCCGAATCACCGCACGAGGCTCAGTCCCACCGGGCTGGGCGAGGGCGTCGAGCAGTCCGGCAAGCCGGATCTTGGCGCGCACGGTCTCCGACGACATCAGGCACTTCACGTGCCCTGGCGCGCCCGCGGCATCCACGAGTTTCACGGTGGTCCGGATCGCCGACGCGGTAACCTCGTCGATCAGGCCGTCCAGCTCCTCGCGTGGTGCGATGACACCAGAGCGAGAGATCGCGCGGACCACACCGGCACGCACATCAAATCGGCTGAATCGGCCGCCAGATCCGGTCGACCGATCGTCGGCATCGACCACCCCCATCTCCGCCAAAAGGGTCCGATCGAGATTCGCCATCGAGACCGCCTGCACCGGACGAGGTGCAGCCCGATGGACAAGTGCGCGATCGATCTGCGCGAGCTCGGCGCGGACCGCGTCCTCCCATTCGTCCTCGTTGACCGTGCCGGGCTTGTTCGGCCTCGAGGTCGCCCACGCACGGCGGTCGATCTGACGCAACACGTCATAGCTCGGCTCGGCGCCGCGATGCTCGTCACGCCACGTTGCCAGCAACCGTGACCGGTTCAGCTCGATCTGATTCGATCGGCGCGAGAGCGGACGCACGGCGTGCACGAGCTGCGCGATCTCCCCGTCCGCGTTGACGGTATAGCCGTGTTTGGCGAGCACCGCGATCCACTCGGGGTCCGTGCGGGCGGCCAGGTCTCCCTCGGCGTTGATAAGGGTGTGCAGCTTCATCGCGACGCGGGAGTCGACGTTCGACCAGCGGCCGTCACGCCCCAGCACCTTCACGTTCAGCCAGAGGTGACGGTGGAGGTGGGGGTCGAGTGACCGGGATCGTCGGTGCTGCAGCTCGACTACCTCGATCTGCGCGATGTCCTCGCGGATGAGTCCTCCGTGACCTCGTCGAGCGTTGAGTTCCGACTGCCACGTTCGAACGATCCGGTCGCGCAGCCGATCTTGGAGCCGTTCGAACTCCGCCCCGATCTCCGGATGTAGGAGCGCGGCGAGACTGAACGTCTTCGGCGCGTTGACCGTGCCGTCCAGAACGAGGTCGGAGTTCGGCGCCGCGTAGATCACCCCGCGCTCGGCACCCGTCTTAGGGTCGCGCCCATCGACCCATGCGCGGAGCTCCGCGGGAGCGAGCGCATCTCGAGCGATGCGCTCATCGGTGACGGTGAACCGGGAGACCGTGGCGACGTTCGCGTATGCGTCGAGTGCGGCTACTCCGGTCGAAGTGCGGAAGTGCGAGTCGCACGTGCCCTCGAACGCGTAGTTGACGGCCTGCTTCAGTCCGCCTGAACCAGCGCCTCGCTTCCACCTCTCGAGTCCGCCCCGCATGACTTCAGAGTACGCCGCCCGATGTGAATCTGTGAAGTAATTACACATTGGTGCCTGCGTGCATCACTCATTTTGCATCACTCTTTTTTGCGGTTTCGGTATGACGTGGGCTACCGGGACTACTTCGATCGGCCGAGTCGCGCGCAGTGCCTGTGTTCGGCTTTGTCGGACGTCGGAACTCGAATGTCGAGCGACCAACCATAGATCTCCGCGCTGGAGGCGTGGTTACCTCGGTGAATGTTGAACGGCCGACTACGCTCACAAGAGATCTCGGCCCTGGGAACCGAGTGAGAACTTCGTGCCGGCTAGGAAGGAGCGACGTGAGTGCAGAGTTCGCTCCATCTGCCTATGACCAGCTCATTGGCACCGAGCTCATCGACGGGTGGATTGTTACGGAACGTGCTGACGCGTCCGGCCCCACGACCGGCGGATCCTTCTCGGTCTGTTATCTCGTCAGCCGCGCCGGCGGGCAACAAGCCTTCTGCAAGGTGTTCGACTTCGAAACTGCGTATAGCGCCGAGAACCTGATCGACGCAATCCAGGAACTCACTGCGGACTTTCAGCACGAGGTTGCTGTTCTGAACCAGTGCGAAGGTCTTCGGATGAGGCGCATCGTTCTAGCGCTCGACAGCGAAACGCGTCGAGACCCGACCTTCCCTATGGGTCTGCTCAGCTACATAATCTTCGAGCCCGCTTTGGGCGACCTCCGAGTTGTCCTTCCGCTTCAATTCGACGATGAAGACCTCGCGCTTCGCTTCGCGCTCTTGCACGACGTTGCAGCTGGTGTGACCGAGCTTCACGGTGCTCGAATAGCACATCAAGACCTCAAGCCTTCCAACATCCTTGGGATCGATTTCGGCTCACGACTCTCGCATGCGAAGGTGGCGGACCTCGGGAGAGCTATTGTTAGCGACCGGCCATACAGGTTCGACAACGAGATGTTTCCTGGAGATGCCACATACGCGCCTCCCGAGTACTTCTATGGTGAGGTTCCAGGGAGCAACGATCAGCGCAGAAAGGGTACTGATCTCTACCAGTTGGGAGGCCTTATCGCCTTCGTCTTGAGCGGCGTTCACATTCAGACGCTCATCTACCAGAATCTCGATCCTGACCTTCGGTGGGACGTCTGGGCAGGTGACTACGTAGACGTTGAGCCCTCGGTTCGCGACGCGACGGATGCCGCGATTCAGACTGTTCGAGAAGGTCTACCGGCGTGGACCCATGAGACCGTCGTGGAACTACTTAGTTCGTTGTGCGACTCGGACCCAGCTCGCCGACACGCCGCGTCGCGCGGCACCACGCCGCAGTTCTCGCTGAGCCGCGTCGTCTCGATGCTGGACCGGTTGAGCAAGCAAGCTAGCGTAGAGAGATCGCGCCGACGGTGAGCCTCCTCCGTCCGCACGAAAATCGAAACGTCGTTCCGCGCTGGAGACCGACGCGCGCGGGAGCCACTTCTCGAGAGTTGAGTCCCGCTCGGCCGACGAAGCAAGGCGCGCTGGACTTCCGCGAGAGCGTGCGCCGACGCGAGCTTGACTTCGCCGCGCACGCCAATCCCTGGACGGCCGCGGATCTGTTGTCGACAATTCGCACGGCGGGACTGGGGGCGACTTCATCCCTCGAATCCCAGGCAATATCCATCTTGGAACAAGGTCCCTTTAGGCCGGACGTGATCGAACGCCTAACAGCGCAGCGCGCGGATCGAGTCGACGAGCCCGATTTGCGATTTGTCTCAGCCACCGAGCTTGACGAGCACGCTCGCTTTCGGGTGCACCGGCTCCGGGCATATCTCCGGGAGCATCCTCGAAGTGCGCTTCGTTGGCTTGACCTCGCCCTCGCTCATGTGACGTTGGGCAACACCGATCAAGCGACGCGTGCAATCAGAGCGGCGCTTGCGATAGCCCCAGACAACCGCTTGGTCCTGAGATCCTCATCCCGATTCTTTGTCCATGCCAATGAGTTTGGCGAAGCACTCCGTTGGCTGAGCAGCTCGGACCGCCTCCAGTCGGATCCGTGGCTGCTTGCCGCGCACATTGCCGTATCTCAGTTAGCCGACGTTCCTATTCGGCTCATCCGGACCGCTCGCGAGCTACTCATCGACAATTCTGTCTCCCCTTTCAGCGCGAGCGAACTTGCAGCTGCGCTAGCGAGCGAGGAGTTGCGTGCGGGACGGGAGAAACGGGCGCGGGGTTTGATGTTGGACGCCGTACGCGATCCGACTGACAACGCACTCGCGCAAGCCGTGTGGGCCCGAGATCACGGTCTCGCGGATGTCGGCACGGTACAGTCGGCACCGCGAGCATACGAAGCCGAAGCGCTTGCCTCAGTTCAAGTCGCGGACTGGCGGCGGGCGCAAAGTGCCGTTGCGAGTTGGATTGCTGATGAACCGTTCTCGTTGAGCGCCGCAGTGAACGCTTCCTATGTAGCTCTAACTGGGCTCGAAGATTACGCCTTGGCCGTCGAATACGCGGAAGTCGGACTTCGGACCCACCCGCTAAATCCAATACTTCTCAACAATGCCGCATTCGCGTCCGCAAGGCTCGGGCACACAGATGAAGCCGATCAATACCTGAGCCTGGCTACATCGAACGACCCGGAGCAAGAAGCGACTCTCACAGCAACGCGCGGCTTGACTCGATTCCGAGCGGGTGACGTCGGCGCTGGTCGAGCCCTTTACCGCCAGGCAACGGCCGACCTCATCAAGAGTGACGCACGTGATCTCGCAAATCTCTGCCAGATCATGTGGTCCTTTGAGGAGGCTCGCGCTCAGACTGACCTCGGGCGGACTCTATACAGTCAATTGATAGATGTGCCGACGAAGACCGTCGACGCACAAGTATGGATGAAACGCCTTCGTCGACAGCTACGAACCGCCTCAGAGTAAAGAAGCTACCGGCTCCGCTTCGAAGCGGAGCCGCTCTCGCCAGGTTGCCTCGCCTTCGTTGAAGGCAAGGTGACGTACTTGCCAGTCACAGCACTGCGCGTCGCCACTCCGCCGACCCGGAACACACCGTTCCCAAGGCTTTGGTAGCCGGATGCACTGGACTTCGCCATGTAGTCCCCCTCTGCTTGTTCCCGAGTATAGGTTCGCCGTCCGCCGCGCACGCGCTTTTCATACGAATGTCTCACCCAGACGTTCGCTCCACTGGTTGCTCACTTCTCCGATAACCGGCCCCCAAAGCATCCGCGAGTCGTCGTATGCTTCCGCCGTCTCTGGCAACCCAATCGTGAGAACCGCTGTCGTCACTTCTGGCAGGGTTGGATGCGAGACTGGCAGTGGTGCGGCAAGTACTGATCGCCATCGGCGCGTCGGGAGGGTTTCGAGGTTCTGGAATAGGAGCGCATCCGCAGACACAGCCTTCCCTGCGACCCACGGACTGTCAAAGCCCGTGGGTACCGCGCGGAGCGCATCCAGGTCGCGGTACGTCCGATCCTGAGACGCCCACCTGACGACGGTTCCATCACCGCGCGCCAACCAGAGCGAAGCGTTCAGGGCCGCCGCATCCATCTCCTGCGCAATCCTGGACGCATCTGCCTCCAGTTGCGTAGAAAATCTCTCCTGTAGTTCAACGAACCTGTCGGCATGATGCGTCCAAACGGCCTTGCTGCGCGCCTGGGGTGACAGGTACCCCTCCCGACCTAGTACCCGCAACTCACGGATGACCTGCGCGGCGTCGGAGAAGTCCTCCATGAGTACCGCGCGTACGCCGACACGCTCCCACTGGGCGGTCAGCGACGTTCGCATCGCCTCGAACTCTGACTTCGACACTCCGAAGCCCTGGCGTGCGAGAAGCACCATCGCAGCGTGCGTATCGGGCGCCCTCCGAACTGCGGCATGAAGCCATTGGCGAATGTCAGGGTCGCGGTAGGACGTACCTGCAATCACCAGCGCCCCGTGTTCCAGGGACTCTGCGAGAAATGTGCGCTGCCATGCCTCTTCGTCGCCGATGAGGTCAAGGAACTCCGTCAAAGTGAGTACGCAGTTTCCGACCTCGGATGGCGTGACGACCCCATGAAGGTGATGCACGATGTAATCGCAGTCGGGAACTTCCTGAGTAGTTCTCGAGCCGACTGACTTGTCGGGCCTCTCATGGAGAATGACTTGCTCGAGCAAGTTGTCGAAGTTGAGGGTGGCAAGGGTTGTATCGTGCGTGTCGCCCTCGAGCAGGTGGCGTGTGGCTGCCAAATGCAGTGGCGAGGCTTCCATTGCGATCACTCCTTCGTACAGCGCCCGCCGAAGCTTTTGGTTCCAGCGTCCGCCGTGTGCTGCGCGAGCGGCCTCAGCGACCATCAACGGGTCCTGACGCGCGAGCAGCAACTGGGCAGTGGCCGCATCCGGTACTGACTTCCCCGCGAGAAGCAGACGTGTCACGAGAGTGTCCCAGTCGGGAAGCCCCGAAGTCGTTGAAGCCCCTGCACCAAGGAAGAGGGTTGTGTGCTTCTCCCCGCCAGATCCCTTCAGTTGGTCCATCAACTCTGCGGAGATGTCGGGAGCGCTCACGGAATCGATACTGCCACGCCACCTGCCGTTTGACGCTGGAGGCATAAAGACGGCAGGACTTAGTACCTCACCGGGCGCAAGC
Source organism: Microbacterium sp. (assembly GCF_051860965.1). Taxonomy (GTDB): domain Bacteria; phylum Actinomycetota; class Actinomycetes; order Actinomycetales; family Microbacteriaceae; genus Microbacterium. The sequence goes on from NZ_JBIMKU010000005.1 coordinate 385,895, forward strand.
TCCTCATGAGCGTCCGTAACATGATGCGCAGGTCGCCTCGGAGGGTCCAGTTCGCCCCATAAGCATCGTCGATTCGCACGGCTTCTTCCCATGACAAGTCTCGATGGTCAGCTATCGCCCACAGACCGGTGATCCCTGGAAGCGTGCGAAGATCGCTCTGGCGGTAGAGCTGCTCGCTTGGAAGGCTCGGCCGCGGCCCGACGATACTCATGTGCCCGGCAATGACGTTCAGGAACTGCGGCCATTCGTCAATCGAGTAGCGCCGTAGGAACCGGCCAACGCGGGTGATGCGGGGGTCGTCCATCATCTTGAAGAGAACGCCATTCGATCCTTCGCCATCTGCAACCGCCGCTACTGCGCGGGCTAGTAGATGCTCAGCATCGAGATGCATGGTTCGGAACTTGAGCAGGCGGAACACACGCCCTCCGATGCCGATCCGTTCTTGATAGAAGCAAATCGGCCCTGGCGAGTCCAGTTTGATGAGGATCGCCACAACCAGCATTACAGGCGACAGGAAGACCATTGCGGCAACCGCGGCCACGACATCCAATGCTCGCTTCAGCGTTGCCTGCGCGTGAGACAAGGCATGACGTTCATGGACTCGAGTCAGTGCTCGGTCAAGGTCCTTGTCGGTCAGCCCCAGCAGAGGACCCAGCGGGCTCCGGGGAGACAACATACGACGAGCTCGAGTGAAATCCGCGGTGTCTTTGAGTCCGATGGCTTGGCGATTCGCGTCGGCAGCGATCCATCCGATGACATTCGGGAATATCGACCGAGGTTCATCTAGGCGAGAAGTTGAAGTTGTCGCACTAGTTGGATCGATGTCGAGGGCGCCGCCTTCCTGACCGTCGTCACCTGCCAGAGTTTCATGGATGTTCGCAAACTGGAGTTCCATGAAAGTCCAGAACGCGACTTCGCTCACGGCAACTCCCACATCAGGCGCGCCAACTCAACGACGCCGACTATCGTTGCGATGACTTGCGCGGTGAACAGTACTTGCACGCGCAGAAGGACGCGAGCGTTCGCTTCCACCAACAACAGCTTGGCACGAGTCAAGTCGTCTGGATCCGATGTCGTGAGCAACGCGGCCGGCGTTGGACCAACCCCAACTCGGGCCGCCCAAAAGACGACCACTCCCAGGACAGCCGCTCCCACGATGAGCCAGTACCCCAGCTTTGGGTCGGTTGTTTGGGCGGTCGACCGTGTCGCAGCGAACGCTAGTATCGCTCCAGTCACGCCGACCATCAAGCCCGCTCGAGTCGCCAAAGACTCACAAGCCGAGCGCTGTTCGCCTAGTTGACGGTCAGCCTCAGCGGCGGATTCTCGGATCATCGGGGGCTTCCAAGTGTTGCGAGCTAGTGAGTGAAGACTAGTGCGCTGCGGCGACCTCTGCGCCGCAGCGCAGTCAAGGAAACCTGGTTCTCTGAGGATGCGTAGGCGACGTTTGACTATGTCAACTTGAATTGGCCCAGGGGTGTCGCTCTGATCTGGCCCAGGGCGTTGTCTCCTGGTCAGTATCCTG